>NC_016024.1:1395431-2683362 GCF_000226295.1 Chloracidobacterium thermophilum B
GTGTAGGAGTAAAACAGCACCGAACCCAGAGCGACCGGGGAAAGCCACAGCGTCAGTGGGTTGAGCATCGCCGCCGCGAGCAGAAAGAGCGCTGCTGAGAAGATGATGAAACCAAGGACGAAACGCCGGCTGACCAGTCCGGCGGGCAGCGCCCGCTGCGCCGTGCGGGGATTCTCCGCGTCGTATTTTTCATCCACCAGGCGGTTGAACGCCATGGCCGCACTGCGTGCCCCGACCATCGCCAGCGTAATCCACCCAATCTGATCGAGCCGTGGCAGGCCCCGCGCTGCCAGCAGCGCCCCCAGGAAGGCAAAAGGGAGCGCAAACAGCGTGTGCTCGATTTTGATCATTTCGCAGGTCGTCCTGACATTACGCAGCACCGTGGACATCGCACACGACACTCCCAAGGCTTATCCCCGACGACCCGCTATCCGGGGTCGTCAGAATCTCCGGGGTGCTAGTGTCTTCCTAGTCGGCACGAGGGAAGCCTGGCAAGCCCCAGTGCCGGAAAACAGGCACCGGAAAGGCAATGTCCAGCCGCCGGACAGGGCCTTCCGGGGGCGCTTCCTTTTGGTGGGCATTCGTTTGACCGCAGGCGGGAGACGGGCGCTGGCAAAACGTCCTAACGTTTCAGGACAATGCTGGCAATCCGGTCGGGGTCGCCCTTGATACCGGATTCGGGAATGAGATTGCCGTTGAAGTCACACTGGGGATCGAGCCAGAGCTGAAGGTTGTGTTGCCGGGCAAACTCCCGGACATTGCCGATGGCTTCGTAGCGCGTGACAAAAAATTCATCCGGGCTGGGGGGAATGTAGCGCGCCAGGAATGACACCCCGGCTTCTTCGCGCTCAAAAACCGGCAGGGCATTGTCAAAAACCTTACGGATATCAAGTTGCTCACCGGCAAGGGGGGCAATGCGCCCGTCTGCCGTACGGACACACAGGACGTTGACTCTCTGCGTCATGGCCAGGTCCTTCAAGGTTCAAAAAGTTCAAACAACGCGGGGACTGGCAAAGACAAAAACCACGTGGCAGGCAAAGTTTACCTGATTGGGCTGGAACCGTGTGGCACTACCGGGAATTTCATTCATCCATCATGAAAACGCCACAAAAACTTCGTTCGCGAGGAGCCGCCCACGGGGTGTCAGGCGGAGGCGCGCGTCTGTCACCGTCAGGAGTCCGGCCGCCTGAAGTTCCTGTATGACGGCGGCGTAATCGCGCCACAGGTCAACGCCATAGCCGGACTGTAGCCGGCCCGGATCAACACCTTCGTCCAGACGCAGCCCCAGCATCAGCGCCTCATGCCATCGCTCGTGTGGGGTACGCCGGGTGCGGGCCACGACGGCGTGGTGCCGGTCGTCAATGGCGGTGAAATAGTCTTCCAGGCGGTCAGTATTCCAGTAGCGTTCGCCGCCGTCGTAGCCATGAGCCCCAACGCCAAAGGCGGCGTAGGGCAGGTCCTGCCAGTATTTCAGGTTATGACGTGCGCGGTAGCCGGGGCGCGCGAAGTTTGAAATCTCATACGCCTCGAAACCAGCTTCACCCAGAAGTTCCAGGGTGAGGAGGTACATTTCGGCAGCAAGATCATCATCCAGCAGTGGCAGGCGGCCGGCCGCCAGTTGCCGGGCCAGGGTTGTCCCTTCCTTGACTTCGAGCAGGTAGAGCGACAGGTGCTCCGGTTCAAGTGCCAGGGCTTCCAGCAGGTTGGTGCGCCAGTCGGTGAGGGTTTGGCCGGGAAGCCCGGCGATGAGGTCAAGACTTAGGTTGTCAAATCCAGCCCGGCGGGCCATCTGGACAGCCCGTCTGGCTGCCTGGGCATCGTGGTCACGCCCGGCCAGTGCCAGATCGCGGTCAAAAAAGGACTGTACCCCCAGGCTCAGGCGGTTGATCCCAAGGTTGCGACAGGCTTCCAGTCGCTCTGGCTCAGCGTCACCGGGGTTGACTTCAAGGGTGATTTCCGTGTCGGGTGCAAAGTCGAACACCGACCGGGACGCCAGCAGAAGGCGCGCCAGTTGGGATGGTGTCATCCGGGACGGCGTTCCCCCGCCAAAGTACAGGGTGTCCGCCTGAAAGGTGGCAAATTCCAACGGCACGGCCGCACAGGTTTCGGGAAAATGTCGCAGTTCGGTTTCCAGCGCTGCAAGATAACGGGCCGCACCGTTGGCGTCATAGCTGCGGGTGACAAAGGCACAGTAGGTACACTTTGTGACACAGAAGGGGAAGTGGATGTACACCCCCAAGCGGGCCGATACGCCAGGTAGTACGGACGTTGGGAGCACGCTCGTCATAGACAGTGGGCAGGGCAAAGCATTAGGTTCACAAAGCTGGGCTGGCGTGACGTGGGCGTGGCATCGGAAGGATGTCCGTTGTCGGTCTGCCGGCGCAGTGAATTCTTCGCTCCGCATCATGATGGGTATGGCAACACCCGATGTGTACCGCTTGTTACAGGAAACCGGCGCCCTGTTGGAGGGTCACTTCCTGCTGAGTTCCGGGCTGCATAGTCCGCAGTATGTGCAGTGTGCGCGCCTGCTTCAGTTCCCGACGGTGGCCGGTCAGGTTGGAGCCGCTTTGGGGGCGCGCCTGGAGGCGCTTGGCGTGCGACCACAGGTGATTGTGGCGCCGGCCATTGGTGGCATCATCATCGCCCACGAGGTGGCGCGTGCCATGGATGTCCGGTGTGTGTTTACGGAGCGCGAACAAGGCGTGATGACGCTGCGGCGTGGTTTTACGCTGGACACCGGCGAGCGGGCCTGTGTGGTGGAGGATGTGGTGACAACCGGCGGCTCGACGCGGGAAACCATGGCCGTTGTCACCCGGTGTGGTGCGCAGGTGCTGGCCGTCGGTGCCATCATTGACCGCAGCGGCGGACAATCTGATTTTGGGCTGCCCTTTGCCGCATTGATCAAGCTGACGATACCAACGTACGCTCCCCCGGACTGCCCGCTCTGCCAAGCGGACGTGCCCCTGGTCAAGCCTGGGAGCCGGACATTCATCTCCGGCTGAGGAGGTCGCCGCTATGGAAGCCATCATGTCAACGTCAACCGGGAAGCGCCTGGCGCCGATGCCCAAAGACCAACACTGGCTGTTCGGCAGTTTCCTTCCGGTGCGCAACGACCTGCTGAACTTTTACACCCGCGTGTTTCGTGAACTGGGCGACATCATCCGCTTTCGTGGATTGCCCGGCCTGTACTGGCATCTCGTTCTGCATCCGGCCTATGTCGAGCACGTGCTGGTGCGTAACCAGCACAACTACCGCAAGGGAAAAGTCTTTGACGGACCCATCGGACTCATCACGGGGAATGGTCTGCTGACAAGTGACGGCGACTTCTGGCGGCGGCAGCGCAAGCTCATGCAGCCCTCGTTTCACCGGCAGGCGCTGAGCCGCTTTGCGGCCACGATGGTGGCAGAAACAGAAGCGTATTTTGAGTTGTGGGACAACCGGGCGCGCCAGTCAGAAGCTTTCGATGTGGCCCAGGACATGGCACTGCTGACGCTGAACATTGCCGGGCTGACGCTTTTTTCAACACCGGTAGGCGAAAAGGCCGACGCTTTTGGGCAAAACCTGCGGGTGGCCTTTGATTTCGTCGGTTTCAGGATGCGTCCGACCTTACCCGTTCCGCTGTGGGTGCCAACTCCGTCCAATCTGCGTTTCAAAGCCGCCCGGCGGCGGCTGGATGCTGTTGTGTACCAAATCATCGAGCGGCGGCGAAAAACGCTCAATCCGGCGCCGGACCTGCTCTCGATGCTGATGGCGGCGCGGGATGAGGAAACAGGCGAAGCCATGAGCGACACCCAGCTTCGGGATGAAGTCATCACCCTGCTGCTGGCCGGGCATGAAACGACCGCCATTACCCTGACCTGGGCCCTGTACGTCCTGACCCGGGAGCCGGCTGTGGAGGCGCGGTTGTACGAAGAAGTCGTGTCGGTGCTGCGTGGGGCCTCGCCAACCGTGGAAGACCTCCGGCGTTTGCCTTACACCCGCATGGTCATCGAGGAAACCATGCGGCTGTACCCTCCTGCCTGGGGCCTGCCACGGGAGGCGATTCACGAAGACGAAATCGGTGGCTACTACATTCCGGGACAAAGTCTCGTGGCGCTCAACCAGTTTTTGACGCACCGCCACCCCGATTTCTGGGAAGACCCTGAACGTTTCGACCCGGAACGCTTCACACCGGAGCGGTCATCCGGTCGTCCGGCCTTTGCCTACTTTCCGTTTGGCGGCGGTCAGCGCGTGTGCATCGGCAGCCAGTTTGCCCTGATGGAAGCCACACTGGTTCTGGCCATGATCGTGCAGCGTTACCGGATCAGGCTCGTGCCGGGACACCCGATTGAGTTCGATACGATGTTTACTCTGCGGCCGAAATACGGCGTGCGGGTCACTTTTGAACGGCGGGGGAAATAGGCGGAGCGTCGGTGTCCGTGGCAACCGGCGCGTCCACGGGCAGGGTAATGGGCTGCCCGCGAAAGCGGGGTTGGGTGCCCAGAACATAGACATCCAGAACCGCCTTACAGCGCGCGCCATATTCGCGCAGGCGCGTCCGTACCGAAACTGACCAGGGCAGGTCGGGAGCGCCATAGGCAATGGCCTGGATGCCAAACCGGTCGCAGAGAAACAGCGCCCGATAGACGTGAAACTTGTCGGAAATGATGGTGAAGTGGTGCTGTCCGAAAATGTCGCGGGCGCGAACGACCGAGTCAAGCGTACGGCGGCCGGCATAATCGGCCGTCATGGCCGCGTCAGGAACCCCCAGGCTGCGCAGCGACTTCCGCATTTCAGTTGGTTCGTCATAAGCCGGTGTCTGATTCGAGCCGCTGAGGATCAGATGTCTGATCTTACCGGTGTGGTACAGCTCGGCCGCCGCCTGCATGCGATTCTGAAAATACGGGTTAAGTCCGCCGGTCGGCAGGTATTTGGCTGTTCCCAGGACAAGCCCGACGGCATTGGCCGGGATGTCAGTGGGGCGCTCGAAAACACGTCTCTGGGTTGAAGAGACCACCCAGGTGTTGGCGAGAACGACAAAAAGCGGCGGCAGTGTCAACCCCAGGAGGGTTATCCACTGCCACCGCTTCAGGCAAAGCATAGGCGTTGGGCGTGATGGAACCGGGCGGCCTTCAGGCGGTGACAAGGGTGCGCTGGAGGCATTGCTGGCGCAGCTCAACCCGGTAGTCATAGAGCACCCTGTGTACCTGCCGGGGTGTCACCCCACCCACCTTTTCGGCAATAGTCGTGTGCAGGGCGCGCTCCGGCGGCAGGTCCTTGCTCAAGTAATCCAGATACTCGGCGATGATGGCGGCCCGCTGATCCGCAGTCGTTTCCGGCAGGTCCGGTGGAAACTTGCTGTTGTCATAGAGGACATCAATCCACCGCAGAACCTGGTACGGCGTGACAAAGCCCAGGTCTTTGGCGATGGCTTCGGGCAGTTCCTCATAAGGCTCCTGACCTTCGGTCAAGTAGCGGTAGAAGGCCTTTTCAATGAGGAAAAGCTGCTGGCGGGTTGGTTTGGGGGTTGGGGACTGGGCGTATTGTGACTGCGCCCACTGCCGGATCACCAGAACAACCGCATCCAGACTGACGCCAAGCTGCTGAGCGATGAAGCGCCGCCGGCCGCCGGGTGGACGCTCGCCAGTTTCGATGAAGTGGCGGTACATCGCAATGGCCTGCTCCCGTTGCTCCGGCGTCAGATCAATGGTGGCCATTTCGAGCGCCGTCCGAAGTTCCTGGATAACCTGGGAGACAATGGCACGGCTGACCCACAACTGCTGGGAAATGGCCGTGTGAATGCGGCGCAGGTGAGGTTCAATGTGTTTGGCATCAAGCGGGATGGCGCTGCCCGGAACCGTCCGCATGTGTTGGAAAGCAGAAGCAATACGCGCGCGCACTTCGGGAGTCAGGGTCCGAATCTGCGGCTGGCGTTGCCGCGCCACCCCTTTTTGCCGTTTACCACTGGGCAGGCCGACAGGCGGGCGGTTGCCCATGACGACCTTGGCCAGCTTTGGCGTGGATGGCGTCGGCGGTGCCATGTGCCCGGTGGCATCCTGCACGGTACGCCGGGGTTGGTGTTTGGCACAAAACCGTGCCTTGCGATCGGTGGAAAAAAACGTCGCACCACATTGGTCGCAGGAGCGGCGAAATTTCATCCCTGTCATGGTTTGCGACCTCGTTTGAGCGCCTCCATCAGATGCGCCGAAATACAAAGTGAACCTTTGGGAAAGGTATGCCACAGCGCAACTGAAATCAACGCAGAGCCGTCGGTGGCGACGCTGGCAGGGGCGGCGGCGAACCCGTTTCGTCGAGTTCGCGCTTGATGGCATCCAGAATGCCGTTGATAAACTGGGTGGCTTCCAAGGTGCTGAAGCGGCGCGCAATTTCGAGGGCCTCGTTGATGACGACGGCCCGTGGCGTGTCGGGTTCGTGAAGGAACTCGTAAACTGCCATGCGCAGGATGTTGCGGTCCACGGCGGCCATGCGCGAAATGCGCCAGCGCTCGGCATGGCGGCTGATGATAAGGTCAATGTCGGCCAGGTGGGCGATAACTCCGGCTACGATACGGTTGGCAAAGGCCGGGACTTTCTCCCGGTGTTCCTCTTTGAGTTCGGTCAACTCGTTCCAGTAGCTCTCAAAGAGGTCCTCCAGGGAGGGCTGGCTCAGATCGTACTGGAAAAGCATTTGCAGCGCGCACTCGCGCGCACGGCGACGGGAACCCATAGCGTTTCAGGGAGTTGTGGTCGGGAACAATGCCAGACCGGAGTTAGTCGAACCAGCTTGCCGGTTTCACAAAAGGATTGAGGATGTCACGAACGCCCGGTTGCCGGGCGAGACTCAATCGCCCGGTAGAGATTGGCGAGTTCAATGGCGGCCAACACGGCTTCAACCCCTTTGTTACCGGCTTTCATACCGGCCCGGTCAATTGCCTGTTCAAGGTTTTCAGCCGTGATAACGCCATAAGTCACCGGAACGCCGGTTTCCAGCGATACGGCTGCAATACCTTTTGTCACCTCGGCGGCGATGTAGTCAAAGTGCGGTGTCTCGCCGCGCACCAGGGCGCCAAGACAGACAATGGCTTCCCAGGCAGCGGTCAGGGCCAGTTTTTTGGCGGTCAGGGGGATTTCAAATGAGCCGGGGACGCGCACCACGGCACAGTCATCAAGCCGTCCGCCGAGCCGCTCAAAGGTATCCAGCGCACCTGAAAGCAGCCGGTTGACCACAAAATCATTCCAGCGACTGACGACAAATGCCACCCGTAGCCCGTCAGCAACAAGTTTTCCCTGAATTTCGCGCACGGCCTTCGGCACCTGACTCCGGTCGAAAAGGCTACACCCGTCGTTCGGTTTTGACCCTGTTGGACGGGCGTTCAAGCCGACGTGGTGTATCATGGCCGGCTGTTGTGTGCAACCAGCGCGGTCGGCTGGGCCTGTCATGCGATGGATTCTGTGTCGGGCGTGGCGCTTCAGGTTTGACGACACACCCGGTCAATAGCGACCAGTTGCCGGAGCAGCCCGGCAAGTTGGTCGAGTGGAAGGGCATTCGGCCCGTCACTCAGGGCGCGGGCAGGATCGTCGTGGACTTCCATAAAAAGTCCATCCACGCCGCAGGCCACACCGGCGCGGGCCAGAGGCGGGATGAAGATGGCGTCACCGTCTGAGGCTGTGCCACGTCCGCCGGGGCGTTGCAGGCTGTGGGTGACATCGAAGATGACCGGGCAGCCGAACTCGCGCATGATTGGGAAGCTGCGCATATCCACCACCAGGTTGTTGTAGCCAAACGAGGCTCCGCGCTCTGTCAGCCAGATGTCCGAGGCGTTGGCTGCGCGCAGTTTCTCGACAACGTGGCGCATGTCCCAGGGAGCCAGAAACTGTCCTTTCTTGACGTTGACCGTGCGTTTGGTTGCCGCCGCCGCCAGGAGCAGATCGGTCTGGCGGCACAGAAGGGCCGGAATCTGAAGCACGTCAGCGACTTCCGCGACGGTTGCCGCGTGGTGTGTTTCATGGATGTCCGTCAGGATGGGCACACCGTGGGTTTCCTTGACCCGTTGCAGAATCCGCAAGCCTTCTTCCATACCGGGTCCACGGAAAGAGCTGTGGGAGGTACGGTTGGCTTTGTCGTATGACGCCTTGAACACGTAGGGAATGCCCATCTGCCGGGCAATCCGGGAAATGGCTTCGGCCATGCGCTGGGCATGGGCTTCGCTTTCAATGACACATGGACCAGCAATGAGGAAAAAACCTTGGGCTTGTTGGGCGCGCGAAAAAAGCGGTGTGGACATGGGAGTGACCTTGGGAGTTGGGGACCCTACGCCAGAGGAAACAAATCACGGACTTGGGCAACGATGGCCGCGTGCTGGAGACCGTTGCTGGCAATCAATCCGGCCCGATGATGCAGGTCCGGCTGGCGGTAGTCGAGTGGCCGGCCCTGAAAATCCGTCAGTACACCGCCGGCTGCCCGCAGGATGGCTTCCGGCCCGGCAGTATCCCAGAGCTTGGAGCGGGTCGAGGCGCTGATAAACAGGTCGGCGCGTTGTTCGACGAGCAGCCCGATTTTGAGTCCGCCGCTGCCGGAGATGATTTCTTTCTGGATGCCTAGCCGCTGCGCGGCCGCCGTGAGGTAGCGGTTGCGGTGCGACCGGCTGGCCGCCAAGGTCATGTCGGGGATATGGTTGACGGACGAAACCCGCAACGGCCGACAGGTGTTTCCCTGGGTGAGCCAGGCGCCGTGGCGGTTGGCATACCAGGTTTTGCCGGTTGTGGGCTGGTGGACAACTCCCATGACGGGACAGCCTTCCACACACAGACCGATCATGACAGAGAATTCGCCATTGCCGGCGATGAATTCCCGTGTGCCGTCAATCGGATCGATAAACCAGACCCGGTGCGCCAAAGCACGCCGCCGGGCATCGTCGTCCTCCGCTTCTTCAGAAATGATGAGGTCGTCCGGGAAGCGGCGCTGGAGTTCTGTTACCAGAAATGTGTTGATGGCGCGATCCATGTCCGTTACCGGTTCTCCATCAGGTTTGTAGCTGACCGGGCGGCCGGGTTGGAAGTCGGAGAGGATGCGCTGCCCGGCTTCTGTGACCAACTGGCAGGCAAAGCTGGTTTCGGAATCAAGCATGACAACGGGCAGAGGTGTTTCAGGAGTGGAATGGTCAGCAGGTGACGGAATCTGTCATGGGAATGTGACACGAAGTGTCATATTAGACGTCTTATTCGCACGGTGTCAGGTATGGAATCGTCACAATTGGTAACGGATATGTGTCGTTGCCGTAAAAACGAAAGCTGTGGCATGGAAAATGCGACGAAAAGGTATCAGACGGGGGGATAGAGGGAAGCCGGAGAAGGTCGGGAGACTGTGGCACAGGATTTGCTCCATTTGAAGTAACGAAAGCGCAAGCTTTAGGCATTGTTTGCAGTGTTATCAAGCTGCAAAGTTTTCAGGCCTTGTGGATACAAGGCAACCACTTTCGGCCACTGGCCTTTCACCACCAAGGAGACCTACCACTATGAACCTCAAGAAGCAAAAGGGTTTTTCACTGATTGAGCTGCTTATCGTCGTGGCCATTATTGGCATCATCGCGGCGATTGCAGTTCCGAACCTCATGGCTGCCCGCCGGAGCGCCAACGATGCTTCGGCGCAGCAGACGCTCCGCAACATCAACTCTGCCAACGCCACGTATGAATCTGGTGTCGGCCGTGGTAACTTTGCCAACACACTCGCCGCTCTGGGTGGTACCGGCTCGACCGACTTCGGCATGATTGATGATACCGTCGTCAATGCCACACAGACGCCCAAGAGTGGCTTCATACTGCAGCAGTATGGTGCGACGGTGAAGAATTCCACTACCGCTTCGACGTACTCAGTGCGGAATCATCCCTCGCAGTCAACGGGTATTGCACGTACGGGCAACCGGTCCTTCTTTATCAACGAAACCGGTGTGATTCGCACGTCAAATGCCCCGAACGCCCAGGCAACTTCAACTTCCGAGCCTATCGGCAACTAGTTTCCCGGCAACGAGTTTCGTCACCCACTTCCAAGTACGACAGGGGCGTCAGTTTGATGCCCCTGTCTGTCTTTTTGTCGTTTATTTTCCTCGGATAACGGGTGAGAAAACGGCTTGATCTCTGTGGCAGAAACAGCTATTGCGCGTAAAGTGGAAAGTCACGGGTCAGTTCCCGCACCTTCTGCCGGACCACTGCCTGCCTTGCCGTGTTGTCAATATCGGAGAGTACCTCAACAATAAGCGCACCGACGTAGCGCAGGTCCTGTTCGCGCATCCCGCGGGTCGTCAGCGCTGGTGTGCCGAGGCGAATACCACTGCCCACCAGGGGAGGGTTGGTATCGAAGGGAATGGTGTTTTTGTTGACTGTGATCCCGGCCCGTTCGAGCGCCTGTTCAGCAGCCTTGCCGGTGATGCCCTTTGTGAAGACATCCACCAGGAGGAGGTGATTGTCCGTACCGCCGGTGACAAGGCGAAAACCGGCATCGGCAAGCACTTCGCCCAACGCGACAGCATTTTTCCGAACCTGCCGTTGGTATTCCACAAAAGACGGTTCAAGGGCTTCCTTGAAGCACACGGCCTTGGCGGCAATGATGTGCATCAGCGGGCCGCCCTGTACGCCGGGAAACACTGCCCGATCAATGAGTTTGGCATCTTCCGCCCGGCAGGCAATAAGTCCACCCCGTGGTCCGCGTAGGGTTTTGTGGGTCGTTGTGGTGACAAAGTCCACGTATCCTACTGGGGAGGGATGTTCACCGGTCACGACAAGTCCAGCAATGTGCGCCATGTCGGCCAGCACCCGGGCACCAACCGAACGTCCGATTTCTCCGATGCGGGCAAAGTCAATCTGGCGCGGATAGGCGCTGGCACCGCAGATGATGAGCTTGGGGCGGTGTTTTTCAGCCAGTTGGGCGAGGGCGTCGTAATCCAGCCGCTCGGTTTCACGGTTCACTCCGTAGGTGACGACGTTGAAGTACATCCCGGAGATGTTGAGCGGATGCCCATGGGTGAGGTGTCCGCCGTGTGCCAAATCCATGCCCAGAATGGTGTCACCCGGTTTGAGAACCGCCAGAAACACCGCCAGGTTGGCCTGTGCTCCAGAGTGGGGCTGAACATTGACATGCTCGGCACCCAGAAGCTGCTTGGCCCGCTCGATGGCCAGACGTTCGGCGACATCCACAAATTCACAGCCGCCGTAGTACCGCCGCCCCGGATAGCCCTCGGCATACTTGTTGGTCATGACCGAGCCGGCGGCTTCCATCACCGCACGGCTGGCATAGTTTTCCGAGGCAATCATTTCCAGCCCGTCTGACAGGCGGTTGGTCTCATCTGCAATGGCTTGGGCGATTTCAGGATCGGTTTCAAACAGGGAACGGTTGAGGTTCAGGGACATGGCAGGTCTTTCCAGAAAATGAAGTCGTCAGGGGGGAGAAGTCAGCGGGAGGCGGCCGCTTCGAGCGCCGCGATTTTTTCAATCCGGCGGGCATGGCGGCCGCCGGCGAAATCCGTTTTGAGAAAGGTCTCGATGACCGCCGGGAGCAGGTCAGGACTGGTATTGCGCACACCCATGGCCAGCACGTTGGCATCATTGTGCTCCCGGGCCAGGCGGGCCGTCTCGACATCGTGGACGACCGCCGCCCGGATGCCGGGAATTTTGTTGGCAGCTATGCCGATGCCAATGCCGGTGCCGCAGAAAAGCAGCCCCACATCGGCTTGCCGTCGGGCAACAGCTTCGCCGACGGCGCGCGCATAGTCCGGGTAATCCACTGATTCCGTATCAGTGTCAGTGCCAAAATCCTCGTAGGGGATGCCCAGCCGTTCCAGCACCCGTTTTGCGGCTTCTTTGCCGGGAAAGCCGGCATGGTCACTGCCAAGGGCAACTTTCATTGGAAAAACTCCGCTAACGTCCGGCTGGGTGATACCTGCCGTAAGGTTCTGCCGCTGGGCGAGGCGTGAAGTGTACGTTGACGTACGTGCCAGAGTGTAGCATGCCTACCTTTTCAGCGGGAATTATTTTACCCTGAAGGCGCGCCTGTCCTACTGTCTGCGTGATGCACACAGGGACCGTCGCGCCGTTTCTTCCTGAAGGCCAGTCTCATTCTGCCACGGGACACTTGTCACATGAGTCGCAAAAAAATCCGGCGTCGTGGGTGGCCGCCAGAAACCGAGCGGTCGCTGCACGCCCACATGACGATGCGTGATAATGGGCGTACCCTTGACCGGCGTGAGGTGCTTGACCTGGTACGCGGCGGGGAGGACAGCGAAGTTGAGTTCAAGGTTCGCTACAGCAACCCGGAGCGAATTGCCGCCGAAATTCTGGCCCTGGCCAACAGTGGCGGCGGCGCAATTCTCTTTGGTGTAAGCGATACCTGCCGCATCGAGGGGCTTGACGACGCCGAGCGCGTTGAAGCCGAGTTGCGCGAACTGTGTGCAACGGCCATGGTGCCGCCGGTTCACCCCTACATCAACAAGGTCGCCTTCGACAGCGGCAAGCGCATCCTGGTGCTGGAAGTGGATGACCGCCGTTCACCCCATGCCACCCTTGACGGCCGGTATTACATCCGTATCGGCTCGACCAAACGCGAAGCAGACAGTCAGGAAATTGCCGAACTGTTCCATCGCTACGACAGCGCCCGCTATGAACAGGTGCCTCTGCACGACGTGTCTTTCGATGACATTGACGAAGCTGGTGTGTGGGGCTACATCCGCGCCATCGTGCCGGATGAGTCCCGGTTGCCCAAGGGCTTCCCGACGGCGCTGGCGATGACCGACATGCGGCTGGCGGTCATGACGGCGGATGACTATGCCCCCACCGTGGCCGGACTCGTCCTGTTCGGGCAAAGTCGCGCCATGACGGCGTCGTTCCCGCGCAGCCACGTCGTCCTGACACGCTTTGCCGGCCACGATGTCACAGCGCCAGTCATCGAGCAGGTGACGTTCACCGGCAATGTGGCCAGTCTCTACTGGCGCATCGAAGGCTTTTTGACGCGCTATGCTGATTTGGCCGACGTACCGCCACCCCGGCGGGGAAATGAGGCTGACGCCGAGGCGCGGTCCATCTACTCACGCCCGGCGGTCATGGAAGCCATCACCAACGCGCTGGTGCACCGGGATTATGGCGTACGCCAGGAAGGTGTGCGCGTCATGCTCTATGAACGCCGGCTGGAAATCGTCAACCCGGCCGTAGGCAAGCGCATCTGGCGCGGGGCCATTGACTATGGCGTCAGTCATCCCAACAACCCGACGATCAAAAGCTTCTTCAAAAATGCGGCCTACGGCGTGACGACCTACACCGGCGGCTTGCCTATGGTGCGCCGCGAAACCCTGCGTTTTGCCCGCCGGGAGCCGAAAATCACCGTGCTGCCCCACGAGTTTCGGATCGAGCTGCCGGCCGCGAACTGAAAAACCATGGAACTCAATGACCAACCCCTTGCCGTCCATGAGGCCCAAGCTCTGTCACTGGCGTGGATTGCACCCGTCGGTGTCGAACGTGTGTCGTTGTTTGAGGCCGTTGGGCGGATTCTGGCGGAAACTGTCCACGCACCCCACGATCTGCCGCCCTTTGACAACAGCGCCATGGATGGCTATGCCGTCGTTGCTGCCGACACGGCCGGAGCAAGCGAAGCTTCGCCCGTGCGTCTGGAAGTCAGCGAGCAGGTCACAGCCGGCCAGCTTCCGCAGCAAGCCATGTCCTCCGGCCAGGCCGTACGCATCATGACCGGCGCGCCCCTGCCGGAAGGCGCGTCCGGCGTGGTCATTCAGGAGCAGGTTCGCCGTGAAGGAAGTACCATCTGGCTGACCCGACCGGTCAGGGAGGGCGACCACATCCGGCGACGCGGCGAGGACATTCGTGCCGGGCAGGCGGTGATGTCCGCCGGCGAGTGTCTCACGGCGGCGCACATCGGTGTCCTGGCGGCGTTTCACCGGGCGTTTGTCACCGTCCGGCGGCGGCCGGTCGTGGCCATTGTGGCCACCGGCGATGAACTCATCGAGGTGGATGAACCGCCAGCGACTGGAAAAATCGTCAACAGCAATGCTTACGCCCTGGCGGCGCTGGTACGTGCGGCCGGCGCGCAGCCGCTCGTCCTGCCGCTCGTGCGCGACAACGTAGCGCAGGTCGAAGCCGCCTTTGCCGAAGCTGCCGCCACGGCGGATGTGGTGGTGTCGTCCGGCGGCGTGTCAGTAGGGGAGCATGATCTGGTCAAGCCAGCGCTCGAAAGGCTGGGGCTGGAAGCCCGTTTCTGGCGCGTATGGATGAAGCCGGGCAAGCCGCTGCTGTTCGGTCGCCTGCGGGGGCGTCCCTGCTTTGGGCTGCCTGGCAATCCGGTATCGAGCATGGTCTGTTTTCACCTGTTTGTACGTCCGGCGCTGGGCAAAATGCTGGGCCTGCCCGAAACCCGCTGGCGGCTTCCCGAAGTGAGCGCCCGGCTGGCGCACGAGGTCAGGACGAAGGGCGACCGCCCAACCTATCTGCGGGCGCGTCTGGTGTGGACTGAAACGGGCTGGCAGGCCGAAGTGCTACCGGGGCAGGGATCAGGGATGCTGACCTCGATGCTGGGCGCGCAGGGGCTGGTGTTCTTTCCCGAAGGCAAGCGCGTCGGGCAGGCAGGAGAAGTGGTTCCAGTGCTTTGCCTGACTTCGCTGGTCGGTGACTGGCCGGGCCTCTGAACCTCACCTGCCGGTACGTGTCAGGCCGGCACGTGTCGGGCCGACACGTGTCAGGGACGACGGCGAACCACAAAAAATTGCTTGCAAGGCCTCGCCCTGTGAAACAACGTGCGGTTGTGACCAACAACCTTCTGATGCGCCTCGCCCACGTTGTGTGTCTGTGCCGGATGGACCAGGTCTGGCAGAGTCCGGTGCGCATCCGTGGGCTGATGGCTTTTGGGCTGGTGGTCTGGATGCTGTGGGGGGATTCCGCCG
This sequence comes from Chloracidobacterium thermophilum B, assembly GCF_000226295.1. GTDB lineage: Bacteria > Acidobacteriota > Blastocatellia > Chloracidobacteriales > Chloracidobacteriaceae > Chloracidobacterium > Chloracidobacterium thermophilum. The sequence goes on from NC_016024.1 coordinate 1,410,343, forward strand.
CCCAAGCGCAGAATGTGGCCATCGAACCCCGTCCCTCGGTGCGCATCACCCGGACGGATGAGGCGATCACGATTGACGGTCGTCTTGACGAACCGGCCTGGGAAACGGCCGAGGTTATCCGTGACTTTCGCCAGCAGGAACCAGTGGAAGGTGCGCCTCCAACTGAGAAAACCGAGTGCCGCCTGCTGTACGACAAGACCTGCGTTTATATTGGCATCCGGTGTTTTGACAGCGAGCCGGACAAAATCAACGCTCGCGATCTGAACCGCGATTCCAGCTTTGGCAACGACGACAAAGTTGTGGTGCTGCTGGATACCTACCGCGACGGGCGCAACGCCTACCGGTTTTCCGTCAATCCCCTGGGAACGCAGTCCGATGCCCTCATTACCGACGAAGGCCGGGATTTCAACCTCGCCTGGGATACGCAGTGGCTTTCGGCGGCCACCCGCGACCAGGAAGGCTGGGCGGCTGAAATGGCCATTCCGCTGGTGAGTCTGCGCTTTCGCAAAGGGGCCGATACGTGGGGGTTCAACGTGTCGCGCATCATCCGGCGCAAGAATGAAATCCTGCTCTGGACGAGCTGGCAGCGGGCTTTCGGATTGTTGCGCGTTTCCCAGGCTGGCGTGCTGACCGGCGTGGACGGCATTACCCGTTCCCGGCTTGTGGAAATCAAGCCATACGTCACGGGGCGTCTCCGCCAGAATGTGCCGGACTCGCTTGGCAAGCGCTTTGAGCAGGGTTTTTCCGGGGCGGTTGGCGTCGAAGTCGCGCGCGTGGGGATTACGCCCTCCGTGACGGCCGAATTGACCGTCAACCCTGACTTTGGGCAGGCGGAAGTGGACCAGCAGGTGGTCAACCTGACGCGCTTTTCGGTGTTTTTTCCCGAAAGGCGCGATTTTTTCCTCGAAAATGCCGGCATCTTCCTGTTTGGGCGGCCCGGTGTGAATCAGATGTTTTTCACCCGCCGGATTGGTCTGACCGATAACGGCGCGCCGCTGCCGATTGACTTCGGGGCCAAGGTGACGGGCAAGGCCGGGAAGTGGAACCTCGGATTTTTGCACGTGGAGACACGCCCGCTGCGGGAAGTCCAGCCGGATGGAACGGAACGGGTCGCGGTGCCGCGTGAGCGCTTTACCGTGGCACGGGTCAAGCGCGATCTGGGTACGCGGTCGAATGTCGGCGCCATCGCCCTCAATCGTCAGGGGGGCGAAGGCCGGCCCTACAACCGTGGCGTGGGTCTCGATGCCCAGATCAACTTCAACGACTACTGGACAAGCTACGCCTTCTTCGCCAAGACCTTTTCTCCCGGTTTGCGCGGTGATGCCACAACCTTTCGCGTACAGAGCGGCTATGACACGAATCAGATGCGGCTCTTTGGGATATATGAGGAAATCGGCCGCAACTACAACCCGGAAATGGGTTTTGTCCTGCGCCGGGATGTGCGCCAGTACTTCGGGGATGGCGCCTACAAGTGGCGGCCGCCTGCTGTAGCCAAAACCATCCGTGAGATTCGATTTGAAGGATTTGGGGAGTATTACCAGGACCGCACGACGGGCGACCTCCAGACCCGTACGGTGGCCACGGCCATCAGCGTGGATTTTGCCAATTCAGCATCGGCGACGATTCGTCCCTGGCGGACGGAAACCGATGTGCTGACCCGTCCGTTTCGGATTCGGCCGGGGATTGTCATTCCACCGGGTTCGTACACCTTCAACCGCCACGGGGCGAGCTTTGGAACGGATCGCAGCCGGCGCATCGTGTTTGACGCCGGGGGCAGTTGGGGCAGCTTCTACAGCGGGCAGCGTCAGGAAGCCAGTGCCGGTCTGACCTGGCGCCCCGACTCCCACCTGTCACTCGAAGCGAGCCACAGCTTCAACGCTGTCCAGTTGCCACAGGGAGATTTCTCAACCAGCTTGTTCAACGGACGGGTAACGTATAACTTCTCACGAAAGTGGCTTTCGACATGTCTGGTGCAGGTCAACTCCGCCGCCCGCCTGACCAGCATCAATGCGCGGGTGCGCTATATCTATCGCCCGAACTCGGACATTTTTTTCATTTACAACCAGACGACCGGCGTGGGTGTCGAGCGTCCCAATCGCCAGTTTCAGATCAAAGTGACCTACGACTTCATCCGCTAAGCCGGGCTGTTATGCCCACCCCTGCCCCATTGCGGGCAACCTGACCCCTGGAGGTTTCTTATGCAGCCTTACCCACCACCCTACAGTCCTTCCCCTTACGCCCCTCCAGCCCCACCCAAAAAGTCGGGTAAAACCTGGTTGTGGGTTCTCGGCGGCTGCGGGTGTTTTTCAGTTCTGGCAATTGCGGTCATCCTTGGCGTCATCCTTCTTGCGGGTTCAGGCGGCGGCGGAATTCCCTCAGACAAGCAGGCGTATGTTGGTGACTGGAGCGGCTCCGAGGCAACGCTTTCCATCAAGCCCGACGGCAAAGTGTTCTGGGAACGGCGGACGGGTTCCAGTTCGTCTAAAATCGAAAATGTCCCGATTCGGCGGTTCATCGGGGATGACTTTGAAGTTGGCGTAGGGCCTTTCACCACCCGGTTTGCGGTGCAGAGTCCTCCAAAACTCACAGCCGGACGCTGGACGATGACAGTTGAAGGGATACAACTGACACGCGCTGGCTCATCCTCTGGGATGCTCTCCGGGACGCCTTCCGGCGGCGACCGCTCAGACGACAACCGCTCGGGCGACAACCGTTCCGACAGTGGCACCGGCGATGACACTCTGCTGGATGGCGGGAAACAACTCCGTGACCTCAAGATGGCACGCCCGCTTGGCGATGACGACCTGGAGTTTACGTCGTCCTTCACCACACGCGACACCAGGCTGACCTGCGTTGTGTATCCCCGGAAGCTGGAGATTGGGGAAACTTATGGCTCACGCTGGTATGCGGAGCGCGTACCCCAGTTGCCTCCCGACAAGCTCATTGGCGAAGTCAAATCTCCAACGATTACCCCGGAAAACAGCCGGTTGACTTGGATTCAGCTTTCCCTGATTTCAGGTAGCGGCTTCCCGCCGGGTGTGTACCGGGTGGAAGTTGTGAAGGATGGGGCGGTCATCGGCACAATCCGTTTTACGGTTGAGTAAGCCCCTGCGGATGGAGGTCTGAGATGGAAGTTGACACGAGAAAGGCCGTCCGGACGGCGTTCCGGGCGGTGTTTCCGGTTTCTCTGGGATACCTGCTGTGCCTCCTGGTGGCCGGGGTGGGGATGAGCGTGCCGGTCCGGGCCGGGCTGCCACCGCTCATTGACCGCCAGCTCATCTTCGGCAACCCCGACCTGGCCGGGGCCCAGTTGTCGCCCGATGGGAAATACATGGCGTTTCTCAAGCCCTACCGGGAAACGCTCAACATCTGGGTCAAGCGGACAGACGAACCCTTTACGCAGGCGCGGCCGCTGACGGATTCCACAACCCGCCCACTCCGTAACTTTTTCTGGACGCGCAATGGGCGGTTCATCCTGTACGTGCAGGATCAGGGCGGCGATGAAAATTTCAACCTCTATGCCGTCGATCCAACGGCGGCTCCGGCGGCTGGACGCGACGTGCCGCCCGCACGCGACCTGACCGGCCTCAAGGGCGTGCGCGTGCAAATCTACGCCGTGCCCAGAGACGCCCCGGATGTCGTGTGCCTGGGGATCAACGACCGTGACCCGGCCTGGCACGATGTCTATCAGCTCAGACTTTCGACCGGTGAGCGGACGCTCCTGCGCGAAAACCGGGAGCAAATCTCAGGGTGGTTTTTCGACGAGGCCGGGCAGTTGCGGCTGGCCATACGGGTGGCACCCAACGGGGATACCGAAGTGCTGCGCGTGGATGCTGACCGCCTGGTGAAGGTCTATGACTGTAACGTTTTTGAGTCCGCCAGTCCCGTTCGGATGCACGCCGATGGGCAGCGGGTCTATATGGTCACCAACCGGGGCAGCCAGGTTGATCTCAGCCGGCTGGTGCTGTTTGACCCCCGGACGGGCAGGGAAGAGTTGGTGGAAAGCGATCCGCTCGGACGAGTGGATTTTGGTAGCGCCTCATTTTCAGAGGTGACAAATGACCTGGTGGCCACCAGCTACGTTGACGAACGGGTACGCACCTACTGGCGTGACAAGGGCTATGCCCGCGACCACCAGTGGCTTCAGAAACGTCTGCCGGGGAAAGATATTGCGTTTGCTTCCGGCACCCGCGACGAGCAACTGTGGGTGGTTGTGGCCACGAGCGATACCGAACCGGGCGAAACCTATCTGTTCGACCGGCGCACCAGGCGGCTGACGCTTCAGTACCGGCTCTATGACAAGCTGGACCGGCAACACCTGGCGCCGATGAAAGCCATCCGGTATCCCTCCTCGGACGGCCTGGAGATTCCAGCCTACCTGACGCTGCCCAAAGGGGTGCCAGCCAGGAACCTGCCGCTGGTTGTCCTGCCACACGGCGGCCCGTGGGCGCGGGACGTGTGGGGGTATCAGCGGCAGGTGCAGTTTCTGGCCAACCGGGGCTATGCCGTGCTCCAGCCCAACTTTCGGGGTTCGACCGGTTACGGAAAAAAGTTTCTCAATGCCGGCAATGGGCAGTGGGGCGATCTGATGCAGGATGACCTCACGTGGGGTGTCAAGTATCTCGTGGCACAGGGCATTGCCGACCCCAAGCGCATCGGCATCATGGGCGGCAGCTACGGCGGCTACGCCACGCTGGCCGGGGTGGCCTTTACGCCCAAACTCTACGCGGCGGCTGTGGCGATTGTCGCGCCGTCCAATCTCATCACCCTGCTGGAAACCATCCCGCCCTACTGGGAAGCCGCCCGCCGGCTGTTCCACACGCGGATGGGCGATCCCAGCCGGCCGGAAGACCGCGCCCGTATGGAACGGCAGTCGCCGCTCAACGCGGCCGACCGCATTGAGACGCCGCTGATGATCGTCCAGGGGGCCAATGACCCACGGGTGAAAAAATCCGAGGCGGACCAGATCGTAGTCGCTCTGCGGGACCGGGGCTTTCCGGTTGAGTATCTCTGCGCGCCGGATGAAGGTCACGGCTTTGCCCGCCCGGTCAACAACCTGGCGCTCTATGCCGCAACCGAACGGTTTCTGGCGGCCTATCTCAAGGGACGTTTCCAGGAGACAATGCCGGAGGAGGTTGCCGCGCGCCTGAAAGACATCACCGTGGATGTCAAGACCGTAACCCGTCCGGCACGGGGAACCCCGGCAGGGGTGGGGTTGACCCGGCCGGAAAGTGATTTGCAGGCCGGCGTCCTGCGCTATCGCGGAACGATTGAAGTGCCGGGGCAGAGCATTCCCGCCACGGTGGAAACCACAGTTGTGGAAGCTGATGGTCTGTGGGAAGTCCGTGAGGAAACCCGGCTTCCCGTGGGAACGGTCGTGGAGACGACGAAGCTTGAAAAATCCTCCCTGGTGGTACGCGCGCGGCAGGTCAGTCAGGGGCCGCTCACGGTGGATGTGGCGTTCCGGGCTGGCAAAGCAGACGGTTCGGTACAGCTCAACGGCACGCCCCGTCCGCTGGCGGCTGATTTGGGGGGCGAACTGCTGGCCGACGGTGCCGGGCGCTATCTTGTCATCGGGCGCCTGCCGCTGGCGGTTGGCTATACGGCCACGCTGCGCAACTTCAACGTCCAGAACGGCCGCCCGACGCTCGTTCAGCTTCGGGTGGTCGGCATGGAGGAAGCGCAGGTGGCCTCCGGGACGTTCAACACCTACCGCGTGGAACTTACCGATGAAGGCGGCACCCAAACCGTCGTTTGGGTGGATGCGACCACCCGGCTGCCGGTCAGGCTCTCGGTCAAGGGGGCCAGTCTGGGCGGCGCAGCAATTTCTCTCGAACTGGTCGAGTCCCGGTTTTAGGTCTGGACCGTCATGTAAAGACGGCTTCGCCGCTGTCGCCGGTTCCAGCCAGCTCCGGTGCAGCAAGCGAGGTCTGGCCAACTTTGCTGGCCCAGCAGGGAAGGGTCACGGTGAAGGTGCTGCCGACCCCGACCTGGCTTTTGACCGTCACATTGCCGTTGTGGGCCGCGACAATCCGTTTGACGATGGCCAAGCCCAGCCCGAACCCGACCTGCCGCTTACCCTGGCTGCCTTGGTGGTAGGGATCAAAAAGAAACGGCAGTTCGGCAGCCGGGATGCCCTTGCCCGTGTCGGTAATGGACACTTCGACAAAGGACAAACCGGCTTCGACGCCTTCGCCGACAACTTCCCGTGCCGTTACGGTAATCCTGCCGTCGGGCGGGGTGAACTTGGCCGCGTTGGTCAGCAGGTTCATAAACACCCGCTCCAGCTTGCGGCTGTCGCCAGCGACGGCAGGCAGGTTGGGAGGCAGATCGCGGACAAACGTCAGCGGGTGTGGCGCACCGAGACGGGCATTCTCAATGCACTGCTGGAGTAACGGCGCCAAATCAAGTAACTGGAGATCAAGGCTGAGCGATTGAGATTCTGCGCGGGCAAGTTCCAGCAGGTCGGTGATGAGGTCGAGCGTCCGCTGGACGTTGCCCTGGGAAGCGCGTACGAGTTCAAGCAGGTCCGGGTCATGGCCGGGCAGAACTTCTTCGATGAGTTCGAGCGTCCCCTTGACGGCTGCCAGCGGAGAACGCAGGTCATGGACAAGCATGGCCGTGAACTCGGACTTGATGCGATCAAGTTCCATGAGACGCGCATTGGCAGCTTCGGCTTCGGCCCGGCGCTGTTCGGCCTCCCGCCGTGCCTCTTCACGCGCCAGAAGTGCCTGGTTGAGTTCTTCGTTGGCCTGCTTGAGCTGTCGGTTGAAGGCTTCTGAAAGCGACACTTCAACCGTCCGCCGTTCGGCTTCGGCCTGCGCCGCTTCCTTTTCCTGCTGAAGCTGGGCCACGCGGGCAACCAGCCCTACGGACAGGAACAGTCCCTGAACGACCGTGCCAAGGTGCAGCACCGACGGCCAGGCAATGGCGGGCGAAAGCACCCCGACGGTTCGCAATGTGTTGAGCAGAACGGCCAGCACCACCGCCGACCACGCCAGCAGGAAATACAGCGCCGGCCGGTAGCCCTGGCGCAGCGGCCCAATGGAAGAAAACAGTCCCGGCAGCGCCCCCAGTGCCATAAGATAAGTTGAAATCCTGGCTACGGTCTGTGTCGGAGCAATGGCGGCAATGGCGGCCATGCTGAAAAACACCCCTGCCAACACACTCAGTCCACGGTTACAGAAGTTTTGCAGGCAAAGGTACTTGCGGGTAAAGAGGGCAGCCATGCCGCAGGCCGCGTTGCCAAAAACAAGCCGCAGCCGCAGTCCTTCCACAAGCAGGCCGCCAAAGAACCACTCCTGAAGCTGAGTGGCAAAGCCATCCGCGCAAGCCTGAAACAGGCCGATGCAGGTGACATAGCCGGCAAAGAAAATGTTGGTCTGATCGTGGGCACCAAAAAAGAATGCCGCGTTATAAATGAGAAGGATAAGGAGAAAGCCGTAGTAAGCTCCCAGGAAAAAGGTATGGACACGGTCCTTGCGGCCGTGTTCGAGTGGCTTCCAGAGAGCAGCCGAAAAGGTCAATGCCCCCTTGGTTTCGACGCGCAGGTAGATGGTCTGTTCGGCGTGGGCCGGCAGGGAGATGGGGAACACCGGCAGGCGGTGGCGAACGGCCCGGATTGAAAAGGGCAGATCGTCTCCAGCAGCAAGGTAGAGAAAACCTTCGGTGTCAGTGCGGGGCAGGTAGGCTTCGACGCGGCCCAGATAGGGTTGTTCGACCTCAATGACCCGCTCCACCGGATACGCCAGATCGTTTCGCAGGCGCAGGCGGAACCAGTAGGCCGAGGACGTATAGCCCAGGTTGAGGTAGTCGGTAGCTACCGGAGTGAAGGGAAGCGGTTGGCGGGCCACCTGCTCGATGGTGAGTTGCCGGGTGGGGTCTTCCAGTTGATCGAGTTGGGCCGTAAGCGGTTGACTGTCCAGACGGTCGCTGATCACAACCGGGTTGGCCGGCGCTGTATGTCCGGCTGCCAGTAACAGGGCCAGTACCAGAAGCAACCTTCTCCAGGGTGGAGGCCGATGGGTGTGTAGTTTCCCGGATAGCATAAAACGTCTTTTGCAATGGTTGGGCTGAATGGATGGCCCGAAGTGTAGCCAGCGCGGCATCGCTTTTCCAATTTGGTATGCCCCTGCTGTCAGAAACGCCCTGCCCGAAATAAGAGGACGCACGGATGTTGAAACTTGAGGAACTGACCCCCGGTGCAAGTGTCCGGGGTATCCTGCCCCATTCGGCGGTCACGGTCGTCAGCGTGCAGTGGCACGGCTCGGAGGCGCTGACGCTGGTGTACCGCGATGCGAGTGGTCAGGTGGCCGACGAGCTTCTCTTTCGCCAGGATGAGGAGCGCCTTGAGATTGTCGCGCTGGGCCGCCCGTGGAGCTTTGACGGTAACGGCGCGGCTTTCCGTCTGGTCGCGGAGGCGCACCGCATCCGCCTCGCCTACCTCTTCGATCCGCTTCTGGCCGTGCATACCTCGCTGGTGGAGCCACTGCCGCACCAGATCACGGCGGTTTACGAAGCCATGCTCCCGCGTCAGCCGTTGCGCTTTCTGCTGGCCGACGACCCCGGAGCCGGCAAAACCATCATGGCAGGCCTGCTTATCCGGGAGCTGATGGTCCGGGGCGATCTGGAACGCTGCCTGATTGTCTGCCCCGGAAACCTGGTTGAGCAGTGGCAGGATGAACTGACCCGGCGCTTTCACCTGCCGTTCGAGATACTGACGAACGACAAACTGGAAGCCGCCCGCACCGGCAACTGGTTTCTTGAACAGAACCTGGTCATTGCCCGGCTGGACAAGCTCGCGCGCGACGAACAGGCGCAGCAAAAGCTGGCCGCCCCCGCGAACCGCTACGACCTCGTGGTGGTGGACGAAGCCCATAAGCTCGCCGCCAGCTTCTTCGGGGGCGAGGTCAAGTACACCAAACGCTACCGCCTTGGCCAGTTGCTCTCCGGCCTGACGCGGCATTTTCTCCTGCTGACCGCCACGCCCCACAACGGTAAGGAAGAGGACTTTCAACTCTTCCTGGCGCTCCTGGACGAAGATCGCTTCGAGGGACGCTTCCGCGATGGCGTCCACCAGGTGGACACCAGCGACCTGATGCGGCGGATGGTGAAGGAAAACCTGCTCACCTTCGACGGTACGCCGCTGTTCCCGGAGCGCATCGCCCACACCGTTCCCTACCGGCTCTCGGAGTCCGAGGCCGCCCTGTACCGGGAGGTGACGGAGTATGTGCGGGAGGAGTGGGGCCGCGCCGAAGCGCTCCGGGATGACCGCCGGGCGGGCACGGTGGGCTTTGCGCTGACCATCCTCCAGCGCCGCCTGGCCTCATCCCCGGAGGCCATCTACCAATCGCTGCGCCGGCGACGTGAGCGGTTGGAAAAACGGCTGCGCGAGCTGGAACTGTTGCGTCGCGGTGGTGCGGTAGCCGTAAACGATGGTGCTGTCTTCGACGCCGAAAAGCTCGAAGACCTGGAGGACGCGCCGGAGAGCGAGATTGAAGCTGCCGAGGACGAGATTCTCGATCAGGCTACGGCCGCCAGCACGATGGACGAACTCCGGCGGGAAATCCAGGCGCTCGGACGGCTGGAAGCTCTTGCGGCTCAGGTGCGAAGAAGCGGCGCGGATACCAAGTGGCGGCAACTGTCCGAACTGCTGGACGAAATCTTCACCACGCCCTCCCCGGAAGCCGCCCTCCCGAAAGCCGGGAAATACGTTCCTCCGGCGGTGTCCTCGCCACGCCAGAAGCTGGTGGTGTTTACCGAACACCGGGATACGCTGGGCTACCTGCAGCGCCGAATCGGCGACCGCTTCGGGCGCCCGGAAGCGGTGGCGATCATTCACGGCGGCATGGGACGTGAGGAACGGCGTCAGGCGCAGGAGCGCTTTCTTCATGACCCGGAGGTGCGGGTGCTGCTGGCCACCGATGCCGCTGGCGAGGGGATCAATCTGCAACGGGCGCACCTGATGGTCAATTACGACCTGCCCTGGAATCCCAACCGCCTGGAGCAACGGTTCGGCCGCATCCACCGCATCGGCCAGACCGAGGTCTGCCATCTGTGGAACCTGGTTGCGGCCGAAACCCGTGAGGGGGATGTGTACCGGCGGCTGCTGGAAAAGCTCGAAGAAGCGCGGCAGGCCCTGGGCGGGCAGGTGTTTGATGTGCTGGGCAGGCTGCACTTCGAGGGCCACTCCCTACGGGAGTTGATGATTGAAGCCGTCCGCTACGGCGACCAGCCCGAAGTCCGGGCGCGCCTGACCCGGGCCATTGAACACGCTGTGAATCGTGACCATCTGCAGGACCTGCTCGAAGAGCGGGCGCTGGCCCACGACACCATGGACATCAGCCGTGTGACCCGCGTGCGGGAGGACATGGCGCGGGCTGAGGCACGCCGCCTGCAACCACACTACGTCGAGTCATTTTTTCTGGAGGCTTTCCGGCGTCTGGGCGGAAGCCTCCGCGAGCGCGAGCCGCGCCGCTACGAGATTACTCACGTACCGGCACTGCTGCGCCGACGCCATCGCCAGCCGGGCGCTGGCGACCCGGTGCTGGAGCGCTACGAGCGGGTGGTTTTCGAGAAGCACCTGATGGCCCCGGCGGGCCAGCCGCTCGCCTCCTTTGTCTGTCCGGGACATCCCCTGCTGGAAGCCGTACTCGCTCTCACCCTTGAACGACACGGCGACCTTCTGAAACGCGGCGCGGTGCTGGTGGATGACCGTGACCCATCCACGAGTCCACGGGTGCTTTTTTTCCTGGAGCACGCCATTCAGGATGCCAGCCGGTTGTCTTCGGGAGCGCGGCAGACGCTCTCGCGCCGGCTGCTCTACGTTGAACTGGACGCCGAAGGCCGCGCCCGCCATCTGCACTACGCGCCCTATCTGGACTATCGTCCTCTGCGCGACGACGAGCCGGATGCGCTGACCATCCTCAAGCAGCCCCAGTGCGCGTGGATTACCGGTGATCTTGAGCAACACGCCCAGAGCCACGCCATCGCCACGCTCGTTCCCGAACATGTGCGTGAAGTCCGCGAGCGACGCCTGGCCCAGATCGAAAAAATCCGCACGGCGGTCAAAGATCGCCTCACCAAGGAAATCGCCTACTGGGACCGCCGGGCCGAGGAGCTGAAGCTAATGGAGCAGTCCGGTAAGCCGGGGTCCCGGCTCAACTCGCAGGAAGCCCGCCGCCGGGCCGACGAACTTCAGTCCCGCCTTGAGCGGCGCCTGTCCGAACTGGAGAACGAGTCCCGGATTTCAGCCCTGCCGCCGGTGGTGCTGGGTGGGGCGGTGATCATTCCGGCCGGGCTGCTCGCCCACGTGACCGGCAAGCCAGCGACAGTGACAGACACCCCGGCTGACACGCAGGCCGTGGCCGCCCGCGCCCGCGCCATCGTGATGGACGTTGAGCGGCAGCTTGGTTTTGAACCGACCGACCGGGAGTTCGAGCGGCTGGGCTACGACATCGAGAGCCGCGACCCGAAAACCGGCCGGCTGCGCTTCCTGGAGGTCAAGGGCCGGGTCAGTGGAGCCGCCACAATCACCGTCACCAGAAATGAGATTCTCACCTCGCTCAACAAGCCCGATGACTTTATTCTGGCCCTGGTGGAGTTTCTGGAAGACGGCAGGCACCGGGTGAGCTACCTGCGGCGTCCGTTCCAGCGCGAGCCCGACTTTGGCGTTACCAGCGTGAACTACGACTTTGCTGTCCTCCTAGCCAGGGCCGAGGAGCCAAGATGAGAAAGAAGCTGATCGAAGTTGCACTCCCGCTCGAGGCCATCAACGCCGCCAGCGCTCGTGAGAAGTCCATTCGCCACGGCCACCCCAGCACCCTGCACCTGTGGTGGGCGCGCCGTCCGCTGGCTGCGGCCCGGGCCGTCATCTTTGCCCAGATGGTGGATGATCCCGCCAGTGTGCCGGAGGAATTTCCCACCCCGGAAGCACAGGAGAGGGAACGCCAGCGCCTCTTTCGCCTGCTTGAGCAGCTTGTACAGTGGGAAAACACCACCAACGAGGAAGTGCTCGAAAGCGCCCGGCGCGAAATCCGCCGGAGTTGGGCGCGGCACTGCCTTGGCGCAGCGGCATCACGCCTTTCAGACGACGAGATTGTTGAGGCGATCAATGCGGGCAGGATGCCCGCGCTCCCAGGTTTTCACGATCCCTTTGCCGGCGGGGGTGCGCTGCCGCTGGAGGCGCAGCGGCTGGGGCTGGAAGCCTGGGCCAGCGACCTCAACCCCGTGGCCGTGCTGATCAACAAGGCCATGATCGAGATTCCGCCCCGGTTTGCGGGCCAGCCGCCGGTGAACCCCGAGGCGCGCCAGGACAAGCAACTCTTCGCCCGCGAGTGGAAGGGCGCGCAGGGTCTGGCCGAGGACGTGCGCTACTACGGCCAGTGGATGCGCGCTGAGGCGGAAAAACGCATCGGACACCTGTACCCGAAGGTGGAAGTGACCGCGGAGATGGCCGCGGACCGCCCCGACCTCCAACCGCTCGTGGGCCAAAAGCTCACCGTGATTGCCTGGTTGTGGGCGCGGACGGTCAAAAGCCCCAATCCGGCTTTTGCGGATGTGGATGTGCCGCTGGTTTCCACCTTCATCCTCTCCAGCAAGGCGGGCAAGGAGGCGTACGTCGAGCCAATTATCCTGGCGTCCCGCCCGCGACTTGTGGCGGGCGAGACGCCCGCCCTCCCAGGGTATTACTTCACGGTCAAGGTGGGTAAGCCGCCGGAAAAAGCCAGGAATGGCACCAAGATGGGCGGAAGCGGCAGCTCTTTCCTGTGCCTGCTTTCTGGTACCCCAATCGGATTTGATTACGCACGTGCCGAAGCCATGCAGGGGCGTATGGGAGCGCGATTGATGGCCATCGTCGCGGAAGGACCGAACGGGCGCGTTTATCTGCCGCCTACCGAAGAACACGAAGCCATTGCACGCTCAGCGCAACCGACGTGGAAACCTGAGACGCCATTACCTGAAAAGGCCCTTGGGTTTCGTGTTCAGCTCTATGGCATGAAAACCTATGGCGACCTCTTCACCCCCCGCCAGCTTGTGGCGCTGACGACGTTTTCCGATCTGGTGGCCGAAGCGATGGAAAAGTGCCGCGAGGACTACCTGGGAGCGCGGGCGTCCCGCCCGCAAACCATCTGGCACTCCCGCGGCCGTCTCCCTCACTTCGAGGCCGGCGAGGTGCCCCAGCACATCACCTTTCGCCTCCACGACAGCCTGCCGCGCGAGCTGCTTGCCCGCTGGCAGGACGAGCTGGCGCGCCTGCCCGAAGATGAGCAGGCACTTGAACGCCGCAAGCGCATTGAAGCCGCGCTCGACGCCGGGCACGGCGCCTGCTGGCTGCGCGATCCGCACATTGCGGAGCTGGTGGAGCAGTCCCTTCTTCACTTTGACGGCGAGCGCTACGCGCTGCACGCCTGGTGCGTGATGCCCAACCACGTCCACGTACTGGTGACGCCGCTCCACGGCAACAGCCTGTCGTCCATCCTGCACGGGTGGAAATCGTTTACGGCCAGGGAGGCCAACCGGCGGCTGGGGCGCGAGGGGCCGTTTTGGATGGAGGAATACTTTGATCGCGCCATACGCGACGAAAACCACTTCCGGCGTGTGGTGGAGTACATCGGGAACAACCCCGTCAAGGCTGGATTGTGCCCGGAGCCTTCGGCGTGGCGGTGGAGCAGCGCCTGGGAGGGCGGGCGTCCCGCCCGCCATGACTCGCGGGCGGGACGCCCGCGCTCCCAGGATGCGATCCCCTTGCGCGACGGCGGCACCGGCGCCCAGGCCTACGCCGAGGCCTACGCCGAGGCCGTGGGGGTGTATTTGGCGATAGGGATCAGCAGACTCGCGAACCGATTGGCCACGATATGTATCTGGAACCAAGTCGGTGAAAAGATCGAGCAGGTCTTCGCACGGCAAGCAATACCTATGACTTGGGACTTCGCGGAAGCAAACGTCTTCTCGGATAGCACGGGCAGTTGGGCGGGCTCACTGGAGTGGGTGCCAACCGCGTTAGAGGCGTTTCCCCCAAAGGGAATTGGTCAAGTTGGCCAGGCTGATGCCAGTAACCAAGTGATTAGTGCGGGCAAGATTGTTTCAACGGATCCACCCTACTACGACAACATCGGCTACGCCGACCTCTCCGACTTTTTCTACGTCTGGCTGCGCCGCACGCTCAAGCCCGTCTTTCCCGACCTCTTCGCCACGCTCAGCACGCCCAAGGCCGAGGAACTGGTCGCCACGCCCTACCGCCACGGCAGCAAGGAAAAGGCCGAGCGGTTTTTCCTTGAGGGCATGACGCAGGCGATGCGCCGCCTCGCTGAACAGGCGCACCCGGCCTTTCCGGTCACGATCTACTACGCCTTCAAGCAGGCCGAAACCCTGGGAGCGCGGGCGTCCCGCCCGCGTTTTGTGGCGGGCGGGACGCCCGCCCTCCCAGGGGTGGCCAGCACCGGCTGGGAGACCTTTCTCGACGCCGTGATCCGCGCCGGCTTTGCCATCACCGGCACCTGGCCAATGCGCACGGAACGGCAGGGACGGATGATCGGCAATGACACCAATGCCCTTGCTTCCAGCATCGTCCTCGTCTGCCGCCCGCGCCCGAAACATGCTCCCACGGCCACGCGCCGCGAGTTCGTCTCCGCACTCAAAGCTGAACTGCCGCCCGCGCTGGCCGAGCTGCAGAAGGCCAACATCGCCCCGGTGGACCTGGCGCAGGCGGCCATCGGACCCGGCATGGCCGTCTATACCCGTTACGCGCAGGTGCTCGACGCCGAGGGGCAGCCCGTCTCCGTCCGCGAGGCGCTGGCGCTCATCAACCAGACCCTCGACGAGGTACTGACCGCGCAGGAAGGCGACTTCGATGCCGATACGCGCTGGGCGGTGGCGTGGTTTGAACAGTACGGCTTTGACGAGAGAGAGTTCGGGGAGGCCGAGACGCTCTCCAAAGCCAAAAACACCAGCGTGGACGGCATGGTTGAAGCCGGTATCCTTGCCTCGCGGCGCGGCAGGGTGCGGCTTCTGAAGCCCGAAGAACTGCCGGCCGACTGGGACCCGGCCACGGACCCGCGCCTGACCGACTGGGAGATCGTGCATCACCTGATCCGGGTGCTGGAGCGGGAGGGCGAGCCTGGCGCGGCCGGACTGGTGGCCAGACTCGGCGCCCGGGCCGAGATTGCGCGCGAGCTGGCCTACCGGCTCTATACCGTGTGCGAGCGCCGGAAGCGGGCGGCGGAAGGACTTTCGTACAATGCGCTGGTGCAGAGTTGGCCGGAGATAGCGCGGCTGGCGGCCGAAAGCCGCACGACACGCCCGGCTCAGGAGACGCTTTTTGAGCATACGGAGGCTTGAGGCTGGCTATGACCAATAAGGAACGGGTGGGGAAGGGACTGGACCTCTTGCGCGCAGGGCTGGGCCCCTACGTGGAGCGCGAAGTGCAGGAGGCGGTGCGGGCGGGCGCGGTAAACATGGAGACGGTACGCCGCTATGCCGAGGATCCGCTGCTAAAAAACAAGCCCATTGCTGAGTGGGACGTGGCGGGCCTGCTCAAGCTGATGTGGGAAACCTGGAACGACGTGTTCCGCAAGACCCTGGGCTTCGCCGAACGTTCGCTGGTCAGCGAGCTGCGCGATTGGCGCAACCGGTGGGCGCACCAGAAACCGTTTTCCAGCGACGATGCCGACCGCGCCCTCGACTCCATGGAGCGGCTGCTGACAGCCGTTTCAGCTTCGCAGTCCGACGAGGTCAACCGGCTCAAGATGGAGCTGCGCCGCCTGGTTTTCGACGAGCAGGTACGCCACGAGAAACGCAAGGCCGGAGGCTCGTTGATCGAGGTTTCCGCCGACGGCAGCCGGCTCAAGCCCTGGCGCGAGGTGGTCGCGCCCCACCCCGACGTGGCCAGTGGTCGCTACCAGCAGGCCGAGTTTGCCGCCGATCTGTGGCAGGTTCACTTGGGCGAGGGCAGTGACGAGTACCAGAATCCCGCCGAGTTCTTTCGCCGCACCTTTCTCACCGCGAGTCTCAAGCGGCTGCTGGTGGGTGCCGTCCAGCGTCTGTCTGGTACGGGTGGCGATCCGGTGGTGCAGCTCCAGACCAACTTTGGCGGCGGCAAAACCCACTCCATGCTGGCGCTCTATCACCTGTTCAGTGGAGTGGCTCCGGCCAGACTGGCGGGGGTGGAGGAACTGATGGCCCACGCCGGTGTGACAGAGTTGCCCAAAGCGCGCCGGGTGGTGCTGGTGGGCAACAAAATTTCGCCCGGCAATCCCGCGCGCAAGCCCGATGGCACGCTGGTGCGCACGCTGTGGGGCGAGCTGGCCTGGCAACTGGGCGGACCGGAAGCCTACGCGCACATTGCGGCGGACGATGAGCGGGCGACCAACCCCGGCGACCGCCTGCGCGAGCTGTTCCGGGACTATGGTCCGTGCCTGATTCTGATTGACGAGTGGGTGGCCTATGCCCGCCAGCTTCACGACGCCGCCGACCTGCCGGGCGGCAGCTTTGAGACCCAGTTCACCTTTGCCCAGGCGCTCACGGAAGCGGCCAAACTGGCCGGCAACTGCCTGCTGGTCATCTCGCTGCCGGCTTCCGACACGCAGGCGGACGATGTGGAGGTGGGCGGTCTGCGGGGGCGCGAGGCCCTTGACCGGCTGCGCAACGTGGTGGGGCGGGTGGAGTCGGCATGGCGGCCCGCCAGTGCCGAAGAGGGCTTCGAGATTGTGCGCCGCCGGCTGTTTGAACCGCTGGCGGGCGCGGAAGCCTTCACCCAGCGCGACCTCACGGCCCGCGCGTTCGCCGAACTGTACCGCGCGCACCCGTCCGAATTTCCCCCCGAATGCAAAGCCATCGGGTACGAACAGCGCATCCAGGCGGCCTATCCCATTCACCCGGAGGTCTTTGACCGCCTCTATGAAGACTGGTCCACGCTGGTCAGATTCCAGCGCACGCGCGGTGTCCTGCGCCTGATGGCGGCGGTGGTTCACAGCCTGTGGGAACAGGGGGACCGCAGCCCGCTGATTCTGCCGTCCACCATTCCGGTGGATGACCCACGGGTACAGTTTGAGCTGACGCGCTACCTGGCGGACAACTGGACACCGATTATCGGGAAGGACGTGGATGGGCCGGGTGCCCTGCCGCTGAAGATTGACGGCGAGCTGCCCAACCTGGGCCGGATTTCGGCCACCCGGCGGGTGGCCCGCACCATTTATCTGGGTTCGGCGCCCACTCCGGCGGCGGCGCACCGGGGGCTTGAGGAGCGCCGGGTGAAGCTCGGCTGTGTGATGCCGGGGGAGTCACCGGCGGTCTTTGGAGATGCGCTCCGGCGGCTGGGGACCGCAGCCACCTACCTCTATCAGGACGGGACGCGCTTCTGGTACGCCACCCAGCCCACCGTGACCAAGCTCGCGGAGGAGCGGGCGGAACAGCTCAAACGTGACCCCGACCGGGTGGCCGTTGAACTCGAAGCCCGTCTCCGCGCCAACGTCAGACAGACCGGCGATTTCGCACGGGTGCACCCGGTGCCACGCACCAGCGCGGACATACCGGACGAACGCGAGGCGCGGCTGGTCATCCTGCCGCCGGAACACGCCTACAGCAGGGAAGGCGACAACGCGGCCGTGAGTGCCGCCCAGGCGATGTTCGAGTCTCGTGGCCATGCACCCCGGCGCTACCGCAACACCCTGGTCTTCCTGGCGGCCGACAAGGTGCGCCTGCCGGACCTGGAGGATGCCGTACGCGGCTTCCTCGCCTGGCGCTCAATTCTGGATGAGAAAGAGGCGTTGAATCTCGATCCCCACCAGGTACGGCAGGCGGAAACCCGACTCCAGACGGCGGATGTGACGGTGAACGCCCGTCTGCCGGAGACTTACCAGTGGGTTCTGGTACCGGAGCAGCCGACGCCGCAGGCGGCGGTGACGTGGCAGGCGCTGCGGCTGGCCGGCTCTGAGCCGCTGGCCGTGCGCGCCAGTAAAAAACTCAAAAGCGAAGACCGGCTTCTGGGGAAGCTCGGCGCCACCATCCTGCGCAAGCATCTGGATGAGATACCGCTGTGGCGGGGCAACCACGTCCCGGTGCGCCAGCTTGTGGAAGACTTTGCCAGTTATCCCTACCTGCCCCGGCTCATCGGGCCGGAGGTACTCATCCGGGCCATCAGCGACGGCGTGGCGCTGCTCAGTTGGGAAGTTGAGACCTACGCCTACGCCGAAGGCTGGGATGAGACCACGGGCCGGTATCGGGGGCTGCGCGGCGGCCAGCCGGTTCAACTGACCCCTGAAGACGGCGGTCTGGTCGTCAGGGCGGATGTGGCCCAACAGCAGCGGGCGGCCGAAATTTCGCCCCAACTGCCGGTCACCGGGGGGAAGGGGGCTGAAATTGCCCCTTCCAGGGCGGATACCGGAGGCAACGGCGATGCCGGCAACCAGGCCGGGGGGACGCTCCCGCCGCCACGCCCCTTGCCACGGCGCTACCATGGCACCGTACGCCTTGATCCGACCCGCGTGGGCCGCGATGCCGGCCGCATTGCCGAGGAAGTCATCGTGCATCTGGCCGGGCAACCCGGCGCCGAGGTGGTGGTTACGCTGGAAATCGAGGTCCGCCTGCCGGATGGGGCCACCGAGCATACGGTGCGGACGGTGATGGAAAACAGTCGCGCCCTGAAGTTTGAGACCTCCGGCTTCGAGATTGACTGACCGCACCCAAGGGACAGGCCGCCCTTTTGTTCCGTGGTGCTTTGTCGCCGGGGGGCGTCGTGCCGCCTGGTGGCCGGTGTGGGGGGCATTGGTTTTTCAATCCCCGGTGCGTCCCCAACGGCAGCCAGAATAGTGTGAACGAAAGAGTGGAGTCGTAGCCCGACGTGACACGAAAGCACAACGTACGCCTGGGACCGTGGTTGCACCGCCTGGCACCCTATGCCGTCGGCGGGATGAGTGTGTGCGCTCTGACCGCAGCAGGTTTTTACCTGAAGGTCCATTCGACGACGGCCGCGCTGCTCTACCTCATCGTCATTGTTCTGGTGGCGCTCCGAACCGGCGCCGCTCCATCGGCGGTGACCGCCCTGCTGGCGTACATTGGACTGGATTCGTTTTTCACCGCGCCCCTGTTTCGTCCGGCGATGAACCAGCCGCTGGATGTCGTCGCACCCATCGTGTTTCTGACGACGGCATTTACCATCAACCGCCTGGCCGCGAAAAACCGCCAGTCGTTTCAGGAGATTCAGTCGCTTCAGGACCAGCTCCGGCTGGTGATGGACACCATACCGGGGTTGGTCTGGAGCGAGTCGCCGAATGGTTCGGTGGAGTTTCTCAACCAGCGTTGGCGTGATTTTCTGGGGGCGTCTTCCGCGCCGGTGACGGATTTGCGGCGCAACCTGCCGGTACATCCGGCAGAAGCCGATGCCCTGGCGGAACAGTGGCAGCAGGCGCGGGAGCGTGGCCGGGCCTTTGAAACGGAAGTCCGGGTGCGCCGCGCCGACGGGGTGTACCGGCGGCTGCGGTTGCACGTCGTTCCGGCCGGCGAACCGGGGCAGGTCGTCAAGTGGTACGGGCTTGGGACGGACATTGAGGACTGGCGTCAGGCGGAAGAGACCCTTGCCAGAGTCGAATCCGAACTGGCTCTGGTGGCCCGCCGGACGCTGCTGGGCGAACTGGCGGCCTCGATTGCCCACGAAATCAACCAGCCGCTTGCGGCGATTGTCACCAACGGGAATGCCTGTCTGCGGTGGCTGGGGGCTACGCCGCCGAACCTCCCGGAAGCCCGGACGACTGTGACGGCCATCATTCGGGATGGCAATCGCGCCGCCGAGATCATTGCACGGATTCGCGCCATGCTGAGCCGGACCGAGTTGAAAAAGGCCACGTTTGACCTGGGGGCAGCGCTGGTTGAAGTCTTGTCCCTCATTCGGAACGATCTCGTCAGGAAGGGCATCACCATCCACACCCGTTTGGCTTCAGACCTCCCGGCCGTTTTTGGTGACCGGGTGCAGTGTCAGCAGGTTGTGCTCAACCTGTTGGTCAATGCGGTGGAGGCGCTGCTTCCGGTGACTGAGCGCTGGCGGGAAATTTGGCTGTCCGCAGAACCCTATGGCGACGGTCAGGTGCTGGTGACGGTGGAAGACAACGGTGTTGGTTTGGGGGAAGCCCACGAAGCCGACATCTTCGATGCGTTTTACACGACGAAACCCGACGG
Source organism: Chloracidobacterium thermophilum B (assembly GCF_000226295.1). Taxonomy (GTDB): domain Bacteria; phylum Acidobacteriota; class Blastocatellia; order Chloracidobacteriales; family Chloracidobacteriaceae; genus Chloracidobacterium; species Chloracidobacterium thermophilum. The sequence continues at coordinate 1,430,512 of NC_016024.1, forward strand.
CATGGGGTTGGGATTGGCGATCAGTCGTTCCATCATCGAAAACCATGGCGGCCGCCTGTGGTGTGTCGCCGGTGATGGCTTTGGCGCAAAGTTTCAGTTTACGTTGCTGACCGAGGGCCATGCGGGGTGATGGATTCGCCAATTGTGTACGTGGTTGAGGATGATGTTTCGGTGCGCCAGTCGCTGGAGAACTGGTTGCGCGCGGTCGGCTACCAGGTAGCGTCCTTTGCTTCAGCCGAGGCGTTTCTGCGTGCCGTGCGGGCTGACGACACGCCGGGTTGTCTGGTGCTTGATGTGCGCCTGCCGGGGTTGAGTGGGCTGGATTTGCAGTCCCGCCTGACGGCGGCTGGGGTGGACCTGCCGATCATTTTCATCACCGGTCACGGAGACATCCCCATGTCGGTGCGGGCCATGAAGGCTGGGGCCTTTGAGTTCCTGACCAAGCCGTTTCAGGAGCAGGAGTTGCTTCAGGCCATCGAGCAGGCCATTGCGTATCATCGCCAGTGTTGCGCCCAGCGCGCCGAACTGGCTGCCCTGCGGCAACGCTATGCCACGCTGACCGCCCGCGAACGCGAGGTCATGGCGTTGGTCGTGGCCGGCTGGCTCAACAAGCAGATTGCGGCTGAGCTTGGGACAAGTGAAATCACCGTCAAGGTCCATCGTGGACATGTGATGCGCAAAATGCAGGTGGCCTCTCTCCCGGAATTGGTGCGGGCGGCGGAACGACTGGGGCTTTCCGGTTCCTCGTCGGCCTGAAAGCGCAAGGGTGAGAAACCAAACTTATACCAACGTATAATAGCTTTTTCCTTCATCCGGTTTCATGATGAAGGCTTGTGCAGTTATTGGCCGAACGGAGGGCACAGGCTGAAACCGGTCTTTGAAATTTCTCTCTGAAATTGCCTGAAACTCATTCCGTGAAAAGCCCAACCGGGCTGAAAGATCATGCTCTGCCCGGTTTGCCCTGTTCTGTCAAAAAAACAGGTTTAGCATCAAAAGACAAAAACAAACAGTTTGGTAAAGCTTTCTGCCCGAAACCGTTTCTGTTATGGGAGGAAACCATGAAGAAAAACGGCATCTTCTGGGGCTTTGTCGTCGGCTTTATGGGCTGGCTGACAGCATTGGGCTGGGCACAAACAACCGGTACGATCAGTGGCGTCATCAGGGACCCCAGCAATGCCAGGGTGGCCGGGGCGAACGTCACCGTGACGCTTCAGGGAACACAAATCACGCGCGTCACGACTTCAAGTGAGGATGGAACATTCGAGCTGCCGTCACTCCCGATTGGAACCTACCGGCTGGTGGTCACTGCCGAAGGGTTCAAGCAGTACGAGCAGACGAATCTGGAAGTCAGCCTGGGGCGTGTCAACAGTGTCACGGTCAAGCTGGAGATTGGGGAAACCAGTGAAGTTGTCCAGGTCAGGGCCAGTGGGACACCCTTGATTGAAACCGAAAGCACGCAGCTTGGCGCTTCGGTCAATAGCCGCGCTGTCGTCAACCTGCCGCTGAATACCCGCGATACCTATCAATTTCTACAGCTTCAGCCAGGGGTTCAGTCACAGCTTGGATCAGACCTTTTTACCGGGAGTGACCAGCCTGGTGTTGTGTCCGTCAATGGTGGACGTGGAAGGTCAAACAATTTCAGTGTCAATGGTGGTGAAGCCAATGATCTCTATGTCAATCTGCCGGCTATTCAGCCTTCACCAGACGCCATTGAGGAATTTCGTGTCCTGACAAACAATTTCGATGCCGAGTACGGCCGCAACTCCGGTTCGGTTATCAACGTTGTCACGAAGTCCGGGAGTGATCAATTCCGTGGCAATGTCTTTGAGTTTTTCCGAAACCGTGCGCTCAATGCGCGCAACTTTTTCAATCTGGAAAAGCCCGCCTATAACCAGCATATTTTTGGCGGCACGTTCGGCGGGCCCATCCAGCGTGGCAGGACGTACTTTTTCACTTCCTACGAGGGGCGACGCATCCGCCAGGGCATCCCGTCGGATGTGGTGCCCGTGCCGACGGCGGCCGAACGGTTGGGGGACTTCAGCGCCGGGCCGATCTTTACCGGCTTTATTGCTGATGCGACCGTCGCTGCCGTGCTCAATGCGCGTCCCGGCTGCGCCGCCGCTGTGGCTGCGGCCGGAGGCGCGCCCATCACGGCCGGCGCGGCCTATGCCGATATTTTTCCCGGTAACCGTATTCCCAGCGCATGTTTTGACCGGACGGCCAATGATTTGCTCCAGCAGTTCGTGCCGCTCCCAAACCTGGGTGATGGCTTTTTTCAGGCCAATCCGGTGGCCCGCCGCCGTGGAGACCAGGGGCTTTTGCGCCTCGACCACCGTCTGACCGACCGGCAGCAACTGAGCGCCTTTGTGTTTTACTCGGACAGCTTTGCACTGGAGCCCTTTGCGCGGGTGGCTGACTCCGGCGCCAACCTGCCCGGCTTTGGCAACATCAACAACGCCCGGATTGCCCAGATCAATCTCTCCCATACGTGGACGGGTACGAACACCATCAATGAGGCGCGGGCGGTGTACTTCCGTCAGAACCTGTTTCGGCTCAACAGTCCCGAACGTTCCAACCTTGTGAATGCTTCGTGCCGTGATGTGCCCCCGGAACTGTGCTTCTCCGACCCGAACAACCCCCGGCTGGGGATTATCGTCGGCGTCGGGACGCCGCATGAGGGCGTGCCGTGGATTGGTCTCGAAGGCGGTTTCTCGATTGGCAACAACTACCAGGGGGAAATCCCGCAGGTTGTCAATACCTACCAGCTCACCAACAACCTGACCCGTATCTGGGGCAGCCACACGGCCAAGTTCGGGGTGGACGTGCGGCAGCAGCGTTACCTGATGACCAACTTCGGCGCGCTCAACGGTCAGTTCAGCTTTTTTGGAGGCGGGCCGAACAACATCGGGTACACGAATCTGGTGCCCAACTACCTGCTGGGCCTGGTGGATTCGTACTACCAGACCGGTGCGCAGACTTCGCACTTCTACAGCAACGCGGTCTATCTCTTTGCCCAGGACAGTTGGAAGATCACGCCAAACGTCACGCTCAACTACGGCCTGCGCTGGGAACTGAACACCCCGGCGGCGGACCGCTTCCGCCGGGTGCAGTCCTTTCGGGCCGGTCTGGCCAGTACGCAGTTTCCCTGCCGGCTTGATCCCGACAATCCGCTCGTCGGTGTCTTCGGGTCACAGGACTGTAGCCCGACGGGGCCGGCCCGCGCCGTCTTTCCCCTGGGTTTGGGCATTCCGGGGGATGAGGGCGTACCGGATGGGCTGTTCCGAACCTACTACCGGGCGTTTGCGCCACGCCTTGGTCTGGCCTGGAGTCCGCCCTGGCAGAGCGGCTGGCTGGCGAAGCTGACCGGCGGTCCCGGCAACAGCAGTGTACGGGCCGGCTGGGGGATGTTTTACAACGGGCCCATCGAGGGGCTTATCCTGGCCCAGCTCGTGCCCCAGCCACCCTTTGGCATCAGCTCAAACATCACCAACACCTTCTTCAACACGCCCTTTCTGCGCCAGGATGGAACGATTGTGCCGAACCCCTCCAATGGGATTCTCAATCCACGGCGGGGCGATCCGGTGGACTACTCCGTGTTCCGTCCCATCCTGTTGTATGGACAGTTGCCGGCGGAACTTCGTCCGCAGTACTCCGTGCAGTACAGCCTGACGCTCCAGCGCAAGCTCCGGGATGACCTGTTGGTGCAGGTTGGCTATGTGGGCACCCAGGGCCACCGGCTGTTGCTGACGCGGGACATCAACTTTGGCAATCCCCAGACCTGTCTCGACCTGAACCGGATTCTGGGTCCCGGCACGTGCGGACCGTTCGGAGCTGACAACGAATACTTCGTGCCGGCTGGGGCCATTCCGGCGGGTGTGACCCTGCATCTGCCCTACGGCCCACAGCGTACCGTGACCGGGCCGAACAATCCGGCCATCCGGCTGGTAGGGTTGCGGCCATTTTCCTCGCCTTTCTGCAATCCCCTGACCGGTGAGGGTTGCCCGCCCGATGGTGTGCCGGTCTTTGCCAGCCTGTTTGAGCGGCAGACGGCCGGCAACTCGAACTACCATTCGCTACAGGTGCTGGTGGACAAACGCTTCGAGGAAAAAGGCATTCAGATTCAGGCGGCCTACACGTGGAGCAAGTCCATTGACAATGCTTCGAGCTTCGAGAACATCGTCAACCCCATCAATCCGCGGCTGAGTCGTTCACTGTCCCTGTTTGACGCCCGTCATCGCCTGGTGGTGACGTTCGATTACCAGTTGCCCAAGGTGACTGGCCGGCGCTGGCTCGGCGGTATCCTCAACAACTGGGCCGTAAGCGGCATTGCCGTCTATCAGACGGGTTTTCCGATTCGCATCACCTCGTCGGATGACCTGGAGCTGATGAACAGCTTTGACTTCGAGCTGCCGGGACAGCCGGACCTGGTGGGGCGGTTTCGGACCTTCGACCCCCGGCGCAACAACCTCTACTTTTTTGATCCAGCCGCTTTCGCGCCCCAGGAACTGGGGACGATTGGGAATGCGCCACGAACCATCTGTTGTGGTCCGAGCATCCACAACTACGATGTCACCCTGCGCAAGAACATCCCTATCAATGAACGGCTGCGCGTCGAGTTTCGCGGTGAGTTCTACAACGTCTTCAACCAGACCCAGTTTCTGAATCCGCGTGGCAACATCACGGAAGGGGAAAATTTCGGGCGGGTGACGCGCGCCCGTGATCCCCGGCAGATTCAGTTTGCCCTCAAGCTGTTCTTCTGACAGGCAGGAACCGGGCCGCACCTCTGGCGTTTCGTCACGGGGGCGGCCCGTTGCCACCGGGACGGTTGGCAGGTGTGGGAAAGTGGAACCAGAAGCCGGGCCAGTGCCGACACCTGCGGCCGGGACGCCGGTGGTAGCGATACGTCATCCGGCTGGAGTATCTTTACTGTATTTGCCTGGCGCATCCGGCAGCAGTACGTTGCCGGCGGTCGCCCGGCCTTACTTTCTTCAAAGGGCAATCACGCAGAAAACGATTCATGTTCACCCCGAAGCCGTTTCTCACCGTTTTCCTGGTTCTGAGCTTAGCCTTCAGCCTGTCAGGTCTGGCACCGGCCCAGGAAGCGCCGGCCACGGCCCCCCGCCGGCTCGACAAAGGGACGTTCATGGAAATGGAGTCGGTGACAAATCCGGCCATTTCCCCGGACGGGCGGCAGATTGTGTTTACCCGTACTTTTGTGGACAAGATGACCGACCGCTACCGTTCCACTCTGTGGATTGTGGAGCGCGATGGCTCGCGCGTCCGCGAGTTGACCGGACAGACCTACAGCGCCCGTCAGCCGGTGTGGGCGCCAGACAGCAAGCGGTTGGCCTTTGTGGCGGAACGGGACGGGAGTGCACAGATTCACGTCCTGACGCCCGAAACCGGCGATCTCGTGCAACTGACCCGCGTCGAGCAGGAGCCATCCGATCTGCGGTGGTCGCCGGATGGAAAGCAACTGTTGTTCTCGATGCTCGTGCCCGATCCTGATTCCCCCCTGCCCATCAAGCTGCCGGAAGCGCCGAAGGGCGCACAGTGGGCCAAGCCCGCCTTGGTCATTGACCGCATGGTGTGGGCCGTGGACGGGCAGGGACAGATTCCCCGTGCCAAACGGCAGGTGTTTGTGCTGGATGCGCGGCTGGGGGGGACGCCACAGCGCATCACGGACGGGAAGTACAGCTACGATGACCCGGAGTGGTCGCCCGATGGCCGGCAGGTGTATGTGTCCGCTATCCGGCGGGATGACTGGGAGTTTGCCCGGGGTGACAGCGAAATCTATGTCATCAACCTGGCCACCCGGGAACTTCGGGCGCTGACTGACCGGCGTGGACGCGACGCCCAGCCGAAGGTTTCCCCGGATGGCAAACGCATTGCCTACGTGGGGTATGACCACCAGAAGCTGACCTACCACATTTCAAACCTCTATCTGATGAACGCCGATGGCAGGGAGTCCAAACTGTGGGTTGGCGACCTGCCCAGCTCCCCGACGCAGGTCACGTGGGCGCGGGATGGCAGCGGGGTGTATTTCCTCGTGGAGGAGCGCGGCACGGCACAGCTTTACTTTGCTCCGGTGAACGGAAAAGCCCGCCGGATCACCGAGGGGACGCACGTCCTGAGCAGTTTTTCGCTGGCAGATAACGGGCAGGTGGCGGCCATCCGGTCAAGCTTCAAGGAGCCAGGAAGCCTGGTGACGTTCCCGGTCGCCAGGCCCGGCGAGCTGCAGGTGCTGGTGGATGTCAATGCGGACGTGCTCGCCGGCCTGGTGCTGGGCGAGGCCGAGGAACTGCGCTTCAGGTCATCCGACGGGCTGGAGATTCAGGGCTGGCTCATCAAACCGGCGGACTTCGATCCGGCGAAGAAATATCCCATGGTGCTGTGGATTCACGGCGGGCCGTGGTCCATGTACTCGGTGGCCTTCAACTGGGCGTTTCAGAACTTTGCCGCCGAAGGCTATGCCGTGCTCTACACCAACCCGCGTGGCTCGACCGGCTATGGGCAGGCGTTTGTCAACGGCATTCAGTATGCCTATCCGGGGAAGGACTACGACGATCTCATGGCCGGGGTGGATGCGGCTTTGGCCAAGGGCTTCATTGACGAGCGCAACCTGTTTGTCTGCGGCGGCTCCGGGGGTGGGGTGCTGACGGCATGGATTGTTGGGCATACGGACCGGTTTGCGGCCGCTGCTTCCATGCGTCCGGTGGTCAACTGGCATTCCTTTGTGGGAACGACCGATGGCCCGGTGACGTGGTACGACCAGTTTGAGAAGTACCCGTGGGAAGACCCGCAGGCGTTTGCCGTCCGGTCGCCGCTGAGCTACGTCGCCAGAGTGACGACGCCCACAATGCTGCTGACCGGCGAAGCCGATTTGCGGACGCCCATCGGGCAGACCGAGGAATACTACCGGGCGCTGAAAATGCTGGGGAAACCGACGCTGCTGGTGCGGGTTCCTGACGAATTCCACGGCTTTCGGCGGCCGTCACATCAACTGGCCCAGCAGCTTTACCTGCAGGCGTGGTTTGGGAAATACCGGCGCTGAGTGATGAACCATGCAGAACGACACTGTGACCATTATCGGCGGCGGCCTGGCCGGATGTGAAGCCGCCTGGCAGTGTGCCGAGCAGGGCGTCCCGGTGCGGCTTTATGAAATGCGGCCGGTCAGGCAGACGCCGGCGCACACGACGGACCGCCTGGCGGAGATTGTCTGCAGCAACTCGTTCAAGTCGGATGAAGTCAACACCGCGCCGCACCTGCTCAAGGAAGAACTGCGGCGGGCGCGTTCTTTGCTCATCGCCATTGCCGAGGCGACGCGCGTGCCGGCTGGGGCGGCGCTGGCCATTGACCGGGAACGGTTTGCGGCTGAGGTCACGGCGCGGATTGCCGCACATCCCCGGATTACGGTCATCCGGGAGGAAGTCACGCGGGTTCCGCCGGAAGGTGTGGTCATCATTGCCACGGGGCCGCTGACCTCAGACGCCCTGGCGGCTGAGATTCAAACTCTGGCCGGGGCGGAACGGTTGTACTTCTACGACGCCATTGCGCCGGTGGTGGATGCCGAAACCATCAACTACGAAGTGGTGTTTCGTGCGGCCCGCTACGGGAAAGGCGGGGATGACTACCTGAACTGTCCGCTGAACAAGGAGCAGTACGAGGCTTTCGTGGATGCCCTGCTGGCAGCCGAGTGCGTTGCACCCAAGGCATTTGAGGCCGACAAGGCGCAGTATTTTGAGGCCTGCCTGCCGATTGACGTGGCCGTACGTCGGGGGCGGGACACCCTGCGGTTCGGGCCGATGAAGCCGGTGGGCCTGCGCGATCCGCGTACCGGCAGGGAGCCGTACGCCGTGGTGCAACTGCGCCAGGAAAACCTCATGGCCGACAGTTACAGTCTGGTGGGCTTTCAGAACTCGGTGAAGTGGGGGGCGCAAAAGGCCCTGCTGCGGATGATTCCGGGGCTGGAACAGGCGGAGTTTCTGAAATTTGGCCAGGTTCACCGCAACACTTACGTGAACGGCCCGAAACTGCTGACGCCGACACTTCAGGTCAAACACGAGCCACGGCTGTTTTTTGCCGGGCAGATTTCGGGCGTCGAAGGGTACGTGGAATCGCTGGCGACGGGGCTGGTGGCGGGTCGGTGGGCGGCGGCGCTGGTGCAGGGCAAGCCGCTGCTGCCTGTTCCACGGGCATCGGCCATCGGGAGTCTGCTCAACTACGTGGCCCACTGCGAAAACAACGATTACCAACCGGTCAACATCACCTTTGCCCTGCTGCCGCCGCTGGCGGAGGACGAAGCCAGGGTGTATCGGCGGCGGCCGGAGCGGCGGGCGCGGCAGATTGCGTTGGCGCTGGAGGCCTTTGAGGGGTGGCTCAGGGCGATGGATGCCGGACGGCCGTCCTCCCTGGCCGGTGAAGCAGCATGAAGAGAACGTGGCAGGCGTGGTGGTGGAGCGCGGTCTGGCTGTTGGTGGTCAGTAGTCTGTCAGTTGCCGCCCAGGTGGTGCCCGTGCCGGCCGATACCCTGCCGGGACGCACCGGTGAGACGGCGGCCGATGTCGTCATCCGGGCGGACTATGTGACGGTGCTGACCTCGGTCAACAGCACGACCGGTCTGCCGGTGCAGAATCTGAGCGATACCGACTTCGAGATTTATGAGGATGGCAAGTTGCAGATCATCAGCCGGGTGGGACGGCAGGAGGAGCAGCCGCTGCGCCTGGCACTGTTGCTCGACATCAGCGCCAGCGTCCGCAACCGGTTGAAGTTTGAGCAGGAGGCGGCGCTGGATTTTTTCCGGCGCGTGCTGCGCCCCCAGGACCGGGCGGCGTTTTATGCCTTCAATCACGATGTCTATCTGCGTCAGGACATGACCTCCAGCCTGAGTGCGCTGGAAACGGCCGTGCGGGGGTTGGAGGCGCGGGGGGCAACGGCGCTGTACGATGCGATTTTCATTGCAGCGCGCCGCCTGGAGCGTGAACCCGGACGGCGGGTGATCGTCGTGGTCTCTGACGGACAGAACACGGTCAGCCGGGTGACGCGCGAGCGGGCGCTGGAGGAAGTCAACCGGACGGACGCCATCATCTTCGGCATCTGTCCCATCATTCGGACGGAATATGACGACTTTCTTCCGCCGCCGGACAATGACTTCGACCTTCTGTGCCGGCAGACGGGCGGGCGGGTCTTTATGGTGACGAGTCTCTCTGAGTTGACGACGGGCTTTGCCCAGCTTGAAGCCGAGCTGCGGGCGCAGTATGTGCTGAGCTATTACTCCTCAAATGACGCGCGGGATGGCAGGTTTCGCCGCATCGAGGTGCGCGTTAAGCGGCCGGGTGTCACGGTACGCGCGCGGAGCGGCTACTATGCGCCAACCCAGTAGAGGACGGCTCCAGGTGTGACGGTTCGGGTTGTGACGGCGTGGTGTGCCGGAACGACTGTGAAATTCCCTCACCAAGCCCGGCCAAAATTGACTTGGCTGTGGTTCTTTGCATACGATGCGTTCGCTTTTTCACTGCATTTTGAAAACTTGGGGCAGAGGCCATAATGGCAGGCGATTGCGACTGGCAGGTTGCCTCTTGTTCGGGTTTGAGGAATTCCTTGTTGAGCCGGAGGTGGGGTGATGAAACGCGACAATTCGTATTTGCAAGAGGCAACGAATCGTCTGAGCCATATTCTGCGCGAAGTGGTGTGGGAGTCACCCCGGGTTCGGTCGGAGTTGCATAACCTGCGGGCTGAAGGTCATGAGGTGACGATGATTGTCGAAGTGTCACTGGCCTTTCGTACGCGGCAGGACGGCTCACGGGCCCTGGCGGCGACAGCAAACCAGACGGCGAACCAATCCGAACGATGAACATTCGCCCGTGGCACAAGCTGCCCCCGGAACCGCTGGCGGATGCCAAAGTATTTACGCTTTACCGCGAGCGGGCCTGTCCGCCGGAAGCGGACGGCAATGAGGCGGCGGCGCGGGATTTCTATGTCATTCACACTCCGGACTGGGTCAATGTGATTCCCGTGACGCCGGACGGTGAAGTGGTGCTGGTGGAGCAGTACCGCCACGGAATTCATCAGGTGACACTTGAAATTCCGGGTGGGATGGTGGATGCCACCGATGAGACGCCTGCGGCAGCGGCAGCCCGTGAACTCGAAGAAGAAACCGGCTATGTGGCGGAGACCATCGAGCTACTGGGCTACTGCCATCCCAACCCAGCCATTCAGAACAACCGATGCTACAGCTTTGTGGCGCGCGGGGCGCGCAAGCTCAAGCCGACACGCTTTGACGGCAATGAGTCGCTGGCGGTGCGGCTCGTGCCGCTGGAGACCATCCCGACGCTCATCACGACTGGGCAGATTACGCACGCTCTGGTCATTGTGGCTTTTCACCGGCTGAGCCTGGTGAATCCAATCCTTCCCAACGTTTCAGGATGACTTCATGCCCGGCAGGTTGTCCGTTGTCATTCCGGTCTATAACGAGCGCCGTACCCTGCGTGAGCTGATTGCCCGGGTGCAGGCTGTCCGGTTGCCGCTCGAAAAAGAAATCATCTGTGTGGATGACTGTTCGACCGATGGCACGACTGACATTCTGCGGGAGTTGGCCGCAACGCAGCCGAATCTCCGGGCATTGTTTCAGCCGGTCAACCGTGGCAAGGGCGCAGCGCTCCGCGAAGGCTTCCGGCAGGCGACCGGGGATTACGTGATTGTCCAGGATGCTGACCTGGAATACGACCCGGAAGACTACCCGCAGATGCTGGCACCGCTGCTGGAGGGCAAGGCGGATGTCGTGTTTGGCTCGCGGTTTATGGGCGGGCGTCCGCACCGGGTGCTGTATTTCTGGCATTCGGTTGGCAATCGCCTGTTGACGTTGCTCTCAAACATGGTTTCGGACCTGAACCTGACGGACATGGAAACCTGCTACAAGGCCTTTCGGCGGGAGGTCATTCAGTCCATTGTGCTGGAGCAGGATCGGTTTGGGTTTGAGCCGGAGATTACCATCAAGGTCGCGCGGCGGCGGCTGCGGGTGTATGAGGTTGGGATCAGCTACTATGGGCGCACCTATGAAGAGGGCAAGAAGATTGGCTGGAAGGATGGGATTCAGGCGCTCTGGTGTATTGCCAAGTATGGGCTGACCGTTCCGCGGGTGCCGTTGCCGCTGCCGCCGGCGGAAGCCGCAGCCTACGGTTCACATCCTGCTCCGCAGACGGATGAAACCACCACCCTCCGGTGATGCGCCACCGGCACGCGCCCGGCTGGAGGGCCCCCGGTTGTGGGCGTCCTTTGGTTATGCCTGGGCGGGACTGGCGCGTACGTGGCAGTCGCAGCCCAATTTTCGCGTTGAGTGCACGATTGGCGGGCTGGCGTTGGCGTTGGCCTGGTGGTTGGAGGCCGGGCTGGTGCCGGTGTTGGTGATGTCGGCGCTGGTGTTGTCGCTGGAGGTGGTCAACAGCGCGATTGAAGCCGTGGTGGACCTGGCTTGCCCGGAGTTTCATCCGTTGGCGAAGGTGGCGAAGGACGCGGCGGCCGGGGCGACGCTGCTGGCGGCGGTGTTTTCGGTGCTGGTGGGGCTGGTAGTGCTGGGGGTGCCGTTGTGGGGGAAGGTGCGTGCGGCGTGGGATTTTCTGACATCCGTCTGATAACGCAATAAGCATCTGGCTGGTGTGCACTTTTTGATCGTCAAACTGAGCAGCATTGGGGATGTCGTGCATGCCATGCCGGCGGTGGCGGCCCTGCGCCGGGCGTTTCCCACGGCCCGGCTGACGTGGGTTGTCGAGCGCGTGGCCGCGCCGTTGCTGCTGGGCGCGCCCGGTTTGGATGAGGTCATCGTTCTGGACACCCGCGGCTGGCGGCGGCAGTGGTACCGGCGGGAAGTGTTCCGTCAGGCGGCTGACTGTCTGGCCCGGCTTCGCCGGCATCCGGTGGATGTGGCGCTGGATTTCCAGGGGCTGATGAAATCGGCTGCCGTGGCGTGGTATTCCCGGGCCCGGCGGCGGATTGGCTTTGCAACGGACGCCCTGCGTGAACCGCCGGGCCGGTTGGCTTACACGGAACAGGTCACAGTTTCACCTTCTGAGCATGTGATTCGGGCGAATCTGCGTCTGGTGGAGGCGTTGGGCGTTGCGCCGCCGGAAACCTACGAGTTCTGGCTGCCGCCGCTGGAGGACGAAGCTGCCTATGTGGCCGGACAGTTGTCCCGGCAGGGCATCACCGGACGCTTTGCGCTGCTCAATCCGGGTGGCGGGTGGGTGACAAAGCGGTGGCCGGCGGCCAACTTTGGGCATCTGGCGGAGTTGCTTTGGAGGCAGCATGGACTGGCCAGCGTTGTGACGTACGGGCCGGGTGAAGCGTCACTGGTTGAGCAGGTTCAGGCCGTGGTGCGGGAGGCGCCGGTGGTGTCCTTTCCGACGAACCTGCGGGAGTATCTGGCGCTGGCCCAGCGGGCGACGGTGTTCGTTGGGGGGGACACGGGGCCGCTGCATTTGGCAGCCGCCGTTGGGACGCCGATTGTCGGTCTGTATGGGCCAACGTCCGCTGAACGGAACGGCCCGTTTGCGGCGGCCGACAAGGTGGTTGGTCTCGATGTGGCATGTCGTACGGACTGCTATCGCCGTACCTGTCAGCAGCATATCTGCATGGACATTGCGATTTCCCTGGTGGCACAGGCCGTTGGAGACCGCCTCCGCGCCCTGTCCTGATAGGGGCAAGTCCGGTGGGAGATTTTTGTTTTTGGGTGACTGGCCTGTGTTACGATGCGTGCCAAAGGCAGGCTGTTTGGTGCGGATACAGAAACGTCAGGAAATGACGTTCGGGAAGGGGTGACATGGCTGAAGCAGACAACATCTTTCTCAGGATTGCCCGTGGTGAAGCTCCGGCTGACATTGTTTATGATGACGAGCAATGTGTGGCTTTCCGGGATATTCATCCGCAGGCACCGACCCACATTCTCATCATTCCACGGACGCCGATGGAGTCTCTCAACGAGGCTTCCCAGAGTGATGAAGCTGTTTTGGGGCATTTGTTGCGGATGGCGGCCAAAATCGCCAACAAGGTCGGTATTGCTGAAACCGGCTACCGGATAGTCATCAATACAGGGCCCGATGCCGGGCAATCGGTGTTTCAGCTTCACGTACATCTCCTGGGGGGGCGTCCGCTGGCCTGGCCGCCCGGCTGAAGTGACAACGTGGGGTTTGTCGTAGGTTTTTTGTTTGTTGGCAAACCATGAAAACCTGTCCTCGATGTGGGCGAGTGTGGACAGACACGATGCGTTTCTGTCCCCTGGATGGCACGGAACTCCCGCAGGCGCGCACAACCTCATCCACCACGATTGCCCGCCGGATTACCCGTGAGGAACCACGGGTCGAGTTGCCGTCGGCCGGGCAGGACCCGCTGATTGGTCAGGTGCTGGAAGGGAAGTACCACATCCAATCCAGGATTGGTCAGGGGGCGACCGGGGCGATTTACCGTGCCGAGCGCATCAACATTGGTGATGCCGTGGCCGTCAAGGTGCTCAAGCCGGAGTTGGCGGAGGACTATGCGGCTTCGGAGCGCTTTCGCCGTGAGGCGCTGGCGTTGGGGCGCATCCGGCATCCGAATGTCATTGCCATTTATGACTACTTCGAGCAGCCACGCCAGGGGGATCGCCCGGCGTCCATCTTTCTGGTCATGGAGTTGCTGTCGGGCAAGACCCTGCGCGACATTCTTCGTCAGGAGCATGTGCTGGACATTCGCCGGACCGTACGCCTGATGGTGCAGATTTGCGCGGCGCTGCACGTGGCCCATGAGCGGAATGTGATCCACCGCGACCTGAAACCGGAAAACATCATGGTCGAGCAGTATGATCGCCAGCAGGAAATGGCCAAGGTCATTGATTTCGGACTGGCGCGGCTGCGGATGACCGGCAAGCTCATCAAGACTCTGACGGAGCAGGGGCGGGTGGCTGGGACGCCGTACTACATGGCGCCGGAGCAGTGGATGGACCGTCCACTTGATGCCCGGACGGATGTGTATGCGCTGGGCATCATCTGCTACGAAATGCTTACCGGGCGGGTGCCGTTCCATGCGGATACGGTCATGCAACTGGCCAACAAACATGTCAAAATGCCGCCCCGGCCGCCGATTGAGCTGCGGCGGGAACTGCCCCTTGGAATTTCGCAGGCGATTCTGCGGGCGCTGGCCAAGCAGCCGCAGGACCGTCCGTCCACGACCTTGGAGTTGGCTGATGCCCTGCAACGGGGGCTGCTTGGTGCTGCGTGAGTTTGGTACTGGGGGAATTTTCCGTGGGCCCGTGGGCAACACTCCCGTGGGCAGCAACCTAAAAAGCGTTTCGGTTTTCCCAACCGGGCATGATAGTCTCCGGCTGAATTTTTGCTGAGGCCTGAAGGCATCAGATAAATCTGGTGAGGTCGGTGTCCAATGTGGGTATCGTCCACGACTTCCTGAAGGAGTGACGCATGACGAGAAGATGGGGATTACTGTGCATGCTAGCTGCCGCGGCCGTGGTTTTTGGCCCAGCTTGTGCCACCAAAAAGTATGTTCGCACGACAATCGATGAGCGGGTTGCCCCGCTTGAAGGGCGTACGGAGGAGTTGGAGCAGTCCGTGGCGCGCAACACTTCGGCGATTCGGGACCTGGACACCCGCCTGTCGGCGCGGATTGATACGGTCAGCGCCCGGGCCGAGGAAGCCAACACCCGTGCGCAGGCGGCCGAACGCAAGGCTGAGGAAGCACAACTGGGTGTCGAGCGTACAAACGCGCGCTTGACGGAAACAGCGCGTGCTGTTGACGACTTCATTGAAGTGCGAACGGTGTCGGTGTACTTCCAGACCAATCGGTATGATCTCAGCCCGGAGGCCAAGGCGGAACTGGATGCGCTGGCTGAGATCGCCAAGTCGCGCCGGGGCATTCGGATTGAGCTTTCCGGCTTTGCTGACCGGCGTGGCAGCGAGGCAAAGAATCTGACCTTGACGGAAAACCGGGCCAAGGCTGTCAAGCTGTACCTGTACAACGTGCACAAGATTGAGCCGTGGCGGATTGAGTACATCGGGGCGGGCAAGATCAACGACAACGCCCGGACGCCGGAGGAACTTCAGCGCAACCGCCGGGTGGATGTGCGCCTGTTGGCGAACCGGGTGGTGACGGAGGCGGAAGGAGGCAACCCCGGGCCATAGTTGAGGAGCGCCCTTGGTTACAGCGATTGGCATTCGCCGCCGGCTTGGGGTGCCAGAGATGGACAGTTTCTGGTTGATTGGCACTGGGAGGGCAACCTGACCACTTTGGCCGGGTTGCCCTCTTGGCTTTTGGGGCGTGTGGTGCTTGGTGTTGCAGGTAACAGGGCTTCGGGGGTGGTGCAGGTGTTTGATGGTGGATACTGGCGACGTGATTCTGATAACAAAACAGCAGTGGATGAAACCTGTTGTCCACTGGTTTTAGCGGTTTGGAAAAAAGCAGGTTGAAAAAATGGAAAAAATTTTGACGCTGGGTGGCAACGTTTCAGGAACGTTACCGATAACTGAAGGTGAGACAAGTTTTTGATGCCAACCTTTGTTTCGGAGGCACTATTTGAAAGCCATGCGAGTCGCAGCCAAGTCAACCCCGTCGGTCAACCTGGCATCCACCGCGTCCATTCCCCACAAACTGGATTTGCGTTCAGCCGTTGCTCGGCCGTCGCCATCCACACCGGTCAGCTTTGGCAAACTCAACGATCTGCAAACCCTTGGGCAGAACCTCAAGGCGCGTCTGACGCAGGCCCTGGGGCGACAGGTCACGGGTCAGCCGTCAACGGCAGTGGCCACGAGTGGCTTTTCACGGGAAGCGACCGTGACCCGCGTCAACGGCCAGGTGGTCATTGATACCGGAGACGGCGACGACCAGATTCGGGTGACACAGGATGCACGCACGGGCGATGTGACTGTGTCGGTCAACGGCGAGTCGCGGACGTTCACCGGGAGTGATCGCAACAACCTCGTGATTCGGGCCGGGGCCGGCAATGATGTGATTCAGGTTGACCCGGGCGTGACGGTCAACCTGCGGCTCTTCGGCGGCGATGGCGATGATGTCATCACCGGCGGCAGCGGCCACGACCGGATTGATGGCGGTGCGGGCAACGACCGCATCAACGGGGGCGCGGGCAACGACTACATCTATGGTGGCGACGGCAACGACACGCTCCAGGGTGGTGACGGCAACGACACGGTTTATGGCGGCCGGGGCAATGACCTCATCTATGGCAATGCCGGGAATGACTACCTGGAAGGCGGCGAAGGCAACGACACCATGTACGGCGGCGACGGCAACGATGTCGTTTCCGGCGGGCTGGGCGATGACCGGCTGTTTGGCGGCGCCGGGGACGATGCCATCTATGCCGGGCAGGGGAAAGATGACATCAGCGGCGGCAGCGGCAGTAACAAGCTGTATGTGCAGGCGGATGACACGGTGCGGACGGCTCCGCGCGGCAGCCGCAACCAGGTGGTGACGGTGGAGCTGACGGGTAATCCGGGCAGCTTGGGAGTGATTGTGCGTGGTTCGGATGAGTTCCGGCAGCGTGTGATGGACGATCTGGAAATGCTCCGCTCATCACCTGTGGGACGGCAGATGCTGGCCAGCTTTGATGCGGCGCGGCAGCGGGACCGCGTCACCGTGACGATTGAGGAAATCACCGAGGACAACGGCTTTGCTTCGCGCTCACGCGGCTCCAATCCCTTTCTCGATCCGGCTACCGGACGCCGTGGCACGCCGACCAATGCGACCATTGGTTACAACCCGACCTTTGCGCCGACTTTTGAGTTTGCCGATGGCACGGCTGCCTATACGCCGCCGTCTGTGGTGCTGTATCACGAAATGGCGCATGCCTATGACTACACACACGGAACCCTGCGCCCCGGCACGTACCAGGGCTTGGATACGGCCGACCGTGGGCGCGTGCCGAACCTGGAGCGGGTGGCCGTCGGTGTGCCGCTCGACCATGACAACGATCCCCGGACGCCTGAACAGCTTGACAACGCCAACCATCCCTACGCACTGACGGAGAACGGCATCCGGGAGGAAATGAACCTCCAGTTGCGGCGGAGTTACATGCTGGCCCGGCTTTCCGGTTTCTGAGCCGCTTTACGCTCCGGCGATACAACCGCTACTCTGGAAGACTCCCACCGCAGGTTTCGGTCCGGGAGTCTTTCGCTTTTGGGGACTGACGTTGAGGGCGACCTTATGTGGGGACGACTGATCGGGGGGCTGGTGGTGGTGTTGTGGCTGGGTTGTTGGGGGAAAACGCCGCTGCCTTCCCAAACTCCACGCCATAACGAAAAGAGGGCTGTCCGGGAAACCACTGCCATGGAATCGTTGTTTGTCGTGCATGTCGAGCAGGATGGGCTGCGTTGTGATCTGCGGGGGGATGTGTTGAAGGCAGGGGTTCACGACGGCATCACCTATCCGTGTGATCATCTGGTTGTGACCTACACGCTGGAAAATCGGGCTGCGGTTCCCTGCTATGTATTCAACCGGGGACACTCAAATGCACGTTCAACGCTGGGCTACGTTGAACAGCGCCCCGATGGAGTGGTGGAGCTGAGCCAGAAAGCCTGTCTGCCGCCGCCGGACTGTCCGCCGACCTATGCGCCGGTGTTGCCGCGCGTTTCGGTGCTCAAGCCGGGTGAACGGCAGACCGAAAGCGTTTATTTCGAGCTGCCGCTCAAGGCGCACACACCGTTTGATTTCTGCTTTTCGGAATCAGAAATGGCGCCGCTCACCGGGTCACAGATGGAGTTCCGGCTGGGCTACCTCCGGGCGGACGAAGCCGGTGGAGAGGAGGGCGTGCCGATGCCGGCACAGGTACGGGAAAACGACACGCTGCCGGCGGCGTTGTCCCGGAGGCAGCGTTTTTTGTCGAGCGGGGTACAGGCGCTTCCGCCTGGGGCGGTGCGCCCGGTTGCGCCCTGGTCTTAGCCCTGCAGGAAAAAACCGCTTTGGCCGGTTGTCAGCAGCGCAGGTTGCGCCTGGCGCAGGGCTTCACCGCGTGGCGCGCCGCGCTGGAGACAGGCATAAAAGTCCTGCATCAGCGTCGAGAGATTTCTTTGGGAAATGGCGTCAGACGCCGGCCGGTTGCGCCGGGCGCGGTTCGCCGACCAGTCGCCCGGTGGACTGGGGCGTGCCGGGCTGCGGTTGGGGGGAAACGGCCGGCAGCAGAATGGTGAAGCAGGTGCCGACGCCAACCTGGCTGGTGCAGCGCAGGCTGCCGTGGTGGGCCTCGACAATCCGGCGGCAGATTTCCAGCCCCAGACCCGTGCCGTGTTCGCCTTTGGTGGTGAAGAACGGCTCCCAGATACGCGGCAGGAGGTCAGGTGGGATGCCATGCCCGTTGTCAGTGACGTGAATGGTCGCCATGCCCTGTTCCAGCCCAAGGGTGATGTCTATGGCGCCGCTGCCGGGCGGCGTGGCATCCACGGCGTTACGGATGAGGTTGATGAGGACCTGCTCGATCTTGGCCTCGTTGACGACGGCGTGTGGGTCGGCCTGCACCTGGAACGTGGCGGTGCGCTGTTTGAGTTCGGTATCCACGCAGATGAGCGACAAAAGCCGTTCGAGCATGGGGCGGAGGGCGCGGTGCTCGAAGGCATACTGGGCCGGGGCATTGCGGGCAAAGAGCCGGATTTCCTCGACCAACTCCAGGGCCCGGCGCTGCCCGTGCAGGGCAAGGTCAGTCAGCCGCAGCACGTCCGGGTCATGGGGGTACTTCAGTCGGATGAGTTCGACGCCGCTGATGAGGGCGAGCCGGTTGCGCAGTTCGTGGGAAATCGAGGCGCACATCTTGTCCATCGTCGCCAGCCGGTCAGCCTGCACGAGCAGGTCCTGGGTGGCGCGGAGTTCGCAGATGAGATGGAGGTTGTCCAGCATCAACCCGGCCGTACGGGCCGTGGCCATGACGAATTCCAGGTCTTCACTTTCAAAGGCGCCCGGATGGTGTTCGTTGGAAAAGTAGCCTACCCCCCAGAAGTGCTTTCCCGAAGCAATGGGGACGGCGAGAATGGCGCGGGTGCTTGTCAGGGCCAGGCTCTGGGTGGTGGCAAAGCGCTCGTCGGACCGCACATCGCTGCTCAGGCAGCCGACCCGGTCGCGCTGTACCCGGGCCAGGATACTCCGGCTCGGACGCCCCTGCCCGTGTGTTCCGGCGACTTCGAGTTGCTGGGTCCGGCGGTTGCCAACCAGAACGATGCCGTAATCGAGCGGCAGAGCGGCAAAGAGCGCTGTCAGCCAGGCTTCGGCCAGCGCCGGCACACTGGACTGGGCCATGAGCTGATGGGTGATGTCACAGAGGCTGGTCAGCCGCCGCAGCATCCTGGCATTGAGGTTGGCGGCGGTCGCCATGAGTTCCGGGTTGAGAAAGCGCGTCTGGCGCTCGTCCAGCACCAGCGTCGTATCCGGGGCGGTTTCTTCGGTCAGGGCCTCATCGGTGCCGAAAACCGTCTTGGGCTGACAGGCACTGACGAATCTGAGCCGCGCGGCCGCCGGGCGGGAGACGACGATGGTGTCGCCACTGTTGAGAGTAACTTCGCGGATGGATTGCCCGTTGACGAACGTGCCGCCAATGCTGTTGAGGTCGCGTATCTGGTAACTGCCGTCGGGCTGGTGGATGATCTCGGCATGGTAGCGGGAAACGCTCGCGCTTTTGAGCATGAGGCTGCAATCGGCATTGCGCCCGATGGTGAACCTGCCTTCGCCCAGCACAAGACGCTGCACCTGTCCCTGCTCCGGGTAGGACAGCAGCAAAGGGGTCAGCGCGGGTTGGGTCAGGTAGAGCAGGCGGATGCCGCCGACTTTGCCCAGCGTGATCTCGTCCCCGTCGGCCAGGGTGGCTTCGGACACCGGCTCGCCGTTGACCAGCGTGCCGCCACTGCTGTGGAGGTCGCGGAGCAGAATGTCGCCGGTATCCGGGCGGATGATTTCCGCGTGGTGGCGGGAGACGGCCGCATGCCGCAGCGGCAGGTGATGGCTGCTGTGCCGCCCTATGGTGAAGGGAAAGCGGGTGACTTCAACGGGATATGGCGGCAGGTCAGTGTTGAGAACCCAGAGCAGAGGGACAGGGGTGGGAGCGGCCATGCGCGTTTTCCTCCAGGTGTGCCGTCAGGTGTGCCGTGGGATGTTCAATCTGAGTTGGCGGGCGACCACTGACCGTGAACCTGAAAAGGGGCCCAGAAAAAGGGGTGGCGGTACCGGGATTCGCGTCGCATGTCCAGTTGCGCCTGGCGCAGGGCCGCGGCCGGGGGACGTTTGTCCCGAAGCAGGGCGCGATAGAAGTGGGTCATCAGCCGCGCCGTGGACTGGTCGCTGATGCTCCACAGGCTGACGACAATCTGGGACGCGCCGGCATACATGAAGCCACGGGTCAGCCCGACCAGCCCTTCGCCGCGGACAAACGTGCCCAGTCCGGTTTTGCAGGCGCTCAGGACGACGAGTTCGGCGGACAGTTGCAGGTTGAAGATGTCCGGCAGCCCGACGATGCCTTCGCGCGGTTGCCCCGTGGCATCAAACCGTGACACCAGAAGGCTGGATAGTTCCGGGCGCTCGTTGTCCACCAGGCCGTGGGAGGCAATGTGGAGGAGGCGGTATCGGGGCAGGTCGCCGGTGAGAAAGTTCTCGCGGTTGGCCGCGAAGTCCGTCATGGACAGGCGTCTGGATTTGGGCACCAGGGCGAGGATGGCATCGGCTTCGCGGCGGGTGCCGGGCAGGCGGGGAATGGTCGAGGATGTTGGCTTCGCTCGTCCGGTCGCCGACGGCCTGGAAAAGGGCGAGGGCCTGTTCGTAGTGGGTTTGTGCGGTGGCCGGTTGTCCAAGCTGGTTGAAGGTGACGGCCAGGGAGGCGAGGGTGACGCCTTCACCGCGTTTGTCGCCGGTTTCGCGGCGGAGGGGAAGAGCTTCTTCGAGGGCGAGGCGGGCCGGTTCCGTCCGTCCGGCTTTGTAGTGGATGCACGCCAGGTTGGTGAGGGCCACGGCGAGGGAGCGCCGGTCGTTGCGCTGGCGGTAGAGGCTGGTGGCCCGTTCAAGGCGTTCCTGGGCGCGCGGCAGCAGGCCGAGGGATTCATAGACGAGTCCCTGGTTGTTGAGGGCGTCGGCTTCGATTTCGGGTTCCGAAATCTGGCGGGCCAGGTCAACGGCCTGCTCCAGCAGGTCAAGGGCTTCCTGCTTTTCGCCCAGGATGTTGAGCGTATAGCCCAGATTGGTGCGCAGGACGCTGCCGCTCTTGTGATCCCGCAGGGTATCGGCCTGGGCGACGGCCTGCCGGTAGTAGTCCACGGCGCGGCGTTTTTCGCCGGCATGGTCGTAGGCGCGCGCCAGGTTGTTGAAAAGCTGCATGAGTCCGGCCGGTTCGCCGCCGGCGCGGCGCAGGGGGAAGGCGCGGTCGTAGCATTCGATGGCCCGCTGGGTCTGTCCCAGGTTGTCATAGATGAGTCCGAGGGTGACGAGGGTTTCGGCCTCGCCGTCGGTGTCGTTGGCCGCCTGGTAAGCGTTCAGGGCCTCGTGAAGTTGTGTGACCGCCATTTCCAAGTCGGATTTGGTGTTCTTCCGGCGGGTCTGCTGGGCGGACTGGAAGGTTTCAAAGGCGGTGAAACGTTGCCGGTCCACGGCGGTGGCCGGGCGGTGGGTGGTGAGGTGGACGAAGAACGCCCCGGCCTGGCGTTCATGGTTGGTAATGGTGATGCGGCAGGTGGTAGCTGTGTTGGCCAGCAGGAGGACGGGACGGGTGCGGGAGCGTCCATCCCAGCCGGCCACCCGTTCCAGGCGGCGGCCGTCATCGCCGGCGACGGCGACGTGTAACTCCACACCGACCTGTCCGACCATGACGACGGCAAACTCGCCGGCGGCGAGCGACACCTGGTAGTGACGGGTTTCTCCACTGGCGAGGTTGCCCTCGATGACCTGGCCGCGGAGCAGCGCCGTGGCTTCAGGGGGGACCGGGGCTGCCGGTGGGGTGGCCGGTGGTTCAGTGGTCGGGCGCTTGGGCGGAGCCTGGCCAGGGCTGACCAGAGGCCATGCCAGGCATCCCAGCAGGCAGGCAATGAGCAGGCTGGATGAAACGCGCATGGCGGTTCCTCAGCAGGCAGCAAGGGGATGGTATCTGGTGATGGAACGCGATGAATCAGGACAAATCGTATCATGGCGGCGGTGTGGGCGCGGGAAACGTGGGTGTGTGTTTCGTTTTTGGGGCAGGTGCGATACAGTGACGCCGCCTGTGCGGTTCCTCACCATTTCATCTTTCCTGGCTTGCGGCTGACCTTCCCATGAGTTCGTTCAATGCGTTACCCCAGCTTGGCTCGGCTGCCATTCGTGAAGCCTATCCCCGCACCTATGCTGCGTTTTGCGGTATGCCGGAAGGGGAAGTCTGGTTTGAGCGACTGGTCGAGCTGGACCTTCACCGGCATCGCCTGCTGGCGACGCCCCAGCCCATGGTCGTGTTTGGCGCGGCTTCCGGGCCGCAGCCGGCAGTGGCTGAGACCTTTGATGTCATTGTGGCCGGCGGCTGTTTTGGCCTGATTGTTGGTGCGACGCTGGCGGCGCACTATGGCTGGCGGGTGCTCGTGTTTGACCGGCACCGGGTGGGGAGAACCCATCGGGACTGGAACATTTCACGGGGTGAACTGCAACGGCTGAACGAGGCCGGGTTGTTTACGCCGTCCGAGATGGAAGCCTTCATCACGGCCGAGTATGACGGCGGGTTCGTCAAGTTCCATGCAGAAGGCTGCCCGATTGCGGCCGCGCCGCTGTGGTTTGACGACGTATTGACGCTGGCAGTGTCGTCGGACCGGCTGCTGGCGCAGTGCCGGCAGAAGTTGCTGGCGGCTGGCGGCAGCCGGTGTCTGGACCAGGCGACGCTGGAGCAGGTGCAGGTTGAGGCAGAGGGCGTGACCGTCGTCGTCCGGCAGGTTGAAGCGGGCCGGCTGGCGTTTCGGGGGCAGTTGTTCATTGACACGATGGGAACGCTGTCGCCGATTGCCCGGCAGCTCAACCCACGGGAGACGGTGAGCTATCTGTGTCCGACGGTCGGGACGATTGCCACGGGCTTTGCGACCGGTTCGGCGGCGGATGAAGTCAATGCGCGGGTCGGGGAAATTCTGGTAACGACCGGGCATGCGCAGGACGGGCGGCAGTTGCTGTGGGAAGGGTTTGCCGGGCAGGACGGGGAGTTTACGACCTACCTGTTTCACTACGCGCCGGTGGCAGACATCGGGCGGCTGTCGTTGCTGGCGTTGTTTGAGACGTACTTTGAGACGTTGCCGCAGTACAAGCGGCCCGGAGCGGGGTTTGCCTTCCGGCGGCCGGTGTTCGGGTACATTCCGGGGCTGCACCACGTGGGTCTGGGGCCGCAGAAGCGGACGGCGGCGCACCGGGTGTTGCTGCTGGGGGATGCGGCATCGTTGAATTCGCCGTTGACGTTTTGCGGTTTTGGTTCGCTGGTGCGGAACCTGCGGCGGATCACGCATCTGATTGACTTGGCGCTCAAGGGGCAGCATCTGGATGAGGCGTCGTTGCGGCTCATCAACGCCTACGAGCCGGGCGTGGCGATTATGGCGGCGTTTACGCGCTACATGGTGGCCGATGAGGGCGAGGACCCGAAGGCCGTCAACGAGTTGCTCAACATCGTCATGGAGGCGCTGCATCAGTTGCCGCCGTCGGTACGGACGGGACTGTTCCAGGACCGGATGGCGTGGGGGGATTTTGTGAAGCTGATGTTGCAGATGCAGAAGCTGCATCCGAACATCTGGGAAGCCGTACCGCGCAAGTTGGGGATGGTCTATACGTCGGCCTGGGTGCTGAACTTCGTGGAGTTTTCTGCCTTTGCCCTGCAGAAGGAGTTGGCCGGGGTGATGGGGCAGCTTGGGCGCGGATTGCGGGAGGATTTTTACAACTACGCCAACTATTACCGTTATGCCCTGGCATGAGCGGCCGCACCCGTGCTGGTCCTGGAAACTGGGCTGGGTTCTGGTGGCGATTGGGTTGATGGTCTGGCCCGGCGGGTGTCGGCGTCCGGTGGTGCTGGCGGCCGATACGCTGGTGATGGCGGTTGAGAAGCCGCCGAAGACCCTGGACCCACGGGTGGGGAATGATGCCGTTTCGGCGCGCCTGCACCAGATCATCTTCGATACGCTGGTCAACAAGAACGAGCAGCTTGACATTGTCCCGGAGCTGGCGGACTTCACCATTTCACCGGATGGGCGGGTGTTCACCTTCCGGCTGCGGCCCGGGGTGGTTTTTCACGACGGCCGGCCGCTGACGGCCGAGGACGTGAAATACACCTTCGAGAGCCTGTGTGCGCCGACGTTCAACTCGCCCAAGAAGGGGGACTTTGCGCTGGTGGAGTCCATCGAGGCCCCGGATGAGCGGACGGTTGTGTTTCGCTGCCGGGCGCCGAACCTGCCCATGCTGGGCAGTCTGGTGGCAGTGGGGATTGTGCCGAAGGGCACGTCGCCGGAGGAAGCTGCCCAGCGGCCGGTCGGGACGGGGCCGTTCCGGGTCGTGACTTACCGGGAAAACCACGACATCTGGCTGGAGGCCAATCCGGCGTACTTCAAGGGCGCACCCCGGCTGAAGCGGCTGCAGATTCGCTTCATTCCCGATGCCATGACCCGTGAGCTGGAGTTGCGCAAGGGGACGGTGCAGTTGGCGGTGAACGCTGACCTGGCCTACAGCACCAACCAGGCGTTGGGGAAGACGCCGGGGCTGAAGCTCGTGCAGGCGAAGGGGACGAACATTGCCTATCTGGGACTCAACTGCGAGGACGCCCGGCTGGCAGATGTACGGGTCCGGCGGGCGCTGGCGCTGGCGATTGACCGGGAGACGATCATCCGCACGGTGTTGCGGGGCATGGCGCGGCCGGCGGCGGGGCCGCTGCCGCCGGAGCAGTGGGCCTACCCGGAAGACCTGCCGCCGCCGCGCTACGACCCGGAAGAAGCCCGGCGGCTGCTGGCGGAAGCGGGGTATGGTCCGGGGCGGCCCTTGCGGTTGGAGCTGAAGACCTCGTCGGCGGAGTTGTCGCGGCAGGTGGCGGCGGTGTTGCAGGAACAGCTCAAGCGGGTGGGGGTGGAGCTGTCCCTGCGCTCGTTTGAGTTTCAGACGTTTTTGCAGGACACCATCGCCGGCAATTTCCAGATGTTTTATCTCATCAACGTCGGGGCCAACCAGAGTGTGGATTTTCTGAGTTACTTCTACGAGTCGTCCCGGATTCCGACGAAGGCGAAGGGGTACAGCGAGGGGGCGAACCGGGCGCGCTATCGGTCGCCGGAAGTGGATGGCTGGCTGCGGGCGGCGGCGGCGACCACGGACAAGGCTGAGCAGCGGCGGCTGTACGGGCTGGTGCAGAAACAGGTGGTCAGCGACGTGCCGCAGATTTTTCTGTGGTATCCGAACAACGTGGCGATTGCCCATGAGCGGGTGCAGGGGATTACGCTGGAGTTGTCGGGGAGTTATGCCTTTTTGCGCCAGGTGTGGATTGCGGAAGGTGGGGCGGCGGAGTGATACCTTCATCCGATAACGTGCAATGCATTGACATCGGGGCGATGGGTGGACGACAGCAAGCCGGAGAGGGAGGAAGGGAGGCTTGAACGGGTTGGGTCAACTGAAGCGGGTTTGTGTCTATTGTGGGTCGCAAACCGGGCAGGCAACCTCCTATCGGGAGGTGGCCTGGTCGGTTGGAGAGCGGCTGGCACAGCAGGGCATCGAGGTCGTTTATGGCGGCGGGCACGTGGGCCTGATGGGCGTGGTGGCCGAAGCGGCGCTGGCTGCCGGGGGACGGGTTATCGGGGTCATCCCGGAGCGGTTGCTGGAGCGCGAGGTGATCTACCGTGAGGTGACGCAAATGTACGTCACGCGGACAATGCATGAGCGGAAGGCGCGCATGATGGAGCTGTCCGATGCGTTTGTCGCGCTGCCGGGCGGGATTGGCACGCTGGATGAGTTGTTTGAAATCTGGACCTGGCGGCAGCTTGGCTATCACAGTAAGCCGGTGGGACTGCTCAATGTGGCTGGTTACTACGATGGGTTGCTGGGCTTTCTTGACCGGGCCGTGCAGGAGGGATTTCTGGCGCCAGACTGCCGGGATTTACTGATGGTCGAGACGGATTTTGGGAAACTGTTGGCGCGGCTGGCTGGAACTTTCGTCTGATAACGAATTTTCCAGCCGGGCTTCCTGATGCCAGAGCAGGGCTTGGCGATAGTCAGCGGGCGTGTTGAGGTTGTAAAGCAACCGGTCAGCGCCGGGCAGGTCGGCGTAGTCCGGGAAGGGGAGTGGCGCGGCGGGGATGGTCTGGAGGAAATCCTGGACGCGCCGGCCGCCCCGGCGCAGGAAGGCAGAGAGGGCAGGCAGGATGGCAACGTTGTAGGCGGCGCAGACGCCGGTTGGTTGTCCGTCGGCTGTGAAGGGGACAACCGCCGGGGCCGTGGGGTGGGTGCTGGCGAGCCGTGCCAGGAAGGTCGTTGTCAGGAACGGCATATCACATGGGATGACCAGACACCGCGGGCGTCCGAGTTGGCGGGTGTGTGCGACGGCGCAGGCGATACCGCTGAGCGGGCCGCCATTGGGGATGGGGTCAACCAGGATGTGCCTGTCAAAACAATAGTCTGATAATAATCTCTGAACTGCATCAGAAGCCGCTGAGAGACCAACCGGCGAACACACAACATACACACGACGGAAAACCGCCCGCAGGCGGTCAGTCAAGACCAGGAGCAACGGAGCATCGGGAAAAGGCAACAGCGCCTTTGGCCGCCCCATGCGCCAGCTCCGGCCGCCTGCGAGGATACACACCGGGAAGTCATCCATGGTATTGGCAACTGCTATTCCTACCGGTGTTGGTGTGCATACCGGTCTGTACTGAACGTGATGCTGTGGCTTTGCGGCGACCGGGGCTGCCACTGCCTGCGTTTGCCCCCTGTGTTTACCCCCTGTGTTTGCCTAAGTCCCGATGTGGTGTGGCGTGTGGGTGAAGGTTTCAATCATGTAGTCGTGGATGTAGTTGAACAGCAGGTTCTGAAAGCGCCACCCATAGCGTGGGTCCTGGAGGTCACGGTGTGGAATGACAAAGGTGTAGGGCTCCAGAATATCCGCCACTTTGAGCGAGATGATGACCTGAACGCCACCGGGATGCTCTACAGCCTGGAATTCCAGCAGCGGATGTTCGTAACGGCGCAGTTCGGCCTGGATTTTTTCAAGGCTGGAGAGATCGGGCGCAGGCATCAGCACTTCCTCCTGTCCTGACAGCTTCACATAACGAGACCACCGTCGGCACAAAGAACCTGTCCGGTGATGTAGCGGGCATCTTCTGAAAGCAGAAAGGTGGCGATGCGGGCAATTTCCGTTGCAGTCCCGAACCGTCCAAGGGGGATGGTTTCAAGCAGTTTGGCGCGATACTCAGCCGACAGCCCTTCCGTCATCTCCGTTTCAATAAGACCCGGCGCAAGAGCATTGACCGTAATGCCCCGGCTGGCGACTTCCTTGGCCAGGGCCTTGGTAAAGCCAATCATTCCGGCCTTGGCGGCGGAATAGTTCGTCTGGCCGGCCATACCGATCACACCGCTGATTGAGCTGATGTTCAGGATTGACCCGCCCTGCTTTTGCTTGAGGAGGAGCGCAACGACCGCTTTGGACATGTTGAAGACACTTTTGAGATTGGTGTTGAGAACGGCATCCCAGTCGTCTTCCTTCATCGTGATGAGCAGCTTGTCGCGGGTGATACCGGCGTTGTTGACGAGGCCGTGGAGAGCGCCAAAGCGTTCCCGTACCTGCCTGACAACGGACTGGGCGGCTTCAAAGTCGGCGGCATCTGCCTGGTAGGCCTGGGCTTCGACACCCAAGGCCTGAAGTTCCTGCTCGACGGCCCGGGCGGCTTCCACCCGGCTGTGGTAGGTGAAAGCAATGTTGGCACTGCGGGCAGCCAGTTCGAGGGCGATGGCGCGGCCAATGCCCCGTGAGCCGCCGGTGATGAGGATGGTCTTACCGCGAAAATCCAAGGCGTCGTTCATGGCGTTGTGGGAGGGGAAGTTTCAAGAAGTTCCCAGAAAAACACAATGGCAATGGCCTGAATACCATTGAAGGCGTAGTGGAGCACGACCGAAGGCAGGATGGAGCCGGTTGCAGCCCGGAGGACGGTCAGGGTGAGGCTGAGCAGCGCCAGCATGGTCAACCCGGCCCAGCCGCCCCAGTACTGTGGGACGTGAACGGCCAAAAAGAGCAGGGAGACCAGAACCACTGTAGGACGAACCCCCAGACTGCGCTGCAATCCGCCAAAGATAACCCCCCGATAAACCACTTCCTCGACGAGCGGCGCAGACAGTGCAGCCACGCAGGCAATGGCTACCCGAACGGACGGCCCTTGGGCAAGGATGCGGTCAAGATCGGTTTTGGCATTGGGGAGGTAGCGTTCCAGCCAGGCACCAATGGCCAGAAACAGTGGTGCTGCAAACACACAGGCTATAAGGAGTCCGTTCCGGCGGGACCAGAACGAACGGCACCAGTCCAGACCCAGCGCCGGGCGAACTCCGTAGGGGGATGTCCGACGGATAAGCTGCCAGCACCATAAAAGCGTTATGGCGTGAGCAGCAAACGTGGACAGCACCAGGGTCAGGGTCAGCGAGTGTGAGGTCGTCAGGTCAGCTTGCGTCGGAAGGGCGCCCCGCTGCAGGTAAAACCAGGCTGTCCAGCCAAGCTGCGCTCCAACCGAACTCAGCAGGATGGCACTGATGCTCAACAGCCATGTCACCATGGCTGCACCGGCATTCCAACCCACCACCCGTGACACCGGGCTGGCTGGGGGCGTGACCGCTGGCTCAGTCAGAGAGGTCATGGGCGGGGTAACGCTTTCCCGAAGGCGGCAGGGATGGTTGGGGCTGGGACTGGGCCAGGACGGCCAACCGTTCATTCATCGTGGATGCCACCTGGGCCATAGCCTCTTCAATAGAGAGGCTGGTGGTCTCCAGCGGTGCGTGGATAGTGAGATGAACCGGGCAGGGGGTGAGCCACATGGAATGCGCTGGCAAAAATGTGGCGGTGCCATAGATGGTAACCGGCACAATCGGCACACCGGCTTCACGCGCCAGACGAAACCCGCCCGATTTGAAGGCTTTGACCCGGGCGGGCTGGATGTTCCGCGTGCCTTCGGGAAAGATCACCACCGGAGTCCGGGAGTGGAGCACCTTCCGCGCCGCGGCGATCATGTCAGGGATGGCATTCCGGTTCCCCCGGTCAACCGGAATGTGTCCGGCGCGCCATAGAAACCAGCCCAGGAAGGGAATACGGAACAGTTCCTTTTTGGCCAGAATCCGAAACTGAAACGGCAGGAAGGCAAACAGCACTGGAATGTCAAGCAAACTCTGGTGATTGGCCATGACCACTGCTGGGGTGTGGCGGGGCAGTTGTTCAAGGCCTTCAACGGAGACCCGCATCCCGACTGTGAAGGCAATCATCCGACACCAGGTGCGCGCGCACCAGTGTTGATAGGCTCCTGTTCGGTCAAACAGTGAAAGCAGAAGGGCCAGAGACCCCATAACCACCGTATAGAGAACAATCAGCAGAAACGCGACAATCGAGTGCAGGATACGGATGATCTTCATTGAAACCATCGTTGAAGGCGCAAATGGATGGAGTTGCCAACCTGGTCGCTCAAAGCTGGTCGCTCAAAGTGGCCGACCAGCTTTCAGCCATGGCCAGACAGGTGGCGCGGTGACGCTCCAGCCGCTCCCGGTAGCGGGCATGGGTGGCGGCATCCGGCTCAAACCAGCTTCCAGCGGGCAGTGGGCAACGGTCAATTGTCAGCAATCGCAGGCCAAGACTGACCCACAGAGCCACGCCACGGGCTGAAGCTTCCGTCGGGATGACACAGATGGGCCGTCCCAGTGCCTGGCACAGCATCGTAGCAAAAACGGGTGACGCCGACACACCGCCGGAGACAATGATCTCTGTGGAGTCCAGGAGGAACCCGGCGGTTTCCAGTTGCCGGGCAATCCACGCCAAACGCAGGGCAATGACTTCGAGCAGCGCCTGCCAGATGGCTACGGGGGTTGTGGAGAGCCGGAGTCCGGCAATCACTCCCGTGGCTTGCGGATGCCAACCCAGACTACGTTCGCCGGCCAGGAAGGGCAGGATGGTCAATCCGGTATCTTCTGCCAGGGTCTGCCGCAGACGAGCTTCCAGGATCGGTGTGGCCGGCAGGCGCAGCGTACGCCGCCCCCAGGCGAGCAGATTGCCGGCGTTGCTCAGCGCGCCGCCCACGAGGGCATGGTCGTGGTCAAGGTGATAGACCCAGAGACCCGGTGGCGGTTCTCCCGGTTCACGTTCCCTGGGAATGGTGACACGTAGGGCAGCCGTGGTGCCAATGTTGATGGCGGCCCGGTTGTCGGAAAAACACAGGCTGCCCAGGTTGCTGCAGGCGCCATCGCCAAGGGGTGGGAAGAAGCAGGCTGCATGCAGTTGCGGCCAGCGTTTTTTGAAGGGCGGGACGAGGGCCGTGCCAGGGAGCATCGCTCCGGCATTGGCCAAGGGCGGCAGATGAGAGCGCTCAAGGCCAAGATAATCAAGGATTTCTTCATCCCAGTCGGCTTCGCGGCGGGCATAGAGGCCCGTCGCCGAGGCAAGGGAAACGGTGGTGCAGGTCCGGCCAAAAAGTCGCCACCAGGCATAGTCAGCAAAGGACATCCACTGCCATTCCCGGAGCGTCAGGTGACGTCGCAGCCAGGCCAGTTTGAGCAACCAGTAACTGCTGTGGAGGGGGCAACCCGTCCGGGCATAGAGCCGGCGGCGGGTGAAATACTCAACCAAATTCTCTCTTTCGGCTTCGGAACGTGTGTCGCCCCAAGCAAAAACCGGCGTTGTCGGCACGCTGACATCAGGCTGGTCAGCAGTAGCCGCCGACCGTCGGACACCCATGAGGCTGTGCATCATGGTGGAGATACCAACGCCCTGAATGACATACCCCTGACGTTCAGCCCGATGGAGTGACCGGCTGATGACCCCGGTGAAGGCGGCAAAGAGCGCCGTGGCATCGTAGGTCATGGTGCCATCCGGTGTCATGGTAGCCACAACCGACCGCCGGCTAAGGGTTTCCGGCTGCAACCGGCCGTCAGGCGTAAACACGGCCGCACGGAAAGAAGAGGAACCCAGATCAACAGCCAGAATCATGGGTTCTGGCTCAGGAAAGGTGGGCGTGATGCCTGGCATACCGGGCTGCGCCCAGCAGTGCCGTCTGCTCATTGAGGATGACGGCCACTGGAACCTGCTCCAGAAAGCTCCGAAAACGTCCCTTGGCGACGAATGCGCCCAGAAAATCGCCCTTGGTCATCCACTTGAGGATTTTGGGCGCAATGCCGCCGCCGATAAACAGCCCCTCGGTGGCTAGGGCCTTCAGGGCCAGGTTGCCAGCTTCAGCACCATAGAGGGCCACGAACCGCTCCATCACCGCCACGGCAATCGGCAATCCTTCGTCGGCAAACTTCGAGATGGCTGCACCGTAGCCATGAGTAGCAGCCAAAGCTTCCAGCGCAGCGGAACCGGCGGCACGCCCGGTGTCACGGAAAAAATGGTACAGGTGGGCAAAGCCAAACGTCCCGGACACCAGCCGCTCCCAGCTTACGTGATCATAGGTCTGCCAGAGATACGCCAGCAGGTCCAGCTCCGTCGGATCGCTGGGAGAAAAGCTGGCGTGGCCACCTTCCGACGGAACGGCAATGTGGCGTGTTCCATCCCAGAACAGAATGCACTCGCCGAGACCTGTCCCGGCCGAGATCAGGGCCGCGTTGCCCAGGCGGGGTGTACCGGCCTGAAGTTGGTAAAAGTCCGACGGTGCCAGCAGGGCAATCCCGTTGCCGTTGGCTTCGAGGTCATTGATGACAAAGGCCGGGCAGTCGAGTACCTGCCGCAGTTCATCCGCACGGATGCTCCAGGACAGGTTGGTAATCTGGCACACGCCATCGAGGACAGGTCCGGCTGCGCCAATGCAGGCAGCCTGGCAGCGGAGCGCCCGCCCACCAAAAAATGACCGCAGCATGGCTGGCAGATCGCTGAAATCAGCGCTGGCGAAGGTTCGGGTTTCGAGCAGGGCAAGGGTGGCGGCGTCAAACAGTCCGAGGTGGGTTTTCGTGCCACCCACATCTCCGGCCAGGAGGTAACGGGTCATGGTCATTGCGTATCCAGGGGTTCAGGAAGGTGATTTGGCTCTGGCCTGTGTTGCCGGGACAGTGGCCAGGGCAGCCCCGATGATCCCGGCGAGGTTAGCCATCCGGGCCGGGAGCACCGGGGTCGGACAGGTCAGGTACGCCGCAAACTTGTCGAATTTGTTGCTGGCGCCGCCGCCGAGAATAAAGGCATCACACCAGAGCAGCCGGTGCAATTCAGTGAGGTATTCGCTGACATACCCAGCCCACTTTTTCCATGACCAGTTCTGCCGCTCACGTGCCGACAAGGAAGCCCGCCGCTCGGCGTCCTTATCACGGATGATCAGGTGGCCCAGCTCAGTGTTGGGAATAAGCTGCCCGTTATGGAAAAGTGCGGTGCCGATGCCGGTGCCCAGGGTGACGATGGCCACCAGCCCGGCAAGGTCGCGGCCGGCGCCAAAGCGCATCTCGGCCAGCCCGGCGGCGTCGGCGTCATTGAGCAACGTCACCGTGTAGCCGGTGGTGTTTTTGAACAGGGTGGCGGCGTCACAGCCAATCCAGGCCGGGTCAATGTTGCCGGCCGTGTGCGCCACACCGTGCTTGACGACGGAAGGCAGCCCGATGCCAATGGCGCCGTCACGCTCACTCCATCCAAAGTGGCGGATGACCTCAAAAACGGTTTCGGCAATGGCGTCCGGTGTCGCCGGCTGTGGCGTGAGCAGACGGAACCGTTCCTGGGTAAGCGTGCCAGTGCGGAGGTCAACCGGCGCCCCTTTGACGCCGGTACCGCCAATGTCAATGCCCAAGGCGCATTTGGCCGTGGTTCTGGCCATGGTATGCGGATTCCTTTCGGGGTTGGGGAAGTCCGATGGGAGCAAGTGGAAGCTGAAGGTGGTGTTGGCAGGGGGGTTGCGGGAGAGCCTGAGAGTCTGATAATCAGCCTTACGTCAAAATACCGCCCAGCCGCGCCTGCACCCACAGCGGCGGTACCGCCCACAGCTTTGCCCCCAGTGACAGATGCGCCCGCCGGGAAAACACATCGTAGCCATGCCGCTCGATGTCACGCAGAATCCCTCCGTACAAACGACTGCTCAGGAACACGGTAAAGCGACTGTCCGGCGAAAGCAACCGAATACCACACTCCGCCTCACGGTAGAAATCCCGCGCCCGGCAAATCTCGAACTTAAGCAGGGCCACCACTTCCGGCGTCAGCCGCCCCTGCAGAATCATCTCTTCCGTACAACCAAACCGACGCAGGTCCTCCAGTGGCAGGTAAATCCGGTTGCGCCGGGCATCCTCGCCCACATCCCGCAGGATATTCGTCAACTGAAAGGCAATGCCAAGCGCCACCGCATACTGGAGCGCACTTGAGTCAGCGTAGCCGAACACCTCACTGGTCATCAGCCCCACCAGCGACGCCACCCGGTAGGCATAGGTATAAAGGTCATCAAACCGCTCGAAGCGCACGGGCCCTTCCGTGCGGGCATCCATCAGGCAGCCCTGCATGAGTTCAAGGGGATGTTCGAGCTTGACCGGAAACTGTGGAAGGAAGTCATACCAGGCGACAAGCACCGGGTGAGCCGGAAAGGGCCGCCCGGCATACACATCCCGCAGAGCCTGCGCCCAAGCTTCAATGGCCAACGCCACTGCCGTCGGGTTGGCCTGGCGGTTGGTATCCACCAGGTCATCAATCTGCCGGCAGAGCGCATAGATGGCATAAATGGCCGGACGCTTGCGTTTGGGAAGGGTCTGGGTGCAAAAGTAAAAGCTTTTGGCGTGGGTGCGGGTCACCTCCCGGCAGTAGGCATAGCCAGCAGCCACAGCCGCCGGGGCTGGCGCCTGAACCCGCACTTGCCCGGCAAAGGGGTCAAGCGCCGCAACGCTGCCAGTATCAAGTCTCATGCCCTGAGAGCGTGAACAAAAACTGCATCAGCACCATTGGGTTGGAGCTACCGCCACCACCCGCTGAAAACGTACCGGACTATGGTATAGACTCAACACCAACGTCAACACTTGCTGGCATGCGCCGGAAGCCTGTACTGGTCGGCAGGCTGGAGTTCCAGAGCAAACCTGAACCTGGCTGTCTTTTGCTGAATCACTATGCTTGAGGAGTTGAGAAAATCACCCGTCCCGTCCCCGCAGGCAACGACTTCCAAACCGCTGCTGCAAACCTTCCTGATCCACATCCAGCTCCTCGACCCCGTCACCTGGCTTGGCCCCTGGCAGTGTTTCTGCTGTGGGGTCCTGGCAACGGGGCTACGCCTGGCAGACCTGACGGTGACGGATGGCGTCAAATTTTTTCTGGCCTGCGGACTCATCGGCCCGCTGCTGACCGGTTTCAGCCAATCCATCAACGATTATTTTGACCGCCACCTCGACGCCATCAACGACCCGGAGCGCCCTATTCCGGCGGGGCGGATTTCCCTCGCGGCAGCCCGTGCCAACTTCATCCTGACCGGTTTCCTCGCCGTGGGGAACATGTTGCTGCTGTACCTTGTGACTGCCAGCCCGGTGATTCTCATCCTGGGCGTCGCAGGACTCTTTCTGGCCTACGCTTACAGCGCCCCGGGATTTCGCCTCAAGGAAAACGGCTGGCTGGGAACAACGGCAGTGGGCATCGGGTACTGCCTGGTGCCATGGCTGCTGGCTGCGCACCTTTTTTCACGGGAGCCGGGCTTTCCTGCCTTTCATCTGGCGCTGGGGGTTGTCAATGCCCTGGTTGCCATGGGGCTGATCACCATGAACGACTTCAAATCCATTGAAGGGGACCGCAAAAATGCCCTCAAAACCCTCCCCGTACTGTATGGCGAACGTGGCGCAATGCTCATTGCCTTTACCGAAATCAATCTGGCGCAGGTGATTTTTGTCATCACCTGCTTTTTGTTTGGCTATGTCACCATTGGCTGGCTTGGCATAGCCTTCTTCGTTCCCCAGCTTGTTCAGCAGGTACAGCTCTACCGCGCACCCAATGACAGCCGGTTGCTCGAAAGCATTGGGCGCAATGCGGCCGGGCGGTCGCTCATCAGTCAGAGTCAGGCCAGCGCCCATCCGGGCTTTATCCGTTTTCTCGTTGGGAGTAATCTGCTCACCGTCACAGCCCTTACGGCTGTGTCCATCGTCCATGGGTATTGGCGCTAGAACCCGTTTCAGAATAAGGAGACCAACGCCATGAAAGACACGGCAACGGCTACAGCTTCAGACAGCCCCAACCAGACTGCCGAAGCCTCACTCGAAGCGTTTCGGACGCTTTCTCTGCCCGAAAAGGCCCTGACCATTGCCCAAGCGCAGGCAATGTTGTTTTCCAACACGGTTGTGCAGGTGCTTTCCACGGTCTTGCGTGGCAGCCGCCGCCCCAGTGCCAGCTAGGGGCCAGCCAGGGGGAAGCCATCCGTCAGGCCCACTTCAGGACCGCCTCCACATCAAAGTCTGGCTTCCAGCCCAACCGGGCGCCGGCTTTTGAGAGATCGCTGACATAGTGCCGCTGGTCGTCTGGCGCCGGCTCGACATCGGTCAGGTGTAGAACCGGAGTCCTGCCACATGCCCGGCCAATCCGCTGCGCCAGTTCAACCAGTGAGTAGGCGTAGTCGGGACCGCCGCCGATGTTGAACGTCTCATTGAAGGTGTCGTGGGCATCAGACAAAGCGGCACAGGCGCGCAGCACGCGCACAAGTTCTGTCACCGGCAGGACATCCCGCACCTGCCGTCCCTGCCAGCGCAGCGTCAGGGGTTGTCCACGGCGGATGGCATCGGCAAAGCGACTGACCAGTCCGCCGGGATTGCCCGGCGTCGGCGGTGCAAACATCGTGGAGAGCCGCAGCACACAGAGCCGGAAGCCGCGCTGGGACGCATAAAAACGGGCGTATTCCTCGGCCAGCCACTTTGACCAGGCGTAGGCGTTCTGCCCACGCAGGGTTGTCGGGCAGCTTTCCGGCACGGCCGGGTAGTGGTCAGCATGCGCGCCATAGACATCCTTGGTCGAGGCCAGCAGCAGGACGTGCTGTTCGGTAAGCTGGGCGCAGAGCCAGCGTGTGCCGTCGCTGTTGACCTCGAAGCAGTCCGCCGCTGCCTCCGGGGCTTTGGCCACGTGGGCGGCCAGGTGGACGATGACCTGGTGATGGGCCAGCGCCTCAGCCAGGGCTGGGGTAAACAATCCCAGTCCCTGCCGTCGCCCGGCCACGGTCGCCCCCAGGGCCGCCGCCACATGAACGCCCAGATAGCCTGTCCCACCTGTCACCAACCAGGTCTGCTTCACGCGGTTTTCTCGGTCTGATCCAGGTTCAAATCCGCCACCGGGGTTCTGTCGCGCGGAAGCCGAACGGTCACAGTCGTTCCTTTCCCCGGCTCACTGACAATGGACACCCGGCCACCATAGGCCGTCACGACATCCCGCACGAGGGTCAGGCCGATGCCCAGCCCACCCCCCTTGAAGTTGGTACGGGAAGTGCTGTGGTACTGCGAACTGGCTACTTCATAAAATGACTCAAAAGCGACAGCCACTTCATGGGCAGCCATACCAATTCCATTGTCCTCAACCTCGATGGTGAAATATGGCTCCCCGGAGGTTAGCCGGACGTGGATGTTTCCGTGGTCAGGGGTGAACTTGACGGCATTGAAGAGCAACTCCCGCAGAACCTGGGTCACGCGCAGGGCATCGCCCACCGCCGGCAGGTGTTCCGGCCCTGCCAGATGATACTGGTGCTGGCGATGCCGGGCGTGAACCTTGATTTCTTCGAGCGTGGTCCGTACCAGGACCGCGACATCAAACGGCTGGCAACTGATGGGCAGGCGATCAGTGGTGGTTGTCATCAGCAGCGTGAGGTTCTGGACGATGGTGGTGAGGTTTGAGATGGCCGCCTGCATGGCCGCGCGGGCTTCCCGGACATCAGCGGGCGAGTCGGCCATCACTGCCAGCAAATCACAGTAGCCCTGGAGAATGGTCAGCGGCCCGCGCAGTTCGTGGCTGGTCATGCGGAGGAATTTTTCCTTGAGTTCGGTCAGGCGTTGTAATTCACGGTTTGCCTGCTGCAGGGCGGTGTTTTGCTGGCGCAGCCTCACCCGCCCGAAGCACTTCTCGATGGCCAGGTGCATCTGCCCGACATCAAAGGGCTTGGGGATGAAGTCACTGGCGCCGAGCTTCATCGCCTCGACGGCTTCCTCGATGCGTCCATAGCCGGTAATCATCAACACCTCGATGGACGGGTCATGGGCCTTGACCAGTTCAATGACAGCCAGCCCTCCCTGGCGCGGCATGCGCAGGTCGGTGATGACAAGATGGGGGCGGAAGCTGACCAGCAATGGGGCCACTTCACTGCCATCTGCTGCCGTGCACACCTGGCAGTCACTGAGAAAGTCCTTAAAGAAAAGCCGGATTTCCGCCTCGTCATCCACAACGAGCACCCGGCGGTTTAACTCAACCGACGGAGCGGCAACAGCATCTTCCATCACCTACACTCCAGCATCTGGCACTCCGGCGTCTAGGGGCGAACCATCGGCCGCTGCTGGCGCGCCAGATTCAGAATTTCGTGGGCCAGTGCCTCCTTGGTCATCAGTGGCAGTGTCCGGGTTTCACCGCTGGCCAGGACGAAGGTAGCCCGGTTGGTATCGGTGTCAAACCCGGCGCCAGCCTCAGTGACATCGTTGAACACCAGAAGGTCGGCACCTTTGCGGCGGAGCTTTTCCAGAGCCGCTTCCAGTGACCAGCCCGTTTCAGCCGCAAAGCCGACGACGAAGCGGGACCCCTTCCGCGCACTGACGGCGGCGAGGATGTCTTCGGTGGGTTCAAGGTCGAGCTGGCGCAGCGGTGCCGGGGTCCTTTTCAGCTTTTCCGTCGCCACCTGCCGCGGACGGTAGTCGCAGACGGCGGCCGCCTTGATCACCATCGTGGCTGCCGGCAGACACCGCAGCACGGCCTCATACATCTCGCGGGTGGAGCGGACAGCAATGGTTTCAACGCCCTCCGGCGGGGTCAGCCGGGTCGGACCACTGATGAGGGTGACGGTTGCGCCGCGCACCTGCGCCGCCCGCGCCACGGCGTAGCCCATCTTCCCTGAAGAGCGGTTCGTCAGGTAGCGGACTGGATCAATGTCCTCAATCGTGGGCCCGGCCGTCACCAGAACGTGGTCGCCGGTCAAGTCACGCGGTGTTGTTTCCACCGTTGTTTCCAACGTCGCCAGCGATGTCCACACCGTCTCAACGATGCGGTCAGGGTCAGCCAGCCGCCCTTCACCAACCATGCCACAGGCCAGAAACCCGGCCTCCGGCTCGATGATGTGGACGCCACGCGCCCGCAACCGGGCCAGATTGTCCTGTGTGGCCGGGTGCCGCCACATCTCCACATTCATCGCCGGGGCCACAAAGGTCGGACAGGTCGCCGCCAGATAGACGGTTGACAGAAAATCATCAGCAATACCGTGGGCCAGTTTGGCCAAACAGTTGGCCGTGGCCGGCGCAATCACCAGCGCGTCCGTGCGCTGGGCCAGGGCAATGTGGGCAATGTTGGTATCGTCGTCGCGTCCCCAGTGCGACGTATGGACGGGCTTCCCGGAAAGCGCCTGGAAGGTCAGCGGCTGGATGAAGTGCGTCGCCGCCTCGGTCATGACGACCTCGACCGTGGCGCCGAGCTGCTGCAGGCCACGCAACACCAGAATCGCTTTGTAGGCACCAATACAGCCGGTGACGCCCAGAGTGATGTGCTTCGTCATTATTGGGAAGGTCCGCTTGCTCCCCGGCGCATCCCCACACAGGAACATCAGCCCGCAATGGGGCCGGGCTTGGTTTGTCAGGAGGATAACGCTATCGTAACACACAAGGCATTTCCAGTGTCACTTGGCAGATAGCGTCTGCCTCTCTCAGAAAGGCTGTTGATTATGTCGGCTGAAACCACAGAAACCAGGTTTTCCCATCTCTCCAAGGAATTTCTCCACGTGGTGGAGGTTGCGGCCATTGCCGCGGCGCGCACCATGGGGTTTGGCCAAAGAAAACAGTCCGACCGCGCCGCCGTTGAGGCCATGCGCGAGGCCATGCGTACAGTGCGCATGAATGGGCGGATTGTGATTGGCGAAGGCGAGCGCGACAAAGCTCCGATGCTCTATATCGGCGAGCGCGTCGGTGCCGGGGCCGAGCTTCCCGACGACGATGAGACCTTCCCCGCCGTGGATATTGCGGTTGATCCGCTTGAAGGAACAAATCTCTGCGCCACTGGCGCGGCCAATGCGATTGCCGTTCTGGCGGCGGCCGAGCGGGGCGGACTGCT
Source organism: Chloracidobacterium thermophilum B (assembly GCF_000226295.1). Lineage (GTDB taxonomy): Bacteria > Acidobacteriota > Blastocatellia > Chloracidobacteriales > Chloracidobacteriaceae > Chloracidobacterium > Chloracidobacterium thermophilum. Next base: position 1,469,882 of record NC_016024.1, read on the forward strand.
CCATGCTCCCGACATGTACATGAACAAGCTCGTCGTTGGGCCGGCCGCCAAGGGAAAGCTCGACATTGACGCTCCGGTGGCCGAGAACCTCAAAATTCTCTCGGACTGCCTGCGGCGGGCCGTCACTGACCTGGTGGTTTCGGTGCTTGACCGCCCGCGCCACGCCAGGCTCATTGCCGACATCCGGGAAGCCGGGGCCCGCATCCAGCTCATTTCGGATGGCGACCTGTCGGCCGGCATCAGCGCGGCCATCGGCGGGTCGGGCGTCCATGCCGTCATGGGCATCGGCGGGGCCCCGGAGGGAGTGCTGACGGCGGCAGCCATGAAGTGCCTGAACGGTGAAATCCAGGCACGCTTTGTGCTCAAGGACCAACTCCATGCCGAAGACCACACCAAAGTCACGGAAGACAGCGAGACGCTCGCCCGCATGCGGGCCATGGGCATTGAGGACCCGGCGCGGGTCTATCGGACGGATGACCTGGCGCCCGGAAAGCACATCATCTTCGCCATGACCGGCGTGACCAATGGGACGGTGCTGCGCGGAGTACGCTTTTTCGGTGCCGGCAAACGCACCTCGTCGCTTCTGATGACAACCTGTCCGCATACAGTACGGCTGGTGGATACGGTCCACGTTGAGGGCGGGCCCGACACGGTCATCCGGCTGTGAAGCATCCGCTCCTGAGCCGGCTGCACCGCCCAAAGATATGGTGTCAACGGCAGTGGCCGTCCTATACTGGCGCTTTGTCAGGGCATCCACCGTCGCTCCGGGCCGGTCCGACAGGCCCAGGTTGGTTGTGGCGGTGTGGCTGGGTTGGCTCTGGCTCGTCGGCATCGGGGATGAGCATTGAGGTTCGGTCCTGATTTGGCTCACCGGGTTGGGGACAAACTGAAGTACAGCCGGGTTCCGCGTGTTCCAGGCTGTATCAGGGGGGACGTGCATGCGATATCTGTTCCGTAGTTTCTTCGCCGGTTGGTTGTGCCTTGTCCTGGGTACGACCCTGACGCTGGCCACAGAACGCTCTGAAGGGTGTGTGGTGACTGGGGTGGTCACAGATCACAGCGGCGGGCCCATTGCCCACGCCATCATCTCCATTTTCCGGGATGGAGATGAAAAGGAAGTCCTGGTGACAGCTTCCAGCGACCGCAGCGGCCGGTTCACACTCTCCCGGCTTACACCAGGCGTCTATCGGCTGCTGGCGGCAGCGCGTGGCTTCCAGACGTTGATCAGCGAACCAACTGAGTTGATAGCGGGACAAACGTCCCGGATGCGGCTTATGCTGCGCCCGGCGCCGGACCCCAGGGTAACGGGGGTCAATCCGGTCAAGTACCAGAACCGGCGCCACCGTGGCATCTTCAATGCCACAGCCACGACTTCCGACACGTCAGACCCGGCACGGCCGGGCACACCTCTCTGGCATGGGGCGGCGCTGATTGGCTCAACCGGATACGACAGCCAGGTGACGGCTGAAGTCACACCGGGGATGGAAATCGGCGCTTACCTGCGCCGTGGCTGGGAAGGCCAGTCGGTCACTATCGGTGGGGCGCTCCGCTACAGCGCCGGACAGCATCGCGGACGCCTCCGCTGGCAAACCGATCAGGTGACCGCCGATCCGGTCCTGCCCGCTCCAGCCGCGCCCGCGCCGGGCAGCCTGTTTTTCCGCCACGACTTCCAGGCGGCAGATGCCTGGCAGCTCACCGACCGGCTCCAGGTGCTCTATGGCTTTGATTACCTCCGGGTGGGGCGCAGCCAGGAGGAGGTCTGGCGTCCACGCCTGGCTGTCCACTGGCAGCCCTGTACAGCCGTGCAGGTGCATACCGCGCTGACCTCTGATGGACAAGCCTTCCCAGCTTGGGCTGACCTGGAGCGGCCGCTGTTGACCGACGACTTCCCCGCACCGCCTGCGCGTCTGGCGCTGGTGGATGAACGGCCCGCACTGGCCCGTAACCTCCGGGTCGAGGCCGGGGTTGCCTGGCAGATGGATGCGCGGACGACAGTCAAATTCTATGCCTATCAGGACTGGCTGGACGGACATCCTCTGGCCTTGGATGGACATATTTCGTCGCGTCTGAATGGCCGCGCCCACGGAACAGCCATTCTCCTTACCCGCCGTCTGCAACCACGCCTGGTGGTGACAACGGCCTATGCGGCCGGACAGAAGGCGGTGCAGATGGATGCCACGGGGCCAGCGGCTGCAACCTGGATGAACGGCACCTACCATCATGTCGTCGCTGTTGTGGCGGAAACCATCCTTTCCGGCGCGGAGACCCGGATTCAGGTCGGCTACCGCCGTGCCTGGGGGAACCCGGTTCATGCCATTGATCCCTTTACCGGCCGCCTGCCCTTCACCGACGCCGGGCTGAACCTCAGAATCGTTCAGACCCTGCCCGGCTGGATATTCCTGCCCGGACAGTGGGAAGCCATCGTCGAAGGCCATAACCTAGATGAACGGCGTGGCGAAGTCACCGGGCTGGGGGCCGTTTCCGGCTTTCCCCACCGGCGGACGGTGCGTGGCGGACTTCGCTTCCGCTTCTGAAGTTTATGGTATTCCGTTCCTACCCCACCTGGCTCGTGGTTGGAGTCAGTCTGACCATCACCCTGCTCGGACTGCTCAACCTGATGGACCGTGCTGTGCAACCCCCGCCGGCCGATGATGGCGTGCGCTGGCGCGCCACACCCCAGGGGTTGGTGGCCGAAAGTGTCCGTCCGGGCAGCTCGGCTGAGCGGGCAGGTGTCATCCGGGGGGACGTTCTGCGGGCCATCATGGTTGAAACCAATTCCCAGGAGCCGCCGGAGCCACTAGCCGTCACCAAGGAATGGCAACTTCAGTACTACCTGGATGAGTACGTCCATGTCGGCGGCAATGCCATCTACCTTGTCGAACGCTACAATCCCCTGGGTTTGAGTCTTGGTCTTTGGCAGGCCGAGCTGCGTCACCTGGACCCGCAACCCAGCCGCTTCGGGCTTGAGGTCTATGCCGCCTTTGTCGGCACGCTGTACCTGCTCATCGGGTTGGTTGTCTTCGCCAAACACAGACACACCTCCCAGGCGCTCCACTTTTTTGTCATCTGCGCCTTGTCGTTCATTTATCTTGTCTGGAACACCAGTGGGGCACTGACAACTTTTGACACTGCCATTCTCTGGGCCGACCGGGTCTCACTGATTGTGCTGTGCCCGATTTTTCTGCACTTCTGCGCCACTTTCCCCCTGCGCAGTGCGTGGCTGGAACGCCGTCGCCGTCTTATCTGGTTGATGTATGGACCGGCTCTTGTCCTGGCGCTGTTCGAGACCCTCCACCTGTCTCTGGGGCGCTACAGCACCTGGTTGCTCGACCTGCGTCCGCTGCTTGACCAACTCACCCTGATCCATTTTGCCGTAGCCTTTGCCGCTGCCCTCAGCGTTGTCACGGTGACGTTCTTCCAGACGGAAACCCCACTGCTCAAGCAGCAGATGAAATGGATGGTGGTGGGTCTGACGCTGGGCATTGTCCCGTGGCTGGCTTTCTACGGAGTGCCGGTTGTGGCGGGCGTTGAGCCAACGCCAATCATGGAGGCCCTGGCGCTGGGTCCGACCGTTTTCATCCCCCTGTCCTTTGGCTACGCCATCGTTCGCTACCGCCTCATGGATGTGGATGTCATCGTGCGGCGCAGCCTGACCTACGCGCTGGCGACCTTTGGCGTGGTCATGATTTTCATGCTGGGGGTGATCAGGATGGCTGCCTGGATACGGGAGACCTACCCGTTTGTCCCGGCTGTGACCACGACATTTCTGCAGGTGGTGGTGCTGTCCGCCGGTGCCATCCTCTACGCTCCTTTCAAAAACTGGCTCCAGGAACGCATTGACCGGATTTTTTATGGCGCGCGCTATGACACCCGCTTGGGGCTGGCGGACTTCGGGCGCGCCATGGCCACAACGACGGCCTTGCCCGAACTGCTTTCGGCCATTGCCCGGAAGCTGTCCGATGCGGTGTCGGTGACGGATATCGCCATTTTTCTGCCCGATTCAGATGCACCGGCCGCGGCACAGCCGCTGCGCCTGCGGCCCGTCTTCACCAGTGGGCTGACCACGCCGGTGCTGCCGCCCCATATCGAGCAGGAGATTCTCCAGACCGGTCCCCGTGGTTATCTCGTGGACGAGGCCGGGCTGGCCGAAGGCGATCTGGCCTACTATTTCCCCTGTGTTGCGCGGGGCCGGCTGGTGGCCGTTATGGCACTGGGTAAGACGGTCGAGCGCACCCTCCTGACCTCGGAAGACACAGAGCTGCTGCGTGGCCTGGCACCCTACATGGCGGTCGCCATTGAAAACAGCCTCTTTTATGAGCGTGAGCGGGCGCGGGTCGAAGAACTGGCCCGGCTCAAGGAGTTCAACGAAAACATCATCGAGTCCATCAACGTCGGCATCGTTGTTATTGACTGCCAGGGCCGGCTCACCACCTGGAACAGTACCTTTGAGAAGCTGTTTGCCCTGCCGCCGCCGCCGCCGGAGGGGTGGACAATGGAGCTGCTGTTTGACCCGGACCTGCTGCGCATGATGCGTGGCGTCATCGGCCATGACGCGGGTTGGCAGATCACCGACGCCCGCACGATTTACCGCTGCCGTACCCAGGGGCGCAATGGACAGGCCCTGGTGCTCAACATCACCCTCCTGCCACTTCAGACGCGCGCCCTGGCCGCCGGCGGAGCCCTGATTTGCTTTGAGGACATGACGATCCGCGTCCGCCTCGAAGAACAACTCCGGGAAGCTGACAAACTCTCTTCGATTGGGCTGCTGGCGGCCGGTGTCGCTCACGAAGTCAATACCCCACTGGCCGGTATCTCCAGCTACACGCAGATGCTCCTGGCGGAGTGCAGTGACCAGGACCCCCGCCGTCCCATTCTGGAGAAAATTCGCCGGCAGACCCTGCGTGCCTCTGACATTGTCAACAACCTGCTCAACTTCTCCCGCACCGGCAACTCCACCTTTGCGCCGGTGGACCTGGCGACGATTCTTGATGACACCATTCAGCTTCTGGAGACCCATCTGCGCGGCACCGCCATTGAAATCAAAAAAGATTATGGCGGCGCACTCCCTCCGGTCTGGGGACAGGCCAGCAAACTTCAGCAGGTGTTCATGAACCTGATGCTCAATGCGCGCGACGCCATGCCCCACGGCGGCATCCTGACCATCACGGCCACCGTACAGGGCAATGCCGTGACCATTGCCGTTTCCGATACCGGTATCGGCATTCCGCCCGAAGTCATCCACCGCATCTATGACCCGTTTTTCACGACCAAGGAAGTCGGGCATGGCACAGGTCTCGGCCTGGCCGTCAGTTACGGCATCGTGCAGGAACACGGTGGACATGTCTTTGTCGAAAGCACGCCCGGACAGGGGACAACCTTCCGGGTCAAACTGCCCGTAGCTGCCACCCAGACGTCACCGCCCCCTCTTGCTGCCACGGCAGAAGCTGCTAGTGTAGCGGTTCGTGTGCCGGCCGAAGTGACGCCTCTGCCCCGCTGATGGCTCGCCGGGGCAACATCCTGGACGCACCGGCACACCGCTGTCAGAACACCCAAATCTGATTCTGTGCCTTGGAATTTCCATGCTCCACCTTGCTCTGACCCGTCGTTACCGCGAAGCCCGGATGGTGCTGCGCGGCATCCTCGACCGTTGGCATCCGGTCCTTGTGCATATTGTGCCGATTCGGCGGTGCAACCTCGCCTGCACTTACTGCAATGAGTATGACGCCGTTTCAGACCCCGTTCCGCTTGATGAAATGCTGCGCCGGATTGACAAACTGGCCGAACTTGGCTCTTCCATCGTGGCCTTCAGTGGGGGGGAACCCATGCTGCACCCGGACATCTACACCATGTTCCGGCGCATTCGCGCCCACGGCATGATGGCCGGTCTCATCAGCAACGGTTACTACCTGACCCGCGAACGGATTGAGAAACTCAATGAAGCCGGGCTGGAATACCTCCAGATCAGCATTGACAACGTCCATCCCGATGAGGTCTCCCAGAAAAGCCTCAAGGTCCTTGACCGCCGCCTGGTGGACCTCCAGCGCTATGCCCGCTTTGCTGTCAGCATCAACTCGGTCATCGGGGGGGGCATCCGCCAACCGGAAGATGCCGTCACGGTGGCCAAACGGGCCGCGGCGCTGGGATTTGCCGTTTCCTGCGGAATTATCCACGACAACCGCGGCGCGCTCAAACCCCTGTCCGAAGCTGAACTGCGTGCGTACGAGGAAGTCAAACGGATTGGGAAAACCGGCTACGCCATGATTCACACCTTTCAGGACAATCTTGCCCACGGGCGTCCCAACCGGTGGAAATGCCGGGCCGGTGCACGCTACCTCTACGTCTGTGAGGATGGGTTGGTCCACTACTGTTCCCAGCAGCGGGGCTACCCCGGCATTCCGCTCATCAACTACACCCGCGACGACCTGCGCCGCGAATATGCCACGCCCAAGCCCTGCGCGCCCTTCTGCACCCTTGCCTGCGCGCATCGGGCTTCCACCATGGACTTCTGGCGCGATCCCCAGCAGGAGCGCCACCCGACTACCGTTCACACGTGACACCATGATAGGCTTACGGTGAAGATGTTACCAAACCCGGTGATGCCGTGCGGAAGTGGCGAAATGGCAGACGCACCAGACTTAGGATCTGGCGCCGCAAGGCATGAGAGTTCGAGTCTCTCCTTCCGCACTTTTCTGCTCCGCCTCCTGCTCCCTCACCGGAAAAACCTCCACACAGCCCCGGACAGCCCTTTCGGAAACAGCCGTTGCACCCCAGACTGGAACGTAAGTAAGGTTACGCCCGTGGGCCGGCCGCCAGCCAATCCGGGCCGGCCTTGAGCAGGCTTTATTCCTGACGATCATTGCCTCCAAAGGAGTGTTCTATGTTGCAAGTTGGACAACCGGCGCCGAGCTTCGATATGGCTTCCACCAAAAACCCTGAAACGCTCAAAGAACGGATCAAACTTGAAGATTACCGTGGCAAGTGGCTCGTGCTGTTCTTCTATCCGCTGGACTTCACCTTCGTCTGCCCGACAGAGGTGACCGGCTTCAGCGACCGTCTGGAAGAATTCCACGCCCTCAATGCCGACGTTCTCGGCGTAAGCACAGACAGTGTGTACTCACACAAGGCCTGGCTGGAGACGCCCCGTGAGAAAAACGGCGTAGCCGGCACGAAGTACCCCCTGGCCAGCGACATCACCAAGGCAGTCAGCCGCAGCTATGGCGTTCTCATCGAGAACGAAGGCATTGCCCTGCGTGGGCTGTTCATCATTGACCCCGAAGGCATTCTCCAGTACCAAGTCGTTCACTCGCTCAACATCGGGCGCAATGTGGATGAGGTGTTGCGTGTCCTCCAGGCACTTCAGTCCGGCGGACGGTGCCCGGTCAACTGGAAGCCCGGTCAGAAGACCATCTAGGTTCGCGGTGACTCAATCCGTGACCTGCCGCCCACACAAGGAAAAACACCATGCCGATGCGGATTGGCACGCCGCTGCCACCTCTTGACGGAGCAACGGAATGGCGCAATGGCAGTGTCACCCCGGAAGACCTGCGGGGTCACATTGTCCTCATCCACTTTTGGGCCGTGAGCTGTGGCATCTGTTCTGAACAGATGCCACGGGTCAATGCCTGGCGCGACACCCTGGCCGAAAAAGGCGTCCGGGTGGTAAGCATTCACATGCCTCGCTATGAAGCTGACACCGACGTGGCAGCCGTCGAGGCCGCCATTGCCAAATATGGACTCACCCAGCCCTGCGCCATTGACAACCAACACCGGATAGCGGATGCCTTTGGCAACGAGTTCGTCCCGGCCTTTTACCTGTTTGACGCCGAGGGCAAACTCAAAAGCTTTTCCGCCGGCGAGAACGCTGCCCGCCTCGTGCAGCCGGCCTTGGAACGGCTGCTGGGCAGCACGTGAAGGCGGCGTCGCTTCATAGAAAACGTGGCGCAGAAGCGCCCGCCAGCTTGGCGACCAGCGGTTAGCCGCTCATCGCTGGTCGCCCATTGCCAACTGCCAATCACCAATCGCTGGCAGCCAACCTCTGCGCCAAGGCACGTCCGGTGGGGGTATCCAGAGTGGCAATCCGGGATGGTGGGCCCTCGCCTACCAACCGCCCGCCGCCGGTACCGCCTTCTGGCCCCAAATCCACAATCCAGTCCGCAGCCCACATCACATCGGTGTGGTGCTCGATGACAATGACCGTGTTTCCCCGGTCCACCAGCGCCTGCAGGACTTCGAGCAACCGGCGGACATCCTCGAAGTGTAACCCCGTCGTCGGCTCATCCAGAATGTAGAGCGTGCGTCCGGTTGCCCGGCGCGCCAGTTCGCAGGCAAGCTTCAGACGCTGGGCTTCCCCACCGGACAGGGTTGTGGCCGGTTGCCCCAAGGTCAGGTAGCCCAAGCCCACCTCGACAAGGGTACGCAGCTTGTGCGCCACCGACGGAAAGGCCGCAAAAATCCCGGCTGCCTCCGCTACCGTCAGATCAAGCGTCTGAGCAATGTCCCGTCCCTCATACCTGACCTCCAGCGTCTCCCGGTTGTAGCGCCGTCCCTGGCAGACCTCACATGGCACATACACATCGGGCAGAAATGCCATCTCAATCCGCTTGACGCCATCCCCTTCACAGGCTTCACAGCGTCCGCCCGGCACATTGAACGAAAACCGCCCGGGACGGTACCCCCGCGCCCTGGCCTCCGGCAGACTCGCGTAGAGCTCCCGGATGGCGGTGAACACACCCGTGTAGGTGGCCGGGTTGGAGCGGGGCGTACGGCCAATCGGCAACTGGTCAATCTCAATGACCTTGTCAAACACCCCGGCACCTTCAATCGCCCGATGGGCACCAGGCGGTACGCCCGAACCCGACCGGTGGACCAGCGCGCGGTACAGCACATCGAGGACAAGGGATGACTTGCCTGCTCCGCTCACCCCTGTAACAACGGTCAGGCACCCAACTGGAAACCGGGCTGTGACCTCCTGGAGGTTGTGATGCGTTGCGCCAACGACCGTAACATAACCTTGGGCCGGTGGGCGCGGCGTGCGCGGCACGACAACCTGGCGCACCCCGGACAGGTACTGTCCCGTCAGCGAATCCGGGCACTGCCGGATGGATGCTGGCGGACCGGCCGCCACCAGATGCCCACCCTGGGCTCCAGCACCGGGACCCAAGTCAATGACCCAGTCCGCCTGAGCAATGGTTTCTTCATCATGCTCAACCACAATGACGGTGTTGCCGGCATCCCGCAGACGTTTCAGCGTGTGAATCAGACGCTGGTTGTCCCGGGGATGCAGACCAATGCTCGGCTCATCGAGAATGTAGAGCACGCCCCGCAGAGGAGTTCCCAGTTGGGTCGCCAGGCGAACCCGCTGGATTTCTCCGCCCGACAGCGTTGCCGTCGGGCGGTCCAGCGTGAGGTACCCCAGGCCAACTTCAACGAGAAAAGTAAGCCGCGACTGAATTTCCGCCACAATCCCGGCGGCGACCTGCACCTCCCGAGCAGACAGGGACAGTTCGCGCGCCCAGGTGGCCACCTCCGTGAGTGGCCACCGCGTCAAAGCCTCAAGTGGCTGCCCGTTGACTGTGACAGCCCGCGCCTCCGGCCGCAACCGCGCCCCCTGACAGTCCGGGCAGACTCGCAGCCCGGTAAAATGCTGGAGCTTAGCCCCCGGGCTGGTGTCTATGATCCCTCCCAGACCGTCACAGGTCGGGCAGGCGCCAAGCCGGCTGTTGAAAGAAAACGAGCGCGGCTCCAGCGGCGGCAGACTGAAACCACAGGCCGGGCAAGCCAAGTGTACCGAAAACAGTGTTTCACCCTGTCCATCAAGGGCAATGAGTACGGTGCCTTGGGACAGCCCAACCGCCACTCCGATGGCATTGCGCAACCGCTCCGTCAGGTTTGACTTGACGATAAGCCGGTCCACAACAACCTCGATGTCGTGGGCTTTTCTTTGATCCAGACGGACCTCCTCTTCATCGAGCGTGCGTACTTCACCATCAATCCGCACCCGTGGGAAACCCCGTTTGAGGGCAAACTCCAGCTCTTTTCGGAAGGCCCCTTTGCGCTGGCGCGCCAGGGGTGCCAGCACCATCAGGCGGGTACCCGGCGGCTGGGACAGTACCCACTCGACCATGGTTTCGGGCGACTGCCGCTGGATAGGCAGACGGCAGGTTGGGCAGTGCGGTTTCCCAATCGCTGCATAAAGCAGCCGCAGGTAGTCATACACTTCAGTGACGGTGCCCACCGTCGAACGCGGATTCTGGTGCGTCGTCTTTTGCTCGATGCTGATGGACGGGCTGAGACCGCGAATGGCATCCACTGCCGGACGTTCAAGCCGCGCCAGAAACTGCCGGGCATAGGCTGAGAAGGATTCGATGTACCGCCGCTGACTTTCCGCGTAGATCGTATCAAACGCCAGAGAGGACTTGCCCGACCCACTGACACCAGTCAACACCGTCAGGCTCTGTGGTGGGATGGTAAGGATAAGGTTTTTCAGGTTGTGTTCACGCGCATTGATGATTTCCAGTGGTTTCATGGTGTACGGCTTTTGTGGCTTAATGAACCAGACTTTGTAACGATAGATAGACGCCTAAGAATCATTATCAGACTATTGTTCCACCCTAACCACAACGCCCATTGCATCTCCCCCTTGTGGCAAAATACCCGCGCCACGAGTCACCCAGCATCAACACCCAATGAAAGCCCAGCCTAAAACACCCTTTCTGACCCCGCTGCCACCGCGCCCCCTGCCACCCCCAAAAAAACCGCTGCCCAGCCGCCGGGCCATCACCCGGTGGCTCTACGGACTCAGTGGCATCCTCGTCATCATCAGTGCCGGCGCCGCGCTGTTCTACTTCTCCAAGCCCACTGTCATCGTCCTGACCAACGCCACCGGTGCCACGGTCTATCTCGACGGCGAACCACGCGGTACGACCAACCAACTCAACCGCTTTTCCCTGACCGGCGTCTCCCCCGGCAAGCATGCCATCCGCCTCACCCACCCTGAATACCTCGATACCGAGCAGGTCATCACCGTCGAGTATGGCTTCCTCGCCACCAAGGTTAACCTGCCCCTGCGCCCCGCCAGGTTCACGCTCACTATTCAGACCGAACCTCAGACAACAGTCCGACTCGACGGTATCCAAGTCGGAGAAACTGATCCCCAAACCGGAGTGCTCGCCATCCAAAACGTCCGGGTTGGAACCCACCAGCTTTCCCTGCAGCGGGCCGGCTACCTTCCCTTTGCCAGCCCGGTTGACATGCCGGAAAGCGACCACCAGGTCACCTTCCCACTCCACCTCGACCTCAACGGCTACTGGAAAGGCACCTGGCAGGAAGCGGCCACCGGCAAGGCCGGCGAGTTTATCCTCAGCCTTGGCCAGACCGGCACCACCCTTTCGGGCCTCTGGGAAGAGCCAGGCCCTGCGCCAACCAAGCCTCCACGGTCATTTCCCGTTCTGGGCCGCCTCCTCGACCAGCAGCGCCTGACGCTCGAACGCAAAGACGAAACCGGACGCACCCTCACCTTTGAAGGACAGGTCTCCGCCACCGGACGCGACCTCCTCGGCACCTGGCAGGACGGCAAACGCACCGGTCACTGGACCGGCAGCCGCTCTGACACCAAACCCACCTTCAGCCCCCTTCCCGGCGTCCCGCCACTCCCCACCGCCGTTGAGCCGGGACCACGCCTGACCATGCCGGCTGACGGACTGCCCACCCTTTCCCCGGCACCGCCGGGCTCTGCCCTCACGGAGAGCAGTGATCCCTCCCCGCTCAGCCGTGCCCAGTCCCTCTATGAACAGCGGCGCTACGACGAGGCCCTCGCCCAGTGCGATGCCATCCTCAAACAGGACCCCAAGAACAACGCCGCCCGCGACCTCAAGCGTCGTATCCAGAAGTCACTCGATATTCTCAAGGCGCCACCTGTTGACAATGAAACCCCATCGCCATAACGGGACTTCCTTCCGGAACACGCCCACGCCATACTGCCCGTGATTATCCATACCGACGAATTCATACCGACGAACCTGTGCCATGCCAATGCTGAAATCCCTCCTGTGCTGGTTGTTGATCATCCTGCCCTTCATGCCTGCCGGGTACGCCCAGCAGGACACCAGGCCCCTCTCCCTCGAACAAATCAAGCGCCTGATCCAGAATGAATTTCCTGATACGGCCCTGGCCGGCGAAATCCGCGACCGGGGCATTGATTTCGCGGCCACCTTTGACCGGCAGACCCTCGAATCCCTCCGGCTGCTCGGCGCCCAGGAAAAAACCCTGCGGGCGCTCGAACCGTACCTGCCCAAAGCTTCCGTCCGCGTCATCACCAAACTTGACCGCACCACCGTCTTTGTGGACGGCAAGCAGTACGGCATCACCGACTCAACCGGCGTACTCCAGATCAACGATCTTGAACCCGGCGAACACCTCATCGAAACCCGTAACCGCCCCCGCTACAAAGACGGTCAACTCCGGGTCGTCCTCCGCCCCCGCGACAACCAGGAAGTCGTCTTTGAACCGGAAGTCAATGTCGGGACGCTGACCATCACCCCCCTCACCCCCAATCTGGAAGTGACGGTCTATAACGAACTTGCCTCCCTGACCGGGACGTTTGCCAAACGGGAACTTGCCCCCGGTATCTACACCCTCCAGGCCCGCAGCCGCTGGCATCAACCCATTACCCAGATTATCCAGATCAAAGCCGGCCAACACCTGACTCTGCCCATCGAACTGGAACTTGACGAAGCCCTGCTCGAAACCACCGTACTTGAAGCCCAAAAAGCCTTTTTGAGCAAAGATTACGCCAAGTCAGTCAATATCCTGCTTGAAGTCCTGAACATCACCCCACGCAACCTGCCGGCGCTCAACCTCCTGGCCCAGAACTACCTCCGGCTCAACGACACCCCCAACTTCACCGCCACCGCCAAGCGCATCCTGGATGCCGACGGCACGCTCGACTTTGCGCTCCTGCTCCACACCGAGAAAAAAGGACCGCAACCGGTCCGCCTCCAGCTTTCCCGTACGTCCCTCACCCTTGAATGGCTCGATGGCAGCGAGACCCAAACCTTCCCACTGGAAAACTTCTCACGGGCCTTTATCCGGGGCGATGTCCAGAGCGAGGTCTTCCTTGTTCTGGCCGGTGCACGCACCCCGAAGCGCATTCCAGACCTCCAATTTTCCATGGCCAACACCTATGACCCCCGGGATGAAAACCGCGAGCCACAACTCTCTCAGCGTGACAAAATCAATCTACTCTGGAACATAGAAGAAGTTTTACGGTTTTCACTTGAAGTTCACCGGGAATTCCTGGCCGTCGCAGCCACCCGCCCCAGCCGCGAACCCGCCAAGCCCGCCGACCAACCCCCGTCCGGCAAAGGCAAGCCAGCGGCCCCGACTCCCAAAGAACAGGAACCGGTGCCGGACACCCCCAACCAGACTGCCCGGAAAGAACCCGGCTCCGACCAGAAAACTCCCCAGCCAGACACCAGGAATGACTCCCGGAGGAAGGGAGACGCCCAAAAAACCAAAGATACCAAGCGTAAGGAAACCAAACCTGAAGTAGCACAGGAAAAACGGAAGGACGACCGTCCGCCGTCCACCCCGGACAGCACCGCCCCCAACCGCACGGCCCCGGCACCTCCAACCAGGCCTGGCAAGGACACCCGTTCTGCAACCTCTCCAAAGGTCACGGACGAAAACACCAGCCTTGCCGCACTCACCCCCGACGGTCCTGTGCCAGCCGCAGCGCCGCCCAAGACCAAACCTTCCAAAAAAGAAGCCCCAGTCACCCCTGGCAAACCAGACACTTCTCAAAAAACCAAACCCTCCAGAATGATGGAGCAAATGCCAGCCCCTCGCTCGCTGCCCACCGCCGACGATGACCTTCCCACCGGGGCCCCCTCACCCGTCCGCGCCCGTGCCCTCATCGGTACCATGCTTGGCGCCGTTGGCGGACGCGCCAATGTCGAACGCATCACCGCCGCCCAGTTCTACGGCACGCAAATCATCACTGAGCCGGACCTGACCACCCCGACCTCCGCCCCCGACCCCAAGCCCATCCGCCAGTTCTGGACGCGTAACAAACAGCTCCGCTTTGAAATCTCCCCCGGAACGCCTACCGGCCTCGTTTACCTCCGGGTCGAAAAGGACTTCTGGCAGCGCGCCAACGGGCGTGTCGAACGCATCACCCAGACGGAACTTCTCCGACAGGTACGCATGCAGTCCAAGCTGGCCGGTGCCGGCTTGTACCAGCAGCTCCTGTCCCCGGAAAACAAGGTCGTCCGCTTTTCCCGCCACCTGGCCGACGGCCGCGTGGAGGAGACCATCCGGGTCACGGACCGCGACGGCGATACCTACGATGTTGTCATCGACCTCGAAACCCGCCGCCCGCAGAAGTGTGCCTACCAGTTACCCACCGACCTGGGGCAGCCCCTCCAGATCGAGGAACGCTACGAGGACTTCCGGCCGGTTGGAGATGTGTGGCTGCCGCACCGGATCATTCGGAGCGTGCAGGGTGGGCGCACCGTCACCCTGACGTTCACGGACATCCAGTTGCCGCCAGCGCTCAGCGGCGACCTGTTCCGCAAGCCATGAAGATCCGGCGGATTTCTCGCTCTTCTGACTGGTGACGGACACGCTCCTCCTCCCCGCCCCCTTCAACCCCGACCTCACCCTGTGTGGTGGGCAAGCCTTCCGGTGGACGAAAGACCCTGCCGGCCCGGCCTACCAGGGCGTCGTCGCGGACATGGTGGTCTGCCTCACCCCAACGGCCTCCAGTGACGCGGCTTCCGGCAACTGGCGAATTCAACTTCTCAGCCACCCGCTCACCCCGGCCCGGCAGCGGCAACTCCGGGTGTACTTCGATCTCGACCGGGATTACACCGCAGCTCACCAAGCCGTCGTCGCGCGTCTGACAGCCCTTCAGAGCCACGGACAACGTCCGGAAACCACATTCCCGGCAGATGATTCGGCAGACGAACCGGCAAATGACCCGAAGCGATCCCCGGCTGACAGCTTCCCGGCAGCCGTCTGGTTCACCCCAGACTGGCACCACCTGACCGGACTACGCCTCCTGCGCCAACCTTGGTTTGAGGTCATGGTGTCGTTCGTCATCTCCAGCAACAATCACCTGCCACGCATCCGCCAGATCATAAGCATTATCAGCCGCACGTTCGGACACCCCATCACCCCCACTGACTACACCTTCCCCACCCCGGAGGCCCTGGCCGCCGCCTGCCCCGGCACCCTGCGCCATACCTGCCGCGTCGGCTACCGCGACCACGCCCTCCACCAGCTCGCCACCCAAATCGCCCACAACCTGACCTTCTGGGAAACGGCCGCCGCCTGCCCCACCCCTGAACTCCGCCGCCACCTCCTGGCGCTCCCCGGCGTCGGACCCAAAGTTGCCGAATGTATCCTTCTCTTCGGCTTCCACCGCTGGGAAGCCTTCCCCATTGATGTCTGGGTCCGCCGGGCCCTCCTCACCTGCCTCGGACGGACAGCCGCTCCGCCTCCGGCTAACCGCGAACTGGCTGCCCTTGCTGCCGACACGTTCGGCCCCTTTGCCGGACTTGCCCAGCAGTACCTCTTTGAACTCGCCCGGCTTCACCGCCCCCACCGTCCCAAGCCCGGCGCTGCACCGGATGAGGGTAGCCCACCCTTACAACAACCGGGTATGATGTGACCACACCATCACTGACGAAATGGAACCCCTGCAAGCACCACCAAGGAAGCTGTGCCATGCCTGAGTCGCCCCAGCCACCAACCTATCCTGCCGAAGGCACATCGGCTGCCCCCGCCGCGCCCTCGCCGCCCACGACTGGACTGCTGACCACCGTCGGCGTGCCCGACCTGCTGCGCCGGGCCTACAGCGAACGCTTCACCGGCGAACTGCTCCTGTCCCGGGGAGACGAGCAAAAACAGATTTACTTTGAAACCGGCAACATCGTCTTTGCGGCCAGCAACCAGCCGGCCGACCGCATCGGCGCCTCACTCCTGCGGCAGGGTCTCATCACCCAGGCCGACTTCGACCGCATCCTTGCCCAGGCCCACGAAGGCAAACGCTTCGGACAGGCCTTGGTTGAAGCCGGATTGATGTCCGAACGCGACCTCATCACCAACATCACCTTTCAAATCCTTGACATCATCTACTCCGTCTTCAACTGGACGACCGGCAACTTTGAATTCATCCCCGGTGAACACCGGGTCGCTGAAGAACTCAAACTCAAACTCACCACCGCCAGCATCATCCTGGAAGGCGTCCGCCGCCTTGAGGACTTCGGCATCATCCGGCGCGGCCTCGGCGACCTCAACCGCTTCATCGCCCCTTCTTCCTCGCCGCTGCTCCGCCTGCAAACCGTGACGCTCAAACCCTTCGAGCGCCAACTTCTGGAACTCATCACCCAGCCCCTTGACCTGCTCCACATCCTCGTAGTGGTCAACGCCCCACCGGCTGCCACCCTCAAAGCCATTTTCGGACTCATTTCCGCCGGCATTCTCGAACAAACCGAGCCGCCGACGCTGTCGCGCGATACCGGCAAATTTGAACTGCCGGCGGCGCTCCGGCCGGTCATCCCGCTGGCCACGCCCACGACAGCGTCTCAGGCCCAGCCAGCCTACAGCCCGGACTACGCCGCTTTCCGGTCACGGCTCGATGAACTCTGGACGCGCATCCGTCTCAATAACCCGCACCTGATCCTCAACGTTCCCGTCGGCGCGACCTTGGAAGACATCAACGTGGCCTACCTGCGCCTGGCCGACCAGTTCCACCCCGACCGCTTCCTCACCGCGCCCATCCCCCTGCGCCGTGAGGTGGAAGAAGCCTTCCGGCATATCGTCCAGAGCTTTGAGTATCTCCGCCAGCAGGCGCTTCAGATACGCCTCCAGCGCACGACCGGCCGTTTCACGGCCACCCCTCACGTGGTCCGAACCACTGGGGCCTACCCGATGGCGCCCCTGCCCCCTACACCCCCGACACCGCCGCCGCCAGCACCACCGCCCCAAAAGCGAACCGCCACACGTACTCCCAACCCCGTCAAGCCCACCGGCAACGCCGAAGTGGACGCCGCCATTGATGACTTTCTGGCCTATCTCGACGACCAGAAAGCCCCGCTCGTCGTCAGTGACTCCCTCTCCCTGCTGCTTCGTACCGAGCCGCCCTTTGCCCTCCCCCGTGAGCGGGTGGCTGAAATCGTGGCTGGCTGGGCCTATAATCAAGCCAGCCAGCGCCAGCGCCCCCTCAACGAAATGCTGCTGGCGGCGCTGGAGGACATTCGCCATGCGGAACGTGCGCGGGTTCTCAAGGCGTTCAACCCGGATACGTTTTACGAAGCCTTTGTCGCCGACCTCATGCTGTTCTGCCCCCCGGAAGAGCAGGAACTTTTCCAGCTCAAGCTGGGTGCTCTGCGGGACTTTCTACGTCACGCCTGACCCCGCGCCATCCGCCCGGTGGCGCCCCCTTGGAGGATCGCCTATGTCGTACATCACCCGTTGCCTTCACGACGCCCGTCGGTGCTGTCTGGTGTATGCCCTGATGGGAAGTTTAGCCCTTGGACTCTCCCTTGGCAGTGCACCGGCTACGGCGCAATCGCCTAACGATCCCCCCACCCGGCCGCGCACCCATGCCCCCACTTCAAGCAACCGCGTGACGCTTCCGGCCGGCACGGCCCTCACTCTCGAACTCCTGACCCCGGTTCACACCCGCATCAATGCGCCCGGTGATGAAGTCATCGCCCAACTCCGCGAGTCAGTACGCCTTGCTGACGGCACGCTTGTGCTCCCACGTGGCACGGAAGTGCGTGGCACGATTGCTGCGGTCAACCCGGCCAGGATGCCCCAGCGGGCCGCCCGCCTTCAGATGTTTTTTGATACGGTCATCACCGATTTGGGCAACCAGCCGTTGGCTGCCGTCGTGGTTTCCATTGACGACGTGGGCAACGAAGCCCGCCTGCGCGCCGACCAGAGCGGAACGGTCTCCGGCGGCCACAGCGGACGGCGCACCGTCCGGAATGCCATCAATGGCGGCTGGTTGGGCAGCATTGGCTCTGGCATCATCGTCCTGTCCGGCGGCAGCGGCGCGGCGGCAGCCGGAACCCTGGGCGGCGGGGCCCTGGGCGGCGTCCTGCTCACCCGTGGCAACGACATCCGCCTGCCATCCGGGACGATCATCCGCCTGACCCTGACCAAGCCCAACACCTTTACGCTCTAAACCCCGCGCCTCCCGGCGCGGGCAACCACATCCTCCGCACGGGACAGCACAAGGCAGCCGTGAAGAAATCCATTCCACCCGCCCCCACTCCAGAGACGACCCCCCACCAACCACAACCTTACGTTCCGGCCCACCTTACCCATCCGCGCCGGCACCGCACCCGGCGGCGCGGATGGCAACGGACCCGCCTCCCCAACGGGCTGACGGTCATCGTCGAACCCATGGCACACATACGTTCCGTGGCCGTGTCGGCGTGGAGCCGGATTGGCGCCCGCCATGAGCCGGCGGCTTACAACGGTATCAGCCACTTCGTCGAGCACATGCTGTTCAAAGGCACCCGGCGCCGCACCACCCGCCAGATTGCCGTCGAAAGCGACCGGCTCGGCGGACAGGTCGAAGCCGCCACCATGATGGAAGGCGTCAACTATTACATCCAGACGCTCGACCTGTACCTGCCCCAGGCCCTGGACCTGCTCCTGGACCTGCTGGGCGCGCCGCGTTTTGACGAAACAGAGTTCGCCCGCGAGCGCAGTGTCATCCTCGAAGAAATCAAAATGATTGCCGACAACCCCGAAGAGCTGGCCTTTGAGCACTTTCTGGCCAACTTCTTCCCACAGCACGCCCTGGGACGTCCGATTGAAGGCACCCCGCGTACCCTGCGTCGCTTGACTCCCGAAGACCTCCGGCACTTTCACCATCTGGCTTACCACCCCCGGCACCTTGTCATCTCCGTGGCCGGCCACGTTGACCCCGCACTGGTTCTGGAGCACTGCCACACCGGCTTTGCCGGAACAACACCGCCTGATCCAGCACAACTTGAACGGTATCAACTACTTGAACCTTATGTCGGCGCGCCGACGTTCTGCCTCAACGAGCACCGCGACACCGAGCAGGTTCACCTGCTCCTCGGCCTCGCCGCCCCCTCCCTCCTGTCGCCCGACCGGACGGCTTCCACCCTGCTGGCAACCCTCCTGGGCGGCGGCCTCAGTTCGCGCCTGTTCCTGCGCGTCCGGGAGGAAGCCGGACTGGCCTACAACATCTATGCCGATGCCATGGCCTACAGCGATGCCGGTGTCTTCCTTATCTATGCTGCCGTGGCCCCACGCAACCTCAAGCGGACCGTCCGCGCCATTCTCACGGAAGTCGCCGCCGTCGCCAGCGGACAGTTCACGGACGACGAAGTTGAGCTTGCCAAAGCCCAGCACCTGACCAGCCTCCACCTCGGACACGACACAAGCAGTGTCCGCGCCAATCAGAATGGATACCAGGAAATCACCTTCGGGCAAATCTTTAGCCAAGAAGACCTGGAGCAGGAAATCAACAGTGTCACCCGTTCCCAACTCCAGCTTCTGGCCCGGGAACTCTTCGCCGGAAAAGTCTTTTCCGGACTGGCTCTCGGCGACCTGGGACGTTACCGGCTTCACCCCGCCAGCCTGTACGTCCCACGCCATGTTTCACGTTCAACCGTTCAAGTGATTTCTTGAAAGGGCCGGCAATGTCCACGCAACACCAAAAACATCACCCGGAGCCACATGCGATTCACCCTCCTGGCCAGCGGCAGCACCGGTAACGCCACCCTCATCGAGACCGCCCAGACCGCCGTCCTCATTGACGCCGGACTGTCTGCCCGCACCCTCGTGCGCCGGATGACCGACATCGGCTTTGACCCGACCCGCCTGGCGGCCATCTTCATCACCCACGAACACAGCGACCACGTCGGCGGCCTTTCCGTCCTCTCCCGCCAACTCGCCCGGCCGGTGTTCATCGCCCCGGCCACCCGCCGGCAACTGCGGTTCAAGGACCGGGACATGGCCTCCATTCCCTGGGCTGACCCCCTCGCGGCCGGGCAACCCGTGGTCATCGGCGACCTCACCCTGACCCCGATCGCCGTCCCCCACGACGCCGCCGAGCCGTTCATCTTCACCGCCACGGCCGCCGGGGTCAAACTCGCCGTCGTCACCGACCTGGGCTACATTCCCCCCCACGTCGCCCATCACCTGACAGGCTGCCAGGCCCTTGTCCTCGAAGCCAACCACGACCGCGACATGCTCCGGGCCGGCCCCTACCCTTGGGAACTCAAACAGCGCATCAGCAGCCGCGTCGGCCACCTCTCCAACGAGGATATGGCCCGCTTCCTGCGGGAAGATTTTGACGGTGCGGCCGCCCACATCGTCCTGGCCCACCTGAGCCAGCACAACAATCACCCGGCACTGGCCCGCCTGGCCGCCCTCCAGGCGCTTGATGCGCACTACCCGCACCGCACCTGGGAGACGGTCGTGACCGTGGCGCCGGCTGCCGGCCTCCCCCACTGGTGTCCCCTGTAGGGTTTCCACCCCCAAGTCCACGCACCCTCTGTACAACGGCTATGCCCCGCTCCGATTTTGCCTTTGCCTATCCCCTGCGCGTCCGCTGGGCCGAAGTGGACGCCCAAGGCATCGTCTTCAACGGCCACTACCTGACCTATTTTGATGTCGGCGTCACCGAATACTGGCGCGCCGCCGGACTCCACTACCCCGGCGATTTCACCACGCCCGACAGCGACCTCTTCCTCATCCGGGCCACCGTCACCTATCATGCCCCGGCGTATTTTGATGACCTTCTCGAAATCTGCGTCCGTTGCGCCCGGTTGGGACGCTCCAGCATGACCTATGCGCTCGCCATCTACCGCCAGGACACCCACCTGACCGACGGAGAACTCATCTACGTCAACGCCAATCCGAAAACCCGCACGGCCCAACCGCTCCCGGAGGCCCTCCGGGAACGCCTCAGCCGCCTGGCCCCTGTCCCGGATACCACACACCACCCATGATCCCACGTTATGCCCTGCCCGAAATGACCGCCCTGTGGAGCGACGAACGGCGCTTTGCCACCTGGCTGGACGTTGAACTCGCCGTGTGTGAAGTCCAGGCCGAGCTGGGTCTCATCCCGGCCGAAGCCGCCGCCGACATTCGCGCCAGGGCACACTTTACCGTTGCGCGCATTGCCGAAATCGAGCAGACCACACGCCACGATGTCATTGCCTTCACCACGGCGGTCGCCGAACAGATCGGCCCCGCCGCCCGCTACCTCCACTTCGGACTCACCTCATCGGATGTCGTGGATACCGCCAACGCCATCCTCATGCGCGACGCCTGCGACCTGCTCCTGCGCCGCCTCGACGCCCTCGCCGAAGCCCTCCGGGTGCGCGCCTGCGAACACAAGCACACCGTCATGATCGGACGCACCCACGGCGTCCATGCCGAGCCAACGACCTTCGGCCTTGTCCTGGCGCTGTACTACGCTGACCTCCAGCGCAACCGCCGCCGGCTTCAGCAGGCGCGCCACACCGTCGCCGTCGGCAAACTCTCCGGTGCCGTCGGCACCTTTGCCCACCTTGACCCGGAAGTGGAAGCCCGCGTCTGCGCCCGCCTCGGCCTGCGCCCGGACCCAATCAGCACCCAGGTCATCCAGCGCGACCGCCACGCCGAACTCCTGCTGACGCTGGCCCTGATTGGCGCCGGACTGGAGAAGATCGCCCTCGAAATCCGCCACCTGCAACGGACGGAAGTCCGTGAAGTCCGTGAAGCCTTCGGGGCCGGCCAGAAAGGCTCCTCGGCTATGCCCCACAAGCGCAACCCCATCGTCTCCGAGCAACTCTGCGGGCTGGCGCGTGTGCTCCGCGCCAACGCCCAGGCCGCCCTCGAAAACATCGCCCTCTGGCACGAGCGTGACATTTCACACTCCAGCGTCGAGCGCATCATCCTGCCGGATAGCTGTATCCTGGCCGACTACATGCTGGCCAAAAGCACCGAACTCATCACCCATCTCGTCGTGGACGCCGAGCGCATGCGCGCCAACCTCGACAGTCTGGGCGGCGTCACCTTCTCCGGCAGCCTCCTGCTGGCGCTCGTTCAGCGTGGACTGACACGGGAAGCCGCCTATGCCCTCGTGCAGCGCCTGGCGCTCCAGGCCTGGGACGAAGGCCGCGACTTCCTCACCCTGGCCAGCCAGGACGCCGAACTTCAGCAAAGACTCACACCAGATGAACTCCGTCAGCAGTGTGACCTTGCCTGGCAACTCCGCCACGTGGATAAGCTTTTCCAGCGGGTCTTTGACGCCCCGACCGGCGAGGCGCTCCCGTTTGGGCAAACCCACCACCAGCCGGGAAGCCCCAGCGGAGTGGCTGGCAGGGCGGAACTTTTCTAACCACATGTCGTTTCGACAAAGCGATGCTCGACCCGTACCGCGCCCGGCAAACCCAGTCCCGACCAGGGTTTCAATGACCAAACCGTGCCGTCAGGTGATGCCTTGCCGGGCAGACCGGAAAGATGCCGGACAGACGAAGGAGACATATCCCTTATGACGCATTATCAGACGATTGTACCAAGCCAACTCGCACGCACCCTGACCACCCATACCCTCCACCTCAAAACCTGGCTCGCCGTCAGCCTCCTCACCCTAACGGCCCTGCTTGGCGGCATCGGCGGGACGGTGGCTGCCCGCTGGCTCACTCCAGCCACCACCGCCAGCGCCCCACCACCGCCCACGCCAGCCGCCGACCGCCCGGCCGCAACTGAAACCCTGCCCGTCACCGGGCTTTCCCCCGTCGTCAAGGCGACCCTCCCTGCCGTCGTCAATATCTCGACAACCAAAGCCACCCGCGGACAACTCGACCCCGGCCTGGGACTGCCCTTCTTTCCCGACATCTTCGGCCCGCTGCCCCAGCCGCGCCGGGCTAACAGCCTTGGCTCCGGCGTCGTCGTCAGCCCCGACGGCTACCTGCTCACCAACCACCACGTCGTGGACGGCGCCAGCGACATCAAGGTGACGTTTGCCGACGGACGCAGCCTCAAGGCCAAACTCGTCGGCACCGACCCCAAAACCGACATTGCCGTTCTCAAAGTGGATGAAAAGAACCTGCCGGCCATCCCGCTTGGCGATTCCAACCAGCTCGAAGTCGGTGATTTTGTCCTGGCCATCGGCAATCCCTTCGACCTCGGTCAGACGGTGACCTTCGGCATCGTCAGCGCCCTGGGCCGGGGCAACCTTGGCATTGAAACCTACGAAGACTTCATCCAGACCGACGCCGCCATCAACCCCGGCAACTCCGGCGGTGCACTTGTCAATCTTCAGGGCAAGCTCATCGGCATCAACACGGCCATCATTGCCCGTGGTGCCCAGGGCAACCAGGGCATCGGCTTTGCTGTCCCCATCAACATGGCACGGCTGGTCATGGAGCAGCTCATCAGCAAGGGGCGCGTCGTACGCGGCTACCTGGGCGTCACCCTGCAGGACCTCAATGAGGCCCTCGCCAAACAGTTCGGTGTCACCGGCAACCGGGGCGTGGTTATTACCGATGTCGCAGCCGACAGCCCGGCCAGCCGGGCCGGACTTCAGCCGGGCGACGTGATTCTGGAATTCAACGGGCAACCCGTCCGCGACCTGCGCACCCTGCGGCTGACCGTGGCCCAAACCCCTCCCGGCACGACCGTCCAGCTCAGGATTCTCCGCAACAAGACGCCACGTGACATCACCGCCAAGCTCGATGAACTTCCCGAAGACCAACCCCTGGGTGCTCTGCCGGGAGGTGGTGAGGATGACCGTCCCAATGCTCCGGCCGGAAGCGCCCTGCCGGGCGTGACCGTCGGCGAGTTGTCCCCGGCGGTCCGCAGCCGTCTCAACCTCAAGAGCGGGGTTCTTGTGCGGGCCGTCCAGCCGGGCAGCGCGGCGGCCGAAGCCGGTCTGCAGCGCGATGACATCATCCTCCAGGTCAACCAGCAGCCCGTCTCCAGTGTCGCCGCCTTTGACGCGGCCGTGCGCCAGAGCCAGGGCGAGGTGCTGTTGCGCATCTTCCGGGGCGGCGCCAAGCTGTTCCTGGTCGTTCCACGGGATCGCAACTGACCCGGTTCCGGCGTGGCTTGGCGTCCAGCTTCCTCCATCGCTCCGTGAGCGGCCCCTGGGCGGGTCCGCTCACGGAACCGGCCCCTGCAGCCCACGAACAGGCAGCCGGAAGAGGACTTGTCGCTCCCTGCCGGCCACACTACCCTAGCGGTTGGCTCCTGGGAGAACCACCCCCTCAGGCCGGTTTCTGTCAAGATACCGCCCAATTCCTGCCGTGAGGTGGCGGGCAATGGCTTTTCGTTTCCGACGACATGACCTGCTCTTCGTCGTGGTTGTCACGCTGGTTGTGGCCGGACTGGCCTACCTTTCCAGTCGGGGGAAACGGCCGCGCCCGGTCGCTGCCGCCTGCGACGTATCACGCCAGAAACCGGAACTGCCGGTACGCGAACGGCGCGGGCAGTGCCTGAGTTGTCACGATCCCCACCAGGGCGCAGCCGTCAACCACCGTCTTACGCCCACCCATCCACAAAAATGGCTCGATGAAAAATTTGCTTGCACGGGCTGCCACACCATCAGTAAACCCACAGTAGCCAGGATACCGTAGTCCCAAGTCCTTTCAGCGAGGCATCCCTATGTCCACACCGGCCAAGAAAACCGCCACCAATGCCAGAAAAAAAGCCACCGCTCCCCCCACCTATGCCAACTACATCCAGGGCGCCTGGGTGCCTTCCAAAAACGGCGAAGTCTTTGCCAACCACAACCCGGCCGACACCCGCGACATCGTCGGCTACTTCCCCCACTCAACGGCGGAGGACATTGACGCCGCCGTCGCCGCTGCCGCTGAAGCCTATCCCCGCTGGCGGCTTGTTCCTCCGCCCAAACGTGCTGAGTACATTTTCCGGGTGGGCGAAATTCTCATCCGGGACAAGGAAGCCATCTCCCGCGACATGACCCGCGAAATGGGCAAGGTGCTCAAGGAAACCCGTGGCGACACCCAGGAAGCCATAGACATGGCCTATTTCGTCGCCGGTGAAGGACGGCGGCTCTATGGGCAGACGACGACCTCCGAACTGGCCAACAAGTTTGCCATGACGGTTCGGGATGCCATTGGCGTCTGCGGACTCATCACCCCGTGGAATTTCCCCATCGCCATCCCCTCGTGGAAAATTCTGCCGGCAATCCTGTGTGGCAACACCGTGGTCATCAAACCCGCCGAGGATACGCCGCTTTCGGTGTACCGCTTCGTCAAAGCCTTTGAAGAAGCCGGGCTGCCGCCGGGCGTTGTCAACCTCGTGACCGGCTACGGGGAAACCGCCGGCGCACCGCTCGTCACCCACCCGACCATCCGTCTCGTGTCCTTTACCGGCTCAACCCAGGTGGGGCGGCTCATCGCCACCCAGGCCGCCGACAAGGGCAAGAAGTGCAGCCTTGAAATGGGCGGGAAAAACGCCCTCATCGTCATGGACGACGCCAACCTCGAACTCGCCGTCGAAGGCGCGGTCTGGGGTGCTTTCGGAACGACAGGCCAGCGCTGCACGGCGGCCTCACGCCTTATCGTTCACAAGAAAGTCATCAAAAAGTTCACCCAGATGCTCGTCGAGCGTACTCAGGCGCTGCGCGTCGGGCCGGGTCTCGACCCCGCCAATGAAGTCGGCCCTGTGATCAACCAGGACCAGCTCGAACGGGTGCTCCACTACATTGACATCGGGCAAACCCAGGACAAAGCCAAACTGCTCTGCGGCGGAAAGCGCCTCACCGAAGGCGACCTGGCCCACGGCTACTTCATCGCCCCGACCGTCTTCGGCGACGTGGCCCCGCAGGCCGTCATCGCTCAGGAAGAAATCTTCGGCCCCGTGACAGCCATTATCCCCTGCCAGGACTTTGAAGAGGCCCTTGCCATTGCCAACGGCGTCGGTTATGGCCTCTCAGCCTCGATCTACACCAGCGACATCAACCGTGCCTTCCATGCCATGCGCGATCTCGAAACCGGCATCTGCTACGTCAACGCTCCAACCATCGGCGCGGAAGTGCACCTGCCGTTCGGCGGCGTCAAGGGCACCGGCAACGGCCACCGGGAAGGCGGCTTGCAGGCATTAGAGATTTTCTCGGAGTGGAAAACGCTCTACGTTGACTTCAGTGGACGGCTTCAGAAAGCCCAAATCACCGACTGAACCCCGCGCAGGGGGAGCCCGCTTCCTGACCCGGAAAGCCTCCGGCCGGATGCCACCGCGTGGCCCCCTCCGCTGGTTATTCCCGACACGGAGGAATCTCCCATGGCTGGACAACGTACTGCACTCACCGCACACAACCTCAGCGTACCGGGCTATCTGAGCCTCCCGACGGCGCCTGGCCCGGGCGTCATCGTTCTGCAGGAATGGTGGGGTCTCGTCCCACACATCGAATCCGTTGCCGACCGGTTGGCCGAAGCTGGCTATACGGCGTTTGCTCCCGACCTCTACCAGGGGCAATCCACAACCTCCCCCGACGAAGCCGGCAAGCTCATGATGGCGCTCAACATTGCCCAGACCGCCGAACAGTTGCGCGCCGTCGTCCAGGCGCTGCGCGAACACCCTTCCACCCAGGGCCACCCCAAAGTCGGCATCATCGGTTTCTGCATGGGCGGCCAGTTGGCCCTCTATGCGGCCTGCGAAAACCCGGACATCGGTGCCTGTGTGGACTTCTATGGCATCCACCCCAACGTCAAACCCAACTTCGCCAATCTGTCCGCACCGGTGCTGGGCATCTTTGCCGAGAAAGACGCCTTCGTCACCCCAGAAGCTGTGGCGGCCCTGCGGCAGGAACTCGACCGATACGGAAAGACCTACGACTTCGAGACCTATCCCGGCACTGACCATGCGTTCTTCAACGATACACGCCCCGAAGTCTATCACCCCGATGCCGCCTATGACGCCTGGGACCGCGTCCTGCGCTTCTTCAAAGCCCACCTGCCATAGCCTTCCAACCACAAGGACAGAAGCCCGCCATGTCATTCAACAAAATCATCATTTACGGCCACCTCGGACGTGACCCCGAAATCCGCTACACCCCACAGGGCATTCCTGTCTGCACCTTTTCCGTTGCCACCAGCGAGCGTAAAAAAGGGCAGGGGGACAGTGAACCGACGGAAACCACAACCTGGTTCCGCGTCACAGCCTGGCGCAATCTGGCGGAAACGGCCAGCAAGTATCTCAAAAAAGGCAGTCCGGTCTATATCGAAGGCCGACTCAGCGCTCGTGAGTGGACGGACAACGAGGGGACCAAGCGGACCTCGCTTGAAGTTACGGCCACGGAACTGCACCTGATGGGCAGCCGGAGCAGTGGTGAAGAATCCGGTGAGGTCGAATCGGAAGCGGCTGTCAAAATGGACAAAGATACTCCGCAAAAGCCTGCTGAGGACGATGCGGTGCCCTTCTGACCGGACGAAGCTGTGATGCCGGACGACACCCCGCGTCCCTCCCGGCTTGACGCGGCGTACCTGGCGCTGGCCTGTGGCATTGCCTTTTTTTGGCAGCTTGGCAACCTGGGTCTGGTGGGGCCCGACGAGCCGCGCTATGCCCAAGTGGCGCGCGAGATGTGGCAGCGTGGCGACTGGCTGACGCCCACCCTGGGCGGTGCCACCTGGTTTGAAAAACCGGCCCTGCTGTACTGGCTCATGGGCCTCAGCTTTCAGCTCGTGGGCTTCAACGAGTGGGGCGCCCGCCTCCCTTCAGCCGTGGCCGCCACCCTCACGGTGCTGCTGCTCGGGACGCTCCGCCCGCCCCTGGGGCCAGCGGCGGCACTGATGACAGCCACCAGCCCCATGATGCTCGCCTTCGCGCGCGCAGCCACCTTTGAAGCCCTTCTCACACTTGCAGTTACAACTGCAACACTCGCATTTCACCTAAGCTTTGAAGCCGCCCGTCAGGCGCGCCTGACACAGGCCCGCCTCATCCTTTACCTGTTCTATGTGGCACTCGGCAGCGGCCTGCTCGCCAAAGGACTCGTGGGCCTGGTTTTGCCGCTCGGCAGCCTGCTGTTCTACCTGTTGCTCACGCCGGACCTGCGGCGGGAGCCGTGGAAAGCCCTGCGCCACCTGCGCCCGCTGACGGGCAGCCTGCTGGTGCTGGCCGTCGCCGGTCTCTGGTACATCCCGGTCATCGTCCAGCACGGCTGGCCCTTCATCGAGGAATTCTTCATTGCCCACCACTTCCAGCGGTTCACCTCAAACCGCTTTCACCATCCCGGCCCGGTGTACTACTACCTGCCTATCCTGCTGGCCGGACTGCTCCCCTGGAGCCTCTGGCTGATCGCCGGACTCTACCGCGCCGTGCAGCCGGCAAACCCTGTGGCCACGGGGCACGAAAACTCACAAAATACTTCTACTGACGACGCCAAATCACTTATCCGTCTTGCTTTGTGTGGATTCGTCACCCCCCTGCTTTTCTTCAGCTTCTCCGGCTCCAAGCTGCCCGGCTACATCCTCCCGGCTGTCCCTTTTGCCGCTCTGCTTGCGGCCCACAGCCTGTACTGCCTGTCCGGGCGTCAGCACCTGTTCTGGCTGTGCCTGGCCTCGCTCGGCCAGCTCGGCCTTTATACCGGACTTCAGCTTGCAACTCACAAAATCTCACCGGAAAAGGTTTTGTCTGGCAGGGAATTCTTCCTGGGCGGGCTGCTCGTGACCGTTCTCGGCCTCGGCGCCCTCCACGCCCGCCGGCGAATGTCGGGACTGTTCCGGCTGGCCCTTGTCCAGCTCGGTCTCGTCCTGTGGTTGACGGCCCAGTTCCCCGTTCTCGAACCGCAGTTTTCAACCAAACCTCTGACGGCCATCATCGCCCGCCAGGCACAGCCGGCGGAACTCGTGGTCTTTTTTCGCTGCCGGGAATATGCACCGGTGTTCTACAACCCGGACCATACCACCTGCTGCGACGCCGCCCGTGAACCAAACCAGATTTCCGACCCGGCGACCATCGCCGCCACTGTCGCCCGGCGCGGCACCCTGCTGGTCATCTTCCCGCAGCGGGAACGTTCTACCCTGGAAGCCGAAATGTGGACGCTGCATCTGCTCGGTACGTCCGGGCGCTTTGCCCTGGCGCGCCTGACAGCCACCGCGCCGCCCGACCAGCCCGATTCACCCGAGACGGGAGAAGTCCGTCACCACGGACTTGTCTCCCAGCACGACATTGTGCAGGACGCTGTTGGAGCCGACATGCACCCCACGCCCCAGAACCGACGACTGGACGACGGCCCCCTCGGCAATCCGTGAGCCAGCCAGCACCACGCTGTCCACCACGTGAACCCCATCCTCCAGGTAGCAGTTGGCGCCGATGACCGACCGGATGACCGACACGCCTCCCTTGAGGGTGACTTCGGGCGCAATCACCGAACCGCCATCGGTCAGCGCCGGGGAGGACTCCGGCGGATAGCGCCGCAGCTTTCCCTGCAACACATCCGTATTGGCCTGGCGGTAGCGCTCCGGCGTACCGATGTCGAGCCAGTAAGCATCGGTGATGTCGCCATACAAGGGCAGCCCCGAAGCCAGCAGACGGGGAAAGAGATCGTACTCGAACGAATACTCACAGCCCTCCGGGATAAGGTCGAGCACTTCTGGTTCGAGCAGGTAAATTCCGGCATTGATGGAAGTAGCCGTCGTGACGCCAAGCGCCGGCTTTTCATAAAACTGCCGAATCCGCCCCTCAGCATCCAGTTCGACAACGCCATAGGCCCGCGTGTCGGCCACATTGACGAGCACCAGCGTGGCCGCCGCCCGGCGCATCTGATGGCGCTGCAAAACCGGGCGCAGGTCAATGTCCGTCAGAATGTCCCCGTTGAGCACGATGAGCGTTCCCGTCACCCGCGACCGGACATGACGCATGGCACCGGCGGTTCCCAACGGCTGGCGTTCCACCACCGGCGAAACCACCAGCCCCCCCAGTGCTTCATGGCTGAGGGCTTCCTCAATCTTGCGCGGCTGGTACGACAGACTCAGCAACACTTCCATCTTCCCTGTGACATCCAGGGGACGAAGCAGATCAAGCTGGTAGTAAATGAAAGGCCGGTTGGCAATCGGCACGATAGGCTTCGGCGTATGGAGGGTGAGCGGGCGCAGGCGTGTTCCCTTGCCCCCGGCCAGGATGAGCGTTTGCATTGGTTTCCTTCCCTGTAAGAATCAAATTGTGGACGCCACACCCAACAGAGTACATTACCCATGCGTCCACCGAATCACCAGAGATGTGACGAGGCCCGCTATGTGGAACGTCGTTGGTCAAATCATCTCCGTGCTTTGCTTTTTCATCCTGACGGTCGGCACCCTGTTTGGTATCGTCTATGTGTCTCACCTGCTGTCACGCGGGCAGTAACCATCGCCTGACCGACCTCACCTGAAGCCAGGGGGAGTGCAAGATGCCGCCCACAGTGAGCCGCAGGGCAACTGTGCCAGGCCCTGGCTCCCCCCTGACCACTGGCGGAAATCGTGCGGCATCCTGTGCCGGAGACAAACCTCAGTGTCGTGGGTGACACTTCCGATAGGTCTCACGGAGATGCTCTGCCGTGACGTGGGTGTAGATTTGGGTCGTCGTCAAGTCGGCATGCCCAAGCAACATCTGTACTGAACGCAGGTCAGCCCCACGCTCAAGCAGGTGGGTCGCAAAGGTGTGCCGAATCATGTGCGGAGTCACCGTTCCAAGGCCGGCCCGCTGCCCGTACTCCGAGACCATCTTCCAGCAGAGCTGGCGCGTCATCGGTTTGCCCCGCGCCGTAATGAAAAGGTACGGGCTGTCCGTCCCAGACTGTCGTGCGGTACGGAAGTGCAGGTAATGCGTCAGAGCCGCCAACGCCGAACGCCCAATCGGCACCTGGCGTTCCTTGCTCCCTTTTCCCAGACAGACCAGATAGCCGGCATCGCGGTTGACATCCCCCAGCTTGAGACTGCACAGCTCCGACACCCGCAGGCCCGTGGCATAGAGCAGCTCCAGCATCGCCCGGTCACGCGCGCCCGCTTCAGTCGTGATGTCGGCCTGCTGAAGCAGTCGCTCAACTTCCTCCGGGGTCAGAAACTTGGGCAACGTCTGCCAACTGCGGGGTGGTACAAGTGAGACAGTCGGATCGGTGCGCCGGTGCCCGTCAAGCACCAGAAACTTGTACAGATTGCGCACCACCACCACCGCCCGCTCAACGGAACGGGCATCCAGACCGCTTTTGAACAGGGATTCGACAAAGGCGGTGATGTCACTCCGCTCCAGTGCCAGCACATCCTTTTGCCGGGCAGCGGCAAAGTGCGTCAGTTTGGCCAAATCCCGCCGGTAGGCTTCGAGTGTGTTGGCTGACAGGCCGCGTTCAACCCGCAGGTAGTCCAAAAACTCCTTGATGATGTCCCGCGCCATGGCGGCTTCTCCTCCCCAGTCACCGCCAGGAGACAGTTGCTCCCAGTGGTGAGTTGCGATTTACTCCTCCAACGGAAACCCACAGCCGCGCGTCTCCGGCGACGGCTTAGGCTGGTTTACGCCTCTGACCCCGTTGTTTATGAAGATTGAAAATCACACGACCTACAAGCTCAAACTCAACCTGGAAGAGGTCGTCCAGAAGACCTTTGCGGCGTTGCCCCGCAACCATACCCTTGGCATTACCCGCGTGGTTTTCGTGGACCGCATCCAGGACCGGAATATACCGGCTGACAAGCGCGACAAGCTGCCGCTCCTCTACCACCCGAAAACCCCGGTTTCAGGTGCCTGGTTTGAAATTGCCCTGGCTCCGCTGCTTGAACACGAAGGCTGGTGGCGACGCCTGGTGGCGCGTCGTACCTTGCACGCCAACCTGACCCACACCCTTCTGGCGCTGATGGGGCAGCACTACCATTTCAACTTTTCCCACGGCAAGAAAAAAACCGATTACGAACCCGCCATTCGGGACTACATCCGCAAGGGTCTCGAAGCCCTCCGGGAACAGGACACGAGCTTTCGCATGCGTCTGATGCGCCCGCTCATTCCCTACCTCGACCGTTTTGCCCGCTGGCTGGCCAAACAGCAGCGCAAGGCACTTCAGGCCAAAGCCAAACAGGCCAAGTAAAGCCCCTCGAACAGCCGGTCATTCACCCGGTGGGTTGGCTTCCAGTTCACGCTCCAGTTCGGCCACCACCTGCTTCAGCGCCGCCACGACCTGCCGTTTGTCCACATCCGACTTGCGAAATTTCAGGTCCAGGGTGAAGGTGCGCGCCGGCTCCTGGAAATGAAACCTGAACGGTGTGGCGCGTTTTTTGGTTTTGGTTGTCTGGCGCACGGCATCGCGCGTCAGTCCAAGCTGGCGAATTCGGGCAATGAGCGCCCGGCGCTCCTCATCAGACGGCCGGCGCACAATCTGAAGCAAGGTGGATTTGGAGGTAATACCAGCCTGGCGGCACAGTTCCCGGATTTCGGCTGAGAGGCTGCCAATAGCCAGTGACTCGGTGATGCTGGACCGGGACTTCCCCAGCTTGCGGGCCATTTCCTCGTGCGTGTAGTTGAACCGTTCGGCCAGTGCCGTCAACCCTTCGGCTTCCTCAAACGGCGTCAGGTCCTTTCGCTGAAGGTTCTCAATGAGGGCAATCTCGGCCACGGCGCGGTCGTCCACGTCCATTTCGATGCAGGGCAACTCGCGCAATCCGGCCAGCAGGCTGGCCCGGTAGCGCCGCTCCCCGGAAATGATCATGAACCGCCCCCCGACTTCGGCCGGACGCACCAGCAGCGGCTCCAGCACCCCCTTTTCGCGGATGGAGTTGGTCAACTCCTCCAAGTCGCCAAACTCGATCCGTGGCTGGTTGGGATTCGGCTCCAGCCGATCAATCGGGATCATGCGCCCGATGGGCGCGCCGGTGCGCGTCCAGAGTTCTTCGACGTAGTGGGACTCGTGGCGCATGCGCACCGTGGATGGCAACCCGCGTTTAGACACGACGCAACACCTCCTCACAAAGCCTGGCGTATTCGACCGCACCACTCGACTGGGGCGCAAAAGTAAAGATGGACTCCCGGTAGGCGGGGCTTTCTTCCAGCCGCACGGACTTGGAAATCACCGTCTCAAACACCTTGTCCCCAAAGACTTCGTAAATCTGGCGATAGATGTCCCGCGCCAGGGCCGTCCGCTTGTCGTGCAGCGTAATGACCACCCCCAGCACTTGCAAGTTCGGGTTGGGACGCGCCTTGACCTTTTCGATGGTTTCCAGCAGGTCGTCCGTCCCCTCCATGGCGAAGTAGGAGGACTGAATGGGAATGAGGACATGGGAAGCCGCCACTAGAGCATTGACCGTGATGAGTCCCAGCGTGGGCGGCGTATCAATGACAATGACATCATAAACGCGGCGCAGGGCCTCCAGACGGTCCTTAAGACGGTACGGAGCATCGAATTCCCCCACCAGGCGGGATTCGAGCTTCGCCAGACTGATGCGGGACGGCAGAATGTCAAGCCCCGGAACGGGCGTCGGTTGCACGACGGTAAGCGGATCGAGTTTGACATCCATCAGAAAGTCATAGGCTGACAGCCCCGCGGCTTCGTATGGCAGATAGGACAGCGTACTGTTCGCTTGGGGATCGAGGTCCAGCAGCAGCGTGCGCCGCCCGCGCAGCGCCAACCCGGCCGCCAGGTTGATGGCCGTCGTCGTCTTGCCGACGCCTCCCTTCTGATTGGCAACAGCAATGACCAGACAGGTATCCAGTCGTCGTGGGTGATGTCCGTTCCCCGTACCCATGGCAGTTTCCCTTGCTCAGAACAACGTCACAGCCCGATTTCACCGTTTCCAGGCCCCAAGCGCCGGACCAGACCGGCAGCGTGCCCTGCCCCCTAACCGCGCCCGATGTCGGATTCGTCAATTTCATCGGGCCAGTCGAACTCAAGGTCATCGCCCTTGTCCGCCGTTTCTTCTTCCGGCTGGCGCTCCACGATGACTGAGGTCGAGTTCTCCAGCACGGACTCATGGACGAAAATCGGAGCATCCACCCGCAGGGCCAGTGCGATGGCATCGCTGGGACGCGCATCCAGAAACAGCATCTTGCCGGCGACTTCGAGTTCAATGACGGCGTAGAAGGTGTTGTTGCGCAGCTCCGTCACCACCACCCGGCGCACCCGTCCGTCCATCTGCAGAATCAGGTTGCGCAGCAGGTCGTGGGTCATTGGGCGCGGCGGCGACATCTTCTCGATTTCAAAGGCAATGGCATTGGCCTCGAAGGGCCCAACCCAGATGGGCAGCAACTGGTCGCCGTTGACCTCCTTGAGCACAACAATAGGTGTGTTGGCCGCCGGGTCAATCATCAGCCCCCGAATCTTCATCTCACGTTCCATGGCAGTCGTCCTCCAGTTTTGGCGGTATCGGGATAAAACAACAGAAAAGCTTTGTAATCAACAATTAACCTGAGATGTCGGCGCGCCGACAAAACCGTCGGGCGCCAGCATTTCCCGCGCCGCCTGGCGCGCTGACTCGGTGACGACGGCCCCACCCAGCAGGCGGGCCAGTTCCTCCACCCGTGCATCCCTGTCCAGCACAACAATCTCCGTGTGCGTCCGCTCATTGACCACGGTCTTTTCCACCCGCAGATGAGTGGTGCCAAAGCGCGCCACCTGAGCCTGGTGCGTGATGCACAGCACCTGCTGACGCTCAGCCAGGCGACGCAGGCGGACGCCTACCGCTTCCGCCACCCGGCCGCTAATCCCCACGTCAACTTCGTCGAAAACCATCGTACGCGGAATGTCCGTCGGCGCAAGGATGGATTTCACAGCAAGCATCACCCGGGACAACTCCCCCCCGGAAGCAACCCTGGATAACGGACGCGGCGGCTCGCCGGGATTCGAGGTAAACAGAAACTCAATCCCTTCCAATCCGCTGCGTTCCCACCTCGCCGTATCTTCAGCCTCCCGCCAGTCGAAAGCGACAACCAGCCGTGCCTGCGGCAGCGCCAGGTATGACAACTCGTGTTCCAGCGCTTGCTCAAAACGCGGCGCGGCTGCCTGCCGTGCGGCCCGCAGCGCCAGGGCACAGTCCCGGTACCGGACAGCCGCCGCTTCAACGGCTGCCACCAGCCGTTGCCGTTCGGCGGTGTCGTTTTCGACCTGGGCCAGTTCCGCCTGAATCCGGGCCAGCGTTGCCAGCACCTGCTCCAGGGTTCCGCCATACTTGCGTTTGAGCCGGTCCAGATCATCGAGGCGGGCCTCAACTTCGCGCAACCGCTCTGGAGAAACCACGATGGTCTCAGCATAGTCCCGGAGAGCAAAGGCGGCTTCCTCAATGCCGTAGCGCGCGGCTTCCAGAGTGGAAAGGACTTCCGACAGCGCCGGGTCAGCCGCAGCCAAATCCTCCACCTGGCGGAGTGCCTGTGCGACCAGCGTCAGCGCCGAAGCTTCCCGCTCATAGAGCAGATCGTACCCGGCGGCAGCGGCCGCCAGCAGCCGCTCCGCATGCACCAGCCGCGTGCGTTCACGCCACAGGGTTTCATCCTCTCCGACCGCCGGCGCCACCCGCTCAATATCCCCGCGCTGGAATTCGAGCAGATCGCGCCGCTGCTGCCGGTGCAACGCCTCCTGTTCAAACTGCTCCAGGGATTGCCGCGCTGCGTGCCAGGCCGTGAAGGCCTCCGCCGTGGCGGTTGCCAGTTCCACATGCTGGCCAAAGGTATCGAGCACGCCGGCATGCGCTGCCGGAAAAATCAATGTCTGCTGATCGCCCTGCCCGTGAATGTCCACCAGGTAGGGCCGCAGCGCCCGGACGGTCGCCAGCGGGCACAACTGGTCGTTGATAAACAGCCTCCCCTTCCCGTTGAGAGACACTTCCCGCCGGATGAGCAAGGTATCCTCCGCCTCCAGCTCAGCTTCGGCAAGGATACGCCTGACTTCCGGGTGGTCAGGACAGTCAAAGAGAGCTTCCACTGCGGCCCGCGTCTCACCAGCCCGGATGATGTCCGAGGTGGCACGTCCCCCCACCACCAGGGACAGAGCATCCACAACGAGCGATTTCCCGGCGCCGGTCTCCCCGGTGACAATGGTCAACCCCGGACCAAACCCCACCTGCTGCCGACGCACAACCGCCAGATTTTCGATGTTGAGTTGCCTCAGCATGCGCTCATGGATGGGAACAGAACAACCTTCCAACCGGGAGACCGAAGGAACCACAACCAGGGGACATCAAACCGCCTTCTGCAGGCCATCTCCCGGCAAACCGGTGTTCGCCACTGGCAATCGCACCGCCCTCGTGGGAGCATACCGAAAAGGTCAAACCCACAAGCCATGCCTTAAATCCTGTATAGTTCCGGGGTGAACTTCCCCAAATGACCAGGACCTTGTTGGAACAACAGAGCATCGTATGCCGATACTACGGAGTCTGACCCAAGAGTACAAGCGACTCCTCACCGAGAGTCACACCTGCCTGAACGCCATACCTGAAGCCGCACTGTACTGGCGTCCGGCTCTACCACACCATGACTTCAGCAATCGCTCCAGCGGCGAGAGCTTCATTGCTCTGGCTGGGGGTATCGAGTATGTCATCAACGGCATCCTCTCCAATTACTGGGACCATCCGGCCGAGTGGACGATGCGCGAAACCCTCTCCACTCCAGCCCGGCTGCAACAGTATCTTACTGACGTTATCAGTCTCACGTCAAAATTTGAAGCCACCCTGACCGACGACGACCTCCCCAAAGTCATCTACCTCCCCACCCCACGCCAGACCACCATCGGCACGCTGCTTGTCGAACGACTCGCCCTCGCCGCTCAGCACTACGGCCAAGCCATGGCCACCTGGCGTGCATTTCTGTCCACAACCCACCACACCGCTCCCCCGCCAATCCCGCCCGAATCCGAAACCGGGACTTGAGCTTGTTTACAAGGATTTACATACTACGGCTTAACAACCAACATAAACTTTTCACCCGTGGTGTGCAGCGCCGCATCAAGCACCCGGACGGCGATGAGATATTCCCCCGGTGACAGATTCCGATACACCAGCGTAAAAACCTCACGCGGGGAGTCCAACACCAGGTCATCCGGGTAGATCAAAATCCACTCGCCACCATCAAAGGACACTTCGGCCGACTTGAGCGGTGAGGTGGCCGTCACTACTTCAACTCTGACCTTTGCTTCCTTCGTCGAAATCTCTGAAGGCAAAAAGGTTATCTTCGGCAATGCATTCGTAATCACAACCGGCGAGAGGACCTGCGAAGAAGCCAGCGCCCACGCCGGCGGATTGGAAGCGGCATCGCTGACTTCAAGCTGGAATTCATAAATGCCGTCCGGCAGCATCTCCGGGGAAATGACGAAAAACGGGTTACGCAGCTTTTCCGCCAACGGCTTCCAGTTGGACTGTCCACGCAACCGATAGGACAGCCGGTAGGTCAGCGTGTCGCCATTTTTGTCCTCTGCCTGCCACTGAAGCGTTCGCGCTCCGCGCTGGAACACCTTGCGCGGTGGCTGATTGGCGATGATACCGAACTGGACCGGGTCCAAGCCGGAACTCATCACACTCGGATCAGGCGGCGGCACGACAGCTTCCTGCAAGGCCACGCCGACCGGCAGAACGGTGAACGAGGTAATGACCGGTGCCAGATTACGCGGCAGGTAAGCCACCCGGACGGCCATCACTTCGGCCCCTTTTTTCAGACGCAAACGCCACTGCAGAAACCGTCCCCGTGGACTGGTGACGACACCTCCCGGTGCCGGCATTTCAGCCGACCAGTCACTCCACAGCGCCCCCGGCAACTGGGTGTTTCCGGTCCGGGTCTGTACAAAGACTTCCCCTTTACCCTCCACATGGATACGACCCCACGCCTCAACTACCGCTTTAGCATCCTGAACCGCTGAGGTAAACACCCCTTCATCCTGCGCCGTCGGGCTGAGGCGGTAGAGTTTGGCCAAACCACTGGTCACGACATACAGGGTCTCCCCGGCGCCGGCTTCCGCAGCGGCAATGCGTTCCTCCTCGACAGCGCCAAACAGGGTGGATTGTCCTTCCGGCCCAACGAAAAAGAGCCGGCCCTGTCCGCCGGTCGAACTGCTGCCAAGTCCTACGAGAACGCCATCCCGCCACCGGAGCAGAACAGTGGCCGTGTCGCTGCTTGTCCAGAGGGCCGTTTGACGGCCATCTTCACCGAGTCGGTAGAGCGTTGTGCCGCCTGAAGCCGGGCGCAGCGGTGTGCCGCCACTGCTTTCCCCTTCACTGGCAATTACTTCCGCCGGCGTGCTCCCGGTGCTTCCACCGCCGCTCGCCTTCAGCTCACCGATACCCAAGGCAAAAACAGAACCGTCCGGCATGGGCACCAGCCGCCGAATCTCACGGGAGGGTGCATCGAACACCGCCGTCACACGCCCATCGGCTATGCGCACGACCAGCCCGCCCGGATCGGTCCCGGCCCACACCGCGCCATCCCGCGCCACCATCAGGCTTGTGACATTGGATTCATCTGTCGTCCAGAGTGCCTGCACCGACAGCCCACCACGTGACAAGGTAAAGACACCGCCCTTCCCACCGGTGGCATAGACGAGGGTGCCATCGGGCAGACATCGCATGTCCCAGATGTATTTCTCCGGCGGGTCATACACGACCCGGAAGCCTGGTTGGCCGGCGGTCAACTGGTAAATTTTTCCGTCCGGGGAGGTGGCGGCAAAAATAGCTCCCTGGCCGTCGGTGGCCAGAGCCGTCACATCCAATTCGTCAAAATCGGCGACCAGGGTCAGCGCCCCCTCAGCCGTCGCCCGAAACAACCTGCCATCGTGGCCCGTGCCGACATACACCTCGTTGCCGACAAGCAGGCTGCAGAGCGCAAAGGGCTGCTGGGTATCCCCCACGAGTTTGGGCGTGGGCACGACGCGCAAAATGCCATTATCAGACACTGATAGCCCACTGAGGCGACCCGCAAGGTAGTCTTCCTTGCGCACGCATTCCCAGAACGCCGTGCCTTCCGCCTGCAGCGGCAGCGTCCACCAACAGAAAAGCGCCAGGGCAAGCACGCTCTTGGTCAGAGGTCGTTGTATCAGCATTGATTGTTTCCTGGTGACAAAAGATTGGAACCGTTCGGGACAGTTACCGGAGCCAAGTCCGGTTGGGGTTGGCTTTTCCAGCGCCGGTGAATCCACAGCCACTGGTCCGGGTAGCGGCGGACCACAGCTTCCCAGCAGCGTGTCAGGCGGAGCGTGTTTTCCCGGATGTCGAAGGCTTCGTCCGCCGTCCGTACCAGCGGCACCGGTGGCTCGAACACCAGCCGGTGCCGTCCCCGCCGGGCATCCCATACGAGATACCCCGGAACAACCACCGCCCCCGTCCGCCGCGCCAGGCGTGCCACAAGCGGCGACGTGCAGGCCGGACGCCCAAAAAACGGGCAGAAAATACCGTGCTGGGGCTGGACGTGCACATCGGCGAGAATCCCCACCGTCTCCCCCCGCCGGAGGCGGACCACCAGCCCGCGCAAGTCGCGGTGCTTGGATAGGAGGCGGTTGCCGCTCGCCGTCCGCCAGCGTGTGATCAGATGATCCACAAGGGGATTGTCTATGGGGCGCACGAGAATGTTGAGCGGATGCCCGTAAAGCGCATGTGCAAAGGCGCTGAGTTCCCAAGCGCCGAGGTGTCCGGTAAAGAAAATCACGCCCCGTCCCTGCGCCTGAGCTGCGGCAAAGTGCTCAAACCCTTCGTATTCAACCACTTCGTGGACATTCCCGGGATGCAGCTTCGGAAACTGGGAAAACTCGCCGAGCAGCCGCCCCAGGTTTGTGATGCACCCGCGGAGCAACTGCCGCCGCTCCCGTTCCGACAGTTCCGGGAAAGCCAGGGCCAGATTGTCAGCACCCACCCGCCACAACCGTGGCAGCACACAGGCCAGAAGCCTTGCCAGAAGCATGCCGCCGCACAGGGCCCACCGCCGGGGCAGGCGTCCCAGGCCCCCCAACAGCCCGGCCACCAGAGCGGCTTCGGCCCGCTGCCGTACGGTCGGAGATGGATTGACAGGTGCACGTTCCATCGTTAGCATCGTCTCCCCAACGTGATCGGCGCGGCATTGCCGTTCACACCAGGTGTCGGTTTGGTGGCGTAGCCAAGTGGTAAGGCACGGGTCTGCAAAACCCTTATTCGTCGGTTCGATTCCGACCGCCACCTCCAGTCAGATGGCCCAGGCTGCCCCGGCGCACGACCGTCCTTCATCCCACTTCCTCCCCGGTTTTGGTTTATGGCGTCAGATTTCTTTGTCGGCACGTCGTGTACGCTGATCATCACGGTCATGCTGCTGGCGTTGGCGCGTATCTCAGCAGTTCGCGTCAAAAAGGGAGCCAGTTTGTATCACGCTTCCATCCAGCCGTTGATCTTTATGTCCGGGGTGCTGTTTCTGCTGTACCTGGTCAACCTGGGGCTGATTCACCTGCTGACGGCCGCCGGTGTGCGGGGCGATCTGGCACTCTACACAGCGCTGCTGCTCGACGACATCCTGGCCTGCACCTTTCTGCTCACGATGTTTCGCCGCAACGCCCTTCGCCAGGCGGCCAAAGCCCTCAAATGACGTGCCGGATCATCTGGTGCTTCCCTGTTCGGAACGCCGGTTGATCACCTCATCCGGGCTGACACGCACCACTTGCACCTGCTCAGCGAGGTCCGGCGGCGGCAGTACCACCACTTTCCGCCGGGGGGGACGCTCAGAGACAAGGTCGGCACCAACCGTCGCCTGAAAATCACGCCCCCGGAGCTTTTCCACAACGGACTTGGGCC
The DNA here is from genome assembly GCF_000226295.1 of Chloracidobacterium thermophilum B. Classification (GTDB taxonomy): domain Bacteria; phylum Acidobacteriota; class Blastocatellia; order Chloracidobacteriales; family Chloracidobacteriaceae; genus Chloracidobacterium; species Chloracidobacterium thermophilum. Next base: position 1,510,567 of record NC_016024.1, read on the forward strand.
CCTCTACCGTCACCTCCAGCCGGGTGGGTGGGGTGCCCGGTGTATCCAGAATCACATCCAGACGGCGGCGCAGGATGACGGGACGAATCGTGACCTTCACTTCGACTTCCTGCGCTCCGACAATCTCGATGCGCGGGTCCTTGACATCCACCTTGTAGCGTTCCGTAAACGAACGGTCATGGACGTTGAGCCAGATGGTCTCTGTGCCCACGGACGGCAGGGCATAGACCTGCGCTTCGGGGCCGCGCAGCATTGTCGTGGCAGGCACAACCTGATACTCGGCAATTTCCCGGTCCACCGGCAGAGTGCCACGGAAGTTCGGCTTGATGTCCACCTGCCGATAAACCTGCCGTTCCAGATTCAGGGTCAGTCGGGACGGTTCGATTTCCAGGATTTCCACCCCGGCCGGCTTCTCGATACGAGCCTCTTCCCGCAGGAGAATGACCCGGTCGCCGGGATTTTTGCCCGCCAGTGAGACGGTAATCACGAACGATTCGGGCCGCAGGCGCTCGACGACATCACGGGGGCCGCGTACGCGCAGGGTCACTTCCTGCACTTCGTGGATGTTGGCAATGACCAGGTCCTCACGTAACCCCTGATAGTTGACGGGCACCCCGCGCAGAACAAAGGGGATGGCATCCTGTTTGGTCGCCGACAGCCACAGGGCGCTGGTCATCACAGCGGCGATAAGCTTGAGCGTGAAGTTTTCAACAACCAGGGCGCGGACTTTTTCACCAATCCAAATCAGCCAGTGGCGTCCCTGCTGCCAAACGGCGGCTGGATTCAAGGCCCCGCGCTCGCTGATTCGTGACATCTGGCGTCCATTGGCAATAATGGGCGTCCCTGTCGCCGGCGTTTCACTCGTTTCACTGGGAGTATCGAGGGTGACAAAATCCACCTCCGAAGGCTCCACCAGACGACGGCGGCGGCGCACCGGAGTGGCACTGTGGGTTGTCGTCGCATTCAGCGCCTTGGAGAGCAACTGGCGGACGGCTTGGATTTCAAGCCCACGTTTGATGTGCCCTCCTTCGACACACGACACCATTCCGGTTTCTTCAGAAACCACAATGACAAAAGCATCGCTTTCCTCCGTGATGCCAATTGCCGAACGGTGGCGCGTCCCGGTGTCTTTGGACAGCCGTGGATTGAGGGTCAGAGGCAGGAAACAACTGGCGGCAGCAATTCGATCCTGGCGGATGATGACCGCTCCGTCGTGGAGCGGCGCTTCCGGGTTGAAGATGTTGATGAGCAGGTCGTAGCCGAGAACCGCATCCAGCCGGACTCCCCGTGAGATGTACTCGTCCAGGTTGTCCTGCCGCTCGAAAACAATCAGGGCACCAGTTTTGTTGGCCGCCAACGTGGCGACGGCCAGCAGGACATCCTCATACTGCACCACCGACAGCTTGCGCGTCCGCCAGCCCAGATGGGACAAAAACCGGATGTTCCGGCCAAAGTTGGCAAAGGCCAGGCGAATTTCGTTCTGAAACAGCACGACAACGGCAAAGCCAACGTAAAGCAGGCTGTGGCGGATGACGAACTCCAACGTCGGCAGGTGCAGCCAGTGTGAGACCTGATACAGGAAGGCGACGATAGTGATCCCACTGGCAACCTGTATGGCGCGCGTCCCCTTGAGGAGCTTCAGCACCTCATAGACGACCAGAAAGACGAGGAGCAGATCGATGCCCGTCGCAAACCAGGATTGACCAAGCCAGTGCATTAACGTCGTCACCACCCGAGGTGTATTCCCACTAGTTTAGAGACAGATTACAGACGGGCCAAACCGCTTGGCTGAGACAGACAGGAGGCCCAGGTTCTGAGGGCTTACACCCAGCGGCCGTCGTGAGCTGTGAACTTGACCGCGGACACGTAGCCGCCAACCGCCACCCCGGCAACCGCGTAATAGAGCAGGTCAATCGTCCAGGCTTCCGGCAAAAGCCATCCAAACAGCAGCAGGTAGGTCGTGCTTCCAATCATCACCAACGGCCAGTGCAGGTGACGGATGACCAGAGCATAGGCAATGACAAATGACAGCGACAACACCTGCAACCCCTGCCCGCCCTCTTCAGGCCGGATGACTTCCAGCCACCAGCACACCAGATAACTGATGGCCAGCCCACGCAGAAAACGCTGGGTATCGGGGTAACTTGTCCAGTGAAAGGGAAACAGGATACTGGCCCACATCAGCCCCAGAATCCAGGCGGGCGCTCCCAGAAAGCGGGCGTGCAGTTCAGGGGTGACGAACGTGGTCACTGCCCAGGGGTAGGTCGCCACCAGCCAGACCGGAAGCGCCAGATCGCGCAGCACCTTGGTCAGGCGCTGTTGCGGAAGCACCCAAATATCCAGCAGGACATATCCGAGATAAGCCAGCGTGGGCAGCACCAGCGCCCAACTCCGGCCGCCGAGACCAAGCCCCAGCAGACAGACCCCCAACGGGAGATATTCATACGCCCGCAGGGCCCAGGCCGGACGGCGATACAGTTCGGCCCGCTTCGCCCCCACCTTGAGCGCCGGCAGGAGGCGGCGCTCAATGGTCTGCCGAAGCTGCTCGGTCAGGGCCTGGGCCAGTTCCTTGTCTTCGACGGCACTGGCGTCCCCTGCCCGAGGTGGGTAGATGGGCGGATGGTATTTGACCGTAATTTTCCGTGGAAGCGGCAGCCACTGCCCGCGCGGCCACGCGGCCCGCGCGCCAGCAATGGTGACCGGCACAATGGGACACGGCACGGCCAAAGCCAGCCGCGCTGTCCCGGACTTGAGCAGGGCATTCATACGCGCTTCCTTGGAAAGTCCGGCTTCAGGGAAAATTCCCAACGCCTCCCCCTCACGCAGCACCTGGAGGGCCTGTGCAAAAGCCTGCTGATCCCGCCGGGTCGTATCCACGGGAAAGGCCCCGAAGAAACGAATCAGCGGACCGAGCAGCGGAATGGTGAACAACTTGTCCCAGGCAACGAAGCGAATCCGCCGCCGAATCGGGAGCGAAATCAACACCGGGTCGAGATAGCTTGGGTGATTCCCTGCCAGAATGACCGCCCCCGTCAGGGGGACATTCTCAACCCCCCTATATTCGAGTGTGAACACCACGCGAAACAGGGCGTGGATGATGACCTTGAGAATCCACAGCAAAGCGGGCTTTCAGCTTCGGAACAGAAGAACAGGGAGCCACAGGCTGGCACTTGTTCGCCGCTTATGGCCGCCCGGCCAGCGAGCGCAGCTCCGACTTGAGTTTCTCAATCTGAATGATTTTTTCCGTCACCTGCTCAAACAGGTCGCGCCGGGCCGCAATCCCTTCTCCAATCAGGTAAGCCGCGGCCTCCGAGCGGGTGGCAAAAATCCCGGCCTGCACCAGCATTTCAATCGAACGCATGGCTTCTTCGGAAAGGTGAACCGTCACGTTCAGGTCACGACTGGCCAACGCCTGCTGAATGGCAGCGCCAATGGAGCCAGGCAGCCTTCCAATGGATTCAGGCAGCGTCTTGGCCAGCTCACGGACCGAGCTGGTAATTTCCTCAATCGTCCCTTTCGGCTCCTCACTGGCAGCACTCGACGCCGGCCCGGACGAGGGCGTGGTGTCATCCTTACGTTCGATAATCACGATTTTACGGTCTTCAGGGGCAGGCATATCGAGGGCACCTCCGGCAATCAACATTTTCAGCTCCCTTACATTACCCCACACTTTGGTACCTGTCATCCCGGACCCGGCCACCCACTGTTTGCTGTGCCTATGCACCGCCGCTGGTTGACCAACCCATGACAGCGTGGCTATATTCCCGCATCACCCACAACCGTATGGCGTAATACACTTTGCGTCACCGGTTTGTTTGCATTCATTGCGCACTCCAACACTCTGAGGACCTTGGCCATGCCCGGTGGAACGAACGAAGTCATGCGCGACTTCTTCATCCGCGTCATTGGGAATACCCCCGAAGAACGATTCATTTACGTCATCCGCGCCCAGAATGCTAAAGCAGCCCTGAACCTCCACATCAACAACCTTGGCGATCGTCCCTGTGTCGTCCTCGATGGGCTGACCGGTGAAGTCCTGGAGCGATACAAAGTGGACTCCAAGGGACGCTAGGTGCCGCTTCTCAACCGAGCACAAACCAGATACAAAAACGGTGAATGGTCACTACTTCCCCATTCACCGTTTTTATGTGCGCCTGTTTTGTGTGTGCCGGTGCGCTGGCGATCAGGCTGGCGGGATCAGTCAGGCTGGCGGGATCAGAACGTGAACTTGAGCGCCATCTGAATCCGGCGTGAGCCGCTCACCACGGCGTCCCGAATCCGACCAAAGGTGGCGCTGGTCACAATGGCCGTTGGAAAGGCAAAAGACGGCGTATTTGTCGCATTTTGCATCTCCAGCCGGTACTGCAGGTTGACCCCTTCCACAATGCGGAAGGTCTTGGCTACCGTCAGGTCAAGCTGGAAAAAGCCCGGCCCCGTAAAGAAGTTGCGGCCGGTGTTCCCCAGCGTGCCCGGCGCCGGAATGCTGAAGCGCGCGCGTTCATCTGCCGTGAAAAAGAAGGTTGTTCCGGCTTCCTGCCGGAGAGAGCCGAGTGAGCGGGAGCACCCATTGCAGTCAGCAAACGACTGCACGGCATTGCTCAGGGTATTGGAACCGGAAAAGACCGTGAAGGGACGCCCGGAGGTCCACCGCACCACGCCGGCTGCCATCCATCCTCCAATAATTTGATCCAGCACCGGATTGAGGCTGTTGGCATACTGGCGTCCGCGCCCAAACGGCAACTCCCAGACAAAATTCCCCTGGAACGAATGCGTCCGGTCAAAGTCTGACCGGGCGTAGTTGATGCGCCGGTTGCGGATGTCAAACGGCGTACTCGAAGCCGACTGCACCGCGCCGCTGGCCGCCACCGTGAAGGTCGGATCAAACGAACGGGTGTCCAGGGACTTCGCCAAAGTGTAGCTGAACTGAAAGCTCAGCCCATCCCGAAACCGCCGCGACAACTGAAGTTCAGCCGCGTGGTAGTTGGAAAAGTCATAGCTGTCCACAACGAACAGACCGCCGGTGTACTGCGGAAAGTCAAAGAAGAAAAAGGGTGAAAAGCCGCGCGCCGGCAGGTTGGCGCCAATCTGCTGCGCCAGCGACACAGCCAGCCCGGCAACGTTGTTTGTCGTCAGGCTGCCACGGAAGTTGTTGATGGTCGTCTGCGAACCGTTCGGATTGGCCAGCAACTGGTTGATGAGCGGGCTGTTGCAGGCAGGCGTAAACGTCCCCGACACGGCGCAGGGGCGCATGGTGTTGAAGGCATCGAGGAAACCATTTTCAAAGATTTTCACCTGATTGGCGTTGTAGCCGCTCAGCAGCCCGTTCCCGTGCCGCCCGATGTAGTTGGCTTCCAGCACGAGGTTCCACCCCAGGTCGCGCTGGATGCTGAGCGCCCACTGGTGAACCTTCGGCGTCCGGTAGTTCGGGTCAAAGACCGTGATGCTGTTGGCTGAAAACGCTGGTGGCTGGCGAAGAGCATTGGGCGAGACCCCGGCCGGTGGTGACAGCGTCGGCAGGTTGCGCAGGCGTCCCCCACCTTGCCCAAACGTGTCATTGATTACCCCTATGGTTTCCCCTGGCACTGTCGGTAACAAAAACGAGGAAGCCAAGAAGGTGTTGAGGCGGTCGTAAGCCAGGCGGTAGTTGGCGCGGATTGACGTTTTGCCGTCCCCGAACGGGTCCCACGCCACGCCAACACTTGGCGCAAGGTTGTTCAGATCATCGGAAAAAGGCTCCCCCTTGATCCATCGCGCCGTATTGGTGGGCGGAGCGCCAAAGGCCAGCCGCTGGTCAGGCACGGCCAGCCGCCGTGGTTCGCGAAAGACCGGGCGAAGTTCCCAGCGCAGGCCGTAGTCAACCGTCAGATTGGGCCGCAGCCGCCACGTGTCCTGTACGTAGAAGTCATACTCTGGATAGCGTGCATCGGCTGTGAAGATCGTCCCCGGTGGGCCGTACTGGTTGCCAATTGAAACGAAGGCCTGGGAAATCCGTCCGACGCGCCCCAGCAGGTTGTTGATCGTCCGCTGCAACAGTGGCAGGTCAAAAGCCGTGTTGATGTTACCCGGAATCCCAAACGCCGCCACGCTCACCGTGTTGATGGCCGTGCTGAAGTTGACCGAGGGTTGGGTATTGAGACCGGCGACGGAAGTCCGGCGGTCAATATGCCGGCCAAAGCGCAGGTTGAAGCCTGCCTTGATTGTATGGGCGCCACGCACGTAGGTCAGGTTGTCCACGAACTGGAAGGTCGTCAGCGCCCGCCGGTTGATGACCGGCGCCAGATTGGAAGTGGGCGTCGTCACGTCGTTGAGCGTGACCGGCGGATTGTTGGCAAAGTCCGGGTCGGGGTTGTCAAAACTGAAGGTGAACCGGTTGAGCCCCACGACGAATTCATTGGTCAGGCTGCTTGTCGGCGACCACCGGTGGTTGATGGCCACGTTCCGGGGGCGGCGCCGGGTATCCACCAGACGTGCTGTGTTGGGAAAAGCTGCCGGGCCTGCGTTGGCAAAGTCGCCCAGCGAGTCCTGCCGCCCCCACGAAACCCGTGCAAAAATGGTCTGCCGGTCGCTGATGACATAATCCACCTTGGTGGTGTAGTCCTCCTGCTGCTCGCGGCCGCGGGCGTTGAACAGGAAACCGGCCGTATTGAGACCATCTCCCACGGCAAAGTTGTTGGGCAGCGGTGTCAGGTCAATGATGCGCCGGATCGTTGGGTCAAGCCCCAATCCCTGGGGGTCCATCATGCCGATGTTGTACGTCCCGATGTTGAGTCCCGGTACGGGATTGCCATTGGCATCCACCGAAGCGCCCGTAGCGCCGAAGGGCAGGTTGCGGCCTCCGATGACGTAGCGAAAGATGCCCTGCCGCGCCGTCTGGGTATAAACAATGCGCGTCACCGGACGCCCTTCGCTGGCGCGCAGCGCCTGAAAGTTCGTGAAGAAAAACAGCCGGTTGCGGACGATGGGCCCGCCCAGACTCCCCCCGGCAATGTGCTGGACGAACTGCCGCTTGACGATGCCGTTGAGATTGTTTTCGTACTCGTTCGCGTTGAAGCCGGGCGTCTGGTAGAACCAAAACGCCGTGCCGTGAAATTCATTCGTCCCGGAGCGGGTGATCATGTTCACCTGCGCGCCGCTGCTGCGCCCGTTTTCGGCCGACGGGTTGCTCGTGATGACGCGAAACTCAGCCAGGGCATCGGGGTTGACACGGGTGGGCGAGAAGTTCGACCCGCCAGCGCTCGTTTCATTGGTGTCAATGCCATCGAGCGTGAAATTCACAGCGCGGTCACGGGCGCCATGCACGTGAACGCCGCCCCCGGTGTTGGCTCCAACCACGACACCAGGCTGAAAGTTGATGAATTCCAGCGGGTTGCGGCCGCGTGCCCCGACGATGGGCAGCGCCACGATGGTCTGCTGCTCAACCAGATTGCCCAGGTTGCCGGAACTGCTGGTCTGGATGCGCTCCGCAGCGCCTGTTACTTCAACAACCTCCTGCGCCCCGCCAACCTCCAGCGTGGCATTAACCGTTGTCGGCTGTCCGACGTTGACCGGATTGCCTTTGAGAGCCAGCCGCTTGAAACCGTTGGCCTCGACCGTCACGGTATAGACTCCAACCTGAACAGAATCAAACACATAGACACCACTTTCACTCGTCTGTGTTTCGAGTGAAACGTTTGTGCCCTCGTTGGTCAACGTCACCCGCGCGCCGGCGACGAGCGCGCCGGAAGGGTCACGTACCGTTCCCGTCAAACGGGAGGTTGTTCCCTGCGCCATTGCCAGGGATGGCAACAACCAGACAAGCCAAAGCACCGGTACCCAACGGGCTGCCCCGTGGGCAAGCCCCCAGAAAGTCGGCATAGCGAACCTCGTGAAATACAGATGAATGTGTTGTGGAGCAGGGCTATCTTGCCTTTTCTCGCGGGGTTTGTCACGTCCCGAACCACACGTACGGTCACATTGGCGTCACAGGCTGGCAACTTCGGGTTGCCGTCCAGCGCCCTGACGGGCTAGGCTGGGGGCTGCATTCGCCTTACCTAATCTTGGAAATGCAAAAAACCGGCCGGGTTCGGTACGCACCACACAGCGCGCGTCACTTCGCCGCTGATGAAGGCGGTGGCTACTACCGCCCGTTCGGGTCTTCCACAATCAGGTGACGCGACCTCTGGTTGCCTTGCGCGGGAAACGAACCTTGAAACCGGCAGCCGTTTTGGCTCACGCTCAAACGCAGCGACGCCACAGCAGACGGTCCTACCTTTGGGTCTGGCTGCTGGCTGGTCTCATCCTGGCCGTCGGTCGGGCACAAGCCGGCGAACCAACCAGTGCCGCGGAACTTCTTGCGGCTGCACAGTCTTCCCGCCAGGCTCATGCCTACGCCATAGCCGTCCGCTATGCTGAACAGGCCGCCCAGACCGGTGAGGGAGCCATTCAGGCCGACGCACTGGCTGAAATGGGGCTGATTTACCTCACGGCGGAATGCCTTGAACCGGCAACCAGGTATTTTCAGGAACTGTCCCGCCGCTTCCCCGAAGATGACCGCGGTCCGGCCGGGCTGGCCGCCGTTGCCTTGGCTGCCGGACAGCTCGATGACTGTGAGCAGCAACTGGCCGACCTGCTGGTGCGGTATCCCGATGCGGTCAGTGTTCACATTCTGGGGGCGCGCCTGTTCATCGAGCGCAACCGGGCGGCGGAAGCGCGCCGCCATGCCGAGCGGGCCGTGGCGCTGGCGCCCAATTACCCCGATGCCCTGGCCGTGCTGTGTGCAGTGCGTGTTATGGAACGCAAGCCCAGTGAAGTACGGCAACTGGCCGAGCGCATCCTCGAACTCCAACCGGACAACATCCGGGTACGACGTACATACTCCCAGTACATCCGCAGCCGCAAAGCCCACCGTCTGCCTTCGCCGGCCGCCCGCGCGGCCTATGCTTCAGGACAGGCAGCGCGGCAACGGCAGGACATCGAGAGCGCCTGTCGCTACTTCGATCAGGCGCTGGAACATGACCCCACCTTCTTTGCCGCCCTGCTCAGCCGGGCGGCGCTGGCCCTGGAACGTGAAGAACTGGACCGGGCAGAAGAACTCGCCCGGCGTGCCCTTGTACTCGATGCCGAGCACCCGCTGCCCCATTTGCAGTTGAGTTTGGTCAACCTGGCGCGCCACGAGGCCGCCGCCCGCACCCTGGGCGCGCCGATTCCCCAGCTCACCTTTCACGATGCCCTGCCGGTTGAGCTGGTAAAGGATGAACTGGAAGCCGTTTTCCCGAACCTGGACACCCTGACGCCCGGCCAGCGGCAGATTGTACTGGCCACGATTGCGCCACTGGCGCATTTCCTCCCCAAACTGCGCCGGTGTGGCGCGCGGCACTGGATTTTGCCGCTTGACCGGCAGCTTGGCGATCTGCCGGGCTGTGCGTCACTGGCCGAACGGACGACGTTTGACGGCCGCTACTACGGAAGCCTGCGCGGAGTGGGCGGCGTGGTGACGGTTTCCGGTATCGAAACGCTGCGGGCCGTTGAACACGGCGGCTTCAACACACTGGCGCATGAGTTCGCCCACCAGATTCATAGCTGTGCACTGGACGCCGCCACGCTCGAACGCATCGAGAAACTCTATGACGCTGCCGTGCGGGACGGGCATGCGCTGGACTACTATGCCGCCTCGGACAAATTCGAGTATTTTGCCCAGGGCTATGAAGCCTACATCTCCACGGCCAAGCGGCGGCCGGCAAGTCCCACAGCCGGGCACACCCGTGAAGAACTTGCCCGCCGCGATCCCGGATTGTTTGCCCTGTTCGAGGAACTTGCCCAATGTGGTACGGTCAGCGCAGGCACGACACCGCGCCACCGCTAGCCTGCCCGACCCTTGTGGCGTCCATTTCCCGACATTTTCCGTGGCTCATCTCCCAGCACCATGCTTTTTTCGATTGTAACCCGTGGTTCACTGCCCCGTTTCCTTGTGACCTGCCTGGCGTGTGGTGCTTTGTTGGGCGGCCCGGTGGTGTTTCCTCTTCCGCACCGCGCCGCCGCCAAAGTCCGCTCCGGGCTTTCTGCCCTTGAAAGCCAGCTTCTTGCCGCGCCAGCGCCGGAACGCGCCCGCCAGACGCTGCGCACCCTGACGGCCAAGCCGCATCTGGCCGGTACACCCGAAGACTACGCCACGGCGCTCTACGTCCGGGACGAACTCCAGCGCGCCGGTTTTGACGTGGAACTCGTCGAGTATGAGGTTTATCTGCCCCGGCCCAAGTCACGGCGGGTGGAAATGACAGCCCCGACCAAATACCGCTGCACGTTGACCGAGCCGACGCTGCCTGACGATCCCGATTCCGCCTCGCCGCTGGCCGTGCCGACCTTTGCGGCCTGGTCGCCTTCGGCCAAAGTCGAAGCCCCGGTTGTGTATGTCAACTATGGGCTTCCACGCGACTACGAAGTGCTCGAAAAACTGGGCGTCAGCGTCCAGGGCAAGATTGCTCTTGTGCGCTACGGTGAGTGCTACCGGGGCGTCAAGGCCCAGGTAGCCCAGGAAAAAGGCGCCGTCGGGCTGCTGGTCTATTCCGATCCCAAGGACGACGGCTACGTACAGGGCAAGACCTACCCCGACGGTCCCTGGCGCACGGACAACTGCGTACAGCGTGGCAGTTACCGCGCCTTCACCCAGCCGCCCGGCGATCCGCTGACGCCGGGCCGTCCGGCCAAGAAAGGCACGTCGCGCCTGGCCCCCAAAGATGCCGGACTGCCCCGGATTCCCATCCAACCGCTTTCCTACCGCGATGCCCTGCCCATTCTGGAAAGTCTGCGGGGGCCGGCCGCACCCAAGGACTGGATTGGCGGGCTGCCGATTGAGTACCGCATCGGCAACGGGGAGACGCGCGTCCGCATGGCACTCACCATGGACTACCGCCTGCGCACCATCTGGAACGTCATCGGGACGCTCACCGGACGCGACCATCCCGACGAGTGGATTCTGCTCGGCAACCACCGGGACGCCTGGGTTTACGGCGCGGTTGATCCGTCGAGCGGCACCACGGCCATGCTCGAAGTGGCCCGGGCCTTTGGCGAGTTGCGGAAAACCGGCTGGCAGCCCCGCCGGACCATCAAGCTCTGTAGCTGGGATGCCGAAGAATACGGACTCATCGGCTCAACAGAATGGGTTGAAGAGCACCTGACCGAACTCCGTGAAAAAGCCGTCTGCTACCTCAACGTGGACAGCGCCGTAAGCGGCGACAACTTCCGCGCCAGCGCCGTACCGAGCCTGTGGTCCTTCACGAAATCCGTCCTGCAGGATGTCCCGGATGCCAGCGGAACGCGCAGCCTCTATGACAACTGGCGCGCCCAGGACCAGAAAGCGTCCGAAGTGCGCTTCGGCAAGCTGGGCAGCGGGTCGGACTACGCGCCCTTTTTACAGCTTGCCGGCATTGCCTGCCTGGACATGGCTTCGACCGGCAGTTACGGCGTCTATCACTCGACTTACGACAGCTTTCGCTGGATGGAAAAGTTTGGCGATCCGACCTTCAGCCGCCATGCCGCCATGGCTCGGGGATGGGCGCTGCTGGCGTTCCGGTTGGCGGAATCCCCCCGGATTGAACTCAACCTGCTGGATTACGCCCGTGAAATCGAACGCCTGGCCCGGGAACTGGCGCAGGAGCATCCCCAACTCGACGCCACGGCGCTGCTCGATGCCGCCCGTGATCTGACCATTGCCGCAGAAGCCTTTGAAACCGAGCCGGATACCCAGGCGACGCTTGCCATCCGCAATCGCCTGCGCCGCCAGTTTGAAGGCTTTTTGCTTGCTCCAGAAGGGCTTCCCAAACGCTACGACGCGCGCCATGTCGTCTATGCGCCGGGGGTGTTTTCGGGCTACGGCGCGGAGGTGTTCTCCGGGGTACGCTACGCGCTCACCCGCAACGATGCCGCCGATGTGGCGCGGGCGATGGAACAGATCGTCACGGCGCTGAAAAAAGCGACCCGCACCTTGCAGGGACAACCATCTGGCAAAAAGGACACACAACCAGTGAGGAAAGGGGTTCTGTGACCTTCCCTGGGTCAGCCCCGCTTTCGGGCACTGGCACAAAAAGAGAACAAAAAAGGCGCGTCGGAGAGGCGACGCGCCCAAAGCAAAACGGCTTTTCAGGAGAAATCCCACTCACTGCAACGCTTGCTCAAGGGCATAAGTTCCAATTCTTGTCGGGCTTTTGACGCCCGGAAACTCGGTCACGTCGGTCAGTTCAAGATCGCGCAGGAGCAACTTCCCGGACACCAGAAGGCGACGGTCAAAACGCAGGGTCATGACGTGCCGGCCCACAGCGGCTTCGGCAGCCGCCTGCGCCCAGGCAACCGGTTTCCCGTCCGAGGTCACGAGATTGGCGCGGGCATGGAAGCGCCCGGCCCGGGTGACGACATACTCCAGATCAACTTCCAGCCCCTGGTCGGTCAGACGCTCACCCACAATGCGCATGAGGCGTCCACCGGCCACACCGCTGGCAATTTCGAGCAGTCCCGTCCGCCTGAAAGGCATTCCGGCGGCCGTCACCCCTTCCACATCGAGGATGACCTTGCCAAACCGGCCAAGCTGGAGAGGCCGGATTTTGAGGCCGAAGTCCCCATTGCCCAGCCCCGTCATGGCATGCTCCAGCACCAGCGTCCCGTTTTCGTGATAAATGCGCGCTGTGGCCCGTACCTTTTCCACCGGCTTTCCACCTTCCCGCACCTGGACGTGAATTTCGGTCGTCTGGCGGGCATCCACGAGGTTGTCGGTCAGCCAGCTATGCAGCACGAGGTCATTGTCGTCGTTGACGACGACGGTTGCGCGGGGTGCAGCCGCCTTGGCCTCACCACTGCGCCCGCCGCCTTCAAGGCGCAGGCGGTAGAGTCCGGGCGGGGTGGTAACACCGCGCGGCGTCGCTTCCAACTTGCCGTGGGGTGCTTCTTCCGCCCGCGAGAGCGCCGTACCGGGGTCAACGTCGCGCGGGACGGACTCTACTGGAAGGCGTCCCCCGGTGGGTGTCAGCAGCGTCGCCTGCGCCGTTTCATCCTCCACAAACACCCCGATGTGGGCATGGCTACCTGTGACCGGCAGGGCGACTTCCCCAGTGACGCCTTCCAGGACATACCGCGTTGAAAACGTTTCCGTGCGGGACGACGACAGCGCCAGGTCTTCGGCCGTCAGCCGGCCGCAGTCCGGTGAAGGGCTTTCGAGCGTGGTCGTCGTCAGCGCCGAGACCGGCACCGGATGATCGACGTCCACTTCACTCTGCGCTGGCAGTGAAGCCACGATGCCCAACCCGACGGCGACTCCGGCCGCCGCCAACCCAACCATCCATCCACGTCCTGTCAGTGCCATTGTCGTATAACCTCCCTACCCGGCGGATTGTGCTGCATTGCCCCATCAGCGCCATGTGGCTTAGTAGCCATACCGGGCAATGTCTTCACCCAGTCGGCGGTAACTGTTGCGGCGGTTGTAGTGGTGATTGGCGTCGGTGTTGTACCACCGGCCACCCGGCGCTTTCGTGTAGTGGGCGCTGTATTCGGCCACCATGCCGTCATCTTCGCCAGGCAGGCCGGCCAGGCCGGAGAGCGTGGCCAACCCAACACACTCCAGACAAAAGTCATTCCACAGACCCGTGCCGGCCACGGTGAAAATCGCCTTGCTCCGCAGACTGTCGCGCATCCAGTTGGCATTGGCCGTGCGGAAATGGGCCGTTGTCAGCGCCCGGGTTGAAGGCGAATTGTTGTCCAGCAGGCTGACCAGCCAGGCGGTCATCCAGGAGCCGCTCAGCGTGCCGGCCAGGTCAGCGGCTTCCGAACCGGCATTTGGAGGCGCATAGGACAGTACATGCCGGGTATGGGTCTGAATGCGATTGAAGTTGGCGCCCCGGTAGTTGTAGTACGGGTCGGACGGATCGGCATTGCACAGGATGAAACGCATCACCACGCCGCCCATGCTGTGCGTCACGAAGACAAGGTTGCGTCGGCCGTTGGTGATAAACTGGTTGATTTGCGCGGCCACATCCACGGCGCAGTCCCAGTAGTGCTTGCGCCCGTCGTAGAACACGACCTCGTACGGAACGGTGTAGTTGCGCGTTGCCGCCCGGATCATATCCGGCGTCCAGTAGTTGTTGATGACCTTCGTGCGGCTGTCGGTGGACACGCCATCGGATTTTCCATGAACGAACACGAGCGTCGTCTGGGCCGTCGCACTCGTGCCACAGCCGAGCCAGAGACCAAACCACATCGCTGCCAGACCGAGCCACGTCCATCGCGGGTTGCGCATCATTGCCGTCTCTCCAAGCCAGGGATGAATGACTGTTCATTCAGAGCGGCAAACAACGTGCCACCCGATAAACCACCCAGACGCGCCTGACGGCAGGGCGACGTAAAAGTACAAGTCTTTGTCGTACAAGGATTTATCAAAAAGTGCGAAGGGGGTGCGCCAGCCTGCCTGTCAACTGGCTAGACGGCAGCACACTTGACAACGTCAACCGCCTTGACACCTCCCGGCGTCAGGCAATTGCCGCCGGCACGCTGCCAAACCCAGTGGGCTTCCGTGTGGGCTTCAGTGAATGTGGGTTCCGGCATCGCCAGCGTCATCGAGGGGAATCTCGATGACGTTTTCGCCCATGGAGCGTTCTTCGTCCAGTTCGCGCAGAATGTCCAGAATCAGGCTGGTGTTGCTCGTGGTTTGAATGTTTTGCTTGTACTCGACGGCGGATTTTTCGACCTCGAAGTAACCGCACGTGAGTTCGGCAAACTTCTTGAGCGCCGGAATGCCACGCAACATGTCGGTCGAGGCGTCGGCAATGAGACCGTCGTTGAAGTAGAGCTTCCCGATGAGTCCCGGCGACTGAATCGAAATGAAGCCGGTGATGCGGCTGTTTTCAATGACCTGGATGATGTCAAACAGGCTGAAGCAACTCAGGTCGCCGCTGAGCAGCGCGCGTCCACGCGCTGCGTAGTAACTCGACGCTGCCAGATTTTGCGGTGCCGGCTGGAGTGCCCCCATCTGGCGCGGATGCCGCTCGATGTCTTTGAGCGCATTCAGGCGCGAGGTAATCGAAAGCTGTGGATTGAGCCGCTTGGCATTGAGCAGTGCCGAGTTGGCCTGTTCCAGCTTCCCGGCCTCGATGTACAGGCTGGACAGCGACAGAAGGTGCTCGATGGCTTTTTGCCGCCACCCCTGCTCGATGGCGATGCTGCACGCACGTTCCCGGAGTTCGATGTTTTTGGGCGATACACCAATCGCCGTTTCCAACAACGACAGTGCGCGGTCGAACATGCGATACTTGGTCAGCAGTTCGACATCCACCAGGACTTCTTTGACGTCAGCCAGATTGGTTGGCATGTTGGTTCCTCTCGCCACAGTTTCCAAAAACAAAACCCCAGTGCCTTGCCATCGCCACCGTCAGAACTTTGGGACAACCTACCAAAGTGCTATCCGCTCAGTCTGGCCCGGCCGTGCACTGCTTCTGAACCCAGGCAGCGTAAGCTGCGGACACCGCACAGCCTGGCAGCGCCAGAATCTCCGGCGTGGTGTACGTGTGCTGCTCCCGCAGGACGGCCTCCAGCGCCGGATAGCGTGCCGGCGTCGTTTTGATGACGAGCAGGTACTCGGCCTCTTCCCGTTCGGCACCTTCCCACACATAGACCGAGGTCACCCCCGGTACGATGTTGACACAGGCGGCATATCCGCCACGGACGACCGTCCGGGCCAGCGCGCGCGCTGACTCGGCAGTGTCCGTCGTCACCAACACGACCCACACATCTGCGGTATGCGGCACAGGATGTTCCACCCTACAATCGCTGCTGTTACAGCTTTTTCCGACGACGCCGCCGAGTATAGCAAAGCAAACTGGATTATTACACCCCGGATTTGCCGAAAAAAAATGCGGTCAACGTGGAGAAACCGCTGTCTCCGCCGCCAGCAGTTCACACAGGAAGAGTTCAAGCAGCAGTCGCGGCGTGGCATAGCCCCGTTTCAGGGCATCATCCACGAACTGGAGGCGGATGAGTCCCTGCCGCAGCCGGGCAGGCGACTGCTTGCGGACAGCGCCCAGAAAGGCACTTAACCGGTGGGGCGGCAGGCGCAACTCCCGGAGCAGGGTGTCACGGGGGGTGTTGACCGCCATGAGGTTGTGCGCCAGCAACATCTGGCGGAGTTGCCAGGCCAGCAACCCCACCAGCGCCACCGGTTCTTCACCCCGGCCGAGCAGCCGATGGAGCAGGCGCAGGGCCCTCGGCGCATCGCCCTGCCAGAGGGCTTCGGCCAGCAGAAAATTGTCCTCGTGCGGCGACCGGACGACCAGCGCGGCAACGGCTTCGGGACCAATGCGCCCACCCGGGCCGACGTAGTTCATCAGCTTTTCGGACTCCTGTGTCAGCCGCGCCAAATCGCACCCGACAGCACCGATGAGGGGCCCCAGCGCCTCCGGCGACCACTCAAACCCCTGCCGTCGCCCGTAAGCCAGAATCCACTTGCGGGCCTCTTCGGGCGTCAGCGGTGCACATTCGATGACCGTTGCCACCTTGAGCAGGACCGTCACGGACGTACGGCGCTTGTCGAGCGTCCCAGCGCAGAATACAAGGGTCGTGGTGGAGACCGGCTGGCGGACGTAATCTTTCAGCAGCTCGACCTCGGCTTCGGTCAGCTTCTCAAAGTTGTGGGCTACCACCAGTCGCCGCGCTGGCGGCAGGGGTAACTCCCGTGCCACGTCCAGCACCCGCCGCAGCGTGTCCCGCTCGACATCGTGTTCGGAATAGTTGAAGTCCCGCGAGACACCTTCTGGGATCAGCCGGTGCAACATCTCCCGGACACAGGCCCGCTGGAGGTACGTGTCCTCTCCTGTGAGAACATACAGCGGGCCTGGCTCCGTCGTCGGCAGACGCTCCAGAAATTCGGTGGCTTTCATGGCTGCGGGGACGTGGGTCGGGCGGCGGCTGGCTAGCCGTCAGGTCGAAGCCAGCACGCGCACGAGGGCAGCGCTCGTCGAGCAGTCGGGAATCAGTACCTCAATGGCAATTTCCTCGCCACCCTGAATGAATTTGACGCCGGCCGCCGTGACTTCCTCGCGCAGCAGCGTTCCAAACCGGTCGTGGACGGTGAAATAAAGGTAAGGTGTCTGCAAACGGGTCAGTCCCGTGTTGATGACCGTCCCGGTAATGCGGACATCGCCGGATTCCAGCCGCCGGGCAAAGCAGGTCTCCACCCGTACAGCATAGTTGGGAATGTTCTGGACATCGGTTTCCAGGTCTTGTTCGAGGAGGAGCGGCGTCGGCATGAGCGGTTCTCCTTTGGAATCAGGTACCGGTTGGTTCCTCTGGTGGGAGTGCCTCCGGTTGGGACGCAAAATAGGCGGCAATGGCCTCGGCCAGAGCCGGCAGAGTGGCTTCCGGCGGCTCAATGGCCACGTCGAGACCCAGGTCCCGCACGGCCTGGCTGGTTACGGGGCCAATGCAGGCCACCTTGGTCTTTGCCAGCAATGCACCTGGCGCGATATTCGGAAAAGCCTCGGCCATCTGAAGCGCCGCCGAGGGACTGGCAAAGGTCACGACATCGAACGCGCCGGATTGCAGACGTGCCTGCCACAGCACCGGGTCAAGATCGGCGCGCACCGTCTGATAGGCTTCGACCACCTCCAGGGTCACACCCAACGCCGTCAACGCCTCGCCGAGCACTTCACGCGCCATCCGGGCGCGCGGCTGCAACACCCGCAACCCGGCAACCTGCCCCCCGTGAAAGGCGACAAAGCTTTCCACGACGCCTTCTGCATTGAAGTGCGCGGGCACAAGGTCAACTTCCAGCCCGGCATCGCGCACCACCCCGGCCGTGGCTTTGCCGATGGCGCATACGCGCAGCCCGGCAAGCAGATCGGATTGGTCACCGTGAAACGCCATGCGGTTCAGAAAAAATCTCACCGCATTGGCGCTTGTGAAGAAAATCCAGTCGTAGTGGCGGGCCGTTCCGGCTTTCTGCTCCCGCAGCCGCTGCAATGCGGCATCCAGGGGCTGCCAGCTCACCGGGTCAGTCACAGCAATTGTGGGCAGGGCCGTTACCTGCGCGCCGTACTGTTCCAGCAACGCCACAAAGGCCGCCGCCTGATGGGCGGCGCGGGTGACCAGAATGTGCTTACCGTGAAGTGGACGTGTCTGCGTCATAGCCCTTTTGCTTACCTTCAACATACTCCCAAAGAGGGACTCGGAAATAGCAAAAGCTGGACTGGTGTGCGATACTTGCCCGTTATGACAAAGCCTGGTGCCCTGACGCTGGCGGATGTCGTCGCCGCCCAGCATCGTCTTGCCTCCCACATTCACCGTACTCCGGTTTTGACCTCGCGGACACTGGATGCCCGGGTGGGGCAGCGTGTGTTTCTCAAGGCTGAAAACTTTCAGCGGGGCGGCTCCTTCAAGGTCCGTGGGGCCACGAACTGCCTGGCAACATTGGCTCCCGAAGTGCGTGCGCGGGGTGTTGTGGCGTTTTCTTCCGGCAACCACGCCCAGGGCGTGGCGCTGGCGGCCCGGACGTTTGGCGTGCCGGCCACCATCGTCATGCCCACCGATGCGCCGGCGGCCAAAGTTGCCGCCACCCGTGGCTATGGCGCCCGGATCACCACTTATGATCGCCAGCGGGATGACCGCGAAGCCCTGGCCTGCCGGCTGGCCGAAGCAACCGGCGCAACGGTCATTCCACCTTATGACCACCATGCCATCATGGCTGGCCAGGGAACGGTGGCCCTTGAACTCCTGACCGAAGTGGGACCGCTCGATGCCCTGCTCGTTCCGGTGGGCGGCGGCGGGCTGCTGGCCGGATGCGCCACGGTGGCCAAAGCCTGGTCGCCGGACCTTGCGGTCTATGGCGTCGAGGCCGAACTGGCCAACGACACCTATCTGTCTTTTCGGGCCGGTCAACGGCTGACCATCCCCCCACCGGCAACCATCGCCGACGGCATGCGCAATCTCACGCCGGGTCGTCTGACCTTCCCCGTTCTTCAGCGCACGGTGACGGACATCCTGCTGGTGTCCGAGGATGAGATTCGCGCAGCGGTGGCGTTTCTCCTCACCCGGCTGAAGGTGCTCGTCGAACCGACCGGCGCTGTAGGTGTGGCCGCGCTGCTGGCAGGTAAAGTCCCCGTGCAGGGCGGACGGGTTGGGGTTATCCTTTCCGGCGGCAATGTGGATGCCGTCCAACTGGCAGACTGCCTGAACCAATGCGATTGATTCTGTCTTCGTGAGGAAGCTCGGCAAACGATGGATGAGCAATTCCCGTACATAGCGGATGGATTGGCGTACCTGGCACAAGTGGAGAACCTCCGGCAGTCATCCCCGCAATCCCCGTACCTGAGCCGACCTGACGTCATCGAAAGTTACCAGCGGTGGCAAACCTACTTTCAGACTGTGCTGGTCACACCGACTTTTTATCTGGCCTTTCTCAGCTATCTGGGGAAACTGCCGCGCCCGGATTTGGTCAACTACCTGCGGCAACACTTCCCACTCACCAGCGGTCAGACCAGCAGCCCAGGTGCAGCCGATAGCGGAGGACGCCCCGGTACGCCCACCACGCCGCCGGGGATGCCCGACAGTGGTGGCGTCATTCCCCTTGACCGGCTGATTGAGGAATACCGACGCGAGCAGATCGCCCGGCAGCAGGCGGCTGCGCCGGGAAGCCACACCGACGAAGAAGACCTGGAGATTGAGCGTAGCCTGACGCCCGACCGGCCGGTAGCCGCGCTCGGCCACCTTTCAAAGGAAGAGTTGCTGGCACGTATTGAGCGCCTCGAACAGGACAACCGCAGCCTGCGCCGCCGCCTTCAGGTCAAGCTCGGCCGGCGGGATGTCAGTGAACTCGAAGCCGTTGTGGCTGAATATGAACGGCGGATGCGCGAAGCCGAGCAGCAGCTTGATGAACTGCGCCGTACCATCCAGGACAGCGGCAAATTCAGCACAGAAGACATATCCGTACCGCCTGATGCCACCAGTCCCGAAGCCGAACGCCTGAAACTGGAGAAGAAATACCAGAAGACGCTGGCCGAGGTGGCCATCCTCGCCCAAGGCATGCTCAACCACCTGACGACGTTCCTCAATGACAAAGCCTGTATGGTGGGACCCGGCGAGCAGTTCGACATCGTCATCAAATTCCCGGAAATGCAGGCGCCGGTCGTCCAGATGATTCGCAAGCTCAAGCAAATCGAAGACCTCAGCAAGCGGCGGTGCGGGATTCCCGAACTCAACGAACTGGTTGATCAGCTCTTTGGCTCTCACTAACGGCCGTCACAGCTCCGTGCCATGGGCAAGTTTGCCGACAACTACGACAACTGCATGCGGCCGCTGGAGCGGCGTTTTTTTGAAGTGCGGCGGCGGCAGCTTATTCCTCAAGCCGCAGGTGAGGTTCTTGAAATTGGCGGCGGCACCGGCGCCAATCTGCCGTTCTATGGAACAGCCGTCACATCGCTGATGTTCACCGACCCTGACCCGGCCATGCTGTGGATAGCTGCCGCCAAACCGCGGCCGCCCCACCTTGCCGTCACCTTTCTCGAAGCCACAGCCGAGGCGCTCCCTTTCCCGGCGGCCAGTTTTGATACGGTTGTCACGACCCTTGTGCTGTGCAGTGTGCGCGATCCCATGCAGGCGCTGGCTGAAATCCGGCGGGTTCTGCGGCCTGGCGGCTGCTTTCTGGCGCTGGAACACGTCCGCCCGCAGGGCTGGCTGGGCTACCTGGCGGATGCCCTGACTCCGCTCCAGAAGCGACTCGCCGCCGGATGCCATCTCAACCGCCAGACCCACCGGGCCATTCGTCAGGCGGGTTTCAGCATTCGCCGCGAGCAGTTTTCCATACTGAACATCCTCGCCGAAATCGAGGCGGTTTCGGACAAAACCGGTGATCGCACCCGCTCCTGCCGTGGCGGGGCGCGGCTGTCGTCGAAGCCGCAGATGTGCGATTGAGCCTGCCAGCAAAGGGCAAAAAACTGACATACAAGAGAAAGTATCAACTGGATTGAGCTGGTTTCTGAAAAAACACCCCGGTTTTTTGCCGGGGTTTTCTGATTCCCCGCCCAGCCGACCTCATTCAAGAAATAGCTTGAACCTTGATGCAGTCCGCACCGATACATCTCCAAGCCTGAAAACCCGCAACAACTTATTGTTATTTCCGTCAGGTTTTTTCAATCGGCCGGCCTCAACTTTTCCTCACACTTTCACGGAATTCGTACGTAATGGTTGAAGTAAGCCAAAGCCGTGGGGTCAAAGGTCTTTCCGGCCTGTACCCGGCAGATGAGCCGGTTGGCTGCAAAAGCCCGAATCCAGAAACCGGCGCGTGCCCTCGGACCGTGTTGCCGCAGTCTCGGATGGCTGCAAAGGCCGCCAGCCTGCGAGCCAGCGCGCGTTTGGGCTTGCTTTCAGCCGGGCAGGGACGATACAAACACGCCAACCGTCCGTTTCAGTACCCTTCCTGACCACATCCCATCCCAAAACACGCTGAACCTGTCCTTCGACCATGGCTTCTTCCTCTGTTCCGAATGCCGCTGGCGATGCCCTTGACCAGCTCTGTATCACCACTCTGCGTACCCTTGCGATTGATGCCGTTGAACAGGCGCAGTCGGGCCATCCCGGCGCACCGATGGAGAATGCCCCCTTTGGCTATCTGCTCTACACGCGCTACCTGCGCCACAACCCCCGCAACCCGCAGTGGCCCAACCGGGACCGGTTTGTACTGTCCGCCGGCCACGGCTGCATGCTGTTGTACGGGCTGCTGCACCTGACCGGCTACGATCTACCTTTGGACGACATCAAGCGTTTCCGCCAGTGGGGTTCCAAGACGCCCGGCCACCCGGAATACGGACACACGCCCGGCGTGGAAACGACGACCGGCCCGCTTGGTCAGGGCCTGGCCACTGCCGTCGGGATGGCCATTGCCGAAACCTGGCTCGCTGCCCATTTCAACCGTCCCGGACACAACCTGGTGGACTATTACACCTATGTGCTCTGCAGCGACGGAGACCTCATGGAAGGTGTCGCCTCGGAAGCCTGTAGCCTGGCCGGCACACTCAAGCTCGGCAAGCTCATCGTCTTTTATGCCGACAACCGCATCACCATTGACGGAAGCACCGATCTGGCCTTCCGCGAGCAGGTCGCCACGCGCTTTCTGGCCTACGACTGGCACGTACAGTCCATCGAAGGCAACGATCTCCGGCAAATTGCCCAGGCCATCGAGCAGGCGCAGCAGGAAACGACCCGCCCCTCGCTCATTGTGGCGCGTACGCACATTGGCTATGGCAGTCCCAACAAACAGGATACGGCCAAGGCCCATGGAGAACCGCTTGGGGCCGAGGAAGTCAAACTCACCAAGCAGGTTTACGGCTGGCCCTACGAGGAACCGTTCACCATTCCGGCCGAGGCGCTCGAAGTCTATCGGCGGTGCATCCCGCGCGGCGAACGGCTCGAAGCCGAATGGCAGGCCCGCCGCGCGGCCTATGCAGCCGCGTTCCCTGATCTGGCCGCCGAATGGCAGGCCTTCCAGACGCAAACCCTGCCGCCCGGCTGGGATGCCGACCTGCCCCACTTCACCGACGCCATGGCCACCCGCCAGGCTTCCGGCAGCGTCATCAATGCTCTGGCCCCACGGCTGCCGTTCCTTATCGGTGGTTCGGCCGACCTGACGCCCTCCAACAACACGACTATCAAGGGTGCGCCGGCCTACAGCGCCACCACCCGCGCCGGCCGCAACTTTCACTTCGGCGTCCGGGAACACGCCATGGGAGCCATTCTGAACGGGCTGGCGCTGACACCCGGCTTCATTCCATACGGCGGCACGTTTCTCATCTTTTCTGACTACATGAAAGCGGCCATCCGCCTGGCTGCCCTGATGCGCCTGCGGGTCATCTATGTCTTCACCCACGACAGCATCGGACTGGGAGAAGACGGACCGACGCACCAGGCCGTCGAGCAGCTCGCCGGACTGCGCGCCATTCCGAACCTGACGGTCATCCGGCCGGCTGATGCCAATGAAGTCACCGCCGCCTGGTGTACGGCCATTCGCAACACGGAAGGACCGACGGCCATTGTCCTCACCCGCCAGAAAGTGCCGACCTTTGACCGCACGCGCCACGCCCCGGCCAGCCTCCTCTCCAAGGGTGCGTATGTCTTTTCAAAAGAACAAGGTGACACACCTGACCTCATCCTGATTGGAAGTGGCTCGGAACTCCAGTGGGCCGTCGCAGCTCAGGCGCAGCTCCAGCAGGAAGGGATTGCCACCCGCGTCGTCAGCATGCCCAGTTGGGAGTGCTTTGAACAACAACCGGCTGAGTATCGCCACAGCGTGCTGCCACCAACCATCAAAAAGCGGGTTGCCATTGAGGCGGCCGCTCCGCTTGGATGGAGAGATTACATTACAGATGAAGGTGCAATCATTGCCATGAAAGGATTTGGCGCATCAGCGCCATTTACCGTTCTGATGCGCGAATTTGGCTTCACCGTTGAAAACGTCGTCGCCACAGCCAAGTCGCTGCTATCCCAAACCTGACCGGGCAGAGCCTCACCCCAGTCTCACGCTTTACTTCACATAGATGCAGTCAAATTGAAGTCTGAATGGCTTTTACCTATGGGAGTAGTACCTATGAATCCTCTCCGGGCACTCCACGAACAGGGACAGTCTCCCTGGCTCGACTACATCCGGCGCAGCCTGTTCACCAGCGGTGAACTCCAGCGGCTCATTGATGAGGATGGGCTGATGGGCATCACGTCCAACCCGGCCATCTTCGAGAAAGCCATTACCGGCAGCCAGGACTACACTGCCGCCCTGGCGGCACTGGAAACCGAACACCTCGATGCCATGGCTTTGTACGAACGGCTGGCCATCGAGGACATCCAGCAGGCCGCCGACCTTCTCAAACCGGTGTATGAGCAAACCCAGGGGCGGGATGGCTACGTCAGCCTCGAAGTTTCCCCCTACCTTGCCAAGGACACAGATGGCACGGTCGCCGAAGCCCGCCGGCTGTGGCAGGCCGTTCAGCGCCCGAACCTCATGATCAAGGTGCCGGCGACCCCGGAGGGGATTCCGGCCATCCAGACGCTGATTGGCGAGGGCATCAACATCAATGTCACCCTGCTCTTTTCGCAGGAAGCTTACCGCCGGGTGGCCGAAGCCTACCTGGCCGGTCTCGAAGCCCTGGCGGCCTCCGGCGGCGACCTCCGGCGGGTCGCCAGCGTTGCCAGCTTCTTCGTCAGCCGCATTGACTCGCTCGTGGACGCCAGACTGGAAGCCAAACTCAAGGCCGGTGAAGGCGACCGGGCGCTGCTCGAAAGTCTCCGGGGCAAGGTGGCCATCGCCAACGCCAAGCTGGCCTATCAGGCTTACAAAAAGATATTTGCCGGTGAACGCTGGGAACGACTGGCCGCAGCCGGTGCGCGCACGCAGCGCCTGCTGTGGGCGAGTACCGGCACGAAAAACCCGCAGTACAGCGACGTGCTCTACGTCGAGGAACTCATCGGGCCCGACACGGTCAACACCATGCCGCCGGCCACGTGGGAAGCCTTCCGCGACCACGGACGGGTGCGTCCGACGCTCGAAAGCGACCTCGACGCGGCACACGACACGCTTGAAACCCTTGCCAAAGTTGGCATTTCCCTCACCGAAGTCACGGACACCCTGCTCGTCGAGGCCGTCCGGCTCTTTGCCGAACCTTTTGACAAGCTTCTCAACTCGCTCGACAAAAAGTGCAAGGCCGTCAACTGGACGCGCCTCAACGCGCAGGAGCTGCACCTTTCGGCCGAGCATCGCCGGCTGGTGGAGGCCGAACTCGATGACTGGAAGATCAAGGGCAAGGTGCGACGGCTCTGGATGCGGGATGCCAGCCTCTGGACTGGCAGTGACGAAAGCCAGTGGCTCGGCTGGCTGGGGCTGGTGGAAGACCAGATGGCCAACCTGCCAACGCTGATGGCGGCTGCGGCCGACATCCGGCAGCACTTCCGGCACGTCGTGGTGCTGGGTATGGGTGGCTCCAGCCTCTGCCCGGAGGTGCTGCGGATGACCTTCGGCATCCTGCCGGAAGCGCCGGTGCTTCACGTTCTCGACTCCACCGACCCGGCGCAAATTGCCGAACTCGAAGCGCGGCTCGACCTGGAGCAGACAGCATTTATTGTCGCCAGCAAGTCCGGCAGCACGCTCGAACCCAACATCTTCAAGCAGTACTTCTTTGAACGGATGAAGCAGGTCGTCGGGCCGGAGCGCGTCGGACAACACTTCATCGCCATTACTGACCCCGGCTCAAAGCTCGAAGGCATCGCCCGGGCCGATGGTTTCCGCTACATCTTCACCGGCGTGCCCAGCGTCGGCGGGCGGTACTCGGCGCTTTCCAACTTCGGCATGGTGCCGGCGGCCATAATGGGCATCCCTGTTGGCGAGTTTCTCGATCTGGCCGATGATATGGTCAACGCCTGCTCGTACTGTGTCCCGATTGCCGAAAATCCGGGGGTCGTTCTGGGTTGCGCGCTGGGTGTGCTGGCCAAAGCCGGACGGGACAAGCTGACCTTCATCACCTCGCCCAAGCTCTGGGACCTGGGGGCCTGGCTGGAACAGCTCATTGCCGAATCCACGGGCAAGCAGGGGAAAGCCATCATTCCCGTGGAGGGTGAGTTCCCCAGCGACATTTCGGTGTACGGCGACGACCGCATCTTTGCCTACCTGCGCCTTGACGACGACGACAACGACGCGACTGATGCCGCCGTGGCCGCCTTCAAGGACGCCGGCTATCCGGTCATCGTCAACCGGCTGGCGACAGAAATGACCCTGGGGCAGGAATTTTTCCGCTGGGAAATCGCCACGGCCGTAGCCGGAGCCATTCTGGGCATCAATCCCTTCGACC
Organism: Chloracidobacterium thermophilum B; assembly: GCF_000226295.1. Taxonomy (GTDB): domain Bacteria; phylum Acidobacteriota; class Blastocatellia; order Chloracidobacteriales; family Chloracidobacteriaceae; genus Chloracidobacterium; species Chloracidobacterium thermophilum. Next base: position 1,536,399 of record NC_016024.1, read on the forward strand.
AGCCTGATGTCGAAGCCAGCAAGGTGGCCACTCGTGAACTGACGGCAGCGTATGAGCGCACCGGGGCGCTCCCGGAAGAAACGCCGGTCTTTGAGGCCGACGGTCTCCGGCTGTTCACTGACCCGGCCAACGCGGCAGCGCTCGGCACGCACGACAGTCTGGACGGCTATCTTCGCGCGCATCTGGGGCGACTCCAGCCGGGCGACTACTTTGCCCTGCTGGCCTACCTGGAGATGAACGCCCTCAACAAGGCGCACCTGCAGGCCATCCGGCATGCCGTTCGGGAAGAAAAGCGGGTGGCGACATGCCTGGGCTTCGGCCCGCGCTTCCTGCACTCAACCGGGCAGGCGTACAAGGGCGGACCCAACACCGGCGTCTTTCTTCAGCTTACCTGCGAGGACGCCTATGACATGCCCGTACCAGGGCAGGGCTACACCTTTGGCATCGTCAAGGCGGCGCAGGCGCGCGGCGACTTCCAGGTGTTGGCCGAGCGGCAGCGGCGGGTGCTGCGGGTCCACCTTGGCAGGGATGTTGCAGCCGATCTGGTGAAACTCCGTGAGGCGGTGGCTCAGGCGCTGGCGCACTGAACAACCACTGGACAACCGGCCATCACACGGTGGCACAACGTGGTGGCAGAGGCGTTGGGCGGCTTTGTTCACCGTGTTTTTTGACCGCATTCACACAAGGAGCGAGGCACGAACGTTATGGCGGAAGGATTGGCCGACATCGGCATGATTGGGCTGGCCGTGATGGGCAGCAATCTGGCACAGAACATCGAGCGCAACGGATTCACCGTGGCGGTCTGGAACCGCGATCCAAAGCGCGTGGACGATTTTATGGCGACCGTCGGCGCCGGCAGGAAGTTCATCGGCGCGCACACCCCGGAAGACTTTGTGAAGTCCCTGGCGCGCCCCCGCAAGGTGATGCTGCTGGTCAAGGCCGGGGAGGCTACGGACTGGACGATTGAACAGATCAAACCCTATCTCGAACCGGGCGACATCATCATTGATGGCGGAAATGCGCTCTACCACGACACCATCCGCCGGGAACAGGCGCTCAGGGCGGCGGGGCTGCACTTCGTCGGATGCGGTGTTTCCGGGGGTGAGGAAGGGGCGCTGTGGGGGCCGTCGCTGATGCCCGGTGGCGCGCGTGAAGCATACGAACAACTCCGGCCGATTTTTGAGGCGATTGCCGCCAAGGTGGATGACGGCCCCTGCGTCACCTACATCGGCCCCAACGGTGCCGGGCATTTTGTCAAGATGGTGCACAACGGCATCGAGTACGGCGACATGCAGCTCATTGCCGAAGCCTACGACCTGCTCAAGCGCGTCGGGAAACTGACGGCCATGGAACTGGCAGCCGTGTTTGCGGCCTGGAACGAAGGCGTCCTCAAATCATTTCTCATCGAGATCACTGCGCAAATCTTCCGCGCCATTGACCCGGAGACGAACCAGCCGCTGGTGGAACTCGTCCTCGACAAAGCCGGGCAGAAGGGAACGGGCAAATGGACTTCCGAAACGGCGCTCGACCTGGGTGTTCCGGTTCCGACGATTCAGGCAGCGATTGATGCGCGGGTGCTTTCGGCGATGAAAGAAGAGCGCGTGGCGGCCAGCCAGGTCATTGTCGGCCCGCCGACATCGCCGGAAAGCCTTGATCAGGGAGACTTTATCGTTCTTGTCCACAATGCGCTCTACGCCAGCAAAATCTGCTCTTACGCCCAGGGCATGGCGCTGCTCGCCACGGCCTCACGGGTCTATGACTGGAACCTCGACCTGGGCGAAATCAGCCGCATCTGGAAGGGCGGCTGCATCATCCGCGCGCAGTTTCTCGACAAAATCAAACAGGCTTACCAGCGGCGGCCCGACCTGCCCAACCTGCTCCTTGACCCCGACTTCAACCAGTGGATGACCGACACCCAGACGAGCTGGCGCAGTGTGGTGAGCATCGGCGCGCTGGCCGGCGTCCCGCTGCCAGCGATGAGCGCCAGTCTGGCTTACTTTGACAGCTACCGAACGGCCACGCTGCCGCAAAACCTCACCCAGGCCCAGCGCGATTTCTTCGGCTCACACACCTACGAGCGGGTTGACAAACCGGAAGCGGGGTTCATCCATACGGAATGGAAGCAACTCATTCAGTAAACCCGCTTCGGCTAGTAAACCCGCTTTGGCCCCGACCACCGTCACGGACGGGTGTCGCGGTTGCACCGGCCGTGACGGTGAGCGTAAAGGAGCACATCCTATGGCGAACGATCTCAATCCCCTGCGCGCTGAAGCCCGCGTCGAACGCACCCCAGACCCCTGTACCGTGGTCATCTTTGGCGCTTCGGGCGACCTGGCCAAACGCAAGCTCGTCCCGGCGCTGTTCAATCTGGCCCGTGAGCGCCGCCTGCCCGGCGGTTTTTCCATCGTCGGCTATTCCCGCAGCCCCCTGAGCGACGAAGCTCTGCGGGCACTGATGTACGAAGCCGTTGTCCGGTTTTCCAGTTCGGGTCCGCCCACAGCCGCCGAGTGGGAGAGCTTTGCCGCCGGCATGTTCTACTGCCAGGGTGGGTATGACGATGTCGCCGGCTACACCCGGCTCAAAGAACGTCTGGCGGCGATTGATGCCGAACGGGGCACGAGCGGCAACCGGATTTTTTACCTCTCCACTCCGCCCAGCCTCATCGGCCCCATTATGGATACGCTGGGCGCTTCCGAACTGGCCCGGAGTGCGCCCGGAAGCTGGACGCGCATCATCATCGAGAAACCGCTGGGCTACGACCTCAAAACCGCCCAGGAACTCAACGCCCACATCAGCCGCATTTTCGATGAGAGTCAGGTCTATCGCATTGACCACTACCGCGCCAAAGAGACCGTTCAGAATATCGTCGCCATGCGGTTTGCCAACGGCATCTTTGAGCCGGTCTGGAACCGCCGCTACATAGACCACGTGCAGATTACGGCTGCCGAAGCCGTCGGCGTCGAAGGGCGCGGTGGCTACTACGAAGGCTCCGGCGCGGTCCGCGACATGCTTCAGAACCACCTGCTCCAGTTGCTGGCCCTGGTGGCGATGGAGCCACCGATCTCGCTGGAAGCTGATGCCATCCGCGACGAAGCCATCAAGGTGGCCAAAGCCATTCGCCCCCTGGTGCCATCCGAGGTGGATGCCCATGCCGTTCGGGGGCAGTACACCGCCGGCTGGGTTGGCGGCAAGGCCGTTCCCGGCTACCGCGAGGAGGAAGGCGTCAGCCCGACTTCAACCACGGAAACCTACGCCGCCATCCGTTTTGAGATTGACAACTGGCGCTGGGCCGGCGTGCCGTTTTTCCTGCGCTCCGGCAAGCGCATGACGAAGCGGGCGGCCGAAATTGCCGTCCAGTTCCGCCAGGTGCCGATGCGCCTGTTCAGCACAACGGAAGCCGATCTGCACGAACCCAACCTGTTGGTGATGAAAATTCAGCCCGATGAAGGTCTGACGCTGCGGCTGGCGGCCAAACTCCCCGGCCATGCCATTCACCTGCGCTCGGTCAACATGGAATTTCGCTACGGCACGTCCTTTGGCGTCCGGTCGTCGGAAGCCTACGAACGGCTCCTGCTCGATTGCATGTTCGGCGACGCCACCCTGTTTACCCGGCGCGACATGGTGGAAACCGGCTGGGCGCTCATGATGCCCATCCTCGATCACTGGGCGGCATCCGGTGAACGCAACCTGCACTTCTACGAGGCCGGCACCTGGGGGCCGGAAGCCGCCAACCGGCTCATGGATGAGGGGCGCGCCTGGCGACGGCTCTGACCTGCCGGCGGCCAAGCCAGGCCCGATCACAGGAGAAATGGCAGAAGGAGATGCCCATGGGGATTGTCGAAGACATCGAACGCCGCCGCCCGGTTGACGTGGCGGCCATCGAACGCGAACTGACCGAGTTGTGGAAAGCTGCGGCCGAAGCCAAGGACGGAGCCGCCACCGATGCGGTCATGCGCGTCTGCCTGCTCAACCTGCTCGTCTTCATCACCGATGAAGCCCGCCTTGGTGAAGTCTCGGAAGTCGTCGCCAAGGTCACGGAATCCGCGCCCTGCCGGGCCATCATCATGCACGCCGACCTCTCCAGGACAGCCACCGAAACCCACGCCTGGATAGCCTCCCACTGCCACCTTGACGATCAGATGCGCCAGGTGTGCTGTGAAGAAATCCGGGTGGCGGCCAGCGGTTCCGCCATCCGCTACCTGGCACGCACGGTGGCCCCGCTCATCGCCCCCGACCTTCCGGTGTTTCTCTGGTGGCAGGATTTGCAGACGCTTCAGGAAAAATACTTCCTCGACTTTCTGCCGGAAGTGGATCGCGTCATCGTGGACAGCCGTCAACTGACGCACCGTGACGCACAGGCACCGCAACTCGCCCGCTTTGTCCTCGAAGCGCGTCAACGGGCTGCCTTCAGCGACCTCAACTGGACGCGCCTCACCCGCTGGCGCGACCTTATTGCAGGGCTTTTTGACGCACCTGATTTGACGCACTACCTGCATCAATTGACGCGCGTCACAATCCTTTACGCCAAGGACGAAGAGGCGTCAGGCATTCCGCTTCAGGCCTTGCTGCTGACCGGCTTCTTTGCAGCCCAGTTGGGGTGGACACTCAAGGATGCTTACGAGGTCAGCCGCCACCAGGCGGAGCTACGCTTCCGCGCCCGTCAGCGGCGCGTCACGGTGACGATTGAGCCACAGGAGAGCCAGGGATTGCCACAGCGCCAGCTTACCGAAGTCATCCTGCTGGCTGAACGGCCGGAAATGGCGCGCTTCAGTGTGACCTGTCACCCGTCAGAAGGTGCAGACTGGCTTTACACACCGGCCGTCGAGATTTCCGGCGGCGTGCGCTACCACACGACGATTGCCCTGCCCCAGTTGACGGAAGCGCGCCTGATGTCGCGGGAAGTTGAAATCTTCGGCCGGAGCAAGCCCTACGAACGCGCCCTGCGCGTGGCGCTCGACATCATCACGGAGCTGGAACTCGATGCTCAGTTCAACTAGCCGCCGCGTCATTCGGGTGTTCCCGACGGCCGAAGACCTGGCACGGCAGGCCGCCACCTCGTTTGTGGAACAGGCGGCTGCGGCCATAGCGGACCGCGGCCGGTTCAGCGTTGCTCTTTCCGGCGGCACCACGCCACGCACTGTTTTTCGCTGTCTGGCCCGCCCCGAAGCTGCGTCACAGGTTGACTGGTCACGGGTGCACTTCTTCTGGGGCGATGAGCGCGCCGTACCGCCGGACGACCCCGAAAGCAACTTTCGTCTGGCGCAGGAACACCTGCTTCAGCCACTTGGAATTGCCGCTGAAAATATCCACCGCATCGAGGGTGAGTTGCCTCCGGCCGAAGCGGCCGCCCGCTATGACGCCCACCTGACGGCCTTTTTTGGTGCAGAGCCGCGTCGGTTTGATCTCATCCATCTGGGCATGGGGGAAGACGGACACACAGCCTCACTTTTTCCCCACACGGCCGCGCTGGACGACCCGGAAGCCCGTGTGGTGGCCAATGAAGTTCCACAGCGGCAGACGACCCGCATCACCTTCACGGCGGCGCTCATCAACGCGGCGCGGGCAGTGGAATTTTTTGTGACTGGCGCGGGCAAAGCGGGCGTGTTGCGGGAAGTGCTGCTGGGTGCGGAGCAGAAACATCATTATCCGTCGCAAATGATCTGCCCGACCGACGGCACCCTGACTTGGTTTGTCACTGCCGACGCAGCCGCCCAGCTTCCGGCCGACCTGCTGCGCCATGCCTGACCGCCGACTCGGACTGGTCTTTGCCGGGGGCGGCAACCGCGCCTTTTATCAGTTGGGCCTGATGCAGGTCTGGCAGGATGTCTGGGCGCAGACGGCGGCCGTAGCCATGTGCAGCGCCGGGGCCTGTGTCGTGGCCATGCTGCTCAGCGGCCGGGCCGAAGCCACGGCCGACTTCTGGAAACGGCGCCGCGCCCACGTCCGGCGCAACATCAACTGGCTGCACCCGCTCATGGGCAAGCCACTGGCGCCCCATGCGCCCATTTACCGTGACACGCTGGATTTCTGTCTGGCTGAGGGCGGTTTTGAACGCCTGCGCGCGCAACCGTTTCCCCTGCTCGTGCTCACTTCCCGCCTTCCCGCCGGACTCCCGCCCAAAGCGGCGACACTGGCCGGGCTGCTGGCGTACAACCTTGAAAAGAAGCTCAAGCCGGGTCTGGTTCATCCCACGTGGGGCCGGCGGCTGGGCTTTCGTCCGGCTGTCTTTGACCTGCGCCGTTGCCCGACGGCCGCCGATGCGACGGCACTGATTCTGGCGTCCTCGGCAACGCCCCCGTTTACGCCCCTCGGCCGGGTGGACGGGCAGGCGTTGCTCGACGGCGGGCTGGTGGACAACATCCCGGCCTTTGTGCTGGATGACCGGCCGGATGTGGCGCAGCAGGTGGTCCTGATGTCGCGGCCCTACCCGCCACAGGTTGTCGGCCGCCAGGGGCACCGGCTCTATATTGCCCCGTTGACACCGCCGCCCGTCTCCCGCTGGGACTACACCCGCCCCGACCTGGTTGAGGCCACCATCGAGCAGGGCCGCCGGGAAGCCACCCTGCATCGAGCAGCGCTGGATGCCTTTCTCGCTGAACCCGCCTGAAATTTCAGCGTCCCTTCGCGCCCATGACGCAGACGACCAGGTCGCCAGCAGGTTGTATCACCCGGTTGACGCACCGACGTTGTGGCACCCATCCGCCGGTCATGCTGCCGGGGTGTTTTATCCGAACCCGAAAACTGTTAGTTTTCCGGTAACTTTTCGCCCTTCCCCCACAACCTGCTCTGGCAGGCACAGCCATGGCACAGGGCATGACCATCTCCGGTGAGGTTTACAGAACGGCATGAGCCAGCTTGACGCCCCGACCATGAAGTTTCGCATGAGCGACACACTCTTTACGGTGATTCGCACCGCACTCGATACCGGCGGGCCACGTCCACTTCTGGTGCTATACCTGCCTTATGGCATTGTGCGCGGACGCATTTCCCGTACGGTGACAGACACACTTTCCGCCGCCCGTGACGCGCGGCTGGAAAACGTCAGCCGCGTGCGCATCGAAACGGATGTCATCGAGCTGGATGACTGTGAAATCGAGCACTTCCAGAACCACATGCCCACCGCACACTTTCGCAAGCTGTACGTCCGCATGGACGCCGTGCAGAGCTTTGCCTTCGATGTCAAACACAACGAAGTCTTCCCTTTTGAACCCGAACCCCTGACGCCATGACGTTCCGCATCAAAGCCGTTCGTGAAGTTGAGCCAGCCCACCGCCCGCTGCCCCAGGTGCTGGACACGATTGGACAACCGCCCACCACGGGACTCCAGGTGTTTCTTTCCCGGCAGGCGGAAGAAAAGATTCTGCTGGCTGCCCCGCCCGAACAACCCAGCGAACTCCTGCCCGACCTGGCGCGCACCTTTCTCGGCGAGAACGAGTGCGGTGGGCTGCTCATCGGCAATGTCTATCAGACAGAAGCCGCTGGCTACCGGGTGACGTTCACGGCCATTGTGGACGCCATCCCGGCGCAGGAAGCCCAGGCCGGGCCGACCTTTGTGGAAATGGGCGCAACGGATTTGCTGGCTGTAACCAACTACCTGCAACGCCTGCGTGAGCGCCAACGGAACGTTACCGAAGCCGATCTGCGCATCGTGGGCTGGTATCACACCCATCCGGGGTTTGGGGTGTTTATGTCGGGCACAGACCAGGCCACCCAGCGGCAGGTGTTCGGTATGCCGTGGCAGGTGGCCGTCGTCTATGATCCGCTCAATGGCGAGTACGGCCTGTTTTACGGCAAGGACTCCACTCACCTGCCAGGATGGTATTTGTTCGACGCCCAGGCCGAAGGCTTCCCTTTCCTGCCTGCCCTGGCAACGGGTCTGGACGGCGTCGCTGCGCCGCGCCTGAGCAGCGACCTCTCACTGCGGCAACGTTTGATGACCGAGCTTGAAGCGGTGCGCCAGGGTGTGCGCGCCGCCCTTGCACGGTACCGTGACCCGGAAGCTTCGTGAAGGCTTCCGGCGGTCAACCAACCTCCCCTGTGGTCAGCACCGATGTGGATTGATACCGACCGTGCCTTTCAGGAATTTTGCCACCAGGCGTACACCCAGACCGAACTGGCCATTGATCTGGAGTTTCAGGGCGAAGGCCGCTACACCCCGCTTCTGTGTCTGGTGCAGTTGGGACTGCGTGACCGGTGTGTGGCGGTTGATCCCTTCCGCGTTAATCTCACCCCGCTTGCCCCGCTGCTGACTCATCCCGGCATTCGGAAAATCGTTCATGCCGGGGGACAGGACATCGTTCTGCTGCGGCGGGAAACCGATGCCATTCCGGTCAGTGTTTTCGACACCCAGATTGCCGCGGCGTTTCTCGGATACGGTGAAGCCACCGGCTATGCGGCTCTGGCGCAACGTTTCGCCAAGGTTTCACTCAGCAAAAAACAACAGTTCACGGATTGGACCCGCCGCCCCCTCCTGCCGGAGCAGATTGAATATGCCCTCAACGATGTGCGCTACCTGTTTCCGGTTTATGACGGTTTGCTCGAACAGCTTGCCCAGCACGGACGGACAGACTGGGTGCTGGATGCCTGTGCCGATGCCGTGGCGCAAGCGGTCAGGGTGCGTGAAACAGGGCAGGAATACCTGAAAATTGGCAAGCTTGGCTCGATGAGCCGCCGTGAACTGGCGGTATTGCGGGAGTTGTACCAGTGGCGCGAAGCTACGGCCCGCAGCCGCAACCGCCCGGTGGGAACCATTCTGCACGATGATGTGCTGCGGCAGATTGCCTACACGCTCCCCAGGACGGAAACTGCTCTGCGGCAGATGCGTGGGACGACCAATCTCTCGCGGGAACTGGTGACGGAAATTCTGGAGACCATCCAGCAGGCGCTGGCGCTGCCGGAAAGCGAGTGGCCCGAACCGGTCACTGTCCGCGAGTACGATCCCACGCTGGACGGTCTGGCAACCCTGCTGGGGGCGATTGTCCGGCTGCGCGCCGGAACACTCGACATTGCCCCCAACCTTCTGGCCACCCGCGATGACCTGCTCCGCTTCGCCGGGTGGGTCCTGCGCGGCCGCCCGGCGGCAGAGGCCGGACAGCTTGCCGTCCTGCAGGGCTGGCGGCGGTCTGTCATTGGCGAGCTTCTGCTCGACCTTGTGGCCGGCAAATCCCTGCTCCAGATTGCCCCGGAAGCGCCGGGCGCGCTGCGGATCATCCCACCGGCGCCCTCCACCCCCGCCGACGGGCAGCCGGACCCCGGCGATACGGCGTGACGCGATGTGGCTTGACAGTGCGGTTTATGCCGCTTTATCTTGGCGGCTTGCATCCGTTGACGCACGACATGGGGATGTAGCTCAGTTGGTAGAGCGCTGCGTTCGCAATGCAGAGGCCAGGGGTTCGACCCCCCTCATCTCCACTCCCCTTCAAAAGATTCCGCAAGCCGGGTTGTCCGACTCGTTCGGTGCGCCACAGCCCCGGCCCTCTGCCCTCTGTTTACGCCTTGCGGCGACGGCTTCAGCTACAGCCGCATTGTTGCCGGAAAACACACGGTGACGTAGTGTTTCGCGCAGAACCGGCGGCCTTCGCTGAGCCAGCTTTTGTGAAGCCTTGGCGGGAGTGTGAGATTCAAGTGAAACCTGCCGGGCAGGCCCTGCGTAAGGGGCTGCAACTCTGACTGTCCACAGTTCGCCGTTTCTGGAATACCATTGCGACCATGTCACTGCGCAACGTTCTTTGCCTCGTCTTTACCCTGCTCTTCCCTGAACCTGCCACCCTGTCGGCGCCGGCTCAGAACCCGGCGACAGACACGCCACCGGCAGGCGCTGTCGCGGGCATTGTTGCCCAAAAGCCTACACCACCGGCCACCCCACCGGGCGGGCAGGTGCCACCGTCACTTCCCGTTGCCGACCAACGCACCAAACGGGCGCTGGATGACCTGCCGACCACCCGGATTGGGATCACCCCCGGGCGCATCCTGCGCCTCCCCCTGCGGGAAGCCATTCTCATGGCGCTGCGCAACAACCAGGACATCGAAGTTGAGCGCGCCAATGTGCAGATTGCCCAGCAGAACGCGCGTGGCGCGTATGGCAGCTACGATCCCATTTTCCAGGCTGCCGTACAGTTTCAGTCCTCCACCTCGCCGACGGCGCAGACCTTCATCGGCGCGGAAGGTGGGGCCTTCAAGCGCAAGCAGCTCCAGTTCACGCCTACCCTGGTGCAGAGCCTCCCGACCGGCGGCAACTACTCGATTACCTTCACCAACGGCCGTGAAACGAACAACGCCGGTTCCGCCGGGTTGAGTCCGCAGTACTTCTCGACGCTTGACTTCCGCTTCACCCAACCGTTGTTTCGGAACTTCCGGTCGAGCGTCAACGAGCGGCAGGTGAAAATCAGCCGCAAGCAGTTGACCATCAGTGACGCCCAGTTCCGGCAGCGTGTCCTGACGACTATCGCTGCCGTCCAGTCGGCGTACTGGGATTTGGTCTTCGCCATCCGCAACCTGAACATCCAGCGGGACGCCGTTGAACTGGCAGACATCTCGCTGGCCGTCACCCGCCGCCAGGTGGAAGTCGGCACGAGCGCGCCCATCAACGTCGTCGAGAACGAATCCGAACTTGAAAACCGCAAAAATGCCGCCATTGCGGCCCTGCAGCAAATCACCACGGCCGAAAACCAGCTCAAGCAGCTCATTCTGGGCGATCCCCAGGCCGAAGAATGGCAGGCGGCCATTGAGCCAACCGACGACGTGGATTTCACCCCGGTTGAACTCGATGTGCAGCAGGCGCTCGCCAGCGCCATGCGCAACCGGCCGGAACTCGAACAAATCCGCTTGCAGCAGGAACTCAACGACATCGAGCGGCTGTTTGCCGAAAATCAGCGCAAACCCCAGGTGGATGTGTTTACCGCGCTGACGCTCAGCGGTCTGGCAGGTACATCCCGCCTCGAATCTATCCCCGGCGCGCCAGTGTTCATCAATCCACGCTTCATCGGCAGCTACGGCACCGCGCTCAACAACCTTTTCTCCTTCGACTTTCCGACCTACACCGTCGGCGCAAACATTTCCTTCACCTTCCGCAACCGGACGGCCAATGCGGTCGTGGGTCGGACGCTGGCTACGGGACGCCAGCTCAAGGCCCAGGAACGCAACCTTCAGCAGAGCATTCAGGTCGAAGTGCGCAATGGCCTGCAGGCGGTTGCCTCGGCCCGCCAGCGGGTGGAAGCCACCCGCGCGGCGCGGATTGCGGCTGAAACCCAACTGCGCGGTGAACAGCAGCGGTATGCCGCCGGACTTTCCACAACTTTTCTCATTCTCGACCGCCAGAACCGTCTCTCCATCGCCCGTGGCAACGAAATCCAGGCACTGACTGACTACAACAAGGCCGTGGCCCAACTGCAACGTACGCTGGGCACGTCGCTGACCGCCAATGGCATCGAGATTGTCCAGCCAGACCAGACACCTTGAAGAAGCCGGTCTGACCCGGCTGTGGCGCTGGTCGGAGCGGTTCACGGTCGGCTGGCTGGCACAGGTGGACTCGACCAATACGGCGCTCAAGGCACTGGCTCAGGCCGGAGCGCCGGATGGTTTCTGCCTCGGTGCAGACGAACAAACGGCTGGCCGGGGGCAGTATGGCCGCACGTGGCATTCGCCGGCCGGAGAAGGACTGTATTGCTCGCTTCTGTTCCGTCCACCGTGTCTGACCTCCGACCAGTTGCATCACGTCACCACCTTTGCCGGGCTGATGGTTCACGACACGCTGGCCCGGTTCGTGGGCACGCCAGCGCGCCTCGCCGTCAAAGAACCCAACGATGTCTTCCTCGATAGACGCAAGGTGGCCGGCATTCTGGTTGAAGCCGACTGGCAGGGCGGGGTGCTCCGCTTCGTGATTGTCGGCATCGGCGTCAACATCGGGCAGGTTTCGTTCCAGGAAGGGCTGCGTCAGCCAGCCACGTCCCTGCACCTGGCGCTTGGCGAAGCTGCGCCGCCGCGCGAGGCTGTCCTTGACGCACTCCTCAATGCCTTTCAGGACCACTGGGACGCCTTTCTGGCCGACCCGGCCGGCGTGGTTGCCGTGCGGCGGCAGGACATCTGTTTTCTCCCAAGCACTTTTCATGACCGGCAGGAACGTCCATACTAGCGTCAGCCCACGATCCTGTTCCGGGAGTAAACTTCATGCGCCATCCCGATGACTCTCCAGCCCGCCGTTCGTTTTCGTCAGGGCGGGCCGTCGCCATTCCGGTTGAACAAAACCGCAACTCCTCTCTTCTGTGGCTCATTCTGGCGACGGTGGCGACCCTGCTGCTGATGACGGTGCCGTTTGCTTCCGTCGTGACGTTCCCGATTCGGATGTTCGTCACCTTCATTCATGAAGGAAGTCATGCCTTGGCGGCCCTGCTCAGCGGGTTCTACGTCATCCGTATGACGATTCACTGGGACGGGAGTGGGCTGACGCTGACCTCCGGGCAAAATGTGTTCGTGGCCAGTGCCGGCTATCTGGGCACGATGTTGTTTGGCGTTTTCCTTCTGTATCAGGCGCAGCGCCGCGACCGCACCAGCCTGCTGCTGGTCGGGTCGGGTATTCTGGTGTTGCTGCTCACGATTCTGTTCGTGAACGGTCAGGCTTCGTGGCTCATGGTGCTGCCGCTGGCGCTGGCCGCAACACTGCTGTTGGGGAGCTTGCGGATGAACCTCCCGATGCCGTTTCGGTGGGGCATGCTTGGCGCCGGGGGGCTGCTGGTGCTGCTGCTGGCCGTGGTCTGCGTCATGACCGGGACATTCTACAGTTGGGTGGCCGGACTCAGCATAGGTATCAGCCTGATTGCTCTCGGCATCTTTATCAAACCCAACTGGGGGCAGTTCATTGCCAATTTTCTGGCCGTGCAGTGTTGTCTGGATGCCCTGTCGGACCTCAAAACACTGTTTTTCATCTCAACCCTGACGGACATCCAGAGCGATGCTGCGAGCATGGCGCGGATGACCGGCATTCCGGCTTTCATCTGGGCTTTCCTGTGGCTGGCTTCCGGCGTCCTGCTGCTGGGCGTGACGCTGTGGCTGATTTTCCAGCACCCGGCCCGCAAGGGCGTGGCGACTTCCTCCTCCGCACGTTAGACCGCAAACGGCGCAGACAATAACGGCTCAGACAATACGCGGTAACATTTCACGCGGCATCGCCCGAACCGTCCGACTCTCACGCACGAGCACCTGCCCTGGCGCGCCCTTGCGGGGGCGCGTCAGATGCCGTCGTTCCGCCACCCGTACGTCCACCCAGTCGTCCTGTTTGGCCTGCGAGAAATAGGCTGCCAGCTCCGCCGCCGCCAGAATGACCGCCGGTGGGACCACCTGCCGCTGCGGATTGCGGATGACGACATGCGCGCCGGGGTAATCGGCGGCGTGGAGCCACAGGTCATGCGGACGCGCCAGCTCGAAGGTGAGCCGGTCATTGTCGCGTGCGGTGCGTCCGACGACGATTTCGTACCCTTCGGGTCCCCGGTAGCGGCGCAGGCCGGACAGGTCAGCCCTTTCACGGCGCGCCCCGTTTGTCGGCGGTGGCGTGCGCGGCTGCAAATCAAACGGCACCCGGTCACGCAACTTCTGTACGCAGGTGGCCAGCACCGCTTCGTCCGCGGCCCCGGCCAGTTCCCGTTCACAGTCCAGTGCTGCCGACAGTTCGGCCTCCAGCGCGGCCCGCCGTTCGGCGTTGGCGACGAGTGTGCGTTGCGCCCGCTGGTAGCGCCGGAAGTACCGCTGGGCTGCCGCTGCGAGGTCTTCGGTGGGGGATTCAAGCGGGATCACCAGGGCCGACGGCGGCTCGGCATAGTAATCCACAACCTCCACACCCCCGGCCGTGCGCCTGGCCGTAGCGAGATTGGCGTACAGCAACTCACCCCACCGCCGGTACTGTTCCGCTTCCCCGGCCTGTGTATCGGCCACATCCAGTTTGTGCCGGGCCCGCTCAAGGCGTTTGCGCCAGGTGGTGAGGGCGTGCTGCCACTGCCGGCGTAGGGACGCCTGTGCGGCGCGGTGTTCCCGTCGGGCATAGAGCGCCGCCGCGGCCTCGTGCGCCGAAGCAAAGGTTGTCACGGGCAGCCCGGTTTCATGGCTCAACGGGAGCAGGAACACCTCCGGGCCTTCCGGTAACTCGTAGAGATAAAATGCCTGTGGATGGCACAGCTCCCGGTGGACGCGCTCAAAAGCCTCCCAGGGCGTGCCCGCTCGGGCCCGAAAGACCACTTCCCGCACCAGGCGCCGATGACAGCCACGCAGGGCATTTGACAGGAAAGCTTCCAGTTCGGCAAGCGTCTGCGGCAGGTTTTCTGGGGTCATGGCTGACCAGTCAGGGGCGGGGCCTGTGGTGGGCGGTGCGTGGTACGGCGTATTGGGAAGGCCCTCCCACGGACGCAGCGCCTCGACCACGCGCTCTTCGGCCGTCAGCAGCCACAGGTTGGCGTAGCGTCCGGTCAGGTCATGGCGGAGATGCCAGCGGGTGGGCTGCTCCGCTTCATCAAAACCGGCAAAGGTCAGCGTTACTGAACGCTCGGCCGGGGCTTTGACAACGCCGACAAGCCGCGCACCACGCAGCGCCTTCCGCAGCCGCGCAACGAAAGGCGGCTCGCCAGACAGGTCGGACTCCTGGGGATGGCGATGCGTCAGGTAAAACCGGCTGTCGTGCGGACGCGCCGCCAGCACCAGCCAGCGCCCATCCCGGCGGCGCAGATCGAGCGTCACGACGTCCCGCCCGATGGCAGACACCTTTCCGACCGGAAGCCCGGCATCCAGACGGTCAAGCGAGTCCTGCAACTCACGCACGAGCGCTGCCAGGAAAAAGCCATCCATGACGCATTCAGGAAACGACGCATTCAGGAAACGCCGGGGGCAGCCGGCCGCAGACCCTAGTTCGAGCGGTAGTTGGTAAACTGCATGTCAATCCCAAAGTCGTGGGCGCGCAGCCTGGCAATGACTTCCTGCAACACATCCCGGTCCTTGCCGCTGACACGTACCATGTCGCCATTGATGGCGGCCTGAACCTTGGCCTTGGTGTCCTTGATAAACTTGACGATTTCGCGGGCTTTTTCAGTTGGAATGCCCTGTTGCAGGGTCACGCGCTGCCGAACGGTTCCACCGGCCGCTGGCTCGATCTTTCCATAACTCAGCGCCTTGAGCGACACATTGCGCTTGACGAGCTTGGATTCGAGAATGTCTATGACGCTTTTGAGCTTGTATTCGTCGTCCGACACCAGAACGATGTCGCGGCCTTCAAGTTCGATTCGGCTCTGACTACCTTTGAAGTCGAAGCGCTGACCGATTTCCTTCATAGCCTGGTTGATGGCATTGGTGACTTCCGCCATATCAACCTGCGAAACGATGTCGAATGAGTTGTCCTTTGCCATAAATCAGCTACCCAAAGCCAAGTTATTGAAGATAAAGCTATTTGCAGGCACACAGAAAAGCCTGTTCTTACCTTGAAGCTTACTTTTGGCGCCGGGGTCACGCGGTTTCGGCTTCGAGTGCCAGGGCTTCGGCACGGGTCAGACACCGGACGCTCCGCACATCTTCGTTCAGCACGCGCACCCGCGGGTCATTGGCGCCGAAGAAATCCTCGTAGCCGTCCACTTCAATCACCTGCACGAACGGCGCCGTGCCGTCCCAGTCCAGCTCGTCCAGGTAGCGCAAACCGACTACCGCCTCGAAGCCGTCCACTTCCACTTCGCGCCAGCCAACCGGCACTCTGATGGTGCGCCCGCCCCACAGTTCGTAGGGCACGGTCACGTCCTCGTCGTGCCCGAAGGCTTCGGGCAGGTCAGTCGTGCATTCGTAAACAGGCCGGTAAACCACAGTAGCCATCATCGTCCTCCCGGCGTTTCAGGGCCGCCCGCGCCCATAGGTTGCCGCACAGACTGGCAAACGCCCGTGCCCGGCGTCAATCCGGCGTGCGGATAACAGGCTGTGACCACCGCCTGACTGCGAGTGTCCAGTTTCCGCCTGGACACAAGCCAAACCGCTGGGCACGGCTAAACCGTACACGGGCAAGGGCTTATGCGGGCTGTGTCCATGTGTCCACAAATTTCGCGCATAGGGGGGGGTATATATACGCATGATGCATGCACATCACTGACACAATCCCTTTTCAGCATTACGCCAGACATGCCCCATTGCATCTCCCGCTTACACTGCACGCTCCGCTTGTAAGGCTATATTTCTAATTTTCTGGATTTCTGGACACACTATATATAAACCGTTAGCAGCTAATAGTTTAGACGTGTCCAGCGGTTTGGACGCAAGCTGGACACAGTGGACATAGAGGGCAAAACAAAAACCGGCATTGCTGCCGGCTGTGGGTTTTGAGTACTTCGGGATGGGCCGGGTGGAACAGTCCGGGCCGGACTGCCTGCCCGCACTGCCTGCCTGCCGGGATTATCAGAGTAGTTCGCCCGCGCCGTTTGCGCCCGGCTCCATCACCCCGTAGCTCCGTTCGATGACGATTTCCGTCTTGCCCGTGGCGTCATCCAGCCCGTGGCTGACACGCTCCATCCGTTGCAGGTTGGTCAACGTCTCGCTGGAAATCTTTGCCGCCTTGAGCGTCTCGAAGGCCAGCCGCTTGTCGTCCAGCGTCTCCGCCGCCCGGTGAGCTTCCAGCCCGCGCCAGAGCAGTTCCCGCACCTGTTCGGCTTCCGCCTGATGACGCCGGATAACGTCCGCCGCCAGTTCCGCCGCCGTGTCAATCGCCGCCGCCCTTTTTTCCGGGTCGGTGATGGCTGTGCCGGTGACTTGCGCCATGGCTTTGCGCCGCACCATTTCCGCCGCGTCCGTCCCATCGCCCCAGCCTTCGGCTTTGGCGCGCCGGACAATGGCTGCCTTGTCAATGCCGTACCGGGATGCCAGCAGCCCGAAGCTCAATCCGGCTTCCCGTTCCGCACGAATCTGCGCCCATGTGTCACGCGATAGTCTTGGCATAGCTTGTTACCTCGTCAGTCGGTTATGCCACAGCGCACGGCTGTGCGCCGTCTGTAATCGTCTCTGGCGCGTTCTGCGCCGGGATTGTGTGGGTTGGGTTGTCCAGCAGCGCCAGAATCTCGATAAAGGCTTCCAGCTTCGAGACGGCCATAGGCAGGCTTTCACGCGCTTCCTGTTCGAGCTTGTCCAGGTAGCCAAGCAGCCACGCACTGGCTGTGCTTCGGCGCGCTTCCTGCAATCGCCACTGGAAGGCGGTTTCGGGGCTGCCGGTGACGAACACGGCTGCCAGCCACAGCCACGTCGGGCTGGTACGTGCGTCAATATAGCCCTCCATCCCTTCGCCTGCTCCCGGCGGGTTGCTGACGGCTTTGCGCGCCAGCTTCGCCAGGTAGCAGCGTGCGACAGGTTCCGTCTCTGCCCTGAAAGCGGCTTCGATGCGTTCGAGTATCGCCTTCCGCCCCCCGGTGTCCCCCCGTACCAGCCGCTTGCCGTCCGGGTCAACGGCAACGTCGTTCAGCGCCCAACTCATGTGCAGCGCCGCCAGCCGGTTCAGGAAGTCTCCGGGAGTGCCGGGTTGCAGGTAGGCTTCGAGTTCCTGACGCACAGACTCCACCGGGTACTTGTGGATGTCCCGGCGTAGCTGTTCGAGAAACAGCCGTAGTGCCGGGTCGGTTTCCATTGCCAGGCAGCCGTCAATCTGCGCCTGCAACCGCGCCACGTCGTCCGCTTGGCTGTCCGCTTTGCCGGGCTGTGTACTTTGCCCTGTAGTGCCTTTGGACGCATTCTGTGGCGCGTCTGAAGGTAAAGTGTCAACCGCCGGTTCAGCGCGCGTCTGTGCCTGTCTGAATGCGCCCGAAGTATTCGTCCGGGTTGGGCTGGCGGGCTGGCGGGCGTGTGCCGGGGTTGACGGTGACGTGCCGGACGCCTTGCGCAGCAGGTTGGCAACGCTTCCTTCCACGTCCGGCTCGAACGGCTCGAAGCGTGACTTCGCCGCCGGTGACGATTCACCCGCCGGGAGTGCGCCGGCATCCACTTCGCCGGACTGTGTACTTTGCCCTGTAATGCCGCCAGACGCATTCTGCGTTGCGGGTGTGCGGGTTGGGTCATCCCGAAAGAAATCAAACAGAATGCCTGTGCCAATGACTTTCATTCGTCACCTCCCAGCTTTTCCAGCGCTTCATCCAGCGCCTTGTCTGGTATGCAGAAAAGACGCTTGTATCCCTTCACCAGGCGTACGGTCACGGTATCCCGCCCGCCGCTTGTTTTCAGCACATTCAAGTCTGCCAGCGTCTTTCTGGCGAGTTTGAAGTCAAATCCACGCACCGCGTCCTTGAAGCCTTCGGGAGTGAACAGGTATTCCCGCCCGTCATCTGTATCGCGGTAGTAACCGGCCCGGTCATGTACGACTACATCCTTAGTGCATTCGCTGAACTTCGAGTCGCCGTACTTGTCAATGAAGTCGCGCATCCGGCGCAGTATGTCCACCTGCTCGAAGTCGGTTCCGGCAGCCCGTCTCCGGGCCCACAGCCGGTAGCAGTAACGCGCCGCGTCAAATGCCGTCCCCCGCTGCCAGCCGGTAATGCCATACCGGGTTGCCAGTTCGCCGGCCAAAGCCACCAGCGCCATTGAAGTCAGCACGCGGCTGGCTTGTGCGCCTACCGGCACGCCGTCGCTTTCAACCGCCCTGCGCAGACGGGCAACGCACTCGCTTAGTTCCGAGTCCAGCCCGTTCATATCATCGCAAACAAGCCGTTCCAGAAACGCCCGCAAAGGCGTGCCGTAGTACCGACGGACAGCCTGGCGCAAGGTATCAGCAAGGGTTTCGCCCGACTTGTAGCCGTGGAGTTCCGTGAACGCGCCGTACCGTTCTTCCGCCGGGATTTCAATAAACCGCACAACCTGCCCGGCGTTGACGCTGCGTTTGTCCTTGTCCATCGCCAGCAGCGTTTCCAGCGTCTTTTCGCCGGTCGAAAGCGCCGCCACCCGCCAGCGTTGCGTTGGCGCCGCCCCTACGCCGTGCTTGTACACCGTGGCGCGTTGCTTGGCTGCGCCATTCGCCAGTGTGTAAATCGCGCCATCCAGCACATCCGGCTTCACCTGCCCGATTTCGTCCAGCGCCAGGAAGCCATCACAGTACGTTAGCGCCTTCTGCTCCAGCCCGTTATCTGTAGCCCGCCAGGTTGCTACCAGCTCCGGCGGCCCGACAACGGAGTTTGCCGCTAGCAGGCAGGTCGTCTTGCCGGTCGTACTCCGCCCGACAAGCTGTGCCAGTACGGAGTTATGATCGGTCAGCTTGAGTAACGGCCCGGCAAAAGCCAGAGAGATTGAGAACACCAGCAAGGGGTTCCCTGTAGCCAACGCCGCAACCGACTTCTGCCAATCCGCAAGCTCGCCACTCGTCAGAGGTTCATTTGTCGCCCGCTTGCCCGTGAACAGGATGGTGACGCCCTTCCCTATGGTGACATCCGGGAAAACGTACTGCTGCTTGTGCCAGCCGGTACGCTCTGTGGTGTATTCCCACTGGGGTGAGGATTGTTGCAGGTATTCCTCAAGCCGTGCCCTGGCGCTCTTGCTGTGGGTCTCCAGTGTGGCGCCTTCGTCCAACAGAGTTTTACGATATTCCAGTGAAGCCAGTTCCTTGCGGGGTAGCACTACATCACGCCAGCCGCTTCCGTCATAAACATCCAGCCTTACGCCTTGGGCACCGTCAGGCCACTCGATGGTTCGCGCCTTCCGCCGGATCGGGCTACACAGCCAGGTTTCCGTCGGCACCGGCACGACTTTCCCAAACTGTTTTTCGTGTTCGATGCCACAGTGATAGACGCCTGCCTTGTATTCCTGTTCGCCGATGACCGCCGGCTCTTCGAGCAGCCAGTAGCACGGGCGTTCGTCCAGTCCGGGCCGGACGGGTTGCGACAGGATGCTCTCGACATCAACCTGCCGGCGCACAGCGTCCAGACCTTCCGCCCGCGCCAGGTCGTTGAAGTCGGTGTCCTTTTCGCCGCGTTCCCCTGACCAGGGCGGAACGACAACCACCGCCCCGACAGAGCAGGCTGCCTTTTCGGCTTTGGTGACCCCGGGGTTGCCGGCGGTTTTCCAGTCGTCATCGGCGCAGATGACCAGCTTTTGCCCTGGGAACTTCTCCCGCAGGGCGCGCGCCGCCGGCAGCAGGTTGCCGCAATTCATCGCCGCCGCAACCGGTAACCCGGTAGCCTCGTGCAGCGTTGCGCCCGTTGCCCATCCCTCGCAGACAAGGATAGCCTTGCCGCGCTCAAAATCCTCGCGCGTGCCGAACGGATGAAACAGCCCGGAGACGCGCCCGCCCTTGAGAAACCGCTTTCCGCCGTCCGGCTGGATAAGCTGAAGGTTCCATATTTGCCACTCGGCATCGCGTAGCGGAACGAACAGTACGTCGGAGAGTCCGCCCCATCCGGTGCGCGCACTGTGGGGCTGAACGTTTTTGCGTTGCAGGTAGGGGTTGTCGGTGGTAGCAGCCCTTGACCGCCGCCACAGACGCTCCGCCTTGCCCTTTGCTACCAGGTGCCTTGCCTGTTCTTCCCGTTGCTGCGCCTCCCTGATCTGGCGTAGTTCCCGGTCGAAAGCTTCCTTCTCCCCGGACGTGGACGGTTCCCGGGAGTGCCATTCGTGGTGCTCACCGGTACGCCAGTCGCCAAACTCGATGAAGTACGATTCCTTCCCCCTCCCGTACTTCACCCGCGTGACACGGGCCCACCCGGATAGACTACTTCCGGTCGTCTTGAAGCGAATCGGGGTTTTCCCTGTCTCGTACAGCTTCTCCGGGGCGCCGCCCAGCGTTTCACGGATAAGGTGCAGCGCGAAGCCTAGCGGGTCTTCGTGACTCCACGGCACAGATTTTTTATCCGGCTTGCTGTCCGGCGCGGCTGTGTCCGCCGCCTTGCCGGAGTCGTCTGGCGCGGCTTTCCGGGGCGCCTTGCCGGTGCGCTTGCTAGTGTGTTCTGGCGTGGCTTTCCGGGGTGATTTGCCGGCGCGCTTGCCGGTGTGTTTTGGCGCGGCTTTTTTAGCCGGCTTGCCAGGCTTTTCCGGCGCAGGGTTTTCCGGCGGCAGTCCTGCCGGTGCGGTTACCGGGGCTTTCGGGGCGCGCCCGCTTTTCCGCGCCCTGCCGGTTTCTGTCTTGCGCGGCCCGTCGTGGCGCAGCAGTTCCGTCGTGGGCGCCCCGTTGAGACTGGACGCTCCCGCCCGCGCCACACGCCGTCCGCGCGTCTTTTTCCGCGGCCCGTCATCCGGCAAAGGCCCTGCCTGAACGGGTTGGGGTTGTCCGTGCAGAGAATCCTGTGTAGTATTCAACTCAAACATTTTTTCCTCCATTAGCGGCCCGATACGGCGCGTATCCGTACCGGGCTGTAACTTTTGGTCACTGATTTCGCGCAATCCCGTTCAGAAGGGTGGCGGTTCGTTTATCGCCTTGCCGGACTCGTCGCACTCCACCAGTACCGGCACTGTGGTGGGAGCGTTACCGTCCCACCACTCCGGTGGGAGCAGGGTTTTGTGAATGATGAAGTGGCGCGCGGCTGGCGGCTCGAAGTCCTTGGCCTTGGTGCAGGCAAACGTCCGCACCCTGTTCTGCTTCACTTCAAGCTGGTAAATCACGTCCATCGCCGCCGGCAGCGATGAGTAGCCGCGCGCGCGCCCCTTATCGCTGTGACCGGAGTGATGGACAATCAGCACGGTGCAGCCATAGCGAAGGCGCATCGCGTCGCACGCGGTCAGGAAGCCGCCCATACCGCCGGCACTGTTCTCATCGCCGGTAAAGCAGCGCGCCAAGGTGTCAATAACCACCAGCAGCGGCTTCCCGTACCGGATGGCAACCGCGTCAATGCCCTCGATAACCGCGCCTACGCTGTCGGGCAGTCCGGCAATGCACTCTGAAAAGAGCAGCGGCACATCGGGAGACGATTCCTGTCCGTTCACCCTTTCCCACGCGGCCAGCCGCCGGGCCAGCCCCCGGTAGCCTTCGCCCGCCAGGTAGATTGCCGTCCCCCGCCGGGTCTGGCGTCCGCACCAGGCGCGTCCGGTTGCGACAGACGCGGCCCAGTCCAGCGCCAGCAGCGACTTTCCGGCTGCCGGTTCGCCGAACAGAAGGGCGAGCGTATTGGCTTCGAGAAAACCTTGAATCAGCCAATCGTGCGACAGCGGGTTGCGCCGCAGCTCGAAAGCCGATGTCATCCTGAATCTCCGGCCGCGCCCTGACGCATTGTTCAGCGCCGGTTCCAGTTGACCGTTCGTGCAGTTAGATTTAGCTTCCATATAAGCCTTTTTCCTTTCCCGGCCCGGTCACAGTCTCCCTCTGTGCCGGGTCGAAACTTTTAGGAACCCACCTAAGCTGACGTGGCGTTATCGCCAGCATTACGTGAACGCGCATCCAGCCATTTCAGCACGTCACTTCTGCGCCAGCCGACAACGCGCGGCCCCAGTTGAATCCGCTTTGGGAAAAGCCCTTTCTTTTCCCATTTGTAGATTGACGCCCGGCACACACGCACCAGCGCCACCACGTCAGAACAACGTAAAACCCGGTCGGTTTCTTCGATTGCCCTCATTCCGCAGCACCCCTACGAATAGTGTCTGTGTAAACGCCACCGCCAAGTGCTTGCGCTTGGTGCGCGGCTTTACACGCTCATAGTCAAGCATATATAACGCGACCTGTCAAAGCGCGTCAATGAGCGCGTTAATACCGGTATTGACGCACACTTTTTGCTTTTTCGGGCACGGAAAAGCACCGCACGACGGCGGTGCTTCGAGTGTGTCATCGCTCTGATAGGATTATGTGTTTTCTGCCCCCTGCAGGTATCGGCGAATCGTCGCCTCGGAGGGCTTTTCCCCCGAAAAAAAGTTTCAAACTTTTTTACCAGATGTTTGCGTAATGACCTTTTTGATGTGCGCTTATGCGCCTGTAGCTCTCTGGCTTTCGCTCTGACTTTCTCTACGGGTTCGTCCCGCCCTTCCCATCGCTTCTGGATGGCAGTGCGGCCGCGCGCCGTAACGGTTCCCTTTGCGAGCTTTTCCGGCAGGCTGGACGGGTCGGCTTCCCGAAGGGCATCCCGCAATTCCCGATAGACGACAGCCAGTTCCGGCTTTCTTTTCTCCCAGAAGCCGATTGCCCTGGTAAGTCCGCTGTCTATTTCCCGGTGGGCTTCAGCAATCTCACGGAAGTTTTCGAGAAAGGCTGCCAGTCAGTGACTTCCTGCTGGTTTTATTGCCCATGGCTCCCCCCGGCAGCAGCGGCAAGGCGCTGTGTCGCGTGACCAGTGACGAAAGCCGCCCAAGCGTCCATCAGCTCCCTGCGCCGGGCAAACAGGTCGGAGCGTTGGTAGGCGGCTTCCGTGGCGTTGGTATTGGTGTGCGCCAGCGCCGCTTCCGCCACACTCGAAGCGTAGCCGTGTTCTTCCGCCCAGACGCGGAAGCTGGAACGGAAGCCGTGAACGGTTGCACCCGGCGCAACGGTACGGAGCAGCTTCAGAAGCGTGGCTCCGCTCATGGTTCCTTTGGGCGCGCCGGGAAAGATCAGGCTGTCACTGCTCCACGGCTGGACGGACATAAGCAGGTCAACGGCTACGGGAGAAAGCGGGATTTTGTGCGTGCGCCCGTTTTTCATCCGTTGCGCCGGGATTGTCCAAACCGCGTCGTTCAGGTCTATTTCCTGCCAGCTTGCGCCGCGCGCCTCATTCGAGCGTACGGCGGTAAGGATAATGAATTGCAGGCAGAGTGACGGTATCCCCGGTTTTTCACTCAGACAGGAGTACAGCGCCGGCACTTCCTTCCAGTCAGCAGCGGCAAAATGCACGACTGGACGAACCTTACGGGGTGACGGGAGCGCCAGTTCGAGTTTACCCTTCCACTGCGCCGGGTTGTCGCCTTTCTGCCGGAGTCCAATGACCGCCGCGTAGTCCAGTACAGCGGCAATCCGGTCCCTGACGTACTGCGCCGTTGATGGTTTCGTCGTCCATATCGGCTTCAGCACTGCCAGTACGTCGTTGGTTGTGACTTCGGCAGGCGCTTTATTCCCCAGCACCGGGAAGGCGTAGTCCCGGAGCGTCTGCGTCCATTGCCGTACTTTGTTTTTGGTTTTCCAGCCAGGGCGCTTGCTTTCGATAAGTTCCAGGGCGCACTCGGAGAAGGTTTTGTTTTTGCGCCGCCGCCGCTGGAGCAGTTCGTCGGGGGACTGCCCGTGAAACAGTGCCTTGCGCAATTCCGCCGCCACCTGGCGCGCTTCAGCAAGGCTGCGCACGTCCACAGCGCCGAGTCCACGCTCGAAAACCTTGCCGTCGCGTGCCCAGCGGAAAACCCACGATTTCGAGACGCGCCCGTTACGCGCCTGCACCCGCAGGTAAAGATTACCCCCGTCGGCGTAGGTTCCGGGTTTCCTGATAGTCTCAACCCGCCGCGCACTCAACCGCGCACTCAACCGCTGCCTGCCCATCGCCGCCCTCTGTTCCTGCTATGGTTCTTACTTTCAGTCATAGACTGCCATAGCTTTCAGTAGGCGGCAATAGACAGTGCATTGCGCAAAACGCCTGTTTTTACAAGGCTTCTGTGGACAGTCTTGGACGGTAGTAGTCACCCGGAGCGACTTTTGCCATAGGTCATCACTGGGGCTTGGCACGCAGCCAGGAATGGGTGTCACCCGGCCATGTTCATCCATAGCCGGGGCGACGGTGCAGGACACAGAACTTACGCTTCCTGCCGGCGGGGAAGATAGGCCACGAAGCGCGTGGAATGGGTTTCCCATCCTTCCAGCAGGTCCTGCACGGCGCGGCTTTCCGTTTCTACCATGAAATCCACAAGCAGCGCGTGCAGGGCCGTCAGTTCCTCCGGGGACAGGGCGGCCGCTTCCAGAAATGCCCGGTTGACGTGCGCCTCCGGCGCCCCGCCATAGACGTAGATTTTGCCGCCGGTCATGCCGGCGCCCAGATTTTTCGACGTTGGCCCCAGAATGACGACCAGCCCGCCCGTCATGTACTCACAGGCGTGCAGGCCCACGCCGTGCACGACGGCCGTGGCTCCGCTGTTGCGTACGGCAAACCGGTCGCCGGCGAAACCGGCGACGTACAGCGTCCCGCCGGTTGCCCCGTACAGTGCCGCATTGCCAATAATGGCATTCGTTTCAACGTCGCTGCGCAGGGAGTCCCGCCAGCGCGGATGGGGACGGATGACAATTTTCCCGCCGCTCATCCCCTTGCCCACGGAATCGTTGGCTTCACCCTGCAAACCCAGACGCAGGCCATCAGTCAGAAACACCCCAAAGCCCTGTCCGGCGCTGCCGGTAAAGCGCAGCGTGATGGGCGGCGGCGGAAACACCCGTTGGGGAGCCGACGCGGACGGACCTTCAGCCACCGGAAACTGCCGTGCATGCGCCTCTGCGGCCAGCCAGCCCGCCAGCGTAGCCGGTACGGCGCGGTCGCGGGTCGTGATCGGGTAGTCGAAAGCAGACACCGGCGGAGATGCGCCCAACCCGGCGCGCACGTCATCAAGAATCCGCTGGTTGAGTGCCCCCACCTGAAACGGCGCACGTGGTACAGGCAGCGGCAATGGCAGCGGGGGCGTCAGGAAAAAGGACAGGTCCAGGCGGCGCTCTGCCACGCGGTCAACATGACGCGGGTGCGGCATGAGAAGGTCAGTCCGCCCGACAGCCGCATTCAACGTCGGAATTCCGGCGCGGGACAGCCATTGACGCGCGTCATCGGCAATAGCCTCGAACAGGCGCACCACATGTTCGGGCTGACCCGTGTATTTGGCCTTGCGCCGTGGGTCATGGGTGGCAATTCCAGCCGGGCACTGGTTGGTCTCGCAGATGCGCGCCATGATGCACCCCTGGGCGACCAGCGCCAGCTTGCCGAAATCAAATTCCTCAGCCCCCAGAATCGCCGCCAGGACGACATCCAGCCCGCTGGACAACCCCCCGTCCACCCGCAGGGTCACAGCTCCGCGCAATCCTTCTTCACAGAGCGCGCGATGGACTTCAACAAGTCCGATTTCCCACGGCAACCCGGCATGGGCCATGGAAATGAGTCCGGCTGCGCCTGTTCCGCCATCGCCGCCCGCAATGTGAATGATGTCGGCCCCGGCCTTGGCCACGCCCACGGCAATCGTGCCGATGTTGTTTCCGGCAACGAGCTTGACGCTGACCCGCGCGCCCGGATGCAGGTTTTTGAGTTCCTCGATGAGTTGTTTGAGGTCTTCGATGCTGTAGATGTCATGCATCGGCGGCGGCGAAATCAAATCTATGCCGGGCGTGGCGTACCGCGCCCGGGCAATTTCGGGCGTGACCTTGTGCCGCATCAGTTGGCCGCCTTCGCCGGGCTTGGCCCCCTGGGCCATTTTGATCTGGATTTCGCGCCCCGTTACCAGGTAGCGCGCGGTCACACCAAACCGCGCCGAACCAATCTGTTTGGTGCTGGCCGTCAGGCCAGCCGTGAAGTAGTAGGGATTCTCTCCCCCTTCCCCACTGTTGCTGCGCCCACCAAGCTGCTGCATCGCCAGAATCAAGTCGCGCTGCGACTCAGCGCTGATGGCGCCGAAGGACATTCCGCCCGTGCCGAACGTCCGCACGATTTCCTGCCGGGACTGAACCTGCTCCAGGGGGAGTGGCGCGCCGACGGAACGAATCGTAAGCAGATGCCGTGGACTCACCGGCTCGTGATGGGTCCCGGAAGCCAGGTAGGCAGCATACCGCTCCGGCGAGGGATCACGGACGAAAGCATGCACCAGCCGCGCCCGCGCCGTTGTCATGGCGTGCTGCTCGCCCTGCCGGCCCTGAGTGTCTTCCTTGAACCGGAAGTGGCGCGGCAGCACGCGCCAATCCAGCGTTTCCGCCGCTGTACACCAATCGGCATGCTGGGCAAGCTGCTGACGGGCGAGGTCCTCCAGTTCGAGGCCGCCCAGGCGGCTGTCCTTGCCCGGAAAGAACTCCGCGAGCAGCCGCGCCCCCAGCCCGACCGGGGTAAAAAGCTGGGCATTCTGATAGCTGGCCAAAACAGAAATGCCCATCTTGGCCATGATTTTGAGCACGCCACCGGTCAAAGCCTGAATAAGCTGCTGTTCCCGCCGGTCAGCGTCGAGGTCGTCCAGTTTGGGATGCTGACCAAAGCGCGCCCAGTCGAGCGCCACACAGGGACACACCGCTGCCGCTCCAAAGCCAATCAGCGCAGCGACGTGGTGCGCCGTGCGAACCTCGCCCGTCTCAATGACCAGGGACGTATCGAGCAACATCCCGGCTTCGTTGAGGCCGTTGACGATGGCGCGCAACGCCAGCAGGCTCGGTATTGGAACCCGCTGCGGACTGATGCCCCGGTCGCTGACGATGAGCACCGAAGCGCCATGCTCGGTCAGGTTCAAGGCCTGCCGCTGGAGTTCGGCCAGCGCCGTTCGCAGCCCCTCCACGCCATCCGACCGGGCAAAGGTAGCGTCCAGCTCGGCAATGTGTACGCCCAGCCGGGTCGTCCCCAGCCCTGTCCGCAGTGCCGCCATCCCGGAAAGCGAAAGTACGGGACCGGAAAGCTCGATGGCGGGCGGCGGCGGCACCAGCGTCTTGGGCGCAAAGATGTTGGGCTTGGCGCCAAGGTGAACCGTCGTGTTCATCACCAGAGCTTCTCGCAGGTAGTCCACCGGCGGATTCGTCACCTGGGCAAAATCCTGATAAAAAAAGTCAAACAGCGGACGTGGAATATCGGACAACACGGCCAGACGCGCCGTGTCGCCCATGGAGCCGAGCGGTTCCTTGCCCGTCGCGGCCATAGGGGCCAGAAATGTCTGCACGTCGTCGTAGGTGTAACCAAAAGCCCGCGCCAGATGGCTGAACTGTGCCGCCGTTGGAGCCGGCATTGGCGGCAGAGAGCGAGTACGTGGGTCAAAGACCGCGCCGGAAGCCAGCGCCGGCGTGCGCGGCTCGATAAAGGTCACACTGCCGGAACGCAAGTCCACCACCACGCCTGTTCCGGCATGCAGCGCGCCTTTGGCACGCACCTGCCCCTCATCCACAGCAAAAGCCCCAGCTTCGGAGGCCAGATAAAAAGCATCGTTGGTTTCTGTCCAGCGGCCGGGACGAAAGCCGTTGCGGTCCAGGCGTGCGCCCACAACCTGTCCGTCAGCAAAGGCGACGATGGCAGGGCCATCCCAGGGTTCGAGCGCCCTTCCCCAGAAAGTGTGATAGGCGTCACTTTCGGCCGGCGGCATGACGATGGCCAGCGCCTCGGCCAGACTCAGAACGCCGCTCCGGTAGCGCAGCGCCTCGACCATTTCGTTGAGACTGCCGGTGTCGCTGATGTTTCCGTGCGTCAGCAGTTCGCCAGCTTCGAGGCCGAGTGACCGTTCCCGCGAGTAGGCCCAGGCCCGATTTCCGGCAATCGTGTTGATTTCGCCGTTGTGGGCAATGAGTCGGAAGGGCTGTGCGCGGTCCCAGGCCGTCCGGGTGTTGGTGCTGAAGCGCCGGTGAAAGAGCGCGAACCGGGAAACAAAGGTTGGGTGCTGCAGATCGAGATAGAAGCGGTCAAGGTCGCCCGCGCGCACGAGCGCCTTGTAAACAATGGTTGTTGGCGAAAGGGAGGCAAAAAAACAGCTCGTGTCCAGCCCCTGCTTGCGCCAGCGTTTGCGGGTCATCTGCTTGGCGGCATAGAGCAGGCGCTCGAAGGCGGTCAGCGTCCGGGACTGCGGTGGGCGTTTGATGACGGCCTGTTTCAGCGTCGGGAGCAGTTGCCGGGCAATGGGCCCCAGCACGGTCGGATTGGTGGGGACATCCCGACTCTCCAGTACGTGCAGGTCATGAAAGTCAAAGGTCTCAGCCAGGATGTCAAAAGCGTGGGCGCTGCGCGCTGGCTCTGCCGGCAGAAAGAGAAAGGCAACGGCAATGCTTTCCGGCGGATAGCCAAAAAGGGCGTAGGGCAGGTCGGTCAGCAGGCCTGCGCCATCGCTGGTGCGTCCGTCCGCAGCGCAGGCGCCCCGGTGCTCGACACAGCGCAGGGCGTGCAGCGCCGCCTCCACCACGCCCCGCTCGGGCACACCACGCCGCGACGCGATAAAACCGACCCCACAACTCGACTTTTCCAGGCGCATACGGACAAAACCCGGCCGGCCATCCGCAGGAAAACCTCCACCCGGATGTCCGGCCCAACGGTGATATGGCACGCCTGCGCTAGCAGGTCACGGCAGCCGTTTTGGGGGACACCTGCCCATGATAGCCGCAAAACCAACAGTTTCACGGGCCCTCCACGGGCCGCTCAAGGCACCGGCCCTGCGGCAGGGTTCTGCACCTTGTGAGCCGCAGCAACCTCAACCGAATGTCTGGCCGACGGCAAAAAGCCCCACGGCAAAATAACCCTGCTCATCCTGCCACACCATCTGGCGTGTCCAACCGGTGCGTGCGGCCATCTGCTCAAAGTCAGCCAGATCGTACTTGTAAGAATCTTCCGTATGAATGGTCTCACCGGCGGCAAACGGGATGGCCGTTTCTCCGATGTGAACCGTCTGTGCCTGTCGGCTGACCAAGTGCATCTCAACCCGTCCGTGAGCTGGGTCATAAAAGGCGCGGTGCTCAAACAAACGCAGGTCGAAATCCGCGCCCAACTCAGTGTTGATCCGCTGAAGCAGGTTGAGGTTGAACGCCGCTGTCACCCCCTGCCCGTCGTTGTACGCTGCATCAATCACCGTGGGGTCTTTCTTCAGGTCCACACCGATGAGCAGCAGTCCGCCGGGCCGCGCCACTTCTGCCGCATGGCGTAAGAACATCTCGGCTTCCGGTGGAGTAAAGTTGCCGATGGTCGAACCGGGAAAGAACACCACCCGCCGCCGATAGAAAAATTCCTCAAAGTCCGGGAACTCCATTTCGCGGGTGTAATCGGCACACACCGGCGTCACCCGCAGACACGGATAGGCCTGGGCCAGTTCCGTGGCGGCGGCCAACAGGTGTTCTTTGGAAATATCCACCGGCACATAGGCCGCCAGGCTCGGCAGGTGGTCGAGCAGAATACGGGTCTTGCGGCCGCTTCCGCTGCCGTACTCAATCAGCAGCGCCTCTTCACCGATGAACCGGGCCATTTCGGCTGCATGGCGTTCCAGCAGGCCCGTCTCGACACGGGTCAGGTAATACTCCTCCAGTTGACAGATTTCATCGAACAGCTCCGAGCCGCGCCGGTCATAGAAGAATTTGGGCGGCAGGGACTTGGGAGTACGCAGCAATCCGGCCAGCACTTCTTCCCGAAAGTCTGCTGGCGTCGGGTGCAGGTCGTGGAAAGAGACGATGTAACCGTAGGACGGGCGCGCCGCTTGGCCAGGTTGGGGATGACTCATGACATATCCTCCGCCAGCCGAACACCAGTGAACTGCCACCGCGCATCCGGCGGAAAAAAGTTTCGGTAGGTGGAGCGGATGTGGGTCAGCGATGTGGCGCAGGAACCGCCACGCAACACCATCTGGTTGCACATAAACTTGCCATTGTACTCACCCAGTGCGCCGGACACAGGCCGAAATCCTGGATACCCCACGTACGGGCTGGCTGTCCACACCCACACATCACCGTAGAACGCGGCCGAGACCGAAACAGGCCGTGGATGCAGCACGCCGGATTCGTAAAAGTTACCTGTCACCGGCAGGCGGGCGGCAACGACTTCCCATTCGGCTTCTGTCGGCAGGCGCTTTCCAGCCCAGCGTGCATAGGCGTCGGCCTCGTAAAAACTGATGTGGCAGACAGGTTCATACGGGGCGACGGGCTGCACCCCATGCAGGGTCAGGGTCTCCCACGTGCCGTCGGCCGCCTGCCGCCAGTACAATGGCGCTTCCCAACCGCGCGCCGTCACTGCTGCCCAACCGTCCGACAGCCACAACTCCGGCCGCCTGTAGCCGCCGTCGGCCATGAAGGCCAGAAATTCGCCGTTGGTTACGGGCCGGGCGGCAATCCGGCAGGGACGCAGCAGCACGTCGTGGCGCGGCCCTTCGTTGTCAAAGGCAAATCCGCGGCCGGCATGGCCGATGGCATAGCGGCCGCCCTCCACAATGTGCCAGTCACCGGTGGGTGACAACTGCTCCACTGGCGACGGCAGAGGCTGCGGCTGCGGCCGGTACACCGGGTCAAGCGGATTTGTGGCAAGGATGGCTTTGATGTCCGTCAGCAAAAGCTCCTGGTGCTGCTGCTCGTGGTGTAGGCCCAACTCCAGAATGGGTTGGAGAGCCGCCCAGGTGCGCGTGTCGCTGTGGGCGATGAACCGCTCGACAGCAGCATCCACGTGCGCGCGGTAGGCATAGACCTCGCTTACCGTCGGGCGCGTCAGCAGCCCACGCTGCGGTCGCGGATGCCGCGCCCCAACCGCTTCGTAGTACGAGTTGAAAATGTAGTCGTAGCGCGGATGAAAGGGCCGGTAATCCGCCAGGCCGGATTTGAGGATGAAGGTCTCGAAAAACCAGCTCGTGTGGCCCAGATGCCACTTTGGCGGACTGACATCCGGCATTGGCTGCACGACGTAGTCTTCCGTCTCCAATGGCTGGCAGATGGCTTCGGAAACGGCGCGCACCGCCCGGTAGTGCCGCTGCCAGGCTTTCCGGTCAGACACTTCTCCAGACTGGATTGGTTCGGGATGGCTACGGGCCGCTTCCATGACGGACGTTCCAGAACAAGTTGCCGTTTGAATGGGGTGCCTTTGGCTACCTTAGCATTGTGTCGCAGACGATGAAACCCGCCCGGACTCGATGACCGGGCACGATGCCTGATCTCCGGGAGTTACCCGGCTGGCAGCCGGATGCAAATTGTTGCTGACATGGAGCCGCGGCAAGGCTTACTTTTCCGGTCAACCTGCCGTGCTCTCCATCCCGTATCGGTTTGAAGTCTGACCGCCATGACCACGATCTCTGCCACGGAACAAACTCTGGAGACCCGGACAACGGCTGCGGCTTCCCGCCGCTGGCTCTACGGCGCACCAACCGACCTCATCATCGGCTGCGGACTGTGGTCGCTGCCGCTGCTGCTGATCACCTACTGGGTCGAGCCATACTTTGCCGGCGGCTTCGCCACGGCTTTTTATGCCTTGGCGCTGGTGTGTAACTACCCACACTATGCGGCGACGTGGTATCGCGCCTGCGCCCAACCGGCTGACCGGCAGCGTTATTGGCAGGTGCTGGTGTGGTCCGGGCTGCTGACCCTGGCCGGTTTGCTCCTCGTGCATGCGCATCCACCGCTGCTGGCCTGGGTGTTCACGCTCTATGTGTTCTGGAGTCCGTGGCACTACACGGGGCAGAACTATGGGATTGCCCTGATGTTTGCCCGCCGCCGTGGACTGACAGCGCTGGACCGGCCCACCACACGCTGGCTGTGGGCGGCCTTTGTCCTGCCCTACGTCATGTTGCTGCTGGCTTTCAACAGCGGCCCTTCGGCCGATCCGTTGCTGTTGTCAGCCGGGCTGCCGCCAGCGGCGGTCAAGATGGCAATTGTTGTGTTAGGCGCCTCCTTTCTCGCCATAACTTTCGTTATCGGACGAAGGTTGCTCCGCCAGCACCCGTGGTCAGTGACAGGCCCCACATTTGCCATGCTGGCCACCCAAGCGATGTGGTTTACCCCGGCTGCCATCAATACGCTCTCAGGAGAGCCTCTCTTCCAAGCACGCTACAGCTCCGGCATGCTGGCGCTGCTGCATTCGGCTCAGTACCTCTGGATTACCTCCTATTATGCGCGCCGGGAACAGGGCCCGCAGTGGCAGCCCTGGCGTTATGCCGCCGTCCTCTTTGCCGTCGGCATTGCCCTGTTCATTCCTGGCCCTTGGGCGGCCAGCCTGTGGTTTGGTCTGGACTTCACCACCAGCTTCCTGGCCTTCACGGCCCTTATCAACATCCACCATTTCATTCTGGACGGCGCGGTGTGGAAACCCCGCGAACCACGGATTGCCGCCGTTCTCGTGCAGGACCAGACACAGCACCCAAGTGCCGATGTGGCCGGAAGCGGACGTTTCAGTCCGGGGTGGCGACGTTTCGCCCTGACCGGCGCAGTGGTTGGGCTGGTACTTCTGGCCGGCCTGGATGTGGTCAAATTCGTCCTGGGGGGGCGCGTCACCGATGCGGCGGCTCTCAATCAGGCGCTGAAGCTCAATCCAAACGATGCCCTCGTAGCAGCGCGGCTGGCCCGGCTGGCGCTGGCTGAAGGCGACCGTCTGCGCGCCCGTGAAGCTCTGGAACGCGCCATCGCCATCAATCCCTACGATGCTGACAGTCAGGCCATGCTCGGACAGATGCTCATCGAACAGGGCGAATACGATGCAGCATACCGGCACTATCAGGCGTTCCACGAACATCTGCCCAACGATGTCCGGGCGCTGGTCAACCTGGGGACACTGGCGGCGCGGCGTGGACAGGACGAAACCGGAATTGCCGCCTGGGAACGGGCCGTGCAGCTTGACCCGGAGGGACAGACCATGGCCTGGGCCAACCTTGGCGACGCCTACATGCGCGCCAACCGCGTACCGGATGCCATCCGGGCCTACGAACAGGCGCTGCGTGCGCCAGCGGCCGATGACCGCCAGCGGCTTGAATGGACGCTCAAACTCGGCGACAGCCAGGCGGCGGCCGGTCGCACCGCCGACGCAGAACGTCTCTACACCCAGGTACGGGAAACAGCCCCTGCCAAAGGCTTCCCCGGACTGGCAAGCACGGCCGCAACCCGGCGGGCCGGCCTGTATGCCGGCCGTAACCAGTTGGATATGGCCGCGGCCGAACATCACGCGGCACTTCAGTTGGCCGCTGAGAGCCAGGAAGACCTGGCACAGGGAGCGGCCTGGTTTGAGTACGCGCTGTTCATGGCCCGCCAGAGCGCGCCCACGGAACTCGTCTTTGCCGCCTGCTTACAGGCCGAAACGCACTTTCGCGCGGCTGGCGCCAGCCCGGTTGTACAGGCTACCGTCCAGGCGCGTCTTCGGGATGCAGAAGCGGCCGCCGGGTCAAAGGCGGCCGGTGTGCGGGAACGCCTTGCCGAAGTGCTGTCCCAGGCACGCGCCTGGCAGCCGCAGGCAGCAGCCCGCTGATGCTTTCCCGGTTGGCCGCAGCCAGTCAGTCCGCATCAGTTTCATCTGTCCATGGGTCGCCGGTTTTTCCGCATCGGGCGGCTTCATCCTCTTCGGCGCGGGCTTTGGAAAGTGCCGAGGCCACAATGCCGGAGGGCAGGGCGACGATCCCCAGACCGATGACCAGAATGACAAAGGTAAAAAACCGCCCGCCGGCCGTAATGGGATAGCTGTCGCCATAGCCCACTGTGGTCAGGGTGGCCACCGCCCACCACAAACCGTCGAACATCGAGGCAAAAACTTCGGGCTGCGCCTCATGCTCGAAGTAGTAAATCCCCACCGCCGCCAGGTAAATCAGAATCAAGGCCGTGGCCGCAAACAAAATCAGTTCTTCGCGGGAAATGATCAGTGCCCGGTGGAAGCGTCGCCACGCTTGGCTGTAGCGCGTGAGCTTGAGAATCCGCAGCAGCCGCAGGAAACGCAGCGCGCGCAGGGCGCGCAAATCCACGACCAACCCCAGGTAGAAGGGCAGAATCGCGACCAAATCCACAATACCGTAAAAACTCAGCAGGTACTTGACCGCCGGGCGCGACCCGACGGCGCGGACGACATATTCCACCGTAAACACCGCCACCGAGAACACCTCAAACCACTCCAGCAGGCGGCGCTGGGTCGGACTCAGACTGGGGAGGGTTTCAAGGGCAAAATCCACCAGCGACAACAGGATGACCGCCTGGATGAATAACTCCCAGCGTCCCAAGTGCGGTTCTTCACTCTGTTTGGCCATGGTTTTTTCAGAAAGCAGCCACTCAACCGGCAGCGCCGAGCCAGAGTGCCATTCCTTTGGCGCACAGCAGCAGCACCAGCCCGGCCTGAATGCCGGCTACGATGTCGTCGGCCATAATGCCCAACCCGCCCCGCAGGGCTTCAAACCGGCTGGCCGGATAGGGTTTGATGACATCGAACAGACGAAAAAGCAGAAATCCACCTAGCGTCCACAGCTCAAAAGCCCACACCCGGCCGGCCAGTTGCGGGACAAGCGGCAGAAAAAGATAGGTGATGATCTGTCCGGCAAACTCATCCACCACGACTTCATTTGGGTCCTTGGCCCCGAAAAAATGCTCGGCGCGTTCGGCCGCCCACACCCCGGAATAACTGACGACCACGGCAACCAGCAGGAGCCACACCAGAGTGTCCAGGGCGAAGGGCTGAAACCATCCCAGCCTGCCGCCGGCATAGTAGAGCGCTGCCATTACAGCCGAGCCGGCCGTTCCGGGCGCCATCGGTGAAAACCCGGAAAACAACCCCGTGGCCCACACCAGGGCCACATAGTCGCCGGGCGTTTGAGGCGGGATACGCGGACGATCCTGGACAACAGCCTTGGTCAACGGCACAGGTCACACTCCGGCCGGCCAACATGACCAGTGGGTATTGGGCGGCTGCATTGGACGATAGCGGGTGACATCCCCGGTGGCCAGCACCTCAGCAAGCTGACAAAACGTTTCGGAGGCACTGGGCAGGACTTCACTGCCCAGATCGGGATGGTGCCAGGCATCGAGTGTCAGCACTTGCGGTAGTTCGGCTGGCACCCGCGCTCGCCGTTCGGCTTCAGTGGAGAGCAGGTCAGCGCGGTGCTCAGCAACCAGCCAGCGCAACAGCTCGTAATCCCGCCACTGCCGGCCGTAGGCAAGCGGACGGCCCTCCAGATCATAGAGCGGCGACTGATCCGGCAACGGCACTGACCGTCCCCGGATGCGTACAGTGCGCGCCGTCCGGCGGACATACTGCCGGTCATCGAAGGTCGGCCCTTCGTCACCATCGGCCGTGGGAAACAGGTAGTCCTCTGCCAGAACGCCCGGCGGCCGGTGCAGGCCGTTGCCATAGACGTGCAGGCAGTTGTCAATGGCTTTGTGCCCGGCGCCGAACTCGTGACAGCCCAGGGTTTCAATGAGCAATGCCCAGCGGGCTTCGTCCCGGTAGGCATGCAGCCGGACGGCCGCCAGCCAGAAGCCCGGCGCATCCAGCATTGGAAAGGCCAGGCGTTCGGCGCAGGCATCGAGTTGGTCGAGAATGGCTTGTGTCGTCACCCTTCTTTCGTCGCCGGTGGCTTCGCGGCCGGTGTCACTGCCGGACGTGGCAGGGCTTTTTCAGTCGTGCCGTTTGTCGCTGACTCCACCAGCGAGCCAAGGTAGGCCGGCAACTCCATACCAGCCTGCCGGGCAATTTCCTGGAGTGGCGGCAGCGCCGAAACAAAGTTGCGGATGAACTGGGAAGTGGCGCTGCCATCGCCGTTGCCGCCATCCCAGACGGTGATCTTGTCAATCTTGAGATTGGAAATGGCCTCGACCTGCTTGTCCACAATGGTTTCGAGTTTTTCAAGCAGCAGCAGCTTGGCGGCCGTGTTGGGATCGTTGCCGCAGGCGCGGATGATGTTGTGGTAGCCCTCGGCCTTGGCAAGCAGGAGCTGCTTCAGACCGTCGGCATCCGCCTTGTACTTGAGCAGAATGGCGTCGGCTTCGCCTTGTGCAACGCGCCGGATGCGTTCGGCTTCGGCGTCGGCATCCACCTGCCGCTTGAGTTTTTCGATTTCCTGGCGGACGAGTTCTTCTTTTTCCAGCAAGGCGGTCTCGCGCTGGCGCTGCGCAATGAGGATTTCCCGCTCGGCATTGGCTTTGGCAACTTCCGCCCGCTGCCGTGCCACGGCTTCGCGCTCGGCCAAAGTGGCATTGGACTCAATCACCGCTGCCCGTGAAGCGTTCTCCTTCGCGGCCGTTTCGGCTTCCAACTCGGCAACCGAGATGCGTTGCTGTGCCTCGGCGCGTTTGAGACCGACTTCGGCTTCGGCCCGCTCGGCCGCAATCTCAATGGTTTTCTTGCGGTTGGCCTGGGCTTCGGAAATGGCGGCTTCGGCCTCCAGTTGGGAAGTGGCGATGCGCATTTCCCGCTCAGCTTCTTTTTTCCCCTTTTCGGTTTCGGTGGCTTCAAGTGCTACCTGCACCGTACGTTCACGGACGGCCTTGGCCTCACCTACAGCCCCAAAGCGTTCCTGCTCGGCGACTTCGACGCGCGCCTTGTTAATGGCTTCGGCAGCCGATTTCTTGCCAATCGCCTCGATGTAACCGGATGCATCCGTAATGTCGCGGACGTTGACGTTGAGCAGCTCCAGCCCCAGCTTGTGCAGTTCGGCGGCGACGTTTTTGTTCACCTGCTGGAGAAACACTTCGCGGTCGCGGTTGATTTCCTCAATCGTCAGCGTCGCAATGACCAGCCGCAACTGCCCCAGGATGATTTCCTGCGCCTGTTCCTTGATTTGGCGCTCGTCCAGTCCCAGAAGCCGCTCGGCGGCGTTGTTCATAATCCGTGGGTCAGTCGAAATGGCCACGGTGAAGGTGCTCGGCACATTGACGCGGATATTCTGCTTCGAGAGCGCCCCCGTGAGGTTGATCTCGATCGGCATCGGCTGCAGGCTCAGGAACTGGTAGTCCTGAATAATCGGGATGACGAAGGCCCCGCCGCCGTGAATGCAGCGCGCGCTGCGCCCGCCGCCAACCTTACCGTAAATGACCAGGATGCGGTTCGAGGGACAGCGTTTGTACTGACTGACAATGATGAACAGAAGAATGAGCAGGGCGACAACCGACACGAGGATGATGCCCAACAGGGCGCTGCTCATACCACCGATGCCCGGCATAGCGTTACCTCTCCTTTCAGGTGGATGAAGTGGTTACGGAGTTGGAAGCCCGGTTGGAAGCCACCGGCACATCTGAAGCGGATGGGTGAGCGCCAGTTTCCGGCAGGGGGTCAAGCGCCTGCTCCGGCAAAACCCGAAGCACCCCCTGACCGGTATCAATCACAAAAACCCTTGTCCCGGTGGGAATCGCCGGGCCGTCGGTGATGGCTTCCAAGGTGGCCAGGCGTCCCTGGATTTCAATCTGAATCTGCCCGGTGCCACTTCCTTGGGCGGGAATCGTGAGATAGACCGTCCCAAACCGGCCAATGGCGTTAGCCGGTTGCAGCGTTCCGTCGGATTCCAGATGGCGGACCCGGCGCAGCAGCCACACGGCTGAGGTGAACGTCATCACCCCAGCGCTGAGCGCGGTGACAAGCACCATCAGCGGCGACAGGCGGGTGAGTTGGAAGCAGATCACGCCACTCCAGCCCATCACCATCAGTCCAACCAGGATCGCCTTGAGGCCGCCGCCAGCGCCGGAAGGGTCATCAGCACCAAAGATTGCCAAGTGGCCGTCCAGATGGCCGTCGAGACCATCGAGAAGCGTCCCGACGGTCAGCTTGAGCACCAGCAGCGTTGTTGAAAACAGCGCCAGGCCCCAGCAGAACATTTCCAGGTTTGAGCCAGAGAAAAGGCCGGACATGGCGATACTCCACTGTGAAAAGCCGGACTGGAAAAAACGTTAGGGACATAACAGTAGTAGTTCCACATCATCTCTGGCAAGCAACAAAACCGCTAGGGAGGAATTCCCTGGCGGTCAGGCAAGTCAGAACTGGCTGTTACCGGAAACGCCACACTAGGGCGTCAGCCGCACCGAACCCAGATAGGCGTCCTTGCGGTCACTTGTGTTGTTGGCCCGGGTGTTCTGAAACACGTCGTAGGGCGCTGGTGGTATGTCCGAGGTGGTGGGCAGGACATTGTTGGCATTGGTCGAGCCGGTGAAAAACAGCACACCAGCAACAGGCAAATAAGACGCAATACTGAGAACCCGCTGGATCGGCTGCGCGCCGGTGGCAAAGGTGCGCCCGCCAACATTGACGAGGTTCTGAAGGGTCGCCGGCAGGTTTGTACCGCCTTCATTGACAGCCGAAATCCGGGCCAGAAAACCACGGCTGACCGGTATCGTCGAGCCAGATGCCGGGTAAAGCAAATCGTTGGCAAAGTTGGGCAAGCCGGAGCCGATACCCACCGGCGTAAAGGCCGCGGTCCCTTCGGAAATGCCACCGACATAGACTATCGAGTTGCCCGGCCCGGGCTGCTCACTGGTGGCCAGCGCGTAGGCTTCGTCATCCCCGGTGGTTCCAAGGTAGCCGAAATACTGTACGGTGCGTAAGCCAGACAAGGATTCATCCCACCTTATCTGGGTGACAAAGGCATCAATCCCGCCCTTGTTGGCTTTCGATAGCTGTCCAGACGAGGGAACACCAAAGCCGGTGGTGGTCGAATCGGTCAGACCGGCAACGTGGACGACATACCGCCCACTGCCGCTGACAACCCGCCGCCGGGCACGAATCCCCATGCCCCAGTCGTCGTTGTCCCCCCCGAGGTACATGGAAAACTCCCGCGAGGGACCTGTATTGCCGTTGAACATGGCCACAAAGGCATCAAAACTGCCGTTGCGTGTTCCACCACTGACGGTGCTGGTTATGGGGTTGCTACCCGAATCAATGAAGCTTGTCTCCGGGTCTGACCCCGTGACGCCAGTGACACCAATGCGTGGGCCAGTAACAAAGTAGGAAATGCCTGTGACGGTATCGTAGCCATTACCACCAAAGTAGGTGATATAGCGCCGCTGGGCAGCCGACGTGTTTTGTGTTGGATCGAAGTGCGCTAGGAAACCATCGGCATCACCACCGCCATAGGTACTGTCAAATGGGGAGCCGGAAGCGCTTCCGGTCGGGAGGTTGCCGTCGGTTTCCCCGCCCAGAGCGAACCGAAGTGCGCCTGTGCCCATTCCCTGTTGGGCTGTGCAGGCCCAGGCGAGGTCATTGCCAGAACCGCCAAGGTAAGTGCTGTAAGCAAGCGGGGAAGTGGGGGTACTGGTGATGTTGTTGGCTGACAGATCGAGGCAGAAGGGCAGCAACATCGCAAAGGCATCCGTGAATCCCCCGCCGAAGGTGGATTGAAATGTCGTCGCAGAGCCGCTCCCCAATCCTAACCTGCCAGTGGGGAAGTTCGTACTGGTGGTGTACCCGACGAGCACGGGGCCGGTTGCCGGACGCCAATACACTCCACCGACATCTTCCACAGCATTCTGGCTGGCATTGATGCTGACGCCGGTACACACATCATCGCCGCTTCCACCGTAAATGACGACGGCGGCCAAGCCGCGCTCAGCGCCACGATCGTCGTAGGTGAAGTCCGGCTCACCCCCGTTGGTAAAGGCATCCCAGGGGGCAAAACGTCTCGCCGGGCCGACATCGGGAATGTTGGTCGGCACGGTCCCATCAGCGCGGAACTCGAATCGCGCCACGAAGATGTCCACATCCGGGACGGTGATCGGATTATTGGCGTTAGGGCCGGAACCTACCGGCACCGGAAACGATGTACTGTGGGTCGTGCCGGCAATGAACACCGGAATGGTATCCTGCGATGAAAAGACGGTTCCTGCTGTGAGCGCATTCCGGTTGTAGATGCGCCCGACGGCGACGCCGACGGCTTCCTCATCCTGATTGCCGCCGAAGTACGTCGAGTAAAACGGCAGCACCGGGTCAATGACCAGCGCCAGATTCCGGTCATAGGCCCCGACTTCAAACGCCACGTCGTTGCCGGTCAGGGCGAAACGCCCCGGCACGATCCGGCGCTCCCCGGCAACTTCCTGGTAAAGCGTCGGCTTCTGCATCACCACCGTCTGCTGTCCGACCAGACACTGGAGATTGCCTTCCGAATCCAGGGCCAGCCGGTCCGCGCCCTCGAAATGCAGACGAATGGCGCTGGGATCGGCGCCGGGCGCCACCCGGAAGTCGTAGGTCAGCCGTTCATCTTTCGGGTAATAGACAAGGCCTATGCCGGGATAGACCTGATGATAGACCACCTCGCGGTAGAGCGGCACGCGGCTGCGCCACTGTGAGCGGTCGCCCTTGCAGTACGACAGTGCAATGGGACTGCGGGTTAGTCCTTCGGAAGCTGCCGGCGGCACGGGCCGGCCGGTTTCACGCTCAACCGGCTGCATCCGCAGCGCGCGGTACACCGGACGCGATGCCGGCAGGGTCTTCCAGCGTGGGTTTTCGGCCGCTTTGCCGGTCGGCCGCCATAGCGGCTCGCGCCCGGCTTCGACAAGCATGCAGGCTTCGGCGCGGTCGGTCAGAAAGACCGATCCGCCAAACATCTTGTAACGCACCGGGCCGGCGTGCTGGCCCAGATTTTCCTCAAACAGCAGGCGTCTACTCCGGGACGGGGCCGCCGCCGGAGCGGAAGGTGCCACCGGCCCGGTTCGTTTCAGCACGGGCCGGGACGGACGGGGCGCATCGCGGTCGGCACGGGCGACCAACGG
The DNA here is from genome assembly GCF_000226295.1 of Chloracidobacterium thermophilum B. Classification (GTDB taxonomy): domain Bacteria; phylum Acidobacteriota; class Blastocatellia; order Chloracidobacteriales; family Chloracidobacteriaceae; genus Chloracidobacterium; species Chloracidobacterium thermophilum. The sequence continues at coordinate 1,577,572 of NC_016024.1, forward strand.
CACACAGGTGAAGGCGATAAGTGGAGCTGTTGCTACGGCCAGCCACCGACGCAGGGGGGAGAGGCGTAAATGTTTCATGGCTGTCACCTGATATCCTTCTGAAATGGTGGAATGCCAGCGAACCGCCTTTCGGCGGTCATCGGGCGGGGCTGTGAAGAGATAGTGGTTTAGAAGCGGCTATGCCACAGTTCATGCTCCCCCCTGCACAGTGGCAAATTCCAGTCTTTCAGGTAAGAAGCCACGCCACCGGACGACAGCCGGATGGCTTTCCGGGCTGGCTGACGGGCGTGACCGGCTAACGGTGGGCGCGGGCAGATAGAAAGTCTTCCAGCAGGATGGCAGCGGCAATGGCATCCTGCCGGGACTTCCACCGCTCCCGTGGAATCCCCTGCTCGCGCAGCCAGTCTTCAGCAGCCACGGAGGTGAGTCGCTCGTTCCAGGTGATGACCTCGACCGGCGTCGCCCGGCGCAGGGCTTCGACAAAAGCCAGAATCTGCGCCGTGGCCTGGTTGTCCGAGCCGTCCAGCCGGCGGGACAGCCCAACCACGCAGCGCACAATCTGTTCTTTCGTGATCAGCGCCGCCACGCGCGCCACGAGTGACTTTCGCGAGCCGGTCGGCCAGACGGCCAGTGGGCGTACGAGCAGCCCCAGTTCGTCACACACCGCCAGTCCGGTGCGCTTCCCGCCCCAGTCCACCGCCAGCGTCCGCTGCGAGGGAGGCAGCCCCGGCACACGTTCTTCATTAGAAGATACATCCGACGAACCGGCCGGGCCGGTCGGCAGGCTATCCGCAGGCATGGCGGGTCTCACCGGAAGACAGTCGGAAGCGGTTTTCGCTTCGGTGGCTGATTCTGACATAAATTGACACTCGCCGGCGGCCTCACTAGGCTTGCGCGTCCAAAAAAGCTTTCCCGAAAGCTTTGATTCCTGACACAAGGAGCAAACTGCCAATGGACGCGGACTTTCTGTCCCAGCAGCGGGAAAAACTTCTACAGAAGCGTCGTGAGCTGCAACTGGCGCTCAACCTGACGCCCCAGGATGAAAGCAGCGAGGAGGTCAAGGACCCGCTTGACGCCGCTGTAACCTATGCCAACCGTGAACTGGCCGCGCGCCAGGCGGAGCAGTATCGCCAACTTCTCCAGGATGTGGAAGACGCCCTCGAACGCATTGCCGACGGCACTTACGGCATCTGCCAGGGTTCGGGCGAAGAAATCCCGCGCAAACGCCTGGAGGCCATTCCCTGGGCGCGCTACACCGCCGCCTATCAGGAAAAAATCGAGCGCGGGCTGGTCAGTGAATAGGCCGTGTGCGTTGTTTCCGTGGTGCGCGTTGTTTCCGTGGATCGTTCGTCAACCCTATGAGCCACGAGGCTTCCCGGTCAACAATTGCTGAAAACATTGCCAGGGTTCGGGAACGCCTGGCCGATGCCTGCCGGCGGGCCGGGCGAAGCCCTGACCAGGTGACGCTCATCGCCGTCTCGAAAACCAAACCGCTGGACGCCATTGCCGCCGCTGCCGCCTGTGGACTTCACGACTTTGGGGAAAACCGCGTTCAGGAAGCCCTGACGAAAATCCCCCACGCGCCGCCGCAACTCCGCTGGCACCTCATCGGCCACCTGCAAAGCAACAAGGCCAAACCGGCCGTGGAGCACTTCCACCTCATTCACACTGTGGATTCACCGGCCCTGGCGCAACGGCTGGACCGTCTGGCGCAGGAGCGACAGAAAACGCAACCGGTGCTGCTTCAGGTCAAGCTCGGAGACGAGGCGACAAAATCCGGCGTCGCTCCGACGGCTTTGCCGGCGCTGTATGCCGCCGTCCGTGCTCTGCCCAACCTGCGGGTATGTGGATTGATGACCATTCCTCCGTTTTGCCCGGACCCGGAAGCCGTCCGTCCCTACTTTCGCCACCTGCGGGAACTGCGCGACGCTTTGCAAGCCGCATTCCCTTCCGATGACCTCCCGGAACTTTCCATGGGAATGAGCCACGACTTCGAGGTGGCCGTTGAGGAAGGAGCCACCCTCATCCGGGTTGGGACGGCCATTTTTGGCGACCGCTGAGTTTCCCTCCGTAGTTTCCCTGCCCCCGGCGGCTTTCTGCCCGGCAGCCCACACCGGAGAGCACCACACCGGTTACATCCGCCGGATAACAGCGTGCAGCAGTTGGGTGAAGTGGGCGGCAACCTGCTTGCCCACTTCAAGCACATCATCGTGATTGATGGGCCTTTCAAGGACACCGGCGGCCAGGTTCGTGATGCAGGAAATCCCCAGCACCCGCATTCCCATGTGCCGCGCCACGATGGTTTCGGGAACCGTGGACATGCCGACCGCGTGGGCGCCGAAAGCGCGAATCATCCGAATTTCGGCCGGTGTTTCGTAACTCGGCCCCAACAGGGCGGCATACACCCCGGACTTGAGCGGAATGCCCAGCCGCGCCGCCTCCTCGCGGGCTATGGCCCGATAGGACGGATCGTAGGCTTCGGTCATGTCCGGGAAGCGCGGCCCGAAACGTTCGTCATTCAGCCCCTGAAGCGGATTAGCCGCCATGAGGTTGATGTGGTCCTCGATGAGCATCAGGTCCCCCGGCGCCAGGCTGGGGTCAATGCCTCCGGCCGCATTGGTCAGGATAAGTTTTTCAATGCCGAGCAGTTTGGCTACACGCAGGTAAAATGTCGCCTGTTGGAGCGTATAGCCTTCGTAAAAATGAAACCGTCCCTGCATTGCGGCGACACACTTGCCATCGCTGTAACCGCATACCTGCCGCCCATAGTGGCCCACCACCGTCGAGGTCGGAAGGTGGGGAATCAGCCGGTAATCCACGTGGACGGGATGTTCGAGCGTGTCAGCAAAAGCTCCCAACCCGGAACCGAGCACAACCAGTATCTCGGGAACTTCCGGCAGCTTTGACTGAAGAAATTGGGCAGCTTCCAGGGCTTTTTCGTAGGTGTCTTTCATGTGTGGTTTTTCTCAGTCGAAGTCAGGCAGGTGGCGTGGCGTCCGAACATACCATAGCCGACGCAGAAAACCGTCTGGGTGAAAACGGTGCCATCTCACAGGGCGGTGGAAGCTGCTGTACGAGGCAGCGGATAATCTCGGCCGTGATGGGCGTGAGCAGGACGCCGTTGCGATAGTGCCCCGTCGCACACCACAGCCCGGCCAGCGCTGTCTCCCCGATGAGGGGCAGGTGGTCTATCGCCAGCGGACGCAATCCGGCCCAGGTTTCGATGAGTGACGCCGCTGCCAACGGCGGTGCCGTCGCCAGCGCCCCGGACAGCAGGGAACAGACGCCCCCGGCCGTGACGGCCTTTTCGTAGCCGACATCCTCGACCGTGGCACCAATGATGAGGCGCTGGTCACGCCGTGGCACGAGATATACCTGGGAAGTGCGGATGACATGCCGCAATCGAAGGGATACCGGCATCTGAAGCGCCACCATCTGCCCACGGATGGGACGTATCACCCGCGCCGGCAGCCCCAGCAGGTTTGCCGACATCTGGGCCGCCCAACTCCCGGCGGCATTGATGACGACCGGCGCGGACCAGCGTTCATCCCGTACTTCGACGCCCACCACACGCCCTTTCTCAAGGCACAGCGTCAGTCCATCGCTATGGCAGTGGATGGGAACCTGGGCCGCTGCCACAGCAGCAATGAGAGCCTGGGTCAAACGCCGGTTTTCCACCTGCCAGTCGTCCGGCAGGTAGAGCGCGCCGTGACTTCTGACCAGTGGTTCGAGATTCTGGACATCAGAGGGCGACAGCCATTCCGCGTGGCAGCCAGCCGCCGTCTGCCAGTCGAGTTTGGCGTGCAGGGCGGCCACATCCTCCGGCTGGGACGCGACCAGCAGGGTACCGGCCGGGCACAGCTCGATGTCAATCCGGGTTTCCTCCCAGAGGGCAGCGGCAAAGTCGGTGTAGAGGGAACGGCTTTTCAGGCACAGGTCAAACAACGGCCCCGGCGCATCAGCTTCCGCCTGGGGCGCCAGCATCCCGGCTGCGGCCCACGACGCTTCGCCGCCCGGACGGGCATTGCGTTCAAAAACCGTGACGCGCAGCCCGTCCCTGGCCAACGCACGGGCAATGGCCAGGCCAATGACCCCACCGCCAATCACAATGGCATCACAGGTCTGTGTCATGCGGGCTGGTTATTTCAGGTTGGCCATGTAATCCGTGACCTGGATTTCACCCCGGATGATCTTCTGCCGTGCGGCTTCAACCTCCCGCAGGGTGTCTTCGGAAACCAGGGGCCGGTTGTAGTCATCGAGAGCATACGCAATGCCCTCATTTTCCAGACCGTAGGCGTGGATACCGCCACGAAAGCGTTTTTCGAGGGTTTCCTTGATGATGGTGTAAACCGCCACATCCACGCGCTTGACCATGCTGGTCAGGATGAAGCCCGGTTTGACCCAGTTCTGGTTGGCATCCACGCCAATCGCCAGCTTGCGGTTTTCCTCGGCGGCGTCAAAAACTCCGATGCCGGAGTTGCCAGCCGCCTGAAAGACGACATCAGCGCCGGCTTCATACTGAGCCTTGGCCAGTTCCTTGCCCTTGCCCGGATTGTTCCAGGCCGCATCGGTAATGCCGACGAAATTCTTGAGAACGACGATGTTGGGGTTGACGTAGCGCGCCCCTTCCTCGTAGCCGGTGGCAAACTTGCGAATGAGGGGAATATCCATGCCGCCGACAAAGCCGATCTTGCCAGTACGGCTGGCGCGGGCTGCCATCATCCCGACAAGAAAACTGCCTTCGTGTTCCTTGAAGACCAGCGAGGCCACGTTGGGCAGGTCCACGACCGAATCCACAATGGCAAAGTGCAGGTTTGGGTATTCTTTGGCCACGGTCGCCAACACGGGCCCCTGTGCAAAGCCAATTCCGATGATGAGGTCATAGCCCCGTTCGGCAAAGGCGCGCATGCAGGGTTCAAGATTGTTCGGTTCACCCGGCTCGGCATGGCGCAACACAATCGGCAGTTCCTGTTTGGCGCGCTTGGCCCCTTCCCAGGCGGCGGCATTGAAGGACTTGTCATCCTTGCCGCCAATGTCAAAGACCAGTCCCACGCGCAGTTTTCCTTCTTCATCACGGGGGACATGCCCACAGCCCAGGGCGGCCCCCCACACCAGGGCTATCAGGAGCAGAACGCTCCATCGCACACGTTGCATCATGACCTCATCAGGACGACGTTACCAGATGGCCGGCTCTTCACCAGATGGCCGGCTCTTCACGGCAGCGTCAGGACAGCGCACCCCACGCTCACCGTTCAAAGAGCATGTCTGCCAGTTCATCATAGGTTCGGTTGAAGGGACAATCGGCAGTGCACTTCCGGCACCACACCCCGTCGGTGTACTTCTCGATGTTCTGGCGGTTGAAGTAGTAGGGCTTGCTGGCGAAGGTCGAGGCCACCCACTGCCAGGACAGGGCGTTCGGGGGTGGATTGCCGTCCAGCAGATGCGCAAAAAAGAGCCGCTCTCCAACGCTCCAGTGCACCTTCCGGTGGTGAATCAGATAGGCTGCAAACCACATCCGTGCGTGATTGTGCAGATAGCCGGTCGTGTATAACTCGCGCAGGGTTTCATCCATGCAGACCAGCCCGGTTTCAGCGCGCGCCACATCCTCCGGCAGGGTCATTGCCCAGGCCGGCGGTGAGAATTTGTAGTCCTCGATGTCAGCGTAAATGCCATCGCCCAGCGCGGCATAGACTTCCTGCCAGAACTGATGCCAGGCCAGTTCAAAGACGAATTTGTAAATGCTTTCACCGGAACGTCCAAAGCGGGCAAAGATGGCGTCGCGCACTTCCCGCAGGGTCAGGACGCCGTGGCGAATGTAGGGCGACAGCCGCGAAACATGTCCGCGGGTCACATGATTGCGTGAGGCATAGCGCCGGGCGTCAAAGGCGGCGAGCTGGCGTTCCGCCGCCGTGCGTCCGCCTTCGATAGGTGAAATGGTCGGTTCGCCGATGTAGCAACCGTCCAAGGCCGCGGCAAGGTACGTCCGCATGGCCTCCCGCGAACGCCGCGTGGTGTCGAGCTTCATCGTACAACCTCTTGCCGGTCTTGAACGTCGCCAGCAACCTCAAGCAGGCAGAACAGGTGGACCGTTCGCTTTACGCAGCCTTCGGAAGCGCAACCGTGGGACGTGCCGGCTGGCGGGCCTGTTTGGATTCGCCTTTGAGCACTTCCAGAGCGCGTTTGAGGATGACATCCTCACTGGGCGGCGGGACCTTTTTGGTGTCCTCCGGCAGATCGGTCGGAGCCGGGGCCTCAGTGTCCACGTCCGGCACAGACGGCTCGATGGTGGCTACCTTCACCTCAACGGAAGGCTTGACCGGCTCTTCCATAAACGACTTTCCGGTGGCCGGAGCGTAGCGCTGGGTGGTCAACAGCAGGGCCGAACCATCGCGCAGGGGGAACAACGCCTGTTCCGACCCCGCACCAAAGGTTTTCTCGCCAACGATTTCCCCGCGCTGATGGTCCCGGATGGCCGCTGCCACCACCTCGGCCGGGCCGGCCGTGGAACGGTCGGTCAGCACGACAAGTTTCCCCTCAAAGGTCACAGCGCCGGGCTTGGCAACCAACGTTGTGACCGTATTGCCAGCACCGATGGTTCGCGCTACGACACCCGACGGAACAAAGACACTCGCCAGGGCAACGGCTTCGGACAGTTCGCCATGCGCCGACTCCCGCAGGTCAAGAATAAGTTTCTGCGCCCCGCGCTGTTGCAGTTGGCGCACCGCCGTCATGACCTGTTCTGCCTTGCCACGCCCAAGCAGCCCAACCTTGATATAGCCGGTGTCGGGGGCCTCCAGGCGCGATGTCACCGGAGACTGAAAAGCGCCGGGTTTCAGGGTCAGTTTCTCACCCTTGGTACGTCCGGAACGCAGCACCGTAATCTCGATAGAACCCCCTTCTGCCACTCCCGTCAGCATTTCCATGATTTCATAGAGGCTCACATCGCGCGTCGCCACGGTGTTGACATACTCGATGATGTCGCCGGTTTTGACCCCGGCCTGGGCAGCCGGTGAGCCGGGGACAACGGCCAGGACGTAGCCAAAGCCAGCGTACTTGGAGACGACCATCCCGAAGGGCACGGCCGTCATGGTTGTCGGTTTGAAACGCTGCACCTGCTCCGGCAACAGGTAGGCGCAATAGGGGTCAAGCCCCTCGGCGAGACCACGCAGGGCACCGATGCGCACCTTGCCCATGTCCGGCTCGTCCACGTAATCGTTGGCAATGTGCTTGACAACTTCATTGAAGATTTTGAGCTGGACGTAGGGATTTCCCTTTGCGACCGCACTGGTGCGCCGGGCCAGCAAACCACCAATGACGGCATACAGGGCAAGCGCCGTGGAGAGAGCAACGAGGACGAGTTTGGCTTTGAACGACATTGGGCAGGCCTCAGCAGGATTGGGCGGATAGAAGGCAACACGGAGCCAGTCCGCAACCGGCGACCGGCGTACATAATAACCACAACACGGCAGGCTTATTCCGTGGCAAAGGTCGCATAATACCCCTCGCGGGCATTGACCGTCAGGTTCGGCAGCCCCTTGGGCGGGTTGAGCTTGACCTTGAGCTTGCGCCACCGCTGTTTCTCGTTGGGTTTGAGTCCGACCGGAAGCGTCGCCAGGTTGGTCGGCGTGTAGCCAATGCCGTACTGATGGCGCAGCTCTATCGCAATGCGGGTGATGATTTCCTGTAACTCCATCTGGCTGTTGGGGAAAAAGGCCCGTCCGCCGGTCAGGCGCGTGATTTCGTCGAGAATGGCCCGCCCCTGCAGGTCAAGAGAGGTGTCGTTGAAGGCTGTGGCAATCCCGATGGCATAAATCTGAACATCGGCTTCGCGTACCAGTTGGCGCACCTCACGGAACGTATAGCGGCTGCTGTTGTCCTGCCCGTCGCTGATGATGAGCAGCGCCCGACGGCCATGGCGGCCTTCCTTGAGTTTTTCGACTCCGATATACACGGCATCATAGAGTGCCGTCTGCCCCTTGGCTTCAGCCAGCATGACCGCGCCGCTGATGCGTTCGGGATTAGGCGTGTAGTCCACGAGCAGCCGGACCTGGTGATTGAAACCAACGAGAAAGAACTCGTCTTCCTCATGACAAGCATCCAGAAACTTGCGCAGGGCGATGTTGGAACGGTTGAGCCGCCCGCGCATGCTGCCTGACATGTCGAAGACAATGCCGATAGAAACCGGCGCATCCTCGTCACTGAAGAACTCGATGGTCTGCTTGACGTTATCTTCGTACACCTCAAAGTGCTCGGCGTCGAGTCCGGTCACGAAGCGTCCCTGCGGGTCGGTGACACTGACGTTGAGCGTCACCAGGTTGGTCGTGGTTTTGACAACTGGCGGCTCGTCCGGGCGCGGGGCTGCCGGCTGCTGGGCGCGACCTTCCAGCCCGCTGAAAAACCCGAACAGAATGAGCAAAAGGGCGTAAGTGATGACGAACAACCGGCTTCGCATAAGCGCCGAACCTCTTCCAGATGCAAGGGCCATCACCGGGAGCGTTCCCGCCGGGGCGACCGACCTGCCGCCGACATCGCCTTGGCGTTTGGCAGGGAATCTCATTGTAAGATTGTACGCAAGCAACGCGCAAGAAAGACGAACTGCTCCACTCACTGCCAGCATAGCCATCCACCAGGCTCCAGTGATGCCAAGGCATCCCTGACACCCTTGGCTGTGGCCGCTCACAACACCTTTTTGCCATGGCTCACCGTACGCTTTCGTTACTTTCCCTGTGGTTGTTGACCGTCTTGGTTGGCTTCTACGTCGTGGTGCGCCTTGCTTCCGGCGTGACCGAATTGCGCAGTTGGTCAGCCGGCCTGGTTCTGGAGGAAACCCAACCCGTCGTGCGCTTTGTCGAGGAGGGAAGCGCTGCGCAGCAGGCCGGACTTGAACCCGGCGACGAAATCTTTCAGCCGGACGGCCGTCCCCTGAAAGCCTTCAGCGACTACGCCTGTTTGCGGCGGATGGCCGAACAAACCAAAGTCCTTCCCCTGCTTGTCAAAAAACGTGACGGCCAGTTTTACCGCGTCGAGGTCAGGCTTCTTCCCCCAACGGGCAGTTGGTTTTCGCTGGAGTTTTTCTTTGCCATCGAGACAGCGCTCATCGTCCTATTATGCGCCGGCGTCGGTCTGGCCGTGTGCTGGCTGCGCTGGCTGCGCTGGGAAGACGCCACGGCCCGGTTCGGGGGGCTTTTCTTCATCTCCCTCAGCACCCTGTTTGGCAGTGCCCAGTCGGCACTCCTGCCGCCGTGGGTCTCCATTCCGGCCGGACTTTTGCAGACCATCGGGAGCAGCGCCGCTGGCTACCTCTGCCTGTGCTTTTTCCTGGAATTTCCCACCCCCACCCGGCTTAGCCAGCCGGCGCGCTGGCTGAAGCAGGGCTACGGATGGGTGACGCTGTTCCTCGGTCTGCTGAGTGTCACAAACTTCACTGTGCGGCTCGCTTCCTTTGAAGCCACGCACTGGCTTCACACGGTGCCGCTCGTCAACGAACTCCTGTCGGCCCGGATCATCACGCTGTGGATTGGGTTGGCGTCGCCATTCGGGCTGTACCTCGACCGCCGCCGGACCCAGACGCCGGAGCAGGCCCGCCGCCTGAAGGTGTTTACTGTTGGCTCGGCCGTGGGCGTCATTCCGGTGCTCCTGCTGATCCTGGCGACCTACACCTTTAAGCTCAACGCGGAAGACTACCCGTGGCTCTACGTCCTGCCGATTGCCCTGTTCCCGCTGTTTCCCCTCTCCTTTGCCTATGTCGTCGTCAGGCACCGGGTGCTCGGCGTCCAGCAGATTCTGCGCAGTGGCGTGCGGTATCTGTTCGTTTCGCGTGGGGTCATCGTTCTCGAATGCCTGGTGTTTTACTTCCTCGCACGCTACCTGGTGTTTCCCCTCGTGCTCTGGGGGCACCGACTGGTCGGACAGCAGCCAACATTTTTCAGCCTCAGCCTCTGGATGGTGGCCACCGGAGGCACGTTCCTCGGACTGGCTCTCTCCATCAACCCGCACTTACAGAAGACCATCGATCGGCGCTTCTTCCGTGAAGCCTACCAGGTCCAGCAGGTGCTCAGTGACCTGGCGGCCTCAGTCCGGCAGGCAACGAACATCGAAGAGATGCTCCGGCGCGTGGCGGCCACAGTGGATGCCGCCCTGCACGTCAAAACCATTGGTTTTTTGCTGCACCCCAGCCTGCTTGGGAGTCCAGCCGAAACCATCACCAATGGTACTCCCCCGATGTTGCGTGGCTTTGCCTGTCGCTTTGGCCTCAACACCTCCGGGATTGTTGAGTCGGAGTTGTCCTTTCCCCTGACTTCACCGCTGATTGCCAGACTGCGCCGTGAACCGGAACCGTTTGACCTCGAACCGGAATCCACGGACGGTATTCCCTATGGAAAACATCCGACGCTGCGCCGTCTGGACTCGCACCTGCTCATCCCTTTGGTCTCCGGCGACAACCTGCTGGGGGTGTTCAGTCTGGGGCCGAAGCTCTCCGGTGAACCCTACACCAGCGAAGACAAGGCGCTGCTGATGGCCGTGGCTGAGTCGGTGGCGCTGCGGCTGGACAACGCCCAACTCGTCCGGCGGCTGACCGCCGAAGCGACCCTGCGCCGCGAACTGGAAATTGCGCGCGAGATGCAGCAGCGGCTGCTCCCTTCAGCGCCACCCAGGTTGCCTGGACTGGACGTGGTTGGGGTTTCCTTTCCGGCCAACGACGTTGGCGGGGATTACTATGACTTCCTGCGGCTTGATATGTACCGTCTGGCCGTGGCTATTGGGGATGTCGCCGGGCATGGGATTTCATCCGGGTTGCTTATGGCGCTGGCCAAAGGTGGGTTGCACAACCAGGTTCGCAGCGACACCGACCCTTCAGCCGTGATGGCGGCCATGAACCAACTCATTGCCGTTTCGGGCAGCCGGCGGGACCTCATGACCTTGACGTATTGCGTCATTGACACGGCAACCCAAACCATCGCCATGGCTAATGCCGGGCACCCGCCAGCCTATCACTACCACGCGGACACGGGTCTCGTGGAAGCCCTTGAACACGGTGCGTATCCGCTTGGTGTCCGTCGCCACAGCCACTACCCGACGCGGTGCGTGACCTACCGCCCCGGCGACACGGTCGTCTTCTACACGGATGGACTGATTGAGGCGCGCAATGCCGCCGGCGAAGTTTTTGGCTTTGAACGTCTGGAAACTCTTCTGGCCCAATACGGCAACTGTTCTGCCGCAGAACTGCAAACGACGCTCCTGAACGCACTACGCACATTTCTGGGTGAACTGACCGCTGAAGACGACGTTACGCTGGTCATCATCCACTTCACCTGAAACCAGCTAGGGACGGTGCAGTTGGCCGGTGTTGCCGGAAGCCACACCTTCCCCGGTGATGGCATCCCGGTGTGGCACCAGGCCGTCCCTCAGGCCTGTGACCGGGCCGGCGACTCACTCAGTAGTACGTTGCTTCAATGGCCAACCTGTCCTAGACTGCAAACACTTTCGAGCTGCTTCAAGTGCGGATGACACCAGTCAGATGCTCCCGCAGCCCCGGAAAACCTGATGCCTGGCCGTCACAGCATCGCAGGGTTGCTGGCTTGGACTTGTCACCCCTTATCCGTCAGGCAGACCCACTGCACTGACCGTTCCGGTGGAGCCGTGAGTAACTATGGAACTTTTCAAGAATGTTCGGAAACAGGTTGCCAGCCAGCTCGACCAGATGAAACTTGCTCGGGAAATCGAGCAACTCTCCAATGCTGTCCGCGAAAATCCCAACAATGTTGATGCCCTGAAGCGGTTGGCCGAAGCATATCAGGAAAGTGGCAACCTCGAAGCCGCGGTGAGTCACTTCCTGCGCCTGGCGGATGCCTACCGGAGCAGCAAACAGTACGAACTGGCGCTGGTCTTCTACCGCAAGGTGGAGCGGATGGTTGAGCCTTCCCAGCGCGCCACCATTCTCAAGAACATCGTCAACATTTACTTCGAGACACGGCAGTTTGACCGGGCTTACGAGTATTCCCGGCAGGTCATCGGACTCTACCTTGCCGAGCAGCAATCCGAAGCCGCTATGGGCTTTCTCAAAATGCTGCCGGGTTTTGGGGAAAAAGACGCCGATTACCGCAAAGAGCTGCGCGAAATGATTCAGGAGCGCAGCGAGAAATGGATGCAGGGGGCCAAAGCCACCTGGGTGACGGAGGCGAATGCAAGCCGGCTCCAGAACAAGGACCCAGAAGACTTCTCCGATCGCCTCGTCGTCCTGGTGGACGACGAACCCCACGTGCTGATGATCCTTGAAAAGATCATCAAGCCTCTCGGCTGCCAAATCATGACGGCCAACAACGGGCTGGAGGCACTCAATATCATCAAGCAACACCCGCCGGCGCTGGTCATCTCCGACCTGATGATGCCCAAGATGGATGGCAGCCAGCTTTTTGCGGCGCTGCAGGACGACCCGAACCTGGCCAAGATTCCCTTTGTCTGCCTTTCGTCGCGGGCCCAGGAGGACGAAAAGGTTTCGGCACTTGAACTCGGCGTTGAGGACTACTGGGCCAAACCGTTCAGCGTCAAGGAAATCCCGCTCAAGGTCAAACGGATTCTCAAGCGCCAGCCAGCGGCAGTCCGCATCGGGGGGCAACTGTCACACACCAGCGTCACCGACATCCTCAACCAGATGGAGCGGGAACGAAAGGAAGGTGTTGTCAAGATTGTCACGCCCAAGCAGGAAACGGGGATGATCTACTTCAAGGACGGCACGGTGCTGGATGCCGAAGCCGGCTCGTTTCAGGGGATGGCTGCCATCATTCACATGATGCAGTGGTCAGAGGGCAGCTACGCCTTTACGCAACAGCCGGTCAACCGCCCAAATGTCATCAACATGCGGGCTTCGGAGCTGATTCTGGAAGCCCTGCACCGCTACGATGAGGAGCAAAGCCTGCTGGCGTCGCTGCCCCCGTCCCACACACTCGCCAAACTGCCACCGGGCTTCGACATTTCCTGGCTGGCGGGCTTTCCCCAGGAAAAAGTGCGTCAGGTGCTGGCGCTGATTGACGGCAGGCGCACGGTCGGACAGTGTATCGAGCAGGCCCACCACGACATTGACATTCTGCGCATACTGGTGGCGCTCTGGGCGCCACGGGAAGCCACCCCGGCCGAGCCGCCCCCGCTCAGCCCGGCAGCACTGCCCACGGCAGCTTCCCTGCCGGTGTATCCGCCGCCTGGACCGGCCCTGTACCCGCCCAACCAGCCTTACCCCGGTGGCAGCGGGTATCTCTCTCCCACCAGCCAAACACTGCCGCAAGCTTCCTACGGCTCACCATCACCCCAGGCGCCACCGGCCTATTATCCACCAGCGCCACCAACCTATCCCGCACAGCCGGCGCCGCCCTCTCAACCGACCTACCCACCGGCCGGCTACGGTCAAACCGGTTACGGGCAGACCGGTTATGGGCAGGCTGGCTACGGACAGATGGGTTACGGACAGGGTGGGCACACACCGCCACCACCATCCCCGTATGCCCCTCCCTCTTACACCCCTCCACCAAGCTATGGTGCGCCCTCACTTCAGCCGCCTCAGCAGCCCACGGTACCTTCGGTGATGCCAACCGGGCCGTTGCCACCAGCCTACGATCCGGGGCCATTGTCGCCGCCACCGGCCTACACTGGGCCGCTGCCACCGCCCACTCAGTCCCCGCCACCGTCTGTTCCGGGAGAGTTTCGGGTTACGTTTGCCGATCCGGCAGCCGAAGAAGCCCTGGCCAAGCAGCTCTATGAGGCGGTCGTTGCGGCCAAACGCCAGTGTGGTGAATCACTTCAGGATTTCACCTTTGCGCGGTTTCACCAAATTTTGTGCGACCAGGCAGCGAAAATCAAAAATCAACTGAAGTGTACCCACATTTCATTTTCCGTCTCGGTTGACAACGGGCGCGTCAAGTTCATTGCCAAGGGACTTTGATGGCATCATGAGACAACCGCACGTCCCAGAATGAGCCGCCGAATTCTGATTGCTGACGATCACGTTCCAACCCGCCGTGACCTGCAAGCTTTTTTGCAGCAACAGGGGTTTGAGGTGCTGGCGGTTGGCAATGGAGATTTGGCCGCGCGCCGGGCCGGGGAAATGCATCCCGACCTGGTCATCCTGGACGTGCTCATGCCCGGAAAAACCGGCTATGAAGCCTGCCGGCATATCAAGCAGGTGCTCAAGCTGGAACTTCCGGTGCTGATGATTCACCACGACGTTGAACCGTTTGACCGGAACGAGGCGGCGCGCGTCGGTGCCGACGAAACCTTGGTCAAGCCCCTTGACCCGTTTGCGCTGCTCGAAACCATCCACGCACTCTGGCGCAAGTATGGACGCCCGCTTATGGGCACAGAACCGGCAGAGCTTGTCGAAGAAGTCCAGGAAGAGGACGTGGAGGCGGTCTTTGGCGGAGGGGCAGCCGTGCCGCCGCCGGACAATGCTCCGTCCAGCGACCAGGAAGCCGCGACTACTGCGGACGACACCCCCCTCGCACCATTGCCAGAGCCTTCTCAGTCCGCTCAGGCGGCAGCGGACACACCAGAGGCTGCCCACTCCCTGGATTCAGCCAGCGTTTCCAGCGCCACGGAGCAACCAGCAGCAGTCCCTTCTGCACCTTCAGAAACAGGTACAGAGCCGCCAGTACCACTCCCGGAAGTGTCACCGACAGCGGTGGACGCCCCGGCAACGACACTCCGCACGCCCACGATGGAACTGCCCGACCCCTACTCCGTCGTTGCGAGTGGTGATTATGCGACGTATTTCAGTGAAGAATCCTCCAATAACCACACAGCGCATACCGTTCCAGAGGCAGACCAGGACACAGCCGGGGATACCATTGCCCATCCCCCGGCTCCAGATATATCCGCTGTGGATACCTCCGCCTCTACACCACCGGCTGAAGCTGAAACCATTATCAAGCAGGATATTCCGTTCACCGATCCCTATCCTTCCCGAAACATCTTCGCTCCCATCCCAACGCAAACGATCTCGGACATCAGCTTCACCGTGCCGGAACGCATCACTTCTGAACTGCCACCCCCCGACCCTTCGGCAGGGCTGAGCATTCATTTCGACTCCCGCAATGCAGCCGTCCATATCGGCGGACTCTACGAAGTGACGGAAGTTGAACTGCCGGAACATCCCACCCAGGAACTCACGCCAGTTCCCACAACTGTGGCATCCCCTTCGGAAACCCTTGATGAAGCTGATGTCTCCGGTGATCTCCTGCCGCTGGAAGCACTACCGGCGGAAGAGGTGGCACGGCTTCAGGAAACTGGAACGGATATTCTGGCCAGTGCGGTTATCGTGGCAGTGACGCCGCCGCCAACTGAAAACGCCTCAGAAGTTCAGACGGTCGTATGTCCGCACTGTGGTGGGCAGGCCTTGGAAAGTGACATCATCTGTCCACACTGCGGTGAAATGCTGTAGGCGCGCGTGACTGACAACGCGCCCCACCGGCCCAACAAGCGGAAGTTACGGGCGAATGGTTATTCGCCCTTACTCGAAAAGGCTGTCCACGAAGGCCTCCGGTGAAAACACGGCCAGGTCATCCAGTTGTTCACCGGTGCCGACATAACGGATAGGCAGTCCCAGTTCCCGCGCAATTGCCACCACAATGCCGCCTTTGGCCGTGCCATCGAGCTTGGTCAGCACCAGACCCGTCACAGGGACGGTCTTGGCAAACTGGCGCGCCTGTTCGAGTCCGTTCTGCCCGGTGGCCGCATCCAGCACCAGCAGCACTTCGTGGGGTGCCTGTGGCACTTCACGCCGCGCAATGCGGGACATCTTCTCCAGCTCATTCATCAGATTGACTTTGTTGTGCAACCGTCCGGCCGTATCCACGATGACCACATCGGCATCGCGTGATTTGGCCGCCTGAAGGGCGTCATACACCACGGCGGCCGGGTCAGTCCCCGGCTTCTGCTGGATGACTGGAATCCCGACCCGTTCCGCCCAGACGGTCAACTGGTCGGCAGCGGCGGCCCGGAAGGTATCGGCGGCACAGACAATCACGTCATTGCCCTCGCGCTTGATGAGATGGGCCAGTTTGGCAATGGTCGTTGTTTTGCCGACCCCGTTCACACCAACGACCATCATGACGTACGGACGGATGTCGGTCGGAATATCGAGTTCCGAGCGCACAGCACGCCCGGAGACGGACTTGACCGGGGCCCGCAACAAAGCAAGCAGTTCCTGGCGCAACACCCGCTTGAGTTCGTCAGTGTCGTTGAGCAGTTTTCGATCCACCTGGGTGCGGATTTTCTCCACAAGCTCAAGGGTGGTGCGGACGCCAATATCGGCGCCAATCAGGATTTCTTCCAGTTCGTCAAGCACCTCCGGGCTGATGACCTTCTTGCCGCGTACCAGGGTATCGAGTCGGCCTACGAGATTTTGCCGGGTTCGCCGTACGGCGTTTTTCATCCGCAGCAGGAAGGTCTCCCGTGGCGGCTCGTCCACGACGGCCGGCGGCGGATTCGTGACCGGCTGGCCCGGTGGTGCTGTATCTGGGACACCGCCGGAGGTTGGCGTATCCGCTGGCGCCGGCCATCCCAGCCAGCGGGAAAGCAGGCCACGGCGGGCTGGCTCAGCCGTGACATCTGACGCTGGCACAGTTTCCACTGGCATGGAGGCGACCGTCTGGGGGTCAGCCGCCGGCGACGCCATAGGCTGCGACGGCGGAGCCACAGGCAGAGGCGGAGAGGCCGCCGGCTCCGGGACAACCATCTCCAACTGGGGTGAATCGGGCCGCAGTGGCGCTGGCTCCGCAACCTCAACCCCGGCCGGTGGCGCTGACGGGGACGGAATCGGCTCATTCCCAAAGAGGGTGGTCAGGCCAGCCCGTTCAGCCGGCGTTTCATCCTTCTTGCGTCTCCAGAACAGCATGGTTCTCCTTCGTGGAAACCGATGGTCTCCTTGGCGCTGAAACCATTAACGATCTCTCCCAGGCGGTTCCCGCCGGGGTGGCTTGGGTGGGTCATCCGTGATGAATGATGGTTTCTTGACCGTTGGTTTCGGAGCCGGTGGCGCCACATCACTTGGTTCGGAGGGGCGTTGTCGCTGCGCGCGCTTCGCCGACTGGGCCTCATCCACAGCAGTTTGCCCGGTGCTTTCCTCCATCAGCGTCTGTGCCCGGCGGGGCCGGGTTGGTTCCTCATCCCGTGGTGAGCCTGGCTGACCGGTGATGGCCCGCTTGGCCGATGAGGTTTCCGTATCCTCCATCAAGGTGGCCACACCGCTTTCAAGTTCTTTGCGCTCCTGGCGGTCCCGTTCTGCCTGGAGCTTTTCAAGTTCGGCGTCCGGCACCGGAGCTTTGTCGAAGGTTTCAATCGGTTTGCCACGCAGATAGACCTTCATGAACTCAATCCACATAGGGAGCGCGGCTTCACTTCCGGTTTCGCCTTTCCCAAGGGTTCGTTTTTCTCCGGGGTAGCCGATCCACACCCCGCAGGTAATGGAAGGGGTGTAGCCAATAAACCAGGCATCGGTCCAGTCGTTGACCGTTCCCGTTTTGCCGCCGATCTGACGCTTGTTGAGATCGCCATCCGCCACGGCGCGGATTTTCGTGGCTGTGCCGCCGTCCACGACGCCGCGCATCATGTCCACCATCTGGGCGGCAACGTAATCCGAAATGACCCGCGTCTCGCGCTCCGTTTCATCCCGGTCGAAGTCAAAGAGCGTTCGCCCGTCGTAATCGAGAATCCGCCGGATGAGGTGGGGCTTGGCCCGTTTCCCCTTGTTCGGAAAGACTGAATAGGCCGCAACCATCTCAATGAGGGGCACTTCCGTCGCCCCCAGCGCCGAGGGCAGGTACGGTGCCATGGGATTGGTAATGCCAAAGCGCCGGACCATTTCTGCCCCACGCCGAATTCCGACACTGGCCAGCAAGCGGACGGCCGGAATGTTTCGGGATTTGGCCAGCGCCGTACGCAGCGGAATCGGCCCCGTGAAGCTGCCATCATAGTTCCGGGGCGACCAGTTGCCGGACTGAAACGGGGTATCGGAGACGAGATCATCCGGCGTCCATCCGTTCTCGATGGCTGCGGTGTAAATGAAGGGCTTGAAGCAGGAACCGGTCTGCCGGTTCGCCTGGGTGGCATTGTTGAACTTGGATTGCGAAAAGTCATAGCCGCCGACCATGGTCTTGATCTCGCCCGTCCTGGCATCGAGGCACAGCAGGGCCCCAGCCACAGCCGGAAGGGAACGCAGTTCAACCTGAAGGACCCCGTTGGGAGCTGGCACCGTAGGAGGCGGACTTGACTCGCGCCGTCCCTTGCGGCCCGGCGCTGAAGTTGACGCCGGTGCCGACGGCAGTGGGGTATCAATCACCGGCTCCATGGCGCTGTTGCGCGGCGCACCACTTTTGATGACAAACATCGGCAGGTCCCCTTCGCGCAGGGGATGGTCGGGCGAAAATGTGACCGTCGCCCGGTACTTGCCGAAGGAAACTTCGGCCGTCCGACCGGTGACGCGCATCACCAGTCCGTGCAGATACATGCCGTTGAACGGCTCATAGGCCCATTCCGGGTGCCGGTACGTGGAAAGGTCCTTGCCCTTGAGTTCTTCCAGAATGTTCGGAATGGGGGTATCCCGCCGGCTCCCGCCGTGGCGCTCTTCATACCGGTGCAGCCCCCATCGCACCGCATTGACGGCCTGAATCTGCGCCGGGGCATCAATCGTGGTGATGACCTGCAAGCCGCCGGTGTGGGTTCCCCGCGTTCCGAAGCGGCTTTCAAGTTCGCGGCGGACTTCTTCGACAACGTAAGCAAACGGCCCGCTGGTGTTGAGTTCCCGCGCTGAAGTGACGTTGAGCTTCAGCTCAGTGGCTTTGGCGGCTTCGGCCTCGGCCGCCGTGATGTAGCCCGCTTCGAGCATGTTGGTAATCACCAGATTGCGCCGGCGCTTGGCTTCCTGCGGACGCAAAATGGGCGAGTAACCGGAAGGGGCCTTGGGAATAGCCGCCAGCAGGGCGCATTCCTCAATCGAGCAGTCCTTGATGGATTTGCCAAAGTAGTACTGCGCGCCAGCTTCAACGCCATACGCGCCCCCACCCAGGTTGATCTGGTTGCAGTACAACTCCATGATTTGCTCTTTGGTGTACTGCCGTTCAATTTGCAGCGCCAGGATGGCTTCCTGAATTTTGCGCTCGATGGTTCGCTCCGGCGACAGGAACAGAATCTTGGTCAGTTGTTGGGTGAGGGTTGAGCCACCTTCCACCGTCCGCCCGGCGAGAAAATTTTTCCAGGCGGCCCGGGCCAAACCAATCGGGTCCACGCCCCAGTGATACTCAAAGCGGGCGTCCTCAATGGCCATGATGGCCTGGCGCATGCGCAGCGGGATTTCGTCGTAGGACAGCGGAACCCGCCGCTCCAAGGCAAATTCCCCAATCACCGTCCGCCCGTCATCGGCATACACGCGCGTCACCACACTGGGCTGAAAGTCGGCCAGAGCCGCCACCTGCCGGTAGTCATCCGTTGTGGCAAACCACTGCAGGAACAGCAGTGTGGTGAGCGCTCCCAAGGATGCGGAGATGACAAGTGACAGGGGCAGGGCAGCCCAGCGCCACCATCGGGACCAACCCGGACGTGCTACCGCTGCCGGGTCTTCCACCAGGTGCGAAAGGTTGAGGGCGTTTGACATCAGCAACTCCTACGTCGAAAGGTACGCGCTTGGGACGATTATTCGCCAGCACGCCGCATGACCGCAATCCGGCCTCGGACTGGGGCCATTTTGGCTTCATAACACAGCCTTTGGAGACGAAGGCGTGTGGGAGTCGAACCCACCCATCCGTGTTGCCACACGGACGCAGCGAATTTGAAGTTCGTGACGGCCACCGGACCGCATGCGCCTCCGCGAGTTTTCCTTTTGGCACGCCACCTCCTCCCACCCGGAAGCCTCACTGGAGCCGGGCTGCGGCAATGCCCCGTTCCGTTGCCATCACCACCATCCCCTGCTCCACGTGCAGCACCGAGAAGATGCGCTCGGTGGCAAGCTGCCATCGCGCCACGATACGTCCATCCGGCACCTGCACGACCGTAATTTCAGAGTCGTCGAGGGCGGCCACCGCCAGGGTTGTCTCCGTCAACCAGGAGGGAGGCGACGCCAACCGACCTGCCATCTGCTGTTGCCAGCGTAACTCACCGGTCTGCGGATGGAAGGCGTAAAGAAAGTTATCATACGAGGCAACAAGAACCTGTCCGTGACGGATAAGCGGCGGGGTCATAACGGCAGCCCCCGTTCGCCGCCGCCACCGCAAGCGGCCATCGGCACGTCTGACAGCGACCACCTCACCATTGGAAGTACCACAGTACACCATCTCTTCCCCAGCAGCCGCTGGCCCGGGCGTTGCTCCCAGCACACAGGTCCACCGGCGGCGACCGTCTTTGGCGTCCAACGCCCAGAGCGCGCCGGCAGAAGTGCCAACGAACACCGCACCTGCAGCATAGGCGAGATGTTCTGTAAAATCGCCAGTGACGGACCAGCCGCGGGAAAAATCCTGTGGGTTCAGCGCTGCAATCTCGTTCGTTCCGAGCCGGACATAGAGCCAGAGGCCGTCACTCACCACCTGCGAGGTGATGGGCGCCGGCAGCGTCACTTCGCGGCGAACCACGCCGGTTGTCAGGTCGAGCAGGCGGACAATACCGCCCGGCGGGGAGCCATCCGCCGCCGGGCTGGAGGCACAGGCCAGAAGGGCATCTCCCAGGCGATACAGTTTGGCCGTGGTGGCCACGCCCGGCGCGCTTTCCCACAGTCGCGCGCCGTCCGTTCGCGCCAGAGCCACGACCTTCCCAGTGCGCAGCGGGACATACACTGCGTTTTCCGTCACCAGCGGTTCCTGGCGCGCGCTGTCCGGGTCGAGATAAAGCCAGTCCGTGGGAAGTGTGGTGGGGGCGATGGCGACCCGGCCATTCAGCGGCGGCGCAGGGCGCCAACGTAAACGCTGCTGCGCCACCAGCATCTGGCTCAGAGCGAGAGCCAACCCAACGACAACAACGACCTGGGTGCTCCGCCAGGCTGGGCGCTTCATTCAAAGGCTCCGTGGCGACCGGCACCACCCGCAAAGCGTTGGGCGCCAGCTTGGGTTTCGCCCGTGGCCAGCACATCCATTCCGCGCCGGAACTCATTTCGGAGCGCCTGTTCCCAGTCCAACCCGGCCTGTTCATACAGCGACTGGCGGTCGCTGCGCAGACAGGTCTGGGGAAAAGCCGCGATGGATTGCGCCAAAGCCAACGCAGTTTCCAACGCCTTGCCTTCCGGGCAGAGACGATTGACCAGCCCAATGGCCAGCGCTTCTTCGGCGGCAACCGGGCGGCCTGTCAGAATCAGGTCCATAGCCCGCCCAAATCCGATCAGCCGGGGCAGGCGGACGGTTCCGCCATCCACGAGGGGCACGCCAAAGCGACGGCAAAACACACCGAACACCGCCGTCTGGGCGGCAACCCGCAGATCACACCACAGGGCCAGTTCCAGCCCCCCGGCAACCGCATAACCTTCAATGGCAGCAATCACCGGCTTCGGAAGACGACGGCGGGTGGGTCCCATTGGAGCCAGTCCCGTCTCGTGCAGATTGACTCTGGCCCCGGCACCGACGGCCTTGAGGTCAGCTCCGGCGCAAAAGTGACCACCCGCGCCGGTCAGGATGGCGACCGCACAGGCGTCATCACCTTCAAAGCGGTCAAAAGCGGCATCCAGTGCCGCCGCAGTGGGGTCGTCCACGGCGTTGCGCACTTCCGGCCGCCGCAGCGTGATGACGGCGACCCCTGCCTGGACTTCATACGTGACCGTTTCCATGGATTGACCGGACTGAGGGGACTTCAGGAGACCTTGCGCAGGACGGCCGGCAGCGGGAGGGAAGCCGCCGGCAGCGGAACGACCGTGGCCGGCTTGTTCTTGACCCTAGTCGTCGCCCGGTAGCGGGCCTGGTAGCGGGAACGGGTGTCGAGCCACTCGGCCGTGATGCGCCAGGTTCGTTCCGCCCGTGAACCTATCAGCATCCCCAGATGCCCTCCCTTGACGAACCGTACGGTCACATCCTGAGTTGTCAGTTTTTTGGTCACGGCCGTGACGGCTGCCGGTGGCACAAGCCGGTCTTCACGGCTGGCCAGAACAAGCGCCGCCGCCCGGATGCGTCCATAGTTGACCCGCCGGCGGCCAATGGTGAACTGGTCCTGCATCAGCTCATTGCCCATGACGAAGTTATGCCACAACTGCCGGAAGGCGGCTTCCGTCAGGTTGACGTATTCGAGATATCGGCCTCCGTCCGGGCGAAGCGACGCGGCAAAGTCCGGGTCACGCAGGCTGCGCCAGAACTCCAGCGGGTGACGCAGGATGGCGTCCGGGTGCAGCAGATGGAAGGATGCGTTGCAGACGGCCGCCGGAATGTAACCGTAAGTGGCCGCCAAAGTTTCGAGCGGCTGGCGGGAAACTCCAGCCAGAATCCGCTGAAGTGGCATGGCCGAAAAATCCGTCGGCGTGCCAATCGTGACGATATTGCGGATGCCGGATTGCGGATGCAGCGCGGCATAGCAGTTGGCAAAAATACCGCCCAGGCAGTAACCAATGAGCGACAGTTCATCCGATCCCGTCACCTGCTTGACCATCCGCACCCCGGTATGTACCCGGTGCTCGATGTAGCGCCCCAGTGACAGGCGACGGTCACGCGACTGTGGCTTACCATAGTCGAGCAAAAAGACATCATAGCCCTGTTCGACCAAGTAACGCGCCAGGCTGCGCCGCGGATGCAGCTCGAAGACATCGGCCGTCACCATCAGCGGTGGAACGAGCAGGACCGGAAGACGCCGGCGCGGACGACGCAAAGGGAGGTAGTGCCGGAGCTTGAGGGTGGGCGCATCCAGCAGCAGTTCATATTGCAGTGGGCGTGCCGTGCTCGGACGGGCAGGACGGCGCTCCGCGTAGCCCTCGTCATACAGCGGCCCAGTGGGTTCGCCAAATAAGGCGGTAAACAGGCGTTCGGCAAGCAGGAAAGACATGGCGCAGTCCAAGCCGGCTTTTCAGAATCAATGACAACCTCTTACTTAAACCAGACTCCCAACCAATCGGCAACTCCGGCGAAGGCGCAGCCCGTGCTTTCCTCTGCTGCTGTTCATCTCTGGTGGCTGCCCCTGCCCCAGTCAGCCCCTGTGGAAGCTGTGGAAAGTCTGCTCAGCGCCGATGAGCGGCAGCGGGCCCGGCGCTTCCGGCGGCCGGCGGCTGCCCGGCAGTTCTGCCTGGGACGCGCCCGCCTGCGCACCATTTTGGGAAGCTACCTCGGTCTGCCCCCCCAGCACCTGCGGTTCGCCTACACGCCCAACGGCAGGCCCTATCTGCCAGAAGTTCCCCACCTGATGTTCAGCCTGACGCATGCCGGCGACCTCGGACTGCTGGCCGTCACCCTCCACCAGCGGATTGGAGTGGATGTTGAAGTCACTTACCGACGGGCCAACTGGCGGGGTCTCGCCCGCCGGTGTCTGCCCGATGCAACCCATCGTAGGCTCTGCGCCCTGTCGGATGAGGAACAACGCCGGGCAATGGCCTGGTACTGGGTGTGCCACGAGGCTCTGCTCAAAGCACAGGGCAAAGCCAGCCTGCGCCGCCTGCTGCACATTGATCTCCCCTGGGAGGGGACTTGCACGGGTTACGTCTCCCACTTCACCATACAGGATGCTTCCGGGCAGACCTGGCTCGTCAGGGATGTCTCACGAGAGGAGACCCGTGCCGCGCTTGTCGTCGAGTGCCCGCCGGACGCTGGTCCCGAAGTCGTCACCTTTGACTGGGACTTGAACTGATGCTGGCTGCCGCAGGCCTACGGTTTATGAATCCGCTCTACACCCGCCTTCTCAACCTCATCGTCTCGCGGCTCGTCGTCGTCTCGATTCTGCTGGCGCTGGCCGTAGCCATGGCGCGCGCCGATACATCGTGGGCCAATGCCGACATCAATCCCCAGCCTCTGGTTTTGCTGGTGGTCGCCGTGGGGTTTCTCTCGGTGGTGTATTTCACCTGGCTGCGGATGTCCGAGCAATATCTCTGGCAGGCCTACGTCCAGTTGCTGGGTGACGTGCTGGCCGTCACCTGGCTCACCCACCAGATGCGGGATTCGGCCTTCCCGCTTGTGCCGCTTTACCTGGTCATCATCTTTGTGGCGGCCATGATTTTGCCGCGCCTGGGAACGATTGCCATTGGCGTAAGCTGTGCTGTGGCTTACGTCGGGCTGCTCGTTTCCTTCAAGGTCGGGCTTCTCGTGGGCGGCTATGCCATCGTCGAGCAAAATGAACGCTACCTGCAAAACAATCCGCTGCTTTATGTCGTTGCCATTCTGGCGCTGACGGTGCTCGGCGGCCAGCTTGCCGAGCGGTTGCGGCGCAGCGATGCCGAACTGGAAGCTGCCGCCCGCGATCTGGCCCAACTGCGCGTCCTCAATGAACGCATCATTGAAAGCATCAAGAGCGGACTCGTCACCGTGGATTTGCAGGGCAAAATCATCACCTTCAATCGCGCTGCCGAGGAAATCACCGGCCACTCCGCCCGCGTGGTGCGCGGCAAGTCCCTTCAGGAAGTTTTCGGCGACCTCAACCAGAAGTTTGACCTCACCACTACATCGGGGTCTTTTCGGTCAGGCCACCTGGAGAAGGATACCTTTCACCGGTTTGAAGCCGACTGCCCGGCTGCCGACGGGCGCTCCCTGCACCTTGGTTTTGCTGTCTCCCCGCTCACCAGCGAGTCGGGCAAAACGACCGGTTATGTTTTTTCCTTCCAGGACCTGACCGAAATTCTCAAACTTGAGGAAGAAATCCGCCGCCAGGACCGGCTGGCGGCGCTCGGCAAGATGGCCGCTGGGATTGCCCACGAGATTCGCAACCCGCTGGCTGCGATGCGCGGCGCAATTCAGATGCTTCAGTCCGAACTCCAGCTCGACGAAGAGCAAAGCAAGCTCATGCGTATCGTGCTGCGCGAATCCGACCGTCTGAACCGAACCATCGAGGACTTTCTCAGGTATGCCCGCCCACGGCCTCTGCAACTGAAAACCATCCAGCTTGACCGGCTCATCAGCGATACCATTTCCCTGCTGCAACACAGCCCGGAAACCCGTCCTGACCACACCTTCACGCTCCAGTTCCCCCCTGATCTGCCGTCCATCGTGGCCGACGGCGACCAGCTCAAACAGGTTGTATGGAACCTGGCCCGCAATGCCCTTCAGTCCATGCCACACGGGGGCGAACTCCGCATCACGCTCACGCCACTGGCTGACCAGATTGAAATCCGGCTCCTGGACAATGGGACGGGCTTCCCCCCGGACAACTTGGAACGTCCGTTTGAACCGTTCAACTCCAACCGGGAGGGTGGCACCGGGCTGGGACTGGCGATTGTCTATCAGATTATCTCGGATCACGGCGGACGGATTTATCTCTGCAACCGTACGGATGGCGTTTCGGGGGCGGAAGTCATCGTCCTTCTGCCCAGGGAAGCCAGGGCGACGCCGTTGCGGGAGGAACCGGCGACAGACTCACGGTTACAGGGACGGCGTACGCCAACCGGCACTCCGGCACCGGTCTTTTCTCCCTCGCCGGAAACGACCGCATCGGGGCAGTTCCCCCCACCGGCAAAACCGCAGGTCTCCACGTCCTGAAGCTCTGCTTACCCGGCTGAGGATTGGAATTTGAACGCCTGGGGCAGAAAACGCAGGATGTCGGAAGCCACCAGCGAACGTTCTCCCAGCGCCTCGTTTGCCAGATCGCCCGCTTTCCCGTGCAGATAGACCGCAGCCAGAGTGGCTTCAAGGGGAAGATGGGGCGTCTGTGCCAGCAAACCGGCCACGATGCCGGTCAGAACATCACCACTACCTCCCGTGGCCATGCCGGCGTTGCCCGTCGGGTTGATGTACACGTCACCTTCCGGCGTCGCAATCAGCGTGTAGTACCCCTTGAGCACCACAAACAGATGGTGGGTCGTAGCCAGGCGACGGGCCGCGCCCAGCCGGTCAACCAGCACATCATTGACGGACACCCCCAGCAGCCGCGCCATCTCTCCCGGATGGGGCGTCAGGATGATGGGGCGCTCCGGTGTGCCGCGTCCGGTCTGCCAGGGCGCCAGGCAGTTGAGGGCATCGGCATCGAGCACCGCAGGCGACTGCCCTTCCTGCACAATCCACTGCACAAGGCGACGCACGGCCGGGTCCGTACCCAATCCGGGCCCAATGGCACAGACCGTATGTTGATTTGCCGCCGCAAAACCGGCGCGCAGGCCCTCTTCCGTCAGCCGGCCGTGGCTGTCATCCGGCAAGGCGAGCGTCATGGCTTCCGGCAGACACTGGCTGACGAGCAGAGCCTGGGCGCTGGCCGGAATCGCCATGGTGAGCAGTCCGGCCCCGGCGCGCAGCACGCCTTCGCCCGCCAGTGCCGCCGCGCCGGTTTTTCCACGCGACCCGGCCGTCAGCAGCACATGCCCGACATGACCTTTATGCGCATCCGGCATCCGGCGGGTGCGCTCCAGGTACGCCCGCACCCCCTCTTCCGTGACCAGAAACAACGTCGCCCGGTGATTCGGGGTGGCGCGTAGCAGAGACTCCGGCGAACCGATGTCCACCACCCGCAGTTTTCCGTTGACGTGTCCGGCCGGCGGCAGCACGTTGGCCACCTTTGGTGCCGTAAAGGTCACGGTCAAATCCGCCACGACGTGGACACCCACCGGATGGGGCAGATCGGCTGCCAGACCGGAAGGTATATCCAGAGAGCAAACCGGGACGTACGGGCGAGTGCTGTTGAGGTACTCCACCACCTTGACAAACATCCCTTCCAGACCGCGTGCCAGTCCTGTCCCGAACAGGGCATCCACGTGCAGGTTGAACCGCGAGGGGCTGTTGTTGAGCAGGGCCGCGAAGTCGCTTTCACTCTGAAGTTCCACCAGCCGAATCTGCGGCGACGCCTGCGCCAACTGCGCCACGATGTCGAAATTGACGCGCGCATCGCCACGGGCCGTCTCGCGTTTCCCGAAGAGCAGCACTTCGACCTGTGCGCCGCGCATCCAGAGTTGTCGCGCCACGGCCGCGCCGTCACCGCCGTTGTTGCCTTTGCCGCAAAACACCCGGACGCGCCGCCGCTGAACCGGACCAAAGTGCTGCTCGATGGCCAGGGTGGCACCCACGGCCGCATTTTCCATCAGCAACAGTCCGGGAATTCCAAACTGCTCACTGGTGAGCCGATCAACTTCGGCCATGTGGGCCGCAGAGAGAATGGGTTGCACGGCACGTCACCTACACCGTTTCACCGGTAGTTTCACCGGTGGACACATCCCGCAGTTCGGCGGCAATTTCACGCGCAATGACCTTGGCACGCTCCAGGGCTTCCGGCGCCAGCGAGACAGCCCCAACCACCGCGTGCCCGCCGCCGCCATACCGCTCGCAGATACTGGCAATGTTGTGCTCGCGTGGGCGTCCGCTCCAGGGGTTGTAACCAACCGACACTTTTGACCGATAGGCGCCACGGCTGACGCTGACGCTATAGCGCGCCTGCGGATACAGCCAGTAGGCAATGAACTTGTTGTAGCCTTCGATGTCGTAGCCGGTCAGATCGAAGAACACCACGCCGTCGTGACATTCGCCCACCTGACGGAAAATCTCGATGGCGCGCTCATGACGCGCCCGGATGGGCGCAAAGGCCGCCTGGATTTCCGGCTCGGCAGCGACTTCGGCCAGCGAGCGTACCTGCAGTGCCTTGACGATGGATTGCCGCAGCCGATGGTCTTTCGACCCTTCCAGCACCAGCGTCAGTTGCATGGCCGGAGCAGTCAGATTGACGGCCGTTTCAGCATCCGGGTACTGCGCTCCGTCAATGATGTCCGCCCAGTGAATCAACTCGGCCAGTTCCGGCAGCTCCACTCCGAACCGGTCGCGCGCAATGTCGGCAATGAACTTGGTACAGGACTTGTAACTCGGATCAAAGAACTTCCTGCCACTCGTATCCGCCCGGAACAGAGCTTCATCCACGACGGTCAGAAAGGCGCTCTGGTGATGGTCAAACCACCAGGTGATTTTTTCACTTGGATGAAACTTGAAATCGAGGAGGGCATGCTCATCAGCATCAAACTGCATCTCGCCAAAACTGCCCCCCGGACGGTGCATCAGGCCGGCGTAACTGAACTCGGTCTGTGCGTCAAAAGCCCGCCGGTAAAAACAGGCAAAGACGGCCGCTGAGCAGGCACCATCGAAACAGTGATCGTGGTAGAAAATCTTGACCCTCATGGCGTCAGTACGGAGATCGCGCCGGACGCCGGACACCGTTCAGGGCCGGCACCACAGCCCGTTCTTCCGTTCGGTATTTACAGGGCGTGATAATCACCCGACAGTTCAACGTAGGCCACGCCCGGCACCCGTTCAAGCTCGGGCAGACGCTCCCGTGGCACAGAACCTGTCACCTGGCCAAGTGCAAGCAGCTGGCGGGCCACCGTCAATCCGGCCGCCTGCAAAGCGGCCACGACTTCGGCCATGCGTTCCCGGTGACTTTCAGCCACGCTGACGACAACCGCAACGGAAGGTGAAGACGAAACCGACATAGGCGCTACCCTGAAAATAAAGATGTGCCTTGCTGGGCCGAACGCGCTCATCATGACTGAAATGTATCGTTTCGGCGATATGTCTTTTCTGGAAAGGCCCTTCAATGCAGTCAAGGGCGCTTGCCGAAGTCACTGTGGATGGGCACAATCGCCGTTTCACCCGGACCGTGCCAGCAACACGAAACCTGAAGGGTGAGCGGTTGGACGTATGCTGTTTCGCTTTGAAGATGTCCACAAAAGCTACGGCGGGCACGACATCCTGTGCGGCGTGACATGTCAGGTCAATCCAGGCGAAAAGATTGGCCTCGTCGGGCGCAACGGGGCCGGCAAATCCACCATGCTGCGGCTGCTGTGTGGACTGGACCAACCCGACCGGGGGCAGATTATCCGCGCCACCAACCTGTCGTTCGGCCTTCTGGAGCAACACCCTCACTTCCCCCCGGAAGTGACCGTGCTGGAAGCGGCCCTGAGTGTCTTTTCCGCACTCCAGGCCATGGAGCGCGAGATGCGCCAGCTTGAACACGCCATGGCTGAACCGGGGCAGGGTTCAGACTGCCTGGCAGACCTGCTCGAACGCTACAGCGAACTCCAGCACCGTTTTGAAGAACAGGGGGGCTTCACCTACCCGGCCCGCACCGAGGAAGTCCTGCTCGGTCTCGGCCTCACCAGGGAGGACTTTTCCAAGCCGGCCGTCCGGCTGAGCGGCGGCCAGCAGGGCCGCCTCCACCTGGGGATGCTGCTGCTGCGGCAACCCGACCTCCTGCTGCTTGACGAGCCAACCAACCACCTCGATCTGCGCGCTATCGAGTGGCTGGAAGAATTCCTGACCAACTATGCCGCTGCCTATCTGGTCATTTCCCACGACCGCTTTTTTCTCGACCGGGTGACGACCCGCACCATCGAACTCGACCGTGGCAGGACGACTTCCTACACGGGCGGCTTCACCGAATATGTCGCCAAACGGGATGCCCTGCGGGAAATCCAGCAGCGGCACTACGAAAAACAGCAGGAAGAGATTGCCCGCCAGGAAGAGTTCATCCGGCGCAACATCGCCGGACAGAAGACCAAACAGGCCAAGTCGCGGCGCAACCTGCTGGCCCGTATGGAGCGCATCGAAGCCGCCACGGTGGATGCCCCGCAGGGCAACTTCTCGATGAAGCACGTGCCGCGTTCGGGCGAATGGGTTCTCACGCTCGAAGACCTCCGCGTGGGGTATGGCGGCAAGGCGGTGGCCGGCCCTTTCAATCTGGTGGTCCGCCGGGGTGAAAGGCTGGGTATCGTTGGCCCCAACGGTGCCGGCAAGACCACCCTGCTCAAAACGCTGCTCGGCATCCTGCCGCCGGTCACCGGCACGCTACGCTGGGGAACGGGCGTCAAAACCGCCTACTACGACCAACGGCTGGAGTCATTGACCCTCGCCAACTCGATTTTTGCTGAACTCCAAAGCGTCAACCCGTCGGCCACTGAATTCGAGCTGCGGTCATTTCTGGCCCGGTTTCTGTTTACCGGCGACGATGTATTCAAACCCATCCGTACCCTGTCCGGCGGTGAGCGGGGCCGGCTGGCGCTGGCCAAGCTCATTTACAGCCGCTCAAACGTGCTGATCCTCGACGAGCCGACCAACCACCTCGATATTCCCTCCTGCGAGGCGCTGGAAATGGCGCTGGTGCAGTATCCGGGCACGTGCCTCATCGTGTCGCACGACCGCTATTTTCTGGACAACGTCGCCACCCGCCTGCTCTGGCTTGAACCCGGCAGCAGCCGCGATTTTGACGGCAGCTACAGCGAGTTGTGGGAAATCCGCCAGGCGGAGCAGCGCGAAGCCGCCCGGCGCGCCAAAGCCGCCGAGACCGCCAGACCCGCTGCCCAGCCGGCCGAGACGCATGCTCAGGCGCATACTCCGTCACCGGCTGCGCCCCCAGCCGCCCCCACCGGGACATCACCCGGAGCCAAAAAGAAACCCAGGGGCAAGGTGCGCCCCGTGGAAGCCATCGAGTCCGACATTGCCCGCGCCGAGGCCGACCTGGCCACGGTCTCCGCCGCCATGGCCACGCCGGAAGTGGCGACCGACCCGGTTCGTTACAGCGAGTTTCACCAGCAGTACGAAAAGCTGACGCAGCGGCTCGAAGCCCTCTACGCCGAGTGGGAACTCGTCGCCCAAGCCAGCGCGTAGCGATCCGTCACACAGCCGGGCAGACGGGCCTCGATTCGCCACTCGCCACTCGCTACTCGCCACTCGCGTACATGCGCCTACCGTGAAACCAGGCGGAAACGCAGGATCGGTGAGGACATCGGGCGTTCCCGCCGCCCTTCACTGCCCGGCCGGGACGGCGGAAGCGGCACGACACAGGGCCGGCCGTGATGCGGGTGTGGCGTCACGACGACATCCAGCCCGAATACGGCCCGGATGCGCTCCGCCGTGAGCACGTCTTCCGGGCGGCCTTCCGCCGTGATGCGTCCCCGGTCAAGCAGCACAATGTCATCGGCCACGTAAGCCGCCAGGTTGAGGTCATGCACGACCACCACGACGCCGACGCCCTCCTGGGCAAGCTGCCGCGCCACGGCCATCGCTTCGTACTGGTGCGCCAGATCGAGGCTGGAAGTTGGCTCGTCGAGCAGCAGCCACCGTGCGGACCCATCGGGCAGGGCTTCCCAAATCTGGGCCAGGGCGCGGGAAAACTGCACGCGCTGGCGTTCACCGCCGGAAAGTGACGGATAGGCCCGCGCAGCCAGATGGTCAACACGGGTCTGCGCCATGGCCTGCTGGGCAATGGCGACATCCTGCGGTGTTTCACGCAGAGCCACGTGCGGCGCGCGCCCCAGCAGAACAACCTCAAAGGCCGTGAACGGAAAAGCCAGGGAGGATTCCTGGGGCACCACGGCCCGCCGCCGTGCCCGCTCCACGAGCGACCACCCCTCCAGCGGGCGGCCATCGAGATACACCGCGCCGTAGGTCGGCGTCACATCGCCGGTCAGCACCTTGAGCAACGTGGACTTCCCCGCTCCATTCGGCCCCAGCAGGGCCGTGACCTGACCGGGCAGCAGGGTCAGCGAAATGTTGTCCAGCAGGACTTTGCCGCCCAGAACGACGCCAACCTGACGCGCTTCAAGCATCATGACCGAAACCCCCGCTCCCGTAACAACAGCCACAGAAAACACGGCGCACCCAGGCTGGCTGTGACAACCCCCAAGGGCATTTCAGCCGGACTGACGATGGTCCGGGCCAGCAAATCCGCCAGCACGACCAGACATGCTCCGAGCAGGGCCGACCCCGGAAGCAGCGTCCGGTGGCCCGGGCCGGCGGCAAGCCGGATGAGATGGGGCGCCACGAGACCGATAAACCCGATGATGCCGGCAAAAGCCACGGCGGCGCCGACGATGAGCGTCGCGGCCAGCATTGCCAGGCGTGTGACCGTGGTGACATCGAAGCCAAGATGCCGGGCTTCGGCCTCGCCCAGCAACAGGGCATCGAGCGGGCGCGCCAGGCGTCCCAGCCAGACCATAGCCGGGACAGCCAGCACAGCGACAATCGAGAGATTCACCCACGAAGCGGCTCCCAGACTCCCCAGACTCCAGAAGGTCACGCTCCGCAGTTGGTCATCTGTGGCGGCAAAAATGAGCGCTCCCCGCAACGCCTCCGCCAGCATCGCCAGGGCAATGCCGGCCAGCAGCAACAGACCGACCGACAGCGTTCCTTCGCGGCGTGCCAGGCGATAGACGATGAAAGCCACCAGACTTCCGCCAAGAAACGCCGCAAGGGGCAACTGATAGACGGCCAGCGTCCCGCCAGCCTTGCCAAACAACCACCCGTTGGTGCGAATGCACAGCACGGCAGCCAGCGCCGCGCCGCTCGAAACCCCGATGATGCCGGGGTCAGCCAGGGGATTGCGAAAAACGCCCTGCATCGCCGCGCCGGCCATGGCGAGGCCGGCCCCGACCAGCGCGCCAAACAGCACCCGTGGCAGACGAATCGTGAGCAGCACCGCCTGTTGCTGTTCGGTAAAGGGCACGCCAACGTCCAGTCCAATCAACTCAGCCAGAATGGAAAGGCTTTGCGCCGGTGTGATGGCCACGGCGCCAATGCCCACGGCCAACAACACGATACCGCACAGTACGCCAGCCAGGCCACCAATCAGCCAGTGGCCGGGAAGTCGAAGGGCTTGCGGACGGGTCGCCAGGATGTTCACAGCCGCCATGCCACGCTCACTTTTCGGGTGCGTTTTCGGGGTGCAGCAACCGCGCCAGTTCCATGACGCCCTGCCCGGTTCGCGGGCCGAAGCCCAGCAGCAACAGGTCATCCACCGCCACAATCCGCCGGTTGCGCCCGGCCGGAGTCTGGTTCACACCGGGCATGGACAGCACCCCGGCAATACCGCCGGAGCTTTCCAATCCACGCGCCGGGAGCAGAATGACCTCCGGGGCCGCGGCCACGGCCGCCTCGGCCGTCAGCGGCTTGTAGCCTTCAAAATCAAAGGCATTGACGCCACCCGCCAGCCGAATCATCTCCGCTGCCGCCGTATCGCGTCCGGCGACGTTGGCCGCGCCCTGCCCACGGGCGTAGATGAACATCACCTTCGGTCTGGAAGGCCGTTCGGCAAGGTAGGTCTGAACCTGCGCCATGTCAGCTTCCAACTGCCGGATGAGCGCCTCGCCCTGGGCTTCGCGGTCAAGCGCCTGCGCCACAGTGCGAATCTTGCGCCTGACGCCTTCCAGTGAAGGCTCAGCCGGTACGGTCAGAACCGGTGTCCCGCTGGCGCGCAACTGCGCCAGCGCCTCCGGCGGACCGGCTTCCGGGACGGTCAACACCAGCGTCGGACGCAGTGACAGGACTCCTTCGGACGACAGGGCCCGGACGTACCCCACCTGCGGCAGTTTCGTGGCGGCTTCCGGGTAGAGACTCGATGCGTCACACCCCACCAGCAACGACTCTGCGCCCAAGGCATAGACAATTTCGGTGACGGACCCGCCGGCGGCGACCACCCGCGACACATCCCGGATGGCCACCGGCTGCCCGGCGGCGTCTGTCACCGTCCGCACCGCGGCCTGGGTCGTCACATCGCGCCGACAACCGCTCCCGGCCCCCAGAATGCCCAGGCCAAGGCTGACCAGCCCGACAACGGCACACCAACGTCTCAGGGTCATCATGGCTTCCCTTTCATCAGGCCTTTCATCAGGCGGCGCGGTTCCGCCAGAAGCCGCGCCGGAGGATCAAGAAAAAAACGTCGGGGCCGAGTTGCGAAGTACGCGACCTGACCAACCAATACCCCGTCCGTACCCCGACGGCCGCGCAGGTCTCAGGAGTGTTTTGGCTTTCCCTGCGCGGCAAAAAGCCTTTGTTCCAACCGCGTCATGAAACCCGCGTCAGACACTCACACAGCTCCGCCCAGAACGGAGAGGGCGTCTCACCTTCCCGGCGTTTGGCATGGAGAATGGCAATCTGTTCGCCGGTTGCATCGAAAAACTCCACTCCGGTCACAATCCCGCGCACCGTCGGCTTTTTGACCACCCAGGCGCTGTGGACCTTCGGCTCGTGAACGTGGAGGTTGAACCCGTCATCCAGAACGTTGAGCCACTCGCCAATGAGCTTGACGTTGTGAATCGGCCCGCTGTGAATCTGGATGCAGCCCGGGTTGCCGACGAAAATCATGATGTTTTCCCGCGCGGCGGCGACTTCTTCGAGAATGCGTCCGAAGCTGTCCGGGCGCACCTGCCAGGCCATTTCCGGTTCCGCCAGACGGAGCGCCTGCGTCCGGCTCAGCTTGAAGCGATGTGTCAGGCGGATGAAGTCGTGCGTGTCTTTGAGTTCGCGCCAGCCCTGCCGAAAACCGGCCACATCCACTTCGGCATCGGGGATTTCGGCCACTGGCGGCGGCGGGGCACTTACAGCCTGTTCCCGGCTCTGATCGGGCGCGGCAAACCGTTTGCTCAATGCCTCGAAAGCTTCCACGTGACTGGCTTCCCGCAGGTAGGTTTTGTGAATGGCCGTGCCCGTGGCGTCAAAAAACTGAAAACTGCGGCGCGGCCCACGGGGCGAGTCTTCGCACACGGCAAAGCCGATGGCCCAGCGGTCGAGGAACAGCCGCAGATCAATGCCGCTGTCGAGCACCTGCCCCATCCGGGTGTGCCCGGCAAAGATTTCGACGTTCCGGTAGTGGCCGTCCTTTTCGCTCACCGCGCCGTCATTGCGGGTCAGCGCCATGACGGGCCCCAGGGCTTCCAGTTCGCGGATGAAGTCGCCCCAGTCGGCGCTCAGGCGGGTGGCCGTTGTCCCACAGCCCAGTGCCACAAGCTGGGCCTCGCTGACGCCCAGCTTTGCAGCCGCGTCACGGATGCGGAGTTTGGGTTCGGTCTGGCGCAACTGTGACCACTGCTGCGCAATGTCTTCGGCCGTATAGCCGGCGTCGGTTGTCAACTCAGCCGCTGGATTTGGTGTAGTCATCGGATGGTTCTCCTTTGTGTGTCAGGTCGGAATGAACAACATGCGGCATGTTCCGGGAAATGGTCATGCACCGGCACTCTCCCTGGGAGGGCGGGCATTTTGCCCTGGGAGGGCGGGCATCCTGCCCGCCATGTGCCTTTTCTCTATCTCCTAATTTTGCGCCCCGAACGGATCGGTGGCGCAGCACTGGCGCAGGGTTTCGGCAAACCCGACGCCACTCAGTCCATAGTGAACGGCGCACTCGTTGACGCCACGCACAAAGTGGCGAAACTGCTCCGGCGAAAATGTGTAGTGGGCGCCACCGATGGCCAGGTGAAAGTTGCCACACTCCAGACACAGCCACATTCGCACAGGGATGGGTATCTGGTCCGGGTCTTCGGGCAGACGAAACAGCGATTGAATGTCCATAAGTGACAGGCTCCTGGAGCATTAGAAAAACCGCAACCGCACTCCGGCGACGAACGCACGCCCCCGCGCCGGCGCATCGAACAGTGAAAACAGGTCCTGGTAAAAGCGATTGCCCAGGTTTTCCACCCCAAGGGTCAGCGCCACACCGTAGCGTTCGCGGTCAAAGTTGACGCCGCCGCGCACGTCGTGCACCGTGAAACCCAGGCGTGCCGTGCCCGGCCGTGCGTAGAGGCTGCCGGGCGGCAACCGGCGCTGGGTCGTGACGATGCGCGACCGATACTCCATCCAGTAGCGGTTCGTGGCCGAGTTCCAGCGCGTCCCCAGCACGGCTTTGACCGGCACGACCGGAAAGTTGAACGGGTCCACCGGCTGGTTCGCCTGCAGGTCATCTCCGCGCGTCACACTCAGATTGCCCAGCAGCGTCACGAACGATGACCGCAATGCATCGGGCAGCCGGAAGGGCGCTTCAAACTCGGCTTCAATCCCCTGCATGCGGATGCGGCCGAGGTTCTGGCGCTGAAGCACGGCCAGCGGCACGCCCCCTGGAATCGGATTGGGTATCGGCGCTAGCCCCGGCACTGGCGCGCCGAAGTTGCTGATGAAGTTGGCGTAGTTGTTTCGGAAATAGGTAAAGGCGCCTGAAAACCGCGTGAAGCGCACCTTCGCTCCCAGATCGAGATTGATGCCGGTTTCCGGGCGCAGGTTCGGGTTTGGAATCGTGATACTGCGCGTCGTCGGGCTAAGCGTGTGGGATGCCCCGGCATTGTAGCGGTCATAGATGTTCGGTTCGCGGTAACTGCGCGCCACCCGCGCCACGAGACTGACCGCCGGGATAGGGCTGACGACGATGCCGCCCGACCCCGTGACGGCCACATTCGCATGGCGCAGCGACTCCAGACCGTTGATACCAGCCGTTCCGGGCGGTATGAGGTTGAAGATGTCGTAACTCGGTGTATCCAGCGCTCGTGAACGGTAGCCATCCACCCGCAGCCCGCCGATCAGCCGCACATAACGGCTGGGGGTGTATTCGTCCTGCACGAAAAAGGCCAGGTCCTGAAAGTTGGCGTTCGGAACATCCCGCCGGGGCTGGCTGTTGCGCAGCGAACGCAGCACATCGCCGTCGGTACGGATGCGCGCGGCCAGCGTCTGCGCCTGAGCCGGGGTCAGACCGCCAGGCGGCGTCGGCAATGTTCCCCGGATGACAATCCGATCATCGGCGCTGGTGTCCCGGTAGAAACTGATCCCGGCCGTGATGATGTGGTTGCGGAACGGCGTCAGGATGACCTGCCCATCAAAGCCGCCCGTCGTGGGATTGATCTGCCGGTCCGTGACCTGAAACAGCGCTGGCAACGCCCGTACGATGACCTGGTCGCGCCGCTGCTGCCACTGGTAGTAGCCGCTGATCTGGACACTGGCAATCACCGGTGACAGATCACGGACGACGAATCCCATATTGACCTTGTCGCGGTTGCTGAACAGGAAGTCGAACGTGCCCTGAAGCGGATACCGGTAGGGCGCGGACGCAAGCCGCTCATAACTCGACCGCAGGAAAGTCTGCTCCGTGAAGAAGAACCGACCTTCGACGCGCGTGGCATTCGTCCGGTAGGTCGAACCCGTCACCCGGCGCGTCACCGGGTCAAACTGTGGCACCACCGAGGCATAGCCGGCTTCCACGGGGCCGCCGGCCGTGTAGTCGCTGAAGTTTTCAAACGACTGCCGGACGCGGGCCGTGAAGCGGCGGGTCGCCAGACTCAGGCTGCCGCCGTAGCGTCCACCGGGGCCGTTCGAGGTGAAAAAGGGATCAACCACGCTGCTCACCCGCACCCCGCTGTCCACCGTGGCCGGCGGGCGCGTGATGAAGTTGATCGTACCGCCCAGCGCCTCCGTGCCGTAGAGCACCGACCCGGCCCCACGGATGACTTCAATGGCTTCCAGCGTACCGACATCCACCAGTCCCGTCTCGACGCCATTGCCGACGTGGCTCGTCGGCGTGCGCCCGTGGTTGAGGCGCTCGCCATCCACCAGCACCAGCACGCGGTTTCCTTCGAGTCCACGGATGATGGGGCGCGTCTGGAAGCTCTGCGACTGGGTATAAGTTCCGGGCAAATCGCGGAGAATGTCGGCGGCCGTCCCCGGCAGCCGTTCCTGCAACTGCTGCTCCGTCACGACCGAAACGGCTTCCGGCGTTGTCATCGTGTCGCGAACGGTACGGCTGGCCGTGATGGTGACGATTTCCCGGATCGTCCCCGGCGCAAGGCGAATGGGATCGAGGGTTGCACTTGGTGCCGCAAGCCGCACTTCGACGACGGCATCTGAAAATCCTTCCCGTGTGACACGGATTTGATAGACGCCATAGCGCAGTTCGCCGACGGTAAACGTGCCATCGGCGGCCGTCAGGGCCATGCGCGTACTTCCGGTCGCCACACTGCGGACAAGCACACTGGCTTCGGCGATTGGTGCTCCCTGCCCATCGGTTACGCTGCCGGTCAAAGCACCCCGGTCTTCAGCCTGCGCACCGGCAATGCCCACCACCCCCAACCAGACGGCCATCACCAGAACACCAATCCACGAATAACCACGGCCAGCCCGGAGGCCAGACCAAGGGAAAGCCGCGCGTTTCGCAAACGAAATCACCATCACTGCATTTGACATAACACTCCACTCCCTGCACGCCGGACAAACGGCTGTCAGAGCTTCATTGCGGACGGCGCATCGGGTAGAGTGCCCGCGCACACGCGCCATCCTGTTGCCTACCGGGTGGACACTGTGCTCAAAGCCTTCGGTGTTGCCGCACCGGAGGCTTTTTGCTTGGGGGGCGTCAAGGGTTCAGGGCGGCATGGCGGCACTTGGCAAACTTAGTAAATGAAAATGATTTTCAAGTTGAAGCCAACATGCTACACCAAGCTGCGGTTGTCAAGCCCTGTGCTCGCCCGGACGGAAGAATTGCATGGAAGAATTGCACGGGCACACCCTTCCCACGGGCGCGTCTGCGGCAGAGGCACAACGCGGGTCCGGCCAGTGGGCGTGGCCAACGGATGATCAGCCGCCAGCGTAGCGTCGGATGAATGTAAGGGTGTTCAGGTGAATGTAAGGGCGTTCAGGACGGGCGGGAGGTTGCCGTGACCACCGGCGGCACCGCCGGGCGCGTGGCCTCCAGAAAGAACCGGGGGGCGATGCCCATCACCAGCATCAGAGCTGCCAGCGGCACCACGGTCAGCACTTCCCGCCAGTCGGCATCCGGCATCTCGAAGGTGGCTTTGTGCGGCCCAAAAAGCGTACGCCGCACGGCCGTCAGCAGATACACCGCCGACAACACCATGCCGCTGGCCGCCACGACGGCAAACCAGCGTCCCGGCGTGGCCGTGAAAGCCCCCAGCAGAGTCAGGAACTCACCGATGAAGCCGTTGGTGAACGGTACGCCGGCTGAGGCCAGGCTGGCCAGAACCATCAGGAAGGCAAACCGGGGCATCGCTTGGGCCAAACCGCCAAACTCGCCCAGGTCGGTCGTCTGCCGCCGGGTTTCCAGCATGGCGACGAGCAGAAAGAGCGCGCCGGTTGTGACGCCGTGCGCCACCATGTGAAACATCGCGCCTTCGACGCCATACGCCGTGAACGAAAAGACCCCCAGCGTTACGAACCCCAGGTGACTGAGCGATGAATAGGCCAGCAGCCGTTTCAGATCGGTCTGCACCATGGCGACCAGCGCCCCGTGCAGGATGCTGACCACGGCCAGCACCAGCACCGGCAGCGCCCACGCCTGGGCCTCTTCGGGAAACAGTCCGACGCCAAACCGGACGAGGGCATAGGTGCCCATTTTCGACATAGCCCCCGCCAGCAGCGCTGTGATGGGCGTCGGGCACTCGGCGTAGGTGTCAGCCTGCCAGGTGTGGAGCGGAAACACCGGAATTTTGACGAAAAACGCAATGGCAAACCCCCAGAAGCACCACTGGCGCAGGTCCGGCGAAAGCAGATTGCGCGCCTTGACGAGCGTTTCCAGGTCAAAGGTATAGCGCCCGGTGGCTTGACCGTGCGTCACATAGAGGCCGATGATCGCCGCAAGCATCAGCAGGCTTCCGGCAACGGTGTAGAGGAAAAATTTGGTGACGGCTGCCAGACGGTTCTCCCCGCCCCACAGGCCGATGAGGAAGTAGGCCGGGATGAGCACGACTTCCCAGAACACATAGAACGTCACCAGGTCGCGCGCCAGAAAAACGCCGATCAGCCCGCTTTCAAACAGCAGCACCAGCATGAAGTAGATGTGGCGCCGGGTCGTGATCGCCGTACTGGCCAGCATCGCCAGCGGCGTCAGCAGCGTCACCAGCAGGATCAGCCACAGGCTGAGACCATCCACGGCCAGGTGAAACCAGATGCCCAGCGTGGGAATCCACGGTGCATTGACGACGAGCGCCGGGTCGGTCTGGCGGCCAATCAGCCGCCACGACAGCCCGCAGGTCAGCAGCGCCGTTGTCAGCGCCACGGTCAGGGCGTACCGCCGGCCGGCTTCGGCCGACGTAGCCGCCAAAGCGGCAATGACGAGCGCGCCCATCACCGGCGCAACAATCAGAAGGACGAGCAACAGTCCGGAATCAAGGAACGTCACGGCACACTCACTGTTTGTATGCAATCGCCGGGCGTACTATCCGGGGCCAAACACGAAATAGCCCAGGATGAGCAGCGCCGCGAGAAAGATCATCACGACGTAGCCACGGGCATAGCCCGACTGCATTTCACGCAGGGTAGCCCCAAGTCCCGACAGGCTGCGCCCGATGCCGCCCACCAGTCCGTCCACCACGGAGACATCCAGCCCCTGCCACAGGCCGCGCCGGGCCAGGGCTTCCAGCGGACGCGCCACCGCCAGGTCATACGCTTCATCCACCCAGTATTTCGCCTGCAGGATGCGCGGCGCTTCCCAGAGCGGATGGCGTTGAAAGAACCACCATCCGCCGGCAATGCCGGTCAGGGCAATGGCGGCGGAAACGCCCATGAGCACAAGTTCCGTCGTATGGGAAGCCGCTTCGTGGGTGAACTCGGTCGGCATCGTCACCAGTGGACTGAGGAAGCCGCGCATCCACGGATGGGCGCCAAAGGCTTCCGGCAGACCGAGCACGCCACCAAACACTGACAACACGGCCAGCACCACCAGCGGCAGGGTCATCACCAGCGGCGATTCGTGCGGCTGGCCGTGGGCGACGGCCTCACGCGGTTCCCCGTGGAAGGTCAGCACCATAAGCCGCGTCATATAGACGGCCGTAAGCAGCGAGGTCAGCAGGCTCACCACCCAGAGGGTTTTGGCCAGTCCACCGGGCAGCACGGCCGAAGCGAAGGTTTCCAGCAACACTTCATCCTTGCTGAAAAAGCCCGACAGCAGCGGAAAACCGGCCAGGGCCAGCCAACCGGCCGTCATCGTCCAGCGGGTCAGGGGCATGAAGCGTCCCAGCCCACCCATGCGCCGCAGGTTCTGCTCTTCGTGCAGCGCGTGAATGACACTGCCGGCGCCCAGAAAGAGCAGCGCCTTGAAGAAGGCATGCGTGGTGACGTGAAAGATGCCGGCCGTAAAGGCTCCGGCTCCGCAGGCCATGACCATGAGACCGAGCTGGGAAACCGTCGAGTAGGCCAGCACCTTTTTGATGTCGTCCTGCCCAAGGGCAATCGTGGCGGACAGCAGCGCCGTTGCCCCGCCGACAACCGCAACGACGACCAGCGCCGTCGGCGCGTGCAGGAAAACAACATTGAGCCGCGCCAGCAGATAGACTCCGGCCGTAACCATCGTTGCCGCGTGAATGAGGGCCGAAACCGGCGTTGGCCCCGCCATGGCATCGGGCAGCCAGACGAACAGCGGAATCTGCGCACTTTTTCCCGTGACCCCCAGCAGCACCAACAGGCCGACGGTGGTCAGGCCGCCCGCGCCAACCGCCGCCCAGCCCAGTGTTTCGACGGGCTGCTGCGCCGCCCAGCGTGCAATGTCCGCAAAGTTGACACTTCCGGCTTTCGTCACCAGCAGCAGGATGGCCAGCACCAGCCCGGCATCCCCGATACGGTTGTAAATGAAGGCTTTGCGGGCAGCTTCAGCGGCTTCGTCCCGGGTGAAGTAGTGCCCGATGAGCAGGTAGGAACAGACCCCGACACCTTCCCACCCGACAAACATCAGCAGCAGGTTGTCAGCCAGCACCAGCGTCAGCATGGCCGCCACAAAGAGATTCAGCGCAGCAAAAAAGCGGACGTAGCCTTCGTCGCCGTGCATGTAGCCGGTGGCAAAGATGTGGATGAGCAGTCCGACGCCCGTAATGAACAGCACCATGACGCCCGACAGCGGATCGAGCGCCAGACCAAAGTCAGCGGTCAGACTGCCCACGCTGAACCACATCCCGAGGCGTTCCGTCACCCGGCGTACGCCTTCTGCATCCGGCGCCGCCGGCAGCAGCTTCAGAAAAAAGACCGCGAAAGCCAGTCCCGCTGCCACGGCCACAGCGAGGCAGGCCAGGGCCCCGGCCAGACGTTCGCCCAGCCGGCGTCCAGCCACGGTCAGCAGCAGTGCGCCAAACAGGGGCGCGAGAATCATCACGGTCAACATGCCAGTCGTTTATCCACAGCGTCCCCGGAGGGGCGTCCACGCAGGGGCCGTCAAAGTTTCAGGAGGCTGGATTCATCCACATCGAGGGTTTCGCGGTTGCGGAACAGCGCAATGACGATCGCCAGTCCCACACCGGCTTCGGCGGCGGCCACCGCCATGACGAGGATGACGAAAAGCTGTCCTTCCACCGTCCCCTGGAACACCGAAAACGCCACAAAAGCCAGATTGGCCGCGTTGAGCATGAGTTCCAGGCACAGCAGGGTCGAAATAATGTTGTTTTTGACGAAGACACCGGCCGCCCCGATGGCAAAGAGGGCGGCGCTGAGGATGAGATACCAGGACAAAGGCACCATAGTGTTTCACCCGACGTTTCACCTGGCGGTGGTCAGCAGACCGATGCCGACTTCTCCGGTTGACCAGGCCAGACGGTAGGCATTTCCTTCCTTGGTAATCGTGACGGCGGCTTCGTAGGGCTGTCCCGTAGGCGATACGCCCTTGGTGCGATGGGTGGCGGTCAAGCCGCCGCCGCCGTAGAACTGCTCGCGCCCGATTCCCCCTTGCATGTCCAAG
This sequence comes from Chloracidobacterium thermophilum B, assembly GCF_000226295.1. Classification (GTDB taxonomy): domain Bacteria; phylum Acidobacteriota; class Blastocatellia; order Chloracidobacteriales; family Chloracidobacteriaceae; genus Chloracidobacterium; species Chloracidobacterium thermophilum. The sequence continues at coordinate 1,620,100 of NC_016024.1, forward strand.
GTTGTCCATCCACCATCGCCGCTGCCGTCGGCTTTGAGGGCATAGAGCGCAACACCGGGCTGCTCACCATAGCCGACCACGAGCACCTGCCCGGCCAGAATGCCGACGCCGGTTTCGCCATTCGTCCAGGCGAGGAGATACACCTTGTCGCCGAGTTTGCGGATGCCCAGTTTGCCACGGTACATCCGGCCGTCAGGATTCGTGCCGGTCGTTTCGTAGGTTCCTTCGATGCCGTCAGTCAGGGACTGCGGGACAGCCGTTTCAGTCAGAATGCGCCCCTGCGCCTGCCCGTTTGTCCACCGGCCGCGCAAGGTCCCGTTTTCATTGCGATACACAGCCACCCCTGGCACCCGCCCCTTGGAGGTATAGCCCACCATCAGGTATTCAGTGCGCCCGGCATCCTGGGCGCGCGCCTGCCCTTCCGGCCGACCGACGCCGGCCGGCAGCAGCCACAGACATAACCCCAGGAACACCCAAAGCCCGGAACGCATGGCGTTACTCCTTCTCACGTTTTGCCAGGTGCAAAGCACCAACCACAGCCAGCAGAATCAGCACCGAGGTCAGCTCGAACGGCAGCAGATAACGGGTCATGAGGTTTTTGCCGACCCGCTCGACCGTACCGGCTTCGCCGGAAGGCGCGCGCTCACCCGTCATGCCCCAGACGGCAAACCAGACCTGCACCGTGAATGCGAGTCCCAGTGGCAGCGCCAGCCAGACGAGAAAGCGGTGCCGTGGCGGACGTTCTTCATCGGCGCGTACATTGAGCAGCATGATGACGAACACGAACAGCATCATAATGGCCCCGGCATAGACGACAATCTGTGCCGCGCCGATAAACTGCGCGCCCATCAGAACGTAGAGCGCCGACAGTCCGACAAAGGAAGTAATGAGCGCAAAAGCGCCGTAGAGCGGGTTGCGCAACAGCACCACCGACACGGCGCCACTGAGCACCAGGGCCGCAAAACCGACGAACAAAAGCTGCTGAAAGGTCATGGCTGCGTTTGACGATGGACCCCGGCCGCGCAAGGCACGGCTGTCACCCATCGTGAGTTTTCATACACCCCGATGGAATGCTTTTCGCGGCCAAAAATCAAGCCTTTACTGCCAGGGTACGGGGGATGAAACCCGGCATTGATGCGGCGGCAGCACCCAAAATGCCTACCGGAAATGGCGGATGATGTCGGTAATGGAGACAATGCCGATGATTTTTCCGACTTCGACAACCGGCGCACGGGTGAGTTTATGGGCCCGGAGCAGCCGGGCGATGGCGCGAATGTCGTGCAACGGCTCGACAAAGAACATGGGTTTCGTCATCACCTGGTGGACGTGCGCCTTGTCGAGGTTGCCACCCGTGGCAATGACCTTATAAACGATGTCGCGGTCAGTAATGATGCCGTGGGCATCGTACTCATCGCGTGGCAGGACGATGAGGCAATGGACGCGCGTCTGGTTCATCAACTCCAGGGCCTGCCGCACGGTCGCGTCGCCGGAAATGAAATCAAAGTCACTGGTCATCAAGTCTTTGGCTCTCATGCCCATGGCTCCAGAACGGCTGGCAGCGGCCGGCGCAGATTGTCGGGCGGTCAGCTCTTTTTCTTGAACAACTGCTCAAAGGCTTTGCGGGCATCATCCGCAGCCGTGCGGGACTTCGAGGCGCCGGTCAGTGCCACTTTTGTGTTTGGAGCAAAATGCTCGCAATGATTGGCGGCAGCCTTGTCGCGTACCGGCTCGGCAATGGGTTCACGGCATTCAAACCGTGCGCCAGCGTCAAAAAAACGACAGTTGCGGCAGCAGTGCAGGTCGGCGCCACATTCGTTGCAGCGGTCGAGGCGTCCGACCCTCCCCAGCAAACGCACTTCGCGCCCACAGGCGTGGCAAATCATGCAGTTTTCCCCCGGTTGGTGGTGGCATTGGCAGCGGCCTCAGCAGCAGGCGTCGTGGGACTCACCCGGCGGCGTTTGAGTGTGACGAGGCCCGGCTGCGACGACGCTTGGTGCATCTTACGGCATCCGTCCACCACCATGCCAAACGGACAGAAGTACCGGCAAGCGCCACGTTTTCCGAGAACGAACACACTGCCGACGACGAAAGCCAGCAGCCCCAGGTGCAGGGCGTGCGACCACCAGTTTTCGGCATCAAAGCCCATGGAGCTGGTGTGGGCGGTCATGGCATCGCGCCAGAACAGCCAGGCCAGCGGCACCCACAGGGCAGCCACCACCAGCACGCCGATTTGCGTCCACCGTGGGTTGAACGACACCCGCGCCCTGGCGAAGCGAGCAAAGAGGTCCTGCGCGCCGCCCAGCCAGCAAATCCAGGCACACACCCACCGGCCTGTGCGCATCGTCAGATAGACCAGCGCCGCCCAGAAAAGAATGCCATAGATGGCCCAGGCCAGGTTCGGGATGGCCGCGCGGATGAGCAGGACGTGAATGAGCACGAACACCATCTGCGTTGCCAACCGGTACGGCAGCAGGTTGCGCCGGGGTGGCGTGGGCGCGGACGTAACGGATGTCGTCACAGAGGCCATGGAAGAACCCAACTTTCTTCGGGAAATGTTGGTTGCCGTCGCCAGGGGGATGGCAACACCACTGAATTTCACACTACATTGCGCCCATAAAACTTCAGCAATCCTTTTTCGGAAGGCGTCCAGAGTGCGGGCGGCGGGTACTTCGCCACGGGGCTTCGGTTTCGGCATTTTGCGTTCATCGCCTGGATGGTGCTGATTGGGCAGGACTGGGATGGTGTCGGAAACCTGTCGGGCAGGAAGTCAAAAAAATCCAAACTTTTCCGTGCCCGGTCGCCTCTCTCAAACAAACACAACGGCTTTACCTGGCCGCCAGGTCTCCTTCTCCCTGCAGGGTGTAGAGACCCACGGCCACGTCTTCAGGAGACAACGTCATGATCTCGGCTACTGCTTCCTACGCCTGGTGTCATTGGTTCGAGGGGTTTACCGGCCTCAGTAACCAGACCACCAGCGATGATCCGCCTCTGTATCAGGACACAACCAAGGCGGCAGGCGTTCCTGACCGTCCACCACTTGAAGTCATTGCAGCCAACCGCATGGGGTTTGGGCCGCGTCCCGGCGATCTCGACCGCATTCGGACCATCGGATTCAGGGCATACGTTGAAGAGCAGCTTCATCCAAATGACGCCGACGATGCCCTCTTTCTGGCCAAGCGCCAGAGCGCCCGCCTGCGCATCAGCTACTCAGCCGGTGATGGTTATCCGGCACTCGATGAACTGCGCCCTCTCACCGCGCTCAACAAGCCGCTGAGTGAGTTATGGCGGCTGGGTGATTTCAGTATTCCCATGGGCTTTCCCGAACGGACGCGCCCGCTGGAAGAAGTCCGCGCGGAAACGGTGCTGCGGGCCGTGTACAGCAAGTGGCAACTCCGGGAAGTCCTGGTGGACTTCTGGCACGACCACTTCAACGTGGATGCGCGCACCAACGGCCGCATTTATGCCACCTGGCCCATCTACAACCGCCTGTTCCGGCAGCATGCCTTTGGCAACTTCCGGGTTCTGCTCGAAGAAGTCACCAAGAGCATTGCCATGATGTACTACCTGAACCTGGTCAGCAGCCGGAACACCGCCCCCAACAAGAACTTTGCCCGTGAGTTGCTTGAACTTCACACGCTGGGCGCACGCAACTACTTCCCCAACGCGGCCGATGCGCCGGTGTTCCCCAGCGGACAGATGTCCACCGGTTACACGGAAAACGATGTCAACCAGATTGCAGCCGCGCTGACCGGATGGACTATTGCTGCCGGGCAGCGGGTGGGGAGTACCACTTTGCCCAACACCGGGCAGTTTATTTTCGTCCCCCAGTGGAACGACCCAGCAGCGCGTACGGTCCTCAACGTACCCATTCCGGCCGCCACATCGTCCAACCCGATGATCCAGGGGCAGCGCATCCTGGACCTGCTGGCGGCCAACCCAAGCACGGCGATCTTTGTGTGCAGCAAGCTCTGCCGCCGACTCATCGCCGATAACCCGCCTCCCAGCGTCATCAAACAGGCGGTTGTCACCTGGCGGGAGAACCTGTCCGCCCCCGACCAGCTTGGGCGGGTCGTGCGCACCATTCTGCTGTCGCCGGAATTCGCGGAAACGTGGGGGCAGAAAACCAAGCGGCCGTTTGACTACATGATGTCGTTCCTGCGCGCGATAGATGCCAATCTGGTTGACAACGGGGGGAGTTATACCCCCTACAACCTTGTGACCGAAGCCGGTCAGCAGCTTTTTGCCTGGCCGCCACCAAACGGGTTCCCCGATGTCAGTGCCTACTGGCTCAACACCAATACCTTCCGCGCAAGCTGGCGGAATGTGCTTGTCACCCTGACCAACGGCTACTCATCTATCCAGCACAACCTGCGCGCCAGCCTGCCCTCCGGTGTGACGACCACCCGCCAGATCGTGGATTTCTTCATTGCGCGCATCATGGGACGGCCCGTGCGGCCGGAAGTGTACAACGAGCTTATCGAGTACCTGCGCGGCAGCGCACCCCCGGATGCGCCGCCATCGGGCACGACGGCAGAAGTGACCAACCGCATCAACCTGACCGTGGCACGCCTGTGCGTGTCGCCGGATTTCTGGTGGCGATAAGCCGAGAACAGAAAAGGAGCCAAGTATGCCCCTTACAAGACGCCAATTCGTTGTCGGTTCGAGTCTGACAGCGGCCTATGCCGCCAGCGGTGTGGCCCGCATCGGGGGACTGGTTTACGGCCAGACCAGTGGCGTCAATGACATTCTTGTGGTGCTCTACCTGCGCGGTGGAATTGACGGCCTGAATTTCGCGGCACCAGTCAATGAGCCGAACTATGTGGCTTCGCGGTCCAATCTCCGCCTGCGCGAAAGCGGCACGGACGCCGGACTGCCACTCGCGAATCCCATCGGGAACGGGATTGACTTCCGGCTGCACCCAAGCGCCCGGCCGTTGCTTGATGTGTATCAGGCGGGCGCGCTGGCGATTGTTCATGCGGTAGGGTTGACGGTAGCCAACCGGAGCCACTTTGACGCCCAGAGCCTGATGGAAGGCGGTGTACCTTCCTCGCGCCAGCCGACCGGGTGGCTTACGCGCCATATCACCACTTCCGGCGGCCAGAGCGGGGCGATCCCCACGGTGGCGGCATCCAACAGTCTGCCCGGTTCGTTGATTGGCAGTGGCAGCGCCATTGCGATGCCCAACCTGACCAACTTTGCCCTGCCGGGCGATCCGACCATCTTTCCGGCGATGACGCGGATGTACAGCGGCACGACGCCGCTCCACATGGCTGGCTTCAATGCCATCAGTGCCATCCAGAACGTCAACAATGCCATTGGGCGGCCGCCAACGGGAGGGGCACTCCCGGCCTACAGCCCGGAAAATGGGGCAAGCTACGCCCAGCCGGAAACGCAGACCGGCTCGCTGGGCAGTGCGCTGATCACCATTGCGCGGCTCATCAAGCTCGACATCGGCCTGCGGATTGCAACGCTCGATGTCGGCGGCTGGGACACCCACAACAACCAGGGACTGACCACCGGCACGTATGCGACGAATGTGGACTCGCTGGCGCGCAACCTGCTGGCGTTTTACAACGACATGGTGCGCTATCGGCAGCGGGTCACGCTGGTGGCGATGAGCGAGTTCGGCCGGACGCTGCGGGAAAACCAGAGCGGGGGCACTGACCACGGACGGGCATCAATTATGCTGGTTCTGGGCGGCGCAGTGAATGGCGGAAGAATGTATGGGACGTGGCCAGGTCTGGCCAGCCAGGCATTGGACGGCGGAGACCTGGCGGTGACGACGGACTACCGGCAGGTGCTGGCAGAGATTGTCGTCCGGCGCCTGCGGAATCCGCAGTTGAGTGCGGTATTTCCAGGCCTTGGGAACTATCGTCCGCTGGGTATCGTCCAGGGCAGCGATCTGCCCACCACATAACCAGAGAGGGCGGGCGTCACCCTGGGAGGGCGGGCGTCCCGCCCGCGTGAAACAGGCGGGCGGGACGCCCGCCCTCCCAAGGACGCCCGCGCTCCCAGGTTTAGAACTGCATCGTGGCGAGGCGGAGTGCGGCCCGCGCCTGTTCGTACTCCGCCTGCACGTCAATCAACTTGTTGCGGGCTTCCGCTGTGGCGCGTTCACGCTGGTTGACCAGAAACAGCGAGCTGTCACCGAGCATGAAACGTTGGTTTTCGCCCCGCTCCAGAACAATCGCAGCTTCAAGTTCGCGTTTCGTGGCGAGATACCGCTGCCAGGCGGTATTGATGGCCGAGGCGGTGTCGTAGATTTCGGTCATAATCTGCTGGCGCAGCGTCCGTTCTTCGAGATCGAGCTTCTGGAGCTTCAACTGCGCCTGGGCAATCCGCCCATCGGCCGTCCGCTGCCGCAGAGGGAGTTCAAAAATCACGCCGGCTTTGAGCGTCGTTCCAATGCCCCCGGGCCCGGCATCGCGTCCCGGCACAAGCGCCAGGTCGAGAATGGGACGCCGTTGGTTGCGGGCCAGCTCAAGGTCCAACCGCACCGTGTCCTTCAGGACAGCAATGGCCTGCAACTCCGGGCGGCGCTGAAGCGCCAGCGCAATGGCATCGTTGATTTCAGCCGCCGTGATTTCCGTTGGCTCAAGTTGCAGGCTGACATCGAGTACACTGCCTTCGTCTGGCGGCGGCTGGGTCGTGACATCATCCAGCCACAGGGAAAGAGAAAGCTTGAACTGCGCCTTCTGGAAGTCACGCTCGGCTTTGGCCAGTGCCGCCTGGCGACGCTGCACTTCCTGCTCGGCTTCGACGGCGTCAATAGGCGGGAGGTCGCCGACAACTGTACGCTGCCGGATGGCGTCGTTGCGGATTTCAGCCAGTTTGAGCAGGTTGCGCGCCACATCCAACCGGCGCTTGGCGGCGACCCAGTCCCAGTAGTCATCGGCCGCCTTGCGGAACAGCTCCAGGCGGGTTTGCACGACGGCAATATCCGCCTGGGATTCGCCCAGAAAAGCCTGCCGCTCCCCGACGGATTTTTCATTGATGCGGAAATCCCGGAAAAGCGGCACTTTGAGACCAAACTCGTAGGTGCCGAAATCCCCGGTGGCAGAAAGCGGAGACTTGGTCGCGCCCAGATTGAGATTCGAGGACGCAAAGAATTTGATCCCGGAGCGGGTCAGGAAGTTGACTTCCGTCCCAATGCCAAAGGCCTCCGATACTTTTCCCCGTTTGGAGGCGCTGTTGTAACGCAGGTAGTCAGTCGAAATGGACAGGATGGGATCAAAAGCCCCCTGTTTCTCAATGCGCTTCGCCGTGGCGACACGGCGTTCGATGACGGAGCCACGCAGTTTTGGGTGCTGGTTCTCAATGATTTGAAAAACACGCTCCAGAAGCAGCGGCGGCGCACCGCCCGGGCCGGGAGTTGGTGCACCGGTGCGGCGTCCCGATTGCGGATCAGGTCCGGCATGGGCGACGGCAGCAGCCAAGCGGCGTTCATCCTCGGTTGGGGACACAACGATACCCGGCAGGGGGGCCTGCGCCCAGGCCGCTGACGCACAGCCGCCGCCCAGCCATATCCCCAGCCAGGCCACAGCGCCAAACCACAGCTTACTTGTCATCTTTGTCCCCGTCGTCGTCTTTGCCGGACTTGCCCTTGGCTTTGACCTTGTCCTTGTCGTCCTTGGGCTTTTTCTTTCTTTCGATGGGATTGCGGTCAAACATCGGCGGGAAGCCGTTGAACTGCCGCCACAGCTCAAACCCAAGCGACACCACCCGGAGCATCACCCAGCCCGTCACCTGGGTTCCCGGACGAAGAATGGTCGGGTCGGGCCAGGGATCATCCTTGCCGAGATTGATGGCGTCGTAGTCGGGTCGGATGAGGAGACGAAAGCGACTGAGTCCGTCATCCACGGAATCTATGGAGACGACGCGCCCGCCAAACGTGCCAATGGCCACCGAAGGCCAGCCGACAAACTGTACAGCCGGAAAGCCCTCAAACTGCAGGCGTACCGGATCGCCAAGCCGCACCAGTGGGGCGTCGAAGTCACTGATCAGCAGTTCCACGGCCTGCTCCTCCTCTTTCATCTGGGGAATCAGGACGCAGAGGACATCGCCCGACTTGAGGGTTTCGGTTTCACCGACGGCCCGCAGTTGGGTCACCTGCCCTGCGCGTGGCGCGATGACCTGCCGCTGCTGGATGCGCTCGCGGAAGTTCTGAATTTCGATGTCGAGCTTTTGAATGCTGTTACTGAGGGAGGCAATGGTTTCCTGCGCCGAGGCGTACGAGCTTTGGGCGCTGCTCAGGGTAGCCAGCGTGTCATTTTCAACCCGGCGGGCATCAAGTTCCCCCACCTTCGTGTCACGAATGGCGGCGTCGAGCAGGGCTTGCAGGCGGATGACATCAGCGCGTGATGTCTCCACGGTCTGCCGGGCCAACTCGAAGTCGCGGTCTGAACGGAGACCCGGTTGGATGATCCAGTTGCCATCAGCGTCTTTTTTTCCTTTGTTGAGGTCACGAATCCGCTCGAAGTTGAGTTCATCGGCCAGAAGTTTCTGCTTGGCCGCTTCCAGTGCCTGCTCAGCCGAGCGGAGGCGGTCGGCGGCCTGCCGTGCCCGCTCCTCAGCCGCCGGGATAGCAAGGTTGCGCGACTGTTCGAGCGCCTTGATCTGCTGAAGCAGAGCGGCGGCACGGGACTGGGCCGCTTCCCGCTGGGCAATCAGAAACTCACGCTGGCGCTCCAGGCGTTCAAGCTGATTCGGGTCAAGAAACTTCGAATCAATCTCGGCAATTTCGGCAATGACGGTCCCGGCTTCAACAAAATCACCTTCCTTGACTTTCCATCCCTTGAGGCGGCCGGGTATCTGCGCCTGAACGTTCTGGGGGCGGTCATTTGGTGAAAACACGATTATCTGCCCAACACCAGTGATGGATTGCTGCCAGGGAACATAAATCAGCGCAAGGACAAGCAGGATCAGAAACAGCACCAGGATAAGCGCCAGCGGGCGCGCCGGCCGCGGCGACTCAACCAACTGCAAAGCCTGTGGTTTGGACGACGGCAACGTGGCCGGGATCGCTTTCAGTTGACGCGCAGGTTGTGCCATGGCGTGCGGTTTCCTCCCTCAAGAGATGGGGCTTACACCTTGCCCGTCGTGAGCCGCTTGCCGACAAGCTGCCGGGAAACCTCCGGGAACAGCGAGGCAAAGGCTCCACCACGTCGCCAGGAGAGTTCCTCCGGCGAGCCGGTTTCGACAATTACGCCCTTGTCCAGAACGTGAATGACGGAAGACCGGACAACGACTTCCGAATCGTGGGAGATGTCAATGATCGTCCAGCGATGGGTGCGGTCATAGATGGCATCCAGAATTTTCAGCTTGGTACGTTCGTCAATGCCCATGAAGGCCTCATCGAGGATGAGCAGCTTGGGCCGCCGCACGATGGTCCGCGCCAGAAGCAGGCGCTGGATTTGCCCACGCGACAGGTTATAGCCCCCGCTGACCAGCAGCGTTTGCAGTCCCCGCGGGAGTTCAGCCAGTTCATTCGTCAGATGCACCATCTCCAGGGCCCAGCGCAAGTCTTCCTGGGTCAACCAGTCGGCACCAACCCGGATGTTCTCTTCGATGGTGCCCTCAAAGATTTCCTCCCGGTCGCCCACCATACCAACGATCAGCCGGAGTGCGTCGAGATTGGCGTCCCGGACATCAATCCCGTTGACTTCGACCGTCCCGTGCGATGGTTCGAGCAATCCGCAGATCAGCGCCATGAGTGTGGATTTCCCGGCCCCGCTCAAGCCGACGACACTGACCCACTCACCGGGCTTGATGGTCAAATCCACTCCCGACAGGATTTCCACACCTGGACGGTAACTGAAGCGGACATTACGACACACCACCGTCGCCCCCTCATCGCGGGATGGAACCTCAATGCCTTTTGTCCGCTCAATGGGCAGGTCCTCGACTTGTCCCACTTTGTCGAGGGCTGTCAGCAGGTCATAGACGTGTTCGAGCTGGCTGATGACCTTATCCATTCCGGCCAGCACCGATACGACCACGATTTCGGAAGCCACCAGTTGGCCGATAGTCAACTCACGGTTGATAACGAGCCAGCCTCCAACGGCCAGAATGCCGGCGCTGGCAATGGCATAGAAAAAGTAGTTGCCAACGGCCTGTCGAAAGAGAACAGCGAAGTGCGCGCGGCGGGCTTTGAGATAGGCGACAGAAAGGGCATCCGTCCGTTCCCCCAGAAAATCCAGCGTGCCGCTCATCTTGAAACTGATGTGGCAGCGCGCCAGTTCTTCGAGCCAGGCCGCGACTTTGTATTTCTTCTTGGATTCGAGAATGCTGGTGCGCAGGCCATTGATGCCCAGTACGAAAATGATGAACAGCCCGGCCAGCACCACGGCTACGTCAAAACCAAGCAGGTAACGACTGTAGAAGGCCAGCAGAAGCAACCCGACGAACACCTTGAGGACGGCGTCGAGCCCATCGAGCGCCAGCTTGGCGAAGGCCTTCTGAATGTTGATGACATCAAAGAAGCGGTTGACCAGCTCCGGGGCATACTCACCGGTCAGCGAGCCAAGTTGCACCCGTGGCAGGCGCTCTCCCAGGTTGATAGCCACCCGAACAAAGATGCGCTGCTGCAAACGCTCAATGAGCACCAACTGGAACAGCCGCAAAATACCGCTCAAGCTCAGAAAAAACAGCACCAGCGAGGTGAGGACCACGAGTTGCTGCAGGGACTGCCCCTGAGCAATGTTGTTGACGAGCACCTGCGCCGTGATAGGCACGGCCAGGGAAAACAATCCGGCGACGGCCGTGTAGGCCAGAATCGCCAGGATGTCGCGTGAGTCGAGGGAGACGAGACGCCAGAACCGCTGGGAGGGTGTCAGGTGCGCGTGTTCGCCGTCTGGGGCTGACAAGGTTTTCGTCCCTTTGTGAACAATGGCGTCATCACCCATGACGGTACTCTCTCCTCAAAGCAGAACAGTGCACAAGGCGCGGACATTGCACTCGTTTGTAGCCGAGCGCCAAGATACCTCAGTGCGAGATTCCACACGTTTCCGACTTTTATGGCTGCTTACACTGCAAGTTGAAAAACTTGGCACGTCTGTGGTTTTGGCAACGAATCGGCACCCAAGCCCATACCTTGCATAAGGTCGGGCAGACCGACTAGATTTTTGCACACCAGACCGTCGTGACTCGCTGAATTCACTGTATCCTGATCTGTATCCTTAGCGGAGGGTGCGCCATGTCGGCGACGATTGAAAGCCTGCTCAAGGACCCGCGGATGGCGGGCGCTGATCAGCTTGTTCTCCAGGCGGGTAAGGCTCCGACCGTCTTCAACTCATCCGGGGCAACGGAACTGACCCGCAGCCCGATGACCCCGTTTGACATTTATCGGCTCCTGCAACCGCACCTCCCCGATGACAAGAAAACCGCCCTGATGAGTCAGCCGACCACCAATTTCCGGTTGAACGTCAACGGTGCCGGGACGTTCGACGTGTCCATCACGAAAGAAGGCGGGGGGATGAAAGTCTCGTTCGTCCCGGTTGGCAGCGCCCCGGCCAAGCCTTCAACGCCGAGCGCGCCCATGCCTCCGCCTTCTGCCGCCAGAACCTCTGGAACATTTACTCCGGCAGCCAGCGTCACCCCACCCCGCCCGATGCCGCCGATTCCGCCCACCCGCCCGGTGCCCCGTCCCCCGACACCGGCTTCCGGGATGACCGTGCCGGAACAGGTATCCGGGCGGCAGCCGGCGGTCAACCCGCCAGCTTCCACCACTGGCTCCAGCCCTCCTGTGGCCCCGGCGCACAGTCCGGCAACAACCGGTGCGGGTCCGGCTGTCCATCTGCGCAAACGTGGGCCACTCGAAATTGACAAGCTGTTCGAGAAACAGCTCGAACTCAAGGCTTCCGACATGCACATTTCGGCGTCCGTGCCGCCGATGCTGCGTCTGGATGGGGATATGGTCGTCATGCCGGGGTATGAAGGGCAACCCCTGACACCCGCCGACACCGAACGCATCCTGTGGGAACTGATGCCGGATAAAAACCGCGAGGAGTTCAATCGCCGGCACGACACCGACTTTGCCTACGAGTTCGGCGATGCCGCCCGTTTCCGCTGCAACATCTTCATGGACCGCAAAGGTATGGGCGGCGTGTTCCGGGTCATCCCCAGCAAAATCCTGACGGCGGAAATGCTTGGTCTCTCCAAGGAAATCCTCAAGCTCTGCTTTCTGAGCAAGGGATTGGTACTGGTGACAGGCCCGACGGGGAGCGGCAAGTCCACGACCCTGTGCGCGCTCATTGATTTCATCAACCGCCACCGCCGCGACCACATTATCACCATCGAAGACCCCATCGAGTTTGTCCACGAAAACAAAAACTGCCTCATCAACCAGCGCGAAGTACACAACCACACCGACTCGTTCAAGGATGCCCTCCGTGCGGCCCTGCGCGAAGACCCCGACATCATCCTCGTCGGCGAAATGCGCGACCTCGAAACCATCTCCATCGCCATTGAAACCGCCGAGACCGGACACCTCGTGTTTGGAACACTGCACACATCCACAGCGCCTTCCACCGTTGACCGTATCATTGACCAGTTCCCGGCTGACCGGCAGGCGCAAATCCGGGTGATGCTTTCTGAATCGCTCAAGGGTGTTATTGCCCAGACGTTGTGCAAGAAAATCGGCGGCGGACGGGTGGCCGCCCTTGAAACGCTCATCTGCGACACCGGGATTGCCAACCTCATCCGTGAAGGCAAAACCTTCCAGATTCCCTCGGCTATGCAGACCGGCAAGGCCAAAGGCAATGTCACGCTCAATGACGCACTCCTCGACCACGTCAAAAACAAACGGGTCGAACCACAGGAAGCCTACATCAAAGCCGTGGACAAAAACGGCTTTGAAGCCTTGCTCAAGCGCCACAACCTGGACGTGAGCTTCCTGACCAACCTGGCCAACACCAACGCCTGATGCCCGGCGATGTACCCCTGCCAACCGGCCGAACGGAAAACCGGCCGATGGGCAGGTTTCGGGCGTCCGGCGCGGATGCCTCGGCCGGCTTTTCTCTGTCAGCCCGTCCGCAGCACAACCACCATCCAGCGCGAAAAAGGTGTGACAACCCCCCAACGCGCGGTGTATAGTTACCAGCTTGCGCAAGTGACCCAACGCTTCGCCACAGCAAGACCAGAAACGACGGACCTGACACAAAGGTAAGCCAGCTCATGGCGGCGGCCGATATTGGAATCATTGTTTCACTGTGCAAACGACGCGGATTCATCTTCCCGGCAAGTGAAATCTACGGGGGGCTGGGTTCGACGTGGGACTACGGCCCACTGGGCGTCGAACTCAAAAACAACGTCAAACGCGCCTGGTGGAAAGCCGTCGTCTATGACCGTGATGACATCGAAGGCATGGACGGCGCGATTCTGATGAATCGCCTTGTGTGGAAGTACTCCGGGCACGAAGCCACCTTCAGCGACCCGCTGGTGGATTGCCGCGAGTGCAAGGGACGCTTCCGGGCCGACAAAACCTACGAACTTGATTGCCCCCGGTACAAACGCAAGGTTGCCGCCTGTAGCGCCAACCTCACCGAGCCACGGGCGTTCAACCTGATGTTCAAGACCCAGGTCGGCCCTGTCGAAGAGGATGCCGCAGTGGCGTACCTGCGCCCGGAAACCGCGCAGAGCATATTCGTCAACTTCAAAAACATTGTGGATTCGCGCTGGCGCAAGATTCCCTTTGGCATTGCCCAAATCGGCAAGGCCTTTCGCAATGAAATCGTGCCCGGCAACTTCACCTTTCGGACGCGCGAATTCGAGCAGATGGAAATCGAGTTTTTCTGCAAGCCGGGAACGGACGCCGACTGGCACGCCCACTGGATTGAGGAGCGCCACAACTGGTATCTGCGCTATGGCATCCAGGCCGAAAACCTGCGCCGGTACGTCCAGCAGCCGGAGGAACTCGCGCACTACGCCCGCGCCTGCACGGACTTGCAGTACCGCTTTTTTCCCGAACGCGAAGACGAAGAAAAACAGTGGGACGAGCTGGAAGGTATCGCCAACCGGACGGACTACGACCTTAGTGTTCACTCCAAAGGCAAGCACGACAAATGGCAGGTGCACAACGAGCACTCGACGCAGAGCCTCGTGTACCGCGACCCCGTGACGAATGAAAAATACTTTCCCTACGTTATTGAACCGTCGGCTGGCGCCGACCGCGCCACGCTGGCGTTTTTGATGGACGCCTACAGCGAAAAACCCGGCCCGGACGGTGAACCACGGGTCGTCCTGAAGCTGCACCCGGCGCTGGCACCCATCAAAGTGGCGGTGCTGCCGCTGGCGCGCAATAAATCAGAACTTGTCGAAAAGGCCAAAGCCATCAAGGCTGACCTGCAACGTCATGGCATCCGCGCCGTGTATGATGACACGGCTGCGATTGGCAAACTCTATGCCCGGCAGGACGAGATTGGCACACCGTTTTGTGTCACGGTAGATTACGACACGCTGGGTATCGGTAAGACCAAGGATGGCGCAAAGGAAGAAGACGCCCCAGCTTCTCCAGCCGGTTTACTGGATACCGTCACCGTACGTGACCGCGACACCTGGGAACAGGTTCGTGTCCCGATTGCCGGGCTACGGGACTTTCTTGCCGACCGTCTTGGCACGGTGTAACGGTTGGCACAACAGCCCCTCGCACATTCCTTTCAAGGAGTTTTATCCGGTATGCACAACCTGAAGCGATTCCTGACCCTCTGCGCCGCTGTGGCGGCCGGCGTACTGTCTGCCTGTGTTGTCAAAGACAACGTTCCTCCACCGCCGCCGATGAAGCCCAAGGAAGAACAGGTCAAGACGGTTGAACCAACCAAACCCACGACGGAAACGAGCGCCAAGCCGGCGGAACCGGCCAAGCCGGCCGAAGGAGCGGAAGACCCGCTGATTGCCAAAGGGCGGGAGTTATATAACGCCAACGCCTGCGCCAGCTGCCATGGAGACAAGGGGCAGGGTGTGCTTCCCAATGCGCCCAAGTTCACCGATGCCGCCTGGCAGCAGAAGGAAAAAGACGAGGAAATCGTTGCCTCCCTCAAGGGGGCCAAGGCTGCCCAGGGCATGCCGGCCTTCAAAGGGGGTAACGGCACCGACGAAGAACACAAGGCGCTGGTGGCTTACATCCGCTTCCTGGGCAAACCGGCCGGGAAGTAAGCACCACCACAACCCTTTTGTCGTCGCTGACAGGCGTGTGGAGCCGGGCACAAGGTCGCTGGGAGACCAAGCCCGGCTTTTATCGTGCTGCATCGAAAGCAAGGTCGTCGCCAGGTTGGGGAGGTAGCCATGCAGTCAAAAACGTTTGTCGCCGGGCTGGCCGGGATGGCGTTCCTGACGACACTGTTGGGTAGCGGACCGGCAACCGGACGCGCACCGGCCACGCGGGACGAAAGCGCCGGGAAGCGGCTTGCCCGTGGAAAGCGGCTTTACAACGGGGCCGGGGCCTGTGTGGCCTGTCACGGGACGGACGGGCGTCCCACCGTACCCGATGCTCCCGACCTGACAGACGCCGACTGGCAGCGCCAACGTACGGATGAGGAACTGTCCAAATCCATTGCCAACGGCAAAGGAACGATGCCGGCTTTCAAAGGCTCACCGGCGGACATTGAAGCTCTGGTGGCTTACGTCCGGTCACTGGCCAGGTGACACCGGCACGGGCTGCGTGAGCACCGGTCATGGTTGAAGGTCATCTGGAAAATCCACACGACCGCTTCTTCAAGGACCTGCTCGGCCGGCCCGGCGTCGCTGCCGACTTTCTGGCGAATTACCTGCCCCCGGAGTTGCTTGCCCACCTGGATGTCACGGACCCGGAGGCGCTGTCCGGCACCTTTGTGGACGACGACTTGCGGGAGCACCTTTCTGACGCCCTGTTTCGCGTGCGTGACCGGACCGGAGCGGCGGCGCTGGTGTACGTCCTGCTCGAACACAAAAGCACCCCCTGGCCGTGGACGCCGCTTCAGCTTTTGCGGTACGTCGTCGCCATCTGGGAACAGGCGCGACGCGAAGGCCACACCTCCCTGCCGGTCATCATTCCGGTGGTGTTCTATCACGGGCAGACGCGCTGGAACGTGGCCACGGACGTTGCCGGGCTGGTGGCACACCACGACGAGCCGGCGCTGCGCGCCTGGACGCCCTCTTTCCGGTACTGGCTGTGTGACCTGTCCCGCTTCAGCCCGGAAGTCATCAAAGGCGGGGCCCTGTTGCGGGCTGGCTTATCGGTGTTACGTTATGTCTTTACCGATGAGCTGCCGGAGCGGCTGCGGGAGATTTTTCAGCTCATTGCCCTGCTGGAGCAGCAGAGTGTGACAGAATATCTGGGAACGGTGCTGCGGTATCTGGCCGCTACCGGAACCCCCCTTCGGTGGCAAACCGTCAAGACAGCCGCCAGGGAAGCCTTGAAGGAGCAGGCAGAAGCACTTATGAAAGCGCCATTTGTGACAGAAATCTGGCAGGAAGCCTTGGCACAAGGTCTGGAGCAAGGTCGGGAGCAAGGCCACGCCCAAGGGAGTGAACAGGGCAAACGGCTCGAAGCCCTGCACATTGTTCTGCGCCAACTCCGGCGGCGCGTCGGGCCGCTTCCGCCTGAGCTGGAGTCCACGCTCACGACCTTTCCCCTGGAAACCCTGGAAGCCCTGAGCGAGGCGCTGCTGGACTTCCAGACGCAGGCGGAAGCCTTGGCCTGGGTGCAGCAGGCACAGCACCAGACACCGCCTCGTGCCGAATAATCTTCACCTTTCTGGAATCAGACACTTATGAAAGTAGGCATCGTCGGCTTCGCCGGCGCCGGCAAAACCACTGTCTTCAACGCCCTGACGGGCCTGACGGCCGAAGTTGGCGGCTACGGCAGCAAGGAACGCCCCAACCTTGGCAACATCAAAGTTCCGGATGCCCGTGTGGACACCTTGGGCGACATCTACCGCACCAGAAAACGCACCTACGCGGAAGTCGCTTTTGTGGATGTAGCCGGCCCGACCGAACAGCGCAGCACAACGGGCCTGGATACCAAACTCGTCACCGCGATGCGCGATGTGGATGCTCTGGCCCACGTCGTGCGCGCCTTTCCCGACCCGCTGGGAACCCGACCGACCGACCCGGCGGCCGACATTGCCAGCTTTGACGCCGAACTCATGCTGTCCGACCTGATCCAGGTCGAAAACCGGCTGGCGCGTCTCAAAAAGGACCAGAAAGCGACACCCCAGGAACGCGCGCTGTTTGAGCGGTGCCACTCCGCCTTGGACGCTGGGCAACCACTTCGGTCGCTGGATTTCGATGACGAAGAACGCCAGCTTATGGCCGGTTTCCGGTTTCTTTCACTCAAGCCACAGATGATTTTGCTCAACGTGGCGGAAGCTGACGTGGCGGCCGGTGTCCCGCCAGCCATCCAGGAAGCCGCTCGGACGCAGGCGATTCCAACGCTTGTCGCCATGTGCGGGCAAACGGAAATGGACATCGCCCAGCTTGACCCGGCGGAACAGGCAGAGTTCCTGCGTGACCTGGGGCTGACCGCCCCGGCGCGGGACCGCTTCATTGTGGCCGCCTACGGGCTGCTCGACCTCATCAGTTTCCTGACGGCCGGCGAGGACGAATGTCGCGCCTGGCCTGTCCGGCGTGGAACCAAAGCCCAGCGGGCAGCCGGAAAGATTCACTCGGACATTGAACGCGGGTTTATCCGCGCCGAAGTCATTGCCTACGAGGACTTCATCAGCCATGGCTCGGAAGCCAGGTGCAAGGAAGCCGGCAAGCTTCGCCTCGAAGGCAAAGACTACGTCGTCCGGGACGGCGACATCATCCACTTCCGGTTCAATGTCTGATGAACTTCAGCGGTTTCAGCCTTGGACGGGCCGGTTCCGGCCTGCTCAGCCAAGGTACTCTCCCCTGACGCTTGAGGATGTGTTCCCCCTGACAACTCAGGAACACAACCACTGCTCAATCCTGTCACGGGACGGCATCCCGCCGGCATGGACGACCTTCCCATCAACCACGACAGCCGGCGTACTCATCACCCCATAATGCATGATGTCCTTGATGTCCTCGACCTTTTGCAGCGATACCGCAATGCCCTTCGTCCGGGCAACTTCCTCAATGAGGGCAACTGTGCTTTTGCAAGTGGCGCACCCCGTACCAAGCACCTTGATGTCTTTCATGGCAACCTCCTTATAACACCCAGTTGAAGACGTATCCCACGATCAAAATGCCGGTGGCGACGATGCCAATGAAGGCAGCTATCAGCCTGACTTTGAGCACCTTGCGCAGAATCACCATCTCTGGCAGGGACAACGCGATGACGCTCATCATAAAGGCCAGCACTGTGCCGACGGCTGCCCCCTTGTCCAGCAGTGCCTGAACCACCGGAATGATCCCGGCAGCGTTGGTGTACATCGGAACACCAAGCACAACCGCCAGCGGCACCGACCACCAGGCGGATTTGCCCATGAAGCTGGCCATGAAGTCCTGCGGCACATAGCCGTGAATGCCAGCCCCAATGGCAATGCCGGCCAGAATATACGGCCAGACCTTCCCGACGATGTCGCGCACACTTTGAAAGCCGGCGGCGAGACGTTCACCAAAGTCAACCTCCACGGCGGTGAACTGGGCTTCAGCTCTGGGAATGTCGCGCACCCAGTCTTCCAGATACGGCTCCATGTTCAACTTGCCGATGATCAAGCCAGCCACGATGGCCACGGATAAACCAAGTCCCAGATACAGCAGGGCGATTTTCCAGCCCAGCATGCCAAACAGGAGCGTCAGGGCAACCTCATTGACCATCGGGGCGGCAATCAGGAATGAGAATGTCACACCAAGCGGCACCCCGGCCTGTAAAAAGCCGATAAACAACGGCACGGCTGAACACGAACAGAAGGGCGTCACAATTCCCAGCAAAGCCGCCATGACATTGGCCAGCCCCTCTCTCCGACCAGCCAGCAGGGCGCGGGTTCGCTCAGGCGTGAAATAGGTATTAATCACCCCCATCACAAAGACAATGCCCGTCAGTAGCAGCAGCACCTTGGGCGTGTCGTAGAGGAAAAATTGCAACGCCGCACCAAGGTGGCTTTGGCGGTCAACCGGCAAAGCAGCCACTACCACTTCTGAAAGGGGCTGCAAGGTTTGATACAGGCCCCACCACAGCAGGGCCGCCAGGACAAGAAAGATTCGCGGGTGGTGTTGTGTCCAACGCACAGCCAGGGCACTCATGGCTCTCTCCCCCATTGTTCTCGGCAGCACAAAATCACTGGCTAGCAGCCATCTGTCAGGGAGACGAACAAGGTGGCAAAAGGATTCAGGATGCAGCCGAAGGTGACACGTGGCAACAGACGCGCCCGGACTCATCAAAGCGCACCTGGCAGTTCTCCACCAGGCGGTCGCGTAATCGTTTTCTGGCGCGCAGCAGGCGCGACTTGGCGGCCGGCAATGTCAGACCATGGGCTTCGGCGTAGGCGCGCACCGTTTGCCCCCGAAGATCGCAGGCTTCAATAATGTGCCGGTCCTCGGCTTCCAGTCGCAGCAGGTTGTGGCTGAGACACGCCTCCAGTTCATCTACGGGACGCCGTTCCACAACCGGTGCCGCCGCCAGGTGCTCCGGCAAGGACTCAACCGGCTTGGACAGACGCGCCCGGTCAATCACGGCATGACGGGCGACCTGGAACAGCCAGGCGCGGGGATTGTCGAGCGCGCAAAACGCCTGCCCCTGCCGCAGGGCCTTGAGAAACACTTCCTGGAGGAGGTCTTCCGCCGCGTCAGGATCGCTGGTCCGGTGTAACAGAAAAGCCAGCAGGGCTTTTTCGTATGCCTGCCAGGCATCCAGGAGACACCCGGACGCGCTATGTGCCTGGTTCATGATTTTCGTACCACGGTTTTTTGGCCACGGTTTTTTGGCATTGTTGGCTGGCGTTGACGGCTCTGACAACCAGACTTTGACAGCTCTTGAGGCGCAATGGCATCCTCACTGACTTTGGGCCAGTGGCTTTGGCCAACCATGACCACTATGGAATGTGGTCGCTTTGGATGTCCAGTCAAGGTCACGCCCCCTCCCCAAGTACAGGATGCGCGGCCATGACCTCCATCATCTGGGAATCGCAACTTACCTGCCCGGTCTGTGGGGCAACCACCGTGGAAACCATGCCGGCCGATGCCTGCCAGTTTTTTTACACCTGTGCCACCTGTGCAACCCTGCTGCGTCCGCAGCCCGGCAACTGCTGTGTGTTCTGCTCGTTTGGCTCAGTTCCCTGCCCACCGGTTCAGTTGATGCAGCATTCTGACCGACCATAACTCTGGACTGGCTTCGCCCGGACGGCCTTTGCGTCCGGCGCGCGACAACCTGAACCCTATGGAAACCAAAAACAGCTCCCAGACTTCCACGGCGTCCGAAAAGCCCAAGCGATCGGAGCTGCGCGAGTTCATCGAGATGATCATCACAACGCTCATCATGGCGTTGTTTGGCATCACCTTCGTCGTCCGTTCGGTCAATGTCCCGACCGGCTCGATGAACAACACCATCTATTCCGGCGATTTTCTGCTCGTCAACAAGTTCATTTTCGGCTACGAGGGCGGTATCCCCCTGGACGGCTTCACCCCCCACCGCCCCATCCGGCGGGGCGACATCATCGTGTTCAAGTTTCCGCAAAGCGAAGACCAGAACTACGTCAAACGGGTCATCGGACTGCCGGGTGAGACCATCGAGATTCGGGGGCAGCGCGTGTACATCAACGGGCAGGAACTCCCTGAAACGCGCGTCATTGCCGAAAGCGACCTGGAAGACAGCGGCCGGCTGAACATTCTCGAAGAACATCCCACCGCCGGGGCGCAGTGGAAGGTCTATTACCGTCCGGGATCAGACTTTGAGTATGAAACCCAGGATGCGGAGCCGCTCCCGGAACTGCTCCTGCCAAGCGGACGCTACCGCGACTACAAAAACGAACCGCACTATGGCATCGGGCGGCCGTTCAAGATTCCAGAGGGTTGCTACTTCGCCATGGGGGACAACCGCGACAACAGCCTCGACAGCCGCTACTGGGGGCCCGTTCCACGGGACTACGTCATCGGGCGGCCGCTGTTTGTCTATGCCTCGTTCGACCCCAATCCGCAGGCTTCGCTGGGCGAACGGCTGGGCTCCTTCTTCTCCAAGGGGCGCTGGAAACGGCTGGGGTCGCTGGTGAAGTAGGCGCTCTGGTGACGCACGGCGTCCCCGCCAGAAAATTTATTTCAAATCGGGCCGGCCGCAAAGTAGGTTGGAAACGAAGTTTCGGCTTCCACCCACTTTGGTTCCTTTTGCGAGGTCGTGCCCTATGATTGCCACGGAATCCGTCATTCAGGAGACGAAAGCGGCGGCGGCAGACAAAAGTCTCATCAGTCCGCGTTTTTATGTCACGGATTACAAGAAGATGAATGCCCTGCGGTTCGATCACATGGCCGAAGCGTTCAAGGCCATGCACAAACGCTTTGCCGATGATCCGAACAAGCATTTCTTCAAACGGGACGACGACCCAGACTTCGAGCAGGATTTCTCCCATCTCCCGCCGTCGTTCAAGGACTTTCTCATTCGTGGTTGTTTGGGTGAGTTTTCAGGGGCGCTGCTGTACAAGGAAATTGCGGACCGCATCGAAGACCCCATCCTGAGCGACACCTACCGGCTGATGGCGCGCGATGAAGGACGGCACAGCGGCTTCATCCGGCTGGCGATGCGCGATATCAATGCCGATCTCGACCTTCAGATGCTGCAAGGCGAAAAGGAATTCGTCAGCATGCATCCGAAAATCATCCTCTACACCACGTACCTTTCGGAAGTCATCGGCTACTTCCGCTACATCAACATCTATTCCCACCTCGAAGCCCATCCTGAATACCGTTACCATCCGATCTTCAAGTACTTCGGTGGCTGGTGCCAGGATGAACTCAAGCACGGCGACTTTATCGGCCTTCAGCTCGAAGCCCAGAAAAACATCTACCTGGACGGTGGCATCAACCGGTTGCTCATTCGCTTCTTCTCACTGGCCGTCTATGTGACGATGTGGTTGCGCGATCTCAAGGCGCAGGACTTTTATGCGTCCATCGGCCTGAACTGGCGGGAATATGACCTGAAGGTAATCCGGGAAACGAATGCCTATGCGCAGCGCGTGTTCGGGCTGCGGCTCGACGTGGACAATCCAAAGTTCATCCGCATTCTGGATCGCATGGCGGCACGTTACACGGAGATGACCAAACGTGAAGCCGAAGGCGCTGGCAAGCTGTCCCTCCTGCCACTGCAAGCGGCGATGACGATTGATTATCTGCGTTTGTTTGCCATGAAAGTGCGCACCGATGCGCCGCCGCCCATCCCCGAATACCCGGTGGCGCCAGTCATCAAGGGCTTCGCCAGCAAGTACAAAGGCCAGCCAGCCATGGCCTGAGGGCCATTTCCATGCCCACCGTCCTTGGCATTGCCATTCTGGGCAGCGGGCGCGTCGCACGCGCCCGCCTGCGCGAACTGCACGAGCGTTACGACACCCGTGTGGCCGTCGTTGCCTCCCACGATTTCAATCGGGCCTACGAACTGGCATTCCCGATTGCGGCGGCAGCCACTGAAGACTGGGAGGAAGCCATTGCGCGCCCGGATGTGGATGCCGTCATGGTGTGTTCGACCAACCCGCACCATGCCCGCATGGCACAGGCGGCAATTGCGGCCGGCAAACCGGTCAGTGTGGACTACCCGCTGGCGCTGACACTCGCCGACGCCGAACAGTTGGTTGAACAGGCCCGGGCGCGTGGCGTCGTGCTGCACGTCGAGCACATCGAGCTGCTTTCCGCCTGGTTTGAGGCTTTTCGGAAAGCCCTGCCCCGCATTGGGCGGATTCACCACATCACCTGGAACAACCTCAGCTCCCGCCCGGCAACTCCCGAAGACTGGACGTTTGACCGCGCACACGGCTTCTCGCTGTTCCAGCAGGCCAGTGTGCCCAGCCGCATCGTCGCCTGCGTGGGACAAATCACCTGGATTGAAGGCGAGGAAACGTTTTCCGATGAGCAGGGCACCCGCTTTGGGCGGCGTGCCACGCATCTGCGCTTCGGCTTCGGCGCAGAAGGCCGTGGAGACATCAACGATGTGCTCACCCGGCACGAGGAAACAGGGCCAGCGGCCGAATTACAGGCCGTGGGCGAGTCCGGCACACTCATCGGACGACAACACCGGGAGGTGTGGTACACAAACCCAGAGGGCGCAACGGAGTCCGTGCCGGTCATGCCGCGCAGCGGTCTGTTTGCCCACGACATCGCGGCGTTCCTCGACGCCATTGCCGGCCGTGGAACGCCGTATGTCTCTCTCGACCATGTACTTGAAGCTCTCCGTTTTGCCGATGCCGCCGAACGGGCAGTGAAAAGCGGTCAGCGGGTCACGCTGACATCGGACTGATCCCCTGCTCACCGGCAGCGAATCCATCACGTGGGGGCTGGACTCGTGGGCGACGGGAGCTAAATGGACTGGACGTAAGGCAGCAGTGCCAGGTGTTTGGCGCGTTTGATGGCCCGTGCCAGCCGACGCTGCATAGTTGGGTTCACGCCGGTCAGACGGCGCGGCAGGATACGCTTGTTGTCGCCGATGAACCGCTCAAGCAGCTTCACGTCCTTGTAGTCAATGTAGTCAATCTTGGCTTCCAGCAGCGGACACCGTTTCTTGCGCCGTCCCACCCGGCGGTTGCCACCGGGACGGTTGCCACTACCGGCAGCGCGGCGGGCAACGGTACTCCCCGCTGCACCCGCAGGACGCCGTTCCGGGCTGGATGTCGTTCCGGTGACGACTTCGGTTGTTTCGGTTGTTTCGTCTGACATACGCCTCTTTTTCTCCCTCAATAAATATACCGGCTGCCGGCAGCAGCCTTGGACACAAGTGCCGCCGGGTCCGGTATGGATTAATGAAGACTGGAATCCTTAGTGGATAAGCTCTCCCGGTGGCAAGGTCAGACGGCGTAAAACCTCATCGGCTTCGCTGACACCCAGAGTCGCCAGCCGCCGCAGGTCAGCACTGAGTTCGGCCACAGCCTGGGCGTCCAGTTCATCTCCCTGCAAACCATCCACAATCTCATAAGCCCGCTGGGATTGTCCAAGCCCCAGCAGGGTGATGATTTCCTCGTAGCACATGTCACTGGATTCGCCTCCCTGTGACCGTTCCTCTTCAAGCAGATCGTACGCCTGCTGAAATGCCTCACGGGATTCTTGCAGTTGACCGGCCATGCGGAGGGCGATGCCCAGTTTGACAAATGTCAGTGGCACTTCCAGACCATCCACGATAGCATCCTTCAGCTCGTGGGAAGCCGCTTCGGCTTCGCCGCGCGCCAGCAATGCCGTTCCCAGACCATACCGCGCCAGAGCGTTGTGAGGATCAATCCGCACAGATTCACGGTATGCCTTCAAGGCTTCCTCAACCCGCTCCATCGCCATGAGTAAATCCCCCAGGTCGAGATAGATGCGCGGGTCATGGGGGTCAAGGTCAAGTGCCATCTGAAACTGCCGGAGGGCTTCATCATATTTTTCGAGGTCGGCCAGCAGTCCGCCCAGCCCCAGGTAGTGCAGCGGCTCCTCCGGCCCCAGTTCAATAGCCCGCCGGTAAGCCACTTCGGCTTCGGGAAACCGCCCCATTTCCGAAAGGAAGTTGCCATAGTTGTAATGGCTCAGGGCCTCGTTTGGTTCGAGCTTAAGCGCACGCTTGAAGTATTCTTCAGCCAGGTCAAACTCTCCTTCTTCAACGTAGAACGCACCGAGCAGGTGAAGCGGACGCACGTCGTCCGGGGCCAGGCGCTCGACTTGGCGCAGGTAATCCACGCCTTCGTTATAGCGTTCTGTTTCGAGGAGCAGAGCCCCCAACCGGATGAGCACTTCCGGTGATTGCGGAGCCAGGGCCAAAGCCTTGGCATAGGCAGCTTCGGCTTCCTCCAGTTCCCCCTCTTCAAAGTAGGCATCACCCTTTTCCAGAAGTTTTTCCAGGGAGGGTGAAGTTGACTTCGGAGATGTTTTCGATTTGTGTGATTTCCCAGGCATAAAAGTGTCGTAAATGGTATCCGTGACGCTCAAAAAAACAGGTTTTCCTCTGGACAAAAGGGCGTTGTTCTCCACGTATGCTTATAGAACCGCCAGGGCGCGCCGCCGCCCTTCGCAAGCCACCAGGGCACTGGCAAGCTGGGCATGGTCAAGCCTGGCGCCAATGAAGACAAGGTGTTCTTCGGGTGAAGGTGACAGGGTCACAGGCCGAATGTAGAGGTCGCCATTGACATACATCATAACCCACAACCCGTCTTCGCCCTCGAAACGTACGAAGCCCTTGGCGCGCACAATGTCCGGGGGAAGCTGCCGCATGAATTCCTCGAAACGCTCCCGCACCAGTGGGCGCAGCAACCGGCACGACATCGAGTGAAAGTCCGTATGGGCCTTGTACTCCTGCTCGTTGAGCGCAGCGAGTTGTTCCCGCATCGCCGCCCGGCGGCGTTCGCGCTCGGCCGGCTCGACCTCGGCCAGCAACCACTGGAAGGACTCATCCCCGGCCACGATGCCATGAGTGGCAAGGTACACCTGGGCGTACGGGTTGTTTTCTTCAACATACCGCCGGATGTCAGCAATCTGCTCCGGCGTAGCTTCATCGGCCTTGCCGATAACAATGACATCGGCAAACTGGGTCTGGCGTTTGACAATCGCCTTGAGCACCTTTGACAGACGGGTGAAGTTTTTGGGGTCGGCCACTGTCACCAGTCGGGTAATCGTCACGCGGTCGAGCAGGTGTGGCGCTGTCGCCTGATCGAGCAGGTCCACCGGATCGGCCAGCCCCGTGGCTTCGACGAAAATCACTTCCGGCTGCCGGGTAGCGACTTCGGTAAACGCCTGCACAAAGTCTTCCCCGAT
Source organism: Chloracidobacterium thermophilum B (assembly GCF_000226295.1). Lineage (GTDB taxonomy): Bacteria > Acidobacteriota > Blastocatellia > Chloracidobacteriales > Chloracidobacteriaceae > Chloracidobacterium > Chloracidobacterium thermophilum. The sequence goes on from NC_016024.1 coordinate 1,645,951, forward strand.
CTGGCAGCAGATACAGCCGTCGCTCAGCTCCATGACGCTGAAGCCTTCGCCCCGCAGGATTTCACCATCAATGCTGATGTCGCCAAACTCATTCATCAGCACGGCCACCTTACGTCCCAGGCGGCGCATGTGGTGCAGCACGGCGAGCAGCAACGTCGTTTTGCCACTTCCCAGAAAACCGGAAATGACAATCGCCGGCACGGGCGAAGCCCCACCGGACGACTCCGGCACAGGTGTCTGAACGCTCATGGCAGTTTCCCCCAGAAATGGTTTCTCATCGCGGGCGCCAGTCAGGTGTAAAGCAGGCGATAGTATCACCCGGACGCGGTGTTACCAAGCATATATCGGAAAGGCATCGCCTGAAACTCATTCGCCGACCCGCTGGAGATGGACAAGGTTGTTGACCGGCAGGCCCTTGATTTTGCCGGCCAGCACTACGAGGCGTTCACCGGCTTCAATCCACCCCAACCGCAGCAGCAGCCCCACCCCTTCAGCAAACAGGTCCTTCATGTCCGGCGGATTGGGCATCAGCAGTGGTTCAATCCCCCACACGGCCGAAAGCTGCTGATAGACCCCGACATCCGCCGTAATGGCCGCAATCCGTTGCTTCGGGCGCAGCAACGCCAGCGCCCGTGCCATCTTGCCCCCCTCGGTGAACACGGCAATGACCCGCGCGCCGACATTTTCGGCCGCAAAAACGGCCGCTTCCGACAGTGCGCGCAGGGACGAACTGCCCTGCAGGTTCATGAACTTGTTGGAACCGGCGCGCCAGGACTGCTGCCCGGCAAAAGCCTCTTCAGTGTACTCCACAATGCGCCGCATCGTGCGTACGGCTTCGACCGGATACTTCCCGGCCGCCGATTCGGCTGACAGCATGACGGCATCAGTGCCATCCAGAATGGCATTCGCCACATCCGACGCTTCGGCGCGCGTCGGGCGCGGATTGTCCACCATGGACTGCAACATCTGCGTCGCCGTGATGACAATCCGCCCCTTGCGGTTGGCGTGCCGGATGATTTCTTTCTGAAAAATCGGCACCCGCTCGGTTTCGGCTTCAACGCCCAGATCGCCCCGCGCCACCATGACCCCATCCACGATGTCGAGGATTTCATCGAGGTGGTTCAGGGCTTCGGGCTTCTCGATTTTGGCAATGAGCGGCGTCTGGGCTCCAAGGGCGGCAATGTAGTTTTTGCACTGCCGGCAGTCCTCGGCCGAACGTACGAACGACAGCGCCACGTAATCCACGCCCTGCTCAATGCCAAAGCGCAGGTCATCGCGGTCCTTGTCGGTCATCGAGGGAAGCGACGTCGGGATGCTCGGCAGGTTGATGCCCTTGCGCTCGCCCAGCACCCCGCCGTTGAGAATGAGGCACTCCACGTCACTGCCATGAACGGCCGTGACACTCAGCTCGATGAGTCCGTCATCAATCAGAATGCGATCACCCGGCTTGGCATCGTAAGCCAGGCCCCCGTAGCTGCAACTGACACGTTCGGCATTGCCGGGAATATCCTCCGGCGTAATCACAATCCGGTTGCCCGTGACCAGCACGACCGGCTCGCCACCAATCAACCGTCCGGTGCGGATTTTGGGACCGCACAAATCCAGCAGGATGGCGAGCGGCTGTTGTAGTTCTGCCGCCAACTGACGGAGTGACCGGATGACCTCGGCGTGTCCCTCATGGTTGCCGTGCGACATGTTGATGCGGGCCACGTTGATCCCGGCAACCAGCAGGGTGCGGAGAATTTCGGGGGACCGGGAAGCCGGGCCAATCGTGGCGACGATTTTGGCGCGTGCCATAGCGGTTCGTTTCCTTTGCAGTGTGGCGGTGACGACCTGCCACAGCATAGCCCAGCCACCCGGCCAGGTCATGGCCGGACGCAGTGCCCTATCGTTCCGGCCAGGATGGAAACCGGCCGGGCGTGTAGGGCGCGCCCAGCGACTCCAGCGTTTTCTCGATCCGCCCCAGATCATCGGTCAGCGCGCGTAAGTCACCCAGCGCCTGCCGCAGTCCTTCGGCCACGATGGCGTACTGGGCTTCGTGGGTTTGCGTGGGACGGGTGAGCGTCGCGCTGCGTTCGGACACAATTTCCGACAACCGCTCGGCCAACCCCGGCGGTGTATTTTCATTGCGCGCCTGAAGCACACGGTCCCCGCGCAGGCGGACCATCAGGGCATCGAGTCGCCGGGTCAGCGCCGTCGTCTCATCGAGCAGCCTGGCATCCGCTGCCGGCGTCTCCAGAATGGCTTGTTTGACAGCCGTGAGCCGCTTCTGGACTTCCTGTGCCGTCTCCAGTGCACCGTGCATCGTGCGCTGCGCCGTCAGCAGCCGCCGGTGAAAATCCTCAAAGGCGCGGACATCCTCGGCCGCCCGCTCATCGAGGAAACGTACGCGGAAGGTCTGGGGTGTGCCAAGCTGTTTGGTAACACCATCGGCGCGCTGATACAGGGTGATGGTGTATGTCCCCGGCGGCACGAACCATCCGACCGGCGGACGGGCAAAGGGATTTTCCTCCTCCCGTGGCGGAGGCGGAAGTTGAGGCGCGGGCGTGCGCAGGTCCCAGGCCACGCGGTTGAAGCCGGCTTCCTGGGGCGCGGTGATGCGCCGGACAACCTGCCCCTGCTCATCCGTCACCACAGCAAACGTCATCGGCGCTTCTTCCTGCGCCTCCTCCCGCAGTTCGTCGCGGGTTGGATAAGGCACGTCGTCGCCTTTCTTTTCGGCTTCCTGGCGGCGCTGTTTTTTCGTTTTGGGAGCTTCCTTCAGGTAGTAGGTCAGGACGGCTCCAAACGGCGGGTTGTCGGCCACATACAACGCATCCCCCTGGAAACCGCGTTTTCCGCCCCCCAGCGGTTCGGACTCGACATACAACCAGGCATCACGCACCGGAAAAGTCTGCGCTGGCTGCGCCAGCAGGTCTTCCGTCACCGTACGCAGCGCGCGGTAATCATCCAGAACATAAAAACCGCGCCCGAATGTGGCGATGACCAGATCATGCTCGCGGGTCTGAATGGCAATATCCCGCACCGCGATGGTCGGCAGTCCCCCCTTGAGCTGCACCCAGCGGCCACCGCCGTTGGGCGTAAACCACAACCCGAACTCCGTACCGACAAACAAAACATTAGGATTAACCGGGTCTTCAGCCAGACACTTGACCGAACCCCGCTCCGGGAGGTTGCCCACACAGGCGCTCCACGTCCGCCCCAAATCAGATGACTTGAGCAGGTAGGGCCTGAAATCGCCGTTTTTGTGGTTGTCAAAGGCGACATACACCACATTGGCATCGTGCCGGGACGGGACAATACGGCTGACGAAGGTTTGCTCCGGCACACCGGGGAAGGTTTCCAGCTTTCGCCAGTTTGCGCCGCCATCTTCGGAAATCTGCACCAGACCGTCGTCGGTTCCGACAAACAGCAGGTTTTCCCGCATGGGCGACTCGGCAATGGTCGTGATGTTGCCGTAGAAGGAAGTCGAGGCGTGTTTGGCTACGGCGTCGGGCCCCCAGACCTTGCCGAAGACCTTCAGTTTGTCACGGTCGAGCTGACGGGTCAGGTCGCCACTGACAGCCCGCCAGCTATTTCCCCGGTCATCACTGCGAAAGAGCCGGTTGGCGGCAAAGTACAATCGCTTGGGATCATGCGGACTGATGATAAACGGTGAATCCCAGTTCCAGCGCAACGGCGGTTCATTGGGGCCGATTTTGGGCTGAATCCCGACGCGCTCGCCGGTGCGGCGGTCGAAACGAAACAGATTGCCGTACTGGTACTCGCAATAGACGATGTTCGGATCGGTTGGGTCCACGCGCACGTGGAAGCCGTCCCCGCCGACGGTCACAAACCAGTCGGCATTGGTGATCCCGTGGGCATGGCGCGTCCGCGACGGGCCGCCAAGGGTGTTGTTGTCCTGTGTCCCCCCATAGATGAAGTAGAACGGCTCGCTGTTATCCACCGTCACGTCATAAAACTGCGTCACCGGCAGGTTGGCTTTGAACTGCCAGGACTGCCCACGGTCAAAGCTCTCATAGACGCCGCCATCACAGCCCACGAGGTAGTAATCCGGGTCAGCCGGGTCAATCCACAGCGCATGGTGATCCACATGGACGTGCCGCATCCCCGGCATCGGCGTCAGGGTCTTGCCCCCGTCATTGGAAACCATGAGAAACACGTTGAGGACGTACACCCGCTCGACCTGGCGCGGATCGGCGACAATCGTGCTGAAATACATCGCCGTCTGGTCGAAGGGGTTGCGCCGTTCCCAGGTTTCGCCGCCATCGAGCGAACGGAAAATGCCGCCTTTGCCGTCGGCGGCTTCGACACAGGCATAGATGACATCCGGGTTGGCCGGCGAGATGGCCAGACCAATCCGGCCCAGGTCCGCCGTTGGCAAACCAGCCGTGACTTTGCGCCAGGTTTTGCCGCCGTCCGTCGTTTTGTAGATGGCGCTTTCGGGCCCGCCATCAATGAGCGTCCAGACGTGCCGCCGCCGCTGATATGCCGCGGCCAGCATCACGTCCGGGTTGCGCGGGTCCATGACCACTTCGGTGACGCCGGTGTCGGGGCTGATGTCCAGAATGCGCTGCCAGGTCTGTCCGCCGTCGGTGGTTTTGTACAGCCCACGGTCGCCGCCTGACCGCCAGAGCGGCCCCTGTGCCGCCACATAGACCGTTTCGGAATCCCGTGGGTCAACGAGAATACAGGCAATGTGCTCGGAGTCCTTCAGCCCCATGTTGCGCCAGGTGCGGCCGTCGTCGTCCGAACGATACACACCGTCGCCGTAACTCACGCTGCGCTGCGAGTTGTTTTCACCTGTACCGACCCAGATGCGGAAGGGATGTTTCGGGTCCATGGTGACAGCGCCGATGGAAAAGGAGGGCTGGCTGTCGAAGACCGGCGTCCAGGTCACACCGGCGTTAGTGGTTTTCCAGACACCGCCTGAAGCCACAGCAGCGAAGTAGCGGCGGCGGTTACGCGGGTCAACGGCCAGCGCAGCAATGCGCCCGGAGGCCACTGCCGGGCCGAGCGCGCGGAACTTCAGCCCGGCCAGCGCGGCTTCGTTCAGTGGAGACGTTTCTTTTTTCGTGTCCGGGGCCGGAGGTGCGGCCGGCTTGGTTTCCGGTTTCCGACGGGTGGACTGCGCCAGCGCCCCAAGGTGCAACCAGGGGATCACAACCAGGCTGGCGACCAGACAGCGTACCAGCAGGAGACGATATGACATGGGCAACAGAAGTGAGCTATCACCAGATGGTGACGACGCGCGTTTGGATTGATGATTCGGATTGCATACCCAAAGGGACGAGTGGAAAGCAATCACCAACCGATCTGCCTCACGCAGAGCCGCGATTCTCCACGGCCCATGCTCCACGGCTTCGCGTGAGATTCGACTGCAATTGTCTCCAAACCCTCTGGCAGACCGGTGCTATCCGGCTGTTTCGAGCGCAATAAGCCGCTGCAGGTCATCGGCCGAGAGCCGATACACGGCATTGCAGTAGTGGCAGATCAGTTCGGCCTGTCCCTGTTCGGCCAGCAGGGACTGCATTTCTTCCACTCCAAGCGCCACGAGCAGGCGCTCCGTCCGCTCCAGCGAGCAGGCACAGACAAACTTCAGCGGCCGTTCCGCCAGCGGCCGCCAGTCCAGCTCGCCAAGCGCCTCCCGGATGAGGTCTTCCGGCGTCGCCCCGGCCCTGACCATCTCGGTAATCGGCGGCGCTGCCGCCACAGTGCGCTCCAGGTGAGCCACTGTGGACTCATCAGCGCCTGGCAGCACCTGCACCAGAAAACCACCCGCCGCGCCTACCACGCCGTCTCCGGCTTCCATATACACCCCCAAGCTCATTGCGGAGGGAATCTGCTCGGAGCTGGACAGGTAATAGGTCAAATCTTCAGCAATCTCGCCCGACACCAGGGGAACCGAGCCACGGTAGGCTTCCATCAGGCCAATCTCGAAACCGCCTTCCCGGATGACGTGCAGCACGCCCTTGCCCACAGCCGCGCCAATGTTCAGCTTGCCATCGGGACGCAGCGGAACATCGGTCTGGGGATGCTGCACGTAGCCACGGACTTCCCCCTGCGCATTGGCTTCCGCCGTGATCGTGCCCAGAGGACCGCGCCCTTCGATGTGGATCGTCACCCGTTCACTGGTTTTGAGTGAACTGGCCAGCAGTGCCGCCCCGGTCAGCGTTCGTCCCAAGGCCACGGTAGCCGTTTTCCAGGACTTGTGCCGCCGGCAGGCTTCCTGCACAAGGTGAGTGGTCGTGGCCGCCACGACACGCACGCTATCCCCGGCCGCCACAGCTTGCAGCAGGCGGTCAGGCGTCGGAGAAGGTGAAAGCTTCATGGGATGGAAATTCCAGCAGTCGGGATGGCGGTCACGCTAGCCCGTGACCAGGCGGCGCTCACGCGAGCCAGGAATATGCATCTGTTCCCGATATTTCGCCACTGTTCGCCGCGAAAGACGCTGCCCTTCCCGGGCCAGCAGGCGGGCAATCTGATCATCGGTGAGCGGCTCACGCGGGTCTTCCTCGGCAATGAGCTTTTTGATTTTCATCTTGATGATGTCGGTCGAGACCACTTCGCCATTGTCGTTGGGCAGTCCTTCAGTAAAGAAGCGCCGCAGTTCAATGATGCCCAGCGGCGTCTGCACATACTTGCCGTTGACCACCCGGCTGACCGTTGACAGATGGATCCCAACCCGCTCGGCAATATCCTTGAGCATCATGGGCTTGATGTGGGCCGGGCCGTGGTCGAGAAAGTCCCGCTGGCACTCGATGATGGCCTCGCAAATCCGGTAGATCGTCCGGCGGCGGTAGTCAATGTTGCGGATCAGATCAACGGCCGCCCGCAAACGGTCGCGGATAAATTCACGTTCTTCACGCGAAGCGTTTGGGTTTTCCAGAATGCGGCGGTATTTGGCATTGATGCGCAACTGTGGCAGCCCGTCGTCATTGAAGCGGATGATGTAGTCATTTCCCAGCTTCTCGATGAACAACTCCGGCTGAACCAGTTGCGCTCCCTGAAGCAGTCCGTCGCCAATGCGGGCAAACCGCCGGCCGGGAAAGGGATCGAGCTGGCGGATGAGCGCGACTTCCCCGGCAATGACCTCACAGCCGACGCCCAGCGTTTTGGCGAGTTCCGGCCAGCGAAACGGCACGAGCCGGTCGAGGTGATCGCGCACCAACTGTACGGCCAGCCGGTCGCCATGGCCCTGCTGTTCGAGCTGGACGACGAAGCACTCACGCACATCACGGGAAGCGCAGCCAACCGGGTCAAGCCGCTGTACCACCTGGCGCGCTGTTTCCACCACTTCGAGCGGCCAGCCGCCAATCATTGCAATTTCCTTGCAGGAATCGGCCAGAAAACCGCGCTCGTCCAGACTGGCGGCAATGGCTTCGGCTGCGGCTCGCGTGGCCTCATCCAAGGGTAACAAGGCAATCTGGGCCTGCAGGTGTTCCTGCAGGGTCAGGTGATGCCTCAGCCGGTTTTCAAGGTTCTGCTCTTCGCGTTCTTCATACTCGCCCAGCGTACGGTAGCCGGGATCAAGGTAATGCTCAAACATTGCGCCGAAATCCACTTCCGCAAAGGGATCAGGCGCTTCGGTCGGTTCTTCGTCCGCCGGTGAGACGGCTTCCCCATCCAGCGCCGGGGCGGCCGTCTCTGTTTCGGCCCCGGTCAGTGCTGGCGCATCGTCTCCGGCGTCTCCCGGAAGCCCACCTATCTCCCCTTCAACTTCCGCCGCCAGCTCATCCACCGGCGTGATGTCCTCCACCGGCTCGTGGGGGTCCACCTCTTCCAGAATCGGGTTTTCCACGATTTCCTGCATGGTGAGTTCGGCGAGGTCGGTCAGCGTCATGCTGAGCATCTCGATGCGTTGCCGCATCTGGGGCGTCAGCACCAACCCAAGACGCTGTTCCGTGCGGGGCGCAAGTTGCGGACGCAGGTTCATGGCCAATGACATCCAGCCTAAAGACGAAAGTTCTCTCCAAGATAGACCTGCCGCACTTCCTGGTCGGAAGTCAGCTCTTCTGGCCGGCCTGACCGAAAGATGCGCCCCTCACTGATGATGTAGGCGCGATCGGTGATGGCCAGTGTTTCCCGTACGTTGTGGTCGGTAATCAGAACACCGATCCCCTTTTCCCGCAAGCGGGCTACAATGCCCTGGATTTCAATCACGGCCTTGGGATCAATCCCGGCAAAGGGTTCATCGAGCAGGATGAATTTGGGTTCAATGGCCAGACAGCGGGCAATTTCCGTCCGGCGGCGCTCGCCACCTGAAACGGCATAGCCCATCGTGCGGCGGACATGCTTGATGTCGAGTTCATCGAGCAGGGCCTCTAGGCGCGTCTGGCGCTCCATGGCCGACAGATTGAGCGTTTCGAGGATGGCGAGAATGTTGTTTTCGACGGTCAGTTTCCGAAAAATCGAAGCTTCCTGCGGCAGATAGCCAATCCCCCGGCGGGCGCGCCGGTACATCGGCAGCGCCGTGATGTCCTCGCCATCGAGGGTAATGATGCCGGCATCCGGTGTTTCCAGTCCGACAATCATCGCAAAGGTCGTCGTTTTGCCGGCCCCGTTGGGTCCCAAAAGCCCGACGACTTCCCCGCGCCCGATGTGCAGGGTGACATCTGAAACGACTTCGCGCCCACGGTAGGATTTCCGCAGCCGCCGGGCGGTCAGCGTCTCCGTCTTCTCCGGCCGCATGACAGGCGCAGGTGTGGCGTCAACAACCTGTAGGCGGGCAACTTTCTTCTTGAGCATCAATCGTCACAGACGACACACAAAGGATTTACACCTGGGCAGCAGGCGGTCAGAGGCAGGAACACCGCGAATGTAGTGAGAAGCCTGCCGGGGCGTCAATCAGGCCGCAGCCACTGGATTGACACCGGCATCAGAAACGCGCTCAGCGCCGGGGCAGCTTGGTCAGGGGGGCGGCGGCCGCCACAAACCGCTTGATGCCCTTGCCCGGAAAAGCGATGTCGAGCTTGCCGTCGGCCACCCGGACGACCTGCCCTGCGCCGTAGGTTGCGTGCTCCACCCGGTCGCCCAGCCGGAAACCCTCCGCCGTACTGGCTGCCGGCTGACTTCGTGGCAGTTCCACGGCCGGTTTGGCCGCCGATGGGCTGGCCGGCGCGCCATACGGTGCGCCATACGACAGGGGCGACTGGGTAACGCCGCCGGATGAGGACGGCACTGCCTCGAACTGCACGATCTGTTCCGGGACTTCTTCCAGAAAGCGGGAGGGGTCGGTGATCCGTTCTTCGCCATACACCCGGCGGCGCTGCGCCTGTGTCAGATAGAGCTGATGCCTGGCGCGGGTGATGGCGACGTAAAAAAGCCGTCGTTCTTCTTCGAGTTCCTCCCCGTCGTCCACAACGCGCGCATGGGGAAACAGCCCTTCTTCCAGACCGACGACAAAGACCAACGGGAACTCAAGCCCCTTGGCGCTGTGAATCGTCATGAGCGTGACGCGGGCGTTGTCCACGAGGTCATCGGTGTCGGACACCAGCGCGGCCTGGTCCAGGAACTCCCGCAGCGAAGCCCCCCGTTCGTCGGCTTCGGCCGCCGCCGTGACGAGTTCTTCCAGGTTCTGCCGACGACTTTCGGCTTCGAGCGTGCCTTCCTGGGCCAGCATGTCCAGGTAGCCGGAGCGGTTGACGACCGCCGACACCAGGGTGGACAGCGGAGAGCCTTCCAGTCGGGCTTGTAGGTCACGAATCAGACCGGCAAACCCGGCCAGCGCCGTTGCCGCACGTGGATTCAGTGCGCCTTCCGCCAGCACCTGCTCCATGGCGGTCCAGCGTGAAAGCCCGTCGCGTGCGGCCCGGGCGGTGATGATTTCCAGGGTGGCCTTGCCGATGCCCCGCGCCGGCACATTGATGATGCGCTCGAAAGCGGCGTCGTCATGCGGATTGAGCAGCAGCCGGAGGTAGGCCAGGGCATCCTTGATTTCGGCCCGCTGGTAAAAGGAAAACCCACCCACCAGAACGTAGGGCACGCCACGCCGCCGACAGGCTTCCTCAAACAACCGGGACTGGGCATTCGTCCGGTACAGGATGGCCGCACGGGTTTCGGCTTCCGGCAGGTGCGACCGCTGGCGCTGCCACTGCAGCAAGGCTTCCACAACGAGGTCGGCTTCGGCCTCGGCCGTCGGGGCGATGAGACCCCGAATCGGCTCACCAACCGGATTTTGCGTCGTAAGCTGTTTTTCCCGGCGGGCGCGGTTGTGCCGGATGACGGCATTGGCCGCCTGGAGAATGACTTTCGTCGAACGGTAGTTCTGCGCCAGAACAATGGTTTTGGCCCGTGGGTAGTGCCGCTCGAACTCCAGAATGTTACGGATGTCCGCTGCCCGAAACCGGTAAATGGACTGGTCGGGATCGCCCACGACGCACAGATTCTGATGGCGTTGCGTCAGCAGCCGCACCAGGTTGAACTGCGGGGGATTCGTGTCCTGGTACTCGTCAATGAGGATGTAGCGAAAACGGTTCTGGTAGGCATCCGCCACGTCCGGGAACTGCCGCAGGAGCCGTACCGTCATCAGCAACAGGTCGTCAAAGTCGAGCGCATTGGCTGCCGCCAGGCGCATTTCATACAGCCGGAAGGTTTTGAGGATGGCGTCCCGCTTCGGATCGGATGCCGGGGCCAGGGTCTCCGGCGTCTCGCCCTGATTTTTGGCGCGGCTGATGGCGTACTGAATCATCCGGGGCGGAAACTGCTTTTCGTCAATCTGGAGTTCCTTCAGACAGGCCTTGATGAGCCGCCCCTGGTCGTCGGTGTCGTAAATGGTGAAATCGCGGGTGTAGCTTCCGCCAAAGCGGTCGAGATGGCGGCGCAGGACGCGGACACAAAAGCTGTGAAACGTCGCCACGAGCAGTTCTCCGTAGCGGCGGGAAGGCGGCAGAAGCTGGTGGACGCGCGTTTTCATTTCGAGCGCGGCCTTGTTGGTGAAGGTCACGGCCAGAATCTGTTCGGGCCGCGCCAGCCCCTGGTCAAGCAGGTAGGCGATGCGGTGAACGATGACCCGGGTTTTCCCGGAACCGGCGCCGGCAATGACGAGCAGGGGGCCGTCCGTCGTGGTGACGGCGGCGCGTTGTTCGGGGTTGAGTCCATCAAGCAAAGCGTTCATAGCCATGTTCCGGGCGGCGGAGAGGTTGGATGTCAGACCGGCGCGGGGGCGTCACCGGGGAAATGGCGTTGCCCGGCCAGCGCCGTGCCCGCACTCCCTTCCTGTCTGCCCGCTGGCGAACCAGCCTTGACGGTCAGCGGACGCACAATCAGCCAGACGCCTTCGCTTCCGACCACCTGCACCGCTTCCCCACGCGCAACAGGAAATGGAGAGCGGGCGGCCCACAACTCTCCGGCCAGGCAGACAAAGCCCTGTGGGGCCAGGGCGGTTACAGTCTGCCCGGCAACGCCCAGGCCGGCCGCCGCAAATCCGGTGCGCTTGTTTTGCCAGCCGCGCCACCAGCCGGATGCCCCGCGCCTACAGACGGAGAAAAATGTCTTCATCGAGCTTGGCCAGCCGGAACCGGACATCCCGGAACTCAATCCGCTGCTTGAACTTGCCGTTTTCATACAGTTCCTTGCGCATGGGCACGAGCAGGTTCTGTACCGGGCGAAAATCATAAAACGACTCCCGAAACCGCAGCGGCTTGTCGCCCGGCGTGGGCTGCACTTCATATTCGAGGTGCAGGATACGGTAGGTCTGGCTGCTGATGAAGTATTTCGTCTTGGTGCCGTCGCGATGGGTCAGTTCCAGGCCAATCGTATCAATGCCCATGATGCGCTCGCCGGGAACGCGCGTCACCGTCGTTCCGTCTTCCTTGTAGCGCAAAAGCGCAAAGTAATCGTGCTTGAGCGAGGCCAGAAAGGTCGCCTGGGCTTCCGGGGTCAGGGTGATGGACTGGCGGTTTTGTGCCGCCCAGTTGGTGTAGCCGTTGAATCCAAACACCAGTTGCTGCGGTTCATCGCCCTGTGGGCTGGGAAGTTCCACCTCGATACGGACACAGTTGCGGTCAGAAGTCTCACGGCGCAGGATGTGTTCCACGATTTTGCCTTCAATCGGCGGACGGTTGTCGTCGGTGGCAATTTTGATGACGCCTTCAAGCCGCGCATTCGTGAACACATAGTCTATGACCGGCCGGCTGCCGTAGGCATAGATGACAATTTCAGCAACAGTTTCGCCATCCCAGGTTTCAGGTTTGTTGAGCTTGACAGCTTTGGGTTTTTCGGGCTTGGGTGTCTTGTCGCGGGCAGCCTCGTCCGGGTTGTCGCTGCGCTTCTTCCCACCGCTTTTGCCGTTCTCACCCGGTTTGCTGTTTTCCCGGGCTTTTTCTGCATCCGGCTTGGCCGGTGCTCCCGGATTCGGCGTCTGCCCGGATGGAAGCCGCCCGGCAGCCGAGCGTACCGGTGGCGGGGTCAGGGCAACAACGAAAAAGTAACTCCACAGAGCACAGAAGCAGACAAGCGTCCACCGCTGAAAACCAGGCATGTTTTTCCTCCACAAACCGTCTTTTGGGATGCCGTCGGCACGAGTCATCCCTGTTTTGCCGTCACCGTCGCATCCCAATCTCATCCGCAAACCTTACACACAACCCGCACAGCTTACACGTGCGAACCTGTCCACGTTCCATAGAAAGCACACGCGGCTGGAATCAACTTTTTCGTCCGGCGCGCCGGCAGCGTGCTGACGACGATTTGGCTTCGGCGCAGGCTGTTTACAGCCCAAAAAGATGTTTGTTTCCAGTCCGGGGGTTGCGCTATATCTGCATCACACCAGACACGTTATCCCGCTGCTCAGTCTCATTCGTCCCCCAATGAAGAGTACGACGGCCATTTTCTGGAAGTCCTTTGTCAAGCATCCGCGCTATACCGGTGCCCTTGCCCCCAGCTCAGAGAAACTGGCCCAGGGTATGCTTTCCAAAACTGACTTGCGAACCGCCCGCTTCGTCGTGGAGTTGGGCCCTGGGACAGGGGCGTTTACCGCATCCATTCTGGCAGCCCTGCCGCCCGGGGCCGAGCTGCTGGCTATTGAACGCAATCCCGAACTGGCCAGCTTTTTACGCTGCCGCTTACCCCGCGCCCGCGTCGTGTGTGACGATGCCGCGAACCTGGGACGGTATCTGGCAAACCGTCCCCACCCGCCGGCGGCGATTTTCTGTGGGCTGCCCCTGTCGTGGCTTCCAGCGCGCGAGCGAACGCGGATTCTCGATGTGGTCGCGGACGCGCTGCCGCCGGGAAGCACGTTCACGCTGTTTCAGTACGTCCACGCTGCGCCGACCCCACCGGGGCAACAGGTTCACCGGGCGCTCCGGGCACGTTTCCAACACATCGAACGCTTCCCGGTCTGGTGGAACTTGCCCCCGGCCTATGTTGTACACTGCGTCAAATGACCCCATCGCCAGTCCTGCCGATGATCTGTATCTGATTTCTGGAGACTTTCCCGCATGTCCAAGCGCCATCTGGTGACGCTCCTGACCGACTTTGGCACGATGGACCACTTCGTCGCGGCCATGAAAGGCGTCATTCTTGACATCCACCGGGACGTGGACATCGTGGACATTTCCCACGACATTCCGCCACACGATGTCTTCGCGGCAGCGTTCGTCCTCAACAGCGCCATGTCGTACTTCCCACGGTTTACCACGCACGTTGCCGTTGTGGACCCGACGGTTGGCTCGGCGCGGCGGCCGATTCTGGTGATGACCGACAACTACAACTTCATCGGCCCCGACAACGGACTGTTCAGTTACGTTTACCAGACGGAAACGGTCAACCGGGTCATCCATATCACCGCTGACTATTACTTCCGCCAGCCGGTGTGTCCAACCTTTCACGGGCGGGATGTCTTTGCGCCCATTGCCGGCTATCTGGCCAAGGGCGTGGACCCCCGGAAAATGGGCGAGCCGATTACGGACTACGTGCGTTTTGACGTGCCGCGCCCGGATGTCTCCGACCCGAAACGTCTGCGCGGTGCCATTCTGCATATTGACCGCTTTGGAAACTGCTTTACCAACTTCACCAAAGAGCACATTCAGTTGGCCGCCCTGCGCGCTGGCGGCCGGTTTCTCGTCATCCACCCGCAGGACCCGGCCAAGAGCCGCGAGGTGACGAAGTTCGTCACCCACTACGCCGAGGCCCAGCCCAATGAGTTGTTCGCCCTTTTTTCGAGCACCGGCTACCTTGAAATCGCGGCCCTGAAGGTTCCGGCGGCGCGCGTCCTTGAAGCCCGCCGGGGGATGGAAGTGCAGTTTGTTGTGCCGTAGGCAGCCAAGCCCGAAAGGCCGCCGGGGAGCCTGCTCCACCGGTTTTCCCCGCTCCCTGGGTGAAGGGCAAAGCGCGCGGGCCAGCGTGGTCATGGAGTGTCGAGCAGGCGTTTGAGCACTTCGTTGACCACCTGGGGATTGGCTTTGCCCTTTGTGGCCTTCATCACCTGCCCCACGAAAAACGCCAGCAAGGGTGTTTTTCCGCCCCGGTATTCAGCCGCCTGCTTCGGGTTGGCGGCGATGACCTCGGCGGCAATGGCTTCAATCTGCCCGACATCCGACACCTGCCCGCCACCCAGTTCCTGGACAATCTCCCGGGCCGCTTTGCCGGTGGTCAACATCCGCTCGAAGACTTCCTTGGCCAGCTTGGTGCTGAGTGTCCCGTCGGCAATCAGGCCGATGAGTTCCGCCAGCGCCGTCGGGGCAATCGGTGAAGTTTCCAGAGAAAGTTTTTCAGCCGGGATGCGTGCCAGCAATTCGTTGGCAATCCAGTTGAAAGCCGCGCGGGCGTTGCCGCTGGCTTCGACACAGGCTTCAAAGAAATCGGCCATTTCGCGGGTCGTCGTCATCAACGAGGAATCTTCAAACGACAACCCGTAGCTTTCTGCAAAGCGACGGCGGCGGGGTTCGGGAAGCTCCGGCATCCGACTGCGCAAAGCCGCAATGGTTTCGGCCGTGAGGACCAGCGGCGGCAAGTCAGGTTCGGGAAAGTAGCGGTAGTCGTGGGCCTCTTCCTTGCTCCGCATGGTGTAGGTGCGGGCTTCGCGCTCGCTCCACAGGCGCGTTTCCTGCACGATGTGCCCACCTTCTTCGAGAATCCGTATCTGCCGGGCAATTTCGTAGTCAATCGCCCGCTGGATGAACCGGAACGAGTTGAGGTTTTTGGTCTCCGTACGGGTGCCGAACGTCGTGCTGCCGCGCCGCCGGATGGAGACATTGGCGTCGCAGCGCAGGCTGCCTTCTTCCATGTTGCCGTCGCAGGCATCCACATACAGCAGGGCGCGCCGCAGGTACTGCACATAGTCGTAGGCTTCCCAACTGCTGCGGAAATCCGGCTCGCTGACAATCTCCACCAGTGGCACACCGCTCCGGTTGAGGTTCACATAAGATGAGGTATCCGAATCCGGCATCCCTTCGTGAAGGCTTTTGCCAGCGTCTTCCTCGATGTGCATCCGCTGGATGCGAAACGTCTTCAGGCGCCATTCCACTGGGCGGCCGGTTTCATCCCGTTCACTGGTCGGGATTTCCACGTACCCGGAAACTGAAAAGGGCTGGTCGTACTGGGAAATCTGATAGCCCTTGGGCAGGTCCGGGTAGAAGTAATTTTTTCGCGCAAAAACCGAAGTTTCGTTGATGTGTAAATTGAGGGCAAACGCAGCCAACGCAGCCTTTTCCACCACCAACTGATTGAGCACCGGAAGTGCTCCGGGCAGCCCCAAACACACCGGACAGGTGTTGGCATTCGGTTCCGCCCCAAAGTCAGTCGGGCAGGGACAAAAAATTTTTGTACGGGTCTTCAATTGCGCGTGAATTTCCAACCCGATGACCGGCTCATACTTTTCACGCAGAAGCTTGGTAAGGTCTGTCATGGAACGTGGTTCTGTCACGTGGAGCGGAAACAGACGTTATGGACGATTGCGGGTCGCCGCCTTAACAATCGAAAGAAGCTGCGACGGCGAAAAGGGCTTGCGGAAGTAGGTGACGACGCCAGCCTGCAAAGCATCCACTTCAGTTTTCACGCTCGTGTTTCCGGTGAGAATAATGACTGGCAAATCAGACAGTGCCGGTATCTGCCGCAGCCGGCGATAGGTCTCACTGCCATCCATTTCAGGCATGTCGAGGTCAAGCAGAAGGCAGGCAAACTGGGGATCGCGCTCCAGCATTTCGAGCGCCAACCGCCCGTTTTCCACCGTCACCACGTCGAATTCACGCCCCAGCGTGCTCTTGATGACGGCCCGAATCCCGATGTCGTCGTCGGCAGCCAAAACCCGTTTCATTCCAATCCGTTCCTCCTCACGGCTTTTTCTTTTCCACAGCGCTACCGGAAACTGTACCGGCTGCCGCAGAAAACCATTTGGTCCACTTGCCTCATGGGTGTCCCCCTGGACGCCGCGCCCCCCGGTCTTCACGGTTCATACGCTCTTCGAGTTCGTCCCACATGCGCTGCATTTCGGCCTCGACGACGCGGAAGTTCTTGTACTTGCGCCGGATACGCCAGCGCCGCCAGGGTCCCGTCACCCACTCCCAAGTCGCCCGCAGTGGCGCCACCTCACCGCCCCGGATGGTCAGAAAACCAATCCCCAGGGCCCACAGGGCTGAAACGGAATCCGGGTAGCCATACAGCAGAAAGACGATGTCTATCGCCGCTGAAACATAGAAAATCGTGCGCCCGCGCAACAACACGAAATTGAAAAACGTCGGGGTGTTCCACAGGCGCGCAGCAAAGACGCCCACCATCAGGGAAAACAGCGTGGCGGAACTCGCGGCAAAAACAAACGAGGGAACCGGCGAAGGCAGGAACTGGCGTACCACCAGCGCCATCAGAAAGGTGCCCAGGTAGGCGGCCGCCCCGCCCAGGAAGCACAGCGCCAAAAACCGCCCCGTGCCGAGCATGCGCTCCACAACGTTGCCGAAAAGGTAAAGCACAAGCAGCCCGATCAACCACCCGAACGGCGTCAGCGGGGTAATCGTCGCCGTGAAAAACTGCCAGACCGCACCCTGGAGAACTGCTTCCGGCAAAAAGAAAAACGGCACCGGCACGAGCGCCCGCACAATGACCACCACGGTCGTTGCTGCCATGAGGAACAGCGTACCAGGCAGTGGGCCACCGACATTCACCGGCAGATCATCGAAAACACGGCGCATAGAGCAGACTGGGAAGCCCCTGGCAAAGTGGAGCATCTGCCGGACGGCATCGCACGGGCCGGCAGAAACGACGTGACTATGGCACGGAAACGCAGTTCAAGGCAATGAAACCTGTTTCCTTCTGCCCACTTCATCCCAGGGTTTTCATGTCGCTCAGGAACGACATAGAATGCGGCGGCCTCAGTTTCGTGAACGAGCCCCCTTCCGTGGAGCGCACGTTATGCTGACCACAATCAATCTGCACCAATGGATTGCAGACCACCGGCATCTTCTCCGCCCACCGGTGGGGAATGCGCAGATATGGAAAGACCGGGAATTTATGGTGACAGTCGTGGGCGGCCCCAACCAGCGCAAGGACTACCACATTGATCCCGGTGAAGAGTTCTTCTACCAACTCGAAGGCGACATGACCCTGCGCCTGATTGAAAACGGGGAGTTCCGGGATTTGCCCATCCGCGAAGGTGAAATCTTCTTGCTTCCGCCCCTGGTGCCGCATTCCCCCCAGCGCGGCCCGAACACCCTGGGGTTGGTCATCGAGCGAATCCGACGCCCCGACGAACAGGACCGGTTTGAATGGTACTGCGATCGCTGCGGGCATCGGTTGCACGAAGTCGCCCTTCACGTCACCGATCTCACAACCCAACTCAAGCCGCTGTTCGATGCGTTCTGGGCTGATGAGCGTGCCCGCACCTGTACGGCTTGTGGCCACGTGCTTCAACCCTGACCGGCCTGGACTTGGCCAGCCCGGACAACAACGCCGCGCAGCTCCAACCTCACAACCCGTATGAAAGCGAGCTACAACTGGCTTGAAACCTACGTCAAGCCCGATCTCCCGGCTCAGGAATTAGCCCAGCGGTTCACGGCTGTCGGGCTGGCCGTGGATGCCGTCACTCCTGCCGACGGCGACTTCATCTTTGATTTTGACCTCACCACGAATCGCCCGGACGCGCTGTGCCACTTCGGTTTGGCGCGGGAGGCGGCCGTGCTGACGGGCACCCGGTTGTCTTTTCCTGACATCCACCTGACGGAGCAAGCCGTGTCCGGCGGACCAGCAGTGCACGTCCAGATAGCTGCGCCTGATCTGTGCCACCGCTATGCAGCGCGCCTTATCCAAGGCGTACGGGTTGGCCCGTCGCCGGACTGGCTGGTACGCCGTCTGGCCGCGGTCGGGCAGCGCAGCATCAACAACATCGTGGATGTCACCAACTTCGTGCTGCTCGAACTGGGACACCCCCTGCACGCCTTCGACTTCGAGCGGCTGGCCGGACGGCGCATTGTGGTTCGCACGGCCCAACCCGGCGAAACACTTGTGACGCTCGACGGGGTGCAACGGGCGCTCACGCCGGACATGCTGATGATTTGCGATGCCGAACGCCCGGTGGCCGTCGCCGGCATCATGGGGGGTGCGGAGAGCGAGATTTCCGCCGTAACCACGCAGGTCCTGCTCGAAAGCGCCTGGTTTGCGCCGGCCACGGTACGCCGCACGGCACACCGACTCGGGCTGCACACTGAGGCATCACGCCGCTTTGAACGCGGCGCGGATTTTGAAAACGTCCGGCGCGCTCTTGACCGCTGCGCTCAGCTTATTGTCGAGGTCGCCGGCGGGGTCGTGGTTGGGGGGCCGGTTGACGTCATCGCCAGAACCCGGACGCCCATCACCGTCCGCCTTCGCCATGCGCGCATTGTGGCGCTGACCGGCGTTGAAGTCGCACCTTCCAGAGCCGCTGACATCCTGACGGGACTGGGCTTCGAGCTGGTGACGGAAGATGAAGGCGAAAGTGAGTGGATTGTGCCGAGCTTTCGGGTGGATGTGAGCATCGAGGAAGACCTCATCGAAGAGGTTGTGCGGCACGTGGGCTATGACGCCATTCCGGCAACGCTCCCCGGCTGGAATGACGCCGGTGAGTATCTGCCCGGCGAAGAGCGGCGACGGACACTGCGCCAGACGCTTCTGGCCCACGGCTTCCACGAAGCCATCTCGTTTAGCTGGTGCTCCGGCGAGATGTTGGCCGCCACCGGCGCGCCCGGCGGGCGGCGGATTGCCAATCCGCTCGACCAGCAGGAAAACGAACTGCGCACCTCCCTGCTTCCGGGGCTCCTGACGGCCGTGGCGCGCAACTTCCGCTTCGGCACCGAGGATGTCCGGCTGTTCGAGATGGGCAAAGTGTTCCATACCGTGGATGGTCAACTCACCGAGAAGGAATATCTGGCACTGGCTTTGTCTGGCCGCGCCCTGCCGGAGGACTGGCGCGGCCAACCGGCGGCTGAGAGTTTTCACAGCCTGAAGGGCATGCTGGAACTCCTGTGCGATGCCGTGCGCTGCCCTGCTGTCACCATCACTGCCCCGGCAGCGGACAGTGCGGTTACGGGATTTCTGCCCGGACAGGTCGCCCTGCTCCAGATTGCCGATCAGCCCGTGGGACGGCTTGGGCGCATCAGCCCGGCCTTGGCTGCGCACTTTGACTTCAAGCTGCCGGTCTATGTGGCCGAACTCGAACTGGCAGCGCTGCTGGCCGGCAGGACCACCTTTACCGCTTACCGCCCACTCCCCCGCTACCCACGGGTCGAACGCGACATTTCGGCGTTGTTCGACGCCGCCCTTCCCTGGGCCAGTATTCAGGACTTCATCCACAGCCTGGCCATTCCAGAACTGGAACAGGTCCGGCTGCGGGATATTTTCACCGGCGCGCAGATTCCAGCCGGACAGCGGGCTATAACGCTCAATTTGTGGTATCGTGCAGCCGATCGCACGCTCACAGACGAAGAAGTGTCCGAGCGTCATCGCCAGGTGGTGGAGGCGCTGTGCACGCACTTCGGCGCGACGATTCGCTGACTGTGTGACAACGATCATACCGGGCACATCGGGCCGGGACACATTGGGTCAAGCCGGACAGAAGAAATCATCGAACCAGAACCAGAAGACGACCGAGCCAGAGGGAAAGCCGTGACGACGCTCAACGGAATGGAGAAATTCAATCACCTGGAAGACAAACTGTACCGCATCGTCGAATACGCCAAGCACCTGCGCCAGGAAAAAGAATCGCTGGAACGTGAAGTCGCCGCACTCAAACGCGAGGCCGCGGCGCGCGCCGAAGAAAATGAACGGCTCAACCAGCGCCTGCACCAGATGCTCAATGAACGGGATGCCATCAAGAACAAGGTCGAGGCCATGCTGGATGCCATTGCCCTGGTGGAACCGGAGCTGACGGAAGCCGCACGACGTGGATGAACCAATCCTTTCCGACCTGTGGGTGACCCAGGCACGGACATAGAACAGGTCAGCCACAGCAGGCCACACCTTCGGATGGAGGAGCCGGGAAACAAGCCGGAGCACAAACAACCACGGTATTCTGGGGCTGAATCGGCGGGGGTTTATCCTTGTAATCCAGTGCGAATGTAGAGGTTATGTCCAATGGCAAATCCACGCGACGCTGGCACACAACCGGTTGAAGTCCGTATCTACGGGCAGGTCTATAACATTCGCGGTGACGGCAACAGCGCCTACATTTCCGAGCTGGCAGCCTACGTTGACCGCAAGATGCAGGAGGTGATGAGCAGCACCAACACGGTGGACAGCCTGCGGGTGGCCATCCTGTCGGCGCTCAACATTGCCGATGAGCTTTTCCAGGCCAACCGACGCATCGAGCAACTCGATGCCATGGTTGGGGAACGCAGCCATGACTACGCCAACCTTATTGACTCCGTGCTCCGCAAGGAAAAGTCCCCAACGCCCGAAACCAAGGCCCAGTAACTGCAATGCATTTCCGGCCGGTCAGCGACGACTCACACACGAGGCTGCCTATGACACCCGAACAGTTTGACACCATCAACCGCCTGTTTCAGTTGACGTTCCAGGTTGGAGACCGGCTTGGCAGCGAGTCAAGCGACCCCGCCCAACTGCTGCTTACGTCGCAGCCAGACCTGGAGGGTTGTCAGGCGTACTTTCCGCCCGACTACACCCTGGAGCCACTTGAAGCCGAACGCTGGCAGGAGCACCTGGCCGATGCCCCCGCCCTGGCCGAAATGGTCTGCGTACTGGCGTCGTCGCCTCTGACCTACGGGCTATACCGGCAGGATGAAGTGTCCTGGTGGGTCTGCGCCTTTTGGGCGGCCCGGGAGCAACTCGGCACCAACCTCCTGTTTCGCGCCCACCGGGTCGAAACGTAAGCAGGTCACAATACGGGGCACTCTCCTGTCGCTTCGCGGGATTTGACATACTCCCCTGCCTAAAGGCAGGGGATTCTTGTTCTTGGTTCTGCGAGCGCACTTACTTCATCAGGTTGCCCCTCTAAAGCAGCGGTGCATCTCTCCCCAAGCGTTCCCTCTTTCGAGGCAGTTCCCTTTTGCCCAAAGGTACTGTAGTGGCAAGTAGCGAATAGCGAACAGGGAGCGAGTAGCGAGCAGCGAGTAGCGAGTAGCGAATTACCTTCCGAACCACTCGCCACTCGCCACTCACCACTCGCCTCTGAACCACTCGCCACTCGCCACTTGCTTCCTTATTGAGGACAACTATGGGTTCTGGTGGATAGGGTTTTTACTACCATAATGCCCACAGTTACTACAGTCCTGTGTGGTGTACTGCGGCGGTACGCTGACGACTGCCTTGTCCCACACCTTGCCGTAGTAGTCCAGCCACGCAGTGAATTGAGACCAGCCAGCATCATGAATGGATTTGGCAAGATGATGATTTTTGACCAGGTTCTTCACCTGCAAGTCTTCATACGCCACGACATCGTGAGATGCCACCACGCACCGTGCCTGCTTAATCGCCCAGTCTTTACGCTGGCGTTGGACTTTCAGATGTACTTTGCCCAGTCGCTTTTCTTTTGCTTGTGGTAGTTCTTGGATTGAGGTTTCGCCCCTTTCTTGAACTTCATACTCAACCTGCGCTGGTGGTGCTTTAACCTCTTCTCTGCTTTCCGCAAAAACTTAGGACACTCTACAGGGTTGCCGTTCTGGTCGGTGTAGAAAGCCTTCAAGCCCAAGTCAATGCCAATCACATTGCCTGTGTATGCTCCCTGCTCTTTGCGCTCCACATCCAAGCAGAACTGGGCATAGTACCCATCTGCCCTGCGTATCACCCGCACCCGATTGATTTTGGAGTTTAGGATATGGTGTCTTGCCTCACCATTGCAGTACAGAGCAAACGAGCCAGCATTGAAGCCATCGGTGAACGAGATAGTCATCCCATCCCCTGACAGCTTCCAGCCAGATACCTTGTATTCCACAGAACGGCAATGCTTCTTGAACTTGGGATACCCTTTCCTGACCGCCTTGTTTCTGCAGTTGGTATAGAACCGGGAAATGGAAGCCCAAGCTCGCTCTGCACTTGCCTGCCTTGCCGCTGAGTTTAACTTCCTGGCAAAGTCAAACTCTTTGGCCAGGTCTTTGCAGTGGGCATAGAGAACAGCTTTGTTGACGCTCTTGTTGTCCATCCAGTACCGCACACATTTGTTTCTGACAAACTGTGCGGTACGGATGGCTTCATCCAGAGCCTGATACTGCTCTGCTGTCCCGTTGAGTAGCTTGGCTTCCATTACTCTCATACTGCTATTTTATCACAGGTTTGGCTTGATAAAACAGCGTGCGCCTTATATCCCTGCCCTAAAGTGCAGGGCTTTACGGCGTTTTTTCGGTAACGGCCCGAAGCAACAGCAGGGCTAACCGCGTGCCTGCCAAGCGCACCACTGGTGCCGGGCTTGTCTGCCCACAGTGCGTCGCACTGGACGGGGAAGCTTGAGAACAGTCAGGTTTGAGGCAACTCCCGCCTAGCTGATGGATTCTTCTGACCCAAAGCCCAGGTAGTCGGTCACGCTCATGCCGATGCGTTTGGCGAAGAGTTGTCCCATGGAGTGAATTTCGCCCAAAGACTCATCGAGCAGTATCCGCTCGACGCGCCACATGGGGAAAAAGCTGTGGGTCAGTCCGATGTTGCTTTCCCCATTGGCAATGGCGCTGAGCCAGTCATCGAAAGCGTTGATGTCAAGCCCTCGCAGATGGACCCCGGACGGTTCCAGGCTGGTCAGAATTCCCCAGAGTTTTTCGCGCGGGCTATGCAGCCCAAGAACCACACAAGCACCTGGACGAATCATATAAGCCTCCTGGAGATTCAGTTACGGCGTGTCATTCGGAGTCGAGGACTTTGCTCGTTTCAAAGAGAATTTCGCTGCGCATCACCCGCACGGTCAGATTGCCGGCTGTCAGGTTGGCTTCCTCGGGAACCGTCTCTCCTTCAGTTGCCACATCGGGCAGCTCAGTCACAGGAGGGTCAAGCTCAAAGCGGATCAGGGCGGTGCCCAGACGCAGGATGTCTCCATCCTCCAGCCGGATGCCGGTCGCATCCCCAGGTGGCGTCTCGATGGATTGCCCGGCCCGCTCAACGGCCGTCCCATTGGCGCTTCCAGTGTCAAACAGGTAGAAGTCCCCACTGTCAAAAACAATTGAGGCATGTTGCCGGGAAACGCTTTTGTTGGGAGAACCACTCTGATCGTGGCGTGCATAGACAAAATCATTCCGCCGCAACACTTCGCCGGATTTCAGATCGAGTACCGTCCGCAGGCGGCCCAGAAACGTCGTGCGCTTGGTGATAATGAACGGTGAGCGATAGACCTCACCGTTGAGCGCCGTCAGACGGGCCAGCCGTGGAATCTGTGGCTTGACGCCCTTGACCTCAAGAATGCGTCCTGCCTGCTCATCCACGGTAACGGCCAAGCCCTCGGCTGGCTCAGCCGGCGAAGCCCACTCAAAACTCACCGAACAATGGGTCGGCGCACCTGCCGCGGCCACCGTGGGACGAATCTCCACAACCAACGGTTCAAGCAGCCGGAAACCGGAACCCGCAATGTAGTCATAGACCATCTTCGTAAACACGATGGAGTTGAACAGCACTTCGAGTTCTTCGAGCTTGGCCGGGCGCAGGTTGGGCACCGTAAAGACCATGCGATTGGGCACAAAGGTCTGGTTTCCAACCCAGATGAAACGTTTGAGCGAAAGCTCGTCCAGAATCTGCCGCACCAGAAGATGGGGCTTGACATCGTCCGGCGTCAGCACCGGGTTGACACGGATGGCTTCGGTCAGGAAGCGTTCGAGTTCAAGCAAACTCCGGCGAGTGTCACTGTTCATCGGAAGTCACCCACATCACAAAAACATTACGCAAGCCAACCGGAACATAACCACCAGTCAGACAGGCAGCCACGCTCCTTGCACCATCCCCAAGCCGAAAAGCCCTAAGCCGAAAAGGCCGCAAGACACGGAATCTCGATTTCGTAGGCTGAAACCGGCAGCGTGGGATACTTCTGATAGACCACCTGGGCTTCGACATGGAGACAGCTCAAACAGTCTTCCTCCGTGCAGCCGGTATCCAGCCCGATGGCGCTGCCGAAGACATAGATTTCACCCGGATTCCGTACGCCCTCCGCCGGCAGCAGACGCGCCGGAGTGTGTCCAAAAAAGCAGGGCTTGCCATCATAGAGCGTGAAAAAATTCAAATCACGGGTCCACATCAGCACTTCCGGTTCACATTCCGCCGGGTGCTTGCCGGCGGCAATACCGGCGTGGACGTACAGAGCCCTTTCATCTTCGTAAAAAAACGGCAGACTCCGCAAAAATTCAATGTGTGATTCGGGAATGCCAATGGCCAGTGAAGCCGTATTCTCGTCTATGTCGAAGCCATACTGCTGAAGGGTCTGAATACCGCCGTTTTCGGGAATCAGCCACAGCGGATCGCCGTAATCGAGCAGGTCCAGCAACATCTGCTCGTGATTGCCGCGCAGACACACCACGTTGGGATTGCGGCGGCGCAGTTGCAGGACGTACTCAACGACTTCCGGTGACTCCTCTCCCCGATCAATAAGGTCTCCCACAAAGATTACCCGGTCGTGACGCTCATCATAGTCCACAGCTTCGAGGATTTCCCGCAGTTGCCGGGCGCGCCCGTGAATGTCTCCAAAAACGTACGTGTTGCCCATACCCTGAACCTTGCTCAAGCCATAAGAGGTGTTTCCTACCTGCCTGTTGCACATGCGCGACAGCGCACCAACCCAGTCAACCTAGTGCGCCAGTTCTTTCCCCGGCTTGAAACGGATGGTCTTGCCAGGTGGGATGTCGGCAATTTCACCGGTGCGCGGGTTTCGCCCAACGCCACGTTTGCGGGGTTTGACCACAAACACCCCAAACCCGCGCAACTCAATCCGTTCGCCACGTTCAAGTGCCTGTTTGAGTCCCTCAAACAGGGCATCCACAGCGACCTCTGCCTTGGACTTGGCAATCCCGGTGACACTGGCAACGCGATTGACGATGTCAAGCTTGATCACGGTTCACTCACACCCAAAACGTCATGATGATGACCTGTCCCCGGCTTGGCGCAAGGCAGGTCAGTCCACTGCGTGGACAGCCCTGTGTACGGCGTGTGAAGGCAACGTAAAGGGTCATTTGAAATGCTGTCAAGCCGGAAGTGACTCATCCAGTGTTTCCCCTCCGCCAACTCCCGTTTCTTCCGTCAATTGCCCCCAGCTTAGGCGTTCGCGCAGAAAGAGCACCAGCCCCAGCAGGGTCAAAGGGACATACCACACAATATGGGAAACAAACGAAAATGCGAGGGCGGCTTCCTTCTCAACACCAAAGGCGCTGAGGCTGTGCGTACAAAACCACTGGTACGTCCCCACGTAACCCGGCGCGGAAGGCAACATCGCCCCCAGGTTGACATAGCACATGACGTAGAGGATTTGCGTCACCCCTACGTCCAGATTGCAGGCCAGCGCCACGAACCATGTCATGTAGAGACTGGCGATCCAGATACCGAACGAATCCACCCAGACCCAGGCCAGCGTACGCAGGGAGCCGCCGCAACTGACCCCGCGCAGAAAACGGTCAGTCATATCCGCAAGGCGCGCGGCATAGCGTCCCAGGCGGACAGCCGTCAGACCGCGCTCGACCAGGCGCACGACGGTCGGGCGCAGGACAATGGCCGACACAAGCCCGGCCGCACACCCAAAGCCCAGCCAGGCCACACCGGTCGCAATGACCTTGCTTTCCGGCGGAAGCTTCAGGGTCAGCAGTGTGAAGGAAATGAGCAACAGCAGCATGAGCACGTCAGCCAGCCGCTCGGTCACGATGGTGCCAAAGGCAAAGCTTTTGGTCGTCCGGGTTTTGCGCCCGACCAGGTAGGCACGCGCCACTTCCCCGATGCGTGCCGGCAGGATGTTGTTGGCCATATAACCAACGGTCATCACCGAAAAGCAGTCGCCAAAATGAATGGCGTCATCCGCCGGGCGTCCGACATCGAGCAGCCGTTTCCAGCGCACGGTACGCCAGACAAAACCGACCCACATCAGAGCAAAGGCCACGGCCAGGTAGGGCCACTGAACCGCGCGCAGTGCCAGGCCCGTTTTTCGCCAGTCAATGCCGTAAAACGCAAGTCCGGCAAACACGATGCTGAGCAGGATACCGAGCCAGATTGTGACCGTTTTGAGCTTGCCCTTCATTTGGCTTTGGAAAGGACTGGAAGCTGGTCTCCCTGCGGTTCAGCTAAGTGGCTGGCTGACACTTTAGCCACCGGAGGCGCACGGCAGCCAAGCGTAGGGCGCACGGTTCAGCGGTCATAGTAGCCACGGCGCGTACGGATGATGACGCCGGGACGCCGGGACGTTACCTTGACCCGCCGCCACTGGTTGCTGTGTTCGACTTGAGTTGGGTAATAGGCCAAGCCGTACACCGTACGCAACTCGGCGATGATTTTCTGGTACACACCGGCAAGGTCTTCGACCCGTGAGGCAACGTAGAGCATAGCACCCGATGCATCCGCCACCTGTTGGAGTTGCGTCCGTGCCAGCGCATAGACCTCGGCCGTCTCGCCCCAGTGATTCCGAAAGTTTTCCTCTTCGGTGTCCAGGTAAATGGGATAAACCAGCGTGCCGGATTCCAGAATCGCCTCCAGCATCTGACGAAAAGAAACCCGTGACGGTGCCGGGTAGGCGGCGCTGATGCTGTTGTCCACACCATCGGTCATGACGACGACGGCATTGCGTTCGTCCTGAAATGGAGCCAGCACTTCGGTGAGCGTAAACCACATGGCTTCATAGTAAGCCGTTCCCCCGTCGGTGGCACGCATTTCGGCAATCCGCTGCTTGAGCAGCGCGCGGTCATTCGTCGGACGGCAGAGCACGTGAACGCTCCGGGTAAAGGTCACAATGGCAATTCGGTCCTGCGGGCCGGCCAGCTCGACGAAGCGCCAGGCGCTCTTGCGGATGGCTTCGATCTTTTCGCGGGTGCTGCCGCTCAAATCCAGCAGCAGCACCAGATTGAAGGGGGTGTTGGTCGGCTTGAAGTGGGCAATTTCCTGCCTGGTTTCTTCGTCGAAGATGGTGAAATCCTCGGCGGTCAGGTTGGTGACGGCCCGCCCGTCCTGGGTGGTGGCAATGACATTGAGATTGACCAGCCGGGCATTGAGGCGAATGGTATCGGCCTCAACGCCGGACTCATCCGTCTCATCCACAGGAATATCCAGAGCGCGCCGGCGAAGTGTCGGGCGACCGTCCGGCGTCGTGTGCAGAGGGTCACGGCGCGGCAGGTTAGCCAGTGCCTCATCAGCAGCCGCGAACTGTCCGGCGTCACGGTTTGGCCTATCCCAGGCACTTCCACGGTTGTCGCCGCCGGCCCGTGGCAGACCGCCAGTCCCGGAAGGTGTGCTGTGGCTCCCTGGTGGGGGGATGATCCGCACGCCGATGCTGCCCGACATGGTGGTGTCGTCCCCAAAGCGCCGCTGCGCCCGTCCGATACCACCTACCCCGCCATAAGTGGCGCTGGAGTCATCCTGCGACTGCATGCCGCCGCCGAAAATGGGCGTCAGCGGACGGTCGGCTGGACGATCATCGGGTGGTGGGAAGCGGGTCGGCTGCGAGGGGATGATGTCATCCGCTATGGCCACAGATGGCGTTGGATCAGGTTCAACGATGGCAACACTCGACCGCAGGGACTTGAGCGCAACGTGCCCACCGGCTGACCGGACGATGATTGCCCGCCCACCACGTCCCAGCCGCCCCTTGATGGCCCGACCGCTTTTCTCATCATACCTTGCCAGACTGAGGTGGCTGGTGGCCGTCCCATTGACCGAAGAAAGTTCGACATCGGCATCGAACCAACGTGGGACTTCAACAGCAACATCACCGCTGTCGGTTTCCACCGTGGCGCTGGCCACCGGACCAATGAGTTCGATTGTCCCGGAATGGGACAGGAGACGGACGTGGGACTCAGCCGGAATGTACAGCTTCAGATTGGTCCCACCCATCTTTGGGATGCAGCGCACTGTGAACTGTGACGGGGTCGTGACGATCCTGATGTCCCGCTCGTCCACCCAGCGCCCATCCGGGCGGGCCGCCATGATGTGGATGAGGTCTTCGCCCCAGACCTCGACTTTGGTCGTCCCGGAAGTATTTTCAACCTGAATGGTGCGTCCCTGACCGGACTCGAAACTGCGCTCAAAGACTTTGAGTTGTCCCGGCGTCTGGCGCTGGGCATCCACTGGCAGACCGATCAGCGCCATCCAAAGCATCACGGAGAACAGGATGCACGTTGCCTGCCGCCCCCACGTCCATCTTGCCATAGCGACTGTCTCCCCTAACTCCAACCACGACGTCAAAGCCCAAACGATGGACTCTCTCAACGCAACCAACCGGGGGGGACCCCCAAACGCCGGGCTTCTTCCTGCAAGACCGTGTATTGCACATACAACCCGGTCAGCCGCGCCTGGGCATCCCGGATGCGCTCATTGACGTTGATCAGTTCCCGTTTTTCAGCCGTCATGACTTCCTGTGGCACCAGCACCCGGTTGCCGAAAGCATCCCGCCCCAAAAGAAAGGTTGTTCCTTGTTGGTCAATCCGGCGTTGCAGCCCCTGAGCCTGGCTGGACAGCGAACGGATGATTTCCTGCTGGGTGTAGATTTCTATCAGAAGACTCCGCGCCCGCCCACGCCAGTAGGCTTCGTCATTCGCCCTCGCCAGGTTCGGGTCCGGGCTGGACGAAACCGAACCGGTCGTCCGTTCCGCCGTATTTGGCACCGGCGCACTCTGCCGGGGACGCGCCGCCGCATGGCGCAGCGTGCCGCCAAAATCGGCATTGGTCAGCGTGCGCACCGGCTTCTGCGCCGTCGTGGAAGCTGGTTTGGAAGTGGTTGGAGATGGTGGCGTCGCCGCAACTGGCGGTATTGGGTGCCCGTTGGCACCAATGGGGCGGGGTGGGCGAGCCTGCGCCCGAAAAGCACCATCCCTCTGCCCGTTGACCCGCTCAGTCGCCGCAATGTCAATGTTGGCCAGCGCAATTGAAATCCGCCGCCCGTCGGAGGTCGTAAAAATCGCCACTTCGTTGACAATGCGGTACTCGTCCCGCACTTCCAGCCGTTTCCCATCCCGGAGCACCAGCACGTAATCAGCGGCCAAGGCCACACCTGACCACAGTGCCATCCCCAGCCAGACGACCGTTGCGGCTACCCAGCGTGTCATCGCGTTCCTCCTCATCGAAAGCCGGCTTTTTCCTGAAAACGCTTCCCTGGATGGGCCCTGAGACGTGTTACACAAACGATAGCACGTCATTTTGCCATTCGGCGATATAACGTGCTTAGATAGTGCCAGGTTTCACCCCAACAACGGCGGCCACGCCCGTGATTCACTCGGAAATTGCCCTCATTCTTGACTTTGGCTCGCAGTACACCCAGCTCATCGCCCGCCGCACCCGTGAACTGGGGATTTACTGCGAGATTGTTCCGTGTCACACGCCAGTGGATGAAATTCGCGCCAAAGCGCCCCGCGCCCTGGTGCTCTCTGGCGGGCCGGCTTCAGTCTATGCCGCCGATGCCCCGCACTGCGATCCCGGTGTGTTTGCGCTGGGCGTCCCCATCCTTGGCATCTGCTACGGCCTGCAAACCATCGCCGCCCGGTTTGGCGGAACGGTGGCCCCTTCAACCCGCCGCGAGTTTGGCGCGGCACGCCTGCGGCAGTACCAGACCAGCCGCCTGTTTGCAGGATTGCCGGAGGAATTTGATGTCTGGATGAGCCACGGCGACCACGTGGTGCAGCCACCGCCGGGATTTACCGTCACTGCGCAAACGGAGGACGCACTCGGCGCGCTCGAAGACCCGGCGCGGCAGCTTTACGGCTTGCAGTTTCACCCGGAAGTCGTCCACACCCCGCTTGGGCGGGACATCCTGCGCAACTTTTTCATCGGCATTGCCGGCATGCGGGCCGACTGGAACATGCAGAGTTTCGTCGAGGCCGCCATCGCCGACATCCGCGCCCGGATTGGACCCACTGGACGCGCCATCTGCGGACTTTCCGGCGGCGTTGACTCGGCGGTTGCAGCGGCGCTTGTGGCAGAAGCCATCGGCGACCGCCTGACCTGCCTGTTCGTGGATAACGGCCTGTTGCGGCTGGGCGAATTTGACGAGGTGCTGGCAACCTTCCGGGATACGATGCACCTGAACGTCCGGGGCATCGCCGCCGGCGAACGCTTCCTGACGGCCCTGGCCGGCGTGGATGATCCCGAAGCCAAGCGCAAAACCATTGGACGGGTGTTTGTTGAGGTCTTTCAGGAAGAGGCCGCCAGACTTGGGCAGGTAGAGTTTCTCGTCCAGGGCACACTCTACCCGGATGTCATTGAATCTGTGTCGGTCAAGGGGCCGTCGGCGGTCATCAAGAGCCACCACAACGTCGGTGGTCTGCCCGAAACGCTCCACCTGAAACTGGTCGAGCCGCTCCGCGAGCTGTTCAAGGACGAAGTGCGCGCTGTCGGCCGGCAGCTTGGCCTGCCGGAAGCCCTGCTGCGGCGGCATCCTTTTCCCGGCCCGGGGCTGGCCGTACGCATCGTCGGAGAAGTCACCCCGGCGCGGGTGGCCCTGCTGCAACGCGCCGATGCCATTGTCACGGAAGAAATCCGCGCGGCCGGGCTGTATGACGACATCTGGCAGGCTTTCGCCGTGCTGCTGCCGGTACGCAGTGTGGGTGTGATGGGTGATGAGCGGACGTATGAGCACGTCTGCGCCATCCGCGCCGTCACCAGCCAGGACGGGATGACCGCCGACTGGGTCCGCCTACCCTACGACGTACTGCATCGGATCAGCCGCCGCATCATTGCCGAAGTGCGGGGCATCAACCGCGTGACGTACGATATTTCCTCGAAGCCGCCGGCCACCATCGAGTGGGAATGAGCCGGCGCGGGGCCGGTTGGAACCTGTCCACGCCTGGAAAACCCGGTCAGGCTACCGTAACACCCAGTCTGTCGGGCGATATGGTGGAGAAGGGCGTATGAGCACAAAGCCAGACCGTTTTCCCGATGACTATGCCAACTGGTTGGCTGGTATCAGGCAGCGCATCGTCGCCGCCCGCCAGCGCGCAGCCCTGGCGGCCAATGCCGAATTGATCGGGCTGTACTGGCAGATCGGCCACGAGATTCTGGATCGGCAGCGCTCCGCTCAGTGGGGCGACAAGGTGCTTGACCGGCTGGCGCGCGATTTGCGCGAAGCTTTCCCGGAAATAAAAGGTTTTTCGTCCAGAAACCTGAAATACATGCGGTATTTTGCCGAGCACTGCCCCCAGCAGGCATTTGGGCAGCAGTCTGCTGCCCAATTACCGTGGTTTCACATCGTCACCCTGCTGACCAAGCTGGCTGCGCCAGAAACACGCGAATGGTATGCCCGTCGCGCCATTGCTGAGGGTTGGTCCCGTGCCACGCTGGAAGTCAGTATCCGCAATCGCCTGCACGAACGGCAGGGCCGGGCCGTCACCAACTTTGACGCCCACCTGCCGGCGCCGCAGTCACAACTGGCGCACGAAACGCTGAAAGACCCGTATCTTTTCGATTTTCTGGGTCTGGGCGATGACGCCCATGAGCGCGACATCGAAAATGCCCTGATGCGGCACATCACCCGCTTTCTACTCGAATTGGGCCATGGTTTTGCCTTTGTCGGGCAGCAGTACCGGCTGGAGGTCGGCGACCAGGAGTTTTTCATCGATCTTTTGTTCTATCACACGCGGCTCAAGTGCTACGTGGTGGTTGAACTCAAGGCGGGCGCGTTCAAGCCTGAGCATGCCGGGCAGTTGAACTTCTACCTCACCGCTGTGGATCGGCAGATCAAAGCGCCGGATGACAAGCCCACCATCGGTCTGCTGCTGTGCAAAACAAAGAACCGGCTGGTGGCGGAATATGCCCTGTCAGGCATTGACAAGCCGATGGGCGTGGCGGAATACCAGCTTGTGCGCGCTCTGCCTGAGCCGTTGCTGACCAATCTGCCCACGGTCGAGGAACTGGAAACCGAGCTGGGTGCTGTCGAGGCAGACACACCCGAAAGGAGCAAGGCGTGAACCGTGACACGGCAACCCAAATCCTGGCCGGGGCCAAGCCCGAGTTACAGCGGCGTTTTGGCGTGACGCGGCTGGCCCTGTTTGGCTCCACGGCGCGCAACGAGGCACACAGCGACAGCGATGTGGATGTGCTGGTTGCCTTCGACGGTCCAGCCAGCGCCGGGCGTTATTTTGGTGTGCAGTTCTATCTGGAAGACCTACTGGGCTTGCCCCGTCGATCTGGTAACGGAAAAGGCGCTGCGCGCAGAACTCAAACCCTTTATCGAACGTGAGGCAATCCATGTCTGAGCGCACAAGGCATCACGGCGGCTCACCGAATTTCCCAAAGTTTGCGTGGCAATGATTTTATGTGCTTTCCGGGACGACTTACGATTGCGCAGGAGTAGATAAACGATGTTCGTGGATTCACACTGTCACGTGGACTTTCACAGCTACGACGAAGACCGGGAGGAAGTCCTCAACCGGGCACGCGCTGCCGGCGTCGGGATGATGCTTGAAATCTGCGGCGGCGACATTGCCCGTGGCTCGCTTGACATCGGTATGCGCATCGTTGACCGTGAACCCGACATCTACGGCGCGGTCGGGGTACACCCCCACGATGCCGCCGCTTATGACCCCTCGCTCGAAGCCAAACTGCTCGATCTGATGACGCATCCGAAAGTCATTGCCTGGGGCGAAATCGGGCTGGATTACTACTATGACCGCTCACCACGTGACGTACAGCGGCGCGTCTTTGCCCGCCAGATGACCCTTGCCCGCGAACGCCAGCTTCCCATCATCCTGCACATCCGGGACGCTGACGAAGACATGATCGCCATGCTGCGCGACTACTGGACAGGCGTCGAACGGCCCGGCATCTTCCACTGCTTCAGCGGCTCGTGGAAGCTCATGGAAGCTGGCGTCGAGCTGGGCTTCCACATTTCCTTTTCCGGCAACGTCACCTTCAGGAAAAACCACGAGTTGCGCGAGATCGCCCGTGCCGTGCCGCGTGAACGTCTGCTGATTGAAACCGACTGCCCCTTCCTGTCGCCGGAACCCTACCGTGGCAAACGCAATGAGCCGGTGCGCGTCATTGAAGTCGCCCGCCAGTTGGCACAGCTTCACGAAATGGATGTCGCCGACCTCGGCCGGCTGACGACCATGAACTTCTGCCGCCTTTTCCGGCTTGAAGCCGCCGCGCCCTCGGCGGTAACCACTGCCAAGGCATGAATGACCCTGCTGCGTCAAGCCGCCCTTGATCTCGTCATTGTCGGGCTGCTGTTTTCCGGCCTTCGCTTTGGCGGCCGGGTGTGCCGGCGTCTGCTCCTGCCCGGCGCTGGTCATAGCACCCTTGACGACCTCGCCCTGGGGGGCATTGGTGCAGCCTGGCTGATCTTTGCAGCCCAGACGTTCGGCAGTTACGGGCGGCCGCTGGCGCTGCTGCTCCTTGGCCTTGGCGTGCTGGGGCTGCTTGACCGCGCGTGGTGGACAGCCCTTGCCGGGGGCTGGACGCACTGGCGACGGATGGTATGGGTGGAACGCGCCGCACTGGGTGTCCTTCTCATCAGCTTCGGCAGCGCCGGCCTTGCCGCTCTGGCTCCGCCTACGGCCAAGGACGCGCTCGTGTATCACCTCGCCGTCCAGAAGACCTATCTGGCGGCCGGGCGCTTCGTCGAACTTCCCAACAACATCTTTGCCTACTTCCCACAGTTGGTCGAAGGGCTGTACGCCTGCGGCATGAGCGTCGGGAGTGACCGGACGGCCGCGCTCATCCACACTGGCTTCGGACTGCTGCTGTGCCTTGGTACGTACCGGCTGGCCCGCGCCACGGGGCTGTCGTCCACCGGCGGATGGCTGGCGGCCGCCGTTCTCGCCAGCACCCCCATGGTCTGGCTCGAAGCCGGCTGGCCCTATGTGGATTTGGCGCTGGCGTTCTACGTCGTACAGGCGCTGCACCGCCTTCTGGACTGGCACGCCACAGGCCGCACTTCGGCGCTGGTGCTGGCCGGCGTGTTTTTTGGCGGCGCGGCCAGCATCAAATACCTGGCACTGCCGCTGGCGCTGGCGCTGACACCGGTACTGCTGGGATGGCTGGCGGCAACATCCCGGAAATCTTCCCCGGAGCCGTCCATCGGGCGTGTCATTCAGACCCTGGCGCTGTTTTTCGGGCCGCTGCTGGTCGTCGCCGCGCCATGGTACGGGCGCAATCTGTGGCTGGTTCACAACCCGGTCTTCCCGCTGCTCTACACCCTGTTTCCGACGCAGAGCGCCGGTTGGGATGCTGACCGCGCCCGCCTGCATCTGCTGTTTCTGCAGGGCTACGGCAGCGCCACGAAAGACTGGCTCGACTATCTTGCCCTCCCCTGGCGGGTGTGCTGGCTGGCCCGCACTGACGACATCCGGCACTACGACGGCGAAGTTGGTGCGGTTTATTTCCTGTTCGTTCCGGCGCTGGCGCTGTGGCGGTGGATGGACAGCCGCCTGCGGGGACTGACCGCCTTTGCCGGCCTGTTCTTCGGGCTGTGGGCGCTGTCGTCGCAGCAGGTACGTTTTCTGCTTCCCGTCCTGCCAGCGGCAGCAGTGGTGAACGTCTGGTTTGCCGCCGACTGGCTTGGCGTCAACCGGGGTTTGCGCCGGATTGGTCTCATCTGCCTGGGACTGTTCATCACGGCCAATGCTCTGCGCACGGCTGATCTGGCCGTCGAAGGACAGGCTGTTGCAGCCGGGCTGGGTCTTGTTCCGTCCCAGGACTACCTTCGGTCGAAGCTGCCCGAATACGAACTTTTCCGCTTTCTTGCCGAGAACACCGAACCACAGGCGCACATCTGGCTGGTCACGACCGGGGCGCGGACGTACTACCTCGAACGCCCGTTTCTGACCGATTACGCTTTTGAGGGCTACACTCTGGCGCGTCTTGTCCGGGGCACCCGCACGGCAGATGAGCTGGCCACAGCCGTGGCCCGGCTCGATGTGGACTGGCTGCTCATCGCGCCCGGCATCGTACTGGGTCCACAGACCACGCCGTTTGAAAACGAAGCTGAACGGGCACGATTTGTGGCGTACCTGCGGAGGTACGCCACGCTCGTCCGGCAGGATGGGCAACTGGCCCTGTTTCGGTTGGAAGGGGTAGGCGCCGAACCTGCCCGTTAGCGGTTGGGTGGCCGTGACCTTCAGGCGGCTCTGGCCCCCGTGAGGATTTCCTGCATCCGGGCGCGGGCCTTGTGCAGTTGCGACTTCGATGTGCCGGCGCTGATGCCGAGCAGACCGCCGATTTCCTCGTGCTCATAACCGTTCAGGTCGTGCAGGATGAGCACGGTACGATACCCACGGGGCAGCTTTTTGACGGCGGACAGCAGCGCCAGCTTGTCCACAAGTGGCGTCTGCGATTGCCGGATCATGACCGGCGTGACTTCTTCCGGCATATCGCCTTCTTCAGTCACGCTCTCCATCCGGTTGGACTTTTTGCGGAAGTGCATCAGCACCTGATTGACGGCAATCCGGTGCAGCCAGGTGGTGAACGCCGCTTCGCCACGGAAGCTGTCCAGCTTGCGGAGCACCTGTACAAACACCTCCTGGGTCAGGTCTTCCGCATCATCCGGGTTGCCAGTCATGCGCAGGCAGATGGCATAGACCCGCCGGTAATGCTGGCGGTAAAGGGTTTCAAAAGTTTCGGCTGCCGCCGGCGAAGGCGGCTCCGGTTCCGTCGTGGACTCCGGGGTGACATCTTCTTCCAGTTCTGCAACTTCATCCAAACCGGGAACGCCCGGTTCGAGACCAAATTCGCGTCCCAGCAGATGGTTTTCAGATATATCGCCAAGTGAACTGTCGGCAAAGTCAGATGAGGGAGGAAACGTGGCAGGCGAGGGGGTAAAGGCGACTGAAAATAAGCTGTCTTCAGTTGTCAAACGGCACATGATGGAAAAGCCTCCTAATCGTGAACTGGCAATCACTGGCTTTATGCGTAGGCAAAGGGCGTGCCAAAGCCCCCGGAAGACCGGCTGGGAAAGGACAACCTGGTTGTTTTCCACTATTTGGTGAACAAAAAGCACAGCCGGCCGGGCGTGGTCGGAAACAACCACAGCCGGCCGGCTTCTCCAGGTGCACGATTTGGTGCAGCGGCGGCCCCTAACGCAACCCGGTGCTGAACGTAATCGTCGGGCCGAAGATCAGCCCGTTGAGAAACAGGCGGCGTTGGGCGTGCCAGATGCCCCGGTAGTGTGGGTCGTCGGCAAACAGGACGACGTGCCCGGAACCAATCTGCTCTTCAATGACGGGCGCCGTCTGGCGGACAAACCGCTCTGTGTTTCCCTCCCAGACAAAGCCGGACAGCGGCTTGGGATTTTCGATGGTGAGCACATTGGTGCCGGTTTTTGAAGGACGAAAGAAACGTTGGGTCAGCAACACCGGCAGCTCCGCCTGCTCGTGGCTGAAGGTCAGAAAATGCTCCCGATTGACCACCGCCCGAAAAATGGCTCCCGGCAGCGGCAACGGTTCCTTGCCCAATCCGGCATCGGGGGAGGTCGCCGCATCAGCCGTTGGCTCAACGGTTTTCTGGCTCTCCCTGGCGGTTGTTTTTTTGCGCCCCGGCTCCCGATAGCGTGCTGGTGTGCTGCCGGTTTCCGGTGCTCCGGCAGCTTCATCCGACGCCGCGCCGGGCTTGTCAGAAGGCATCGGTGATTGACTGTCCTTTTCGTCTTTTTCGCCTTCTTCTCCAACGAGCCGCGCGCTTGTCAGATCAACGTCTTTATGGGCAGCAAAGGCGGCCGCCCCTCCAAAGCAAATCAGTGTCCCGCCTTCGCGGCACCAGAGCTTGAGCCGCTCGATGCCTTCCTTGCCAAAAGCCCGCCGGTACGCTCCCGGTGAGCCATCCGGCAGAATGAGTACATTGAACTCACTGAGGCGCAAATCCAAGAAGGTCTCGACCGTGATGGGCGTAAACTCCAGCCCGATGTCTCTGGACAACATAAACCACAGCGCTCCGTATGAAGTCTGGCTGACGCCTTCCTGGGCAATGACGGCAATGCGCGGTGGGCGCAGCGTGTAAACACCTTCCGATCCAACACCCGTGATACCGGTGTCCGTGTAGGCCGAATTGATGGACTGCACTTCAACCCCACATTCGCTGGCCAGCAGGGGCAGGCGCGTGTGGAGGGTTTCAGGGTTGCGCTCGGTGCGCAGAATGAAGCTCCCACGCGGATAGGTGCGCTCTCCGGCCCGCAGGGGGCGAACCGCCGTCGCCAGCCGGTAGCCCTCCTGAAGCAGACGTAGCGCCAGTTTGGCCTCGGCGTCCGACGTGTAGCCAAAGACATACGCTGTTTTGGCCGGGGGCGGCGGCTGTGGCATCGGTGGCACGACCGAGGTGACCGGCGTGGTCTGAACCGTCGGCCGGCTTCCCGCCCAGTATGCCGGCACGTCCAGCGCCAGCGGCAGTGACCAGGCCGTGATGTCGTAAAACTCGGTTTCTTCCTTGGGGGCGTTGGGTCCGCGTTTGGTATTGCGCCGCGCCTTTTCAAGCTGCCGCTCGATGAAGGCCTGGTCCTGCCGGGTGTCCGGTTCCAGCAGCGCCCGGGCCATGCGTCCCCGTGGCTGATCGAACGTGACCATCAGTGTGCCGGCCGGAAACTCCCGCGTCGGCTGGACGCCGCCGAAGTAGTCGTGGACGGCTTTGAGGGTGAAGGGAGCTTTGGCCATCTGAATCTCCACGCCCTGGTGGAGCAGGGCCTCCACGAGCCGCTGGCGACGCCCCGCGTCCCCTTCCGGTGGGAACACCACACACTGCAGGGGGCCCTGCCGCCCTTCGGCAATGGAGCGGACGAAAAACGCCCGGTAATCCCGCAGCCGTTCCACGCGGTGCGTCGCGGCTGTTTGCAACGTCGCCAGCGAGGCCGTGAAGTGCCGGGCAATGCCGTCCCGCAGGGTCAGGATGCTTTCATCGTCCCGCCGCCAGTTGAGTCCTTTCCAACCACCGCCGTCGGTCTCATACGTCATGCCGGTCGCGCCGTTGAGTGACGACCAGCTATCCCAGTAGCCCGGATAAAACAGATCGAACACATCCCGGACGTAATACTGCCACCCGTGACGATCAAAGGCGGCGGCATTGCCGCGCCCGAAAATCTCCAGCCACTTGTCCGACTGCCCACGGTCAAGATTCGGATTGATGGGCAAGGCTGCTGGCGGAAAGAAATAGTTGACCGTCTGCCCGTGGTGGTCGGCGCAGACCTGTGGATGCCACTCCAGAAAGGCCTGCATGGCGGACTGGGATTCGATCTGCGAGGCAATGACCAGGTCCCGGTTGAGGTCAAACAGGTAGTGGTTCAGCCGCCCGTAGATGCTCCATGGCTCACGGTGCTCGATGGCAAAGGGTTCGGGACGCCCCATGCCGACGGCGTTGTACCAGGTGACAAACCGCTCGTGGCCGTCAGGATTTTGACACGGATTGATGACCACCACGGTCTGGTCGAGCAGTTCGGTAATCGTCGGATGCTGGCTGGCCACGAGCGTGTAGAGCACTTCGAGCATAGCCTCGAAAGCCGCCGACTCGTTGCCGTGAATGCTGTAGGCCAGCCAGACGATGATCGGCAGGTTTTGGATGAGCGGCTCGGCCGCCTCGTCTGAAAGCTGACGGGGGTCGGCCAACCGGGCCGCATCGGCCTTGATGGCTTCCAGCCGGGCCAGATTTTTCGGGGCGCTGATGACCAGCGTGTAGAGCGTCCGGTGCTCTTCGGTCCGGCCGCGCTCAAAGACGCGCAGGCGCTCGGACCTGGCTGCATAGTCACGCAGAACACGCTCAAAGCCGGCATAGTTGGTGTGAAAGCTGCCAATTTCGTAACCCAGCGTCGTCCAGGGAGAAACAAAGTCCGGGGCGTAAGGCGCAAACTGCCGAAAATCAAAGGCGATAGTGGCCGTCGCGGGCGGCGGCGGGAACTGGGCAAAAGAAGGAGGCAGCGGCATCAGCAGAAACAGGCAAAGCAGCGCAGTGAAGGAAGCTTTCAAAGGTTTCATGGACATGGCGCAGGCAGGGCACGGGCCACGGCGGCGCAGAGGGAAGCGCCGGCCATGACACATGCCGGGAGAGAAGATGCAACAGGCGCAAAGCTAGCGGGGTGGCTGGGCTTTTGACTTCTTGTTTTTCTTTGGCTCGACGACTTTGGGGGTGGGTTCATCTGCCCGTCTGGACGTCGGAGCGGGTTCGGTAGCCGTTGGGCGTGCTGCCTCGGTTTGCCCGTTCAGGGCGCGCTGCCCGTAGGTCTGGATTTGCTTGCCCTGCCCGGTGATGGTGGATTCGGGGGTGATGACATCCGTCCGCACACCCAGGCTCACCAGCAACTCCTCGACTTCAGGATCAATGGTGTCGTCTTTCTTGAGGATGATGCCTTCCTTTGTCACGCTGGCGCTAGGGCCGAAAATTTCCTCGAACTTGCGTTTGATGAAGCTTTTGCGCACCACCTGCTTGACTTCGGCACCCTCGGCGGGAGCTGGCACTTCCACGCCAAAACGTTCGAGGTACTCCGCCGCCTTGTCGCGCCATTCACTGTTCGGATACTCGCGCACAATCCGGGCAAAGGACTTGGCCGCTTCCGGTGTATCCTCCAGGTGGGTCAACGCCACGCCGTGCAGGAACAGCGTCTCGTCCATGTAGGTAAAGTCAGGATAGTTCCGAATGATGCTCTCGCAGCGTCCTTTGACGGCAACGTACTTCTGTTGCTTGAAGTACAGGCGCGCCACGCCCAGACTGTGCATGCCAAGCTGCTCACGGGTGAACTTCAGGTATTCCTGCACTTGGGGCTGGAGCTTTGACTGCGGATACTCCCGGACCAGCCGCAGCAACTCCCGCTCCGCGCGTCGCGCTTCCGTGTTGTCGAGATTGGCCGGGCCAATCTGGCGGACGTGAATCTGGGCAATCTTGAGCAGGACATCATCCGCCAGCGGATGCTGCGGGAAAAACTGCAACCACTCGCGGTATTCCACATCGGCCTGCGCCAGGCTGGAAGCGCTGCCCTCGCGGTAAAACGAGTCGGCAATCAGAAGCTTGGCGAGCGGAAGCAGCGGGCTGCTGTCGTAGCTTCCAATCAGGGTGCTCAGCAGCAAACGCCCTTCTTCGTAGCGCCGCTTGCGCATGGCGCGCAACCCTTCGGCATACAGCTCCCGGTCGCGCCCCTCACGGATTTCCTCAGTCGTGACTTTTTTCTTGGGGCTTCCACAGGCCAGGGAAGCCGCCAGACAGGCCGCCAGGGCCAACAACGCCCAACTCCGCTTCAGCATCGGCTCAAACCTTTTTGACATCAGCAAATTTCCAAGCCCTCCACCAGAAAAGCACGGGAGACAGCCCCCGGCTTTGATGACTTCACACCGCAGCAGACACGGCCTCGCCGGACTCACCATCAGGCAGCGCAACACCCAGGGCCGCCGCCCGGAGCTGCCTGACGGCCAGCCCCGGATCAGGCGTCCCGAACACGGCCGAGCCGGCAACGATCCACTGGGCACCGCGCTCCACAAGTGCGCGTACGTTGTGCCGACCGATGCCGCCATCCACTTCAATAGCTACGTCCAGACCACGTTCGTCAATCATCCGCCGCAGGCGGGCCACCTTGGGCAGGCAGGCTTCGATGAAACGTTGCCCGCCAAAGCCCGGATTGACCGTCATGACCAGTACGAAATCCACAAAGGGCAGCACCTCTTCCAGCAGAACCAGCGACGTTCCGGGATTGAGCACCACTCCGGGCCGCGCCCCCAGTGACCGGATGGCTTCGAGCGTGCGATGGAGATGGTGAACGACTTCCACATGGACGGAAATGCTGTCGGCGCCAGCATCCCGAAAGTCCTTCAGAAAGGCATC
This sequence comes from Chloracidobacterium thermophilum B, assembly GCF_000226295.1. Classification (GTDB taxonomy): domain Bacteria; phylum Acidobacteriota; class Blastocatellia; order Chloracidobacteriales; family Chloracidobacteriaceae; genus Chloracidobacterium; species Chloracidobacterium thermophilum. The sequence goes on from NC_016024.1 coordinate 1,687,234, forward strand.
CGGGTTGGTCATCATCAGGTGCACGTCGAGCGGCAGGCGCGTCACCCGGCGCAGCGCCGCCACTACCGGCGGGCCAATCGTCAGGTTGGGGACATAGTGCCCATCCATGACATCCACGTGCAGCAGGTCCGCGCCGGCCGCTTCCACCCGCTGGATTTCTTCCGCAAGGCGCGCAAAGTCGGCCGATAGAATCGAAGGCGCTATTTTGACTTCAGTCTGACCTGTCATTTCCCACCAAACCGTTCATCTTATGGCCGCACGGGCGAAAAACGCGCCGAGGTCACTCACTGGGGGCGACTGACATTGATCTTCACCGGAAAGGGACGGCGGACGACACTGCCCGCCTTCGGGTTTTGGCGCACGACCGTGCCCACCGGCTCCGGCGCGTTCGGCACTTCGATAACCACAACGCGCAACCCCTGCTTTTCCAGTAGGTCACGGGCTTCAGGTTCGGTTTTCCCGACCACGTTCGGAACTGTTACCCGCTCCCCCCGTGTCAGGTAGCACGTGGCCATGCTGCCGGCAATGAAAGCCAGGACGAGCAGAGACACAAACGTCACCCGCCACAAAAGGCGCTTCAGCCAGGACCCAATCGTGCGCTGCGGCTGGCTACCGCTGACTACGCTCGCCATGGGGCGCGACTCTATCACCCACGCCAGAACAGCGGCAACCGATTCGTTGGCCCCACCTTGCCAGGTTGAAACGCCGGTGTGACCCGGAGGTGACTCACCACGCTTCGGGTTGCCTGGCAGGTACCGCTTCCGGCTTGCACAGGCAGTGGACAGGGCGGCAATTTGCTCTAAAGTTGTCCGCCATGAAAGACCTGCTGCGCCTGCTGGGCTACGCACGCCCCCATGCCGGACGGATTGTCATTGCCGTCCTGGCCGCTGCCGGTGTTGGTCTCTTCGAGGCTGGCCGCACGGCGCTCATCCAGCCCATTTTCGACGGTCTGGGTCTTGGCAGCGATACCCTCCCGACCACCATCGGGAATATCACCGTGCCCCGGTTGCAGACCTGGCTCCCGGCCGGCAGCGCCTACTGGATGGTCGTCCTGGGGCTGCTCATCGGCTTCAGTCTCCTGCGCGGACTGGCAGAATTTACCGCCAACTTCCTGCTGACCTCCGTGGGGCAGTCGGTCATCGTCACCCTGCGCATGGCGCTCTTTACCCATGCACTCGACCAATCAGCCGCCTTTTTCGACCGCCACCGCACGGCCGAACTGACCAATGCGCTCATCACCGATGTGGAAAAGGTGCAGTCTGGGGTGGCGCAATACCTGGCGGATGCCCTGCGGGAAGGCTTCACGCTGGTCTGCCTGCTGGCGTTGGCGCTGATGCTGTCGTGGAAGCTGACGCTGCTCACCCTGTCCGTCGTGCCGCTGCTGGCGCTGCTGACAGCAACATTCGGACGCCGCCTCCGGCAGTCCAGCCGCGCCACCCAGCAGGCGATTGAAGACGTGCTGGCGCTGGCGACGGAAGTGCTGTCCGGCTACCGCATCGTCCAGGCGTACAGCGCACAGACGGCAGAGCAGGTGCGTTTTCAGGCAGCCGTTCAGCGTCTGCGGCGCTTCAACCTCCGTACGGCCCGCGCCCTGTTTCTGCCCTCCCCGCTGCTGGATGTGCTGGGCGTCGTAGTAGGTGCGGGCGTCATCTTCTACACCCACCACCTCATTGCCAGCGGCGAACTGACGCCCGGCGCTTTTACTGCCACACTGCTGGCGCTCGTGCGCCTGTATGACCCGCTGCGCAAGCTGACCCAGACCTACCAGGCCTACCAGCAGGTGATTGTATCTGCCGGTCGGCTGTTTGCCCTGCTCGATGAGTCTTCGCCGGTTACGGAGGCTCCAACGGCGCTGACGACGGCCACCTTCCAGCAGACTTTGGCGCTGACCGACGTGGCGTTCACGTATCCCGGAACGGCGCGGCCGGCACTTGACGGCGTCACCTTCACCATCCGCCGGGGGGAAACCGTCGCGCTGGTCGGGCCGAGCGGCGGCGGGAAAAGCACGGTCTTTGCCCTGCTCCTGCGCTTCTATGACCCCACCCGTGGACACATCACCCTGGACGGTGTGGACATCCGCCACGTCACCCGTGCGGCCCTGCGGCAGCTTGTGGCCTATGTTCCCCAGGAAACGGTGCTTTTCGATGGCACTTTTGCCGAAAACATCGCCTATGGACGGCCCGGCACCACCCGCGCCGAAATCGAGCAGGCCGCACGCGCAGCCTACGCCCACGAGTTCATTCTCGAACGGGGCGGCTATGACGCGCGGATTGGCGAAGCCGGACGGGCACTTTCCGGCGGACAGCGCCAGCGGATTGCCATTGCCCGCGCCCTGCTGCGCAACGCCCCCATTCTGCTGCTCGATGAGGCGACCTCGGCGCTGGATGCGGAATCCGAACACCTCGTCCAGGCGGCGCTGACGACCCTGATGCAGGGACGCACCACACTGGTCATCGCCCATCGGCTGGCGACGGTTCAGCGCGCCGACCGGATTCTGGTCTTTGAGCGCGGGCGCATCGTCGAAGCTGGCGACCACGCCACCCTGACGGCCGCCCAAGGAACCTACCGCCGGCTCTACGAGCTTCAATTCACGTCCCAGAGCAGCTAACCGGCCAGAGCAGCTAACCGGACCGGCCAGACACCCTACTCCCCGGCCGGGCCGGTCGGTTATAGTCACCGCCTATGCCAACTGCCGTCGTCTCCTTCGGTCTCACCTTGCCCCTGGCCCTGCTCAAGGCGATGCGTCCGCAGCAGTGGACAAAAAACGTGCTGCTGTTTCCGGCGCTGCTCTTTTCGCAAAACCTCTTTCACTGGCGGGAGACGGTGCTGGTGTGTGCCGCCTGCGCCGTATTCTGCCTGCTCAGCAGCGGCGTCTATCTGCTCAACGACCTGCTCGACATCGAAAGCGACCGCGCCCATCCGCTCAAGCGGCACCGGCCGCTGGCCTCCGGGGCGCTGCCAGTCCCGGTTGGCATTGCGGCCTGTGCCTTCCTGTCAGCGGGCGCGCTGGCGGCGGCCTTCTGGCTTTCAACGCCCTTTGCCTGGACGGCCGTGGCGTACTTCCTGCTGCAAGTCGCCTACACGGTACGCCTCAAGCACGTCGTCATTCTCGACGTGGGGTGCATTGCAGCCGGATTCGTGCTGCGGGCCGTTGCCGGCGGACAGGTCATCGCCGTGACGATTTCTGCCTGGCTGCTCATCTGCGCCATGCTGCTGTCGCTGTTTCTGGCGCTTGGCAAGCGGCGGCACGAGCTGCTGCTGCTCGAAGACGGCGCCACGGCCCACCGGCGGATTCTGGGTGAATACACGCCCGATCTGCTTGACCAGATGATTTCGGTTGTCACGGCCGCGACCGTCGTCTGCTATACCTTCTATACCGTCGCCCCTGAAACAGTCGCCAAGTTTGGCACGACGCGGCTGGTGTTCACCGTGCCGTTTGTGCTCTACGGCATCTTTCGCTACCTGTACCTCATCCACCGGCGGCAGATGGGCGGCAGCCCGGAAAAGGCGCTGCTCAACGACGGCGCATCGCTGGTCAACCTCGTGCTGTATGGGCTGGCGGTTGTCGCCATTCTCTACTGGTTGCGCTGAGCCTCGCCGGGCTTCTGGCGCACGATGGCGCATCCAATGGCGGGCCGGCACAGGACATTGACCGGACGCCCGGACAGGACGGCTTCCAGAGCTTCCTGCAGAAGATGTGTTGTTACCCGCTCCGGGTGATAGGTGTTGTCGTCAATGCGCCCGTGGTACTGGAGCCGCCCGGCGGCATCCACCAGAAAGCATTCTGTCATGCACGTAGCACCCAGCAGGTCAGTGGCCTGACGGCCTTCATCCACGACGACCGGAAAAACGAACGGCTTGGCCTTCTGCCGCTCGCGGATTTCCGTCAGGGACTCATTGGCATTCGGGTTGAAACCGATGAAGACCACCTGGCGCGGAGCATAAGCCTGGGCCAGCGCGTTGAGGCGGGCGCGGTAGGCTTCAACGCACGGGCAGCGCGTTCCAATCGCCACCAGAACGACGACGCGGCCGCGGTAGTGGCTCAGGCGGACGGTCTGCCCGTCGAGGCTTTTGAAGGCGACATCCGGGACCGGTGCGCCAATGGCGATCAGGCTGTCGTCACCGGAGATGACGTGCCCAAGGTGATCGAGATCATCGCCCAGCGCGCGTCCGGTGAACACGTCGTAGCCCAATCCGGCCGCAGTCAGCACCAAAGCGGCCACGGTCAGCCCTCCGGCTGCGCCGGAAGCAGCCAGCGGCTGGAGCCGTTCCCACCACCGGCTGTTGGAAAACAGCGACCGCGCCACATCTCCGGGCAACGCGCCAAAGCCAAAGCACAGCATCGCCACGGCTGCCTGCCGGATTTCCCAGGTCGTCAGGGCAAGCAGCAGGGCTGCCAGCAGCAGCGAAGAAACCCGGATGACCACAGCGAATGGATGCACCAGCCGGGATGCCGCCCAGGGGCGGCGGCCCAGCCGCCAACGCCAGCCCATCCACCCCAGCGCCAACAGCAATAGCCCCACAGCCGGGACAAAGAACACCTGCCGCCCAAAACCCATCAGGAAAGCGGCTTCGGCCACCCAGACACCAAGCTGTCCGGCGAGAATCCCCAGCGCCCCACACCACAGCAGGCGGGCCAAGGATTGCCCCAGGAGGACCCGAACCGGCCAGACCCGTTCGCGGGGCGGCGACCACAAACCATCCAGAATTCCCAGGACAAAGGCGCAGGCAAGGAGAAACATAGGTTTTGTATTGTTGATCACTGTCGGCCGCAGAACAACCCGGTCTCCCTACGCCGGCTTTCCCGGCCGCCCTTGCGCAGCCAGCATCTATGGCACCGCGCTGAAGTTCGGCCGTAGCGCCGGGCACACTTTTCGACTATTTTTTGCCGCCATGTGCTGACTTCCAGTCAACAGACGCCCGACCCAGACGCAATGTATTCCCTCGTCATTCATCTGCCCAACACACCACCACACCGGATATTGCTGGTCAAACCCCGTTACACCATTGGGCGCAGCGTGCGCGCCGACATCATGGTGCCGGACTCCTTTGCCTCGCGCATCCACGCTGCACTTCAGCAGGATGGACAGACCTACATTCTGGAAGACCTCCACAGCGCCAATGGCACCTACTATCAGGGGCAGCGCCTTGCGCAGCCCATCCGCCTCCACCCAGGGGAACGCTTCCGCATTGGCGAAACCGAACTCGAACTCGTCCCCGAAACGCACTTTACCCAGACTGCCGCGCCGTCGGTGACGTACTCCCGGACATCTTTGGCTACAGTCCCGGAAGCGCAGATTGGGATGGGAACGGTCAACACAGCAGAAGAAATTCTGCATCGTGCCTTTGAGCGCAGTTCCGGGGGACTCCCCAGAGGTTCCCAGTCTGTGCCGGAGGAAACCATCCTTCTGACCGCAACACCAGGTGCAGCCCCGGCGGAGACTTTCCCGAAAACAAAGCTGGAGCCGCAGCGCCCTGACCTGCTGGCGCTCGTGAGCAAGGTCGGCGTCACGCTGCTTTCCAATGTCAGTTTCAGCGAAACGCTGGAAGAAGTCATGAGCCTGGTTTTCGAGTCGCTGCCAGCCGAGCGGGGATTCCTGCTGACCTGCGACCACGCCCAGCAGCTTGAGTGCCGTGTGGCGCGTACCCGCACCACTCGCCTGCTTTGTGAGGAAGCTGTCGTCTGCCAGAGCATCACCGAACGGGTGTTGACAACCAAAGCGGCAGTGCTGACCTCCGACGCCCGGCAGGACCCGCGCTTTGCCGGCAGCCAGTCCATTCTGCTCGGCGACATTCGCTCCGTGATGTGTGTTCCGCTGTTGTTTCGGGAGCAGCTCCACGGGCTGATTTACGTCGAAAACCCCTACCAGCGCCGTTTTACGCCGGACGACCTGGAGGTGCTGACCACGATTGCCAGTGTTGCGGCCGTCAAAATTGAAAACATCCGTCTCCTCGAAGAAGAAATGAAACGCCAGCGGCTCCAGGCCGAAGTGGCCCTGGCCGCCCGCATTCAGGCTTCAATGCTGCCCCAGGGTGAGCCGCCGCTGGAGGGCCTCGAGGTGGCGGGGCTGTCACGTCCGGCAGAAGACATCGGGGGCGACTATTACGACTACATCCACGTCGGCGAGAAACGGTTGGCCGTGGTCATCGGAGACGCCTCCGGCCATGGCATCTCTTCGGGACTGCTGATGGCGCTGGCCAAAGGCGCGCTGTTCAACCAGCTTGGCATTTCACCAGACCCGGTGCACGTCATGCAGACCCTGAACAAACTCATCCATGAAAATGGCACGCGCCGCGACCTGATGACGTTTTGCTATACGCTGCTCGACGTGCCCACCGGACATGTCACCATTGCCAATGCCGGACACCCTTACCCCATAGTGTACTGCGCTGCCACGAAAACCGCCCATAGCCTGGAAGGAGGAGCCTACCCGCTGGGAGTACGGCCGACACTGGGCAGGCTTCCCATCCTGACCCACGCACTCAACCCACAGGATGTTCTCGTGCTGTACAGCGACGGACTCCCGGAACTCAAAAACCGCACTGGAAGCTACTTCGGCTATGATGGGTTGGAAGCCGTCCTTCACCACCATGCCCACCTGCCGGCGCGCGAGCTATGTGAAACCATTGTCGAAAAAGCTCTGACCTTTGCCTCCGGGGCCGTCCCGGAGGACGACATCACGGTGGTCGTCGTCAAACGCACCTGCTGACCGGGAAGGCAGGGCTGGTTATCCTCTGGTAAGGTTCAGAGCCGTCATAACATTCTTGAAATGATAGGAAAGGAACTCTCCATGCTGCACAGGAGTCGGGCGCTGTGCGCCAAACTGGCACTCGTCATTGCATGTTTACTCGTGGGAGCCGGGCTTCCCGCCCCGATGTTTCCCGACGCCCACGCGGAAGAAGTCATCCGCCCCCAGAAGCGGCGTGCCGCCGGCCAGCGGCGCGCCCAGAGCCGACGGGCCCGGAGCGGCCGCAGTCGTGGCGCAGCGGCACGAAGCCGCCGGGGACCGTCCGCCCGTGGTCGGGCTGCCCGCAGCCGGGGACGGGTCAGCCGGATGCGCGGACGGAGCGCACGGATGCGCAGCACGCGGGGACGCAGTTACCGCAGTCGCAGTTACCGCAGCCGCCGGGGGCGTATCGTGCGGGGACGGAGCGGACGCGCCTACCGCGTCCGGGGCAGACGCTACGGCCGCCGGGGACGTTACGCCCGCCGGAGCCGGGTGACAGCCGCCTATGGCACACGGGCGGCGGCACCAGCGATGCCCTACCGCCCGCCCCGCAGTCTGGTTATCCCGGAAGCCCGTACCCGCGAAATTCAGGAAAAGCTCAAGGAAGCCGGTTTCTACCAGGGCGAGATCACGGGGCAGTATGATGAAAGCACCCGCGAAGCCATGCGGAACTTCCAGCGCGCCAATGGCTTGAAAGAAACCGGCACGCCGACGGCGCCGGCCCTGCTGCGGCTCGGACTCACCCGACACACGTCGGAAGCCGGCGACACCTCGGCCCCGCCCGTCCAGCTTCCGCCGCCGACCGATCAGCCACCGCCGCAGTGAACGGTTGTCCGGCTTCCGGCGGCCCGCCTTCGGCAGTTACGTTTCAGGGAAGGTGGGCCGCCTCCGCTTTGTCGGTTTCTTCCGTGACACTGGTGAGCAGGACCGACGCAGCCTCTGCTGTGGAGAGCTTTTCCAGCCGGTGTTCGAGTTCCAGAATGGCCAGCCGACGGTTGAAGACCGCCCCGACCAGGAACACGAAGGTGATGACGTACATCCAGACGAGCAGCACGATGACCGTGCCGATACTGCCATAAATGCGGCCGTAGGCGCTGAAATTGGCCACGTAAATGCCGAAACCCAGCGTGGCCAATCCCCACAGCGTCGTGGCAAAGACGGCTCCCGGCAGAATGTGCCGCCAGCGCGGCGGGCGGCTCGGCGCGAGACGATACAGAAGCATCTGAATCAAAAACACACTCAGCACGACCAGAAACCACCGCCCGGCGGCCCACAGGTAGCCAAAGGTGACCTGCCCGCCGCTCCAACGGGCGATGAGCTGTTCAAGATGCGACCCGACCACGCCGGCAATGGACGCCAGCACCAACGGCAGCCCGACGACAAACACCAGCTCCAGGCATAACAACTGCTCCCGCCAGAAGGAGCGCCGGGGGGAAATTCCATAGATACGGTCCAGCGCCCGCGACAGCGTGGCAATCAGCCCAATCGCTGGCAGGAGCGTGGCGACAAACGACAGCAGCGCCACCCGTCCGGGCCGTCCCTGCATGAGTTGCTGCAAGTAGCTTTCCACCACGCTGAACGTTCCCGGCGGCATGATGCGCCGCAGGGCGTCCAGAATCCCCCCCGTCTGCTCGCTGCCCAAGGCCGCAAACGCAGCCACAAAAAAAAGCAGGAGTGGGAAAAAGGTCAACACAAAGGAATAGGCCGCTTCCTTGGCAAAACCGATGCAGTCGTACTCAAGCGTATCCAGCGTCGTCTTCCAAAGCAGGTCCCGCAGTTGCCGAAGTCGGCCCATGGCAGCCACCCCCTCCGTTCCTGCTGCGTTTAGATGGTGGTGTTGTCTGGGATAACGGCTTCCTTGGGGATAATGATGATGCCGTCACGGATGAAGTAGTTCGGACCATCGGCCTCCTTGACCCCGCTTTCATTCAGCAGACGGACGTTGTTGCCAATCCGCACCCCTTTGTCGAGGATGGCGTTCCGAATCGTGCAGAACTTCCCGACGCCAATATCCGGCCGCCCGGCCGCCCGATTCTGCTGAAGTTCATCCACGGTTTCATATTCGTCAGCCCCCATCATCAGTACGTGGTCAAAATGTGTGCCGCCTTCAATCCGGCTGCGGATGCCAACAATCGAACGCCGAATCGTGGCTTCGTTGATGATGCACCCTTCGTTGATGATTGAGTTGATGATCTGGGCGTTGCGCACCTTTGTACCGGGCAGAAACCGGGGCCGGGTGTAGATGGGCGCAGACATGTCGAAGAAGTTGAAGCGGGGCAGGACATCCGTCAGCTCGATGTTGGCGCGGAAGAAGGCACTGATCGTCCCGATGTCTTCCCAGTAGCCGTTGAAAAGATACGCTCCCACCCGGTGGGTTTCGAGGGCGTGCGGAATGACCTCCTTGCCGAAATCCACCCGGCTGGTGTCGCGCAGCAGCGACTCCAGCACATCCATTTTGAAGACATAGATTCCCATGGAAGCGAGATACGGGCGCTTGGCCGCTTCCTCCGGCGCAAGGCCAAACCGGGTCGTGTCCACGCGCATCTCCTCAAGCGCCGCACCCGTGGGCTTTTCCCGAAACTCAATCACCCGCCCGTCTTCATCCACCTTGAGCAGCCCGAATTCCGAAGCCTCGTCGGGAGGGATGGCCGTGACGGAAACCGTGATGTCATTGCCGAACGATTCGTGGTAGGCAATGAACTTGGCGTAGTCCATGCGGTAGAGATGGTCGCCCGACAGGATGAGAATCGTCGTTGCGTGCGTGCTTTTCAGATGGCGGAAGTTCTGACGGACAGCATCGGCCGTGCCCTGGAACCAGTCGGGATTTTCCGGCGTCTGCTCGGCCGCTAAGATTTCAACAAAACCATTGGTGAACTGGCTGAACCGATAGGTACGGGCAATGTGGCGGTTCAGGGATGCCGAGTTGAACTGTGTCAACACCAGTATCCGTGAGATACCGGAGTTGATGCAGTTGCTGATGGGAATATCCACCAGACGATACTTGCCGCCGAGCGGGACAGCCGGCTTTGAGCGTTCCCGCGTGAGCGGATACAGGCGGGTGCCTTTGCCGCCGCCCAGAATGACAGCCAGAACTTTTTCCATCGCGCCAATCATCGGACTGCTCCCACAACGTAGTCGTTGTCTTTGGTCTGAGATGCCGGCCGGGTCAGGTGGCTTTGGTGAAGGCTGGGGCGGGTTCTCTCAGTCCTTTGGCAGACGTGGACGCGACGCGACGAAAAGCCGCCGGTGGCGATGTGTCCACGCGCGACGCCCACGTGGCACCGGGGGGGTCATACTGCCCCGGCGCAGCAGGGCTATGTCGGCCGACAGACGTTCAATCTGCGCCCGCATGTACCGCTGCTCAGCCTCCAGCTTTTCCAGCACGTCAATCGAGCGGGACTGCACATTCACCAGGCGTCCGAGCGTTTGCTGAAGCGAGTTCGAGAGGCGCGTCCCGATTTCCGTAAACAGGCGCTCGACACACTCCACCAGGTACGCTTCAAACCGCTGCTTGGCCGCACCATCCGACCGCTCTGCCGCACCACCGGACAGCGCGCCTGGCGCATCCGGCCCGGCATCAGAACCGGCATCAGAAAACGATTCCTTGGACATTGGATATGGATGAGAACTCTTCCACAGAATTTTTGCGTCCGAGGTGTCGCCCCCGGCACGCCTCATGCTAACACTGCCTGACCAGCCGTGACCAAGCCCTGACGCATTACCTGCATAACATCCGGCGCTGCGCGCGCCTGTCATTCAGCAGCTCACCAATCAAACGGGCGACGTATCGCCGTCGTCACCAGCAGTAGCAGCGTCTTACCGTGGCCAGGTCGGTGGCGTCGTTGTCGTACGGCGGGATGAAGGCGGCGTGGCAGGCGCGCCCGGGCTTCCTGCACGGCCCCCGTCGCGCGCCACATCCGGCGCTGCACCCGGCTTTTTCGGGTGCAGTGTGGTTTCCTTCATCCGGCGCAGTTCAGCAATCCCCTGCTCGAAACGGGTTTTCAGATCGGCTTTCCCAAGTTCGGTCAGAAGCCGCGCGCCGGGTTTGACCAGCGGCGTGACCCGCGCATGGAGCACAAATGCCGGTTGCGCCGGAAAAGCTGTCAGCACCAGATAGATGACCGACAGCACGAGCCAGGCGCGTCCGATGCCCAGCGCGCCGCCGCCCAGTCGGTCAAACGTGGCCAGTGGCGTTTTGCGAAAGCGGCGGCGCAGATGACGCACCAGCCACCACCCGCCCAGCCCTGCCAAGGCCACCGGCAGAAGAAACCCCAGCCCGTAAGCCACCGGCGCGGTGACACCCAGGTGCTTCAGTCCAGCAGCGAGGTCATCGTAAAACACCAGCGCCAGCGCCAATCCCGCGAGAAAAGCCACGCTGGAAATGACCGTTTTCGCCAGCCCCCGGACGGCACCGCTCACGGCCGAAAACGCCACAACCACCAGCGCCAGCCAATCAAATGCTGTCACGCGCAACCTCCACGTGGAAACGCTCGCTGCTCAAACACACCACACCTCTGCTTCCGCCCGCCGGGGCCCATCAGAAGGGGCACATCAGAACAGGACATCGAGCGCCTCCAGAACCGACCGGACGCCAATGACCTCCAATCCGTCCGGCCATTCCAGACCTGGCACATTTCCCGCCGGCATCACCACCCGCGCAAAGCCCATGGCGGCGACTTCCCGGAGCCGCATAGCCGGCTGGCTGGTGGCACGCACCTCACCCGCCAGGCCGACTTCCCCAAAGACGACCGTCGTCGGATCAACCGCCGTGTTCCGAAAGCTGGACGCCAGGGCCGCCACGATGCCCAGGTCCGCCGCCGGCTCGGCCAGCGTCAATCCGCCAGCCACGTTGACAAACACATCATCACCCAGCATGTGCAGCCCGGCCCGTTTTTCGAGCATGGCAATGAGCAACGCCACGCGGTTGGGTTCGACGCCTTCGACCGTCCGCCGCCCTGTCCCGTATTTGCTGCTGCTGACCAGCGCCTGCAACTCCACCAGCATCGGGCGCGTGCCTTCCATGCAGGCCACGACGACCGACCCGGCCACGCCAACCGGACGCTGCTCCAGAAACAGCGCCGACGGATTGCTCACCGGCACAAGTCCCGCGCCGGTCATCTCAAACAGACCGAGTTCGTTGGTGGCACCAAAACGGTTTTTGGTCGCACGAATGAGGCGGTGGTTATGGTGGCGCTCCCCCTCGAAGTAGATGACGGTATCCACAATGTGTTCGAGCGTCTTCGGCCCGGCCAGAACGCCATCCTTGGTGACGTGCCCGATGAGAAAAATGGGAATGCCCTGCTGCTTGGCAATCAGCAGGCACTGCCCGGCGGTTTCGCGCACCTGGGAAACACTGCCCGGTGCACTGTCCAGCCGTTCGGAGTAGGCCGTTTGTACGGAATCCACCACGATGAGCGTCGGTTTGAGGTCCGTGACCACCTCCCACACGCGCTCCAGACAGGTTTCCGGCAACAGGTGCAGGTCGCCCGGACGCAGGCCCAGCCGGTCGCCCCGCAGCTTGATCTGCCGCTCGGATTCTTCCCCGCTGACGTAGAGCACCCGTTCCCCGGCGGCGCTCAAACCGGCGGCCATCTGAAGCAGCAGCGTGGATTTGCCAATGCCCGGGTCGCCGCCGATGAGGAGCAGGCTCCCCGGCACAATGCCACCGCCCAAAACACGGTCCAGCTCGGCGATGCCGGAGGAAAGGCGCGCGTCATCCTGGCTCGGAACCTGCTCGTAGCGCGTCGGCGCAATTTTTGCCTTTGCGCCTTTGCCGGACGCCCCGCCCAGCCCACGCGCCAGCGCCGCCGCCGAAAGCGTGCTGTCTTCGCGTTCCTCGACCAGCGAGTTCCACGCACCACAGTCCGGGCAGCGCCCCAGCCACTTTCGGCTCTGGTAGCCACACTGCTGGCAGGTGTAAACGGTTTTTTCTTTCGGCATGGCGGCTTGCTTCCGGCGCCTGATTTCAGCGATGAACCACTGGCCCGATTCCAAAGCTTTTCACGAACCCGTGCTTTCCGACAACGCCCCGTAACCGATGCGCCTTTCCGACCTGCACTACGACCTTCCCCCGGAACGCATCGCCCAGCACCCCTGCGAACCACGTGACCAGGCGCGCCTGCTCGTGCTGGACCGACGCACCGGCGCACTTGAAGATGCACACGTCAAGGACCTTCCCCGCTGGCTGTGCGCTGGCGATGTTCTCGTACTCAATGATACGCGCGTCTTCCCGGCGCGACTCATCGGCCGGCGCGAACCGACCGGCGGACTCGTCGAGGTGTTCCTGGTACGTGAAACCGCCCCGCAAACCTGGACGGCGCTCGTCAAACCCGGACGCCGGGTGCGCGTCGGCGACCGTCTCACCTTCGGTCAGGACGAGCTGCGGGGTGTTGTCACGGGCCGGCTGGAAGACGGACGCCGTACGATTGCTTTTACCTGTGAGGGTGATTTTTTTGCACTGCTCGACCGGATCGGGCGCACGCCGCTACCGCCCTACATTGCCCGTGAAGCCGACACCCCGTCCGACCGGGAACGATACCAGACGGTCTATGCCGCCACGCCCGGCTCGATTGCGGCCCCGACGGCCGGCCTGCACTTCACGCCGGAGCTGCTCTCCACTCTGGCTGCCCAGGGCGTGGAGATTGTCAAGCTGACCCTGCACGTGGGTTACGGAACGTTTCAGCCCGTCCGCACGGAAAACCTGGCGGCGCACCGCGTCGAACCGGAAGTCTATGTCGTGCCGGAAGCCACAGCGCAGCGCGTCAATGCGGCCAAGCGCGAAGGCCGCCGGGTCATCGCCGTCGGAACGACCTCGACGCGCACACTTGAAACCGTTGCCCAGGACGGCGTGGACGGCAACGTTGTCCGTGCCGGTCAGGGCATGACGGATTTGACGATTGTGCCGGGCTTCCGCTTCCGGGTTCTCGACGGACTGCTCACCAACTTTCACCTGCCGCAGTCGTCCCTGCTGGCGCTGGTCGTCGCCTTCGGCGGCTATGAACCTGTCATGTGCGCCTACCGTCATGCTGTGGCTGCCGGCTACCGGTTTTACAGCTATGGCGACGCCATGCTGCTGATATGATTCGGCGTTGCCACAATCTCTCTGAAACCCTTACAGTCTGCCCACGTTTGTAGCGTTGGCAATACTCAATCATCCTTTCTGTCCGAGGTTTCCCGCCTTATGAAGTTCGCCTTTTTGCGTGGGCTGGCCAGTGTTTGTCTGGCAACCGCCCTGTGCCTGCCAAGTCCCCTGCTGCTTGTGGTCGTCAAGGCCGACACGCCGGCCAAAACCATCGCCCTGCCGCCTGGCGTCACGCGCGTCACGAGTGTGGAAGGCATCACCGAGTACCGTCTGGAAAACGGGCTGCGGGTGCTGCTCTTCCCCGACGAATCCAAGCAGACCATCACCGTCAACATCACCTATCTGGTCGGTTCGCGTCATGAAAACTACGGCGAAACCGGCATGGCGCACCTGCTGGAACACCTTGTGTTCAAGGGCACCCCACGCCACCCGGACATTCCCAAGGAACTGACCGAGCGTGGCGCACGCCCGAACGGGACCACCTGGCTTGACCGCACCAACTACTTCGAGACCTTCCAGGCAACCGAAGACAACCTCCGGTGGGCGCTCGATCTGGAAGCCGACCGCATGGTGAACAGCTTCATTGCCAAGAAAGACCTCGATTCGGAAATGACCGTCGTGCGCAACGAGTTTGAGGCCGGGGAAAACAGTCCCTACCGGGTGCTGCTGCAACGCACGCATGCGGTGGCCTACGACTGGCACAACTACGGCAAAGCGACGATTGGCGCGCGGGCGGACATTGAAAACGTCCCCATCGAGCGGTTGCAGGCGTTCTACCGGAAGTATTACCAGCCGGACAACGCCGTGCTGCTCGTGGCCGGGAAGTTCGACGAAGAAAAGACCCTGAAGATGATTCACGAGTATTTCGGCCCCATCCCGAAACCCACCCGCGTGCTGGAGCCGACCTACACGCTCGAACCAACCCAGGATGGCGAACGTACCGTGACCATCCGGCGCGTGGGCGATACCAAGGTCATCCTCGTCTGCTACCACGTGCCGGCGGCGGCACATCCCGACAAACCGGCCGTACAACTGCTCGCCGGCGTCATTGGCGATACCCCAAGCGGACGGCTCCACAAGGCGCTGGTCGAAACCAAAAAAGCCGCCTTTGTGCAGGGCTTCAGCTTCGATACCAAAGAGCCGGGGCTGGTCAATTTTGCGGCCATTTTACCGACCAGTGCTGACATCGAAGCCGTCCGTCAGACCCTGCTGGCGACCATTGAAGAAACTGCCGGCAGCAAGCCGCCGACGGCTGAAGAAGTGGAACGCATCCGGCGGCAGTACCTGGTCAGCATCGAACAGACCCTCAACAACTCCGAGCGGCTGGGGCTGGAACTCAGCGAGTGGATTGCTGCTGGCGACTGGCGGCTCTTTTTCCTCAATCGGGACCGGCTCAAGGCCGTCACGGTTGAAGACGTACAACGGGTGGCCAGAACCTACCTCAAGCCCGACAACCGGACGGTCGGCATGTTCATTCCGACTGACAAGCCCGACCGGGCCGAAATCCCGCCGACGCCGGACATCACGGCGCTTCTGGCTGATTACAAAGGAAGTGCGGCTGTTGCTGCCGGTGAAGCCTTTGACCCCACCCCGGAAAACATCGAAGCGCGATCCATCCTGCCCAAAGCCCAGGGTGGTTTACAGATGGTGCTGCTGCCGAAAAAGACCCGTGGCAATACGGTAACGTTGACGATGTCCATCCGGTTGGGCAATGAGCAGGCCCTGCGCAACCAGCGGGAAGTCGGATTCTTTGCCGGAGCCATGCTCGACCGTGGCACGAAGAAGAAAACCCGGCAGCAGATCAGCGATGAATTCGACCGCCTCAAGGCACAGGGGGGCGTTTTCGGCAGCGCCAGGCAAGCTAATTTCAGTGTCACGACAACCCGCGAGCATCTCGCGGACGTCATGCGGCTGGGCGCGGAAATTCTGCGGGAGCCATCGTTCCCGGAAAGCGAGTTTGAGCAGCTCAAACAGGAGAGCATTACCAGCACCGAGCAAAACCGACGTGAACCAACCAGCGTGGCCGCCCGCGCCTTTTCACGCCACATCAACCCTTATCCCAAAGAAGATGTACGCTATACCCCTCTGCCAGACGAGGAGATCGAACGCATCAAGGCCGTGACGCTGGACGATGTCAAACGCTTCTATGAAACGTTTTATGGCATCTCCAACGCCCAGATGGCCGTCGTCGGGGACTTCGATCCGGCTGAAGTTGAAAAACTGGCGACGGAACTCTTCGGCGGCTGGACGGCCAAAACCCCCTTTGTACGTCTGGAAAGCCGGTTTCGTCCCATTCCGGCTGCCGATGAGACCTTTGAGACGCCAGACAAAGCCAATGCCTTCTTCATTGCCGGCATGCCGCTTGAAATGCGCGATGATGACCCGGACTACCCGGCGCTGGCGCTCGCCGTGTACATTTTCGGCGGTGGTTTCCTGAACTCCCGCCTGGCCGTCCGCATCCGGCAGAAAGAGGGCATCAGCTACGGCATCGGCGCCGGGTTGCAGGTTGGTTCACTGGACCGCCTGGGCACATTCACCGTCTCGGCCATTTACGCGCCACAAAATCTGGCCCGTCTGGAAGCGGCCTTCAAAGAGGAAGTCGAGCGTGCCGTGCGTGAGGGCTTCACAGCCGAGGAGGTCGAAACCGCCAAGACGGGCTACCTGCAGGGTCAGCAGGTGTCGCGGGCGCAGGACCGGGAACTGGCGTCAAGACTGGAGAGCTATCTCTATCTCGGACGACGTCCCACTTGGGACGCTGAATTCGAGGCCAAAATCAAGGCCCTGACGCCGGAACAGGTCTCGGCGGCCTTTGCCAGGTACATCAGCTATGAGCGGATGAGCCGCTTCAAGGCCGGCGACTTTGCCAAGGCCAAGGAAAAAGCGGCACAGCCGTAAGGCCCTGGCCAGCAGCCTGCCCAACCGTCCCGCAACCATCCCCTGCCAGGGTTTGGTTTGCCAAACCCTGGCAGGGCACACCACCGGGCAGGAATTCCCTGGAACTCGCTTTGATGGTCGTCGTGTGTGAAGGCAGATGACTTCACGCTGTGGGCAGCCCTGGTGCCCGCACGGTCAGGCTGCCACAAGTTTTTCCATGTTGAGGCTCAACACCATGTCGTCCACCTTGTTGTCGTTCACTCCCGTTTCCCACAGTCCGGCGCGGCTGATTCGGCGTTTCTGCCAGACTCTGTTGACGCTGGCGCTTCCACTGTCGCTCGCAACGGCCGCACTGGCGGCCGATACCCGGCCGGTGGAGGACGCACCGGCCGGACAGGGGCCGCAAACGCCCAGCGCGTCACCGGCTGAACCCCGGACGCCCGGCATCTACCTGGGTGTCTTTCCACAAACGCTTTCCGAGCAGCAGGCAGCAGACCTTGGCGTATCACCGGCCCAGGGGGTACATCTGATGAAGGTCATTCCCAACAGTCCGGCGGACAAAGCCGGGCTTCAGCGTGGCGATGTGATCGTTTCCATCAACGGTCAGCCGGTCGTCAACGTCGAGCACTTCCGGGACCTGCTGCGCAAACAGACGCCGGGACAGGCCATGACGCTGGGCATCGTCCGCAACAAACAGCTCAACACGGTCACAGTCGTGCCGGAAAAGCCGCAGGTCAGCGTCATGACGCTGCCGGACGGACCATTTTCCATCACCGTCCACCCGCCACTTGACGCCGCACAGCTCCAGGAAATTAAGGAGATGGCTGAGCAGATGCGCAGGCAGGGTGAACAATTACGGGAAAAACTCAAGCCGCAACCGGAATTTTTCACCTTCTCAGTGAGCGACCGGGGACGGCTCGGTATTCGGACGCAGCCGCTGTCCGAACAGCTTGCGCGCTACTTCGGCGCACCTGGCGGTCTGTTGATTACAGAAGTGAGACCCGGCTCGCCGGCGGACAAAGCCGGTCTGCGCGCGGGAGATTGCATCCTCAAAATCGGCGACCGGGAAGTGCGCAGCAGCCGCGACCTGCTCCAAGAGTTGCGCCAGGTTGAAACCGGTGACGTCAAGTTGACGCTCATCCGTGACAAACAACCGCTGGTTGTCACCCTGAAACCGGAGCCGTGCGCTCCGCAGGGCGCTTACCGGTACGATTTCCGTGTACCGTTGAACGGAACCATCACGCTGTCCCCTTACGTGCAAGTCTGGTGGGGAACGCTCACTCCGGGTCTGATGTGAGCACGGGCACAGGGCACTATGATGCCGGGTCGGGGGAAATTCCTCCGGCCCGGCAGTTTTGTGTCCGGCGGTTTTTGTCAGGCTTTACGCCGCCGGTTCGGCCAACGCGGCTTCAATGGCCTTTGTCAGCTCATCCGACATCGGATCAACGCTTGATGGAAACACCGCCCGCAGCTTGCCATCCCGTCCGATGAGATACTTCTGAAAGTTCCAGCGGACTTCGCCGGCCAGCTTTTCATTGCCCCCGCCAGAGGTGAGGTACTGGTAAAGCGGGTGCTTGTTCGGTCCCTTGACGGTGATTTTCGAGAACATATCGAACTGCACACCATAGTTTGAGGTGCAGAATTCCTTGATTTCCGCATCCGTGCCCGGCTCCTGGGCGCCAAAGTCATTCGATGGGAAACCCAGCACACGCAGCCCCCTGGCACGGTACTTCTGGTTGAGGGCTTCGAGTCCCTTGTACTGCGGCGTGTACCCACAGCGGGAGGCGACATTGACGATGAGCAGGACGTTGCCCTTGTACGTACACAGGTTGATGTCCTTGCCATCAATGCTCTTCATCGTGAAGTCGAGCGCCGGTGGGCAGCCGGGCGTAGGATTGGGATTCGTGTCAGCAGGGCTGGTCACAGGTGAGGTACCTCCTTCGGGTTGGGACGTTGCGGATGACCGCGCCGGGTCGGCCGCGGCCATGCAGCCAGCGCCGAGCAACGCCGTCAGCGCCAGTGAAAACAACATATTTCGGTTCATGACGAACTTCCTCAGCAACCGAATCCGGCATCGTCGGGGGGATTCGGCAGGTTTGACGCCGGTGGGCCGGCCGCAATGTGCTTCGGTGGACGCAAACCTGACCGTACGTTTGCCCCCAGTTGGCTTTCTAAAGCCTCTGACTTGAGCAAGACGTACGTGCCGTGCCGGCTTATGCTTTGGGCAATAGAGAGTAGGGCTTGTTGGTCTTTGAGTGGAAGGGAAGCAGAGCGATGCAGGTGGACTCTCGCGCCAATTTGCAGCCAGGAGACCACTTTTGAAGCAAATGCTTGCTGGCTGTGGCGTAGTTATGGTTCGGGTGGATTTGCCAAAGTAGCCTTGGGTGAAAACGCGGGATGAGACCAGCATCCCGCGTTTGGCATCCCGTGTTTTGTCCCGGCATCCTTGGGTGTGGTTGCGCTTCAGGTGCTGACAGATGGCCCCCTTGGGGCACGTTCTTGCTGTGACTCTTGCGCTTGTGTTTGAGGATTCTGAGGCGGCCGGTCGTCATCGTCCGGGCCGTTTTCGGGCGGGGTGAGTGGTGTGGTACACGCGCTTGATCTCGGCGCCGCAGGCTTCGATCTGGCGGGTGTAAAAGTCGTACATCTCCAGCGATTGCTTGAGTTGGTCGAATAGCTTCCTGAACGAGGTTGCCTGGAGAGTGCCACCAACGGAAAAACATCGCAGCCGGAAACCATGTTGCAGCACGGGAGGCTTACGCCTGTGCGAGTTGTACGGCTTGCCTGCCGGCCGATTCTGAGTATGCTGTGGGTCAGATGACCGCATGGTATGCGCCGCAAATCTGTAAAGGTGTTAGCAGGCTAAGATGTCTTGCCTGCCCCGCCGCTGCCGCTAAAACCAACCGTTGGGCGGGCAACTTCCGAGCCAAAAAGTGTTAAAAGTGCAGTGTGAAAATCTATCTTGACCTTTGCGCCATTCAAAGACCGCTGGATACACCAAATCAGGTTCGGATAGTTTTGGAATCGGAAGCCATTTTAGGGCTGATAACCTATTGCGATAACGGTCAAGCAGAACTTCTTTCATCTGAAGCGCTGATTTATGAAAGCGAGCAAAGCAGTTTATCTGTCCGCAAGGAGCATACATTCGCAGTACTGGCAAAAGCCAGTCAAGTGACTGAAGTCACCGAAAACGAGAAAAAGCGGGCAGCGGAGTTTTTAGAACACGGGATTAAGCCACTTGATGCACCTCACTTGGCGTTAGCGGAAGCAGGAAAGGCAGATTATTTTTGCACATGTGATGACCGTCTGTTGCGGAATGCCCAAAAAATCGCCAACTTATCGGTAAAGGTCATTAATCCTGTGGATTTGGTTCAGGAGATCGAAAAATGCTTACAGAAGCAAGACCATTAGTAGAAATCAATCAGCAAGCCATTCGCTTACTCTATAAAGAGTTGGGCGTAGTAGATGCTGTCCGGTTTTTGAGACAATTTACGCAAGGGTATGGAAACTATGCCCAAGAGCGGGATAGTTTATTTGCGAATAAATCTTTAAATGATATTGCGCGCGAAATTGAGAAGCGGAGAAAAATGAATTAGAAATAAAGTGCAGGTCCCATGTAGGCAGGTTTGCGCTTTTTTCTAGCATAAGTTCTGTGTGGCCCCCTAACGCCGTTTGCAGCGGACAGTGGCTTCGCCGCTTCCTGGCATATGCCGCGAGCCAGCCGGGCAGTTTTTAGGCGAAGGTGTCTTGTCCGCCCCACCGCTGCCGCTAAGACCAACCGTTAGCCCGCTACGGTGAAGCGCAATGAGCAAATACATCCTTTTCGGAATCACATTAACAGCACTACTCTTGAGCAGATGTGCTTCCAATCCATAAAACAAAAGTGGGCTAACAAGCGCTTCCAGCCGACCACTTCGCTTACTTGCGCTCGCTTCGCGGCGGCTGAAGCGCGTGCCGTTGGGCGGCGTGTTGCAGCCGAGGGTCCGCTCGGTTCCGGTAGCAGCGTTCTGTTCTCCCTTGTATCTTGTGGACAAGATAACCAATCGTTCAGGCTGCGGCAGCCGACGAGTGAAAACGCGGGAGGTATTCAGCCTCCCGCGTTTTGCACCAATGCCTGGGGTGCCCGTTCAGACCTCCAGCTTGGCTTCGATCTGGGCCAGCTTGTGCCGGGCCAGCGCAAGGTTGCCGGTGTCTTTCTTGATGGCCACGTAGAGAAAAAGATTCGGCGCGCTTTTGAGCAGGCGGATGAGGTGATACTGGGTGTCGAGGGTGATGAGAATGTCCTCGATGGTTTCCTTGAGGTTGAGATTGGCCACGGCTTTCATTTTTGCCCGGACAACCTCGGTATTTGATGCCGCGGCAATTTCGAGATTGAAGGTGGGTGTGCCGCCAATCGTGCCAAGGCACATGCCGCTTTTCCAGTCGGCCAATGCCGCACCAATGGTGCCTTCAATTTCCATAACAGCGACGAGGGATTCCTTGATGTTGCCCATAGTGATGTTCTCCTGTGAAAGGTGTTCGGCCCGGGGGCCGGTGGGTTGAAAGGGTTCGACCGGAGGGCCGGATGTTTGGCCTTCCGGCGAAAGAAACTGTTCCCGAACCTGCTCATCCAGCATCTGGTGTGCATTCAGCAGCAGGTGGTCGAGGGGGATATGCACGTTTACCGGCTGCTTTTTGACAACGCCGGACATCTCGATTTCAGGCCGTGACCAACCGATGACCTCATAGACCGCCGCTTCACCTTCCCGGTGCTCAGTCCGGGCATTCACCAGCTCGCCTTCCTGGAAAATAAGTGTCGCAAGCTGTTGCCCCTGGCGGATGTTGAGCGTGCAGGTTTTGCGTTCGATATTGAGCAGTTGCAGGAAACTTGACAGGTTGATGCCCCGCAAAAAACCCGCGCTGCGCTTGGCCAGCGTGTTCTCGACGAGGCTGGCCAGCGCATGCAGATCAATAGGCTTTTCGATGTAACCAATGGCCCCGATTTCCCGGACGCGCTTCTCGATTTCGCTCGTTCCAAAGGCGGTCATCACAATCGCCGAAACCTGTGGCTGCTCCGACGCCACACAGGCCAGCAGTTGAAAGCCATCCATCACGGGCATCTTCAGGTCGGTCACAAGCAGGTCCACTCCCCCCTGACGGATGATCTCCAGCGCCTCTGCACCCTGGCTCGCCGTCAGAATCGTGATGCCGTCCAGAAGATTGGCAATCCCTTCGGAAACGCTGCTGAGGAACAGCTTTTCATCATCCACGATGAGCACGGTCGGCATTGGCTTTACCTGCACCACAGAACGGTCTGCCCAGTTGCAGTGCAAGCTCTGTGCCAGCACCGGAAAAACCCGTAAACCACTGAAAATCAGAGGTGTATCGGAAAAGCACCGGCTGACTTCGTGGCGCAGATGCCAGCCTGACGTGTCATTTTGAAAGGGGGGCTTCCAAATTGGCAGGGGATGCGGCAGCCGTGGGGCGCACCCCATATTCGGTCAACTTGCGCCGGAGCGTGGACAGGGAGATGTCCAGTGCCTGGGCCGTCGCCGTCAGGTTGCGGCCGCAGCGTTCAAACACGGCGAGGATGTGCTGCCGTTCGACATCAGCCAGACGCCGGAGGGGTTCCGCCGGGTGCGGCTGGGACGCCGCCGCCGGGTTGAAAATCAACCGGCACGGGAAAATGTACTGCCCGTCGTGGAGGATCAGGCTGCGTTCAATGAGGTTGCGCAGCTCGCGGACGTTTCCGGGAAACGTATATTCAGCCAGGCGCGCAATTTCGTCCTCCGGGATGTCCACGGCCCGTCCCGGCGCCAGGGTGGCGATGAAGTGCCGGCACAGGGCGGGTAAATCGTCGAGCCGTTCCCGCAGCGGCGGCAGGTGGATGTGGATGACATTCAGCCGGTAGTAGAGATCACGCCGGAACGTGCCCGCCGCAATGGCCTTTTCCGGGTCAACGTTGGTGGCGGCCAGAACGCGGACGGACACCGTGCGCTGCACTTCACTGCCCAGTCGGCGAATGGTTTGTTCTTCGAGCACGCCGAGCAGTTTGGATTGCAGCGCCAGCGGCATTTCGGTGATTTCGTCGAGAAACAGCGTCCCGCCATCGGCCAGCTCGAACAATCCCTTGCGGGTGGCTGTGGCCCCGGTAAAGGCCCCCTTTTCGACGCCAAACAGCTCGGCTTCGATGAGCGATTCCGGCAGGGCCGCGCAGTTGACGCTGATGAACGGTTTTTCGGCCAGACGCGAAGCATAGTGAATCGCCTTGGCGACGAGGCTTTTTCCCGTGCCCGTTTCACCGGTGATGAGCACCCGCGCTTCGGTTGCCGCCGCCCGTTCGATGAGGCGGTGGATGTCAGCAAAACGCGCCCCGGCGCCAACCAGCAGGGCCGTCCGGCTCTCCTGATGCGCCTGAAAACGGTGAACTTCCTCAACCTTTTCCAGCGCCGTCGTATGCAGCAGCCGCTCGACGGCCAGGATGACTTCCTCAATCTCAACGGGCTTGGAGAGATAGTCGTGAATGCCGGACTTGAGCGCCTGGACGGCATTTTCATAACTCGGAAACGCCGTCAGCAGCAGGATTTTCACGGCGTCATTTGACCGCAGAAGTTCCGGGACCAGCGCCAGTCCGCCGCCATCCGGCAGCTTGTTGTCGAGCAGTACGATGTCAAAGGGCATCCGGTGCAACAGTTGCCGCGCCGCCGCCAGGCTCGACGCCAGGGAAACCAAAAAACCCCGTCCGCTGAACACATCGGCCAGGGTTTCCCGAAACAAAGGCTCGTCATCAAGGATGAGCATCCGCCTGGACATCCGGCCTATTCCTTCGGAGCAACGGCTTCGAGCGTCACGATGGCTTCACATCCGCCGGTCGGCACGGGGCGGAGTTCAACCGTGCCGTTCATCTTGGTGATGAGCTTCCGGGTGATGACGAGTCCCAGCCCGGTGCCGTGCGGCTTCGAGGTGTAAAACGGCTTGAAGAGCTGGTCAAGCTGCTGGGGCGTCAACCCAACGCCGTTATCCGCAATGACAATACTCACCAGATGCTCGCGCCGAAAAACGCGCAGCGTAATGGTCGGATCATCGCAGCCCTCAAGGGCATCCGCTGCATTGGTGACGAGGTTGAGCAGGGCCTGATGCAGCGCCCGCTGGTCGGCGCGGACCGTACCGGCATCCTTTTCAAACCGGTATTCCAGCCGGATGCCGCGCTTGGCAAAGTCCTCTTCGATGAGTGAGCAGAAACGCTCCAGAAACGGCACAATCGGCAACGGCTCCAGCACCGGCGTTTCATACAGGCTGAAGGAACGCAGGGTTTTGAGCAGGTATTCCACCCGGCTGATTTCCGCCAGTGAACGGTCGAGATACTTTGCGATGGTGGCGCGCGAAGGATTCTCCATCTGTTTCAGTACCGTCAGCGCCGTTTTGACGGAGTTGATGGGATTGCCCATTTCGTGCCGGATGCCGGAGAAGATATATCCGGTCGTCTCCATGACATTGACGGCCTCGGCAATGGATTCGTAGCGGAGCTGTTCGGTGACATCCCGGCACACGGCGACAATGTTCTGGAGACGGCCGGCTTCGTCCCACACGGGAGACACTGAGGCTTCTTCCTGGTAGGTCGTGCCGTCTTTGCGGCGGGCCGTGTAGATACCGTGCCACTCGCGCCCGGATTGCAGCGCCCGGAAGATTTCGTCGCGGAGGCTGGCCTGAACGGGGCCCACCGGCAGCTCAAAGAACTGGCAGCCATAGGCAGACTCACGCACCAGCCCCGTGGTCTTTTCAAACGCCGGATTGACGTACTGGACATAGCCGGAGCCGTCCAGCATGACGACGGCCTCGGCAATCTGCTCAATGGCCGCCGTCAGCCGCCGCATCGCACTGTCTGCCTGACGGCGTGCAGTGATGTCCTTGATGACGTGCACCCATCCCGTCCCTATCCCGCGTTCCTGTGGAATCCAGTAACTGCTCATTTCAAACCACCGGTCATGACCGGGAAGTTGAAATTCCGGCGGGTCGCCGACAGCTTCACGCAGGTTTCTGGCCGTGTCCGCCAGGTGCGGGAAGAAATGACGAACGGTCGGCTGGCCGATGATGTCCCGGTAGGTTGTGCCGAGAAACGTCACCACGGCCTGATTGCACCGACGAAGCCGCCCTTGGGGGTCTTCCAGCAGAATGAGGTCTGAAATGGCATCCACCGTGGCCGACCATTCCTCATCGCGGCGGCGGAGCACCTCCACCATGGCCTTCTGTGGCGTCAGGTCTTCGACAATGACCACGAGAGTCTGGTCGGACATCACCGGCACCAGGGACAGCCGAACCGGCACAAAACATCCATCTTTTCGGCGTACACTGGTTTCGATGTCTTCGACGCCGCCTCCCCGGTGCAGCAGCCGGCGGACGGCTTCCCGCAAGGTGAGGCGACGGTGACGGCTCAGGAAGCCGCTCACGCGCTGACGGAGAAGTTCTGACGCCGGAACGCCCAGGATGTGGCTCAGCGCCCGATTGGCAAGCTTCAGGCGTCCGTGGGCATCCAGCACCCCGATGCCGTCGGGAATGGCCTCGATGACCCGGCGCATAAACTGGTTCGCCTGCTGGAGTTGCTCCCGCGCCAGGTGTTGTTCAGTAGATTCCTCGTGGGCCACGACGATCGGCGCTTCCGGCAAATCCGCCGACCGGGCAACGCGCGCTATGAACCACCGTCTGGCCCATGGGCTGTGACAGGGATACTCCAGGGTGTAAGCCGCCTTTCCAGCCAGGACCTGCCGGATGCCACGGGCCAGGGCGTGAGCAACCTCGCTTTCAGGGCCTGTCGCCTGCTCACACAGGGCCAGATAGTTCATCCCGATGCCGAAGTTGCCAGTCTGAAGCCCGTTTTCCCGCGCAAAGCGTTTCCACGCTTCATTGACCTCCAGAATGACGCCGTTCTGATCCAGAACGGCAATGTGGGCGGACAGGGTATCGAGCGTGGACTGGAGCATCACCTGCCACTTCCGAAGCTGGTTCTCGGCCTTCTTGCGCTCGGTGATGTCCCGGACAATGAGGGTATAAAACCGCCTGCCGCCGGAATGAAACTCCCCGGCCGTGACTTCAACCATCCGCCCCGGCGCGCCCGGAAAACAACTCTCCGTCTCCACCGGAAGCGCGCCCAGGTTTTCCGGTGCGATGGCGAGCAGTTCACCAATCGGCCGTCCCAGAAGGTTTTCGGCAGCCGCAGCGAACAGGTTTGCCGCCGACGGATTGGCGGAAACGACGGTCAGTGTCTGGTCAAGTGTCAGGATGGCATCCGACGCATGGCGAATGACGGATTGCAGCCGGGTTTCTGTTTCGCGCAGTTGACGGTTGCGGCGGTGGGCATTGATCAGTCCAGCAGCCCGGAACCGCAGCGCCAGTGGGCTGGGGGGTTTGGCCATATAGTCAGTGGCGCCGGCCGCAAAGGCTTGCCCAATGCTCTCCTCATCCACGTCTGCGGTCAGCATGAGAATGGGGATGTCGGCCGTTTCCGGACGCATGCGCAGCGCAGCACAGGTCTGGATGCCATCCAGGCGCGGCATGCGGATGTCAAGCAGAACCAGGTCGGGCGTAGTGGTTTCCACCAGCCGGAGGGCTTCCTCTCCATCCCAGGCTCTCAGGACTTCGAGGCCATCACTTTCGAGCAGGTCACCGAGCAACTCACAAAGCTGGAAGTCATCGTCAACCACCAGAACAACCGGTGTTCCGTCTGTTGCCGAGGTCGTCTCCACAACGGGATGCACCGTCGGGTTTGAAGGCGCGCAAGCTGAAACCATGGGTCAACGCGGCATCTTTCGATGAGATACGGCATCCCGGAACAGGGCCAAGGCCAGCGGGGGCGCTTCCCGGAGTGTATTCCACTTGCTGACACGTCTGCACGCTTTTTTGTGATGAAAAACACACTTGACCTGAACGGGCGAGGTATATCTGGAAAACACTACGACGCAGCGCATCCGGCAACGTGTATCATCTGCCTTTGCAACTGCGCCACGGCGGGAACGTCCTCCCCTGGCGACGCCTCCTGTCCCCTGACCCAAACCAACGATGCCGCACCCAACTCCACCACTTCCGCCTGAAAGCTCCACGCCCGACGACGGGATTCCCATCGAGCAGCTTTCTGACCTCGTGGATGAACTGCCTCCCGCGCTGCAACCGCCCCAACCGTTACCCAGTGTGGTCATCCTGGGGCGGCCGAACGTCGGCAAATCCACGCTGTTCAACAAGCTGGTCGGCCGTCGGCAGGCCATTGTCGGTGACGAGCCGGGCATTACCCGTGACCGTCACTACGGCGTTGTCGAATGGCTGGGGCGCAGTTTTGAACTTGTCGATACCGGCGGCATCGTGCCCGATGAGGAAGCCATCATCCCGGCCAATATCTTCAAGCAAGCTTCACGCGCCATCGAAGAGGCCGATTTACTGCTGTGGGTGGTAGATGCGCGCGAAGGCATTACGCCACTTGATGAAGAAATCGCACGGCATATCCACACCACGGGCAAGCCGGTGTTTGTCGTGGCCAACAAGGTGGAGTCAGCCCAGGTCCGTACGGCTGCCGGTGAGTTTTACCGGTTTGGCTTTGACCGCCTCTTTCCCGTCTCGGCCGAGCATGGCACGGGTACAGCCGAACTTCTGGACGAAATTCTGGCTGTAACAAATGCTCCAGCCACTGCCGTGCGCCCGTCAGAACGCATCCGGGTGGCTGTCATTGGTCGCCCCAACGTCGGCAAGTCTTCGCTGGTCAATGCCATCCTTGGTGAAGAACGGGTCATCGTCAGCCCCATTCCCGGCACGACCCGCGACGCCATAGATACCGACCTCATCCACAACGGACGGCCCTTCACGCTCATTGACACCGCCGGCATCCGTCGCAAAGGACGGACCACCGCCATGGCCGAGAAACTTTCGGTCATCATGGCGCGCAAAGCCCTGGCGCGAACCGATGTGGCCATTCTGCTGCTCGATGCCGTGGAAGGCCCCACCCATCTGGATGAAGTCATTGCTGGCTATGCCCTCGAAAGCGGCACGTCCATCCTGATCGCCCTCAACAAATGGGACCTCATCAAAAAAGACGCCCATACCGCCAGCCTCTACGAACGGCAACTGCGCGAGCGGGTGAAGTTTCTGGACTATGCTCCGGCGGTCTTCGTCTCGGCCCTGACCGGGCAACGGGTGACGCGCCTGCTTGACCTTGCCGCCCGTGCTTATGACGCGCGTTACCGACGGATACCCACCGGCGAACTCAATCGTTTCTTTGCGGAATACCTCGAAACGCCGCGCGCCACCCTGCCAACCAACAAGCCAGTCAAAGTGCACTATGTGACGCAGGCGCGCAGTGTGCCGCCGACGTTCGTCCTGTTTACGAATACAACCGAAAAGCTCCACTTTTCTTATGTCCGCTATGTGGAAAACCGGCTGCGCGAAAACTTCGACTTTTTTGCGACGCCGCTGCGCATTGTGTCGCGCCCGCGGACGGCCAAAAAACGCTAATCCCCCATCGTTTGCATCTGCCCATGCCGCCTCCCGCCGATGACCAGCCAGCAGCGGTAGCCGCGTTTACAGCCCGTCTCAAAGCGCAGGCACTGGCGCTGGGGTTCTCCAAAGTGGGCATTGCGCGCGCCGAACCGCTGGCGGACGAAGGCATGCGGCTCCACGAATGGCTTGCCCGTGGCTATCACGCCACCATGCACTGGATGGCACGCACAGCGGACAAGCGTACAGACCCGGCCCAACTGCTCCCCAACGTCAAATCGGTGGTGGCCGTGGCACTCAACTACGATACGCCGCCGCGCCACGTCGAAGCCCCGGACATCGGCAAAATTTCGCGCTACGCCTGGGGCGACGACTACCACGATGTCATGGGCGAAAAGCTGAAGGCGCTGCTGGCATGGGTGACAGCCGAACGCCCGGAAGCCCACGGCTACATCGCCGTGGATGCCCAACCCGCTATGGACAAAGCCTGGGCCGTGCGCGCCGGACTCGGCTGGCTCGGCAAGCACAGCAACGTCATCACCCGTGAGTTTGGCTCGTGGGTCTTTCTTGGCGAACTGTTCCTCGACATTGACCTCGAACCCGAAACGGAACTCGTCCCGGATCACTGCGGCACGTGTACGGCCTGCCTGGAAGCCTGCCCGACTCAGGCGATTGTCGCACCGTACGTCGTGGACGCCCGGCAGTGTATTGCCTTTGCCACCATCGAGTCGAAAAGCGAAACCCCGGAGCTGCCCACACACGGGTGGGTCTTCGGGTGCGATGTGTGCCAGGACGTGTGCCCATGGTCACGGTTTCGCCAGCCGACGACCGAAGCACGCTTTCTGCCCCACCCTGACCTGATTGCCCCACGTCTGGACGAACTCGCCGCGCTGACGCCGGAAGGCTTCCGGGAGCGTTTTGCCGGCACGCCTGTTCTGCGCGCCAAGCATCGCGGACTGCTCCGCAACGTCGAAGCGGCACGCGCCCAGACCACCGCGCCGGAGCAACCGGATTGAAAATACCGTGGAAAGACCGGCTCAGGGAGCCAGCGCCGCCTCGAAGCCTTCGAGCGAACCGTGCAGCCGTTTGTACACGGCTTCCAGTTTGGCGCGGCGCTCGGCAGCCGTCGGGGCCTGGGCGTCGTAGCCGAGCCGGTACGCCTCGAAGGCTTCCGCGTCCTGCTTCATTGCTTCAAGAACCGTCCCCAACCGCCAGGCGGCTTCACGGCGTGACGGCGCATTCGGATAGGCTTTCACCGCCTCACGCAGCCGGACGGTGGCGGCCGCCGTCTCGCCCTGCCTGTAAAGTATCCAGCCCAGTGTCATCTGCGCGCGCACGTAAAACTCCGCCAGGCGGTCTTCGGCCCGTGGGCTGTCCACGCCTCCCCCGGCCACCCGCGCGGCATCCGACGCAGCATCAATAGCCTGTCGGGCAAAACGTTCGGCAATACCGAGTTCCCCCACTTCAGCGAGCATCCCGGCAGCGCGCAACAAACGCCATCCCCGTCCGGGGTCTTTACCGGCGACAAACTCCTTGGCTGCGAGTTCAAGTGGCGAATCAGTCAGTCCGCTCTTTGGCAGGCTGCCGGCGCGGGCCTGCTTGGCCAGCAGGGCAAAGCGTACGTAACGCTCGATAAATGCCATTTCCTCGTCGGTAAGCAGCGGGGAAGCCACCAGCAATGAGGCGCGGCGTTCGAGGTCGAGCAACCGCGAGAGACGTGCGCTGCGCACCGGCAGCGTCCCGCCCAGAACGGCCTCAAATTCGCCGTCGGGTGTGACCTTGAGGAAGGCTTCAAAGGGTTCCAGCGCCTGTTCGTAGGCGTTGGCCAGAATCAGTGTCGCCCCCAGTTCAAACTGGAGCGTGGCAAACTGGGCGGTTTGCAGGGCTTCCCCCAGAATGTTCTCCGCCTCAGCCAAATCACCAGCCCGCCGCATCAGATGGGCTTCGACGATGCGCAGCCAGGGATAGTTCGGCTGAAGGCGCTTGGCCTGCATGCCAGCGGCGATGGCGGCGGACACATTCCCGTTGGCGGCATGCGTGTAGGCCAGTTGGGTCAGAAAACGCACATCCCGGGGATTGATGGTGAGCATACGCGCCATGGGGGCAATGGCTTCACTTTCCTGTCCCCGGGCCAGATAGCACATCGCCAGCCCGCCCCACGCCGTCGGGTGCTCCGGCTCGATGTCAAGCTGTCGGCGGTAGTTGGCTTCAGCTTTTTCGTAATCCCCGGCTGCGCGCTGGAGATCAGCCAGCGCCGCCCAGGCCACCCGGCTTTTTGGATCGAGTTCAAGCGCCCGCTGAAAGGCGGCAGCCGCATCGTCCAGACGGAGGCCCATCTGATAGGCCACGCCCAGACTGTGCCACAGCGTTGCAGATGTGGCATCAAGTTCGAGAGCGCGCTTGAACACTTGCTGAGCGTCGGCCGGGACTTCCAGACTCAGGTAAAACAGCCCGACCTGTTCGAGCGCCTTGACTTCGTTCCAGGCCCGGGACTGAAACTCGCGCATCAGCAGGACAGCTTCCGTACGCCGCCCCTGCGTTGCCAGCAGCAATGGCATCGGCAGGATGAGCGATTGAAAGACAGGGGCGGCTTCCGCTTCGGGCAACATGTTGAACGCCTGGCGAAACGTGCGCTGCGCCGCTTCGACATCCCCGGCGCGCAACTGCTGCTCACCAAGCTGGCCCTGTACGCGCACGAGCGCCTTCCGGGCCGCACGCTGAAGCGGCGAGACCGGGTGGGTCCGCAAAAACGTCTCAAGCTGGTGGGCCTGTTCGTCAAGCGTCGCGGCGGCAAGGGCTGCGTCGAGGTCCATCTGCTCACGCAGCAGGTCGCTGGTGGTCGTGGGGGGTGTCAACACCACCATGGACACTGGCGGTTCGTCACGGGTCGGTTCCGTCGCGGCCGGCGGCTTGGGGCGGGAAGTGCCAGCCGCCGCGCCGGATTGGGCTGGAACGAACTGGGCCACGGCCACGGAAGCCGGCCAGCCCAGAAGACAACACAGGGAAACACAGCGGACAGCACGGCGCAGCACAGCAGCAGGTATGGAAGGCAGCATAGGTTCAGACTTCAGACTTGGTGAGCCGGGCAAAGGCCGCGCGCACCGGATATTCACAAGCCACGCACAGGATGATGACCGCCTGTAAAACAATCGTCAGGTCCTTGGAAACGCGGTCGGTAAAAATCCCGATGAAAAGCTGGGAGCGAATCAACGCGCCGAACAGAATCGCCGCCAGCACGATGCCCACCGGATGGTTGCGCCCCAGCAAAGCGACGGCAATGCCGGTGAAGCCGTAGCCCGGCGAAAAACCATCGTAGTACCGATGCCGGTAGCCCAGCACCTCGCTGGTGGCCACCAGCCCGGCCAGCGCCCCGCTGAGCGCCATGGCCAGCACCATGTTGCGTGGCACACTGATGCCGCCATACTCGGCCGCCGTCGGACTGCTTCCGACGGCACGCAGTTCATAGCCCCATTTCGTTTTCCAGAGAAAGACATAGACAGCGGCACAGGCCAGCAGGGCGATGAAAAAGCCCAGGCTCAGCGGGATGCGTTCGGGAATGGCCGGAATCAACCGGTGCATGCGCGCCAGCCAGGCCCCCGGCACAATTTCGTGCGTCTGGAGAATCGGATCGCCCGCCTCGCGGTAGTGATACTGCACCAGGTAACTGACCAGACCAGCGGCGATGAAGTTCATCATGATGGTGTTGATGACTTCATGCGCGCCAAAGCGCGCTTTGAGCAGTCCCGGCACAGCCGCCCACAGGGCACCGGCCAGCATTGCCGCCAGAATGCAGGCCGGCAGCAGCAGCGGTGACGGGAGACTCGTCAGCGTGAAGCCCACCCAGGCGGCCGCAAAGGCCCCGACCGTGAGTTGCCCCTCTGCGCCGATGTTGAGCAAACCGCACTTGAAGGCCACCGCCACGGCCAACCCTGTAAAGATGAGCGGTGTCGCGTAAAAGAGCGTGTAACTGATGCCATCCAGAGAGCCAAAGGCGCTCGAAAAGAACAGCTCATACACCGCCAGGGGACTGTCGCCCATAACCAGAACAATGCCGCCCCCCAGAACGAACGCAAACACGACAGCCAGCGCCGGAAACAACAGATCGAGAACAAACTTTTTCATCAGTGCCCTACCAGACATCACCACCGGGATGCCCTACGATACCACCAAATCCCGCGCCTGATTTCCAGATGCAAAGCATCCCGGCGGCGGGTTACACTGCCGGACGCAGCCACCGGCGCGCGGCAGCCACGGTTTCACCCGGCCGCGTGCAACCTTGTCCCGGCATCCTACACGGCGCACGGTCATGAACTTCCTGCGCTTGCTTTTCGATTGCAGCCCCCTGCTCATCGCTACGGCACACGGTTACGGCGCGGCCTGGCTGGCGGTCAGGATGCTCTTTCGCCCGCTCAAGCCGGTTTATGTCTTTGGCTGGAAACTGCCGTTTACGCCGGGACTGCTTCCGGCCGAACGGGAGCGTTTCGTGGATGCCCTGGCCGGCGTCATTGCGGAAAAGCTTCTGACGGCGGACATCCTGGCGGCTGCCTTCCATGAACTCCGGCTGGACACCGACGTGGAACGGCTCGCCCGCTCGCGCTATGCCGAACGGTCGCAGCCCGACGCCCTGCTTCCGGCCGTCGCCGGGCGCATCACGGAGATGCTGACCACACTCAAAAACTCCTCCGAGGCCAAGTGGCGTATTGCCCACGAACTGCGCGCCGTGGTCATCCGGCGGCTCGAACGCGATTACCACCCGGCCGTCCGCCAGACGGCGACCTTTCTGGTGGGCGATGCCCTGGTGTACCGCATTGTGGACCGCGCTATCAACAACCTGGCTGACCAGCTCTCCGAAAGTATGGCCATCCGGGAAGTCATGGACGAAGCCCTGCGCCGCCTGCCGGAAGCCATCTTCACCAGCGAGCGCCCCCTGCAACAGCGCATTGCCCAGGACATCGTCCGTCACCTCAGCGAACGCCTCGACATCAAGGGCATCATCAAGCGGCGTTTTGAGACCTTCTCGAATGACATCTTTGAGAGTCTCGTCTATGAAACAGCCGGACGGGAACTGCGGGGCATCATGGTGTTTGGAACGTATGTCGGTTTTGCGGTCGGCGTCCTCCAAACCGGCGTCAACCTCTGGCGCACTCTGGCCGGTCATTAGCTGCCAGCAGCCACTCCCACGGCACGGCCTCGGCCATACCCGCCGGTGGATGCGCCCGGAGAGACTCGAACTCCCAACCCTCAGATCCGAAGTCTGATGCTCTATCCAATTGAGCTACGGGCGCAGACGCGGCCGGCGTTCTGCCGTATAGCGCGCCGCGGCCGGGCTTTTCAAGCGTCTGCCAAGGGAACGGTTTTCAGGCTGGGACAGTCGTCGCCAGCGCTGGCGCAGTTTCCAGCGACCGCAATGACCGCCGCAACCCAAGCACCAGCACCAAATTGGCCACCGTCATCGTGCCCTCGGCAATGCCGTGCAGCCAATCCACATGGGTCAATGACGGCGCGCGATAGACCGTCCGTGCCACAATGCTTAGGGCAATGGTGACGACGACAAACAGGATGAGCAGCCCGTACCCGACAATCGTCTGGACGTTGAAGGCCGCGCGGTCCCACCGCCGGTTGACCGCCAGAAAGACCACGAACAGCAGGTAGGCCAATCCGGCCGACTGAATCATTGCGCCCCGCGTCCCGCCATAGGGCAGCCAGGCCCGCGCCAGCAGAAAGCCGCCGACAGTCAGCGTCGCCACGGCCGTGGCGGCCAGAACGAACCGTGGGTAGCGCCGCGGCCATTCGCGCAGATGCAGCGCGGCCGTCGCCAGCCCAACACTTCCGATGAGTGTCAGCAGTTCGTGCGTACGTGGAATCCACATCAGGCTGGTGTTGTCATTGGTGGCATGCCAGGCCAGGACGCACATCCCGGCGCCCCAGTGCGGCAGCATCGCCACGGCCAGCCGCCGGATGTCTGTCCGGCCCAGCACTGTTCCCAACCGCCACACCAGGGCGATGGCCAGCGTCCACTCGGTCACGCTGGCAATGTGAATGCCCCATACCGGGGGTGACAGCAAACTCATGGCGGCACCTCCCCACGAACGAAGTGGCCCACAAACGAAGTGGCGGTTGAATCAACCTCCCGTTTTCACCATACTGCGCCCACCGTACGAAAAGGGCCAGAAATGTTTGCGGGAAAAGCCAGCGATGCGACCGGTCGTTGAAATCGAGCAGCTTTCCATGGAGTACGTCACTGGCTTCTGGCGCAACAAGCGCGTCCGGTCACTGGTTGACCTGAGCCTTGAAGTCTATGCCGGCGAAGTCTTCGGGTTTCTCGGCCACAACGGTGCCGGAAAGACGACGACGCTCAAAATCCTCATGCGAATTGTCTATCCGACGGGTGGCACGGCGCGGATTCTCGGCTGCCCGCTGGATGACATGAGCATGCGGCGGCGCATTGGCTACCTGCCGGAGTCGCCGTACTTCTACGACTACCTGACCGGGTGGGAACTGCTTGACTACTTCGGCCGGCTCTGTGGTCTGGATGCGGCGCAGCGGGCCCGGCGCATTCCCGAAATGCTGGCGCTGGTTGGCATGCAGCATGCCGCCCACCGTCCGCTGCGCAAGTATTCCAAGGGCATGCTCCAGCGGATCGGCATTGCCCAGGCTATTCTGCACGACCCGGAAGTGGTCTTTCTGGACGAACCGATGACGGGACTTGATCCCATTGGACGGCGGGAAGTCCGCGACATCATGGCCAACCTGCGGGATCAGGGCAAGACGGTGTTTTTCTCGACGCACATCCTGTCGGATGTCGAGGCGCTCTGCGACCGCGTGGCCATTCTCAAGCAGGGCCGCCGCGTGGCCTATGGGACGCTGGCGGAAATTCAGGCGGGCCGGGCGGCCACGCTTGAAATCGTGGCCACGGAGACGACACCCGAAGCCGTGGCGGCACTGGAGCGTTTTGCGGCCCGCCTTCGCCGGACAGCCGCCGGGTTGCACTGCGAGTTGAAATCAGCCGACCAGGTGGGCGAAGCCGTCGCCGAGCTGCACCGCCATGGCGGACGCCTGGTTTCCATCATGCCGATCAAATCCGCGCTGGAAGAATTTTTCGTCCGGGACGAAACCCTCAGCGAGACCTTCTGACCGCCGGCCAAAGAGGTTTGCCGGCGCGTCATTCCAGCGCGAACAACCGCTTGATTTGCGCCAGCAACTGCATTGGTTCGTGCTCCACGACCGTTTCCGGTACAGCCGCCGAACGCGCGGCCTCCAGGCTCAGACGACGCGCCTCCAGACGTTCCGCCAACACCCGGCTGAAGGTCTCCGCCAGGCGGGGATTCGTTTGCAACAGGTGGCGGAACACGTCCCGGTGAATGGTGCGGACGGTCACTTCCCCCACCGCGCGAACCGTGGCCGAACGCGGCTCGCCAGTCATCAGCGCCATTTCGCCAAAGCAGTCGGGAGCACGCACCTGCCCGACTTCCAACCCATCCACTTCAACGCGCACCGTTCCTGCTTCCAGAACGAACAGGGCATCTCCCGGCTCGCCCTGTCGGACCAGAGCTTCGCCCGGCGCATAGCGCAACAACCGCATTCCCTGGGCAACCACCAGCCGTTCGGATGGTGACAGACAGGCCAGCAGCGGCACTGTGCTGAGTAACCGTTCTGATGCTTCCACGACCTGCTGCTGCTTCACTTCCGGCGACGTTGGACGCCGCAGCTCAATCCCTGTCATAGGTAGCGGCAACTCGATTGCTGCCCGGTCAAGGGCATACCACACCCGGTTGCGTACCAGGCTGGCAATGGCTTCGCGCCGGCGGAAGTTCGTAATGAAGTAGCAGACGACATACCGGATGGTCGCATTCTCCAGAAAAGCAGATAGGGCCACGAACGGTGGTGGGTCGGAGCAAATCTCCGGGATGTCCTGTATTGCCGCCAGAATGGCCGCCCGTACCCGCTCCGGCGGAATGTCGTAGGGGGCCTGCACGTAAACTTTTTGCCTCGCCAGGGAGGATGGCTTCGTATAGGTCACAATCTGGCTTTTGGCCAGCAGGCTGTTGGGAATGGTCACTTGTTCCCTGTCGAGGGTAAAAATCCTGACGGCGCGCCAGTTGATTTCGACCACTTCGCCAACCCGCTGCCCGTCGCCGAGTTGAATCCAGTCGCCGACTTCAAAGGGCTGCTGCGCCTGCAAGGTCAACCCGGCCAAAATGTTGCCCAGGGTATCCTGTAACGCCAGACCGATGATGGCGGTGAACAACGCCGACGTGACCAGCAGCGATGTCAACTGCACTCCGAGCCAACTCAGGGCTAGCAAGCCCACGGCGGCATAGACAATCCCCTGGATGATGTCGCGGAAAATCCGTTCCGCCGTCAGTCCCAACCGCCGGGCAATCCCGGCATCGAAAAAGGCCAGCACCGACAACCGCCCCAACGCCAAAGACAGACCGATAGCCGAGAGGTGACGAAAGAGCGCCGGCGGGGCAAAGCTGGACAGGAAGGCATCTGCCAGCGCCGCCACAACCGCCACGGCCACACACCACGCCGGAAAACGGAGCGCCTCCCGTACTTCCGCCGGGGCGGTTTTCCTGATGAACAGCATGGTCAGCGCGGCCGTCAGCACACCAACCACAATCCACCAGTAATAGGTAAGGTCCGTCGGGTTCATTTATCTTCCGCCCAGCCTTTCACCGGGGAAGTCTGCGCCCCCGGTTGTAAAGGCCACGGGCCACGGCTGGCAAGCGCCACACCGCCACGGCAGCGCGATTTCCCCGGCCAGTTTGCGTGACTTTGACTCGCGCCGTCCTGCCGGACATCATCGGTCACTGACATTTTTCAACCGCTCACCCCACTATGGTTACTTCCCGTTCGGCACTGGTCATCGGCTGTGGCATCTCCGGGCTGGCCTGCGCCCGGCGACTGCAAGCCGCCGGCTACCACGTCACCATCATCACCCGCGAACAGCCAAAATCCACAACTTCCAACGTCGCTGCGGCGCTCTGGTATCCCTACCGCTGCGCTCCCCGCGAAAAAGCCCTGCCATGGTCGAAGGCCACCTTTGAAGAACTCCTGCGCCAGCACCGGGACGGCGTTCCGGGCGTCACCCCGACGACGTTCATCGAGCTTTTCGACCACGACCGCCCTACACCCTGGTGGGCTGAAGCCACCGGCGGCGTCACCCGTCTCACCGGAAACGACCTGCCGCCCGGTTATGCCGTCGGCTTTGCCGCCACCGTACCGGTTGTGGAAACACCACTGTATCTCCCCTACCTCGTGGAACAGTTCTCAGCGGCAGGCGGTACACTCCAGCTCGGCGAACTCACCAGTCTGGATGAGGCCTGCGCTGCGTACCCGCTGGTCATCAACTGCTCCGGTCTGGGGGCACGGACGCTCGCCAATGACCCCGAAGTGTTCCCGATCCGCGGGCAGGTGGTACGGGTTTCCAATCCCGGCGTACGGCGTGCCCTGACCGATGACGACGGCCCACGCCGCATCAGCTACACGATCCCACGCCAGACGGATGTCATTCTGGGCGGCACGGCGCTGCCCCACGTCTGGGATACCACTCCCGATGCAGCGACAACCGAAAGAATCTTGCGCCACTGCCGCGAGCTTGAGCCGGCGCTGGCCTCAGCACAGGTGCTTGAAGTGCGGGTCGGGCTGCGTCCGGGGCGGACGGCCGTCCGCCTGGAACGGGAACACCGTGGCGTGGGCGTCGTCATTCACAACTACGGCCACGGCGGCGCGGGCTTCACCCTCGCCTGGGGCTGTGCGGACGAGGTGCTTCACCTGGCGCGTGCAACGTAACCTGCCCCCGGCGGCGGGGCTTCACACCGGCTGACACGGCGCGTACGGCTTAGCGGATGGCATCGGCACAAACATTGGCATAGCGGCAAAGCTGACACCGCGCGCCGGGTTTGGCCTCGAAGTCGGTTTCGGCAAACGTCCGAATCGCCACCAGCTCGCTGATGACCTTGTTGACCGCGTGGGCAGTGGCTTCCTTTCCGGCCTGATTGGCCGGCAGTTCAAACTTCTCATCCGGGGCCAGAAAGTGCAGCGTGGCGCGTACTTCCTTCACGTTGGGCGTCAGTTCCCACAGCGCCAGGGCGTAGATTTGCAACTGCAAGCGGTACCAGGCGACCTTTTCAGCCTTTTCCGCCGCAAAGCCTGGGGCTCCGGGCCGGGTCGCAAAGGCATTGGTCTTGAAATCCACCACGTGCGCCGTCACCCCCTGCCCGCCGGGACGGGGCGTGATCAGCACCTTGTCCATGGCTCCCGTGACCAATGCCGCGTCGCACCGGATGGTGAAGACGCGCTCACTCCAGACTTCGCAGCCGCTGGACGGCTCCCGCGCCTGACGCTGTACCGCATCAATTTCCTTCCGAAAGTCGCTTTCGGCATATCGCTTTGCCAGCCACCACACGTCGTCTAGGATGGCCTCGTCATCAAGCATCACACCTTCCAGCCGTCCCTCCGCCCGCAGCGACGCCACGGCGCGTTGCAGGGCCGCCCGCAGCGCCCGGTTATCGGTATCTTCGGGTTGCAGGTCCTCGCACAGCCTGTGAACGATGAGACCACGTATGGCCGGCGAAAGCCGCGCCTGCCCCTCCGGGCGTTCGGTATCTTCGACGGGCCGGCGCTCCAGCCCGGCCTCGTCTTCCAGCGGGTCGAGAAAGCGCGCAAAGTAGTATTGGCGGGGGCAGTGGGCAAAGCTGTTCAACTGGGCCACCGAGTAGTGATACTGCCCATGTATGGCTTTCGGGTCAGGCGCAACCGTTTCCAGTTGGTCCTCAAGTTGACGGATAAGTTCCCGGCGTGCCCGTTCGCGCTGCCTGGCATCGGCTGCCGCCTGCGCGACAAACGCCTCCCGGCTGGATGGTTCCGGGAGCGGGGTTGGGTCTGCATTCCCTGGCACGGCCGGGACGCTGTCCCGCAGGACGAGAATCCGGGCCGCGTCGAGTTGCACTTCCATCCCGGCAGGCCCCACGTCCGGGGGGGCGCTTCCGGCATCCTCTTCAGGCAGCAGCCACGGACTCAGCCAGTCCAGAAAACTCTGGACGGAACTGCCTTCCGCATTTCCGGTTTTGGGTCGCGCCGCGGCCGAGAGAATGAGGGCGTCCTGGGCGCGCGTCATGGCCACGTAAAGCTGGCGCATCCGCTCGAACTGCTCCCGGCGCTCAATCCTTTCCAGCGCCATGCTTTTCAGCGCCGTGGGCCGCCGCCGGCCCAGCATGTCGGGCACATCGAAGCCCAGGCCGCTGTTCCGCTCGAAAACGAACTTCCCGGCGCTTTGCCGCCAGCGGCGTTGCAGGTCCGGCAGGACGACAACCGGAAACTCCAGCCCCTTGGACTTGTGAATCGTCAGCAGCGCCACGGCGTCAAGACCAAGTTCAAGCTGGGCTTCGGCTTCGCGGGCATCAAGGCGGCGAAACTCGCGGATGTAGGCGACGAAATCCCGCAGCAGATGCGTCTCGCGGCTGGCAAAGCCCCGGGCCAGCGCCACCAGCTTGTCGAGATTGGACAACCGCTGTGGGCCGTCTTCGGCTCCGGCGCACACGATGTCATAGCCTGTCCGGCGAATAGCCTGCTCGATGAGGTCAGGCAGCGGCAGGCGGTTCCGTACGGCCAGCAACTCTTCCAGAATTTCGACAGCCTCTTCCAGCAGGGCGCGCTGCTCACTGGCAAGTGCGGCCTGTTTCTGTTCGGCTTCGCGGCGCAGTTGGCTGTACAGCGAAACCCACTGGTCGGACGCATTGGCAGCCGTCCACCGCAGCCACAGCAGGGTTTCATCCGACAGCCCGAACAGCGGCGAGCGCAGTACACCGGCCAGCGCAATGTCATCCGCGCGATTGTCGAGAAATGCCAGCAGGTTCAGCAGGTCGGAGACCTCCGGGCGTCCGTAGAAGCCGTGTCCGGCGACGACATAGCACGGCACACCGGCCCGCCGCAGCGCGCGTTCGTAGGTCTTGACATCCGTCAGCGCCCCAAACAGGAAGGCAATGTCGCGGTAGGTCGGCGGCCGGGGCGTCCCCTGCGCGGTATTGACCAGCGGGATTTGCTGCTCCACCAGCTCCCGTACGTACCCGGCCAGCCGTTCGGACTCGATGTCACGCAGCGATTCGTCGTACGGCGAGGGCTTCTCATCGTCCTTCTTATCGTCCTTGGGCATTTCCGTGTAGAGAAAGACTACCGCTGGCTGCCCTGTGTTGAGCGCCGCGCGAAAGGCCACGCCCGGCTCGTGCGCCACGAATCCGCTCTGCCGCAGTTCGGCCGGCTGGCTTCCTTCCGGCGCGGCCATGATGCGGCTGAAGATGGCATTGAAAAAATCCACCAGGCGCGGGTCGCTGCGAAAGTTGACCTCCAGACGGAGATGCTGCCCCCCTTTTGCCGTCACCGAATCAATGGTTTCGTCAAAAACCTCGACTTCCGCCCCACGAAAGGCATAGATGGATTGCTTGCGGTCGCCGACGAAGAAAAACGTCCGGTTGCCGCCGCTGGCAGGTTTGGACGTGAGAGCGTCGAGGCCGAGGTCTCCGAGAATATCCCGTTGAAGGTGATTCGTGTCCTGAAACTCATCCACCAGAAAGTGCCGGTAGCGTTCCTGGACGCGCCGTCGGATGTCGGCGGACTCCAGCAACTCACGCGCCCGCAGTTGCAGGTCCTCGAAATCGAGCGCCGCCGATTCGTTTTTGGCTTTGGTGTAGAGAAACTCCACGCTCCGCAACACTTGGAAGACCGCCTGCTGGTAGTCCCGCGCACAGACATCGAAATAGATGGCTTCGAGCTGTCCCCCGCCCTGGCTGCGGGTTCCGAGCGACTCCTGCAGCGGTTTGACCGCCTTGCCCACATTGCCGTGCGCAGCCGGCAGGGCTTCGCGCAACCGCGCCAGCGTCGCCAGAAATGCCGGCAGCGCGTCCACTGATGGAGCCGCCTGCTGCAACCCATTGGCTTCCCGGTTCCAGACAGCCAGAAACGCCTCGGCTGCTTCCAGGGTTTTGCCGGTCTTTTTGGCGCGCTTTTCCTCGTCAATGGCCGTTTTCAGCGCCGCCACATGCTGCTCTACGGACTGCAAGGCGGTTGTGTAATCAGCCAGCGTCAGAGTGTTCTGCGCGGTGATGCGCTCGGCTTCGTCCAGAGGAATACCCAGGCTGCGGAGCTGGTTGAACACCTGCTTGAGTTCGGCAATGAGCGTTGCCCGGCCATAAGCCGCCACCAGTTCCGCCACCCGGTCATCACCCTGGTCAATCGCGCCGGTGACGGCCTGCTGCGCCGCCTGATCGAGCATGACGGCCGCCGTGTATTCATCAAGCGTGGTAAAGGTCGGATCAACTTTAGCAGCAAGGGGAAACTCGTGCAGCAGCCGCGAACAAAAGCTGTGAATCGTGCCGATGGCGGCGGCTTCAAGCTGGCGCTTGCGCTGCCGCCACAGAAGCTCTGCGCCTGTCCCCTGACAGGCCACAATCTGCTCCTCAAGGCGCTGCCGGATGCGCTCGCGCATTTCGTTGGCGGCCTTGTTCGTAAAGGTGATGGCTACGATGTTTTCGACGCCGACACCCGGCTGTTCGAGCAGGTGCAGGAAACGCTCGGTCAGCACGCGCGTCTTGCCGGCGCCCGGGCCGGCCGTGACGACCAGCGGGCGGTCAAGGACCTCGATGGCCGCCTGCTGGTCATCCGTCAAGCCTGTCGTGGGATTGAGTGTGACAACCATCGCTTTCACCTGAAAAACCAATACCGGCACCTGAAAAACCAATGCCGGGACGGCGCGCCGAAAACAACCGTTCGCCGGGCCGAAAGGATTAGGCTATAGTCCGGCGTTTCATTTCATACTCCGTCCTACTCCCCTGCTATGTCACCTGAAGTTGTGGAATCACTGCCGGCCACCGTACCGCACCCGTCCCTTTCACGGGAACAACAGCACGAAATTTACCACTACCTCAAGCTCACCCGGTTGCTCGAAGAGCGGCTCGTCAACCTGTACCGCCAGACGAAAGTTGTTGGCGGGCTGTATCGTTCGCTGGGTCAGGAAGCCACGGCCGTCGGGAGCGCCTACGCACTGGACAAGTCACACAACGACATGATTGCCCCGCTCATTC
This sequence comes from Chloracidobacterium thermophilum B, assembly GCF_000226295.1. Classification (GTDB taxonomy): domain Bacteria; phylum Acidobacteriota; class Blastocatellia; order Chloracidobacteriales; family Chloracidobacteriaceae; genus Chloracidobacterium; species Chloracidobacterium thermophilum. The sequence continues at coordinate 1,729,452 of NC_016024.1, forward strand.
GTGACCTTGGAGCGATGCTGGTCATAGGCGCTACGCCACGGGAACTGCTCCTGCAATACATGGCCAAGCGCGACAGCCCCACCCGTGGGCGCGACCTGCAGATTCACTTTGCAGATTTACGGCGCGGCTTCATCGGTCCCATTTCACACCTGGGCGACATGCTGCCGGTGATGTGCGGCATTGCGTTGGGCTCCCGTCTGCGGCGCGAATCGCGCGTCTGTCTGGTCTATATGGGCGATGGCGCTTCCTCGACCGGCGCGTTTGCCGAAGGCATGAACTTCGCCGCTGTGCAGCGGCTTCCCGTGGTCGTCATCGTCGAAAACAACGGCTACGCTTACTCAACGCCAACCAGCCGCCAGATGGCCGTCGAGCGCATTGTGGACAAAGCCGTGGGTTTTGGCGTCCGGGGTGAACGGGTTGACGGAAACGACGTTCTCGCTGTGTACGATGTCACACGGCGGGCTGTCGAGCACGCCCGTGCCGGCGGCGGTGTCACGCTCATCGAGGCCGTCACTTTTCGGATGAAAGGCCACGCCGAGCACGACGACCAACGCTACGTGCCGAAAGAACTGCTGGCGGCGTGGGCCGCCAAAGACCCTCTGCAACGCTATGAGCGGTATCTGCTCGAAACCGGACTGGCGACGCCGGACGAACTGGAAGCCATCACGCAGCGGATTTCCCGGCAACTCGATGACGACGTAGCCTTTGCGGAAGCCAATCCCATGCCCGAACCGGCTTCGGCGCTGCTCGATGTCTATGCGTCCTGACCACCATCTGCCACGAAAGGTCTGGTCATGTCCATTGCCCTTCCGTCGCCTTCGTTTCGTTCCGCGCCGCCGCTGGTCAGCCTGACCAAAGCCTTTCCGACGCCTTTCAAAAACGTCATTGCCACGGCGCGAACGTGCTATTCGGCGCGCGGCATCGTCCGCGACGAAGACATCCAGACCGGATTTGAGCCACTGGCGCAGAGCATCTACGAAGCCGGACACCACACGACCTACCAGCACGCCCACTTCCAGTTTGCCCTGGCGAACGTGTCGCGGCAGTTCATCTGGAGCTTTCTGCACGCCCATCCGTTTTACAACTCCGAGCAGGTCAGCCAGCGGTACGTGCCGGTCAAACCGGGGACGTACTTCATTCCCGCGCTGTCTGGCGAGGCGCTGGCCGTGTACGAAGCGGCCATTGCGCGCCAGTTCGACGCCTACCGGACGCTGAGCGAGCGCTTGCAGTTGGTCGTCGCAGCCGAATACCGCAAGCTGTTTTCCAAACACGACCCGCAGCACCCCAAAGTACGCCGCAAAATCGAGAAGCGCGCCATGGAGGTCGCGCGGTACGTCCTGCCCGTGGCCACCTTTGCCTACCTGTACCACACGGTTTCGGGCATCACGCTGCTGCGCTACTGGCGGCTGTGCGAGCAGTACGACGCACCTGAAGAAACGCGCGCCGTGGTAGGTGCGATGGTGGCGGCGCTGCTGGCGCACGATCCGCTCTACCAGACGGTGCTGGAAGAACCCCTGCCGCTGGAAGCCACGCTGGAGTTCGACTTTGCCGGGTGGGGAACCTCTGACGGGCAGCGGCAGGTCTTCCGGCAGGAATTCGATGCGAGCCTGGGCGGGCGGATTTCGCGCCTTGTGGATTGGAAGCCGCAGAATGAAACCCTGCTGGCGGCGGCCGTCCGGGAAGTTCTGGGACTGCCGGCGGCGGCGCTGTCCGACGATGACGCCGTGGCGCTCGTCCTTGATCCGGCGCGCAACCGGCTGCTGGGTGAAAAACTCAACCTGACGACGCACGCGAAGCTGACGCGGGCGCTGGCGCATCCGCACTACACTTTCCGCAAGAAGCTGAGCCACACAGCGGATTCACAGGACCAACGCCACCGGTTGACGCCCGGCTCGCGCCCCCTGCTGGTCGGACATCTCGACGCCGAGCCGGATTATGAAACCCCGGCGCTTATTCATCTTGATGAACAACTGGAGCGGTTTTACCGCGAGACCATGGCGCGGACGTGGGAAGCCATCGGACGGCTGAAGGCACTGGGCGTGGCGGCCAGCGATGCGGCCTATCTGCTCCCCAATGCTGTCTCGATCCGCTTCACGGAGTCGTCTGACCTGCTCAACCTGCACCACAAGCACCGCATGCGGTTGTGTTACCTGGCGCAGGAAGAAATCTGGCGGGCGTCAGTCGAAGAAGCCCGGCAGATTCGGGAGGTCAATCCCCGGATTGGGCGCTGGCTGCTTCCGCCCTGTGGTCAGCGCGCCGCAGCCGGAGTGCGTCCGATCTGCCCGGAGGGCGAGCGGTTTTGTGGCGTCCGCGTGTGGAAGCTCGACCTGATGGACTACCGGCGTACGTTTTAGGCCCGGCAGACGCGGCCCGGCTTTCGGAAGGCCCGTCGACGCACAGGCTGGCAGGTGAAGCCCGGCAGCGGATGAAGCACCATCACGGCCGCAAGAAAGTTCCCTTGCTTGACAGGCTATGGCCAGACATCTATGTTCGGCCACTTGACTTTATATCCAAGGCAAGGACTGTTTCATGGCGATTGGTGTCAAGCTCACGACCACGCGCAACAAGGAAAAAGCCAAAGCCAAAGCGGCGCAGGCTGCAACGGCCGCGCCGCCGATGACGCCGGAACGCGAAGAACTGCTCCGGCCGCCAGCGTTTGACCTTTTTCTCCAACGCATCCGCCAGGCGGTTGAAGAAACCGAACTCCCGTTAGGCAAAATCGGACTGGCGCTGCTCATGGTGGTTGTGGTTTCCGGCGGAGCCTACTGGTTTTACAGCTACAACCAGGCCAAGGGCGAGCAGGCATTTGCCGAGGCGCTGGCGATATACAACGCCGAAGTCAAGGAAGCGCCAAAGGAAGGTGAGGCAGCCGAAGATGAGCCGCCCGTTCCCGGCAAAAAGACCTACCCGGACGAAAAAACCAAGTACACCGAAGCGGCAGCCGCCTTTGACAAAGCTGCCGGCTACGCTTCGCAGAGTTTTATGAGCCGCTACTACGCGGCTTTGTGTCGGCTCAAGCTCGACCCGGCCCAGGGCATTCAGGCCCTGCGGGACCTTTCCGTAACCCCCGGAGCCGTCGGTCAGATGGCCACCCTTGCACTGGCTGATGCGCTGGCCGCCGAAGGCAAGGTGGATGAAGCCATTGCACAGTATCAGCAACTCCGTGAAAAGTGCGCGCAGGCTGGCAACAATGCCTTGGTTTCGCTGGAGGTCATTGCCTTCGCACTTGGAAAGCTCTACGAAGCCAGGCAGGACCCGGCGGCGGCCGTCAAAGAGTACGCCATTGCGGCCAAGTCACGGAGCATGGCGCTGCTTGGGCAGCAGGCTTACCAGCGCCTGGCGGCGCTCGACCCGGAAATGGCCCGTCAGATGCCCGAACCCAAACAGGGCGGTGAAGACGACACCTTCTGAGGCGCTCGCTCCGACGGCGCAGCGCCCTGCCCAATGTCCAACCTTGCCTGGCGCGTCATCACGGCGCTCATCGCACTGCCGCTGTTGTTCTGGAGTATCTGGCTCCCGACGCCCTTTCTCTTTGTTGGCTTTGTCATTCTGGCCACGCTGTTCGGGCTGATTGAGTACTTTCACCTCGCCGAAAAACTGGGCTTCATTCCCTTTGTAAGCATTGGCATCTGCGGGCTGCTTGGCGTTCACAGTCTGTTCTATGTGCGCGCCACTGAGTTTTTACCGGCGCTGCTGGGGCTGTTGCTCGGTGCCACCATGGTGCAGGGCGTGCTCACGGAACGGGATTTCAAAAAGTCGCTTCCTTCCCACGCGGCCACGCTGCACGGCGTCGTCTATGTGGGAGTGCTGTGTGGTTTTCTCATCGGCCTCAAGCGGCTTGAACCGCCGGAACTGGGCAGCCGGTTTCTGACATTTTTCTTCGTGGTCATTATGGCCGGAGACGTTGCGGCGTACTTCGTTGGCCGTGCCTTCGGGCGGCACAAGCTGGCGCCGCTGGTCAGCCCCGGAAAGACGATTGAAGGCGCCGTGGGCAACGTCGTTGGCAGCCTGGCGGCGGCCGTGGCGGTTCATTACGGGCTGTTTCCGGCGCTTCCCCTTTCCCACGCCCTGGCTCTGGCTGTTGTCATGAACATTATCGGACAACTCGGCGACCTGTACGAATCGCTTCTCAAACGCGGCGCTGGCACCAAGGATGCCGCTGCCGTGCTGCCCGGCCACGGCGGGCTGCTCGACCGACTCGACAGTTTGCTCTTCAATGCGCCGGTGCTTTATTACTATGCGCAGTACGGGCTGCCACCAAGCTGAGGCAGCCTACATGGATGTTCCGCCAGGGAGCGGCCTGCCGCCCCAGCCCATGCCCCCTGGCTCACAGGACAAAGCATGAAACCATCCACTCTGGCGGTTGCCGTGACGTGCCTCGTCATCGGCTTTTTCATCGGATTTGCCTACACCAACAGCCGCAACCGGGAGTTCATCCGCGAGCAGACCGAAAAAGCGCGGGCGGAAGCCTTTGCCGCCAGCAACCGGACGGCCGGCGGCGCAGCGCCCGATGATGACCTGCACCGCAACCCGAACGTGGAGACGGCGCTCGCCGAAGCCGCCAGCAAACGGGATGACTTCGACGCCCAAACCCGGCTGGGCATCTTTTTGGCCGAACATGGCCGCATTTCTGAAGCGCGGGAATGCTTCGAGGCCGCCGTCAAACTCCGCCCGGACGACTGGCAGGCGCTGGCCATTCTGGGACGGTTGCTGGCCGCCGAATCGAAATACCCGGAAGCCATCGCCCGGTTTGAAGCGGCCTACAAGCTACAACCGAACAACGGGCAGATCGTGGTGGGGCTGGCCAATGCGCTCTTTGACGCCAAACGCTACGAAGACGCCCAGAAGTGGTACGAAAAGGCGCTCACCCTGACGCCCAGGGATGTCAACGTCATCACCGATCTGGGTTTGACATACTACTTCCGCCGGCCACAGCAGTTGGACAAAGCGATGGCGTACTTCCGGCAGTCACTCAGCATTGACCCGAACCACACGCTTACGCTTCAGAACTACGCCATTGCCCTGCTCGATGCCAATCGTCCCGAAGAAGCCAGGCCCATCGTGGAAAAGCTGGAACGACTCGCACCCCAGAACGAAATGCTGCCGGCCATCCGGCAGCGGCTGGCCCAGGCAAACACGACCGGCAACATTCCGCCCCACTGACGGGACGGCCCAAACTAGCGTGGGACAGCCAAGCGCCGGATGATGTCCGTGATGATTTCATCGGGCGTGATGCCATCAATCTCGGCTTCGGAGCGCAGCACGATCCGGTGCCGTAGCACCGGCAGGGCCACGGCCTTGACATCATCCGGGGTGACGAACGTCCGCCCATCGAGCGCCGCCTGGACTTTCGCCGTGAGCAGCAACGCCACGGCCGCACGGGGACTGGCCCCCCACGTCAGGTTGGGCGCGGCCGGCGGCCGTGTGGCACGAACGAGATTGACCATGTAGCGGCGGACGCCTTCCTCAACGACGACATCCCGAACCGCTGCCCGGCACTGAAGAATGACGCTTGAATCCGGCAGGCACTCCAGCGGGAGCACGTCGAGCCGCCGGGCATTGAAGCCGCTGCTCCAGTTGGAGACCACCTGGACTTCCTCTTCCAGCGAAGGGTAATCCACGAGAATTTTCAGCAGGAAACGGTCTAGCTGGGCTTCGGGCAGGGGGTACGTGCCCTCGTACTCAATCGGATTCTGCGTGGCCAGCACCATAAACAGCGGCGACATGCGATGGGTTTCGCCATCCACCGTCACCTGCCGCTCCTCCATGGCTTCAAGCAGCGCCGACTGGGTTTTGGGCGGCGTGCGGTTGATTTCATCCGCCAGCAGCAGGTCGGTGAAAATCGGCCCCCGGCGAAAGGTGAACACCCCGGTTGCCGTGTTATAGACGTTCGTTCCGGTCACATCAGCCGGCATCAAGTCAGGGGTGAACTGGATGCGGTTGAACCCGGCCCCGATGACGCGCGCCAGGGTTTTGACAAGCAGCGTCTTGGCTGTGCCCGGTGGCCCTTCGAGCAGAACGTGACCTTCGGCCAGAAGTCCGGTGAGAATCTGGTCAATGACGGCGTTTTGCCCAACGATGACAAGACGCAGTTGCCGCCGGATGAACTCGGCGACTTCCTGCACAGATGGCCCCATAAGGTTTCCTTTCCCAGCCGTGGCTCAGGCGCCGTTGGTGTCGAGTCCCAGCTCGCGCAGCCTGGCCGCCAGACGTTGCAAACGGGCTTCAGCGGCTTCCGCCCGCTGGCGTTCCGCTTCGGCCCGTTGCTGCTCAGCTTCCGCCCGCTGGCGTTCCGCCTCGGCCTGCTGCCACGCTGCCTCCGCCCGTTGCCGCTCGGCTTCCGCCCGTTGCCGCTCGGCTTCCGCCCGCTGCCGTTCGGCTTCGATCCGTTGCTGCGCCAGGGCCGCTTCCTGGGCAGCTTGCGACAGCCGCTGGAGTTCTTCCCGCAGGAGGTCTTCGGGCATGGGCGGCGCCAGAATGGTCTCGACCAGCAGGGTCAGTCCGGCCAGAACCCGCGATGCCAGCACATCCCCCGGCTTGAGCACCTGCTCCTGATAGGTTGTGCCGCCATCGGCCAGATACAGCGCCACAACCTGTTTCCGGCGGCCGTCCACAATCCAGTACTCTGGAATCCGCCGCTGCTCATACTCGGCGCGCTTGTCGTAGTAATCGTCTTTCCAGTTCTCGCTTGTGACTTCGACGACCAGACGCATCGGCTCGCCGAGTCGTAGGACGGCCGGGCCGCCCTGCTTCAGCAGACGTTCCCAGTCGTGGCGGTCATACACAGCAATGTCCGGCAGGCGTGATGTGTCTTCCTCGGTCTGGACGCCGGCATTGACGCGCACCACATAGGGAAGGTTATGCGCGGCAATGAAACGCATCATCATCGCAGCCAGAAAGCTGATGAGCAGTTCGTGCGCGGCAGTGGCCGTGGGCATAGGAACCAGCACCCCGCGCACCAGTTCGTAGCGGGTGTCCGTGCCATCATCAAAACGCAGGTATTCCTCGAAGGACATCCGGCGTTCAACGGGCGGGGCCGAAGGCGCGCGTGACATCGTGCATCATCTCCTCAAAAATATTCTCCGGCAAACCCGGCCCCTTCTCCGAGGGCCGGGCCTGCTGGCTATAAACCTTCACCTACCACATCGGTAAAGTTCAACTCACTGGTTGGCGTCAAGCCAAACAGGTTCTTCCGCGCCGGTTGCTGCTCAAGACGCCGGCGCACTTCGGCCAAAAGCTGTCTGGCTTCATCTGTGGCGGCCGGTGAACTGGCGGACAGCGCGAGCAAAGCCTGGGCAAACGTCATCGCCAGTTCCTCATCCTGCTGCGCCAGTGCCGCCGCCGCCAGACGGGACAACAACTGCCGCTGTGCAGCAAGCCGCTGGTCAGCAGCCTCCCGGCTGGCCGATGTGTACGCTGCCGCCGGCCAGGAACCCACCGGCTGCTCATAGACCACACCGGCGGACGGCAGTCCGGCGGAAGGCGTTTGCGGGACAAACTGCACATTGCGCGCCAGCGCCAGCGCCATTCCGGTCTGGTTGGCGGCCAGCGCTGCCCGAATGACCTGCTCCCGATCAGATGAGGCCCCTTCGCGCAGGGCCTGCACGTAGGCCGGGATGGCCTGCCCTGGCCGGTTCGTCCGTTCCAGAAATTGCCCGTAGGCTTCCCGCGTGCCCGTGGCGTATGGCATTTGCGCCGCCTGCTCAAAGGTTTTCTGGGCCTCGGTCGTACGCCCCAGCGCGTCCTGCAACACAGCCAGGCAGGTCAGACTTTCCGCATCAGAGGACGCGCGGGCTTTACCCAACAGCGCCTCACCGACTGCCGGCTGCTGAAGCAGCAGGGCAACCAGTTGCTGAAGTCCGCGCTGCCGTTCCTCCGCCTTCAACCGGCGGTCCTGAGCAAGTTCATAGAGTTGCGTCGCGGCTGCTCCCAGATCGCCCGTACGCGCCAGCAGCCGCGCCATTTCAATCCGGTTTTCGGCATCTCCCGGAAGCAGCCGGTAAAGACGCTCACGCCACTTCAGGGCCGGCGCATAAGCCCCATACTTGGCCGCCAGTGCCGCCGCCTCGGCCAGTACCTGCGGTTCGGGACGGCGCTCAACCAGCCGGGTGAGCTGCCGCAGCGCCGCCTCGGTCTGCCGCCGCATCAACTGGGCTTCGATGTAGCCCAACGCAACCCCCAGGCTGTCATCCCGGGCCATCTGCAACTGGTAGCAGGTTTCCAGAAACGCCGTGGCTTCCTCCGCCTTGCCTTCGTTCAGCAGCAGGTAACAGGCATGTTGCGCCCGCTGAATGGCTCCCGTGTCGTTCGGCGCATCCGGCGTAGCCGCGGCCGGAGCGGCAACAAACGCTTTCAGACGTTCGACGGCCGCCGCCGTGCGCCCACTGCGTATAGCCACTGCCGCCTGTGCCATGACGAGCCACTCCGGTTCGACCGCGACCGTCTCCGGCTCGGAAATGTACAGGTCAGGGGGCGCCTCCTCGCGCATTCGCCCGAACAGCGTCTGGCGCAGTGCAACCATGTCGCGCAGCTCCCGCTCCGCTTCGGCGTAGGCTTTTGAAGCCACCAGCGCCGTTGCCCAGGCCCGCTGTACCTTGGATAGCGCACCGGCAAGGGTGTCGCTGCCAGGGACATCGTCGCTGTACAGGTCATAGTCGCCACGGGCATAGGCCGTGATGATCTGGTTGGCCAGGCGCTCGCTGGTCAGACGGTACAGCGGCAGCCGCGTCCGCTCCGGCAGGGCCTCGGTCAGGGTCAACTGCAAGCCAAGGCGGATGTCATCCGGGACCGCTGCCAGAACCCGTACCAGCGCCGGCACGATCAGCGACTCCCGGCCGGACTGACTGCGGGCCAGCGTGCAAAGCAGCGTCACCAGCGGTTCATAGGTGTCCTCATTGGCGCGCTCCCGCAGCCGGGCAACAAGGTAGGCTTCCACCGGCGGCAGAGCTTCGTTGAGCAGGTCGTACCGGGCCAGCACTGAGAGAAACGTCAGGTGGGCGGCAAGCTGGTTGCGTCGTCCGGCGAGCATCCGCCGCCACGTCCCCAGGGCGGCTGTCCGGTTGCCCATTTCATAGAGAGCAGCGCCTTCAGCCGCGATGGCTTCCGGGTCTTCCGGGGCCAGTTCACGCGCCAGCCGCGCATGCTCCAGGGCTTCGGGATAGCGTTTGCGCGCACACAGAAAATACGCCAGTGCCGTCTGCGCTGATGCCGAACGGGGAGAAGCTTCTGTTTCGGCCACCAGGAAGCGCAGGGCATCCGCCGCCCGCGAGTCATCCAGAGTCAGCCAGACGCCGTAGTTGCGCGCCGTGCGAAACCAGTCTTCCCCGGTGAGTTCGCGTGCCGGGTCCGGCTTGCGGTTGGCCTGCTCGCCTATCGGCCGGATACCCAGCACCTGCCGGTACAGGTTTTCGACCTCCGGCGACCGGTTTCGGAAGTAGAGTTCAAGTTGCGCCAGCCGCGCCTGCTGCCAGGCAACCGGCTGTCCGGCGTTCTCAATGGCCAGCCTTGCCAGTTCCTTCTCGCGCACATGGACGAGAAAGTTGATGAGCTGGAGCTGATAGGGCGAGTAGCTGGCAGCCAGTTTCCGCATGGTTTGCCGATCGCCCTGCTGGTGCAGCAGCTCCAGCAGCCGCATCACGAGCGGATTTTCTTCCGTGACAAGCGCACCGGTACGTTGCCGGTAATACTGCTCCAGTACCGTCCGCTCGGCCGCCACATCCCCAACGTTGCGGCAGAAGTCAGCCTTGGCGGCCGTGAAGTCGAAGGCCCCGGGAAAGCGGGCACGGGCTTCCTCAGCCGTCAACAGGGCAAGCGCCGCCTTGGTGTCCAGACGGGATTCATAGAAGGACAGCAGCGCCCGCAGTGCATTGACGTAGTTAGGGTCTTCCGCCGACTGCTGTGCCGCGTAGGCGGCATCCTTGCGCCGCAGCAGCGCCTGCTCCGTCGCCCGGTACAAGCCCAGATTGGCGGTGATGTTGGCCAGACGCTCGAACTCGGCCGACCCGACAACAGCCCGCGTCAGGCGTTGCGTCAGCGCCTCATCCAGTTGGGCAAGCTGGGCCGCCGTGGCATAGCCGCGGATGACCTGGGGGAAACGTGACGGCCGCACTGTGTAATCGAGCAGGCCGCGTCCACGCTGGACAACCGCATTCTGCGGGGCCTTGGCCAGAGCAGCCTCAAGGGCTTCGAGCCGGCCGAGCGCTGCCACGGCCGATTCACGGTACAGAATGGTCTGCAACCACGCGACCACGGCATCCTCATCGAACGTTTCCGTCGGCGGCGACTTCATGACGCGCGCAAAGCCCTCGTCATAAAAGCTGCCGCCCTCGGCAACGGCGCCGGCCGTCAGCAGGGTCTTTCCGGCGGCAAAATAGACCTGCGCCGACAACTGTTTCCGCCTGGCAAAGGACTCCCGCAGTGCCGCGATGGCGCGTTCGGTCTGGCCCTGTTCGAGATACACCTCGGCCGTCGCGGCTGCCCAGCGTGGGTTCTGCGGCTCCAGCTCGGCCGCCCGTTTGAGCGTGGCCAGAGCTTCGTCGTAACGCCCCGCCTGGCGATAAAGCGCCGCCAGGGTACTCCTGAAATCACCCCGCTGCGGCTCGTTGACAATGGCCTTGGCATACTGTTCCGCCGCGCCGCCCAGATTGCCCTGAAACCGGTAGATTTCCGCCAGAACGACATTCCAGCGGTAGTTGCGGTCCGCCTTGGCAGCCAGTTCGGTGTAGTAGCGCGTCATCCGCTCCAGCAGGTTCTGCTGCTCGGCATACCGCAGGGCCACCTGCAACCGGGACGAGTCTTCCGGCTCGCGGTTGATGAGTTCGATGTGCTGGTCAACGGCTTCCTGATGCCGGCCAAGGCGCGTCAATACCTCGATGTAGCCTTTCCGCAGCTCGAACTCATCGGCCCCGGTAGCCAGACTGGCCAGGCCCTGCTGGTACAACGCGGCCAGATCGGCATCGCGTTTGGCGTCTGCCAGAAGCCGGGCCAGTTCGGTAAAGGCCTCCGTATCCGTGGGATTGGCCGCATACCATTCGCGCAGCGTCGTCTCAGCCGCCGCCACCTGACCGCTTTCGCGCTGCCGTCGCGCCAACTGGAGCGTCAGACTTCGCCGGTAGTCGCCGGTGGCGATCTGGCGCGATGCCTGGGCCAGTGTCACCGCCTTGTCCACAGCCCCCAGCCGCCCGTAAAAGCGTCCCACTTCCTGCACGACACCCAGATTGTTGCGGTAGTCGCGCGCCAGACCGTCCAGCGTCTGGAGCGCCTCCCCACGCTGGTTGTGGGCTTCAAAAAAGGTTGCCAGTTGCAACCGGTACTTGATGTTTTCACGCTCGTCCCGCGCCAGGGCGACGAGACGTTCCAGCACTTTCCGCTCATCGGCCGCGCGCCCGGCAGCGCGAAACTCATCCCGGACGGCCTCCAGAAACGGAATTTCCGACCGTCGCGCGGCCTCACGCGCCAGCAGGTCAAGTGCAGCATCCTGCCGTTCGGCCCGCTTGAGATAGTCGGCATAGCCAAGGATGAGTTCCGGCGTGTTCTGTTTCGCCAGACGCGCCTGAAAGGCGGCTTCGATGGCGGCCGCCCCATCCTTGCGGCGGGAAAGCACAACCAGACGCTCGATGGCCGGTTCCCGTTCGGTGCCGCCGCCAACCGCAGCCATGTATTCGGCCAGTGCCCGCTCGCGCTGCTGCCGCTCCTCATAGAGCGCGCCAAGCTGGTAGGCATAGAGGGTGTCATCGCCGACCCGCTTGCGCAGGGTTTGCAGTGTTCGGATGGCGTCATCGTAGCGGTAATAGTCCCAGTAGAGCGTCGCCAGTTCCAGGTAGGCTTCAGAATCACCGGGTGCGCGTCGGACAATGTTTTCCCAGTGGGCGGCGGCCCCTTCCCAGTCTCCGGCCTCGGCCCGCACTTCCCCGGCCAGTGTCAGAAAGCGGTTTTCAGCCGGATAGACCCTGGCGAGTGCCGCCCATTGCTGAGCGGCTTCGTCCCGCGCGCCAGGGCGCGTCGCAGCCAGCGAGCGCAGCAGCGTGGCCAGTCGCTCCGCGTAGTAAACCTCTCCCGGATAGCGCGTCACGAGTTCACGGTAGGCGTCAACCGCTTCCTCATGACGCGAAAGCCAGAGCGCAGCATCGGCGGCAAACTGCCGGTGACTGGCGTCATTCTGTGCCCTGGCTTTGGCATAACTGGTCACCAGGCGGTTCTTCTCGGAAAGATAGGCCAGATAGGCGCTGCGCAGCGTCGGGTCGGCAAAGTAATACTGGGCAGCCAGACGTTCCCACTCGGCCAGGCGGTTCGTTGCCCGGTAGTATTTCAGCAGTCCGCGCACAAAAAACAGGTTCGTGGGAAAGCGGTCGTGCGCCATGCGGAAGAGTTGCAGGTACAGCCGGGCGTCATTGTTGCCCTCTTCGAGCTGCACATCCTCAAAAAATGCCTGCAAATAGGCGGACAGGTCTTCGTCGTCGAGTGCTGCTGAAAGCTGTTTCGAGTACTGGGCAAAGGCCGCCTGACGGTCATTGCGGATGAACCACCGCGCCAGACGATGCCGCCAGGTGTTGTCGCCAAAACGTCGGACGGCCTCCTGATAAGCGCGAAGCTGCTCATCCACCAGACTTTGCTGCCCCAGCCAGCGCAACAACCGTTCGTACAGCCCTTCTTCACGCGGATGTTTTTTGATTTCACCGTACAGAAAGGTCAGGGTCGGGTTGAGGCGTGGCGGCTTACCCGGCGATGGCTCGTCGGCAGGTTTCTGCGCCTCGGTCGCAAAACTGGCAATGACCCGCTCCAGCACCGAAGCATAAGTGACGGTTTCTTTCGGCTCGACTGACCGCCCCAGGTAGTCGGTCTGGTAGTCATAGTCCTCAAAATCTCGGAACTCATCCGAATCGTCGGTGTCGGTCAGGTCGTGGATGCGATAGGCCGACGACGAAGCCATATCTTCCTGTCTTGGTGTGTCCGTTGTTGGGACAAACACCCACCGGCGCGTGGAAACCGGCATCAGCGGCGCCCGCTCCGGTTTCCGCGCCGCAAGCCAGTCGAGCAGCGCGATCAGGCGTTTGCGTTCGGCATCACGCCGTCCAAGGCGCGCTTCAGCCTCAGCGACCCGCAACGTCACTTCAGGAAAGGTCGGCGCATCTGGAAAGGCACGCAGGAATTCCTCGCCCAGCCGCACGACGGTCTCGTGTTCGCCCATCGCGGCAAAGGCTTCGAGCAGTTTGGCGTGAAGTGGCGGCAGCCGCCCGGAACGGGGATACTCGGACTGAAGCGCCGTAAAGAACCGATACGCCAGCGCCCGGTTGAAGTAGGCCGTTGCCGAACGGTTCGCGCGGGCATACTCGCGGGGAATGTTGTTGCCGGCCAGAATGAGTGACAGGACGCCGTTGAGAAACCCGGCTCCCTGGTCAACCTGGGCGATGTCGGCATACAGGGACAAATCCCCGGCGCTCAGGGTCGTCCCGACTTCGTTGGCGTCGAGCAGGGCGGCCACGAGTTTGGCCAGCGTCGCCTCCCGCTCCGGCGAGCCGGGATTGGCACCGCCCATGGCGTACAGGGAATAGAGAAACCGCGCCGCCAGATCATACTGCCCGATGTTGAGACACATAGCCGCCGCACGGTCGAGTTCCTCACGCGGCCAGCCGGTCATCTCACGGCGTTTTTCGAGCGTGGTCAGGGTCTGTGCGGCTGCGGACAGGTTGCCTTCGTAGGCCAGCACATTGAACAGTCGCGCTGCCGTCCCAAAATCGGACGCCCCCTGACGAAAACGCTCCTGGAGCTGGCGGCGGTAGGTGCGATAGCGCCCGTACTGGCGCAACCGTTCATACCAGTCGCTGACGACTGCCCGCGGCCAGAGCGGATCGAATGCCTGGTCATAGACGGCTACCGCCGCGTCCCGCTGCCCGCGTCTGTCGTAAATGCGCGCCCGCAACTGAAGGAAAAAACGCCTCTCGTCCGGGTACTTCGGCTGCCACATATCCAGCGCGCGCAGGGCTTCATCCGCTTTGTCATCCGCCACCAGCCGTTCAAGGTAACGCTTCAGAAAGGTGATGTCTTCGGGATGCCGTTCGATGAGCTGCCGATACCAGTCGGCCACATCCACACCGGTCAGAGCGCGTTTTTGAACCAGCTCAGAGACGCGGTCGGCAACGGCCCGGCGCTCAGCCGCCGAAGGCGTCAGCAAAGCCAGCCGTTGGAGCGTACGGACTTCTTCACTGTAAAGCCCACGCCCGTGGTAAAAGGCCGCCAACCGCCGCAGACCATCCGTGCCTTCCGGCCGCAGGTTGGCGTAGCGCGTCATGAGTTGCAGCGCCCTGGGGATGTTGCCCAATCGCTCATTGAGAAAAGCCCCGTAGCGCAACAGCCGGACATCGGCCGGATACCTGGACTGCAAAGCGGTGATCGCGGCTTCGGCTTCGGCAAACGGCCGGGGGACGAGCGTGGGAACGCCCAGGAAGGTTTCCGTTGCATAGAGGGCATCCCGCAGTTCGGCTGGCGTCGCCCGCGTGGCATCCGTCGCCGGCGGCGCCGACGGTTGGGATGGCTTTGCGGTCGGCGTCCCGGCCGGGGATTTCGGACGCGGCCGGTTCTGGGCCCCAACCATCCACCACGCAACGGGCATCACCACCAGCCCCGCCGCAAGAATGACGAACAGAAAGAGAAAAAACCGCTGCCTGACGGGCTGGGTGGAGCGCGAGCCATCCATACGCGAATCCTCTGTCGGAGTGAACTTGGTGCTGTGTTACTGCCGGGCCGCGAGGAGTGAACCACAGGACTTGTACGCCATTGTTACTGAAATCACTCAAGACAGGCAAAAGAAAGGCGGCACGCCCTCCGGCGCACCGCCCTTGGGAGACCTTCCCCTGATGATGAACGGAAGGCAGGTGTTCAGTGGGTTGGCGTCGTGCCGCCGGCTGTCGGCTGCGCCTCGATCTGGCGTCTGACGATGCCGTTTGGAGACGGTGTGAAGGTGATCTGCTGCTGCCGGAAATCAATCTCGATGCGGCAGTGGCTCAGGAAGTCGCCCCCCAGGATGCCGCTCTGTTCAAAGCCCGATGACTCATTGAGACGGCGCATGTCAATGACTGGCAAACGGAGATCATGGCGCACAAGGTCATAAATCCGCATGGCACCAATCGCCAGAACCGGCACTTTTTCGGATGACCCGGCCGCGCCGACGATCCGCACACACTGATCGGGAAGAATCTTGGACTGCCAGTTGTGCCGCTCGACGACCGATTGATCCACAACCGAGGCACTGGCACCCGAATCCAGGATGAAGTTAAGGATGTGGCCGTCATCGAGCTGTGTCTCAACACTGATGAGTCCGCTTTCCGTCAGGCGGAAAGGCAGACGGGTCGCGCCATCACCTGCCGGAGCCGGCTGGGACTTGGGCGCTGCATCACGTGGAGTGTAGCGCAAACCCAGAACCCGCTGAGGATAGTCAAGGGTCAGGACAAAATCGGCAAGCGTTGACAGTCCCAGAAAGCCGTCCACCCTGGTGCCATGGCTGTTCAGGCTCTGAATGTCACGGAGATAGACCGGCACGGTTTCGATTTTGATCGGACCCAGCTCAAGTGACTTCAGCACGCCATACACGATAGGAAACGTCCCACTTCCACCCACGGCCCGGGCCTCCCCTCCGGCGGCCACCGGGCGGATACCGAGTTTGGCGGCAGCATCGTTGGAAAGCACACAGGAACTGGCCCCGGTGTCGAGAACGAAGTTGAACGGGCCCTTGCCGTTGATCCGCACGTTGATGTGCGGCCGCCGCCCGTGGAGTTCAAAGGGAATGAGGGCATCGGCGCGTTCCTGGACGACATTGATGCGTGACGTTCCAAGGTAGGTGTAAAAACGAATCACCCCTTCGATCCGCTCACGCCGCTCGGCATCCGTGCGTGGGGCAAGCCGCAGGAAGTTGCGCAGGGAGTCGGCCGCAAAGTGAAAATTCTCCAGCCGGGAGGCAATCCGCGCCGCCAGCAGGTGATAGTCCGGCTCTTCCGGGCTTTCACTGATGGCGGCCGTGATGAGTTGTGCCGCCAGGGAGAGCTGATTCTCATAACAGGCCAACTCGGCAATCCCAGCCATGGCGATGGCATTGTTGCGCTTGAGCGCGAGCGCCTGCTTGAGGGCATCAAAACCATCCCGAAAGTAACCGGAACGCAGGAGCGCCACACCTGAAATGGCCAGGGCTTCGTCATGTTTCGTGGGCGGCGCAAGCAACGGGCGTACCACATCGTAGGCTTCCGCATGGTGCCGGGTCTTGATGAGCAGCCAGGCTAGTCCGCAGCGCGCCGAAGCCAGTTCCGCATCAAGGGCCAGCGCCTGGCGGTACACGGCCTCAGCCGCCTCGAAGTCCCCGTTCCGCGCCAATTTGCGCCCCTGCTTCACGAGGTTGGCCGCCTGGCGACGCGCCTCGGAAGCCTCATCCCCACCCAGGGCTGAAGGCGCGGCCCAGGTCGCCGTCCCCCAGTGCGTAACGCAAAACGTCAGGCACAGGACGGTTGTCCACCGTACCAGGCTTTCAAAAGCCATCGGCCGCCATAAACGGGTAGCGCGGAGCAAGCTTCCCATGAGAACCAACCTCCCTGAATGAGCAGATGAGACACAACCGAATCCGCGCAAGCACGGGAACTGGGGGGCAGCCCGTTTGCACCATCACCGGGTTGCTGGAAACCTAAAGCCGAGCCGTCAGACGGAGTCCGCTCTGACCCCAAAAGCCTTGCGATGTAGGAAAAAGAAGCTAAGCCAACGATAAACAGTGTTTGTTTTGCGTGGGCAGGATTATAGGCTAACCCGCGCCGGTGTGCAAAAAGACGTGGTGCGGCCGTCACTCACCAGACATACCTGACGCCAAGCCCTTGGGAGCCAGCAGTACGTCTGAATTCCGATTTACCCTCACTGCCAGCGCGACTAGCATAGGAAACCATCCTTCTGTGTCTTGCTCTGAACGGACACCTGCCCAGCCTGAGCTATGAAGATCATCTGCCCCGAATGTCAAACTGAAGCGGCGCCGGGAATGAAGTTTTGCCGGAACTGCGGCGAAAAGCTCCCTGATCCACTCTCTTCTGCGCCGACCGTCGCTGGCACGGCCCTGCCACCACTGGACCAAGCAGGAACGGTTGAAAGTCCGGCGGTCGTACCGCCCAAACCACCCGAGGCGTTCAAAACGGTCGTCGGGCAGGCGGTCACACCGCCCAAGCCACCTGAAGCCTTCAAAACCGTGGCGGGGCCGGCTGTCACACTGCCGAAGCCATCTCCCGATGCCCTCAAAACTGTGGGGGGACAGGCCGTTCCGGCTGCCCCAGCCCTATCCCAACCCACATCGCCAGGCCCGGCGGACGCCGGGCAGGAACCGGCAGCCGACAGCGGCCGGCGCTTTGTGTACCTCATGCTGACGCTGGTGGCGCTGGGCTTTCTGGCCGGACTGGCGCTGTTTTTTGCCGTCTATGTCTTTGGCGAAAAACCCAGGCCAGCCGTCCCGGCAGCGCGTACCGGCACTGAGTTCCTCGATGCCTCCATCACCCGCATCGAGCTGTGCAGTTTTCGGGTGCTGCCGACCGAACCTGATGCCTTTGACTTTGAGGCAGCATCCAATGCCTTTCCGGCGGGTATCCGGGCAGTTGCTGTTCGCGTCAGTGGCCGCACCCGCCCTGATGGCGACTACCGTGTGGTCTGGCGTCGGCTGGAAACGGCCGCGCCGCTGATGGCCCAGTCCATTCAGTCCCTCACAGAGAACAAGCAGACGGTCCGGCTGCTCTATCAGCCGGACGGAATGCCCCTGCCTTCCGGGACTTACCTGGTCGAAATTCAGGATGGTGACCGGCCACTGGCCCGCGCCTATTTCACGATTGGTCTTCCGGCCAAACCGTAGGCCCTGGACGGCAACCGACCCTGCGGACGGTCATCCGGGTAAGCTGGTGGGCAGGTCCGTTGTTTGGGCAGGGGACGCTTTGGCCGTGATGCGGAGTTCGGCCAGCGCCGCCGAAAGCACCCGTACCGACGAAACGAGCAGCAGAAGCACCAGCCCGCTGGCCACCACGACATCTGGCCACGCCGCCCCTGTCAGCCACACCAGTGCGGCCGCCACCAGCACCGCCACATTCCCCGCCACATCGTTCCGGGAACAGGCCCAGACGGAACTCATGTTGATGTCTTCCTGGCGGTGCTGCCACAGAAGCCACAGGCAGGCGCCATTGGCGGCGAGTCCGAGCAGACTGAAGACGCCCATGACCTCAAACAACGGCACGCCCGGATGGAAGAGCCGGTGGACGATTTGCACCACAACCCCTGCGGCGGCGGCGAAGATGAGTCCACCTTTGAACAGGGCGACGCGCGCCTTGGCGGCCCGGTCACGGGAAACCACGTAGAGGCTCAGTCCGTAGGTCAGCGCATCGCCCAGGTTGTCCAGGCTGTCCGCCAGCAGGGCCGTCGAACGGCCATACCACGCCGCACCGACTATCACGCCAAACATGAGCGCGTTGATGCCGAGCGTCAGCCACAGCGTACGCCGTTGCCGCGCAGAGCATGGACTGAACGAACTTTCGTGGTGGCAGCAGCTTCCCATGGCAGCCTGTCTCCCGCGCCGTCAGGCAAAGGTGATCGTCAGGGTGTCACCACTGTAGTCAGTGCTATACGATAGCAAAGTCTTTATCCGGTCTGCTCGAGCAAGTGGGAGGCGAGGTGCCACGGGTCAGCGGTAAGGCACCTACGATGCCAAAGCGGTTCACGCTCCGACCAGCACGCGGCAGTCCAAGGCGGCGATTTCCCTTGGGGAAGGTGCCATCCCATGGGGACTACCTCAACACCTTCCCCTATCTGGTACGCCTATCTAGTACGCCACAGTCCATCCAGGGAGGCGAAAGAGGGCAAATTGTGCCTGCTACGTGGATCAGGAGTGAGAAAAAGAGTAAGTCATGCCAAAATCATCAGGAATTAGCTGTTTGTGTATCAGTATTTCTAATCGTCCACCAATTCCGATTATGTACGCAAAGCTCTTCAGATTCTGGCAAACCATTGAAGCACTTTCGCCGCAGGGCGCCGATAAGCCTGATGCCTCAAACAGGAGCTTCCCTATCTACCGGGTCGAGGACGGAAACCTGCCACCTTGGCTTGATTCATCGCATCTTCGTCGTCCCATTCTAGCCAATAAGGCCTGGCGCTATTCGTTGCAGTGTGGACTTTTCGACAGCCTAAAACTGGCCGAGTTGTTGACCACAAGGATCAGTCAGCCTGACGACGTCCTCAATGAGAAACTGAAAGGCGGTGAAAGCCGGCTGTTTGATCTTGGCTTTGATGACTCTGGCATCCCGATTCCAGAAACGTTTGTGCTTTCGATGGCCTGTTGGGCATCCGGTCAGATTCTTCAGTTCAATGTTGACATTCTAGAGCAGGGTGGCCAGAACAATCTGGATGACGTCAAGGTGTACGATCACGTGTTGCCGATCAACAGCGGTTATAAGGGTTTCGACGCCCTGTCCGAGCGGCTGATTGGCTATGTGGCAAAGCAAGCGGCTGTGTTGCAGAAACAAAATCAGAAAGCAACGAAAGAATGGCTGGATCATCTCGTCCGTTTCGTGGCTGACAAGTGCTACTTCCCCAAGCACCTTTTTTCTGACCAGCCTACTTATATCGCCAAATGCTTCCAGGTGAAGGTCGAGGGGAAAACCTCTGCCGGGAAACCCCAGGAAGGTAATGGCCAGCCTGGCGACAAAGCCGGGGATGCTGATGAGAGCAGCACAGCACAAAGCGACGACCTCATCGGCAAACCCGGCGACAAAGCCAAGGATGTCGTCGGGAGCAGCGCAGCGCAACGCAACGACCTCATCAACAGCTTTTACATCGGTGATCTCACTCTGCTGAAAAAGGCAGCAGAGACGGAAAACCTTGGCGAAGGCTTACAGGCCTTTCTTGCCCCTCACAACATCAGGCCCATCAATCTGCGCACGCCGGAAGGTGTCCGAACTTCTCTGGAAATGCTTTCGCCCGAACGGATGCCTCGCGGGTGCTGGCCTTCCGATCATCCGCTGGTTTTCAGCCAGCAGCTCGCCGTCAATGAAATCTGGCGCAGGCTGGCAAAAGAACCGGGGCTTTTTGCCGTCAATGGCCCTCCAGGGACAGGGAAGACGACTCTGCTACGCGACATCGTGGCTGCGGTGATAGTAGAACGCGCCGCACATTTGGTCGAGGCGGTTAGGAAGAATCGCACATTTAGACAAGAGCAAAACCAAAAGATCGGCGACAGGCTGATTCCTTACTACCCGTTCGGAGACGCCGTAGCGGGGACTTCCATCGTTGTGGTCTCCGCAAACAACGGAGCAGTCGAGAACGTCTCCTTGGAGCTTCCGTCCATCAACAGTGTGCCGGATCGGGTGGAAGGGCGCTACTTCACGGAGCTTGCCACTGAGGTGCTCAGGGCGCAGGGGCAGAAAAGCGCCAGCGCGTGGGGGCTTCTTGCTGCCCGGTTGGGCAACAAGCAAAACCGGACCACGTTCCTTGACAAGTTCTGGTGGGCAGAACCCTGCGGCGCGGAAACCAAAGTCGGGCAGCCATGGAGCGGCGAGGGATTGCGTTGGCATCTCAACCAAATCAAGTGTGGCAGTCGCCAACCCTCGATGTCATTGGAAGACGCTATCGAGCGGTTCGT
This sequence comes from Chloracidobacterium thermophilum B, assembly GCF_000226295.1. Lineage (GTDB taxonomy): Bacteria > Acidobacteriota > Blastocatellia > Chloracidobacteriales > Chloracidobacteriaceae > Chloracidobacterium > Chloracidobacterium thermophilum. Next base: position 1,750,084 of record NC_016024.1, read on the forward strand.
GCAGGCGCAACACAACGAGAAGAAAGCCAGACAGAAGCTGATCGACGCAGCAGACATTCCGAAGCAAATCCAGAAAAAACAGGAAACGTATGATAAAGCCTTGCTTGAACTACAACGACTTGCTGACGAGGAGGCAGAGTCGCAGCACCTTGCGTATGAAATGGATAAGCGCATTCTCCTCCTTGACACAGAGAATAACAAGCTGGGGAGTCAAATATGCGAAGTCGAGGAAAGACTCACCAAACATGATAACGAAAAGCCCGGGTTCCTGACTTGGCTGTTAACACTCGGTCGCTCGCATCGTGACTGGCGGAAACGGAAAGAGATGATCGTCGCCGAACACGACAATCTTCTCAAAAAGCAAGGCCTTCTGATGCAGCACAAGAGGGATGCCGAAGCAATTCGTGACAAAGCACGTGCAACCCTCGCCAAACTTGCTCGACACAAAGCATCGAAACGTGCAATGGCGAACAACTTGTGCAAAGAGATTAGGGACTTGCAAAGAAAGCTGGCAAGCACTAAAGCGGAATTGGGTAAGCACTGGGTCGATCAGAACTGTGATAATGATGCCCGAGAGAAGTCCTCTCCCTGGATGACCGAGGAGTGGCGTCTGGCACGGGAAGCGCTTTTCCTGGCGGCACTTGACCTGCACAGGGCGTTTATCGAGAACAACGCCGACGAGATGATCACAAACCTCAATCTTGTCAGTGACTGGTTGAGCGGAAAATCCCTCCCAGAGCAGATGGCTCGCACGGCGCTCGATACACTGTGCCTCGTGACGCCCGTGATCTCGACAGCTTTTGCTTCTGTCCCAAGGATGTTTGCCGACATCGGCCGGGAAGGGATCGGTTGGCTGCTGATTGATGAAGCTGGACAGGCTTTGCCCCAACACGCGGCAGGAGCTATCTGGCGGGCGAAACGCACGATCGTCGTAGGCGATCCCAACCAGCTTGAACCAGTCATCACGGTGCCTTCTTCTGTGGAGGAAGCACTTGCCGATCACTACAAGATCAAAAAGCCCTGGTGGCCGACGATGACATCGGTTCAACGCATGGCTGATCAAGCGACGGACATCGGCACATCGCTAGAAGACCCCCTTGGGGACAAACTTTGGGTGGGCTGTCCGCTGCGTGTGCACCGGCGCTGTGATGAACCGATGTTCTCGATCAGCAACCACATCGCTTATGGCGGGATGATGGTCTTTGGCAAACCTCCCTCGTCAGCATCCAATCTTCCCCCCAGTTGCTGGATCGATGTGCACGGTTCCAGAAACCAGCGCCACTGGATCGAAGAAGAGGGAGAGGTAGTCAACAGCTTGGTCTGTTTGCTGTTGAAGCAATTTGGCATCGAGCGTGAGGACATATTCCTTGTCTCACCCTTCAAGGACTGCGCCAGGAAGCTGTCCGAAATCGGACAGCAGTTTCGTCTCGATTCAAAAAAGGTGGGTACTGTGCATACCTCTCAGGGCAAGGAGGCTGATGTGGTTATTCTGGTGCTCGGCGGCGATCCGAGTAGACCCGGAGCGAAAGACTGGGCCGCATCCAAGCCGAACCTGCTCAACGTGGCTGTAAGTCGCGCAAAGAAGCGTCTTTACGTGATTGGGAACGCCGCAGAATGGAAAAAGCGATGCTTTTTCAAGCAAGCAGTTGAAAAGTTAGGCACAAAGACTTTTCAAGAGTTCGTGAGTCAAGTCCAAAGTGGGTCAGATAAAAAAGCCCCTTGATCATCAGGCAGACTGGATCGCGTGCCTGAGAGCACTGTGGCTTACATCGCCCTGCCGTGCATGGCGGTGCCCACTTCCCGGCAATGCCTGCTTTGTTGAAGCAGGTCGTCAGAGTGTTGTGATTGACCAAGCGGTCATAGTCTGGTCAGTTCGTCACCGGGTAGCGACACTTCCCCCTCCATCGTCGCGGACACTTTTGGTCTCGTTGTTATTGTCATTCTCATACGCTCGTTGCTTCAGCAGACCCGATTGACGGAAAATTATTCACCAGTACCACATGGCGGCGCGCCTTGGCTATGCGGTCACGGGAAACCACGTAGAGGCTCAGTCCGTAGGTCAGCGCATCGCCCAGGTTGTCCAGGCTGTCCGCCAGCAGGGCCATCGAACGGCCATACCACGCCGCACCGACTATCACGCCAAACATGAGCGCGTTGATGCCGAGCGTCAGCCACAGCGTACGCCGTTGCCGCGCGGAACAGGGGTTGAACGCACCTTCGTCGTGGCAGCAGTTTCCCATAGCAGCCTGTCTCCCGCACCGTCAGGCAAAGGTGATCGTCAGGGTATCGCCGCTGTAATCGGCGCCAACGGCTTCCTTGCTCCAGACTTCGGTTGGCAGCGGGATATTCCGCTTGAAATGACCAATTTCAAGCACAAGCTCACCGGCCCGGGTAACAAGGTCAAGGCGATCCAGCTCCAGGTTGGGAAGCCTGAGTTTGAGAACGTATTGACCATCGGTGGTGTTTTCCAGGGTCATCAGTGGCGCTGGCAATGCCCGCTCAAGTGGATCGCGCGTTTGGAAAAGATGTTCGGCCAGCGCCGTCAATGCTGGCAGCCCAATCGGCTCTTCGGTTTGGTCAGGGACTTCAACCACCGGCAACCCGGCAGACTTTTGCGCCAAGACATCCAATGCAGCTTTTTGGGCCGGCACTTCTTTGCGGACACGGTTGACGAAGATACTTTCCACCGGACATTCGTACAGGTGATGGTACGTCACCAGACGAAGGCCGTCCGTCACCGCCAGCCGTTCCGGGCGCGTCACCAGACGGTGCGAGGTCACTTCCGGGTTGGTGAGCGCCGCCCGCATTTCGCCTACCCGGCGGCTCACTTCCGGGAGCATGTCCATCGGATTCCGGCTGGGGAAAAGGGACTGCATCACGGGTGTCGCCACCAGCGCCAACCGCCGATACCAGGTCTCAATGCTCGAAAGTATCCACTTGAGACCTTCCGGGCCGGCCAACAGGGTCATCATCCCGGCCGTGGGCGGTGTATCCACCACCACGACCTCATACTGCCCTTCGCGGCTGGCCCGCCAGATTTCCGTCATCGCCGTCAGTTCTTCGAGCGCCGGGAACAGGAGCACTTCCTGCACATAAGCCGACTTGCCCGTGCCGATTCCGCGCAGAATGGTGGCCACGTAGTCCTGTACTTCGTGCCACTGGCTACGCAACTCGGCCAGGGCGCTGACTTCACGCGCCTCCAGGTTGGGAGCAACCGAAGTAGGTGTATGCCCAACCGTCGTGCCAAGTACATCGCTGAGGTTATGTCCGGCGTTGACGCTCATCAGGAGCGTTTTGTGCCCCCGGGCGGCACAGGCCACGGCCGTGGCGGCTGACAGCGTCGTTTTTCCAACGCCCCCTTTGCCAAAGTACGTCACAATCCGCATACACTCGGAACCTGCTTGTACGGTGAGCTTTTCGTCGCTGGCGGCAACGATATGTGGTTTGGGACTGAAACGCCACACGTCAGTGCAAGCTTTCAACTGCCTGATAGGCTTTTCTCAGCAGGTGCAAGTACCCTGCACAGTCGGGCTTGCCGCCTGACGTGGTTTTTTGCGGCTTGCAGAGAGTGCCCGGACAGCATCTCCCGAACCAAAGAGCGCATTGTCCACCGTTTCAGGCTAAAGTCTTTTCTTCAACCTTGCCACGCAACCAACATGGATGCCCACCCTTGCCGTCATCATCATCGCCCGCAATGAAGCCGCCCGGTTGCCGGCGGCGCTGGATTCCGTTGCCTGGGCGGAGGAACGCATCGTCGTTGTGGATACAACGACCACCGATGCCACGGCCGAAGTCGCCACAGCACACGGTGCACGGGTGGCCTGGCATCCCTTCACCGGCTATGCCGCACAGCGCAACTTTGGCGACACCCTGACCACCTGCGACTGGATTTTCTGCCTCGACGCCGACGAACGCGCCACGCCGACGCTGCACAAAGCCATTCACACGGCGCTGCACACACCATCGCCCTGCGTAGCCTTCACCGTCCGGCGGCGCAACCGCTACCTTGGGCAGTGGGTGCGGTACAGCGGCTGGTATCCCGACCGCCAGTTACGGCTCTACCGACGCGGTGCCGGGCAATGGTGCGGTGAATTCATTCACGAGTCCTTCAAGCCAACGGGACCGGTCGGCCACCTCGACGCGGACATCGAGCACGACGCCATCACCTCCCTTGCGGACCACCACGCCAAAATGAACCATTACACCGACCTAGCCGCCCGGGCACTGCTGGCTGCCGGGCAGCGGGTTCCGTTCTGGAAGCTGTTTTTCTGGCCGCCAGCCACCTTTTTCAAAACCTATTTCCTGCGCCTGGGCTGTCTCGACGGCTTTCCGGGCCTGTGCATTGCCTGGTTTGCCGCGCATTACGTGTTTTTGAAGTACGCCAAGGCCCGCGCCCTTGCTGCCGCACCGCCCACGCCGGATAACCCGGCGCTGGAAAACCCGGCACAGACGCCGGAAGACGCCACCCACGCGGACTTGCCTCACTGAACCGGAGCATTGTTGACATGCTGTTCGGTTGTGCGCTGGCGCATCTGGCGGCAATTGAATCCGTAGAGCGGCAACCCAAGAGCAATGATGCCCAGACCAATCCCGGATGAAACCGGATTGGTCGCCAGCGTGTTGACGATGAGCCACCCGGCCACGCCGAGAAACACCAGCGGCACAACGGGATACCCCAGCGTCCGGTAGGGACGCACCACCTGCGGCTGCGTCCGGCGCAACACGAATACCCCGGCCGTGACGAGGCCGTAAAACACCCAAGACGCAAAGACGACATAATCCGTCAACTGGTCAAACGTGCCGGACACCGCCAGAACGCAGGCCCAGAGTCCCTGCGCCAGCATGGCCCAGGCTGGCACGGCCGCCCGGTTGAGCTGCCCGAAGCGGGCAAAAAACAGGCCGTCCCGCGCCATGGCGTAGGGCACCCGCGCGTTGGTCAGAATAGAACCGTTGAGCGCACCCAGGCTCGACAGCACGAACGCCACGGACACCAGCCGGGCCCCGCCGTCGCCAAAGAATGTCTGGGCGGCTCTGGTCGCCACCGGCGGCGCTTCCGGGTAGGCCGTGGAGTTGGCCGTGGCAATGGCGCTCATCGGCAGGGCGTAGCAGTACGCCAGGTTGGCCAGGCCATACACCGTCAGCACGATCAGCATGCCGAAGATGAGCGCCCGTGGGATGTTCCGTTCGGGATGCTGCACCTCGCCGGCCGCCATCGGCAGGTTGTTCCAACCATCGAACGCCCACAGCGCCGCCAGCATGGCCGCCCCGAAGGTTGTGACGTTGACTGTTGCCGGCACATCAGAGTCCCAGACGTTGGACCATTTCCCGGTCGGCGAGCCAAGCAGAATACCGCCCACAATGGCGACGATGGCGCCGACCTTGACGGCCGTCAGTACGGATTGCAGCCGCCCCCCAACCACGACACCCAGACTGTTGAGCAGTGAAAACAAGGCAATCGCGCCAATGGCGATGAGCTGGCGCGGCCCGAACTGCCAGGCCATATCAGCCCCGAAAAGGCGGAATGTCGTGACATACCAGGGACGGCCATAGTCCACGACCCCGCCCAGGAAAATGGCAAATCCCACGCCGTAAATGGCTATCGAACCGGCCGCAGCCACAGCAAACCGCATCCAGCCGTAGAGAAAGGCCAGCCAGTCGCCATAAGCGGCGCGCAGAAACACATACTCGCCGCCAGCGCGTGGCAGCATTGCGCCCAGTTCGGCGTAGGTGAGCGCGCCGGCCAGAGAGAGCAAACCGGCAGCCACCCAGGCGGCCAGCACGGCCAGTGGTGAACCGAGTGCCTGTCCCATCACGGCCGTCTTGAGAAAAACACCCGTTCCGATGATCGTCCCAACGGTCAGCGCCAGCGCGTCGGTCAGGGTCAGTCCACGCCGGAGTTGTGGTTCGTCGGTCGGTACAGAAGCCATAGTTTCAGGGCGGACAGCCCGACGCCGGCGATGAAGCCGCTGCCGGTTGAGCCAGCCTCCGTCAGGGATTACAAAGTTGTGACGACAAAGGTATGGTGTTGCCACCTTATCCCGCTTCCAAAAGAAAGCAACATGTTCCCGGCCCGCATGACTGCCTGCTCCCTCGCCAGCTTCCTGCTCCTTGGACTCGTGACGCTGTGGCCACTCCGGCCGGTCGCCATGGCCCAACGGGCGGACCCGGAAGCCCCGCCCGCCCAGTGGACACGCATCAGTGATTTCGATACGCAGCACCTGGCGCTGGACCTGCGTTTCGACTGGCCAACCGAAACCGTCCACGGCACGGCGCGGTTGACGTTCAAGCCTGTCCGGTCGGATTTCCGCCGCCTCACGCTCGATGCCGGGCAGCCGATGACTGTTCTCGAAGTCGCTACGGAAAGCGGTGCAAAGCTGGACTTCCAGCACGACAAAGCGGCCGAAAAACTCACGATTTCGCTCGACCGAGGCTATGGGCGAAGCGATACCGTGACACTGGTCATCACCTATCAGGCCCGGGCGACACCGCCCACCGGCGGACTCTTCGGCGTGTTTGGCACGGGACTGACATTTCTGCGCCCGACCTCGACGGCTTCCAAACGCCGGTATCAAATCTGGTCCCAGGGTGAGACCGAATACAATCGCAACTGGTTTCCCTGTTTTGACTTTCCCAGTGACAAGTTCACCTCGGAAGTCCGCGCCACGGTTGAAACACCCTACACGGTCATCAGCAACGGGCGGCTGGTTTCGGATACAGACAACGGCGACGGTACGCACACCGTCCACTGGCGGATGGAACAGCCGCATGCCAGTTATCTGCTCTCGATTGCCATCGGGCAGTACCGCGTCATCACCAACGAGTACGACGGCATTCCGATGCAATCCTACGTCTATCCTGACCGGTACGCCGACGCCCGGCGCGCCTTCGCCAACCTGCCGCGCATGATGGCGTTTCTTTCGACCGAAACAGGCATCCGCTACCCTTATGCCAAATATGCCCAGACGATGATTGCCGAGTTTGGCGGCGGCATGGAAAACATCACGACGACCCACCTGGCCGATAACCTGCTCCCCCGCGCCCATGAGGAACTCGATAACATCGAAGCCCTGCAGGCTCACGAACTGGCCCACCAGTGGTTCGGCAATCTGGTGACGTGCCGGGACTGGTCGGAAATCTGGCTGAGCGAAGGTTTTGCCACCTATTTCGAGGCGCTCTACATGGGGGAGCGGTTTGGGACGGCCCGGCTGCGGGCCATCCTGGCCGAACACCACGCCACGTATCACCAGGCCTGGAATGAAGGGCTGCGGCGGCCCATGGTCACCCGGCAGTTCGCCCACCCGGACCAACTCTTTGACGCCTACGCCTATTCACGCGGCGCGCTGGTGCTCGACATGCTGCGGTTTGTCGTCGGCGACGAAGCCTGGCGCGAAGGCATCCGGCACTACCTGCAACGGCACCAGTTCCAGAACGTCGAAACCGGCGACTTCCGGCGGGCGATGGAAGAAGCCAGCGGTATGGGGCTTGACTGGTTCTTTGACCAGTGGGTGTACCGCATGGGACATCCGGTGTTTGAAGTCACCCATCGTTACGACGCCGACCGGCGGCAACTTACCGTGAAGGTTTGCCAGGTGCAGAAGCTGGAGCCGGCATCCCGACACGTGCAGACGGAGTATTTCCGCACCCCAGTTGAAGTGGAGATCGTCTCGGCCCAGGGACGCCGGCAGACTGTCCGGTGGTTTGTCGAAGCCCAGGCCGAGCAGGAATTTTCACTCCTGCTTGACGCTGCGCCACGGGCGGTTCGCTTTGATCCGCAGCACCGCCTGATTCGGGAAGTCGTCGGCGAAACAGCGCCGCTCCGGGAAGTAGCGGGTGTGGGATGGTGGGGCTGTCAGCACCGGCACCAGCACTGGTATCAGCCGGGGCTGTCGGCCACGGCCGTGACACATCGGCGATGCAATCCATTGCTGAGTCGTGTAGTCTTTTCCCACAGGCATTCCCAGCACTGCGAGGACGAGGGCCATGAGCGAAACGACTTCACTCGATGAGCAACTCAGTCAGCTCGAAACCGAAATCCGCCGTCTCAAAATCGAGTTTGACATCTTTTTCAATGGGGGACGGGAGCGCCCGCCTTACGACACCAAGCACCGCATTGACAAGATGGTGAAGCGAATCGAGGAAAACAAATCGCTGCGGTTTCAGCAACGGTTTCGCTTCAATCAAATCCTGGCGCGTCTGTCAGCTTTTCAGCGGCTCTGGGACCGCACCGTGAAAGACCGGGAAGAAGGACGTGACCTGCGTACGCAGTATCTGGTGAACTTCCGTGAAAACGAGGAGCGCCGCCGCGAAGAGTTCAGCGAAGCCATTGACGAACTCGATGTGGATGCCGTGTTCAGTGATTTCAGAAACAACCCGCTGCCGCCACGTTTTGAACCCACTACGGTACAGATTGGCCGCAACGTGTCGCAGGAACAGCAGGAATCCAACATCCGCAAGCTTTACGAAAGTCTCCAGCACGCCAAGCGCACGGTGGGTGAGCCGATCACCACGAGTTATGAGCAGTTCCGGCAGGTCATTGTCCAGAACACCCAGAAACTGTGCGCCGAACGCCAGACGGATCAAGTGCACTTCACCGTGGACATCGTTGACGGCAAAGTGAAGTTCAAAGCCAAATAACTCCTTTTCTCTGCAACACGGCACCCATGGCCAAGCAACCTGAGTTGACATCCGATGCCATCGAGCAAACCCGCCTTGCGGCATCAGCCGGCGCTCTGACGGGGGAGCTGACTGACCAAACCCAAGTCTCTGTCACAGAAACTGGTGCCGGGGCGCAAACTGACCTGGTGGTGGAGCACACCATCCAGCTTGGCACAGGGCCGGTGGACCAGCGGGAAACCGCCCGGGCCCAGCCGCCTTCCACTCAACCCGTCGGCATGGAGACAACCTCTCCTCCAAGACAACGTCCGGTCGAAGGGCTGGCTATCGGGCAACGCTTCCAGGGCAAGTACGAAATCCTCCGGCTGCTTGGCGTCGGCGGCATGGGGCGGGTCTATAAGGCACGTCACTGCGAACTCGATACGCTTGTCGCCATCAAAATCATGGTCGGCAGCCTGTCGAGTGACCGTGAAGCCATCGAGCGTTTCAAGCGTGAGGCCCGGGCAATGGCGCGCGTCCAGCATCCCAATGCCGTACGGGTGCTCGATTCCGGCGTCGAGCAGGGGGATTGCTACCTCATCATGGAGTTCCTCGAAGGCGAAACGCTCCGGGAACACATGACGCGCCTGCGCCAGCAGGGCACATCCCCTTCGCTGGAAACCATCATCCGCTACGCCGAACAGGTTTTTGCCGTGCTGGAGTTCATGCACCGGCAAAACATCACGCACCGCGACCTCAAACCCGACAACATCTTTCTGGCCCGCACGCCTGACGGAGAAGAAATCGTCAAGGTGCTCGACTTCGGGATTGCCAAAATCCAGACCGCAACCGTGGTCGGCATGACGACCGAGGGTACGATGATGGGCACACCGCGCTACATGTCCCCGGAACAGTGCCGTGGGGCGGCCATTGACGGACGTGCGGACATCTACTCCATGGGCGTCGTGCTCTACGAAATGCTGGCCGGTCAACCACCCTTCGACGGCGACACGGCCATTGCCGTCGCCCTCAAACACGTCAATGAGCCGCCACCCCCACTGCGGGAACTCAACCCCAACGTTCCCGAAGCCGTGGCCGCCGTCATCCACCGCGCCCTTGAAAAATCGCCCAGTCAACGTTTCCGCACGGCGCAGGAATTTTCGCAGGCGCTTCTGAAAGCCGCCGGACTGGCACCGGCACAGCCGGGATTACCGGCGGCCGTCGCCCCTTCCCTTGGGATTCCGAGCGAGGACGTGCCTACGCTGAAGCGACCGGCCGACAGCGGGGACACGCGCCCCTACGGCAGCGGTCTGCCGCTGGACGAAGGTGCGGCCAAGCGGCCCAACTGGTTCCTTGCCGCCGCCGCCGGCATCATTGTCTTGGGACTGATCGTTGTCGGTGTACAACTGTCTTGGCAATCTGTGTCCCAGCCGGCTTCACCTGTTACATCCCCGTCCCCAAGTGCCCCGGCAGCGCCCAAGGTGCTGGAAAACTTCATCCTCATTCCGGCGGGAACCTTCACCATGGGGCGCGATGCCGGCCCGGACGATTTCACCTCCGACAAGCGCGTGCCGGCGGATGAAACCCCTGCCCACCAGGTCACGGTCCCGGCTTTTTATCTGGCGAAGTATGAGACGACCAATGCCGAGTACAAACGCTTTGTTGCAGCAACGGGCCACCGGGCACCGCGAAGCTGGAAGCAGGGCAACTATTATCCGCCCGGACAGGACGATTTCCCAGTCACAGATATCTCCTGGCAGGACGCGGTAGCCTACTGCGACTGGCTTACGAAGACGAACGGCGAAGGCATTACCTTCCGCCTGCCTACTGAAGCTGAATGGGAATACGCCGCACGTGGCACAGACGGGCGTCTTTTCCCGTGGGGCAGCTTCTGGCGCGATGGCACCGCCAACACCCGGCAGGCGAAAGGCACCAACGAGGTACTGCTGCTGCCAGTCAATGTCGAGCCGAACAACACCCGCGACAAAAGCGCCTTTGGCGTCTTTGGCATGGGGGGCAACGTGTGTGAGTGGACGGCATCCGATTTCGCGCCGTATCCCGGCAGCCCCTACCGCCCGACCGGGCGTGATCTTGAATGCAAGGTGTATCGCGGCGGCCACTTTGCCTCACCGCTCAGCGATGCCCTCGCCTCCAGCCGCAAATGGACCTTGCCCGACAAAACCCAGGAATTCCTTGGCTTTCGTGTCGCCGCTACCCCGGCGCAACCATGAGGTTGAAAACCGTCACTCACCTTCTGCATTCCCTGCTCGCATTGCTCACCGTTCTGGCCGTCAGCGGCCCGTCTGCAACGGCCCAGAAAGAAGCCGGTGTCATCGTCGAGAAAAAAGTCAGGACGGCGAACTATCGCCCCCCTTCCGTCGGGTCGCTCATGGTCGCCAGCAACACCCCAACGGGCGAAGTACTGCTCAACGGCCAGCCCAGCGGACAGTTGACCGATGCCAGGTTCATGAAGCGGCTCAATCCGGGACGTTATCGGCTTGAAGTCCGTGCCGCCGACTACCTGCCCTTCTCCCGCGAAGTCACCATCACGGCCGGACGCGCGGAAGCCGTCATTGCCGAACTCAAACCCAACTTCGCCACCCTTTCCCTGCCAAACCTGCGCCTGCGCCCAACGCCCAAGCCGGCCGTTTTCGTGGACGGCCAACCCCTGGACGAAGGACGGTGGCGGTTGGACGGCCAGCGGCTGGAAGCACGCATCAGCCCACCGGGCACACGCACCATCCTGGTCAGGCAGGGAACGCGCGTCGTCTATCGGGGAACCCTCAAACTGGAAGCGGCTGCAGCCAAGGTTGAAGTCGCCGAACCGCCGAAAGCCATCCTCCGCATTGAGTCGCTACCTACGGCCCGCGTCTATGCCGACGACGTGTACTGCGGAGATGTTTCAGCCGACGGCACGCTGGTGATTGACCAGCTTTCACCCGATGAAACCCACCGGCTGCGCATCGAGGCCGAACGCTACCGGACGTTTGAAACCGACCTCACCGTGACAACCGAGCAACCGACCCTGCTGCGCGCCCGCCTGGAAGCCATCATCGAGTTTGCAGACAACTTCACCAACCTCTACAAGTGGGACGCCCCGCCCGGTTGGGCCGTGGAAAACCAGCTTCTGCGTGTCAGTGGCCCGGCATTTGCCGTCGGATTGCCCAAGGATGTTGGTTTTCGCGGCTGTGAAATCAACTTCGACCTGCGGGTGGCCCAGGGCGGGCGGGCTGCCTGGATCGTACGTGGGCGCGACGAACGCAACGGCTACCTGTTCATCCTGGAGGCCCCAACGCCCACGACGAGCCGGCTCGACACCTATCTCTATCGCGACGGCGCTATCGGGACGCCGGTGCAAAGCGACCCCCTGCCGCTGCGCTTCGAGGCGCGCAAGTGGAACCGCATTCGCATCGTCGCCCACGACAACAAAATCAGCCACCTCATCACCCCCAGTGACAGCCCTGACGAAATCTCAGTGGCGCTGTTCCAGGACCGCGACAAGCTCTTTCCCTACGGTGCGCCGGGCTTTGTTTCCCTGCCGGACGCGACGTTCTATGTCGGCGGTTTTGTCGTCTGCCCGGAGGGAGCCAACTGTCGCCCCGAAATCAGGTAGCCAGTGCATCCACCAGGCTGTCTCCCCTGGGCAGGCTGTCCCCTGTTGTCATATCCAGGAGGGCGGCAGAAACCACAGATGTGGTTTCCCAACGTGACAGTGCAGCGCCCGTGCGATGAGATTGCCCCAAGGCATCGAAAGCCAGAAGGTCAGGCGTGGCAACGGCAACATGTCTCATTGACCTCCATTCTTCCCGGAGTGGGCCTTGGCGATGTGGGCCAGGCGGGTATCCAGACTCGGTAGCGGGTGAAACACCTGCTGCTTGCGACCGGTGATGTCCGGCTGGGCGCGATTGATTTCTGCCAGTGCGATCAGGGTGTCGCGCAACACCTGTGGATCACCACCCTGGGCAAGGTAAAAGTGGTCTGCCGCCAGAACGCTGCGCCGTCCCAGAGCCGGCAGGACAAACAGGCCGGCAAAGTTCCACCACGTCATGCCAACGGCCAGTGTCAGCAGGTCAGCCAGTCCGCCATTCAGCCCGAAGTTGGTCAGTGCAGCCACAACGGCCAGCCCGGCAGCGAGCCACAGGCTGGACACCAGAACGCCCAGCGTACGGTGTCCCGTCTGAAGATGCCCCACTTCACGCACGAGCAGGCAGGCCACCTGCTCCGGGCGCAGCTTGTCAAGCGTCGTCTGGCTTATCCACAACTGCGTCGTTGGCCCCCAGCCGACCAGGCCGCCATTGACGGCTTCATCCGCATCACCGGTGAAGACCACCAGTTTGGGTAGCTTTGAGCGTAGCGCAGGCGGCACCGCGTCAACGACCGGCGGCGCGTCAAAGGGCTTCCGGCGCACCACCGGCGGCAGCAGGAAAGGCTGGAGCAGGGCCAGCACCAGAGAGACGCCGGCCACCAACCCGGCCGCCGCCAGCCACCACCAGCCGGGCAGCCACTGATGCAACTGCCACAGGGCGGTCAGGCCGAGCACGAACATAACGCCCTGTCCGGTCACGCCGGTCAGATAAGCCATCAGCCAGTGACGCAACGTGCGCTGCGTCATGGCGAAACTGCGTTCTGCTGCCCAGCCGGTCAAAAGCTCCAGCGGTGCGTTGACGGCGGCGTACAGGACATAAAAGGCCGCCAACCCCAGCACAATCCTCCCGACCGAAGGCTGGGCCTCGATACCCAACGCACGGGACAGGGCAACGTGTCCCCCGGCCAGGATGAACACCGTGAAAAACATCAGATTCCAGCCAATTGCGCCAATTCCGCTCCAGAGACGAAAGTCCTGGTAGGCGCGGCCTGCCGTCAGCAAAGCGGTTTGATTCGTCATACGTCGTGGTGTTGCGAGGGGCAACCGGAGTAGCGCCCGGAGGGAGTCTGTGATGGTGATGCGCCAGTGAGCGGGACGCAACCCGTCTTTCCCGTCCGGTTTCCTGTCCGGCAACCCGGCCGTCCGCGCCGGGCAGGGGCAGGCGAGAAGACAGATTTTTCCGTTGCATCCCGGCGTCGTTCGGCCTAATGTTCTGAATGATGGTTCATTCAGTGCATCAATCCGGTGCACGCCTTTTGTCCCACCAAACCTTGTCCCTGTTTCTGGAAAGGCGACTCCACCTATGGCGCGACTCGTGGCCAGCCGTACCGCCGACAAGCCTCCGGCCCCGGCTTCGCGGGGCGAAAACGGCAAGCATGACACGATTTTACGCGCGGCCGTCACGGTCTTTGCACGCAACGGCTATTTCAACTCGAAAGTGTCGGACGTGGCACGGGAAGCTGGCGTGGCGGATGGGACGGTCTATCTGTACTTCAAAAACAAGGACGACCTGCTGTTTTCCATCATCACGGAAATGCTGGATTCGTTCATCGTCCACGTCCGAACGGCGATTGCGCCTCTGAGCAGCCCACTGGCCCAACTGCGCGAAATTGCACGCCTGCACCTCGAAATGCTTGGCCGTGACCGCGACCTCGCCGTGGTGTTTGAAGTCGAAATCCGGCACTCGACGAAGTTCATGGAGGAGTTTTCGACCAAAAAACTGAGCGAATACCTTGACCTTATCCAGCAGGTCATTGAAGCCGGCCAGCGGGCCGGCGAGTTTCGTCCTGACATCAACCCGCGCATCGCCACCAAGGTCTTTTTCGGTGCGCTCGACGAAATGGTGACGAACTGGATTCTAAGTCGTCGCGGCAAGCCCCTGGCGGCAGCCGTCGAGCCGGTTCTGGACATCCTGCTGCATGGTTTTGTGCCCCATCCGGCGTCTGTTACCGCATCACCGACCAAGGAGTAGCCTATGGCTTACGGAACGTCCCCTGCCGTTGCCAAAGTCCCGACGACCCTGTGTGAAGCCTATGCTGCAGCCATCCGCAACCATGCCAAAGACGATGCCTTTGCCTACAAACACGCCGGGCAGTGGGTCAAGGTCTCGCACGCGGCCTTTGCCGAGCGCGTCCGTAAGGCGCGTGCCGGTTTCCTGGCGCTGGGCATTCGACGTGGCGACCGGGTAGGGCTGCTTTCTGAAAATCGTCTTGAATGGACGATTACTGACGTGGCACTGCTGAGCTGTGGCGCAGTGGATGTACCGATTTACGCCACCTCGACCGGCAGCCAGATTGCCTACATCATCAACGATGCCGGCGCGGAAGCCTTGGTGCTGTCGAACCAGAAACAGTTCGACAAGGTGGCGGCCGCTATCGGCGAGATGCCCCAACTGAAGTTCATCGTGACGTTCGACCCGATCAACGTCACGGCTCCGCTGCCGTCGCGGGTGAAAGTCCTCACCTTTGAAGAACTGGCGCAGCTTGGCGACCGTGGCAGCGTGGGTGACTTCCTTGATGAAATGGTCCGTGCGGCCAGTCCTGAAGACCTGGCCACGCTTATCTACACCTCTGGGACAACGGGCGACCCCAAAGGCGTCATGCTCACCCACGACAACCTGACGTTCAACCTCGTCGCCAATGTCGAACGGCTGACTGACCTGGGACCTGAAGATACCGCCCTGTCTTATCTGCCGCTTTCCCACGTCTATGAGCGGACGGTCATGAACGTTTTTGTGTATTCGGGTGTCTCAGTGTATTTCGCCGAAAGCGTGGACACTGTAGCTCAGAACCTCATGGAAGTGCAGCCGACAGTCATGACGAGCGTCCCCCGTATCTTTGAGAAAATTCTGGCCAGGATTGAAGAAGAAGGACGCAAGGCCGGCGGACTGAAAACCAAACTGTTCACCTGGGCAATGGAAACCGGCCGGGAATACTCGCGGGCCCTGCACCGGGGGAATGTCCCCCCGATGCTTTCGCTTCAGTATGACATTGCCTATGCCTTGGTTCTTTCCAAAATCAGAAATAAGATTGCTCCGCGTATCAAGTTTTTTTCTTCCGGGGGAGCTGCTCTGGCCGAAGATGTTATGCATGCCTTTTCCGGCATGGGACTCACCATCCTGCAGGGCTATGGACTGACAGAGACTTCGCCGGTGATTACCTCCAACACGAAACATGAAAACCGGCCCGGCACCGTGGGCAAACCCCTCCGTGGCGTCGAGATCAAAATCGCCCCGGACGGTGAGATTCTCACCCGCGGCCGGCACGTCATGCGTGGCTACTACAACAAGCCGGACAAGACCGCCGAAGTGCTCACCCCGGATGGCTGGTTTCACACGGGCGACATCGGCGAAATTGATGCCGACGGCTTCCTGCGTATCACTGACCGTAAAAAAGACCTGTTCAAAACGTCGGGTGGCAAATACATCGCCCCGCAACCGATTGAAAATGCTCTGGTGACCTCCCCCCATATCACCCAGGCGGTAGTGGTTGGCAATGGGCGCAAGTTTCCCGGAGCTTTGATTGTGCCAACCCCTTCCAGTGTTCAAAACCTGGCCCGTGAGTTGGGACTCACCAATGCCAGTTACGCAGAACTGCTCAAGCATCCCAAGATTCTTGATTTCTACCGTCAGGAAGTGGCACGTCTGACGCCACACCTTGCCCAGTGGGAGAAAATCAAAAACATTGCCCTGCTCGAAAACGAATTGACTATTGAAGGCGGCGAACTGACGCCGACACTCAAAGTCAAACGACGTGTCGTGGATGAAAAATACAAGGCTGAAATTGATGCCATCTACGACGAAAAGAACCTGGCCTCGGCCAACCAAAGCTAGTGAGTCCTGCACTGGCTCACGCCGTGGTGATGACATTTCGATGACAAAGGACGTGTGACTATGGCTCGCAAAATGGAAAAGGCAGCGGTACTTGGCGCTGGTGTGATGGGTGCCCAGATTGCCGCCCACCTGGCCAACGCCGGTATCCCCGTGGTTTTGCTGGACATCGTTCCGCCGGACACCCCGGCGGAAGCAGATGCCACAGCGCGCAGCCGCCTTGCGCTCTCGGCGCTCGAAAAGCTGCACAAGATGAAACCGGCGCCCTTTTTCCTGGCCGGCCATGCGGCCCGAATCCGGGCTGGCAACTTTGAAGATCACCTGGAATGGCTCCGGGATGCCGACTGGATCATCGAGGCCGTCACCGAAAACCTCGCCATCAAACGGGCGCTCTACGAAAAAATCGAACCGTTCCGCAAGCCCGGCAGCCTTATCACCTCAAACACGTCCGGGATTCCCATTGCCTCGCTGGCCGAAGGCCGTTCGGAAGACTTCCGGCGAAACTTTCTGGGCACGCACTTCTTCAACCCGCCGCGCTACATGTACCTTGTCGAGCTGATCCGAACGCCTGACACCGACCCGGAAGCGTCCTGCTTTGCGTCCAAGCTCTGCGATGAGCTGCTCGGCAAAGGCATTGTCTATGCCAACGACCGCCCCAACTTCATTGCCAACCGCATTGGGATTTACGGCTTCATGCGGACGATTCAGGTCATGATGGAAATGGGGCTTTCCATCACCGAAGTGGACAAGATGACCGGCCCGGCCATCGGGCGTCCGAACAGCGCCACGTTTCGTACCGGCGACCTGTCCGGTCTGGATACCACGGTGGCTGTGGCCCAAACCGTTTACGAAAGCATCCCGGAAGATGAGTGCCGAGCGCTGTTCGTTCCACCCGACTTCATCCGCCAGATGGTTGAGCGGCGCTGGGTTGGCGACAAAGCCGGACAGGGCTTCTACAAACGGGTGCAAACCGAAGCCGGACGTGAGATATACGAACTGGATTACCGGACGATGGAGTACCGCCCCCAGCCGAAGGTCAACTTCCCTTCCCTGGAGGAAGCCAAACGCATCAGCGATCCCCGTGAACGGCTGCGGTTCCTCATCAATGGCAAAGATACGGTCGGGCAGTTCCTGTGGTCGGTCATTGGAGATGCCCTGGTGTACACCGCCAATCGCATCCCCGAAATCACCGACGATCTCGTGCAGGTGGACCGCGCGATGAGGTGGGGCTACAACTGGGAACTGGGGCCGTTTGAGACTTGGGATGCCTTGGGTGTTGCGGAAACGGTCAAGCGCCTGGAAGCTGATGGCAAGCCGATTCCGCCTCTGGTCACCGACCTTCTCTCCAGCGGCAAGACCAGCTTTTATGACAAGGAGGGGACACAAACGGTCGTTTTTGTCCCGGCCAAAAAGACTCACGAACCGGTTGGCGACCGGGTGGGTGTGATCCTGCTCAAGTCGGTCAAGGAACGGACCGGTGTCATCAGGAAAAATGCTGGTGCTTCACTCATTGATCTGGGTGACGGTGTGGCCTGTCTTGAGTTTCACACCAAGATGAATGCGCTTGGGACCGACACCATCCAGATGATCCAGTTCGCCATCAAGGAAGTCGCGCAGAACTTCGTCGGATTGGTTGTCGGCAACCAGGGCGAGAACTTCAGCGCCGGCGCCAATTTGATGATGATGCTGATGGGTGCCCAGGAAGGCGAATGGGATGAACTCAACCACGCCATTCGGACATTCCAGAACACCGTCATGTCCCTGCGCTACTCGCCCAAGCCAACGGTCGTAGCGCCATTTGGGCTGACGCTGGGGGGCGGCTGCGAAATGACCCTGCACGGCGACCGGGTTCGGGCGGCGGCGGAAAGCTACATCGGGCTGGTTGAAGTCGGCGTCGGCCTTCTGCCAGCCGGCGGCGGCACAAAGGAGATGCTGGTCCGCTGCGCTGACCGCGCCCGTGGGACGGAAGCTGACCTCATGGTATTCGTCAAAGAAGCCTTTCAGAACATCATGCTGGCGAAAACCTCAACCAGCGCCGAAGAAGCCCGCGAACTGGGCTATCTGCGGCCGACCGACGGCATCACCATGAACCGTGACCGTCTCATTGCCGACGCCAAGCAAACTGTTCTGGCGCTGGCGCTCGAAGGCTACCGGCAACCGGCGATGCGCACCGACATCCCTGCGCTGGGGGAGTCGGGACTGGCGGTGCTCAAGTTGGGGCTGCACCAGATGCTCCGCGCTGGCTATGCCACCGAACACGATGTGCTCATTGGAACCAAAGTCGCCAAAGTGCTGACCGGTGGTGATTTGAACCATCCCAGCACAGTTTCGGAGCAGGACCTGCTCGATCTGGAACGGGAAGGATTCCTGAGCCTCTTGGGTGAACGCAAAACCCAGGAACGTATCCAGCACACACTCAAAACCGGTAAACCACTGCGTAACTAGGCAGTGTCCAGACAACACCTGCTTACCCTGTGGAGGACGTATGGCCCGCACGCCTGAAGAAATCGTCAAGCGTTACAAGGAAGCCAACATCTGGCTGCGCCACTGGAAACAACAAATTGGACTTGCCAAAGATGAAGAGCAACGGGAGATGTTTACGCAGTACTACGAAGAGCGCGTCCAGGAAATTGCGGCGCTCGAAGAACCCTACCGCGCGGCACTGAAGATACTCAACCAACAGGAGAGCCAACGCTGAGCCGCAGTTTTTTCCGAGGTGTTACTTTATGAAGGAAGCCGTCATTGTTTCTGCCGTCCGCACGGCGGTCGGAAAAGCCAAAAAAGGCGCTCTGGCGCACGTTCGTCCTGATGATTTTGGTGCCGTGGCCATTCGCGCGGCAGTCGAACGGGCATCCCCGCTCGACCCGGCTGCCATTGACGACGTCTTCTTTGGTTGTGCCATGCCGGAAGCCGAACAGGGCATGAACGTGGCCCGAATCGCGGCCCTGCGCGCCGGCCTGCCGGTTTCAGTCAGTGCGGTGACGGTCAACCGCTTTTGTGCCTCCGGTTTGCAGACGATTGCGTTTGCTGCCGACCGCATCCGGGCTGGGGGAGCTGAAGTTATTGTTGCGGGCGGCACGGAGAGCATGTCGCTGGTTCCGATGACCGGTAACAAACTGTCCCCCAACCCAACTCTGGTGGACACCTACCCTGATGTGTACCTGAGCATGGGGCTGACGGCGGAAATGGTAGCCCGCAAGTACGACATCTCCCGTGAAGAGGCCGATGCGTTTGCGTATCGCAGTCACCAGCGCGCCCTTGCTGCTCAGCAGGCCGGGAAGTTTCAGCCGGAAATTGCGCCAGTGACGGTCATCCGCAAGGACCGGGACGCCCGTGGAAAAACCATCACGACCGAGCGGGTGTTTGATGTAGATGAAGGTCCCCGCCCGGACACGACGCTTGAAGCTCTGGCCAAGCTCAAACCGGCCTTTCACGTTGCCGGCCAGGTGACAGCCGGCAATGCCTCGCAAACCAGCGATGGTGCGGCGGCTGTCGTGGTGATGTCGGAGACCAAAGCTCAGGAATTGGGGCTTAAACCTCTTGCCCGCTTCGTGGCCTTTGCCACGGGCGGCGTAGCTCCCGAAATCATGGGCATTGGCCCCGTGGAAGCCATCCCTAAAGCCCTCAAGCAGGCCGGGCTGACGCTTGATGCCATCAAGCTCATCGAACTCAATGAAGCCTTTGCTGCACAATCGCTGGCGGTCATGAAAGTGCTGGAACTCGACCCCGAACGGGTCAACATCAACGGTGGTGCGATTGCTCTGGGGCATCCACTTGGCTGCACCGGTGCCAAGCTGACCACTTCACTTATCTATGAACTGCGTCGCCAGGGTGGGGGCTATGGGATGGTCACGATGTGCGTCGGTGGTGGCATGGGTGCTGCCGGTATTTTCGAGGTCTTTGCCGAAGCCGCATAAACCAAAATGTACCAAGGAGTTGCTCTGATGATGCGTCACCTCTGGTGCGGGATTCTGTTGGTGACCCTGTGGTTGGCCGGGACGGCAGCCGGAACACACACAGCTTGTGCGCAGGAAAAAACCGAGCCAAACGCCCGTGCAGCTTCACCACCAGAAGTCGTCAGCGAGGTACTTGGCATTCGTTTCACCAAACCGGACCGGCTGTGGACAGTTCTCAATGAAGAAGATTCAAGTCTCCCCAAGCTGGTCTGCCTGGCCGAGGAAAGCGATACCTGGTCGCCGCGTTTTGCCGTCTTGGCGCTTCCAAGCATTATCATGCCGAATGGTATGGAGGCGCGCCTGCGACAGGTGAAAATAAGTTACGCCGACAATCGCCGCCTTGCTCAATCCCAAGATACAGCCGACATTGCTGCGTCCCAGCTTCGCATTCTCAAATTTGAGAAGACAACATTTGCCGGCAGAGATGCGATGCTCTTTGTTTACGAAATCAGTGGGGAGAAGAATTACCGCACTGTTGAGTATGGCTTTTCCTATCAGAATAACTTTTACATTGTCCAGGCAGCAGCTCCGACTGAACTCTGGGAAAAGCCGGAGGGTGCAGCAATGTTTGACCGCTCTTTCAAGAGCTTTTCTTTTCTGAAGTCTTCATCCCGTAAATAGGCGTTGCTCCTCCCTCAACGCCAGCCACCAAAACCTACTGATGATACTTGGCCAAAGAAGGTCTTGGTCAAGTATGGAAAGGATGTTCACCTATGTCAGCCGCAAGACCTGCCCCTGAAGCCCGAACCACCTATCCGAAGGGTGGTAGCTTTCTTATCGAAATGGTTTCTCCCCAGGAAGTTTTCACGCCAGAGGACTTCAATGATGAGCAACGCATGATCGCCAAAACAACGGCCGACTTTGTCAACAATGAAGTCCTGCCAAATATGGAAAAACTGGAAGAACAATACAAAACCGGCGACTTCAGCTTGACAGTCAGCCTGTTGCGCAAGGCAGCCGACATCGGACTCCTTGCTGGGGACATTCCGGCCAAGTATGGGGGACTCGAACTGGACAAGGTATGCCAGATGCTGGTGTCTGAATTTATTTCGCGTTCGGGTGGCTTCTCAGTGTCACTGGGTGGACACACGGGCATCGGCACCTGGCCTATTACCTACTTTGGCACCCCAGAGCAAAAGGCATATTACCTGCCCAAGCTTGGAACTGGTGAGTGGCTGGCAGCCTATGCTCTTTCCGAACCAGGCAGCGGCTCCGATGCCCTTGGCGCGCGGGCCAAGGCGGTTCTCAATGCCGAGGGAACGCACTACATCCTCAATGGCACGAAGATGTGGATTTCCAACGCCGGTTTCGCTGATATCTTCATTGTCTTCTGCAAGGTGGATGGTGAGAAGTTTTCAGCTTTTATTGTCCATCGGGACTACCCCGGTGTATCAACGGGCAAGGAAGAGAACAAGATGGGCATTCACAGCTCATCCACCCGGCAGCTCATTCTCGAAAATGTCCCGGTGCCAAAGGAAAACCTGCTTGGGGAAATCGGCAAGGGGCATCTCATTGCGTTCAACTGTCTGAATCTGGGGCGCTACAAACTTGGAGGCGGTGTCGTTGGTGGTGCAAAATCCATCCTTGAACACACAGCCAAATATGTGATGGAGCGCAAACAGTTTGACCGTCCAATTGGTTCATTTGGTGCCATCAAACATAAAATCGGAGAAATGGTAGCCCGCATTTATGCCACGGAGAGTATGTCCTACCGCACAGCCGGGCTCATCCACAACATCCTGGCCGACGTTGATGCTGACGACGTTGATCGCATCCTCAAGGGCATTGAAGAGTACGCCATAGAGTGTTCGATTATGAAAGTCTATGGCAGCGAAATGCTGGGTTACGTTGCTGATGAGGCGGTTCAGAGCTTTGGTGGGTACGGCTACTCCGAAGAATATCCGGTAGCCCGTGCCTACCGCGATGCGCGCATCAACCGTATCTTTGAGGGGACGAACGAAATCAACCGCCTTCTCATTCCCGGCATGCTGCTTAAGCGGAGCATGCGTGGAGAGTTGCCGCTCATGCAGGCGACACAACGCATTCTCGATGAGCTGTTGGCTGGTCCTTCCTTTGACGAAGAAGACGATGCCCCGCTCTCTAAAGAACGGAAGGCTATTGTGGATGCCAAGAAAATTGCCCTGCTCATTGCTGGCATTGCTGTCCAGAAATACGGTCAGAAACTGACGGAAGAGCAGGAAGTCCTGATAGCGTTCAGCGATATCGCCATGGATGTCTTTGCCATGGAAAGCAGCTATCTGCGGGCACTCAAGCTTCACCAGTCGCGCCCGCATGAGACAACCACCCGCGATGCTCTTGCTGCAACGCAGGTCTTTATCAATGATGCTGTCGGACGCATTGAGCTGACTGCCCGACGTATCCTGCCGACTATCTCGGAAGGTGACAACCTTCGGATACAACTTGCCGCGATTAAGCGCTTCAGCAAGTATGAAATGGTGGATACGGTTCGGTTGCGTCGCTACTTGGCAGACCGGGCGTATGAGGTACAGGGCTATCCAGTTTTCACTATCTGATGCTGTTCGACTGTACCGCCTTGCGGTGTTGAGACAAAGACCGGCTTGTGGCTGTTGTTTTTTGACGCGGGAGCAGTTTCTGGCTTCCGCGTTTTTTTGCCGGGTTGCCTCTTGCCACTTGTGCCAACTGACAAAAACCAATTGCCGGAACTGGTGCAGTTCTCGTACCGTTTAGGCACAATTGTAAGCTAGGTGGTGATCAATGCCCGGGGGACGCGCCCCCCATTTGGTCTGCCCAAGCTCCCCAATGAGGAACGCTTCACATGCTGAGCTGGTTGTGGCTAATGACAGGCTTGTTTGCGTGCCTCCCTATTATTGGGCTGGTCTTGGTGTTGATCCTTCGAACAGTTGAGGCGCGGCGTGCCGCACAGCAAAGACAGGACTATGAGCGGTATCGTGCACAGCTCCAAGACCTGTATGAGGGCCTAGACCAGGCTCAGTCGCCTGACAGTATCCTCCCGCTAGCCCAACTGTTCAAAGCTACCACTCGCGACGAAGTGGCAGCCCTCAAACACGTCATCCTTGAGGCCTATGGCACAGCACCGGAGTCCACAAAAAAGGCACTTACTCTGCTGTACGAAAGCTTGGGATTTATCGCTGACGACATCCAGGTCATTCACAACGGCTCCTTGGAAGAGCGTTCGCGGGCCGCTTTCCGTCTTGGGTGGCTGCGGTATCTTCCTGCCCTCGACGCCCTTGAACGAGTTAGCAGACACAGTTCAACCGAATTGCGTTTGGTCGCGATCTGGGCACTGACAGAAATTGCCGATACCCGGTGCGTCAAACCCGTCGTTATTGCTCTTTCTGAAGCCAACGGCTGGCAGTTAATGCAAGCAGCCAACCGCTTGTTGGGGATGCAGCGTGACCTGACTCTGCCTTTGATGGAACTTCTGGATTCGGCCGGAGGCATGCGTGAACGCCGGGAACGTATTATGATGACTGTCCTTGACCTCATCACTGACTTTGGAAACCGTGCCCAGAAGTACATCAACCCTATTGCTGGACGCCAAGCGGCACTGCGTTTACTGGAAAGCGATTCCGTCAATCTTCGCACCCGTGCCTTGCGCGCCCTGACAGCCCTTGGGGTCGAGTCTTCCCAAGAAATCGAAAGTATCCTGCGAGCACTCAAAGACAAAGACTGGGAGGTTCGTGCCGTAGCGGCCCGGGCAGTCGGCGATTTACAAATCCTGGCTGGAATATCGGCTCTCCAAGAAGCTGTAGGTGATCGGGCCTGGTGGGTTCGGCACAATGCAGCGTATGCCCTTAAAAAGTTGGGAGACGCTGGAGAAGTCGTTCTTCTTCAACTCCTGCAAAGTGATGACCGCTTCACTCGTGAAACTGTTACCCAAGTTCTACAGGAAAGTTGACTCCTGCCAAAAGGACCACTTGATAACCAATGTTACTTGCAGGCCTTATTGATCACACTTGGCTTAAGCCTGAAGCTACCAAAGCTGACATTACACGGGTCTGCCACGAAGCACGAGCCCACGGCTTTGCTGCCGTGTGTGTCAATCCTGTTTGGGTTTCCTATGCTGCCCAAATACTGACTGGCTGTCATACGGTTGTCTGCACCGTCATCGGCTTTCCTCTGGGGGCAACGACCACTAAAGTCAAAGCCTATGAAGCACAGCAGGCTCTTGAGAACGGTGCCCGTGAAATAGACATGGTTATCGCCATCGGAAAGCTCAAGGACCAAGATTTTTCATTTGTTGAGACTGACATTCAGGCTGTGGTCAATGTTACACATCAGTATCGGGCCCTGTGCAAGGTCATTATTGAAACTGCATTGCTTACCGATGAAGAAAAGGTCCAAGCCTGCAAAATCATTCAGTCGACTGGAGCAGACTTTGTCAAAACATCAACAGGATTTAGCCAAGGAGGAGCAACAGTAAGTGATGTTATATTACTTCGCCGAAGTGTAGGCGAAGCCATCGGAGTGAAAGCTGCTGGTGGTATTCGCAGCCGGGAAATAGCTGAACAACTGATTGCTGCTGGGGCGACCCGTATTGGAACAAGTAACGGTATAGCTATCCTTCAAGATACCAAGGTATCCTCCACATACTAAGCGCTACTCGGCCGTCTTGTCTCTGAGCAAGGTAACACGAGTAAGCTGGGTAGGTAGAGACTCACGATAGACCACTTCCAAACGTTGCCCCGGTTTGATGTCAGCCAAGCGAATTTCTTTGCTACGACCTAGAATTGGAAAGCCTTTTTCCGTCCCGATCTTAGCATTCCGTGAAACACGGTAGGTGAGTTCATCCCCTGTGATCTCATCAGTTGCTTCAATTGTGTACAGATCGGGATTGACTGACTTTACAATCAGGATTGTCTTTAGATTGCGCTTTACCTCACTTGCTGTGCGCGGTGCCCTTCCAACACCAACACTCCCTTGTCCAAGTAGGGGCACAGGAGAAACTGAGAGAAAGAGACTTACCAAAATAATCAAAGTGACTAAGGATAGTTTCATTCTTTACCTCTCTGAAAGATTTTGAAGTTCAGTCTGACAATGATAAAAGCTATTATATTTGATTTTGATGGGGTTATTGCTGACACGGAAGAACTTCACTTCAATTGCCTAAGAAGAATCCTGTCTGAGGAAGGAATTTGGATTGACCGGGAGATGTACAATGAAACCTACCTTGCTCTTGATGATAGAAGCTGTTTTAGAAAAGCTCTTTCAATAGCCAAGTTAAGAGAGATTCCACCTGAAAAACTTGAAGAATTTATTCATCGAAAAGCTAGATTACTCCAGTCTTGTCTCACAGAAGTTAAGCTTTTTCCTGGAATTGTCGAGTCAATCAAACAGTTCTCATCAGAAGTATTACTAGGTATTTGTTCAGGTGCGCTCCGTCAAGAAATTATGTTGGTTTTACAAAAACACTCTTTATTGGAGTATTTCACAGCCATCATTACGGCTGAAGATGTCGAGAATAGCAAACCCTCGCCAGAAGGCTACTTATTAGCTTTGCAACAGTTACAAGAGAAGTCAGGCATCCCCATCTCAGCTTTGGAGTGTATTGTTATAGAGGATTCAGTAGCTGGTATAGCAGCCGCTAAAGCAGCATCTATGTACTGTGTTGCTATAACCAATTCCTATCCCAAAGAGAAACTTTATCAAGCCGATCTTATACTTGAGTCAATTACAGAATTTTCTCTGAGAAAACTTCAGAATTACCCCAAATAGACCGACATTCCTTCCTTTTTCCAGTATGGCAGACTCGTTACCAGCTTGGCTCATTGAGCTGTGTAAAGACATTAGATCAGTAGGTGGAAAGGCATTTCTTGTAGGAGGCTGTGTCAGAGATAAGCTACTTGGTTATCCTATAAAAGACTATGATATTGAGGTTTACGGATTACCAAGCGAGCAGCTTAGAGAACTCCTTGAGAAACACGGAAAAGTGAGTACGGTAGGAGAACACTTTGCTGTTTATAAGCTAAAACCTAACGTTGAATCGGCTTTTGAAATAGACGTATCACTTCCAAGGCGGGAGTCCAAGCAGGGGTATGGACATCGCGGTTTTTTCATTCAAGGAGATCCTTGGATGTCCATCCAAGAAGCAGCAAGCAGACGTGACTTTACCATCAATGCTATCCTGCAAGACCCACTTGATGGAAACATAATTGATCCCTGCCAAGGACTTCACCATCTCAACAGTAGAGAACTACAGGTAGTCAACACAAATACATTCAAAGACGACTCATTGAGAGTTTTACGGGCAGCGCAATTGTCCTCCAGATACCAACTAAAGATAACCAGTGATACAAAGATTTTATGCCAAGAGATAGACTTAACGGATATTCCAAAGGAACGAATATGGAATGAAGTAAAAAAACTTCTCTTACTTTCTCCTCGCCCATCTTTAGGATTCGAGTATTTATTAGAACTTAGGGTTGTTGAACAACTTTTTCCTATGCTATACGAGTTGCAGAGTTCGCTGATAGGAGAAAACCCATATCCGATGAAGTCAGGCTGGGACTATGTGTTGACTTCACTCGATAGGGGTAAAATGTTTACGGAGGAACTAAGTGAGCCAGAGAAAATATCAGTTCTTTTGTCTATAGTTGGAACCAGACTGAGTAATGATAGCCTAACTCGCTTTCTCGACGCCCTTGGCCTCTATGCCTACCAAGGGTATCAGTTGCGAACTCAGATAATCTTACTAAGCAAAATACACTTACTCCCATACAAGATCTTCCATCAGCTTCAAAAACAAGAGGTATCCACTTTTGCTCTTAGGAGAATAGCAAGAATTACTGACCTCAAGCTAGTTATTTGTCTTTCAAAGGCATTGTATCTTGGTGATTCAGAAGAAATGCTAACTTGGCTTGAGGAAAAGTCAGATTCAGCTAAAAAACTGCTCTCCCCTATACTTAGAGGACATCATATCCTAAAAATGGGTATGACCCCAGGACCTAAAGTAGGAAAACTACTCCGGCAACTCCATGAACACCAAATTGATGAGAAGGTCAAGAACTTCGTAGAGGCTCAGCAATTAGCCAAGAGTTTACTTTGTAAAAGAGTTTCTAGTGACTCATAAAGGTTTCAAGGAAGCGAGTAGAAAAACTCCCTGATCTAAAGACTTCACTATCCATAATGCGTTGGTGGAGCGGTATAGTGGTCTTGATGCCTTCTATGATAAAAGTTTCTAAGGCTCTTTTCATGCGAGAAATTGCTTGGTCTCGATCTGGTGCATGCACAATCAACTTCGCTACCATTGAATCATAATAAGGAGGTACCTTGTAACCTGAATACACATGGGTATCTACGCGAACACCGGGCCCGCTGGGAATATTGAGGGACGTAATACATCCTGGAGATGGTGTAAACTTTTCTGGATCTTCGGCATTGATCCGACATTCAATTGCATGCCCTCTAAGATTAATTCTGTCTTGCGAGATAGCTAGTTTCTCTCCAGTTGCTATAAGAATTTGCTCACGTACCAAGTCGATACCAGCAACAAATTCTGTTACTGGATGTTCAACTTGTATTCTTGTATTCATTTCCATGAAGTAAAAGTTTAGTGCTTCATCTACAATAAACTCTACCGTACCGGCATTTGTGTAGTTTACCCTTTGGCAGGCGCTGAGTGCTGCCTGTCCCATCTGTTCACGCATCTCAGGTGAGACAACTGGACTGGGGGACTCTTCTATAAGCTTTTGATTTTTGCGCTGTATCGAGCAGTCCCGTTCACCAAAATGGACCATATTACCATGTTTGTCTGCTAGCACCTGAATCTCAATATGCCGAGGCTTTTCGATATACTTTTCCAAATAAACACCGGGATTCCCAAAAGCTGCCGCAGCTTCCGATTGGGCGGCTTGAAAGGCTGAACGCAATTCTTCCATCGATCTCACAACACGCATGCCACGCCCCCCGCCGCCGGCCGTTGCCTTGATCATCAAAGGAAATCCAACTTCAAATGCAACAGATTCCGCTGCTTCTAGCGACTCAAGCACACCATCGCTGCCCGGTATGACTGGTACTCCGGCAGCCCGCATTGTTGCCTTGGCAGTTGCTTTATCCCCCATGGTTCTAATAGCACTTGGTGAAGGACCTATGAACGTGATGTTACAGGCTTCACAGACCTCTGCAAAACGGGCATTTTCTGACAAGAATCCATACCCCGGATGAATTGCATCAGCATCAGTTACTTCAGCCGCACTAATTAGGGCTGGTATGTTCAGGTAACTTTGTTTGGAAGGAGCTGGTCCAATACAAACAGCCTCATCAGCAAAGCGAACGTGTAGAGAATCAGCGTCAGCTTGGGAATAGACAGCAACTGTTCTTAATCCAAGCTCTTTACATGCCCATATAATGCGACAGGCTATCTCACCTCGGTTAGCAATAAGTACTTTTCTAAACAAAGGCACTGTTACTTCCTCTTTAAGGAAAAAAGTGGCTGACCAAACTCTACGGGTTTACCGTTCTCTTGGTGTATTTTTACAATTTCGCCTGCAACATCTGACTCGATCTCATTCATCAGTTTCATAGCCTCTATAATACAGAGGACAGTACCAGGTAAGACTTGGCTACCTATGTCGACAAAAGGCTTAGAGTCTGGGCTTGGGGCGCGATAAAAAGTTCCCACAATAGGTGAGTAAATGACATGTAGGTCATCTTCCTTCACTTCTTCTAGATTACTAGACGGTGATGTGAAGTCACTAACAGTGGACTTTTCTCCTCGCAAAGGGGTATGCGATTCCGTCAAGGATATGTTAGGAGATGTAGATGCAGATAGGATATTTGTCAAATAGGTTGTCTTAATACGAAGCCTTAGACCAGCCTTGTCAATTTCCAACTCGGCAATATTTTTACTGCTAATAAACTCTATAAGCTCTTTGATTTCTTTTAAGTTCACAGACTCAACCTCTCAAAAAATAAGCTTCGACACTTGAAGTAGTACCGAAGCGAATGGGATTCTAGCTGGCGTAGTAGATCGCCTGCCTATTTGCTACCTGGCTCGACAAACTCAATAATAGCTAGCTCTGCATTGTCTCCACGACGACTTCCAAGCTTCAATATGCGCGTGTAGCCGCCTTTTCTTTCCAAGTAGCGTACTGCAATTACATCGAAAAGCTTGGCTAGCGCAGCAACTCCTGCTGTCCTATCAGAACCATGTTTTGGGCGTCTTGGGTTTGCATTCCAATTTTGGTTTCCTGCATGGAAGTAGGCTGCTGCTAGTCGCCGGGCGTGCAAGTCACCTCTCTTACCAAGGGTAACTGCTCGTTCGATAAAGGGGCGAAGCTCTCTTGCTTTCTGCAAAGTAGTAACCAACCGCTCATTCAGGACCAAGGAGGTGGCAAGATTTCTTAGTAAGGACTTCCTGTGGGCTGATGTACGTCCTAATTTTCTGTGTGCATTTAGATGCCTCATAGCAACTTCTCCGAGAGACAGGTTGTCACCTAATCATTTCTGTAACCTATTATATTGCCATCCTCATCAAATATCGCTCCTAGACCAAGTCCCATTGCAGCTAGGATTTCCTTTATCTCATTCAGAGATTTCCTGCCAAAGTTTTTAGTTTTTAGCATTTCTTGCTCATTCTTTTGAACAAGTTCTCTTATAGTCTTGATGTCTGCGTTTTTCAAACAATTGTAAGATCTTACACTTAACTCTAACTCCTCAATAGAGCGGTCTAGGTTCTCATTTTGTACTGGCCTTCGCTCAACTGTCTTAGCCGGTTCTACGTCAACTTCAGTTTCTTCAAAGTTTATGAATATTGACATATGATCCTTGACTAGCTTGGCAGCTAAGCCAATTGAGTCAGCAGGCTTTATACTCCCATTTGTCCAAACTTCAAGGATTAATTTTTCATAGTCTGTATCTTGCCCAAGGCGGGCTGATTCAACATTACACCGAACACGCTTAATCGGCGAATGGACTGAGTCAATAGGTATATAACCGATAGCAAGATCCTCATCAAAGTTCCTGTCAGCAGATACGTACCCTCGTCCTATCTTTAATCGCATTTCAATATTGAGTGACCCATTTTCACTGACAGTGGCTATGTAAACGTTACTGTCTAAGACCTCTACCCCTTCTTCCACTTCGATATTACGAGAATATATCTCGCCTGGTTGATCACACTTGAGACGCAATGTTGAGACCAGTTTTCCGGAAGCCATCTTGAAGGGTATTCTTTTCAGATTAAGAATAATATCTGTAGCATCCTCAACAACTCCGGGTATTGAAGAGAATTCGTGTAACACCCCTTCAATCTTAACAGCTGTAATAGCTGCTCCTTCCATAGAAGAGTAAAGAGCGCGCCGGATACTGTTACCAACTGTCGTCCCAAAACCTCTCTCAAAAGGCTGCGCATAAAAACAGCCATATGTCTCGGTCAGTGTTTCGAGATTACAATCTAGCTTTTTTGGTCGCTGAAACGGCGTCAACATGGTTCTTACATCACCCAGCGAAGGAATTAGGAGTTACTTAGAGTACAACTCCACTATCATCTGCTCGTTGACCTGATGGGTAATATCTTCGCGGCGGGGAAGGGCTATAACTCGACCAGATAGGGTATTCTTATCTCCAATTTCTATCCAGCTTGGGCGCCCCCTACCGGCAGCAGTTTCAAAGGATTGAAGTATTTGTGGGTTAGATGCACTTTCGTTCTTTATTGAAATAATATCTCCTACTTTCACTTGGAAAGAGGGTATATTTACCTTCTTACCATTTACTAAAACATGCCCGTGGTTGACTAGCTGCCTTGCAAATGCCCTGGAAGTAGCAAATCCTATTCTATAGACTACATTATCTAGTCTCCGCTCTAATAAAATCAATAGGTTCTCTCCTACAATACCTCGTTGACGTGCAGCCATTTCAAAGTAATTTCTGAATTGACCTTCAAGCATCCCATATATTCGCTTAACTTTTTGCTTTTCTCGTAACTGCTCACCGTATCCGGTCAGTTTCCCACGCTTTGAGTCTTTGCCGTGCTGACCCGGCGGGTATGGCCCCCTTTTCTCTATTGCACAAGATGGCTTGTAGCACCGATTGCCTTTGAGAAAAAGTTTTATCCCTTCACGGCGACAAAGACGACAAACTGCATCACGGTACCTTGCCACGACTTTTCCTAACCTCCCGAGCTCTTCTTATTGAGAACTGCTACACACGCCGTCGTTTGCGAGGACGACATCCGTTATGTGGAATCGGTGTCACATCTCGGATAAGATGAATCTCTATGCCATTAGCATGTATTGCTCTTATCGCTGACTCACGGCCAGAACCTGGTCCACTAACCCTAACTTCACAGGACTGCATCCCTGATTCTTTGGCAAGTAATGCAGCTTTAGCTGCTGCTTGCTGAGCAGCAAAAGGCGTTCCCTTTCTAGACCCTTTAAAACCAAGCGATCCCGAACTACTAGCGGCTATGAGATTGCCATTTAAGTCGGTTATACTGACTATTGTATTATTGAAAGAAGCTTGAATATGAACAATACCTTTCGGAATGTTCTTTTTCTCTTTTTTCTTGTAGTTCTTCTTCTTTAGAGAACTCTTAGTAGAAGTTGCTTTCTTTGACATACTTCACTCTCTCTAGGTTTTGTACAGCTACTATTTCTTACCAGGTGCTTTCTTCTTCGCTATTGTAGCTCTACGAGGTCCCTTACGGGTTCGTGCATTTGTGTGTGTCCTTTGCCCGCGAACTGGAAGCCCTTTCCTGTGACGCAATCCTCTGTAGGACTGAATCTCTACAAGACGCTTAATATCAAGCTGAATCTGCTTTCTTAGGTCCCCCTCTACAACGACAGAGCTGTCTATAACAGCTCTAATACGACCCAACTCATCTTCAGATAGGTTGCGCATCTTGATGCTAGGATCAACATTCGCTTTTTCTAGTATCTTTGCAGACAATGACCTACCTATGCCGTATATATAGGTTAGAGCTATCAGGACACTCTTATTTTCTGGCAGATCGACACCAGCGATACGAGCCATGCAACTATCTCCATTCCGTTAATCAACCTTGCTTCTGCTTATGCTTGGGGTTAGTACAAATTACCCGGACGGTTCCAAACCTAATAATTACCTTACAAGACTTACAGATTTTTTTCACAGATGCTCTTACCTTCATTGGCTTCTAACTCTCCTTTTTCTCACTTGTACCTATAAACAATCCTACCTCTTGTCAAGTCATACGGTGAAAGTTCAACTAGAACTTTATCACCAGGGAGTATTTTTATAAAATTTTTTCTCATCTTACCAGAAATACGAGCCAGCACAATATGCTTGTTTTCTAGCTCAACCTTAAAGGTCGCGTTCGGGAGAGCTTCAATAACGAATGCTGACGCCTCAATTGAGTCTTCTTTAGGCACAACCCTACCTCACTTGAAATACTTGGCATCCAATGAGTTTTTAGGTCTTACGAAAGGGCTGTAAGAATCAATGGCCCATTAGAGGTAATCGCAACGGTGTGCTCAAAGTGGGCTGAAGGCTTACCGTCTTTTGTTACAACTGTCCAGCCATCGCTTTCAATTCTCACTCCCGGAGAACCCATGTTAACCATAGGTTCTATAGCTAGGACCCATCCACATCTGAGCCGAGGACCCGTATTTGGTCTGTGCCCACAATTGGGTACTTGTGGGTCTTCATGCATCCTGCGACCAACACCATGACCGCAAAACTCTCTCACTAGGCTATAGCCGTATGACTCAGTGTATGAGTATATTGCATAGGTAATGTCGTATAAACGGTTCCCTTCAATCATTTGCGATATCCCACGATAGAGAGAATTTTCCGTAACACTTATTAGTTTTTGCATCTCTTTTGCAACATTCCCAACAGGAACAGTAACCGCAGCATCTGCTACATATCCGTCAAAAACAACTCCAGCATCTATACTCACAATATCACCTTCTCTTATTAGCGTTTCCTTGGGGATCCCATGAACAACTTGTTCGTTAACGGAAACACAAATGCTTGATGGATATCCTCTATATCCTTTGAATGGAGAGTAGAGTTTTTTCTTAGATAACCAGCTTTCAGCAATTTCATTCAATCTACGGGTCGTTATGCTGGGAATGGTGTTCTGCTTGAGCAAGAGTAGGAGCTCAGCTAAGTATCTTCCGGCTGTATGCATCTTTTTTATTTCATGAGATGTCTTAGTTACAATCATTAACTAATGCTCTTGCTATTTGGCGGAGTATATCTTCATGAACCTCATCTGAAGTTTTCTCTCCATTTACCGAAACCAACAGATTTCTTTGTCTATAATAGTCTAAAACTGGAATTGTTTGAGTGTTGTATTCTTTCAAACGCTCCTTAATGACCAGTTCATTGTCATCAGATCTGTAGGTGAACTCCGAACTTCCGCATTTGTCACAAATTCCATCTTTCTGAGGCTTCGCAAAGTATTTATTATATATCATACCACAGTTTTTACATAAATATCTTCCTTTTACTCTCTTTATGAGAGTGTCATCGGGAACTATAACTTCAATAACCAAGAGTTTATAATTCCTATCTAGTAGAAGTTCTCCCAAGAAAGTAGCCTGTTGGATATTTCGAGGATAACCATCTAGTATAAAACCGTCTTTACAATCAAGGTCCGAAAGCCTAGAAACAATCAAATCAGCTAGTATATTATCTGAAACCAAGCCGCCAGTCGCTATAACACTGCGTATGTATTCTGATTTAGGTCCGTCTCCTAGAGAGACTTGGCGAAGTATATCACCTGTCGATATCTTGGGTATATTCATCGAAGCACTTAGCCTACTGGACTGTGTGCCTTTGCCTGACCCAGGCGGACCCATTATGATTACAGCAAGTGGCAGCTTATGCTCCATCGGAAACCTCCTGTCGAATGCGGCGCCCTCTGACTTTGACTCCTCCACCGGCCGGGTCATACTTCTTGGTCAGGAGGCGGGCTTCAACTTGCTGCGCTGTATCCATGGAAACAGTTACAGCTATCAGTAGCGATGTGCCGCCAAAATAAAATGTGTAACCAAAGCCCTTTACCATCCAAGACAGCGCAGGGTTGGAGGAAAGACTGGAGTATAGCCATTCACCAATGATTGGAATTTCTCCAACGTCCAAGCCATTTGCAACAAACTGGGGGACAAAACAGATTATCGAAAGATATAAGGCACCAACCACAGTAATCCTTGTAACAACAAAGTCTAAATACTCAGCAGTTGACTTACCAGGCCGTAACCCAGGGATATAACTACCGTACTTCCTGAGATTGTTGGAAACTTCATGTACATCAAAGATCACAGAAACGTAGAAAAAGGAAAAGAATATTATCCCCGCTGTAAATATCAGTTCGTACAATGGATGACTTGGACGAAGGAAGCGTGTGAGTGATTCAGCAAGTGAGTCGTTTGCGCTTGCAAACTGAGCTATCGTTATGGGAAAAGCAAGGAGCGAAGATGCAAATATGACAGGTATTACCCCTGACATGTTTATTTTCAGAGGCAGATAGGACTTGGAGTCTGGAAACTCACTGCGTCTTCTTGCATGCTCAATAACCACTGGACGGTATGCCTTTTCAACGAATACTATTGCAGCAGTTAGAGCGAGTAACAGAACAAGAAGTAAAACTGTCTCAAGCGCAGAAAGAGGGTCATTCCCTATGTTGCTAGATAACTGAACAAGTATTGAAGGGAATCTAACGATAATACCAGCGAATATGAGTAAGCTGATCCCATTGCCGACTCCTCTTTCTGTAATTTGCTCGCCAACCCACATAACTAGCGCTGTGCCAGTGGTCAGAGTGATTACAGATAGGGGTACAAACAAGCTTGGGGTAAGATTGACGAGTCCAGGCTGAGACTGCATCCAAAAGGTAATTGCTGTTGACTGGAAAATAGATAGACATATGGTTAGATACCTAGTATACTGATTTATTTTTCGGCGTCCTACTTCACCCTCCTCTTGAAGACGTTTCAGTGAAGGAATAACAACCGTAAGTAGTTGTATAACAATCGACGAAGTAATGTACGGAGTAATGCCTAATGCAAATACTGATATTACCTTCAGGTTACCTCCTGAAAAGAGGTCTAAGACACCAATCAACGAACCTTGAAGGCTCTGCCACAACTGTCTCAGTTTATCTTGGTCTATACCAGGAACACGGATGTGACTACCAAGTCGGTAGAGAAGAATCATTGAGAGTGTAAATAGCAGTCTACCTTTCACATCTTTTGACTGCAAGATGCTAATTATTTTTTGCTTTATGCTTTCTATTATCGACATCTTATCAACCTATTGCCGCTCTAAGTCTAGCTGAGGTACGCAAATTCCCGGCTATTGTAATTTTCTTGTCTTTAGGAGCTACTCCTACTATCTTGAGGTGTTGCAACTTATGCAAAGCTCCTTTGATCAGTCCCTTATTCATTAGAGATTGAGTTGATATTTGCTCTTCTGCTGTATAATGCTGGGCAAGTTTACGAATATCTAACGTGTAGGTCTTGCGCTTCCTAGCAGTGACACAAGAAAAGCCTCTCTTTGGTAGGCGGCGATGTAAAGGCATCTGCCCTCCCTCAAAACCACGTTTTAGCTTGAAACCGGAACGAGACTTCTGTCCTTTTACTCCTCTCCCAGAAGTCTTTCCAATCCCCGAACCGGAACCACGCCCAACCCTTTTCTTTACTTTCCTGTCAGGACAGGTAAGGCTCTTCAGAGATAGCATTTCTGTTTCCCTTCTCTATAAATCTGCCGGATTTTTCCCCCTAATTAGGGCTATATGCTCCTTAGAGCGAACAGTGGAAAGGCCGGCAAAAGTAGCTCGAACAATATTAGCTGGGTTGTTAGTACCCAGCACTTTAGTGACGGCATCGCGAACGCCAAGTACCTGCAGGACAGCCCTCACAGTTGCACCCGCAATTACGCCCTTGCCTTCCTTAGCTGGCTTGATAAGTACCTTGCCAGCACCAAACTTGCCAATAATACTATGGGGCAATGTACCGCCATTCAAGTCTACTCTGATTAGATTTTTTTTTGCTGCTTCTATCCCTTTCCTAATGGCTATGGGAACCTCTGATGCTTTCCCCTTGCCAAAACCTACGATTCCATTTCCGTCACCAACAACAACGAGGGCACTAAAGCTCATGTTTTTTCCGCCCTTCACTACCTTTGTAACCCGTTTAATCGATATAACTGAGTCTTTGAGATCAGATTCACCTGCTTCGAATAGTACTTTATTCTTCATAAGATTATCCTAAAAATCTAGACCTCCCCTACGAGCTGACTCTGCTAGCTGCTTGACTCTACCGTGGTACTTGTAACCATTCCTGTCAAAGAATACCTTGGTAATACCTCTTCTCTTTGCTTCTTCAGCAATTTCTTTACCAACCTTACTTGCTAAATACACTTTACGTGTTAGCTTTGTTTCATCGCTAGTATATTCTTGTAATTTTAGTGAGCTGGCAGAACATACAGTAATTCCTCTTACATCATCTATGATTTGTGCATAGATGTGCTTTGCACTTCGATATACACAGAGGCGAAGGCGAGTATCAACTGACCCTTTTATTTTTCTTCTTCGGTGGCCCATAATTATCTCAGCTTGCTCTATATTAGTAGTTAAGCTTTAGAGTTCGTCCTACTTCTTTCCTCCTTTGCCACCAGATTTTCCTGGTTTCAGGAGGATTGGCTTACTAGCATAACGAATGCCTTTGCCTTTGTAGGCATCAGGAACTCTCAGTTTTACTAGATTCGCTGCAACTTGTCCAACAAGCTCCTTATCAGAACCCTTAATCGTCAGTGTGGCTTGGTACTGCTGTATTGGTTTTTGTAACTTTTCAATAATGCAATCTATACCATCTGGAAGGTGGTATTCTACTGGATGGGAGTAGCCTAGACTAAAGACAAGTTTATTGTCTTTCTTATCTACTTTGTAGCCA
Organism: Chloracidobacterium thermophilum B; assembly: GCF_000226295.1. GTDB lineage: Bacteria > Acidobacteriota > Blastocatellia > Chloracidobacteriales > Chloracidobacteriaceae > Chloracidobacterium > Chloracidobacterium thermophilum. Next base: position 1,787,206 of record NC_016024.1, read on the forward strand.
ACACCAACTAAGTCCAAGTCAACTGAGAACTTGGATTGAAGTCCAGTAATAGCGTTGTTAATTAGAGTCCTCAACAATCCTTGATATTGATGACTTGAGTTATTGAGTGACACAACCCGAAGATGTCCATCCAGAATATCTACCCTTAGACCTTCATTGATTTTCAACTTAAATGAAACTTCACCCTTCGCTATAGAAAGAGTACCATTTTCTATTTTTACAGAGAGCCCAGAGATTTGAATTGGACGACTACCTATTCTTGACATTGTTTTCAGTAAAGGCACTGTAGAAAAACTAGTAAACAAGGCAGAGAACTTCTCCACCGACGTGCTTCAGATAGGCTTCCTTACCAGTCAGTATGCCGCGCGAGGTGCTGAGTATGCAAGTACCAAGACCATTAAGAGGACGAGGTATTCTATTTACATTAACATAAACCCTTCTTCCCGGGCGGGAGACTCTGGAAAGATGCCTGATTGCAGGTTCAGAAGACTGAGCATACCTGATGTAAATTCGTATTGTACGTTTATGACCCTCACCTGTAATTTTATAGTTATTAATATAACCTTCTTCTTTTAGAATCCTGACAATCTCGGCCTTAATCTTAGAGTAATTAACATCTACTTTTAGGTGCCCTGCTTGTGTAGCATTCCTAATTCTAGTTAGGAGGTCGCTTATTGGGTCAGTCATACTCTTCTCCAAGAAATCTTTATACTAGCAAGTCATTTCCTAAATGGCATTCCAAGGCAAGATAAAAGCTCTTGTGCTTCTGCGTCAGTTTGAGCTGAAGTAACAAAGGTTATATTCATTCCTCTAAGCTTATCAACCTTGGCGATGTCTATCTCAGGAAAAACAATCTGTTCTTTTATACCAAGAGTATAGTTTCCACGACCATCAAATGACTTGGTAGATACTCCCCGGAAGTCACGTACACGTGGTAGTGCTATCTTAACTAGGCGTTCAAAGAACTCATACATCCTTTTACCGCGTAAAGTGACCATTACTCCAACTGGGTCTTGTTCACGTAGCTTGAAGGAGGCAATTGATGACTTGGCACGGGTTACCACCGGCTTTTGACCTGTAATGAGCGCAAGCTCCTGTAGACCCGTCTCAAGAACCTTCAGGTTTTTTGAGAGTACATAGTCTTTACCGAGACCCATGTTAATAACTATTTTTTCTAGTCTCGGTACCGACATAACATTCTTATATCCAAATGTTTTACACATTTGACTTATCGCTTTTTCTCTTGCCGTCAACATACCACTACTCAAACGATTTCTATAGAAGATTATTGCTTCTTGACCTTCGAGAAAGAAAGCCAAGTTTCTTCTTCTATAATACCTCCATTGTTTTGGGAAGTTTTCTTGATGTGTTTTTTACTCATTGAGATTCCTTCGACAAGCAGTCGCAGATTGCTGCGGTCTATTTTCTTAACCAAGCCTATCTTACGCTTATCTTTACCGGAAATCAAGATTACACTGTCACCAACTCTCAAATTTTTTGATAGCTTATTACTTTTCATACTACCTCAGGTGCCAGTGAAATTATCTTCATGAACTTCTTGTCCCTTAGCTCCCTAGCAATCGGCCCCGAAACACGAGTCCCCACAGGATCCCATCCCTCGCTACCTTTCTTTACTAAAACAGCCGCGTTCTGATCGAAACGAACATAGCTGCCGTCTTTCCTGCGTACTTCCTTGCGAGTCCTCACAATAACAGCCTTTACAACTTGCCCCTTCTTGATAGTACCATCAGAAGATACCTCCTTAACATTTGCAGTAATAATGTCCCCAAGAGTGGCTCTTCTCCCAACCGAGCCACCGAGTGGTAAAATACAAGATATTTTTCTTGCACCTGAGTTGTCAGCAACATCAAGTATAGTACGCATCTGTATCATGGAGTATACCTCCTCACTTGAAAAAGAGGAAAATCTAGTGGACTTTACTCATTAACTCCTTGACCACCCATCGCTTCCTTGCAGACAAGGGACGAGATTCAACTATTCTTACCTTGTCTCCGACTTTACAGGAAAGTTCATCATGAGCTAGAAATTTTGAGCTACGTCGAACATACTTCTTGTATATTGGATGCATGACTAAGCGCTCTACTTTTACCGTGACTGTTTTTTTGTTTTTTGCACTGACAACAAAGCCCACTTTCTCAACTTTTTTACTTTTCATCACTTCTCTCTTGTCCTCTTCTCGCCTATTACAGTCTTGATCCTAGCTATGTTTTTTCTAACTATGGGAAGCTTGTTAGCCGCTTCGCGAATACCTAAGTTTTTCTTTATAGAAAGTCTTGTCAATTCTAACTTCATTTCTTTTTCAAGGGTAATCAGTTCACGTACAGACTTTGAACGAATCTCATTTAGTGTCATTACAGTATTGCTCCGTTCTCTGAGTCTCGTTGAACAAACTTCACTTTTATTGGCAGCTTTTGAGCAGCTAGGTACATAGCATCACGGGCCAACTCTTCACTCACTCCTTCGACCTCGAAAAGTATTCTCCCGGGTTTGACCACTGCTACCCAACCCTCAGGAGCTCCCTTTCCTTTACCCATTCGGGTTTCTGCTGGCTTCTTGGTAACAGGCTTGTCTGGGAAAATCCTAATCCATATTTTCCCACCTCTTTTAAGAGAACGCGATATAGCTATTCTAGCAGCTTCTATCTGACGACTGGTTATCCAGGCAGGTTCTAGAGCCTTTATGCCGAACTGTCCAAAACTAATCCTAGCACCTGATGTTGCTAAACCTGAACGGCGTCCTCTTTGCTGTTTTCTGTACTTTGTCTTTTTAGGAGATTTGTATTCAGCCATGTCTTTGTTATCTCATTTTACCGAGGTTGCTCTGCGGGAGTCACTTTGACCAAGCGTGCGTCTCACAGAATATATTTCGCCTTTGTATATCCAGACCTTTATTCCGATAACTCCATACGTTGTGTGTGCTTCTGCAAAACCATAGTCAATATCAGCCCTCAACGTGTGAAGTGGCATTCTGCCTTCAAGATACTGTTCGCTTCTTGCAATTTCTGCACCGTTGAGCCGTCCTGATACTATTACCCTAACCCCTTGTGCACCAAAACGACGTGAACTCTCAGTCACTTTTCGCATTGCCCGCCTGAAAGCGATGCGTTTTTCTATCTGTAAAGCAATTTGCTCTGCTTGCAGTTGGGCATTTAACTCTGGCTTCTGTATCTCTTGTATGTATATGCTCACATCCCGACCTGTTTTCTGCTGTATCTCAAGCTTCAATTTGTCTATCTCAGCACCCTTTCTGCCAATGATAACACCTGGACGAGAAGTATGGACGACAATTTTCAACTTGTTGACAGCACGCTCTATATCAATCGAAGCTACTCCGGCACCAGCAAAACGTTGCTTTAATTCCTTGCGCAAAAAGAAATCCTCTGCCACAAGCCTTGCAAACTCTGTATCTTTTCCTGAGTACCAAGTTGAGCGCCAAGGTCTCACAATTCCTAGCCGAAAGCCATAAGGATGAACTTTTTGCCCCATCACTTCACCTACTCTTCATTGCCATCAGAGAGTACAAACTTTACAGTAAAGAGCCGACGCTGCTCTCTATAAGCTCTTCCCATTGGAGCTGGCCGAATACGACGTCGATGCTTTGTCAGCCCGGTGTTTACGTGGCACTCTTTGATAAAAAGTTGCTCTATATTCAGTTTTAGATTGTTTTTCTCAGATAGATATTCAGCATTAGATATAGCTGACCACAAAACTTTCTTTAGCACCGAGGCTACTCTCTTTCTACTCAGGTTAAGTAATGCTAAGGCCTCAGTCACGTTGCGGCCACGTACTTGGTCAATAACCAGCCTTGCTTTCTGGGGCGATCCCTTTGTAGAACGAAGAACTGCTATAAAATGCATTTCCTAGACCTCTTCTTAAGCACTATAACTACCTACGCTTAGCCGATTTCTCGTTTTTATCCCCTGCATGGCCTTTGAACGTACGTGTTGGGGCAAATTCACCTAGTTTGTGACCTACCATATTCTCAGATATAAATACAGGGATGAATTTTTTTCCATTGTGTACAGCAAAGGTGTGCCCAACCATATCTGGTATTATTGTTGACCTCCTCGACCAGGTTTTGATGACACGTCTTTCGTTTGTTTCTCTCAGCTGCTGGAGAATATCACGTATAGAATTATCTACAAATGGTCCCTTTCTTATTGATCGAGGCATACACAACTCCTTGAATCAAACTACTTCCTACGCCGAACTATATACTTCTCTGTCTGCTTGTTACGCCGGGTTTTGTAACCACGTGTCGGCATTCCCCAAGGAGTAACAGGATGTCTTCCACCTGAGGTTTTTCCCTCTCCGCCACCATGTGGGTGATCTACTGGATTCATGGCAACCCCACGAACCTCTGGGCGTAATCCCCGCCACCGTGCCCGTCCTGCCTTTCCAAGAGATACATTCTCATGATCCAAATTACCTACTTGCCCAATTGTTGCATAGCAATTGACAGGGATTTTTCTCACTTCACCAGACGGCATGCGCAACTGAGCCATTTCATCATCCTTAGCAATAAGTTGTGCTTTTGCTCCGGCTGCTCTAACTAACTGCCCTCCCCTCCCTGGCTTGAGTTCAATGTTGTGCAAGTCGGTTCCAAGCGGTATCTTAGATATCGGAAGTGCATTACCAGGGATAATGTCTGCGTCAGGACCAGATAACACGAACTGGCCTACTTTGAGGCCGTTCGGTGCAATTATATAACGCTTTTCGCCATCAATATAGTTTACAAGTGCGATCCTTGAGGATCGATTTGGATCATACTCAATTCTTGCTACCTTACCAGGTATCCCAAGCTTATCGCGTTTGAAGTCTATGATTCTGTATAGACGCTTGTGCCCCCCACCTCGGTGACGGGTTGTAATTCTCCCATCGCTATTTCTACCTGAAATCTTCCTCTTCTTCTCCGTTAAGGACTTGAGCGGACGCTCACGTGATAGTTCAGAATCAACGATAAACGTCTGAAAGCGCCTCGCAGGTGATGTAGGTTTTACACTCTTGATTGGCATAGCAATTCCCTAGTGTATTTTACAAAGAATTTGCATAATCTTCTATGCTGTATCCAGGGGCAAGGGTAACGTAGGCTTTTTTCCAGTCACTCTTCTTGCCTACATAGCGTCCCCGGCGCACCGTCTTACCTCTGTAACTTGCTGTATTTACGGATCTAACCTTCACATTGAAGAGCTTTTCTACTGCATTCTTAATGTCTATCTTTTTTGACTTCTTATTGACTCGCAAAACAATCAACTGACCTACATTGAGAGCTTGATCTCTCAAGTTGAGGGCTTTCTCACTTACCAGTGGCGATTTTATAACTTCATAGATTTTCATTTTCCCCACCATCACTGTCCCTGTAGTATCCGGGTCAAACATTCAGTTAGAGCGGTAAGTGCTCTTTGGCTAATCAGTATTTTCTCATGCAGAAGGAGATCGTAGATATTGAGACCCAGTGAGTTTATGAGCTTCACGCCCTCAAGATTTCTTGAAGCAAGCAGTAAGTTTCTGTTTTCCGTTGAGTCCAAGATTAATACCTTATGACGGTCCAACAGTCCAAGTGCACATAACTTAGACCTGAAAAGTTTTGTTTTGTGGCTTGGCAGATTAAGGTCATCAACAACAACGACTGCCCCCTCGCGAATTCGTTCAGCAAAAGCAGTTGCAATCGCCTTCCAACGCTTCTTCCTTGGAAGAGTGTATGACCAATCTCGCGGTTGAGGTCCGTGAACGTTTCCACCACCCTTCCACAAAGGTGAGCGAAGACTTGAAACACGTGCCCTTCCCGTCCCCTTCTGCTTCCACAACTTCCTACCTGAGCCAGAGACATCTCCCCTTGTCTTAGTAGCAACCGTTCCTTTACGTCCCCTAGCACGATACTCGTGAACAGCTTCCCATATTAGTGTGTTGTTCAGCTTCTGCTCAGATAAAATACTATTTATCTCTAAATCAATGAGCGGCTCGCTGTCTAAGTTATACATTTTCACCGTTAACATCTTTAGGACCTCTGTCACGGAGCTGAAGCTGACCTATGAAACCGAAGTTTTCTTGATAACAAGATAGCTCCCATTAGCACCAGGAACAGCACCTCGGACAAGGATAACCCCTGCACTTTCATCAACCTTTACAATTTTTAGGTTTTTTACTGTGCAGTTTCTATTTCCCATGTGCCCAGCCATCCGGCTTCCCTTGAAAACCCGCGAAGGAAAAGCCGAGGCTCCAATTGAGCCGGGTGCACGGTGAAACATTGAACCATGTGTCGCGCGCCCACCTCCAAAGCCATGGCGTTTAACAAAACCAGCAAAACCACGCCCCTTTGACTTCCCGGTAATAGTGACAAGTTCATCTGACTTGAATATGTTAGCTAGAATTAGTGACCCTATTGGAAAATCATTAACATTCTTCACTCGAAATTCTCTAAGAAGCCGTGTTGGTGGAGTTCCTTTTGCTGTTTTTTCAAAGTGACCACGAAGTGGCTTCGTTACCTTCCTGGGTGCCTTGGCTTCAACCAATCCAACTTGGATAGCATCATAGCCATCTTTAGCTTGAGTTTTATGCTGAGTTACAACACAAGGACCAGCTTTTATGACTGTCACTGGAACCAAGACACCATTCTCTTGGAAAATCTGTGTCATGCCAATTTTTATACCCAAGATACCAGTTGCCATATCAATATAGCCCTAACTATACAAACTACTTTTTTTCTTTGAAGAAGGTCTTTATCTGGACGTCAACTCCGGCCGGTAAATCTAGCTTCATAAGAGCATCTACTGTCTGAGGTGTAGACATCAAAATATCAACCAACCGTTTATGAGTGCGAATTTCAAACTGTTCCCGTGATTTTTTATCTACGTGTGGCGAGCGAAGAACTGTAAAGCGACTCTTCGACGTAGGCAGCGGGATCGGTCCAGCTACACGCGAACCCGTCCGGCGGGCCGTCTCGACAATTTCCATTGCAGACTGATCGAGTATCCGATGGTCGTAAGCTTCCAACCTGATACGTATTTTATCGTTCATCTCAGTTCTCCCTAGGCGGCGAGAAAAACCCAACTCATTCGAGGATTTCCGAAATCGTACCTGCGCCGACCGTCCGTCCCCCCTCCCGAATCGCAAACCGCAGCCCCTTCTCCATGGCAATCGGCGTAATCAACTCCACCGTCAACGCCACATTGTCCCCAGGCATCACCATCTCCACCCCCTCCGGCAACTCCGTCACCCCCGTCACGTCCGTCGTCCGAAAGTAAAACTGCGGCCGATACCCCTTGAAAAACGGCGTGTGCCGCCCACCCTCCTCCTTCGTCAACACGTACACCTCCGCCCGAAACTTCGTGTGCGGCGTAATCGTCCCAGGCTTCGCGATCACCTGCCCCCGCTCTATCTCCCGCCGCTCCACACCCCGCAGCAGCAACCCCACATTGTCCCCAGCCTGCCCCTGATCCAGCAGCTTCCGAAACATCTCCACCCCAGTCACCACCGTCTTCCGCGTCGGCCGTATCCCAACCACTTCCACCTCGTCCGACACCTTCACCACACCACGCTCCACACGCCCCGTCGCCACCGTCCCGCGCCCCGATATCGAAAACACATCCTCCACGGGCATCAAAAACGGCTTGTCAATGTCCCGCACCGGCGTCGGTATGTAGTTGTCCACCGCCGCCATCAACTCCTCTATCTTCGCCTCCCACTGCGGCTCCCCGTTCAACGCACCAAGCGCGCTCCCCCGAATCACCGGTATCTCGTCCCCGGGAAAGTCGTACTTCGACAGCAACTCCCGCACCTCCAACTCCACCAAATCCAGCAACTCCGCATCGTCCACCATGTCGCACTTGTTCATAAACACCACCATCGCCGGCACCCCAACCTGCCGCGCCAGCAAGATGTGCTCCCGCGTCTGTGGCATCGGCCCGTCCGTCGCCGCCACCACCAATATCGCCCCGTCCATCTGCGCCGCACCCGTAATCATGTTCTTGATGTAGTCCGCGTGCCCAGGACAATCCACGTGCGCATAGTGCCGCGTCGCCGTCTCGTACTCCACGTGCGCCGTGTTGATCGTAATCCCACGCGCCTTCTCCTCCGGCGCCGCATCAATCTGATCGTAGGTCTTCTTCTGTACCTTCGGATTCTTCTTCGCCAACACCGACGTAATCGCCGCCGTCAACGTCGTCTTCCCGTGATCCACATGCCCAATCGTCCCAATGTTGACGTGCGTCTTACTCCGGTCAAACTTCTCCTTTGACATGGCTACTCCTCAAAAACCAGATTTACCTTGGCACTCAGTTTGCGGCTGCCCCTTTTGCCTTGGCAATAATCTCTTCAGCCACGGACTTGGGCGCTTCCTCATAGGATTTGAAATGCATGGTGTAAATAGCGCGCCCTTGCGACATCGAGCGCAACACCGTCGAATAACCAAACATTTCAGAAAGCGGCACTGCTGCAGAAATAATCCGCGAGCCAGCCCGCTCCGAAAAACCTTCAATTCGCCCACGGCGTGAACTCAGGTCACCAGTAATCGCTCCAAAGTATTCTTCTGGCGATTCAACTTCCACAGCCATTACCGGCTCCAACAAAACGGGCTTGGCTTTCTTTGCAGCATCCTGGAAAGCCATCGAGCCTGCAATTTTGAAGGCCATTTCGTTTGAGTCAACCTCATGGTAGCTGCCAAACACCAACTCCACCTTGACATCAACAACCTCATAGCCCGCAAGGATTCCACGCTCCATGGCTTCCTTGATACCAGCCTCGACAGCCGGAATATATTCACGTGGTATCACGCCACCTACAATTTTGTTCTCAAAAACAAAGCCTGAGCCCGGATCAAGTGGATATAGTTTGATTTCAGCATGTCCATACATCCCACGACCGCCGGTTTGCCGGACATATTTTCCAACTCCTTCAGATGGCACACGAATCGTCTCACGATAGGCAACTTGGGGCCGTCCTACATTGGCGTCAACGTTGAACTCCCGCTTCAGGCGATCCACAATAATCTCAAGGTGCAACTCTCCCATCCCGGCGATAAGCGTCTGGTTCGTTTCCGGGTCAGTTTTGACCCGGAAGGATGGGTCTTCCTGCGCCAGACGACCAAGCGCCACACTCAACTTGTCCTGATCCTGCCGCGTCTTCGGCTCAATGGCCACCTCAATGACCGGTGTAGGGAATTCCATTGACTCCAGAATAATGGGAGCCTTTTCATCACAGATGGTGTCACCAGTAATCACATTTTTCAGCCCGGCAACAGCCACGATTTCACCAGCATAGGCTTCCTCCAAGTCTTCACGCTTGTTGGCGTGCATCTGCATGACCCGGCCTACCCGCTCCTTGACTTCTTTTGTTGAGTTGAGAACGTAGGAGCCAGAGGTCAGAACACCAGAGTAAATGCGACAAAAAGCCAGTTGGCCAATATGCTTGTCGGAGAGAATTTTGAAGATCAAACCTGAAAAAGGCTCATCATCTGCAGCGCGGCGAATAGCCTCTTCACCTGTACGCGGAAGCACACCTTTTACGGGTGGAATATCAACTGGTGAAGGTAGATAGTACACAACAGCGTCCAGTAGCTGTTGAACACCTTTATTCTTGAAAGCTGAACCGCAAAGAACAGGAACGATATTCATTGCTATTGTTTCACGCCGCAAAACGGCACGCAGCTCAGCTTCTGATATATCCGCCCCCTCCAAGTACTTTTCGGCAATCTGGTCGTCAACGTCCGCAATCAGCTCGATCATTTTGTCACGAGCAGCTTTTGCCTCATCCAGAAGTGACCCGGTTGGCTGCGAGAAAAGCATTTTCTGCCCGTTGCTTTCCTCATCCCACCGCACAGCCTGCATGGTGATAAGGTCAACCACGCCCTCAAAAGCATCTTCAGCACCAATAGGATGAAAGACAGGAATTGGGCGGGCATTGAGGCGGTTGCGAATGGAATCCACGCTTTTGTAGAAGTCAGCACCTGCCCGGTCCATCTTGTTGATGAAGGCAATCCGAGGAACGCCGTACTTGTTCGCCTGCCGCCAGACGGTTTCAGACTGTGGCTGAACGCCAGCTACTGCATCAAACACTGCCACCGCGCCGTCCAAAACGCGCAGCGACCGTTCAACCTCAATGGTAAAGTCCACGTGTCCGGGCGTATCAATGATGTTTATCCGGTACTGGTCGCCTTCGACAGCACCACCAAGCCGCCAGAAGCAGGTTGTCGCTGCAGATGTAATTGTGATCCCACGCTCCTGCTCCTGAACCATGTAGTCCATCGTCGCCGAGCCTTCATGGACCTCCCCCAGTTTGTGGTTACGGCCCGTGTAGTACAGAATCCGCTCGGTCGTGGTTGTTTTACCGGCATCAATGTGTGCCATGATGCCGATGTTGCGAAACTTGTTCAGCGGCGCCTTCCGTGCCATAACGTCCTCACCACCCCAAAAAACTACCAACGATAGTGCGCAAAGGCACGGTTTGCGTCCGCCATGCGGTGGACCTCATCACGTTTCTTGACGGCTGCCCCGCGCAAGTTGGACGCATCGAGCAGCTCATTGGCCAGCCGGTCAACCATGGCTTTCTCGCCCCGTTGACGCGCATAAGTAATCAGCCAGCGTATGGCCAGGGCGTTGCCACGTCTCCGGTGATCCACTTCAATAGGCACTTGATACGTCGCCCCGCCCACGCGCCGCGAACGGACTTCGACCCGAGGCCGCACGTTGTCCAGCGCCTTTTTGAAGACCTTGAGCGGGTCATCATCCGTCTTGGCCCGGATGGTTTCCATGGCGCGGTAGAATATCTTCTCCGCCACGGAACGCTTCCCGTCCCACATCATGCAGTTGATGAACTTCGTCACAATCTCACTGTTGTAGATCGGGTCAGGCAGGACTTCTCTTCTTTCAGCAACTCGTCTCCGTGGCATAGCTTACCCACTCCACCTCAGCCTGAGAAAAACCTTCCCATCTCTTCGGGGACTGCTTCTTCGGCTATTTCTTCTTGACGGCAGCACCTTTTGCTGGTGCACCCTTGCCAGCCTCTTTGGGACGCTTCGCGCCATACTTGGAGCGCCCCTGGCGGCGATTGGCAACACCCACAGAATCCAGTGTCCCACGCACGACGTGGTAACGGACACCGGGCAGGTCCTTAACCCTTCCGCCCCGAATCAACACAATCGAGTGTTCCTGGAGGTTGTGGCCAATGCCAGGGATGTACGTCGTCACCTCAATACCATTGACCAACCGCACACGCGCCACCTTGCGCAGCGCCGAGTTGGGCTTCTTGGGTGTCTGCGTGTACACCCGGGTGCAGACGCCCCGCTTCTGCGGACATCCCTGTAGGGCAGGACTGCTCGTCTTGTATTTGACTTTCTCCCGTCCTTTCCGAACGAGCTGATTGATCGTTGGCACACCAACCTCCGAAAAAGCCGACGCTAAACAAGAACCGTCATTTCGCAGTGACTTGCCACTCCCAAACGGCTGGCCGTCACCTTGCGAGTGACCCAACGGTTTTCCGAGTGACGAAACGCCTATACTAAGCGTTTCCCCAAAGAACTGTCAAGCCCCAATCTGGTTGAGTGTTTCGTGACGCCGGAACTTTGGCTTCCGAGCCTGTCGGGCCCGCCGCCTGGCCAGCACTTCCCGCCCTTCGCGCCCGACAGGAACCAGGCAGACCAATGTCACCCTCGCTCGCAGGCATTCCCAGACAGACATTCCCGGACACAAAAAAGCGCTTCGCAACAGTGAGACAACAAAACGGCGTATGATGCAGTTTCAATAGAAGCAGAGCGCACTGAGTCAAGTGGCGTGACGGCTGAACCTTTGCACGAACGTGGTCAAGCGGCTTCGTGCAAAGTTTTTGGAACGGTGCGTTCTGCTTCTGTTTCAACGTAACGACCTTTACCTGCTGCTCGTTTCTGCCTACGATTGGTCGCCGGTTCTTCAGTGTAACGGCCACAGTAAGCCACTTACGCTGCTTTTGTGTCCTGCGATGTTACCTGCCGTCGAGGCTTTTGCGCTTACCAAGCGTTATGGCGCACACCTGGCGCTCGCGGAGGTTTCGCTGCGGGTCGAAGCCGGTGAATTTCTGACCCTTCTCGGTCCTTCGGGATGTGGCAAGACGACCCTGCTGCGGCTGATTGCCGGACTGACGGCACCTGACGCCGGGCAGATTTATCTGGCTGGACAGGAAGTCACCCACCTGCCGGCATACCGCCGTCCCGTCCACACGGTGTTTCAGAGCTACGCTCTGTTCCCACACCTGAATGCGTACGACAACATCGCGTTCGGGCTTGCCCGCAAAGGTCATGCGCCGCCAGCCATCCGGCAGCGCGTCGAAGCCTTGCTGGCACTTGTCGGATTGGAAGGCATTGCCTATCGCTACCCCCATGAACTTTCCGGCGGTCAGCAACAGCGCGTCGCTCTGGCGCGGGCACTGGCCTGTGAACCGCCGGTGCTCCTGCTCGATGAACCCCTGGCAGCCCTTGATCCACACCTGCGCCGCCACATGCAGCGCGAGCTGAAAGCCCTCCAGCACCAGCTTGGCACCACCTTCGTCCTGGTCACTCACGACCAGACGGAAGCCCTGATGCTCTCGGACCGGATTGCCGTCCTGCGTCGCGGACGAATCCTTCAAACCGGAACACCCCAGACGCTCCACGACGAACCCGAAACGGCCTTCGTTGCTTCGTTTATCGGCAACTGCAACCTGCTCCACGGACGCTTGCACAGCCTCCAGCCTCCAGAAGCTGGCGTCATCATTGGCGGTGCCATCGTCACCGCCCGGTGCCGCCACAGGGACGTAAAGCCCGGACAGCCCATCACCCTGGCTGTACGCCCGCAGTCACTCCGGCTTGAACGGGCCAGTGCAGACCAACCCCTTCCGCCGGGTCAGCTCACCGGAGTTGTGACCGAACGCCTGTACGTCGGGGCCGAAACCCACTGGACGGTCTGCCTTCCAGACGGACAAGCCCTCGTTGCCGCCCTTCGCCCGGAAACACTCCAAACCTGGGAGGTCGGCTCACAGGTTCACATCAGATGGCACCCGTCCCAGGCCGTCGTCGTCAAACCGGATGCTGCAGCCGACGACGAATCCCCGGTGTAGTTCCCCATTGTGCCGGTACATCACACGTGAACTGCCTGCGTGGCCAGCTCGAACAACCGCGCCCCAAGCACTTCAAGGCGGGCATGCCCTTCCAGGCGGTACACCCACCGCTGCGGCAACGCCAGACGGGTCAGTTTGGCTCCCAGCAAAGCCCCTGCCACCGCCGCGTTGGTATCCGTCGCGCCGCCCAGCGAAACGACGTTTACCAGACCATCTTCAACACCTGTGGCGGTCTTCAACGCCCACAAGCCAACCCCCAGCGCCCCCAGAGCGCTGCCGGAAACATCCAGTTGTGCCGGGTCAGGAGACGACACCACAGCCTGCCGCACCTCCGGCAGCACGTCACCTGGCAAACAGGCTTCAGGTGTGAAGGGTTTACCCTGGACAAGCTGCACCACAACCTCCCCCAGTACGAGTGCGGCCTGTACAGCAACCGGGTCCCAATGGGTCAGACGCGCCACAGCAACCATATCCGCCTGGCGGCGGGCAGCATCCATCACCCGGTACAAAGCCACCGGAAGGCAGCGCGTCAGATGCCCGCCATCCGGCGGACTGAACTCAGGATCAAAGGACGCCCCTTCAGAGGCTTCAGCCGGGCTTTCCCCGGCCTGAAGACGGCTCAGAACATGGCGTACCAGCGGCGTCATGTCCTTCGGATGGCTCCGAAACCAACCTTTCAACCGCCGGACAAGATCAGTCTCGTCCAGCGCCCGCTGCGTACAGATACTTTCCAGCGTCAGCAGCAGAAGCTGCCCTTCATCCGCCAGTTCACCGGGCGCTGACCGGACAGATGGCACGGGTTGGAATTCACGGAGCGACTCAAAACGGCCATACTCGCCAATGTCGTTGGCACTGAGACCTTTGAAGGGAAAGCCCAGCGCATCCCCAATCGCGGCCCCCAGCAGACAGCCCTGAAAGTTTTCCTTCATAACGGATTCACGCGGTCTTCAAATTCAGGCAGTTTTGTCGGCGGCACCAAAGCCGGACGAATTGAGCGCCGCCGGGCCGACACGTAACATGGCATTGGGTTGAACTTCGCTGGCACCTCCGCCTGGCCCTACCGGCAACTTCCAATCATGTCCACACTGCTGCTTATCGCCGTTGCATGTTATGCGTTTGGCGCCGGTCATGCCATCTTCACGGTGTGGCGGACACCCAATCCACGCTGGTTCTGGATTGCACTGTGGCTGATGGCGGCGGGTTTTGCGGCGCACACCTCGTCCATCGTCGTTCGCGGCTGGGAGGTCGCCCGGTGTCCCCTGCTGAGTTATCAGGAAGTCTGTTCCTTTCTGGGATGGTCCATTGCCGCATACTTTCTGGGCGCCTATCTGTGGTATCGCTCGAAATCGTTTGCGGCCTTCGCCATGCCGATGGTCTTTCTCTTCGCCCTGGCGGCCTGGCTTCTGCCAGCGCCAAGTGACACCGCCGCTGTTCTGAAATTTTATGGGCAGACAGCTTCCCTTCTGACCCTCCATGCCGTGCTGTTTGTCTTTGCCTACGCCGCCTTTGCCATTCTGTTCGTTGCTGCCATCCTGTACATCGTGCAGGAACGGCAGCTCAAGCAAAAACAGTTCGGCCCGCTCTGGTCCCGGCTGCCTTCGCTGGACACCTGCGATGATGTGAGCGGCAAGGCGCTCATGATCGGTTTTGTGCTGCTCACACTGGGCATCCTGACAGGGATTGTCGGCTCACGCCGGCTCAACGGCGTGTACTGGCATGGCGATCCGCTGGAGTTTCTGTCTCTGGCCACTTGGCTAATCTACTTTTGTGTGGTTCATTACCGTCTGACGGCCGGCTGGCGCGGCCGGCGGGCGGCCTGGTTGGGCATCGTCGGCTTCGCCATGGTCATCGTGAGTCTGGTCGGCATCGGCTGGTTCAACGGTTTTCACAGCATCGGTTAGCCCCCTCTGCCGACTTTTTGCCAACCGGACTGGTTTTCCTTGATGCGGCTTGGCAAGTTTTACGTCGCCCCTGCCCCCGGTTTTCCAGACAGGTGTTCAGCTCATGAACGTGCTTCTCGTCGGCATCAACCACACCACAGCTCCGGTCGGCGTGCGCGAGCGTCTGGCTTTTTCTGAAACCGGGCTGCCAGTCGCGCTCCAACGGCTGTTGGCTGGCGGCAGTGTCAGTGAAGCCGTCATTGTCTCAACCTGCAACCGGGTCGAAGTCATCGTTGTTCCCAGTCTGCCGACGGCCGAAGCCGTCGAGGCGGTCACGACCTTCCTCTGTGACTATCACGATGTCCCGGCAGGACAAATCCGCCCCTATCTGTACGTTCACCAATCCAGCGCAGCAGTGCGGCACGTCCTGCGCGTGGCCGCCAGCCTCGACTCCATGATTGTCGGCGAAAGCCAGATTCTGGGACAGATCAAACGGGCTTACGCCTTGGCAGCGGCTGCCAACACCGTGGGACGCCACCTGCACCGTCTGTTTGAGCGGGCTTTTGCGGTCGCCAAGCGTGTTCGGACGGAAACCGGTATCGGTGCCCATGCCGTTTCACTTGGCTCAGTCTCAGTGGAGTTGGCCCACAAGGTTTTTGACCACCTGACCGACAAGGTGCTACTGCTCATCGGCGCCGGAGAAATGGCCGAACTGGCTGCCAAGTGTTTCTTCGAGGCTGGCGTGAACTCGCTTTTCGTTGCCAACCGCACGCTGGCCCACGCACAACACCTTGCCGATTGTTTCAACGGCGGCGGCCGCGCCCTTGGACTGGATGAACTGCCAGCGCGGCTTCACGAGGCCGACATCGTTGTGGCGTCCACCGGGGCCACCACCTATCACATCACTCCGGCCATGGTTCGCGCGGCGCTGGACCGCCGGCGCTACCGGCCGCTGCTGCTTTTCGACCTTTCTGTACCACGGACTATCGCCCCCGATGTGGCTGTCCTTGACAACGCCTTTGTCTTTGACCTCGACGACCTCCAGCGCGTCATTGCCGCCAACCAACGGGAACGCCGCCGGGAAGCCGAACGCGCCGAAGCCATTGTCGAAGCCGAAACCGTTGCCTTCATGACCGAGGCCGACCGGCTCGACATCGGCCCCACCGTGGCCGCGCTCAGGGAACGCCTGACCGACATCTGTGCTGCCGAGTTTGAACGGCACCGGAAACGCCTTGGCCCGCTGACCCCGGAACAGGAAGCTGCCATGCGTCAGTTTTTGCTGGAAGGCATCGTCAACAAGACGCTCCATCCGCTCATCCTGGGATTGCGGGAAGCCGCCCGGCAGGGTTCCGAACTCGTTGACCTCCGGCGCGCTTTCGCCCTCGACAGCGTCTCCCTGAAAACCGATGCGGTCGCGGAAACCGATGCCGCCAACCCCCACGAGGAACCGGGCAGCCAACGCCTCTACCGATGACCTCGACTTCCTTCTGGCAGGCCACGGCCGGATGCCCTTCAGCTCCGGCCCCAAGGGTCAACGACGTTGACTGTCTCATTGTCGGCGGCGGAATTGCCGGCGCTTCGGCGGCCTATGCCCTGGCGCAAGCCAAACCGGACTGGAAACTGGCGGTCGTTGACCGACGCCGGATCGCTGGCGGCGCAACCGGCCGCAATGCCGGTTTTCTGCTTGCCGGAACGGCCGACCACTACGCTGTCGCCGTCGCCAGATACGGCCGCGAAACGGCACGCGCGGTCTTTGCCACGACGGTTGCCAGCCATCACCACATTCGGACGTTTCTGGCTCACCGTCCTGACGTGGAGTGTGACTACATCCCCTGCGGCAGCCTGACGCTCGCCGGAACGCAGGAAGAAGCCGAAGTTCTGGCGCACTCGGCCGAGCTGCTGCGCGAAGATGGCTTCGATGTGGACTTTGTTCCCCATGACCCGCTCCGGCGCGGCTTCTGCGCCGCCATCCGCAACCGGCACGATGCCGGTGTCCATCCGGTCAAACTCGTCCACGCCCTGCTCGCTGCCTCTGGCGCAGCCATTGTTGAAAACTGGCCCGTAGCCACGTTGGAGAGCACTCCGGCAGGTGTCGTCGTGCAGGGTGAACGCGGACAACTGCGCGCCAGGCGGGTCCTTCTGACGCCAAATGGTGAAGCGGCCAACCTCCACGCCTACTTTGCTGACAAGGTGTTTCCCAAACGCGGACAGATTTTCGTCACCGCCCCCTATCCCAGCCGGCTGCTCTCCGAAGTCGTCTATGCCAACGACGGCTACGAATACTTTCGGCAACTGCCTGACGGACGTTTTCTGTTCGGCGGCGGTCGGCGCGCCTTTGCCGCCACCGAAACAGGGACGGATGAAACGCCGACGGCAGATGTCCAGAACTTTCTGGAACGCTTCAGGGACCGTCACTTTCCCGAACTGATTGACCTGCCCATCACGCACCGCTGGGCAGGGACAATGGGCTTCACGCCGGATGGACTTCCCCTGTTGGGGACGCTGCCCGGTCAACCGGAGATTGCCTTCTCCATTGCCTGCCACGGCCACGGCATGGGCTTCAGTCTGGAAGTTGGTCGGCTGGCGGCTGAACTCGTCATCACCGGCAAGCCACCGGCGCTGTTCGATGTGGCACGGCTGGAACGCAATCCGGCTTCACGCCCGGCGGCGCACGTATGAGTTACCCACAGCCCGGCGTCACCGGCAGCCACCGCACCGGACGCACCTCATCAATCAGCCGGTGTCTGGCGGCCAGTGTCCAGTAGTGCGTCAACCCTGCCAGATCGTCGGCTTCCAACCCGTAGTGGATGTTTTCTTCAAGATACGTCACCAGGGTTTCAACCGGCAGTCCCAGCCGGGGGGCATAACGCGCCGCCAGCGCCGGTCGGGCGCACAGACCGGCATCCCGTGCCGCGACGAAATCCAGCCCGGTCACGGCTTCCCGGGCGCTTTCCCGTACCGCCCAGATGGCAAACACGAAAGGGAGTCCCGTCAGGCGTCGCCATTCACCCGCCAGATCGAAAATGTGCAGACCGGTTCGGTCAAACGTCAGGGCCGGGTCGCCGATGATGACGGCGGCATCCGCCTCCGACAGCATGTGCGGCACGTCCGGCGGTGCGGGATGGAAAGCAACTTCGCGGCGATAAAACTCGGCAAACAGAATCCTGATGAGTGAAACCGACGTGCGCGACGAGGTATCGAGCGCCACGGTTCTGATTTCCGGGAGCGGCTTTTTGGCCGCCATGACGACACTGCGCACCATGTGTTTCGAGCCAATAGCCACGCCGGGCACGGCCAGCAGACCCGGAATGCGCTGATATTCAATGGCCGGTATCAGGGCGGCGGCGACATCACCCTGCCGCAGCAGTTCCGCACAACGCGCCGGCGCGGCATCGGTGATCAGACGGCATCGCTGGCGCTGCTCACCGGTCAGAAAATCCTCCATGAGCACTGCTGAGTTGAGGTAATCCGACGCCGCAATGGTCGGCAGCTCCACAGCCACGGCGGTTCACCACTTCCCTTCGCGCTTCAGCTTCTGAATCTTGCGCCGGATGAGTTCGCGGCGCAGCAACCCGGCCTTCTCGATGAAGAGTTCACCCTGAAGATGGTCATACTCGTGGAGCACACAGCGGGCTTCGAGGTCGAGAAAGTCCCCCTCGAACCATTCGCCCTTGACGTTCTGGGCCCGTACGATAACCCGCGCCGGACGCTCTACTTCAAAGTAAATCCCCGGAAAGCTGAGACAACCTTCATCTCCGACCTGTGTGCCTTCGGTCTGGAGAATTTCCGGGTTGATGAAGACAAACTGCCGGTTTTTTTCCTTGCTACAGTCCATGACGAACAGGCGCCTGGAGACGCCCACCTGGGGCGCGGCCAGTCCGACTCCTGGCGCGTCGTACATCGTCTCAAACATATCGGCGACGAGCTGTTCCAACGCCGCATCGAATTCGGTCACGGGTGAGGCCTTTTCCGTCAGCACCTTGGCGCCATACTTGACGATTTCACGTTTCATGCCCTTTATCCATCTCCGTTGATGGTCGCTTGCCGGAGGTAGCATAGCACCGGAAAGGCCGGGCGTCGCAGCCGGTTTGCCGTGCCGGTTTCAGCGTAAACCTTGCATCCGGCAAAACGACAAGCTCCCGGACGACCGGACATGGTAGTGTCGGCTGCCTTATGGCTACGGCGACTTCCCTTTCCGCACCGGCTTCCACGGCCCACACCGGCAGTTTTGCCAATCCCAGAGCGCTCAGCCTCGCCTGTCTGGCGCACTTCGTCAACGACGCCTATTCGAGCTTTATTTTTCCGCTGCTGCCCCTGATGACGGCGCAGTTGCACCTGTCGGCCGCCCAGGCCTTCTGGCTCATTCCGGTCTATGCGTTGTTCTCGAACTTTCTTCAGCCGGTCTATGGGATGCTCTCTGACCGCTGGTCGCGGCGGAGTTTTGCTCTGGCCGGCCCCCTGCTGGCGGCGCTGTTTTTGTCAGCCATCGGCTACGCGGGCAGTTACGGCTGGCTCATGGTCGTCCTGATTATGGGCGGCATGGGTGTGGGAATGTTCCACCCGCAGGGTGCAGCCATGGCGGCGGTTGCCAGCGGCCAGCGCCGCCGACTCGGCATGGCACTCTTTTCAGCCGCCGGTACGCTGGGGGTGGCGTTTGGGCCGCTCGTCGTGACCCAGACCATCACCCACTTCAGCCTGGGGAGCACGTTGTATCTGGCGCTGGCCGGTATCGCAGCCATGGTCGGGCTGTTCTTCTGGCTGCCGCCCCTGCCGGCCCCCAAGCGGCTGGCGGCTGAAACGACGACGGAAACCGGTCCGGGTCTGGTTCAGGCGCTTCAGCTTGCCAGTGTGCCGCTTCTGGCGCTGTATGCCATTACGGTCGTGCGCGCTGCCACGCAAATGCTCATCAACGCCTACTACCCCTTCATCCTGCAGGCGCAAGGGGCCTCGCTGACCCACATTGGCAACGCACTCACTGTCTTTCTCCTGGCTGGCGGCATCGGCGGGCTGGCCGGCGGCTTTCTGGCCGAACGGTTCGGCGGACGCGCCGTTACCGTGCTTTCCGGCCTCACCTCCGGCCCTCTGCTCGCCGCGGCCTTTCTCGTCCCGCCCCACTGGACACTTCCGTGGCTGGTCTGTGGCGGCTTTGCCCTTGGGGCCACGATTCCCGTCAACGTCGCCATGGCGCAGGAACTTGTCCCGCAGCGGACGGCCACCGTATCGGCGCTGATGATGGGCTTTGCGTGGGGCGTCGGTTCGCTGGCCCCGCGCGCCTTCGAGCCGCTGACACCGTTTATCGGCGGCTATCACGGAGCCATTATCGGACTGGCGCTCGGCACGACGCTCAGCACCATCCTTGTCCTCTGGCTGCCACGGGAGGCCCGGCGCCCGCTGCTGCGTCTCTCATGGCGCCTGCCGCACCGGTTTACTCCGACACAGCCGGATTCATCACTCGCCCCATAAACAGCGTCGCACCGCTGCGGTTGTCCCGGATGACAAACAGAAACGGATGGTCCGCCCGAAACACCACCGGGCGCGGCGGTTCGGCACCGATGGACGTTATCCGCATGCCGACGCCCGTGGCGGCGGCGGCTTCCGTACCTTCCTCGTTGACCTCGACGAACGCCTTGTGGGCAATGGCGTCAATGAAAAGTTTGGCCTGCCGGGTCATCGCCGAGAAATCAGCGCCTTCCGTAAACGCCAGGGTCATTCCCAGCGCCTTCATGTCATCTGTCAGGTGTTCCAGCCGCAGCGTCAGTTTGAAGCGCGGCACACTGACCTGCACCTCGCGCGCAATGGCTTTTTCGACGACTTCCTGAAGCTGGGCGGCGGTGAGTCCCTTTTCCAGCGCCGGCAGGCCATCCGTGGCATTCGGCAGCAGGATGACCATGGAGAGTTCGTTGCCGCGATAGGGCAACGTCAACGCCTGGAACGTGCCGCCGTCAAAATGGGCGTAGCGCCCGGTGCGGTTCATCATCGCCACCGTGACCGTCCCTCCGCGTGCCAGGCGGAACTGGTCCCGTTCGTTTGTGGCGTCGCGGTCAAAGGCCTCAGCCCAGTTGCCCTTGAAGTAAATGGCATTGGTCAGCACCAGCCGCGTCATGGGCGTGATGAAGCCCGGCGGAAGCAGGTCGGGAATCCGGCGGTTGGTCTTTGTGGAAACCCAGTCGTTGATTCGGCTGCGCGTACCTTCCGGGTTGCCCCGAAAATCAACTTCCTCCAGCCCGGCCCCATAGTGCTGCCGGGTGGCCGAAAGGAAATCCGGCTCGAAACCCAACCCGCGCTGTCCCCACAGCGCATTGGCTACAGCCAGCGTGTAGGGCGCGTTGGGCGTATTGATGAGCCGGTCCTGGGCGGCAAAAGCGGCGTGGGGAATGCCATCGGGAAACTGAAGTGCAACCTGCATTTCCGCCAGTGTTGCGCCCCGCGCACCGAGCGCCGTCATCGCCAGGGCGGAACTGATGCTGTAGGGCGAAAAAAACAGATTGCCGTCCGTTTGACGGCTGAGCCGTTGGTGCAGGGTCACAGCAAAGCGGTTGACCCCGGCAGCGGCATCGCGGGGAGCAGTAGCGGTGTTCATACGTGGCTCCTTGGAAACAGGGGAAGTCGTGGCCGGTGTCCCGGACGCCGGGCGCGAAGCCGGGCGGCGTTTGCGCTTCTGGGCTGAAGCATCATCATGGCTTGCCAGCAGCCACAGCGCCACCAGACACAGGCTGAAGATACGGATGGGCATCGTCATTGAGAAAGTTCCTCCGAAGTCAGTGGGCGTCAGCCGTCAGTGAGGTCGGCGCATGGACGCCTTCACACCGCATCCGGTTCCCCAAGCGACTTGTCCGGCGTCGGCGCGGCTGAAAGCGTCGTCAGCGGCGAGAGTCCCATCAGCACCAGCCAGCCGGCCGCCACCAGAAACGCCGATGCACCCGTGGCCAGAACCGTCACCGTCGGGGTCCAGCCCCACACATCGAGCGCCCGTCCCATCAGCCACAGGAAACCCGCCATGGCAAACGTCAGCGCGCCAAACTCGAAGGCAAACACACGCCCGCGCAGTTCGTCCGGGACGAGCCGTTGCAGCAGCGTCGTGCTGACCACCCAGAGCAGACTGCCACAGATGGTGATGAGGACCGTTGCCACGACAACCATCCACAAATGGACAGACCCGGCCCAGAACCCAAAGAACACGCCCCGCAGCACAAAGAGCCAGAAAATGCTCCACGCAATGTTGAGGCGCTGGCGCAGAAACCAGCCGGCGGTCAGCGCGCCGACCAGCGCCCCAAGGCCGTGCGCGCCGTTGAGAATCCCCACGGACAACGCCCCATCGCGGCCCACCGGAAACACCGTCTGCCCATACACCACGGCCAGCAACCACACCCCGCTTCCCGCAATGGAGATTCCGGTTTTGACGAGCGCCACGGCCAGCGTCACCGGATGCGCCAGCAGGTACTTGATAGCCACCCAGAAACCCGTATCGGGCGGCGCATCCAGGGACACAGGCTTCGGCGGCGCATCCCGCAAACCGAGCAGGATGACAAACGAAACCAGGAAGGAAGCGGCATCCACGATGAAGGCCGCCGTCAGACCAAACGCATTGACCACGACACCGCCCAGAAAACCACCCAACCCAAGCGTCAACGACCAGGTCAGACTCGTCAACTGGTTGGCCGTGATGAGTTCCTCCGGCTGCGCCACTGATGGAATCAGCGCCTGCCGCGCCGGCTCGAAAAAGGCCGCCAGGGAAAACTGAAGCGCCGACAGGACGTACACCAGCCAGAGCCGTTCGGGGCGGTCAACGAGCAGAAACCCGGGAACAATGACGGCGCGCAGCAGGTCGGCGGCCATCATGACATACCGCCGGTTGAACCGGTCGGCCACCATGCCGGCCACCGGACTCCAGAGGGGGAACGGAAGCAGCTCAATGGCGATGATGAGCGCCGCCATTTCCGCACCGCCGCCATACTGCCGCGCAAGCTGCATGAGCGCCGCATAGTTGAGCCAGTCACCCAGCTCACTGACAAGCTGCGCTGCCCAAACCCGCCGGAAGCGCGGATTCTGCCGCAAAAGCCCGATGTAGCCGATGGTCGTCATGCCTGGGATGCTTCCTAAGCCCTTTGTGCGCCGGATGCAAGCTGACCTGCCCGTGCACAACAACCGGATTGCCCCAGGACGATTGCCTGCCAGTGCTATGGCTCCGCCAGCCCGGTCATTCGTAGCGCAGGGCTTCCACCGGATCGAGCCGCATGGCACGCCAGGCCGGATACAGGGCGCCGGCCGCGCCACTCAGCACCGCGACAGCCGCCACGATGACGAACCACACCGGCTCGAACTCGATGGTGCGAAACGCCGTGAAGCTCACAATCCACCAGCGGCCCAGATAGGCCAGTCCAATGCCCAGCAACACCCCGGCGCTGCTCAGAAGCAGGGCTTCCTGCTCAATGGCCAGCAGAATGAAGGCGTCCGTAGCGCCCAGGGACTTGAGAATGCCGATCTCACGGGTGCGCTCGACCACCGAGGTGTACATCGTCAGCGACACAATGAGCAGGCTGATCATCAGCGCCAGCCCGATGACGACCCGGAGAAAGGTATCCAGCGCCGGGAGTCCGCGGGCATACAGCCCTGGCAGGTCGCGGACAAAGACGAGCTGATCGGTTGGGAACGCCTCCCGCAGGCGTTTGGCGACGGCTTCCTGCTGGCTGGCTTCCGCACACTGGACAAACACCATCGAACAGCGTCCCGGCGCGGCAAGCATCGTCTGGAGGGTTTCCAGCGGCGCTTTGAGGCGGGCCCCGCTTGGCGGGTCATAGATGCCCACGACCGTAAACACATGTCTGGAGAGCGTCACCTGCGCCCCGAGCTGGAAGTCACGGCTGCGCGCCTGCTCCCGGTCAATCACCAACTCATCAGGTCCCTGCGGCGCACGTCCGGCCACAATCTGAATGCCGCTCATGGCCGCGTAGTCCGCCCATGGCACGCCTTCGAGCAGCCGAAACCCAATGCCGCTGTCTGACGGCAACGCATACTGAATGACCGGCACAGCAGCCCGTACGCCGGGGATGGCCGCAATACGCGGCAGCCGCTCCAGCGGATAGGCCGGCTGATTTGACACCACGCCCCCGCCAAACGAACCGGACGGCCGCAGCATGATGTGCGCTCCAACCCGTGCTTCGCGCTCGGCGCGTTCGGCAATGACGCCATGCGCCAGCCCGGTCGTCAGCAGTACCAGCACCGCGCCGACGGCGACGCCGAAAGCCGTGGCCAGCGAGCGTGCCGGACGATGACAAAGATTGGCCCACGCAAGTGATGGCATGTGTTGCAAACGTTTCTCCTTCGTTGGCGTGCCGTTCCGGCCCGCTTACAACCGTGGTCACGGGCAACGGCGCGTGGCCGAAAAGCCAGTCCTTTGCCGCCAGACTGCCTTGCAGGAGGATACCGAATCGGTCACATTCCAGACATCGCAAGCCATGGTGAGCTGGTTCCACCGCCCCGCACCGGCCACATTTTCAGCCTTTGTATCCGAATAGCTCCATGAACCGCGACCGATTCCTGACACAGCTTGCCATCGTCCTGCTTTCCCTGGGAACGGCCCTGTGGATGAAACCACTTGGCTCCACCCTCTGGTCAGCCGTTCTTGGAGCCGGGCTGGGCAGCGCGGTTGTCGCCCTTGAACACTACCTGCGGTCACGTCCCATCACGACCCTGATTGGCGGCACACTCGGACTGTTTACCGGACTGGCGGCCGCCGTCCTCGTCGGCCTCGTTCTCAGCCTTCAGCCGGGCATCCCGGACGCCCCCAAGACCTACCTGGTTCTGACCGCCCTGCTGGCACTGGGTTATCTGGGTATGGTTCGCGGCAGCGCCAGTGATCGCTGGTGGGAGCTGTTTGGCACTGCTGCCAAAAGCCCCGGCAGCGCCGACAACCGCCCGCTCAATCTCGTCCTCGATACGAGCGTCATCATTGACGGGCGCATTGCCGACATCGCCGAAACCGGCTTTCTGAGCGAGCGCCTCATCATTCCGCAGTTCGTCCTGCGCGAGTTGCAGCACGTGGCCGACAGCCCGGAAACCACCAAGCGCAACCGTGGACGGCGGGGACTCGACATCCTGCAACGCCTCCAGAAAAACAAAAAGCTCGACACCATCATCACCGACATGGACTTCCCCAACATTCGGGAAGTTGACCTCAAGCTCATCGAGCTGGCCAAGCAGCTTGGGGCCAAAATCGTCACCAATGATTTCAACCTCAACAAGGTGGCACAGTTGCGCGGCGTTCTGGTGCTCAACATCAACGAACTCGCCAACGCCCTGCGCCCGGTCGTCCTGCCCGGCGAAACCATGCAGGTGTTCATCCTGAAAGAAGGCAAGGAATACAACCAGGGCGTGGCTTACCTTGACGACGGGACGATGGTCGTCGTGGACAATGCGCGCCGGCAGATTGGCCGGGCGGTGGACATCAGCGTGACGAGCGTGCTGCAAACCACAGCCGGCAAGATGATTTTTGGCAAACTCATCGAGGAAACGACGCCACGCCTGGCCTCTGACCGCCCGCCCGGAGACCGCTCCGAGCGCCCCGAACGCCCACGGACGCTCAGCGCTCCCACCTCGACACCGCCGACCGGCACCCCCGTGACGCCAACACCACCGGAGATGCCGGAAGTCAAGCTTTCTCAGCCGTGACCAGATAGCCGGTCAGCAACGAGGACGTGAAGGTAAACTCGAAGTCTTCCGGCACGACGCGCGTCCAGAGCAGTCGCCAGAATGCCCGGTTCAGGCGCGGGCGCAGGCCGCGAAACCGTAGGTGATGCAGTCCGGCCGCCTGGCAATACCGGGCCATCTCCCGTGGCGTGATGAACAGGCGGAGCACGTGCATATTGGGCGGCACATTCGGCACGAACCACTCCACGCCCTTGATGACCACCAGCCAGCTCAGCCAGTTCCGGTTGAAGGTTGAAGCGAAAAACAGCCCGCCCGGCCGCAGCACCCGCGCCGCTTCCCGAATGACCCCGGCCGGGTCCTCGACGTGTTCGAGAAAGTCCATAGCGCACACGGCCGAAAACGAAACCTCCGGGTAGGGCAACTTCAGGGCATCCCCGACCTCGTAGTGCACGCTGTGCGTCGTGTCGTGGCTTTGCGCCACGCTCAGGCTTTCTGCGGATTGATCCAGACCGGTGACGGCAAAACCGGCCCGGGCCAGTTCATTCGACAGAAAGCCCCCGCCACAGCCAATGTCCAGCACGGCCGCGCCGGCGCCGCACCGGGCGGCAATTTCCGTGGCAATCCACGGGTTGCGCAGGCGTCCTTCGGCGCGCAGCAGCGCCACGGGATCATCCTGGGCCGTGTACCACCGTTCGCCCAGTTCGTCATAGAGTGCGTTGTTGACCGGCGTCATTCCGGCAGACATCCCTTCCGCCCTCTCCAGAGATTCCAGTACAGCAGTTGGTAGCACCCGAAAGCCGTCACGATGACAAACGTTCCAACGAGAACGTCACGCCATGCGCCAGCCCCCTGCGGCATATCCATCCAGATGAGTGCCGCCGCCGCCAGCGTCAATGGATGAAGCAGGAACAGCAGGGCGTGTAACCAGTGCTCGCCGGCAGAGCAGGCCCGGGCGTGAACGAACTCGTCCTTGGTTACAAACAGCATGGAAAACACCGCGCAGCCGGCATACCACGCCAGAGCCGTCGGCGAATAAGGCACCCACAGCACGATGGCGTAGCAGACCAGGACGGTCAGCGTATCGAGCGGATGCCCCAGCCGTTCCCACCGGCCCAACCCACGTCGCCGGTGAAACCAGAACTCATCCCAGAGCATGGCCCCACCCTGTACGAGAAACGGTGCCATCAACCACCCGTGGGCCATCGTCAATGCATCACCTCCCTGGCTTCCTTGCATCAGCGCCGGCTTCCGTCGGCCGCTGCGGGTCTGAACAGAGACGTTTGATCAGCAGGTTGCCACACAGCGTCAGACCGGGACCGAAGGCCAGACTGACCACCAGCGTCCCATCGGCAACGGTGTCATCGGCCAGCATCTCCGCCCAGACGTAGGGCAGCGTAGCCGAGGACATATTCCCGTATGCCCGCAGCACGCGCCGGCTGGCTTCCACCTGGGCGTCTTCGAGTTCGAGCGCCGCCTGAACCTGCTCGATGATTTTCGGCCCGCCGGGATGAATAGCAAACCGGGCCCGGCGCACATCGGCTTCGGTGCAGCCCGCCTTCGCTGCCAGGTACGCCACAAAACCGGGCAGCGCCTGCGCCAGACGCTGCGGCACATCCCGCGCCAGCGTCATGTGAAACCCCCAGTCAGCGCACTGCCAGGTCATGGCTTCGGCTGAATCCGGCAGCAGTTGTTCCCACGTCGCCACCAGCTCAAAGTGCGGACGCTCCGGCGCCTGGGTTGCGACCGTGTAGCGCGCGAAACCGTCGGCAAACAAACTCTGGATGACAAGCTGCTCCGGGTCGTGGAGCGCCGGGTTGAGGTGCAGCGTACACAGCTCCGTGTGCACGACATCCGCCCGCCCTGCCGCACCGTCGGCAAGCAGAAACCCGACCGCCTGCCGAATCGCCGGAAAGGCCGCATAGCAGCCCATGTGGTAGGCATGGGTCACAACGGTCGTCAGCCAGCCTTTGGACGCCACGAGACGCTGGGCGGCGCTGGGTGCGACGTAGCCCGTACATGTGACGTGAATGAGATGCTCCGGCGCAACGGCTTCATCGGCATAGAGACTGGCGAACACTTGGGAGGTGACTTCGGCAAAACAGTCCATCCGTGCCGCCAGCCCCCGTCCTTCGGGATGGTCGGTCAGGTTGAAAATCCGCATCCGCGCCCAGTCCTGGTGGGTGAAATCTTCGAGCGCGTGGAATCGCCGGGCAATGCGCTCCGGGTCGCAACCAAAGCGGTCGAACGCGCGGCGCAGACGGGCGGCTGCCAGCGCCTGTTCGCTCCCGGTCTGGGCAGCGGCATGCGCGTGGGCAAGCCAGTCATGAATGGCGGACTGCGGCGTGACATACGCCGGCAGCAGACACTGAAACGTGTGCAGAACGATTGGCATCAGGTCATTCCCATCGGCGTTTTGCAGCCGAAGCTCCACCGCGCAAGGCCGGCGGACAGCCACGGCCCGCTGCCGATGAGGGCGTTACCAGCCCGTAAGAACGGAAGTACATCGGGCGGCGACACGTCACGACCGGGTATCGGGCGTGGGCACTTCGTCGCCGGCAGTTGTGGAGGGAGTTTCATCTTCGGATTCATCATCCCCGGCAACCCGCTCGCGGACGCGCCTGGCCAGTTCCCGGACGCCCCCCTGCTTGCGTACGATCAGCGCCGCTGCGGCCTTGGCAGCTTCCTGGGCGGCCTTTTCGGCCGTTTCCAGGTCGCCTGCTTCCATAACGACGCGCATCAGCTCATCTGACTGCTCCAGCATCCGGCGCAGGTCGGTCGTGTTTTTCTCAAGGGCAAGTTTTTTGGCATCAACTGGATTGACCGGCATTGTCGTCCCTCTCCGAAATCATCAGCGTTGTGTGTGCCCTGGCGCGCTCAGGCGGGGAAGCACGGCGATGATAGCGCATCCCGCCACAGGATTCAGCCCGATATGCGGGAAGCTGCCGCGTGAAATGCCCGCCGCACATCCTGCAAGCTGGCCCGGTAAGGAAAGGTACGGTTGGTCAGCAGGATATAGACCCGCTCGGTCTGGGGGTCGCACCAGAGACTTGTGCCGGTAAAGCCAAGGTGGCCAAAGGCGGTCGGCGACAGCCCGACGCCGGTTGCGTTCGGTGAACCGGCCAACATCCACCCAAACGAGCGGGCTTCGGCTTTCCCCGGCGTCAGGTTGGTCGAAAACCACTGGCAGGTTTCCGGGCGCAGCAGAGGGCTTCCCGGCAGAAACACCCGCGCCAGCTTCCACACCTCCCCGGCCGTTGCAAACAGCCCGGCGTGACCGGCCACACCGCCAAGGAAATACGCATTGCCATCGTGGACTTCACCCTGAAGGCGCTGCGTACGCCAGCCGGCATATCCCCGCAGCCGCGCCTGCACCAGAGGATGGTTCTCTGCGGCGATGAGCTGTTCCACCATGCGGCGTTCGTGGGCGTTGCCGTCTTCGGTCGGGGCCGCTCGTTCCCGCCATTCCGGCGGCGGACAGAACCGGGTTGCCGTCAGTCCCAACGGCTGCGCCACGTGTGTCCCGAACAGAATGGCGAGCGGCTGTCCGGCCAGGTGTTCAAGCAGACGGCCCAGCACGATGTAGCCCAGGTCGCTATACACAACATTTTCGCCAGGTTTGGCAATCGGCGGCGTCTGCGCAATGACCGGCAGGACTTCATCCGGCGTCGCACACATGGCATAGAGCGGCCGCCAGGCCGGGAAACCGCCGGTGTGCGTCACGGCCTGTGCAACCGTGACGTGTCCATAGGGACTATCGCGCAATGCCGGCAGCCACTTGCCCAGGTGGTCGTCAGGCGCGCACCGCCCCTGCTCGATAAAGAGCGCCAGCAGCAGCGCCGTGACGAGAGGTTTTGTCAGTGAAGCCAGATCATAGAGCGTATCGAAGCCGGCCGGGCCGACTGCGCCATGCGCCACCATGGTTTCACGGCAGCCGACGAGCCAGACGGCGCTCTGGATTTCCCCGGCATCCAGGGCGGCTTCGAGCTGTTCCCGCAACACATCGCCCATTACTTCTTGTTGATGAGCTGGGTATGCAGCCCCGGACGCTGCGCGCGCTGAAGCCTGCGATACTCAGCCACGGCCACCTGATGCTCGGCTTCGTTGCGCGAGAAGCGATGTCGTCCGCCGGGGCCCAGCACGAAGTACAGATACTCCGTCTGCGCCGGCTGAAGGGCGGCCCGCAGCGATTTTTCACCCGGCGAGGCAATCGGCCCCGGCGGCAGCCCCGGAGAAAGGTAGGTGTTGTAGGGCGACAGCAGGCGGCGGTGCGCCGGGTTGTTGACGTTGTCATCCCACGTGCCGTTGAGCTTGGCGGCGTAGATGAACGTCGGGTCGCATTCCAGACGCATACCCTTGCGCAGCCGGTTGTGGAAGACACTCGCCACCAGCGGGCGTTCGGCATCGTCAGCGGCTTCCTTTTCGATCATGGAAGCCAGAGTGACAACTTCCCGCAGTGTCAGGCGGCGGGCTTCCGCCTGCTGGCGCAGTTCCGGCGTCCAGGCCCGGCGGAAACGGGCCACCGCCTCGGCCAGGATTTCGGCATTCGTCGCCCGTTTCGGAACAATGTAGGTATCCGGGAAAATGTACCCTTCAAGGCTGGTGGCCTGTGGGTCAAGGTCAGCAATCAGGCGCACGTCCAGCAGTGCCGGATCGAGCTTTCCGTTGGCGGGACGGTTTGGCAGCAGGTCGTTGACCTCGTAGATGGTCAACCCGGGCCGAAACATGATGCGGCGCGTGGCAACCGCGCCCCGGCGGATTTTTTCCAGTGCGGCCAGCGGAGCAATCGGCGATTCAAACTCGTAGTCTCCGGCCTGCAAACGGCGTCCGGCCGGGTTGAGCATCAGATAGACCAGTGCCGGGTAGCGGTTCGGGATGATGCCGCGCTCGTAGAGCAGTTCCACGACCTCGCGCGCGCCCATCCCCGGCTCGATGGTGATGAGTTCGTCGGCAGCCCGGTGACTGAACGGTACGTGCAGGCTCCGGTAGGACAGAAATCCCATCCCAACCGCAGCCAGAAGAGCGACTGTGACGACCGCAAACCAGGCGAGTCGGCGGCGTAGATGTGCCATGACGTATCCTGCTGGGGCAGATGATCAGACGCCCGTCACCATGCAAAAGACTGTGGGTGAGGCGGCGCGCCGCAGCACAGCATGACACGAAACACAGCCGGGAACAACCCGCTGTATCAATCCCAGTCTAAGCCTGAAAAAACCGGAGACCGTTCCGGCAGGAAGCAAAAAAGGCGGTCACGCCCGCATCAGAGCGTGACCGCCGGAAATCAGGTCAGGCTACCCCGACCAGGTTTGAAGCCTAGCGCCGCCGCCCGGGAGCCATCACAACCGGCGTCCGGGCAGGCGTCGTCGCTGTGGCATCCTCGCCAGACGCGGCCTTCGGCGTCACAGGCTCATCGCGGACAACCCGCGCCGTCAGCTTGCCGTCGGCGTCAGGTACCACGTCAATGACCATCGTCCGAATCACCTGCCGCTGCGTCTCAACGCTTTCCGTCGTTGAGACGGGGCCGACAATCGCCAGCACATTCACCAGCAGGCGAATCGGACCGGTCGAAGGCACCCGCACCCGGAAGAAGACACTCGTGGACTGCCCTGCCGCCAGCGGGCTAATCGGCACACCAGTGCCAACCGGCGGCTGCCCGTTGAGCGTGGTCTGGATGGAGCCAGCCTGCCCGCCAGTGTAGGCACACGGCCCGAAGTAGTCATCCGCCGACGCCAACCGGTGTGGATTGGGCGACGCCAAAATGACCGCGTTCGGATTGGTGAAGTCCGGGAAGCCCAGCCCTGTCACCTGAATGGCGATGTTGGAGAGAGGTGCTGCACCAATGTTGGTCAGCAGCCCAACCAGCGTCGCCTGCAACGGATAGCCGGGGCAGCCAAACAGCGCCGTGGTTGCCGACGGGTAAATCAGCATCTGCACCTGCGAGTTGACATTCGTCAGGCAGGCTGTGGTGAAGCAGTTGAGCGTGCCGGTCTGGATAGTAATGGACCAGCCACCGTTGATGTTGCCAGTATCACCACCGGCGAAGTCCTGCACGAACAGTTCCCACGTGCCGTTCACGCTTGCCCCGGACAACCCGTTGAAGATGTTCAGGTTGCTGTTGTAGGGCGGCGGTGGCAACGGCGCCGCGAAGGTCCGTGTCGCACTGTTGTTGTTCGGGCCATAGGTCCCACTGGGCGGGAAGCCGCTCGTTGGCAATGGCGGGAATGCTTGGTCAAACGTGTAGGTGCGGTTCGTCACACCACCAGACCCGCCAATGGCATTATTGAACAGCACACAAATCTGACCGCCCGGACCCCGCAGGGCTACACCCACGTCGTTGGGCCAGGTGTGGTTGAAGTCGTTGATCGTCACCGTCACCTTCGTAATCGGCGCTGTGATGCCACTCACGTTGATGGTGGACGGATAGGGTGCTGCTGGTCCTGACGTTCCCGAGGCTGGAATCGTGATCGGCGCCGGGTTGGAGAAGGTAAACGTGCCGCCCGGCGTCAACGGGCAACCCGTCGCCACTGTGTAGCTCGCTGTACTCGGACTCGGTCCGCCTGGCCCGAACGCCACCGACACGTTGATGGTGACGGTCGTCCCCGGCACAAAGGTCGGCAGGAGCTTGAAGGTCACGTTGCCGGTCGCGCTGCCGCCCGGCGCCAGCGGGCCAAGGTTGGCCGTGCTGCCGCTGACAATCGTCACCCCTGTCGTCGGTGAAGTGATGGTGGCAATGGCTGTCGTCGCCGTCGAGCCGCCCACGTTCGTCACGGTGATGGCCGATTGCAGGGTCTCGCAGGGTTCAAAGAAACCATCGCCGTCGCTGTTGAGCGTCCCCGGCAACTCGGTTGTGGTCTGACCCGTGAAGGTGACATTCGGAGCCGTCACGATACCGCAGCACTGGAAGCCGTCCTGCACGGTGAGCGTGTCAATTCGCCATCCGGGGGCACTAATAACCGTGTCACTCCCCATACGGAAGCGCAGAACAACGGTCCGTGGGCCGCTTCCCGGGAGGTTCACGGTTGTCGTAATGTAGCCACCGGAACTACCTATCCAGGCCTGCCGGTTGCCAATTGGATTGCTGCAACAGTTTGAAACCGTGCCGTTGTAGCCGCCGGTGACAAAGCTTCCGCCAGCCGCCAGAATGTCCTGGAACGGCCCACCGTTGATGCTGATTTCCAGCACCCCGCCGTCATAGTTGGGAGCTTCAAAGGAGAAGTTGTTACGGAAAGTCAACCGCGCCTGATTCGTCGTCAGGTTGATGGGTGGTGTATCCAGCCGCTTGTCGCTGACCACAGCCGGGTTGTCCACGAAAGCGCAGTTGGGGGCTGTGTCGGGTGTGACAGTCGATGTCACCCACAGAGGCGCCGGCCCCGAAGCATTCGTTGCCGTCCAGCCCGCCGGAAGCGCTGGCGGCGTGACCGTATCGAAGTTCTGCGTCAGAACGTTGTTCGGCGTCCCAATCTGGAACGAGAACGTCGCCGTTCCCAGACTGCCGCTGCCGTCGCTCAGGTTGAGTGTCATCGTCAGCGTCGTTCCGCACAGCCCGTTGACCGTGAAGGTGAAGGGCCGCGTCGCGCTGGCCCCAACCGGCAGCGTACCGTAGTTCTGCGGGTTCGTGCCGCCAATCGTGCCTACCCCACCACTGGGCGCCAGCGTGGCAATGAGGTTGCCATTGGTCGGGGCTGTACCGTCATTGCGCAGTGTGATGTTGTAGGTCACGGTCTCGTTCTGATCGGGTACACCATTGTTGGGTGCACAGCTTTCCGCCGTCAGGGTGGCGCTCACCCCGGTGATGACCGGAATTGTTGTCGCTGGCTGCCCGTTGTGCACCACCAGCGCAAAGTCCTGGTTGTTCCCGGAAACGGTCGGGTCCGCCTGGGCAATGATGTTTGCCGCCCGTACGCGAACAAGGAACGGCGTACCATCCGGGAAAGGTGGCAGGAAGACACTCTCGACGTTGTTGCGGAAATCAGCCGTCCCGCCCGTCACCGAGTTGGCGCCGCTGAAGACGTTCCCACGGTACAGGTTACCACCAATCGTGACTTCCAGATCGAGGTCGTTGAGATAGGCATTGCCTGTCGTCGGGCCCGGTGCGTCCGTCCATGCCAGCGTCACCCGGAATGGGGCCGTTCCGTTGACCACCTTCCCAGTAAACACCCGCTCCTGTCCCGTCGCGGTAAACCGGTCCGCCGGTACCTGGTCGCGGATGATCCGCTGCACGCCGTTGAACGCCGTGCCAAGGTTCATCATCCCCATCCCCTGGGAGTTCGACCACAGCGTATCGTTGGCGCCCACACCGGTCATATACCGCGCGCTGTTCATCAGGTAGGCCTTCACCATCGCCGGGCTGGGCGGGGCGCTGCCGGAAGGCGTCCGGTGTGCGCCAATGTAGGGCGGGTTGTTGATGAACTGCTGATAGACGAGCGCCGCCCCACCAGCCACGGCCGGGCAGGAATGGCTCGTCCCGGATGAGGTGGTGTACCACCGCTGCGCAGGTGAAAAGGGGAAAAAGTTGTTCGGACTGCCGGCCGTACCGCCACCTGGCAGCGCACAAACGCCATCAGCCCGGAAGTTCGGGTCAGCCGCCCCAAGGTTATCTGGCGGCGACACCGGGTCTGAACCGATGGCAACATAGGTCATCCCGGTGACGTGCGTCCCCGGTGCGACAATATCCGGCTTGCGCCGCCCGTCCTGGCACGGCCCGCGGCTTGAGAAACCAATCATGTCATTGGCGCTGTCGGCACCGGTATCCGGGATGCCACAGCCATCGTTCCCGGCGGCGTTGTTCCCACCGTTGGCCGTCGCGTGGGAATGCACGTTTTCGGCGGCGCCGACGGTGATGACGTTCTTCGCCGTACCCGGCGCGCCGACGGTCTGTGCGCCGGGACCGGAGTTGCCAGCTGCGAAGACCATCAGGAGCTGCTGGTTACCGGCCGTGCCCGTATCCGCATCGCGCGTCCGCGCGTCGTAGGTCTGTGAATTCAGGTTGTAGCCACCAGCCGTATTAGCGCCCCAGCTATTGCTGGTGATTCGGGCACCGTTGTTGTAGCCCGCCGCCAGCATGTTGTTGAAGTCGGGAAACCTGAAGTTTGGGTCGAAAATGACCGAGTTGGCCATCCGCACAAAGGGCGCCACGCCCAGCCCGTAGCGGAAGCCCTGCGGATCGCGGTGGACGCGCGTGCCACCCGGGTCAAAGCTGTCCGGCACAAACCCGCCCACGATGCTCATGTTGAGCTGCCCGTGACCGCTACGCCCTTCTCCCTGGTCAGGGCCTAGGCCTGGGACTTGCGTACTCCACACCCCTTTGTAGATGAACCGCGACGTGCTACCCAGGTCCCCGCCTTGCCACAGGCAGAAGTGCCGTGCCGGCACTGGACCGGCGTTGCTGTTGACCGGCACCGTGCCGGGGTCACCAGGGGGCAGATTCCGGTCGGCACCGTCGTCAACCACGTCCACGACAAACCCCGACGCATTGAACTGCGCCTGCATAAAGCCCCAGCTTGCCAGTAACGCGAGATAGTTGCCCTGATTTGGATTGTTGCCCGTGATGTTCCCGGCCACAATCATATTCTGCCGCTCGTCGAGCTTTTTGACTTCGACGTTCGGATGAATCGAGACCACATCGGGCCGGTTGGCCACATCCGCCAGGTAATCCGGCGACATCTTGATGAACAGGTTGACGTACGGCCCCCACGCCTGACTCCCGGCGATCTGCCGCGCCCCGATCTCCCGCAGCAACTCAAACGTTCCGCGATTCCCCTGCTGGTCGGCGAAAAGCTGCACCTGATATTCGCCGTTGGTGTCAATGTACTGCTTGCTGCCCGGAATCGCCGACGGGTGCACCTTGAACAACCCGTAAAACGGGCTGTCCCACTGCACCACTTGCGTTCGCTGCATCATGGCATTGAGTGCCGCAAAGCTCTTGGCGTTCCCGTACACCAGATAAGCGTTGCTGGGAACGGCCGTGACAATCTGCACCCCGGTCGCTTCCAGCATCCGTACCCAGGCCGGCTGGATGGGCCCGGCAAACTGCACCAGCCGCATCCCGACACCATCCACCAGTTCCTGCTGCCCGCGCAGTGACTGCGCTGCCGGCGAGGTCGTGTTGATTTCTACCGCGTTGAGATAGACATAGTTGAAGTCGTTGCGCTGGGTGACGCCCGGCGCATCGGCCAGTTGTGCCGCTTCCCGTTCGGAGACTTCCACAACCCGGAAGCCCTCGTACTCACTGATGACTTTGGCACTGCGCATGGCTTCCGGCATTGGCGCGTCTGACTCAATGCGCAGCTTGACCCGGTCGCCGGCTACCGAAAGCTCCCGGACATTGGACAGGTTGAACTTTCCGGCGGTCAATTGCGCCCGCCCGGCCGCGCGCGTCAGCGGCATGCGGAATGTGACCACAATGCCAGTCACCAAGACTGTAGCCGCCACAACCAGCGGCAGAAGGCGTCGCCAACCTGAGCGCCGACGTGGGCGTTCGGCTGGCGGAGAAGATGTGATGTCATTCATCTGTGTTTTCCCTCATGAGGCATTGTAAGCTCACGCCGCTGGCGGCGTGAGGGAGTGGATACAAACGGCTCTGGCACACTCCACAAGGGGCGGCCGCCCGATACACTGAGCATGGCAGAGACCGCACACAAAAAGCCGGCCTTCCAAAATGACCCGCGAGGCTGGATAAATTGCCGCGACAAGCCGTTTTCAAATGTGTGTGGCCTTGTTTACGCTTTGCGTGTGCCGCTTGTCAATGCCAAAACCGGCCGGACAGCTCGACCTGGCACGCGATATGCGAAGCACGAACACGACTGCGACGCCGGAAGACAAGCGGGTAAAAACACAGTAGGGGGGCAGCATCATCCAGCATGCG
The DNA here is from genome assembly GCF_000226295.1 of Chloracidobacterium thermophilum B. Lineage (GTDB taxonomy): Bacteria > Acidobacteriota > Blastocatellia > Chloracidobacteriales > Chloracidobacteriaceae > Chloracidobacterium > Chloracidobacterium thermophilum. The sequence goes on from NC_016024.1 coordinate 1,823,676, forward strand.
CATTGTCTTTATGGGCACGCCTGATCTGGCCGTCCCAACCCTGCGGCGGCTGCACCAGGACGGGCATGACCTTGTGGCCGTGGTTACACAGCCCGACCGCCCGGCCGGGCGCGGCCACCGCCTGCAACCTCCGCCTGTCAAAGTGGCGGCCCAGGAACTGGGCCTGCCGGTCTGGCAGCCAACCAAAATCAAAACGCCGGACTTCCACGCCAACCTCGCGGCGCTCGACGCCGACGTGGGCGTGGTTGTGGCTTATGGGCGGATTCTGCCGCCGCACCTGCTGGAAACCCCACGGCAGGGTTTTCTGAACGTCCACTTCTCGCTGCTTCCGAAGTATCGCGGCGCAGCCCCGGTCAACTGGGCCATTGCCCACGACGAAGCCCTGACCGGCGTCACTGTGATGTATATGGACGCCGGGCTGGACACCGGCGACATTGCCCTTCAGACCGAGTGCTGGATTGGGCGCGAAGAAACGGCCCCGGAACTGGGCGCGCGCCTGGCGCACCTTGGCGCAGAACTGCTCAGTGACGCACTGCGACAACTGGCAGAAGGCCAGCTTCCCCGGCGTCCCCAGGACGCGACGCAGGCAACCTACGCCCCGCTGCTCAAACGTGAAGACGGCTGGATTGACTGGTCCCTTCCGGCCACAGCCATTGCCGCGCGCATCCGGGCGTTCCAGCCTTTTCCCGGCAGTCACACGTACCTTGCCGGCCGCCGTGTCACCTTCTGGCGCGGGCAGTCTGTGCCACTGCCGGCCGGGGAAGCCGCCTCACCCGGTACGCTGCTGGCCGTCACGGATAACGCGCTGCTCATTACCTGTGGGCAGGGCACGGGCCTGTCCGCACAGGAACTTCAGCTTGAAGGCCGGGCGCGGGTTTCGGCGCGGGACTTCGCCAATGGGTTGCGATTGCAACCGGGGGCATGTTTCATGTCGCCGATGCCGGCCTCGCTGCGCACCGACTCTGAGTAACGCGCCAACCACCCCAAGCAATGTCTTCACCGCTAAGTTGGGATGCCTTTTGCACGCAGTTGCGCCCGACGTTCATCCCCCCTTTTGGCTGCCCGGAGTCGCTGGCCTTTGCCCTGCCCACGCTGGAGCATCTCCACTGGCTCGACCGCCAGGCCATCAAGCTCGCCGCGCGCCTCGACCGCCCAACCCGCCTCGTCCTTGACGACGACCCGCCGGCGCATCTGCGGGCGCGTTTGGAAGCCCAGTGCCTGACGCGCGCTGATGCGGCTCCCTACTTGGGGCAAGTCGTTCCCTATGCGCCCGGCTTCATTCTGCACTGGGTGCGGTGCGTCCTGCCTACAGCCCGGCTCGCGGCGCTGTGGCGGGATTACCAGACAAGCCTCGACCGGGCACACCGGATTCCCACCGGCAGCAGCTACGCCGAGCGTTTCCCTCACCTGCGGCTGGGGCTGATGCTGGGCGCGGACCTGTTCAACTGCGGCGAGTTTTATGCCGCCCACGAAGACTGGGAATCCCTCTGGATGCGCCTGCCGGAAGGCGGCGAAAAGCTGGTCATTCAGGGGCTCATCCAGCTCTGCGGCGTCCACATTCACCGCCTCAAAGGACGGGCCGAGCCAATGCAGGTGCTGTTTGATAAAGCGCGCCTCAACCTGGCCGAAGGCGGACAGGACACCCCCTGGCTGGACGTTGCGCAGCTTTTGCGCGAAACGGAAACCATCCTTCAGACCCCGCTCGCAGCTCCCATCCGCGCGCCGGAAATCCCGCTCGTCAACGAACACGCCGATGTCCCGTGCAAGCATCGGTAAATCTGGTCTATGCGGACGGTCATCCTGCTCATTCTCAGCAATCTGTTCATGACGGTGGCCTGGTACGGACACCTGCGCCACCGGGGTGTGACCCTGTGGAAGGTCATTCTCATCAGTTGGGGTATCGCGTTTTTTGAATACTGCCTGCAGGTGCCGGCCAACCGCTGGGGCTATGGGCAGTTCACGGCGTTCCAGCTCAAGATTCTGCAGGAAATCATCACGCTTCTGGTCTTTGTCGCCTTCGCCATCACCTACCTGCACGAGCCGCTGCGGTGGAACTATGCCGTGGCATTTCTCTTCATCCTCGCGGCCGTGTACTTTGCCTTTCTCCCGGCGTCATCCACACCGGCGCAGCCCTGACAGCACAGCCTGAAAAAGCGATGAAAGCAAAGCACGCAAGGCTGGTTGGCGGTTGGCTTCGGGGCTTCCTGCTGGTAAGCCTCGTGCTGGGCCACATGGCGCTGGTGTACTCTGCGCCAGTGTTTCAGACCATTCCACGCGAAAGCGTCCGCTGGCATTACGAGCGGGCGCTGGTGCTCGACGCCCAGGGGCACACCGGACGGGCCATCGCGGCACTCTACCGCGCGCTCGATTCCGCCGAAGAACAGCGCCATGCGCTTGAAGTCACCATCAAGGCAAAACTGACGGAAACCGACCGTGTGGCGTTGGAACAACTGGAGCGTACGGCCCGCGACCGCCGCCTGGCCGGTTCATCCCGGCAGCAGCAGACGCAGGTGGAGCTGGCCCGGGCCTTTGACCAACTGGCCGCCCGCCATCTTTCAGCCGACGATCTGGGCCTCTGGCAGACGCTTGCCTTACAGGTCACAGAGTGCCGCTATTTTCTGGCCTCGCTCTACTGGCGTAGCGAGCGCACGGCTGATGCCATCATGACACTGGTTCAGGTGATGGACGTGCCGGGGATGCCGGAGCACATCCTGGCGCGCCTGTTGCTTGCGCGGGCCTACGGACAGCTCGGCGCGTGGGAGTATGCCCAGCCCCATCTGGAACGGCTGGCGGCGCTGACCGATTTCCAGGACGCGGCGGCCCGGCGTGCGCTGGAACGCCTCCGCAAAGCCAAAGCCCAGCCAAAGAGCAGCGATCTGTCGTCGGCCCGTGCCGACCTGCACACCGTGGTCACGGCCATTGAGCAGGCTTTCGTGGCCAGCCCGGCCGCCTACCGCGCGTTGACCCTGGGCCGTCACCTGCACGACCCGCTGGCCTATCTGGAGCTGGCGCATCTGTGCGAGGAGGAAGACACCCCGGAGGAACTGCGCGCCACCCTGCAGGAAGGGATTCGCGTGCGGGGCAACTTCTTCCCGGTTGCCTGGCTGGCACTTGGAGCGGAAGAAGAAGAGCGAGCGGCGGAACTCGAAGCGGCCGGCAAGGCGGCCGAGGCCCGGCAAGCCTGCCAGCGTGCCGCCGAGGCCTTTGCCACGGCGTTCGAGCAGCTTCAGCAGCTTGATTTTCAGCCGTTCCGCGATTTTGACCCGGAACGACTCACCACCCTGCGCCGGAAACTGGCGCAACATCGGGAACAGCCGTAGCTCTTTCCAGCACAAACAAGTCCTTTCCGCCGGGCACAAAAGGCACGTCAAATCCTGTCCGGCAGACAAAAAAGCGGTCACGCCCGCATCAGAGCGTGACCGCCGGAAATCAGGTCAGGCTACCCCGACCAGGTTTGAAGCCTAGCGCCGCCGTCCGGGAGCCGCCACAACCGGCGTCCGGGCAGGCGTCGTCGCCGTGGCGTCCTCGCCAGACGCGGCCTTCGGCGTCACAGGCTCATCGCGGACAACCCGCGCCGTCAGCTTGCCGTCGGCGTCAGGTACCACGTCAATGACCATCGTCCGAATCACCTGCCGCTGCGTCTCAACGCTTTCCGTCGTTGAGACGGGGCCGACAATCGCCAGCACATTCACCAGCAGGCGAATCGGACCGGTCGAAGGCACCCGCACCCGGAAGAAGACACTCGTGGACTGCCCTGCCGCCAGCGGGCTAATCGGCACACCAGTGCCAACCGGCGGCTGCCCGTTGAGCGTGGTCTGGATGGAGCCAGCCTGCCCGCCAGTGTAGGCACACGGCCCGAAGTAGTCATCCGCCGACGCCAACCGGTGTGGATTGGGCGACGCCAGAATGACGGCGTTCGGATTGGTGAAGTTCGGGAAGCCCAGCCCTGTCACCTGAATGGCGATGTTGGAGAGAGGTGCTGCACCAATGTTGGTCAGCAGCCCAACCAGCGTCGCCTGCAACGGATAGCCGGGGCAGCCAAACAGCGCCGTGGTTGCCGACGGGTAAATCAGCATCTGCACCTGCGAGTTGACGTTCGTTGGTGTTTGAATCACCACCCGCTTCGGGTCGTGGTCAGACAAGCGCCTGGGTGACAACGGATTGTTGCGGTCCACTTCCGGGAAATCCGCGTTGACCCGCGCCGTTTCAGAGAAGGCAATCCCCGCCAGATTCGGCGTCACTGCCACCTGGTCTAGCGTCTGGGCACTGCCGTCAAACAGGAAGGAATAGTTCGACGAGTTCACCGCCGTCCCTGTCAGGCTCACCAGCGGCGGCGTCGGTGGATTCCACGCGGCCGTCGGTGCCAGCACGACCCGGGTATCATTTGCGCCGCTGGTCGGCGGCGTCGGCGCATTGCCCAGAATCGTGTTGTAGATGTCCGCGTAACCGTCGTTGAACTGGAAGCCGTTGAAGTCGCCGATGACCACCATGCGCTCATTCGGATTCAGTATCTGTCGCTGGCGAATGAGGTTAGCGACGAACTCGGCCTGCAACTGCCGCTTGTGGCGTACCCGGTAGCCCTCATTCGGATAGCCGTTGACGGGAGAACCGCCGGTGTCAATGTTTCTCAGTGAACGCTGGTGCAGGTTGATGACCGTAAACGCAAAGCCCCCCAGCGCCCCTCGCAAGATGACCGGCGGACGGTCGTTGAGAATCGCCGTCGAACTGTCCGGCCGCACATACGTATCGGCCGCCCCCACCTGCGTCACACTGCTGACGGTGATGCGGTTGGTGTTGACCAGATAGGCTACCGCAATCCCGCCCACGTCATTGGTCGGGAAGATGTACCCCACGTAAAACGGCAGCGCCGGGTTGCTGTTTGTGGGATTGCTGTTGTCCGTGTTGAGCCGCGCCGCCATGTCGTTGATGACAACGGTCAGGTTGTCCGTCGGCGCTTCCACTTCCTGCAACCCAATCACATCCGGGTTGCGCAGAATGTTCCGCACCTGAAGCGAAAACTTGCTGAGGCGATTGCTGTACGCCGTCGGCGTCAATACCGGTTCGCTCCGCCCCGGATCATTGCGGTCATCAAAAAACCGCTCCAGGTTCATCGAGGCAATTGTCAAGTCGGTCGGCGGACGTACCGCCAGCGGAATCGCTTCACCCACACCCGGCGCACCACTGTTGGAAAACACCGGCGGATTGGCTGCCTCCGGCAAAATCGTAAACGTGCGGAAGCTATAGTCCAGCGCCCCAACCAGATTCGTCACAATGGCCGGATAGGGCGTACTTGGGTCAAAATCCCCCGACGGCACGTTGAGCGCCGTCGTGCCGGGTTGCGCCGTGCTGTCCACCCGCAGCAACTCCGGGTTGGCATCCCAGCGCGGCACGTTGACCGGCGGCGGCAACGTCCCCGTCACTCCGCCATTGGGAACAGTGTCCGGGAAGCGGATGCCCGGCTCACGAAACGGACGGTCGGCGCAAAAGCCGCTGCCGCACACCTCCGCCACAACGCCAAAAAACCGCCCGTTCGTCGTTGATGTGGCATTCGTTTCATTGATGAAACCGCCGGTGGGCGACACCACCGCCAGATGCTGCACTGCCACCCGCATCCCCTCAAACCGCTCGTAGCGCAACGGCAGGGTCGGCTCCAGTGGCGACGGCGTGCTGGCAATGGCCGGAGTGATGACCGTCGGTGCCGGCAAGGGAACACTGCACGCCAGCCGGGCAATCGTCAGTGACCCCGAAAGCTGCGTCACCGACGGCTGCTGCGGGTCAGCCGCGGGGACAAACTCATTGACCGTACCCCGTACCCGCACCAGGTTCCCAATCTGCACCGGCGGCGTGCTGCCCGTGAACACAAACAGCCCTTCGGACGTGTTCGGATTGCCGTCATCGAGCGCAGAGCCGTCCGGCGTCTGGATGAAAAACCCGTTGCTGCGCAGCCCATACACTACGCCTTCGGTCGTCTGCACCGTGCTGACCAGCGGCGAGGTGTTGCCTGTCCCCTGAATCTGGTTGATGGGCGTGACCGGTGTTGCCGCCACGACGTTGACCGTCATCGTGCAATCGGCGGTTTGGGGCGGGGTGTCGTTGTTGGACCAGCGGACAACAACGCTGTAGCTCCCAACTGGCACGGTGTTGGCAATCTGCAGGGTGGCCGTGGCTGTGCCGCCGACGCCGGTTGCCGGAACAAAGTCCACAATGGAGAAGCCAGCCGTGGGTGGCGTGACACTGAAGACGACGGCGCTGTTGACGATGCTGTCGCTATCTGTGGCGCTCAAGCCGCAGGCAACAGCAGTCGTTCCCTGAAACGCCGCCACCGTCCCCGGACACGACGGCACAATCGGTGCGGTTGGCGGCGGACCGCCGCCGGTCAGCGTGAAGTTGTCAATGCCGAAGCTGTCACGGCTGCCGGAGCCGGTTGAAGCACTCAGCGCCACGATGCGGAAGAAGACACTGGGCTGGTTGCTCACCTCGGCCGACTGCGTTGGCGACAGCGTCACAGAGATGTTGGTGTTGCCCCACGTGCCGGGGTCAGTGTAGGTAGCGAGCGTCACGAAGGACGTTGGGTTTGCGCCGACGCCATATTGCAGCGTCCAGGTCGTACTGCGCGTCTGAACGCTCAGCATCTGGGCATCGAAGCTGATGGCGGTGATGGTCTCCCCGGTTGTATTCCGCTGGTAGGTAAAAGCCGCGCCGGGGTCGCCGAACGTTCCGGTCTGCCGGATGCCCAGCGCCCGGTCCGGGGCGCTGTTTTGGGTCGCGTCGGGCGTTGAGGCATTGAAACCGGCGTTGTTGGCCGAGGCAAAGTTTTTGAAGGCCCCGCTGGTGTTTCCCCAAGGTATGGAAGCGGTTGAAAATGAAACCGGCGTGCCAAGTGAGGATGCTGTCGCGCCGGTGTTCACCGTCCAGCCGGATGGCAGACCGCTGCCGATGCCGTCAAAGGTTTCGACATAGGGGATCATCGTCGTGGCCGGGACGGCCGGCGCCGCTGTGGAAGGACGGGCGGCGGTGTTGGCGCTCATCGGCCGCGACCACGGCCCATACACCGCGAGCAGCGCACAGGCCATACCAATCACGAACACTGACGCCACATAGCGCCAGCGCGTCCGATTCATCGTAATGTGCATATTGACTTCAACTCCTGAGTCGGTACTGCACGGCTAACGGGTATCTACGCCGCAGGCAGCCGGGCAGTGGAAGAGAAAGTTCATTGAGGACAACTGGACATTGTGTAGAGTGTCCCAACCTTATGCCCGCTGTGTAAACGACACGTTACCGGCAGAGCGGTTTTTTTCAGTGTTTGTGCGCTGGTGCCCGCAGTGCTTCTCCACAGCTTTTCGTCCACAGAGGGCATTCACACCCCCTCTGAAAAGCACATTGGGTGGCAGGGATGCGCCCCCACCACCCAACGGTAAGATGCAGGTTCAAAACCGACGGCTACCGCCGACGACCAAACCGCGTTCCAGGTATTGCCGTACCGGAAGTCAGCGGCGCTACTGTCAGCCGCCCTTTGTCCTGCAGCAGTTCAAAGCCGAAACCTGTCCCTTTCAGCGGCACGGTCGTTGCCATCACCAGCCCCGGTGCCTGCCCTTCGTTCAACGCCACCGGGCAGGCCGTCCCGCCAACCCCGAAGACGTTGACAAAGAACCGCAGCCGCCGCACACCTGGCAAGGCAAGACGAAGGGTTATTACTCGCGACTCTCTTGGATTGAGAGTGCCAATTGGTGTGTTGCTGCCAATCGGCGCCTGACCATCAACCGTGGACTGGTTCGCGCCAGCCTGCCCGCCGCTGCTGCACGTAGCCCCATCGGCTGTCAGCAGACGATGGGGATTGACCGCAGGCACTATCACGCCAGTTGGTGTGCCGTCGGGATACCCCAGGCCTGCCACCTGCACGGAAACATTTGAAATGGTTTGCGTGCTTGTGTTTGTCAGAACTGCCCTGAGCACGAGGTCGCCAGCATAGTTTGGCGCTCCGCAGAGGCTACCTGCCAATAACTGCTCAGCGATGTTGAGCGCCACCCGGCAGTTCTGAAGCACCGGCGTCGCCGGTGGCACCGAAATGACTACCCGCTTCGGGTCGTGGTCAGACAAGCGCCTGGGTGACAATGGATTGTTGCGGTCCACCTCCGGGAAATCCGCGTTGACCCGCGCCGTTTCAGAGAAGGCAATGCCCGACAGGTTTTGGGTGACTGCCACCTGATCAAGCGTCTGTGCGCTGCCATCGAAGAGGAAGGAATAGTTCGATGAGTTGGTCGTTGTCCCGGTCAAGCTTACGAGCGGCGGTGTCGGCGGATTCCACGCCGCCGTCGGTGCCAACACGACACGGCTATCGTTCGTGCCGCTGGTCGGCGGCGTCGGTGGATTGCCCAGAATCGTGTTGTAGATGTCGGCGTACCCGTCGTTGAACTGGAAGCCGTTGAAATCCCCAATGACCACCATCCGCTCGTTCGGATTGGCAAGCTGCCGCTGCCGAATCAGATTTGCCACAAACTCCGCCTGTACCTGCCGCCTGTGCCGTACCTGGTAGCCCTCATTCGGATAGCCGTTGACGGGACTACCGCCCGTGGCAATGTCATTCAACGAACGCTGGTGCACGTTGATGACCGTAAACGCAAAATCCCCCAACGCGCCCTGCAGAATAATCGGTGGACGGTCGTTGAGAACGACCGTTGAGCCATTGGGCCGCACATACGTGTCCGCCACCCCAACCTGCGTCACACTGCCGACCGTGATGCGGTTGGTGTTGACCAGATAGGCTACCGCAATGCCGCCAAAGTCATTCGTCGGGAAGATGTAACCGGCATAGAACGGCAGCGCCGGGTTGCTGTTTGTGGGATTGCCATTGTCTGCATTGAGCCGCGCCGCCATATCGTTGATGACAACGGTCAGGTTGTCCGTCGGCGCTTCCACTTCCTGCAACCCAATCACATCCGGGTTGCGCAGAATGTTCCGCACCTGAAGCGAAAACTTGCTGAGGCGATTGCTGTACGCCGTCGGCGTCAATACCGGTTCGCTCCGCCCCGGATCATTGCGGTCATCAAAAAACCGCTCCAGGTTCATCGAGGCAATTGTCAAGTCGGTCGGCGGACGTACCGCCAGCGGAATCGCTTCACCCACACCCGGCGCACCACTGTTGGAAAACACCGGCGGATTGGCTGCCTCCGGCAAAATCGTAAACGTGCGGAAGCTATAGTCCAGCGCCCCAACCAGATTCGTCACAATGGCCGGATAGGGCGTACTTGGGTCAAAATCCCCCGACGGCACGTTGAGCGCCGTCGTGCCGGGTTGCGCCGTGCTGTCCACCCGCAGCAACTCCGGGTTGGCATCCCAGCGCGGCACGTTGACCGGCGGCGGCAACGTCCCCGTCACTCCGCCATTGGGAACAGTGTCCGGGAAGCGGATGCCCGGCTCACGAAACGGACGGTCGGCGCAAAAGCCGCTGCCGCACACCTCCGCCACAACGCCAAAAAACCGCCCGTTCGTCGTTGATGTGGCATTCGTTTCATTGATGAAACCGCCGGTGGGCGACACCACCGCCAGATGCTGCACTGCCACCCGCATCCCCTCAAACCGCTCGTAGCGCAACGGCAGGGTCGGCTCCAGTGGCGACGGCGTGCTGGCAATGGCCGGAGTGATGACCGTCGGTGCCGGCAAGGGAACACTGCACGCCAGCCGGGCAATCGTCAGTGACCCCGAAAGCTGCGTCACCGACGGCTGCTGCGGGTCAGCCGCGGGGACAAACTCATTGACCGTACCCCGTACCCGCACCAGGTTCCCAATCTGCACCGGCGGCGTGCTGCCCGTGAACACAAACAGCCCTTCGGACGTGTTCGGATTGCCGTCATCGAGCGCAGAGCCGTCCGGCGTCTGGATGAAAAACCCGTTGCTGCGCAGCCCATACACTACGCCTTCGGTCGTCTGCACCGTGCTGACCAGCGGCGAGGTGTTGCCTGTCCCCTGAATCTGGTTGATGGGCGTGACCGGTGTTGCCGCCACGACGTTGACCGTCATCGTGCAATCGGCGGTTTGGGGCGGGGTGTCGTTGTTGGACCAGCGGACAACGACGCTGTAGGTCCCGGTCGGGACGGTGTTGGCAATCTGCAGGGTGGCCGTGGCCGTGCCACCAGGGCCGGTTGCCGGGACGAAGCCCACGATGGAAAAGCCGGTTGTGGGCGGCGTCACGCTGAAGACCGTAGCGTTGTTAATGATGCTGCTGGTGGAAGTGGCGCTCAGCCCGCAGGCAACAGCGGTCGTTCCCTGAAACGCCGCCACCGTCCCCGGACACGACGGCACAATCGGCCCAGTCGGCGGTGGGCTGCTGGTCAGGGTGAAGTTGTCAATGCCAAAGCTGTCACGGTTGCCGGAGCCGCTTGAAGCACTCAGCGCCACGATGCGGAAGAAGACACTGGGCTGGTTGCTGACCTCGGCTGATTGCGTTGGCGACAGCGTCACAGAGATGTTGGTGTTGCCCCACGTGCCGGGGTCAGTGTAGGTGGCCAGCGTTACGAAGGACGTTGGGTTTGCGCCGACGCCGTATTGCAGCGTCCAGGTTGTGCTGCGCGGCTGGACGCTCAGCATCTGGGCATTGAAGCTGACAGCGGTGATGGTTTCCCCGGTCGTATTCCGCTGGTAGGTAAAAGCCGCGCCGGGGTCGCCGAACGTTCCGGTCTGCCGGATGCCCAGCGCCCGGTCCGGGGCGCTGTTTTGGGTCGCGTCGGGCGTTGAGGCATTGAAACCGGCGTTGTTGGCCGAGGCAAAGTTTTTGAAGGCCCCGCTCACATTTCCCCAGTCTATGGGCGTGGTTGAAAATGAAACCGGCGTGCCAAGTGAGGCTGCCGTGGCATCGGTCCGCACTGTCCAGCCGGGCGGCAAACCGCTGCCGATGCCATTGAAGTTTTCAGCATAGATTGTTGTCGTTTTTGTCGCCAGAACGGTCGGTATGGTCCTTGTGCGCTCAGCGGCCGTGTCGGCGCTCAGCGGCCATTGCCACGGCCCATACACGGCAAGCAGCCCACAGGCCGCACCAATCACGAACACTGACGCCACGTAACGCCAGCGCATCTGATTTATCACGACGTGCATAATGGCTTTAGCTCCCGGTCTATACTGCGCCGGCTAACCGGGCACCTATGCCGCAGGCAGCCGGACAGTGGAAAAAGAAAGTTCATCAAGTGCATACGGACACGGCATAGAGTATCCCAACCTTCACAAATTGCAGCCTTTTGTTTTATGCAGGTATGAGGATTACACGCGATGGCTTCGGCTGGAGCTGACCTGCGTGATGGTCTTGAGCACTTGCCCTTTGGACACCCTTCCCCGCCTGGCTGCGCTGCTGGTTTCATTTCGGCGCTGGCTATGTTGCCGTGGGAGTGCTTTGAAAAACCCTTCATTCGACATGGACAGCCGTTTCGCTATGATTTACCGGCATAGGACCATAACCCGGTTTGGGCTTATTCAGGTGGTGAGCGGGCCAGGCCCAACGCACCCTGGGCGTCTGCCAGGCAACCTGGTATGTGCTACCGTTCACGTAACCGGGTTTTGAAACCTGCCGCCGCAAGACCTAATTCTGCACCTGTGGGGACTCCACACATGATGCGTAACCCGATGTTGGCTGCCTTGGCCATGCTGCTGCTTGGGCCGTCAGGTCCGGTAGCCCAAGAAACCGGCCCGAATCGTCCGAAAACTGCCCCCGGCAGCGGAGCGCCGCGCACGACCCCATCTGCACCCCAGTCCAAACCGCCGGCCCCCAGGCCAGCCGGACAGACACCAGCGGAGACAGAAGCCGCGCCCAAATCCAAACCCATGCACGAAACCCTGCGCGGCTACCTGCGCCAGATCAAGGGCGTCCGGCTGGAGCGTGCCGACAAAGACCCCAACACCATCGTCAGCCACTACACCGCAACCACCGGCGAAACCTTTGACATCGTGGTGATTCATTCGCCGCGCAAGAAAATGGTCGGACTGTATTCCTATGCGTTTGGCAACGTTGCCGAGGCCAAGAACGCCGATGCCCTGCGTGCGCTGCTACTCAGTGCCAACGAAGCCCTGGCCTTTGGAAGTTTCTTTGTCGATCGCGAGCAGGACATTGGGCTGAAGTGGTCGCTGCGTACCGAAACACCAATTACGTTCGAGGCGTTCCAGACGGTGTACCTGGGACTGGCTGCCGCCGCCAGGGAATACGGGCCGCAGATTGCCGACTGCATGAAGGGCAAAGCGAAGGAAGAGGAAAGCGATTCCACCACTCCTCCACCACGCGATGATGAAGAAAACGGAGCCGACAGCCCGGCACCTTCCAAAGTCACGCGCGAGCGGCGCGTGCGCAATCCGCAATAACGCCGTGCTGACGCTTGCCCTGGCCAAAGGCCGCCTCCAGGAAACGACCCTTGCCCGGCTGGAGCAGGCCGGTATCGTGCTGCCGCCGGAGCAACCCGACAGCCGGCGGCTCGTTCTGAACGACGTGCGCGGCGAGTACCGCTTTTTGCTCGTCAAACCGGGTGACGTGCCGATTTATGTTGAACACGGCATTGCCCAGGCCGGGGTCTGCGGGCGGGATGTCCTGCTCGAACAGGAACCGGACGTGTATGAACCGCTCGATCTGGGTTTTGGCTGCTGTCGGCTCGTGGTGGCTGGCTTCTCTGACATGCCCTGGCGGGAAGCCAACCATCTGTCAAAACTCCGTGTGGCCACGAAGTACCCACGAATCACGCAGCGCCACTTTCAGGCCCGCGCCACGCCGGTGGAAATCATCCCGCTGAGTGGTTCGGTTGAGCTGGCCCCGGTGCTGGGGCTGGCCGACTGCATTGTGGATATTGTCGAAACCGGCCGCACCCTGGCCGAAAACGGGTTGGCCGTTCTGGAGGACATCGCACCGGTGAGCGCGCGTTGTATCGTCAACCGGGCAGCCTTTCACCTTGCCCGCCATCAGGTGACACGGTTGCTCGAACAACTCGCCCCGCCAGCTTGAATCAGGCGCGACCTTATCAACGGGCTGGCTGCACAGAAACCAGTCTCTTTTGGCGAGTGTTCTCCCTGCCGGGACAGCTTACCTTTACCCTTCCGCCGCTTTGGGTCATGCTTTTTGGCGTTGAAACCTGACCACACCATAAGCGCTACCGGGTCAACGCTCGACTCAGGAAACCGGTTTTCCCTCTATGCACGAAAAGTACCAACCACACGTCGTCGAAGAAAAATGGCAACGGATTTGGCGCGAGCAAAACACCTTTGCCGTCCGTGATGATGGCCGCCGCCCCCGCTACTACATGCTGGAAATGCTCCCGTATCCATCCGGGCGCATTCACCTCGGGCATGTACGCAACTACAGCATTGGTGATGCCGTCGCGTGGTACAAACGGCTTCAGGGCTACGACGTACTGCACCCGATGGGATGGGACGCCTTCGGGCTTCCGGCCGAAAACGCCGCCATCAAGCAGGGCGCGCGCCCCGACGAGTGGACCTACCAGAACATCGCTGCCATGCGTGCCCAACTCCAGCGGCTGGGCTTCAGCTACGACTGGAGCCGCGAGATTGCCTCCTGCCAGCCGGAGTACTACCGCTGGAATCAGTGGATGTTCATCCAGCTTTTCAAAAAGGGATTGGTGTACCGCAAGCGGGCGACGGTCAACTGGTGCCCGAAGTGCAACACGAGCCTGGCCAATGAACAGGCGGAAGGGGGCTACTGCTGGCGGCATCCCGACACGCCGGTGGAGCAACGGGAACTTGAACAGTGGTTTGTCCGCCAAACACACTACGCCGAGGAGTTGTTGGCTGGCATTGAAGGGCCACTCAAGAACGGCTGGCCCGGACACGTGCTCAAACGCCAGCACGACTGGATTGGGCGCAGTGAAGGGGCCGAAGTGGACTTTGCCCTGTCCGAGGCCCCGGCTATCACCGTGCGCATTTTCACGACCCGGCTGGACACGATCTATGGCGCGAATGCCGTCATCGTCGCGCCGGAACATCCCCTGATGGAGCAACTGCTTGAACGCTCGCCCGTGCGGAGTCAGGTCGCGGCTTTCGTGGCGCGGATCACGGCGCAGTCGTTGCGCGAGCGGACGGAATCGCGGGAAAAAGAAGGTGTGGAGACCGGTCTCCATGCCATCAATCCCTTCAACGGGGAGCGGCTGCCGGTCTGGACGGCGAATTTCGTTCTGGCGCAGTATGGAACCGGCGCACTGATGAGCGTTCCGGCGCACGATGAACGGGACTTCGAGTTTTCACGCAAGTACGGGCTGCCCATTCGCCGGGTCGTATGGGATACAACGCCCAGTGATCCACAGTCCACACTGAAGATTTCAACCGTGCCCTTCATGGATGAAGGTGTACTCGGCTCCGACTGCGGGCCGTTTTCCGGCCTGACCTCGGCCGCAGCGCGTCAGGCCATGGCGCACCATGCCGAAACCCACGGATTCGGGAAACGCACGGTTGTGTATCGGCTGCGCGACTGGGGCATTTCCCGGCAGCGCGCCTGGGGCACGCCCATCCCAATGATTCACTGTGACGCCTGCGGGACAATCTCGCCGGAAAAGGAAGAAAACCTGCCTATTACGCTGCCGCCAGACCTGGATTTCTCAGTCGGCGCACCGCTGGCAACCCATCCGACGTTCACAAAGGTGACGTGTCCCAACTGTGGCGCTCCGGCCCGGCGCGACACCGACACCATGGACACCTTCGTGGACTCCAACTGGTACTACTTCCGCTACTGTGATCCCCACAACGACCGGTGTCCCTTCGACCGGGAGATTGTCCAGCGCTGGCTTCCGGTGGATTTCTACATCGGCGGCGACGAACACGCCGTCATGCATCTGATCTACACCCGCGCCTGGACGATGATGATGCGCGACTTGGGGCTGATTGACTTTGGCGAGCCGATCAGGCGGCTGCTGACCCAGGGAATGGTCATTCTCAACGGGGCGAAAATGTCGAAGTCGCGCGGGAATATCGTGGACCCAGACGACATGATCCGGCGCTACGGGGCGGACGCTACGCGGCTGTCCATCCTGTTTGCGGCCCCGCCCGAACGGGAAGTAGATTGGAAGCGGGTCACGGATGAATACGGTGCAGATGACTATCCGGCGGCCGAAGGTGCGATGCGCTATCTGGCCCGGGTCTGGCGGCTGGTTCACCGGTGGCGTGACCGCTGCCGGAGCGTCACGGGTTTGCCGGCGACGGTTTCTCCGGCAGCAGAAGTGACGCGGCGCGCCACACACCGGGCGCTGGCGCGGGCAACGGAGGCCTTCGAGCAGGGACTGCGGCTCAATGTCGTCGTCGCCACGTGCATGGAACTGACCAATGACCTTTACGACTTCGACACGGCGGTGGGTGAAACGACAGAGACCACGGATGTCCAAACCATGCGTGAAGGTCTGGAGGCATTGGTGCTGATGTTGACGCCGTTGGCCCCCCACATTGCCGAGGAACTGTGGCAGGAACTGGGCCACACAACTTCGCTGGCTCAGGCGCGCTGGATGACGTATGACCCGGAGCTGGCCCGCGCACCGCAGTTGGAAATTCCGGTGCAGGTCAACGGCAAACTCAAAAGCCGGATTCTCGTCGCGCCGGACCTTTCTGATGCCGACCTGGAAGCCGCGGCGCTGGCCGATGAGCGGATTCGTGCGCTGATCACGGACAAAACCGTTGTCAAGGTCATCGTTGTTCCCAAACGGCTGGTCAACATCGTCGTTCGGTAGCATTCCCATCCGGCAGCGACGCCTGCCTGAAAGGTTTTTTGTGTATGGATGCCATCGTTTTCTATGCCCCGCACGAAATCGGGCTGCAATCCATTCCCCTGCCTCCGATGACACCGACTTCGGTGCGGGTCGCCACGAAGCTGACCTCCATCAGCGCCGGCACAGAGCGGATGACCCTTGAAGGGCGGCTGCCCGGAATGCCCCAGCTTCGGTATCCGCTCATTCCCGGCTATGAGAACGTAGGTGAGGTCATCGAAGTCGGTGCGGACGTTGACCCGGCACAGTTTCAGGTGGGCGACCGCGTGTTCCTGCCCGGCACGGTTCGCTACGAGGGGTTTTTCTCGGTTTTTGGCGGTCAGGTTTCGGAATCGGTCAACGATGCCAAACGTCCCATCAAAGTTCCGGCTGGCATCTCGAATGAAACGGCACTGCTGCTCGCGCTGGGCGCCACGGCGCACCACGGCATACGGGACCTGGTTGCGCCCGGGACCCGTCCGTCCATTCTGGTACTGGGGCAGGGTATCGTCGGGCAGTTGGCGGCGCGCATGCTGACCCAGTACGGCGCGGAAGTGACCATTGCCGATACGATTCCCTTTCGCGTCGGGCTGGGCGAAGCCGATCACTTCATCGTGGTCCATCAGGAAATGGATATTCCGTCGGACAGTTTCGATGTCGTCGTCGAGGCGACCGGCAATGTGAGTTGTTTCGACACGGCCGTGCGCGCCCTCAAAAAGCGCGGCCATCTGCGCTCGCTGGGTTTTTACGAGGACATCCGCTTTGCCTTCGGCCCGGCTTTCATCAAGGAAATCCGGCTCGACATTGCCGGCGAGTGGGATGCGGCCGACCTGGCGGCCACCCTCCGGTTTTTGGCCGACCACGACGCGGCGCTGCATCAACTCATCACGCACCAGTTACCGGCGCGCGATCCCAACCGGGCCTATACGGTGGCGTTGCGTGACCCGGAGTGTTTGAAAATCGCACTCACATGGTAAGTTGGTGACAGGGGTGGAGGCGGCGGCGTCCACCCTGAAATGTTTTTCGGATGTTTTTCTCACACCGGGCGACGTTCCCCAGCCCCATCTCTGCCGTGAAGGCGTCCGCAGCGGTACCAGTGCATTACATTCTCACCTGACCGGGAGCGTTTCACCCATGCCATTGTCACAGGAAGTCGAAAACCTTGCCCAAACGGCGCTGCGTGCCGGACTCACGCTCAACGTCAAACGGGATGTGGACACCAGCAATGCCTTCTGGGGTGCCCTGTTCACCTTTGGGTGTCTGCCGGATTTGCAGGTCGTCATCAACGGCCCGGTCGGATGTTACACACTGCCCATCACTTCGATTCTCAACTACACGGACACCCTTCCCAACCTGCCAAACGTCATTTCGACCGATTTCACCGAACGGGAAGTCACGCTGGACGGCACGAATCCCATTTTGCGGACGACCCTCAGCGGCCGCTCGAAGCTCAACCAGCGGCGGCGGGCAACCATCGTGCTGACGACCCAGGAAAGTGAACTCATCAGCACGGATGGCTTTGAATCCGGGTCAAGCACAGACGATGCCGTGGCACAGTTTGACAGCCGGGCCCTTCAGGATGACGAATGGCAGGGGCGGGATGCTGCCCTGCTCTATCTTTACGAACACCGGGACTGGCTGCTTGCGTCATCCGGCTACGATGCCGAGGACCTGCGCGCGTCCGCGACCAAGCAGACGAAACCCCGGATCACGATCATCGGCCCGACCTATGGCTGCTTCAACAGCTATTCAGACCTGGCCGAAATCGAACGGCTGGTGCGCGGCATTGGCGCGGAAGTGGGTTGTGTCCTGCCGCTGCGCGCCCGCATTGCCGATTTGGCCACGGTGGATATGTGCGACGCCTGCATTGTCATGTACCGGGAATTCGGAGCCAGTCTGGCCACCCGGATGCAGAAGCCCTATCTCTACGCCCCGTTTGGTATCCATGATACGACGGCGTTTCTGCGTGAGCTGGGGCGGATGCTGGGGCTTCAGTCGGAAGCTGAAGCCTTCATCGCGCGCGAAAAGCAGACGACGCTCAAAGCCTTCTGGGACCTGTGGCGCAGTCCGCACCAGGACTTCTTCGGCACGTCAAGCTTTGGCGTTGCGGCGGGCGAAACCTATGCGCAGGGGCTGCGGCGCGTCCTGCAGGATGAGTTCGGCATGCGTCCCACGGTGGTGGCGTCGCGGCAGGCCAAGTCGGGGCCGCTGGCCTACAGCGCCAGCGACATCCGGCAGACTCTGCTCGACGACCCGCCCATGCTGATGTTTGGCTCCATCAACGAAAAAATCTACATCAGCGAACTCGAACTGCTGACCGGCTACATCCCGGCTTCCTTTCCGGGCCCCGTTGTGCGGCGCGCGACCGGAACACCGTTCATGGGCTATGCCGGGGTGGTGTATCTCGCCCAGGAAATCAGCAACTTCCTGTTCGAGCTGCTGTTCCGTCACCTGCCCGTCGAAAGCCTTGAACGGAAACAGGCGCAGGAAACGACCCTAGCCATCCCGGAGGCCGAAATCGTCTGGAATCCCGATGCCGTGGAGCGGATGAACATCGTGCTGAAAAAAGTTCCGTTCTTTGTGCGCATCTCGGCCAGCAAGAAGCTCCGCATTGAGGCCGAGCGGGAAGCCGTCCAGCGCCGCATCCGGGAAGTCACGCCGGACATCATTGACGATGTCGCCCGACGTTTTGCGCGCTAGGGTATCATCCTGACGCACCACGCCTACCTTGCGTCAGGGATGAAACCACAATGGATGACTACGCTGACTTTGCGCGCGCCGTCTATGCCACGGGCGTACTCTCCGATCCGTGGCTGTGGGGCGAACCACGCTTCCGTTTGCAGGGTGTGGTTATCTCCCCGGAGCTGGCTGCGCGGTTGGCCGAAGCGGCGGAAGCGGTCACGTATCTGCACCAGGCACTGGTTGAAATTCTGCTTGACGCCCCGGGCCATCTGACGGCGTTTTACCACCTCACGCCCTTTCAGCAGATGATGTGGTACGCCTCCGGCGGGCTGTGGCACGGCATGGCGCGCGCCGATCTGTTCCTGTGTACGGATGGCCATATCCGCTGCTGCGAACTCAACAGCGATACGCCTTCGGGTCAGCCCGAAGCCGTCTGGCTCAACCGGCTTCGCCAGGCTGCGCATCCCGGACTGGACGATCCCAACACCCAGTTTCCTGCCCGCTTCATTGCCATGCTGCGCGAAAGCCACGCCAAGCGCACGGAAGCGCCGCTGACGCGGGTGGGCATCGTGTATCCAACCGAGTTGACCGAAGACCTGTGCATGATCACGGCCTTTTCGCGCTGGCTTGAAGCGGAGAACATTCAGGTCATTGTTGGCTCGCCCTACAACCTGCGCCGGACGCCAACCGGTGTGGCCCTGCTTGGAGAGCCAGTGGATTTGGTTTTGCGCCATTACAAAACCGACTGGTGGGGTGAACGGCTCCCGGTTTGGGCCGATGCCGAAGGCTACCCGGATGACGAACCGCTGACCGAACCACTGCTGGCGCTGCTGGATGCCGACCTGCAAGGCCAGGTCACGGTGGTCAATCCGTTTGGAGCCGTTGTCACCCAGAACAAACTTTCGCTGGCCTTTTTCTGGGAAGAAATGACGCGCTTCCCGTCCGAAGCCCAGGACCTCATCCGGCGTTTCATTCCTGAAACCTACCGCCTGACAAGCATGGACAATGAACGCCTGCTTGACGAGCGTGAGCAGTGGGTGCTCAAGAGTGACTATGGCTGCGAGGGTGCCGAAACGGTGTGTGGGGCCTTTGTCACACCGGAGATATGGGAAAAGGCTGTCGAGCTGGCGCTGCCGGAGCACTTCGTGGTGCAACGTTTCTTTGAAGTCCAAGCGGATGCTGAAGGCTGGCTCCCCAACTACGGGGTGTTTGTGCTGGGGGGGAGTGCCGCCGGGTTCTTCACGCGGCTTTCCAGGGCGAGCACCGAATACAATGCCCTCACCGCGCCAACCTTCATCGGCCCCGGTTGCCTGTAAAACTTCCCGTGATCAAGTGTCACGGCGCAGCCACCTGAAGCTGGATTGTCGCCGATTGCCGCAGGATCGACACGCCATCCACCGGGGGCAGATCGAGAACACCCAGCGCATCGGTGACATAGGCTTCCTGACGCATCCCCACAAGGACACAACTCAGGTTGGGCAGGCTGCGCAGGGTATTGATGGCCATCTGGCTGAGCGTTTGGCCGTCATCCGTATAGCCAGACGCGCGGAGCCGCCGCCGTATCTCATCCGACTGCGGCTGGGCCTGGGCGGCAGCAAAATGTGCGACGGAAGCCAGCGCGTCATTGGCCAGCCCGATGAAACGCTCGCGCCAGCTTTGGAAAGCAGCTTTGTGACGGGAAGGTAGCTCAAGCTGTCCCAGCCACTGCTGCACCGGAGCGATGACCAGCCGGTAGGCATTCTGCTCCCAGACGAGTGGTGAATCGAGGCGGGGCGCAAGCTGAAGCAGCCAGTCAGCCAACCCTTTCCCGAACATCAGAGGGAGTCCGAAATCAGCCGCCAGAAGCGCCTCGTGCTCCCGAAGCGGCGACAACTGCTGGGAAAGGTCATCCAGCGACACCTGACTGCCGGGCGGGATAAAGTCCGCCAGCCGTACCAGACGTTGCCGGGCAAAGGCATTGAGCGGGCGATTGGCGAGCGTGCCCAGCCCGTGGGTAGCACAAAATTCCAGGGGCGTGAGGCCATCGTTGTTGATTTCCGTGACGGCTCCGGTTTCGAGAAGATTGAGGGGAAACTGGACAACTCTGAAGTGATGGTTGGGTGTCACTGACTCTGCCTGGGCCAGACAGCGCGCGAGGCTGACATGTGTCGGGTCATCAGCCGACAGAGGAAAGTGATTCGACGAAATGCCGTAGAAGCGGATGACGCCGGCCGCAACTTGGGTTTCGAGAAAAGCAAATGCTTCCCGAATCCGGCGGTAGAACGCTTCGTGATCAGCCGCCGTAATGCCACGCTTGGCGCAGGCCATCAGGAAGTATTCGGGATTGTGCAGCAGCAGGACGTCGAGCGTGACAACGCCCATGCGTTCACGGCTGCGCTCGATTTGGGTGGCCAGAAATTCCGGGTGGATGCAGTGCCACAGTCCCGGGCCATACCTGACGACTTCGGGAAAGTTGCGGCTCTGGGCCAAACGCATGTTGTCTCCCTGGATGTAACCGGCCTTGGTCACGAGAATCACCGCCGAACGGTCGGTCTCACGCAGGACACGTCCAATTGTGCGTTCGGCTCCGCCGTCCGTGTAGTTGGCACTGGTGTCAATCAGATTCCCCCCGCGCTCCAGATAGGCCCGGAGTGCGGCTTCATGGGAGGGTTCGTCTTCCTCCACGCGATAGGAGCCAAAACCCAGCGGATGGCACCACAGTCCTGTCGTTCCGAGTGGCTTGAAGCCAGGTGGCGGTGTCAAACCTGCCGGCTGGGCGTAACCTTCAATTCGGTGGGACATACCAACGCAAGCCTCTGGGCAACAAAAAAGCCTTTGCCAAGGCAAAGGCAACAGGTGACACGAAAAAACTCCCGCCCTACCTGCCAGACGTTTTAGACGAACTCCTTTTCGAGGAGCAAGTGGGCTTTACGCAGCTCAAAACGCGCGCGTCCGAGATTTCCACCAGGGTTGAGAATAATGATGAGAAAGTATTCGCGCCCAATGAGGCGCACGACGAGCAGAAAATTGTCCGACATCAGGGTGAGTTCATTGAGTGCCCCAACCCCGGTGTCGGACGACATGCGCATCGTGTTGCGGAGGAGCGTGGCATGCGAGGTGGCAATCAACGCGACCCGCTCCCCCAAATCCATTTTGGATGGGACTTGCACATGTTCGATGGCCAGTCCGTCAAGTCCCATGATGGCTATGCCGATACTCCCCTCGACCCGCGCCAGAATGCCCTGGAGCAGTTCCGAAAAGGTCACGGTTGCCCTCCGCTGGTTGCCGGCTGGGGTGAAGCGGGTGGCTCACCGCCTGAGAGGATGTTCTCGCCACGTCCAATCCGGGGTGTGATGAAGAACAGCAACTCACCAGTCGTACGCGACACCGCACGCCGCTTGAAGAGTTCACCCAGCAGCGGCAGGCTCGAAATGCCTGGTGTCCGAAACACGTCCGTAGTTTCAACATCATTGAGCACCCCGCCAATGATGGTCGTGCCACCATCGGGCACGAGGACCTGGGTGGTGGCAGCACGACGGCTGATGCTCGCAAGACCGTTGATGGCCTGTCCTGGAGCATCATTCGTCACACTCACCCGTAACAGGACGTTGCCTTCGGTTGTAATCTGCGGGGTAATCTTCATACCAACATTGGCATCAATAAAGGTCACCTGCTGCGCCACACCAATACCAGCCGTGGCAACAAAGGGAATCTGGGTTCCAGAAATAATAGTCGCGTCTGCGTTATTGAGCACCGTGACACGCGGGGCCGCTATGGATTTTGCAATTCCCTTTTGCTCGTTGGCTGTCAGGGTTGCGGCCAGCAGAGAAGTACCAATAGGTCCGGTAGTCAGTGCCAGAACCGAAGACCCACCACCGGAAATACCCGATGCCGCCACTGGCCCAATAAGTAACCCTGGTGCCAGCGAGGGGTCTGTTGTACTGCCATCGCTTGCACCGGTGTTGAGAAATGTGTTGGCTGAGGTCGAGAAGGCGGCTGCTCGCCCTTGGCGGGTTGTCGCAGCAGCAAAGAGCTGAACGCCAAGCTCACGCGCAAAGTTACGCGAAGCAAAGACGATCCGGGCTTCGATTTCAACCTGCGGCTCTGGCACGTCGAGACGCGCAATCACATCGCGTACCTGTTCAAGGTAGGAAGGAATGTCGGTGATGATGACCGTGTTCGTCCGGGGATTGATGGAAATCCGCCCGGCCGGCGAAAGTGACTGCTGAACAATAGCGACGAAACCGATTCCCCCGATCATCCCGCCTATGGGTTGCCCACTTGGGCTTTGAACTCCAACGCCGCCTGCCGCTCCTCCCTGTTGCGTGGCTGCATTTTGGTCAACACGCTCGTACTTCAGCTTGAAGTATTCTGTTACCGTTGGTGCGCTGTAAATTTCTTGGAGACGCTGGTTACGCCGGTTTTGCTCTTCTTCCGTGATGGCAGCTACCGTAGCCACCCGAACGATCATACCTTCACGCCGGTAAGTCAGTCCGTTGGCGCGGAAGATCGATTCGAGAACCTGCGTCCAAGGAACCTGGTTGACTTTGAGTGTGACCGGCACTTTACCAACGGATTTATCCAAGACGAAATTCACGTCGTAATTATCGGATATAAACCGGAGAATGTCCGAGAGATCGACATTTGTAATGTCCAGACTCACCGGTTCGCCCTGGTAGGAAGGGTCGCCAAACTGGGCCCCACGGCTGCCCTGTGGGGTACGCCCGGCAGAGGGTGCTGGCGCATTAGCAGGGGCGCTGGAAACCGCAGCCGAAGCAGTTTTGTCTTTGGCTGCTGGCGCCGCTGCCGGAGGTGCACTGCGGGACGGCGGGACGGTCAGCGCGGCTGGCTCTGGTTTCACACTGGCTTGGCGGGCCGGCGTCACAGGCAATTCAGCAGCGGCCGGCGTTTCGGTGGCTGGTGTGTCACTGGCAGCCGGAGTAGTGGATACCTCTGGTGTGCCACTTGGTACTGTAGCCGAGGCCGAAGCCGCCGTTGCAACTGGATTGGCGACCGTCCGGGGCATCGTTGCCGGACGGTCGCCAAACTGCACAACCAGTCCGGTTTCGGACTCAGAAACCGTGTAGGCCACGGTCTGCTTCAAGTCGAAAACCACGCGAGTGGTACGCCCATCCGGTTCTCCCACCCGCACCCGGGTCACCATCTTGTCCTGACCAGCCAGTACACGTTTTTCAACCGCAGCTACGGCATCAAAAAGGTCCACGACCAAGCGCGGTGGATTCTGAAGCAGGAAGTGGTTGTACTTGGCTTTGGCGGTCAGTCCCAACTCAGCAATCGTCATCGGCCCGGCTTCCGACAAGGTCACCGACTGGAGGAGCGTTGATTTGGCGCTGGCAGCCTTGGCTGTCCGGGCTGCGCCAGTCCTGCTGAAAACGACTGGCTGTACCGGGGATGCTGGCACAGCACCAGATGCCGAAGGTTCACCAGCCCTTGCTAAGCTCAGCGGCTCAAACTCAATGACCAGGGTTTTGGCATCGTTTCGTAGATAGGAACGCACGTGGCAGTCTTCGCGCAAAGTAATGTCCAAGCGGGCAGTAGCCTGTCCGACAAGGCCCGACCTGACAACCACGGACGCAACCAGCCCTTGCTCCGCGCGATATTCAGGCTGCAACGCCGATACGTCGGCACCGTGTAGCTCAATGGAAACCAAGTGTGGTTCTGGCTTCGATACGTTGTAATCCAGACGGGCCGTGCTCTGTAGCTGCACGCACGTCACACGCGATGCATCAGAACGCACATCAAGCGTGGAGACGACAACGGTCTCCACTGCCGCTTCCGAGGCCCGGAGGGGCACAGCGCCACACCACCCAAATCCACAGAGCAGAAATAGTGCTGCACCAGCGCAGGAGCGTTTTGGCAGGGATTTCATAACTCTCCTCCAATCAAAAGGTCCATCTTTTGGAATCTCAACCTGAACAAATACCTGCAGGCTCCGACTTGCAGAAACCGCAGTACATACCACGCTTTGGTCTCTGGCACTCCTCGAACCTGCCTGACCATTGACTGATCCAACCAACAAATCCAGCGAACAAGGCGTCGTCCTAACGCATCGTCTTCTTTCTGGAGGCCGGGATTACGGCGTTCCCGTTGTGGATCTGGGAGCGTAATCAAGAAAACGCTGCTTGGTGACAAGCTGCCCATTGCTCCGCACAATGATCTCTGAGCAAGTGACCCGCCCTAAGACTTGCGTATCACCGACGCCAAATGACCGTGGCACACGCTGGATGTTGATGACTGAGCCATTCCAGAACTTTGAGCCTTCACGCACAAACAGGGTCGTGTTCAACTTCTGATCCTTGAGTAAGGCTCCAAGCCCACGTTCCGTCGAGTAAATTCCGATAACCTGCAATTCTTCCACCAGGTACTTTTCCGATTCAGCCGGTGGGGGCTGTCCCTGTTCCAAACGGCGGTCACGAATTTCACGCCATTTGGCTTCCCGTGTGGGAAAGTCAGGATAGGGAAGGTCTGTTACTGGCGGGCGGTATGGATCCCGAATCTTGCTACTGTCTTTGAATGGATCACGTCCGGTCCCGGTATAACTTGGGGATATAGTACTTGCCGGCGGGCCAGAGGATTTCCCATCCTGACTCCCTGCGCCTGTGGATGACACAGCAGATGACACTGACACACCACCGGCTGCCTTTTGAGCAGCAGACGAAGGTGACTGACCAAGCGTCAGTCCTACAAAACCTGGCAGCACCAAGCAAACCAGGCTACTGATGGCTGCTCTGCGGCACGTGCAACAAACAGTGTGAATACCCATAGGGCTTTCCTCAGAGGGTTTTCCTCAAGAAATATTCGACTGAACTAGCCCCAAAACCCACAAAAACCTATCTGGTTCAGCCAGTCTTAGCGCATCCGCAGCGCGCATCCGCAGCAAACCGGAATAGCAGCTCTCATTACCTTGACTCATCTTACCTTGACTCATCATCAAGACTCAGGATGTCCTTCTCAGAAGCGAAGAACATCGTGATTTCATAACTCACTTCAATGGTCAGTCTGGGGGTCTGGGGGCTGGCCTGACGGATTTCGACATCCGAAACCCGGACGATGCGTGGGAGGGCAGCAATATCGGCAAAGAGTTGACCAATCTGATCGTAGGTCGTACCAGCTTTGACACTGACAGGCTTTTCGTAATAAAAGCTCTGCTTCCGAACGGGACCAGGACGAAATTCGCGGACGATGGCAGAACGTCCCTGCGCAATTCGCTGTAACTGGGCCAAGGTTTCAGACAGGCGCACCTCTTCAGGGATGTTCGCGCGATATGCCTGCAAGTCACGCATGTATTCTTCAGTTTTTTTCTTGTATTCGCTGAGCTGCACACGGACGTTTTCCAGCTCGCGCACTTCACTATCAAGCTTTTGTGCTTCCTTCTCATCGCGCTCAGCCTGGGTTCGCAGGTCGCTACATACCGAGATGTCAAAAGCAAAGACTGCCACAATAACCACTACGAGGGTAACAACAACTTGTAATAAAAAAGTCATGACATGAACTCCCTGCTACTTTACAGTCTGCGCCGCTTGGGCAGATTGGGCTGAACCTGATGGAGCTGCTGGTTGGGGTGGATTGTAGTCACAGACAATGGTGAATTTCAGCGATTGCTGCTCAGTGACATCTGGAAGGACCTGCCCTGTCTCCTGGAAGGTTGGGTTGACATTAGTAAAGAGACCGTTTGAGCGAAGTTCAAGCTGTTGCGCGAACTCAATAACAACGTCCCGGTTTTTCTTTTCGCGATCTCTTTCAGACCGATCCACCACTCCTTCAATGGTGATTTTGCTGCCCCGCATTTCGATCCGCTCCAATCGAACACCTTCGGGAATACGTGCATTGATTTGGGACATCATCCCAACCGGGCCTCGTCGCTCAGCATCGAGTTTTCTGATGATCTCCAAACGTGCTTCCAGTAATTTCTTCTTTTTCTCGTATTCATCCCGCTCTTTCTTGACCTGCTCCAGTTCGGCTTTTTGTTTTTTGGCCTGATCCAGATGTGCTTTGGCCTCGCGAGCTTTGGCATTGCAGAGATACCAGTCAAGACCAGCAATGACAATCACCAAGAGGAGCCCAACAAGCACCAGAGGAATTATCGCAAGACTTCGGGTTGTAGCCGGAGCAATGGTAGGTGTCGGCTCACTGACTGCACTTGTGGCAAGATTGATTTTCGGCATGTTCAATGTCCGTCAGTCAGCAGTAAACGACCAACTGACTCCCTTTCTATATGCAATTGCGTCACAAGGTACGAATCCAACCAGAGAAGGCAAATGCTCCCACACTTTCTATGGAAGCCGGCCATACCTTTACTGTCCAGGCTGGCGCGCAGCCAACCCAACAGCCACAGCCATCGTGGGTGACATTTCACGAATATACTCTTCATCAAATTTCCCCGAATCCACCTTGATCCGGGAAGGATTGAATGCATTGAACCGCTCAACCGGAATTCCAAATCGTTCCGAAAAGGCAGAAGTCAAGCCAGATATTTTTGAACTCCCTCCAGCAACCAGCACGCGGTCTATGGGGGCCACATCCGACGAACTCGTGGCACGCCAGAAATCCATTGTTTTCTGAACTTCCATGGCGAGGATGTCCGTCACCGAATCAATCAGTGACTGCGCATCGCTCGGCTGCAAACCATTGTCTGTTGGAACCCCCCGTTTCAGGGCTTCGGCCTGCTCAAAGGTTAGTCCCAGCTCTTTTTGCAGCAGGTCGGTATATTGGTTACCACCAGCCGAAATATCACGGGTGAAGACTGAGTTCGATCCGCGGACGATATTGATGCTCGTCACAGCTGCACCTATGTCGAGCAATGCCACAGTCGCTGTCGGCATTGGTTGGTAGTTGACTTCGTAGGCGTTTTGCAGGGCAAAAGCATCCACGTCAATAACGACTGGATTTCTCCCCGCCTGGGAAATGACGGTTGTGTACTGGGCAATCTTGTCACGCTTACAGGCCACCAGAAGAACCTGCATGACACCACTCGCCGGATCGCGGCCGACGACAGAGTAATCCAAGTTGACATCCGTAATGTCAAATGGGATGTGCTGGTCGGCTTCCCACTGAATCCGTTCAGCCAGCTCATCATCGGTCATGTAAGCAACTTCAATCTTCTTGATAATAACTGAGTGCCCTGAAACTGATGTATGGACATCTTTGGTTTTGATTTTGTGCTCACCAAGAAGGCGGCCGATAGCATCGCTGACGTGATTCAGGTCAATGATATGGCCATCCACAATAGCGTCGGGAACAAGATTGGCATGACCAATGTTCAGAAGCTTATAAGTACCGTTTTTGACCGGTTGGAGTTCCACCACTTTGATGGCACTGGAGCCAATGTCAATACCAACCGTGGTCTTGGCACTACCGAAACCCAGCAGGCCCATAGCGAAGCTACTGCCTCCATTTCTCACAGGAGTGGGGTATGTACAGAGCAAGCCTGGGTAAAAACAGAAACCTGCATGTCAGCAACCAGAGGCCAGAACGCCTGCCAACGGATTGGGCACGAAGCCCAACCGAGGCTGAATGAATCTCCTCGCACTATCGCGCCATGCATTCCACGCACTCGTCATTCGTAAAGAAAACGTTAACCTGGCTCTAGTGAAAGAGCACGCCACGCAGTGCAAGCAATATGACCCTGGAGCCAATGAGAGTACGCCCTGTGACGACAACTGCCCTGTTCTTTTGCGTACCGTATGGTTATCACCACGCTCCCGGCACGTCAACCTCTTTTTGAGAAAGGTGTACGTGAAGACAATACAAGGTGCTGCACTTTCAACCAATTGGTGACGGGCCCCGGCCGGCCTCCCCCGCGCCGTGCCCAGGCGGTTCATTGCACCCACGCCCGAAACGCACTAGAGTCGCGGGCGTGAGTGCAAGAACAGGACCCTACCTCACACGCCACAGTGGATGGCTTGCGCTTGGGCTGGCGCTGGTTGGGATGCTGCTCTGGACGCTGTGGCTGCGGCCACGACCAGTGTCGCCCAATCTGGCCCGCTACAGCCCACGGGAGGCACTGGTCTTCATCGAAGCCGGTTCGCTGCCGGACGGACTGCGTCGCTTTGAAGACCTGTCGCTCTGGAAAGACCTCAAATCGGCTATTGGCGCTCCCGGACAGTTCGAGGATGTCCTACACGGGGGCCGGCTCATCGAGTGGTTCGACATTGGCCCGGCCGAAGCACGTCTGCTGGCCCGCGCCCGCTGGGGACTGATCGTGACGGGCATCACCGCCGAAGTCACGCCCCCCCCTGTGGCGGCCCCGTCAAACATGCCCGGCTCGAACCCGGGCAAGCCCGCGGCCCCGCCGTCTGCGGATGGCGCCACGTTGGATGTGACCCCCCAACTAACACTGTGCCTCGCCACCGGGCTGTCTGCAGCAGAACTCACCAGCCTCGCGCGGGAGCGGCTCCCCCTCGTGGCGCGCAAGCTGCTTGGCCCTGACCTGCAACCTTCCGAACACGCTGATGCTGGCAGTCAGGTACTGTGCTTTCGCTCGCCAGCACGTCCTGAAGCGGCACTCTGGGTGGCTACGCGCCGCGACCTGCTCTTTCTGGCCAATCACGAAGCCGCCCTGCGGGCCTGTCTCGATGTCGCCGACGGCCGCCGCCCGCCCCTTGCCGGAGTTCCCGCCTTTGAAGACGCCCGTCAAACGGTGCAAGGTCAATCGTCCTGGCTTTTTGCGTTCATCAATCCGTCAGGGCTGGAAGCCGCGCTTCGGCTCAGGCAGGGACTCCCCGGCGCTGGTGGCACTATCTCGGCCAACGGTCAGGAACAATCGCTGCTGACGGCCCTGCTGACCGGACTTTCCAACGGACTGGGGTACAGCCTCGACGTTCAGGCGGGACAGGTCGTGGAGCGTTACCATCTGGCACTGCACCCGAATATCGTCGCCGCCCTTCGGCCACACCTGCGTCCGGCGCTGGCCACGCCCCACGTGGAGCGATTCCTGCCGCCGACCGGTGGACTGACAGCTATCGGACTGGCACAACCACTCACGGCACTTGATCAGGTACAGCTCGCTCTTGCGGCCCACAGCCCGGCTCCGGTGGCGTTTCTGAGCCGGGAGCTGGTGGTTGGACTGCGCGAACGCTATGGGATTCGCCCCCGGGAAGCCCTCGATGACTTCCTTGGCGAGCAGTGGCTGGTGATTGACCCCGGCCGCAGAACTCCAACCGCTCTGATTTTGGGCGTGCCAGTCCGCGACCGCACCCGTCTCCTGCCGACGCTGGACCGTTACCTGCGCGCGGATGGTGCCAACATCACCAACCTGAGTCTGGGTACAACCGGTATCCTGCTGGCTGCGTCAACGCACCGGGACGGACGGGCGGCATGCTTTCTGGATGACTGGTTGTTTCTCGGCGAGCGCAGCGTTCTTGAACAGACGCTCCCCCAGGCCATGGCCGGTGCGCCACCGCAACCCGCCCGTTCCACATGGCACGGGACACCTGACGCCTTCCTGCGCCGCGTCAACCAGCCCCGGGAAGACCTCGAACGCGCCACGCTGGCGCTCATCGCCCTGACCCGCGCTGGCGAGGCCACACCTTCCAGGTTGGGTGAACGGGCCATCCGGCGCGCCATCGAACGCCAGCCGCCAGCCACCGGCTACCTTCAGCTTCGGGAGGATGGCTGCTTTGGTGAAATGCGCTCGCCGCTCGGAAATCTTGCGTATTTGACTTCGCTGTTCGACAGCCAGTGACGTAAGCTACAGGCTTTGACATCCATCCCGGTCAACGGAAAGGCGCACCTGACATCATGACAGCTCCCAAACCAAGCCTTGGTATGGTCAGCCTGGGCTGTCCCAAAAATCTGGTTGATAGCGAAGTCATGCTCGGCCTGGCCGCACAAAGCGGCTATGCCATCACTGACGATGCCGGTAGCGCCGATGTCATCGTCGTCAACACCTGCGGCTTCATTGAAGCGGCTAAACAGGAATCCATAGACACCATCCTGGAGATGGCGGCGCTCAAGGCCGAACGGCCAGGACGGCGACTCATCGTGGCCGGATGTCTGGTCGAGCGTTACCGCCAGCAATTGCCGGCAGAACTCCCGGAAGTGGATGCCTTCATCGGCACGAATGAACTGGAGCAACTGCCACATCTGCTCCGTACGCCTGCGGCCACCGTCACGCCCCGGCCGGTCGTGCTTCGTCCACGAGGCGGCGTCCCCCAGCGCGAGCGTACGCGGCCGGACGCCGATTATCTCTACAGCGAGACCACCCCGCGCCAACGGACCACCCCCCGGCACTATGCCTACGTCAAGATTGCCGAGGGCTGTGACCATCCCTGCGCGTTTTGCTCCATTCCGCAGATGCGCGGCCATTTGCGCAGCCGGCGCATCGGCTCGATTCTCGCCGAAGTCGAACGCCTGGCAGAAGAAGGTGTCCGGGAAATCATCCTCATCGGACAGGATACGACAAGCTACGGGGAAGACCTGGGGCTGAAACAGGGACTGGCCGACCTGCTGCGCGCCCTGGCGCAAGTACAGGGCATCACCTGGATACGGTTTCTCTACGCCTATCCCACCCGCATCAGCGACGCGCTGCTCGATGTATTGGCCAGCGAACCAAAGCTCTGCCCCTACATTGACATGCCGCTCCAGCATGCGGCGACCCGGATGCTGCACGCCATGCGCCGGCCCGGTTCACGGTCGTTTATGGAAAAACTCATTGCGCGCATCCGTGAGCGGGTGCCGGGGGTTGCCCTGCGGACGACCTTCATCGTTGGCTACCCCGGCGAAACTCAGGCGGATTTCGAGGTGCTGCTTGATTTCTGCGCGGCCCAGGCTTTCGACTGGGTCGGCGTCTTTACCTACTCCGACGAGGAAGGCACACCGGCTTTTGACCTGCCGGACAAAGTGCCCTCCCGCACGGCCGAAGCCCGCCGGGCAAAGCTGATGCGGTTGCAGGCGCGGCTTTCCAAACAGCGTCTCAGGCAGTTCAAACGCCGTGTCGTCGAAGTGTTGTTTGAAGGGCCTTCTGACGACAGCGACCTGATCTGGCAGGGCCGGATAGCCACCCAGGCGCCGGGCATTGACGGGCGGGTGCTCATTACCGACGCGCCGGAAGGCTTCGCGCCGCCACAACCGGGCGACCTCGTCCACGTGGAGATTACAGCCACCCATACCTACGACCTCGTGGGGCGCATCGTCCCCAACCACCGGGCTTGAAACTTCATGCCAGCACATCCTTCACCGCCAAACCAGGACGCACCGGTTCTTGTCGAAGTCTGGCGCGGCTCAGCCGTGGAGTCGCGTCACCGGGGTGCCATTGTGGCCGCGACTGCCACCGGACAGATGGTGGACGCCGTAGGCGATCCGAACTGGCTCTGTTTCCTGCGCTCGGCAGCCAAGCCTTTTCAGGCCATGGCCGTACTCCGCACCGGCGCCGCCGAACGCTTTGCTCTCACCACGCGCGAACTGGCCATCATGGCCGCTTCACACAATGGCGAGCCGGAACATACGGCCGTCGTTGCCGGATTGCTCAGCCGACTGGGACTTACGGCAGACGTGCTCCGGTGCGGCACGCATCCGCCGTTCAATCGCGCCGCGGCCCGCCGCCTTGCCGGAGCCACCATCACAGCATTGCACAACAACTGTTCCGGCAAACACGCCGGCATGCTGGCTGGCTGTCTCGCAGCCGGTTTTGCGACCGCGGATTACGATGCTCCGACACACCCGCTTCAGACTGAAATTGCCAACACCATCGCCACGATGTGTAACGTGGCAGTGGAAGCCATGCCCCGCGGCCTGGATGGCTGCACGGTGCCGACCTGGGCCGTGCCACTCCAGAACCTGGCCGTTGGTTATGCCCGGCTCTTTGCCCATTCCCCTTACCCGGAGGAAAGCCGGCGGATGGCGACGGCCATGCTGGCGCATCCCGAACTCATCGGCGGAACCGAGCGCATTGACACGGACCTGATGCGCGCCGTACCGGGGCACCTGCTCTCGAAGGTCGGCGCGGAAGGTGTCCACGCTGTTGCCGTCCCGGCAAGCGATCGCTTTCCCGATGCACTTGGGCTGGCGGTCAAGATTGAGGATGGTGACAGCTTCCGCGCCCGCAACACGGTCGTGCTGGAGGCACTCCGGCAACTGGGACTGCTCGGCGCTGAACCGTACGCGGCGCTCATGGAAAAGTACAGCCAGCCCATTCTGACCCACCGCCAGCAACCGGCCGGTGAACTGCGCGCCGTGTTTCAGCTCACTCAAGCCGCCCCGTAGAAACCTATGGCTTGGGCTGGTAGGTCGTGCGGATGCGCTGACCTTTCGCGCCGCCTGAAGCCCGGACGATACCTTCCGATTTAATGAAGGAAATCTCCGGCGCTATGGATACCCCGCGTTCGACATCCTCGACCCGGGCGAGATTGCCAACCACCACGTAGCGGTCGTCGGCCGCTGTGTAGCGGGCGAGATCGCCCGTCACCCGGCGGCCAGGCTGGACAATGACCACCTGGTTGGTGGCCGTCAGGCGCTCCAGCCGGTTCTCACGCGCAGCCAGCTCGATTTCGACTTCCCCGGCTGTCAGCGTCGTGTCGCTCTGCGTCAACCTGACATCTCCGGTGTAGCGCGCCCGCCGCTCCACATCGCTGTAGGTAAAGGTCTGCGCCGTACCAAACACCGGGGCATCTTCGGGAGTGGATGCAGCTTTTGGTGAGGCAGGACGGGCCAGGCGGTAAAAGGCCGTGGAGACGTGCCCGGTTGCCGTCAGGCGGCGGTCAGCCTTGAACAGTTCCAACCGGTCGCCACGTACGAAGCTGTCTCCCTGCCAACAGCGCGCTTCGCCGGTGAAGACGGCCCGCTGTGGTTCGACCTGCGCTTCCTGCGCCGTGATGAAAACAGGTGCCATTGGCTGCCCAAACATCCCGGTGTTGCCGGTCTGGCGGGCTTCGTAGTACGTCGTACGCACGTCGCCGCGCGCCACATGGGAGCGTGCCGCCGTTGACAGGTCGAGTTCCCGGGCCTCTGCCCGCAAGGTCTCGTCCCATACGACCGGACGCTTTTCACGACCGCGCAACTCGACGACTTCCTGCGCCCGAAGAAATGTGGCCTGCTCGGCCCGCGCCTGGCGTGGACCTTCCTCGAAAGCCACCTGGCCGGTTTGCACAATACGGACCAGCTCGCCCTGCGCTGCATCAAACGTGGCTTCCGCCCGATCACTCGTCGTCCGGCGGGGAATCCGCAGTGAGTTGTCCAGCGCCGGCTCGGCCCGCATCTCGACGCCGCCGGTGGCTGTACAGGTCTGCACTTTTCCGTCGGGGTAAAAGTCTGCCGTGAGACGTGGTGCGCGGAGGATTTTGCTTTCGCTGCGCGGCGTCGGTGCCAGTGGCGCTACGGTCAGGACGGCAGCCCCATCCGCCTCGGCGCTCTGCATGACCTGTCCCCCCGGCGCAAAAGTCACGCGCAGCGTGTCGGATTGAAGGTTTTTCCGCTCCGGCGTCCGGCCAGCCGTGGTACTGACCGGCTCAATGTGCAGGTGCGCGTTGCCGGTTGCCTGCGCCCGTGTGATCTCACTGGCGTTTGCGCCACGGGTAAAGGAAGCTTCCAGACGCTCGCCGGTCACTTCGCGGTGTTCAGTCTCGGTTTGCTGCCGGAGGACAGGTTGCCCCGTACCGACGGCCTGCGTCAGTCCCCCCAAGGGATCGAAGTCGAAGGTCAGCACCGAGGCCGTCAGAACAAAACCTTTTTCTGCACTCTGCAAGGTGGCTGCCGTCTGGGCTTCGACCCGGCGGAGGCGCTGGGCGTCATCGAGTTGAGCGATCAGGGTTTGCGCCGCAAGGGCATCCCCGCGTTGTGTCACCCGAGCCCCCTGGCCAAGCACGAGGCGTTTTTCGCGGGCCAGATATTCAGCCCGGCCGGCAGTGATGACGGTCGTAGGCTGGGTTGGCTTTTCAGGGGTAACGGTCGTGCGCACGTCCTTTTCCAACACCAGCCGGTCGGCCTTGCCATCGAACTGCGCCCCCCTGGCTTCTCCGCTCACACGCCCGCGGACGAACTGCACCGGGTCGGACGTGGTGGCCGCTTCAGCCTCGCGGTCATAGCGGATGGACTCGGTTTTAACGGTCAGTCCCTGGGTCGTCGTCAGCACGACGTTGCCCCTGAAATCCGAAGTCCGCGCCGTTGGATCATAGTCACAGGTTTCGGCCGTCAGCTTGCCCGTAGGCTGTCCTTGGGCGTCAAATGTCTGCAACTCAACGCCTTCGAGTTTGTGCCGCCCGTTCACAAAAGCTGTATCCCGCTTGGCCTGGAGGACAAGCCGGGTGATGTCGCCTTCCTTGTGAAGGTACTGGAAGTCATTGGAAACCACTTCGATGTCCGGGGCGAGGTCGCGGCGCGCCACATTTGGCGGCTTGGAGGGCGCACGCTGGGTCACGAAATAGGACACGAGATAGGCCGTCGTCACCAGCACGCCGGTCAGCGCCAGGAATCGAAGCCACCGTTGTGCACCCAACGCCATGGGCCGATTTTCTCTTCAGGACAGGGTTTCCTGCGGCGCGGCTGACTCCATCACTGCCCGGTGAAGGGCGGCCAACCGCTCTGTTACCCGGCGGAACGCCTCGGCGCTGTAGGGATAGGGAGCCATGACCATGGCTTTGACTTTGGCAATCCGGTCAATTGAGACCTCCAGCCGCGACCGGGGAATCCGCCCGGTCTCCACAGCACGCACGAGCGCCGTCTGGGCTTCCTGCATCAGGTCAGGACGGCTACAGATAAGCAACATGTCATTACCAGCTTCAACGGCACGGACGGCAGCTTCTGGAAACTCAACGGTTTTCTGGATGGCGCCCATTTCCAGATCATCACAGATGGCAATGCCGGAAAACTCCATGCGCTTGCGGAGCAGGTCCGTCACGACGTTACGGGACAGCGAGGCCGGAATCCCACTGTGCCCGTCAAAGGCCGGATAACTGGCATGAGCGGTCATCACCGCCGGAACACGGGTGTAGAGCGTGCTGAACAGGTCGGCGTAAACCCGCAGGTCTTCTGCCAGAAGCTGCTTTTCCGAACGGTTGACGGTGGGCAGGGCATGGTGGGAATCCACGGCTGTGTCGCCCAGACCCGGAAAGTGTTTGCCACATCCCAGAATGCCGTGGTTCTGCAAACCTTCGAGATAGGTCCCGGCAAAGCGGATGACCGTCATGGCCTGCCCACCCCAGCAACGCTCTTCGAGTCCGTTGGGTTGGTCGTGTGGGAACTCGATGTCGAGTACCGGGGCAAAGTTGATGTTGAAGCCCAACAGCCGGAGCAAATCCGCTGTCACCACTCCCAGTTCAAAGGCCAATTTGGCGTCATCCGCAAGTGAAATCTGCTTTGCGGAGGGCATCGGCCCGGCCAGGTGGCGGAGACGGTCCACCCGTCCGCCTTCCTGGTCAATCGCAATAAGCGGCATCACCCGACTGAAGCGGCGGATGTCGGCCGTCAGTTCGGCCGTTTGCTGCGGGGACTCCAGATTTCGGGCAAAGAGAATGACACCACCCGGCTGGATGGACTTGATAAGCTGCTGTGCTTCAACATCCAGGGTTGGGCCAGGCAAGCCGATGAACAACAACTGCCCGACTTTTTGTTCCAGCGAAAACATGCGTCCTTGGAATGGTTACGTGCCGGCCGCCAACCGGCGCAACGACACGGTAAAGGGAGGGTAGGCAACCCCACGCTCCGTAATAATCCCGGTGATGAGATCGTGTGGCGTCACGTCAAAGGCCGGGTTGGCAACGGCCACGCCGGCGGGCGCAATCGGTACGGACGCAATATGCGTGACTTCCTGTGCAGCGCGGTCTTCAATCGGAATGCCATCGCCGGTTTCAAGGGTCAGGTCAAGGGTGGAAACCGGCGCGGCCACGTAGAAAGGAATACGATGGCGCTGCGCCAGCACGGCCACCATGTATGTTCCAATCTTGTTGGCGGTGTCGCCGTTGGCGGCAATCCGGTCGGCACCGACGACAACACAGTTGATGCGCCCCAGCTTCATGAAGTGACCGGCCATGTTGTCGCAGATTAATGTCACCGGTATGCCGTCCTGCATGAGTTCCCATGTCGTCAGGCGTGCGCCCTGCAAAAAGGGACGGGTTTCATCGGCATAAACGGTGATCCGCTTCCCCTGCTCGACGGCGGCACGAATCACCCCCAGCGCTGTCCCGTAGCCGGCTGTCGCCAGCGCACCGGCGTTACAGTGGGTCAGTACGGTTGCGCCGTCGGGAATGAGTTCCGCGCCGTGGCGACCAATCTGGCGGCAGGTGGCAATGTCTTCTGCGTGGATGGCCTGGGCTTCCGCCACCAGGGCTTCTGCAATCAGGGCTTCCGGTGTCTTTTCGGCGCGCAGATGTTCAAACTGGCGACGCATGCGCTCGATGGCCCAGAACAGGTTGACGGCTGTGGGGCGGGTGGCAGCCATAGTCTGGCAAATCCGCTCAAAGGCGGCCGGGAGGTCTTCCCCGGCGGCCACACTTGCCCGAACCCCCAAGGCAATACCGAACGCCGCCGCCACGCCAATGGCCGGGGCCCCACGGATGACCATCGTCCGAATGGCCTCGGCAACCTCCTCACAGGTCGTGTACGTGCGATACAGTTCGCTGCCGGGTAAAACGCGCTGATCAATGACACGCACGCCAGCCGGCGTCCACTCCACAGTGCGCATACAGTGTTCGGTACTTTTCACACCCTTACCGTCGCGGGCCAGTCTCTGGTAATCGGCGGGCCATACTAAGCAAGTCCCGGGAGCTTGGCAAACCCGTCACGGCGCATGGCTTGCCGCCTCGCCGGAAGTGGACTTACAGCGCAGAAGTGCAATCCCAAAGACCTTGCCAATCGGAGGCGCTCCATAGACCTGCACCACCTCATAGTGCTTGTCAACCCAGGCCAGGATGGTGCGTCCAAAGCGTGGGTCCTGTCCAAAGGGGGCCAGTCCGTATTCGTAAAAGTTACGCTGCACCAAGGCAATGTAATCGGGCGGATGGGCCGTCAGTGTTTCCACCACCCGTTCCTCCCCGCCATAGACCGCCATCAGAACGGGATCGAAAACGGTGTACGGCGTCGGGTTTTCACGCCGCAACAGATAATTGAGAACGATGCCATCGGGGATGACAACCAGTGTCGCCCCCGGCGGCATGGTCTGCGCCATGTTTTCCAGCGCCGCAGCCGTGATGGTACCCGACTCACTAAATGGCAGTCCAAAGGCGTGCATCCGGTCTGCACCTGTGCCAAGAGGTATGTTCTTTACCGAGTAGAAACGACCACTACTTTCCTGTGCAGTCAAAAAAAAAAGCCACCAACACACCAGCGCTGCCCCAGCGGATGAGTTCACCTGTGCCCCAGTCCTTGGCTTTGATGAACTCCGGCAACAGGCCGACAGTGCTCACGGCCAACAGCACCGTGGCCGGCAATGCCAGAGTGAAGCCATAATTCCCAACATGCGCGTTGAGCGCGATTTTTCCCAAGAGTAGCAATGCGAAAACACTCCACATTGTCAGCGGAATCCACCGCTGCGCCAACAGCGCCTGATCAGTACATCGAAGCGCCATCCATACCAGCCAGGGAAGTGCCAGTCCGGCCAAAAATGGTAGGGAGTATAAAGCTGAATTCCAAGGCAGAACTTTGTAGGCGAGCAACCACGTCACCCCAAAAGTAACCCCAGCCCACACTACCCATCTGCGTATCACCTTATGCAGGATTCGTTCCAGACCAATGAATGTACTCACAGCCACTACAAAGCCACCTAGTCCACCCACTGCGTGCGCAAGATGCTCTTGCCAGCGATCCAGTCCCATGACCCACCGGTAAAAAACCTGCCCGAAGGCATCCGTCCGTACCACATTCAGCCAGTTGCCAAGCAAACCTGTCAGGGCCAGCTTCAATGGCATCTGGGTGGCAAGGTACAGGCCAAACCCAAGTGGCACGACCACGCTGCCAACGATGAACCAGCCCACATCCAGTCGCCAGCGTTTCCGTCGGAGTGGCAGAAACTTCAGGCTGAGCCAGTAGCCACTGACAAGCGCACCTGCCATAGCCCCAGACGGTTCAATCTTTGTCAGGCACACGGCGCCGAAGCAGAGACCAAGAACGAAGGGACGCCATTTCCCACCCTGTTGGAGGTAATCGGCGAAGACCGACAACCCCAGGATGGCCAACCCAAGGCCGTGAACGGCTTCGTGACGGTAAGGTGCAACGTAATCCCAGCTTCCGCCGGTTTCGTAGGCCTGAAAGGCAAACACGACGAGCAGGACCAAGCCAGCGATAAGGCCGGCCGTCCGATCAATCGCCCGAGTGAAAAAGCGATAGAGCAGCGCCGTCAGGCCGGCCACGAATGCGATGTTGACCAGTGACAGGGTCAGGTAGGACACCCCAAACAACCGGAACCACAGGGCGTTCGTGTACTGCGACAGCGGCCCGCCCAACCACACAATGTCCCGGTACAGATGCTTTCCCTCGGACAACTGCCAGGCAACGTACAACTCGATGCCATAGTCCACGAAGGGATTGCCCCACTTCCGCCAGCTTCCCCACACCAGAGCAGCAAAGACGAGTGCCAGCAGCAGCGGATAGACCCAGCGGGTTGCCCTGTCGGAGGTCGCCACATTCGTCGTCATAAGCCGCTCTTCGGTTGAACAGGTGTGGTGGACGAGGTAATGCCTTGTGTTTTCAGAACCCAGGTCACAGCGTCCAGGACATCTTCGGCAACGTAGTCCGGCCAACCGGACCACTGCTCCCGTTGATACTCATACTCGCCCCGCCCGTAACCCGTAAGCACCAGCACGCCCTGCGCGCCCACCCGGTGCGCCAACTGCACGTCACTGTAGCGGTCGCCAACAACGACACACTGCGTAAGTTCCAGCCCAAAGTCACGCGCCGCCTGCAGCAGCAAACCGGGCTTGGGCTTGCGACACTCACAATCCAGCCGGTAGGGTGGTTCGCCGACAGTCGGATGGTGCGGGCAGACGTAAATCGCATCGAGCCGCGCCCCAGCGGCGGCGAGTTCTTCCCGCAACCGGGCATGGACGGCCTCAATCATCCAGCCCGGAAAATAGCCCCGCGCTGCCCCGGCCTGGTTTGTCACCACAATGGCCCGCCACCCGGCAGCATTGACGGCCCGGACGGCCGCCGCTGCCGCCGGCAGCAGGCGCAGACGGGACACGTGGTTGATGTAGCCGACTTCCTCGTTGAGCGTGCCGTCCCGGTCAAAAAAGATGGCGCGGTGGGCAACGTCCGTCATCGTTCAGGCCGCCGAGGGAACCGCCGTCGCCGGCTTGACGTGCTTGAGAAAGTCTTCGGGAAACTTCTTCATCGCACTCGTAATCGGCCACACTGCCGCATCGCCCAGCGGACAGTGCGACCGGCCCTCGATATTCGGGCACAACCGCCGGATGGTGTCGAGGTCAGCCGTGGTGCCCTCGCCGCGTGCAATCTTTTTGAACAGCTTGAGCAGCCAGTCTGTCCCTTCCCGACACGGCGTGCACCAGCCACAGGACTCGTGGTTGTAAAACCGGATGAGGTTGTAGGTCGTCATGAAGATGTCTGTCGTTTCGTCCATG
Organism: Chloracidobacterium thermophilum B; assembly: GCF_000226295.1. Taxonomy (GTDB): domain Bacteria; phylum Acidobacteriota; class Blastocatellia; order Chloracidobacteriales; family Chloracidobacteriaceae; genus Chloracidobacterium; species Chloracidobacterium thermophilum. Next base: position 1,863,571 of record NC_016024.1, read on the forward strand.
ACGATGACCCCGCCCGAACCCAGCAGCGAGCCGGCCTTGGCCATGCCTTCGTAGTCGAGTGTCGCCTGCTCGACTTCCTCGGCCGTCATGATGGGCACCGATGAGCCACCTGGAATGACAGCCTTGAGTTTGCGCCCCCCACGGATGCCACCACAGTCCTCCTCGATGAGTTGCTTGAGCGGGTAGCCCATGCGGACTTCATAATTCCCCGGACGATTGACGTGACCGCTGACGGAAAAGATTTTCGTCCCACCGGATTTTTCTGTCCCCAGACTGCGATACCAGTCGCCGCCATGGACGATGATGTGCGGCACGGCGCAGAAGGTCTCGACGTTGTTGACAACCGTCGGACAGCCATACAGTCCGGCAACCGCCGGAAACGGCGGCTTGATCCGGGGATGCCCCCGGTAGCCTTCCAGTGAGTTGAGCAGCGCCGTTTCCTCGCCGCAGATGTAGGCCCCGGCCCCCGGATGCACGACGATTTCACATTCAAATGATGTGCCGCAGATGTTTTTCCCGATGAAACCATGTTCCCGGGCTTCGGCAATCGCCTGTTCGAGAATGGCGATCAGATACCAGTATTCGCCCCGGATGTAGATGAACACCTGCTTTGACAGCAGCGCATAGGCGGCAATGAGCAGGCCTTCGATGAGCTGGTGCGGGTCTTTTTCCATCAGCTCGCGGTCCTTGCACGTCCCCGGCTCACTTTCGTCGGCATTGCACACGACATACTTCGGTTTGGGCGAGTTGACGGGCACAAAGCCCCATTTCATCCCGGTGGGAAAACCAGCCCCGCCACGCCCACGCAGGGAAGACTTTTTGACTTCCTCGATGACCTCCGCCGGCTGCATGCCGGTCAGGGCCTTTTTGAGGCCGGCGTAGCCGCCATCGGCCAGGTAGGTGGCGATACTGCGTGAGTTGGGCGTGTCAAAACGCCTGGTCAGGAGTTTGGTCTGCATGATCTTTCTGAACTTCTCCGCCGCGAAATAGCACTTGCATCGGGGGGGGGGTGAAGAAACCGTCCTTACTTGAGCCGCGCACCGTTGGGCACGTCTTCGGCAAACGTGGCAATCACCGGCCGCCCCTGCTCTCCGACCGAAGCCGCCAGCAGCATGCCGTTGGATTCAAGCCCCCGCAGTTTGCGCGGGGCAAGGTTGGTGACGACGACGATCTTGCGCCCAATGAGCGTTTCCGGGGCATAGTACTGGGCAATGCCGGCCAGGATTTGACGTGGCGCAGCCTCACCAACATCCACTTCCAGGCGCAGCAGTTTGTCGGCCTTTGGGATGCGCTCGGCCACAAGCACCTGCCCCACCCGCAGCTCCACTTTGGCAAAATCATCAATCGTGATGTAGCCGCTTTCACCACCTGCTGGTGACGGTTCCGTTGCCTGGGATAGCACGGCAGCCGGCTCCGGTGCCCCCGGCCGTGACGTGTTCTCGATGTCGTTCATAATGGCTGTTTTGTCCAGACGTGGAAAAAGTCCGGGGCCATCAGCAACCACAGCCCCCTCAAAACGCTGCCATGAGAGGTCTTCGGGAGCAACCGCCGCCGGATGTCCCGCCAGCCCCAGGCGGTTCCAGAGCTGCCCCGTGGCATCGGGCAGGAAGGGATACAGCCAGACCGCCAGATGCCGCAACCCTTCGGCGGCCGTATGCAGAATCGTGGCCAGGCGCGGCTGCGCTCCAGGGTGCGCCGTGAGTTTCCAGGGCGCAGTGTCGCTGAGATACTTGTCAAGCAGCGCCACCAGTTCCCAGGCGGCTTCAAGCGCCCGACTGAGCGCCAAACGCTCAATATGCGCCAGAAACACCGGGCGCTGGGCGGCAAACTGCTCGGCTATGGTGGCAGCCATGGCGCGGGCCTCTTCCGGCGCATCCGGCGGCACATTCGGCACAGCGCCGCCAAAGGCTTTGCGGATGAGCGTCACCGTCCGGCTGGCGAGATTCCCAAGCCCGGAAGCCAGATCACCGTTGGCGCGGTCAATGAGAGCTTCATAGGTGAAGTCACCGTCCTGCCCGTAGGCCATTTCGCGCAGGCAGAAATAACGTACGACATCGTTGGAGAAGTGGCGGCGGAGCACATCCAGATCAATCGCGTTGGAACGCCCGCTGGCATCCGGCGTCTTGGACATCTTGCGTCCGCCGGACAGCCACATGCCATGCGAAAACACGCGCCGGGGCAATGGCAACCCGGCCGCCATCAGAAACGCCGGCCAGTACACGGCATGGAAACGCAGGATGTCCTTCCCGACGAGGTGCAGCACATACGGCCAGAACCGGTCGAAGTCCTGCCGCCGCCCATTGCCGTAGCCAAGCGCGGTGATGTAGTTCGACAGCGCATCGAACCACACATACATCGTGTGCGCCGGGTCATCGGGCACCGGAATTCCCCACTTGACCGAAATGCGGCTGATGGAGAGGTCCCGCAGGTTGGCGGCGACGAAGCTTCTGACTTCGTTGCGGCGCGTGTCAGGCTGGACGGCCTCGGGCTGCGTTTCATAAAACTCCAGCAGGCGGTCACGAAAGGCCGACAGTTTGAAAAAGTAGCTCTCTTCGGCCACCCACTCGGTCGGGCGCAGGTGAATGTCGCACACCGGCGCTTCGCCCGGCGTGACTTCCTCCTTGAACTCATTGCAGCTTGGGCAGTACCAGCCTTCGTAGTGTCCCTTGTAGATGTAGCCGCGCTCGCGTACCTGCCGCCACAGTGTCTGTGCGCCGGCAATGTGGGCGGGATCAGTCGTGCGAATCCAGTCATCGGGCTGGAGACCAAAGGCCGCGAACGTGCGCTGAAACTCGGCGACAGTGGCATCCACATAGGCTTTGACCGGCAGGTTGGCGGCCGCTGCCGCCCGCTCGATGTTCAGGCCGTGCTCATCCGTGCCGGTAAGAAAAAACGTCTCGAAGCGGCGCTGGCGATAGTGCCGCGCCAGGGTATCGGCCAGCAGGGTCGTGTAGAGATGCCCCAGATGGGGACGGGCATTGACGTAGTAAATCGGCGTCGTGACGTAGAATCGGCGGTCGGTCATAGCCGCATGTGATGACATAGCCCAGAGCCAAGTGCAACGTGAAGGACACTTTCACCGGGCGGGACTGTTCGGCGGTGCGCCTTTCTGCATCGGCTTTCTGCACCGGGAAGTATCTCCGGTGTAAAAGATGCTCTACACTCCAGCTTGCGTGGACTCCCCAGGCCCATACCTTCGTCAGTTTTACACCACCAGGCTTCTTGCATTCACCCATGGCACGCACAGGTTCTGAACTTCCCAAGGTCTGCATCATCGGCGCCGGCTGCTCCGGCATCACCGCTGCCAAGGCGCTTCACGAGCATCAGTTTGACTTTGACTGCTACGAAAAAAGCGACCGCGTGGGCGGCAACTGGGTTTTCGGCAACAAAAACGGGATGTCATCGGCTTACCGCCGGCTCTTTATCAACACCTCCCGCGAGCGCATGCAGTATTCCGATTTCCCTATGCCGAAGCACTACCCGGTCTTTCCCCATCACTCGCAGATTGCCGAGTACTTCGATGCTTACGTGGACCACTTCGGCTTCCGGTCCCGCATCCGGTTTGAGACCGGCGTCAAGTGGGCCGAGCGCCGGGATGATGGCGTGTGGGTCATTACGCTCGACAATGGCCAGGTGGAACACTACGACGCGCTCATTGTCGCCAACGGCCACCACTGGGACCCGCGCTATCCAGAGCCGCCCTTCCCCGGAGAATTCGACGGCCTGATACTGCACTCCCACTACTACGTGGACAACGACATCTTCCGCGACAAGAACGTGGTCGTACTGGGGATGGGCAACAGCGCCATGGACATTGCCTGCGAAGCCAGTGAAGTGGCCAAGCGAACCTACCTGGCGGCGCGGCGCGGGGCATACATCATCCCCAAATACATTTTCGGCAGGCCGCTCGACCAAATCGTGACCACGGCCAAAATTCCGTGGCCCGTGCGGCAACGCCTCTTTGAGTGGACGTTGCGGTTAGCTGTAGGCCGCATGGAGGACTATGGCTTACCCAAGCCGGACCACCGCTTCGGTGAAGCGCATCCGACGATTTCAGGACGCATCCTCGACCGGCTCACCCACGGAGTCATCACCCCAAAACCCAACATCGCTGAACTGCTGGGCAACCAGGTCCGCTTTGCCGACGGCAGCGTGGAGGATGTGGACGTGATTGTGTACTGCACCGGCTACAAAGTGACCTTTCCCTTCTTTGACGAGAACTTCATCTCCGCGCCGGACAACGACCTGCCACTGTTTCGGCGGGTGTTCAAACCGGACATTCCCAACGTCTTTTTCATCGGCCTGCTTCAGCCGTTGGGCGCGATCATGCCGCTGGCCGAAGCCCAGGGCCAGTGGGTGGCGTCCTATCTCAAGGGTGAGTATGCCTTGCCTCCGCGCGAGGAGATGGAAAGAGACATGGAACGTGAACGGGCGCGTATGTTTGCCCGCTATGTCAAATCCAAACGACACACCATGCAGGTGGATTTTGATGACTACCTGGCTGATCTGAAACGTGAGCGCCGCAAAGGCGAAGCACGGGCGCGGCGACAGGGCTACACGCTTCCCATTCCCCGCCAAGTCCCTTAGCGCCAAGAGCTGTAGGGCTTACATTTCACGCCGGTAGGCCAGTGCCTTGTGCAGTGTGACTTCATCGGCGTACTCAAGGTCGCTGCCGACCGGCAGCCCCATTGCCAGCCGTGTCGTCCGAACACCGATGGGTTTGAGCAGGCAGCCGATGTAGTTGGCCGTAGCCTCGCCTTCCGTGGTCGGGTTCGTGGCCAGAATAACTTCTGTCACTTCCAGAGTGCGCAGGCGCTCCAGCAGCGACCGCAGGCGGATGTCGTCCGGGCCGATCCCCCGGAGCGGGGACAGGGCCCCGTGCAGGACGTGGTACAGGCCCTTGTACTCGCCGGTGCGTTCAATGGCAAAGACGTTGTATGGCTCCTCGACCACACAGAGCAGATGCTGGTCGCGTGCCGGGTTGGTACAGTACGCGCAAGGGTCCTGCCCGATGTCCGTCAGGTTGTGGCACACCGAGCAAAAGGTCATCCGGGATTTGACCTCGGTGATGGCCAGCGCGAGCCGTTCGGCGTCTTCGGCACTACTGCGCAGGACGTGGAAAGCCAGCCGTTGGGCTGACTTGTGGCCAATGCCCGGCAATCGCCTGAATTCGTCAATCAGGCGGGCAATCGGTTCCGCAAATTCTGCCATAGGTGGCTCAGGCGCACACCTGATGCTAGGACATACCGGGAATTTTCAGGTTGCCGAGCAGACCCGTCATCTGCTGCTGCATCTGCTGCTGGGCAACTTCATCCGCGCGGCGGCCGGCTTCGTTGACGGCAGCAACAATCAGGGCTTCGAGCATTTCCTTGTCGGCGAGCGCCTCGGCATCGAGTTTGACCGACACAACCTGCTTGAGGCCATTGACCGTGACGCGCACCATACCGCCGCCCGCCGTCCCTTCACACCGCGCACTTTCCAGCGCACGCTTGATTTCTTCCTGCTTCTGCTGCATCTGCTCCATGGCGCGCTCAAAACCAGGCAGGCGGTCCAGACCGGGTAGTTTCATCGTTGTCTCCTTGGTGACGAAAAATCCCACCGAACGGCGAAGCTCGGTGGAGGGATAGCATAGCGGCTTACCTGCTCAGGGTGAATCAGCTTGCGCCGGAGCCAAGCGCTGGAGGATGTCATAGCCGCTCAACCTGGCCACTGTGGTGTACTTTTCAGAGAAAGCTTCCGGGATTCCCTCAACCTCCCACGCAAGATGTCCTATTTGCAGTACTCGCTTGACAATCACCCACTTCACCCGACGGCGCTCGGCTTCTTCTACAATCTCTTCTGGGAAAAAAGGTGTAGCTGTGCTGTCAAAGATGACCATCGGAAGGGGATTGCGTCGCCCCGTCATCACGTAAAACGGATCCTCCTGTGGAACACATACCACTGGCTCGGCTTCAGGAATGCGGTCAGCCACAAAATCCAACAGTTCGGCGAAGTTGCTGAGGTAAGGACTATCAACTGTAAAGCGGCGAAGAGGACCTGAATAGGCCGTTTGCAATGCGTCTCCTGTTTGGTCAACGTAACGCAATCGGACATTGTGGTAAACATAAGGAAAAGCCGCCAATGTCAGGGCGATGGCAATCCCCCAGCACACCAGCGGCTGCCGGCGGTCGCTGCCAAACAGACTCACTACGTAGGCCACCATGAGTACAAAAAGTGCCCATATTCCGTAGGACGATCCGGTATGCCCTTGGGAAAGAAATGAAAAGAACGTCAGGATGACGGCTATCCACGGGAGCATCGTCCGAACCGGCTGTGACGCCGACAAGACTGACGGCAGTTGCCATAATCCAACGACCAGCGTGAGGATCATGACCGGAACCCACAGCGACAACAGCGGATAATCGAACCCAACGAAGAAGCGTCCGCAGAGCCAGGTTATGGCGCTCACCACGACAAAAGGCCCCAGCAAAAGTGTCGCACTTGCGGTTGCCACCCAGAACGGGCGCGCCCCCTCGCCTTTTCGCTGCCACAGCCACCACCCCAACACCATCAGCCCACCCAGCGCCCACGACTCATAGTTTCCATAAGTCTCCAAAATGAATGTCAGGTCTGCCAACCGGCGGCTGGCAGAAACAAAAACCCACCGCCAGTAGTTCCATAGCCCGCAGGTCAGCCCCAGCCACACCACCGTCCCGACCACACCCGCCGCCACACCGGCCCCAAACCACCGCAATCCCACCACCTCAAGCCCTTCGCGCTCCCCCTCTCCAACCCCACCTACCCACCGCTCACGCAACCACCCCCACCACACCACCGCCACTACCACCAACACCACATACGGATACCCCACATTCTGCTTCGCCAGCGCCGGCAACACCGTCGTCACCCCACCCAAAAATGCCACCACCGCCCCCACCCGCCGCGTCGCCACCCACTGCAGCAGGTTCAGATTCAGCAACACCAGCAAACACACGTCCGGGTCATAAAACGGATGCGGATAAATACAATGCGGCGCCAGCCATACCAGCGGCACACACAACGCCACCCCACTCCACCCAGACACCGACACCCGCACCAGCCCGTACGTCAGCAGCACGTACCCCACGTTCACCACCGTGCAGTACCACGCCGTCACCCCATAGCTAAACCCAAACACCTTGATGAGCGTCGCCTGCACGTGAAACGTCAACGGCGAATGCGGTAACCCAAAATCCCGGTACATCAACTCCCCCTGCGCTATCCGCCACGCCGTGTCCACAATGTAGGCATAATCCCCCAACACCCCAATCCGCCCCGTCTGCCACTGGTGCACCACCCCAGCACCAAACCCCAAAACACAAACGGCAAGCCACTGCACGGCTTGCCGCCACACCCCACGCTCCCCCAAACGTGCAACCGTCTCAGTCAATCCGAATGCAGATTTTCCCAAAATGTCCACCCCACGCTCCCCCAAACGTGCAACCGTCTCAGTCAATCCGAATGCAGATTTTCCCAAAGTGTCCACCCTGCGCCATCAACCCAAACGCCTGCTGTGTCTCTTCAACGGTGAAGATTCTGTCCACTACCGGACGAATCCGGTTCTGCTCCAGGGCACGGTTCATCGCCTCGAACATCTCCCGCGACCCAACAATGATGCCCTGCACGCGGATGTTCTGCATCAGCACCGGCGCAATGTCAATTTCGCCAGTCCGCCCGGACAATACCCCCGATCAGGCTGACCCATTCAGGACAGCCTAAGCAAAAGCCAGCAGGCATCCAAGTGGGCAATGAAGCATTCTCCGGGCGTGTTCCAGTTGATCTTTGCCAATTTTTCATTGCTGTAACACAGCAGCCGTTTTCCCACGCAAGAAGAAACCGGTGAGTTGGTTTCTGAAAACAGCTATCGGTTCCAGATTTCAATTCCTGGATTTCACACAAGATTTAGGAGGTAGCCGTATGTGGGGAATACAGCAGCTTTTTGCTTTACCTTTTGCGCTTACGTTTCTAGTCTCCCATTGTCTGCCGTACGGAACGATGACCTGGAAAAAGAGTATCGGCAACATGGACTCGCTTCAAGCCTCAGAGCTTTTGGAAAAAGAAGAAGCAGGAAATAAGCTGTCGGAAAATCGGAACAGCGCAAACAGAACTGAGGCTGTAAGCAAAACACCTCCGCCCATCAGGAAGGTGGATGAGTCAGAGTACGGGCTGAAGTACCAGCCACTTCAGACGGAAACCAAAGCCACTGCATTCCAGTTCAAAGGATATGAAATCGTACCATTAGCCAACTATGCCATCCGGGCCAGGGTCTTGAAGTCAGAAATTGACTTTACCAGCCCGCTTGGAATGATTGCCCCCATCAGGTTGTGGGTCGGGTGGCGGCAAATGGGAAGTACCTGCAATTGCAGAAATATTCTCTTTGATGAGATTTCCAGAAGGTTTTACTACAGCTACATCCCCGGCGAAATTGATCCCAGGGAAATCAACAACTCAATCAGCTATCTGGCACTTTTACCAGCCGATGAAAGCGTCGGAGAAGTCCTTCTCGGACTTGGGAAGTGCGATATGGTCAGAATGGAAGGCTTGTTGGTCAACATCCGGGACAGAGAAAAAGGCTATGTGTGGAAAAGCTCCCTGTCCTATGCCGACAAATCACCCAAGGTACTGTTTGTTACCAGAGTCGGGATTGAAGAAGCCGGAAAGTAACCCGGTTTGCCAAAGTCTTCAGGAAAAATATCATCACGCGGAGCTGTCGCTGGTGGCTTGCCCCAACGAGCTAGCGTTTTTTGGAAGGGCATAAGTTCCGACGGCATGAGCCACCGGTGTCGGGTCATCAGCAACACGGATGAGAACCTCGCCGACGGCCGATCTTTGGCTCAATCGCAAAAGGGTAGCCTCGCCGATGGCGTCGCGCGCGACCGGACGCCGCAGGTAGTGAATCGTCATCTCACTGGTGACGGCTTCCAGCACGGGGCCGCACATGGCCAGAACGACCAGGTACAGTGCTGTGTCCGCCAGCGTAAACAGCGCCGGGCCGGAAAGCGTCCCGCCGGGGCGAATGTGCTCTTCGAGCCTGCGCATCCGCACCCGAACCCGCATGGGTTCTACGGTTTCGACACAAAACAACCCTGGCGGCACGAGCGGAAAAGCGTTGTGCAGCAAGTCATTGAGTTCCTGAGCAGACAGACGCGGCAGCAGGGCGGTCATCAGCGCATGCGTAACAGGGGTGAGCCTAGCTTGTCCGGTTGGGAAGGGTTCGCTGTTGGCCCGGAGGCCGCCGGCAGTCCCAGCTTTTTACGGATGAACGCCTCGGCCTCGGCTTCGATGAGTTCACCATTGGCGACGGTAACCTGTTCAGCCAGCACCTCGCCCGTTTCGATGACCGCTGCCGGTTCGAGGAAGATGTTGTAGGGAGAACCATAGGTGCGGAAGTCGCCCGTCATCCGCCGGTACAGCGCATGGGAGGTCTCACCAATCCGGCGGCGGTCTTCGGATTCAACCACAACCGGGTAAGGCGCGCCGGCTTCACCAAAAAAGGCCCTGGTCTCGTCGGTAGTGCCGTATTCGTTGACAGCAATGATGCCCAGCCCATGCGGTTGATATTTGGCGTGCAGGCGGGACAGAACTTCGGCCTCATAGCGCCAGTTGCCACACCAGGGCGCGAAGTACACAACCAGCACAAGTTTCTTGCCCTTCATCCATGTCCGCAGGTTGATGGGTTGGCCGTCGAGTCCGGGATAGGTCCAGTCTTTGTAGCGGAGCTTGACGGTTTGCAGCGGGGCGTACTCATGCCCGTCTTCCGTCGTGTTCATGTCCATGTGCCGGGGGACTGCCACGGCGGGTGCGTCCGCCAAGCTGAACCACGCCAGTGCCAGCAGACAGAGCAGGTGCGTCCAGTGGTTGCGTTTCATTTGTTGACTCCCTTGGCCGGCAAAGTCTTTGCCGCCTTGCCGAGCGCTGCGGCAAACACTTCGCTGACCTCCTGCACATAAATGAACTTGAGACCTTTGACGAGTTCCGCCGGGATGTCCCTGACATCCGGCTGGTTCTGCGCCGGAAGGATGACGGTTTTGATGCCGGCCCGCCGCGCCGCCAGGATTTTTTCGCGGATGCCACCGACGGGCAGGACATCGCCGCGCAGGGTGATTTCGCCCGTCATGGCCACCGTGCGCCTGACGGGACGGCGGGACAGCGCCGAAACCATGGCCGTGGCCATAGTGATGCCGGCCGAGGGTCCGTCCTTTGGAATCGCGCCTTCCGGGACGTGAATGTGGAGGTCATGCTGCGTGAAAACATCAGGCTCGATACCCAGTTCGCGGGCGCGGGACTTGGCATACGACAGTGCCGCATGGGCGGATTCCTTCATGACTTCACCCAGCTTGCCCGTCAGAAGCAGCCCGCCCTTGCCGCGCAGCAGGAGGGCTTCGACGTGCATCACGTCGCCGCCGACACTCGTCCAGGCCAATCCGGCGGCCACGCCGATGCGATCCTGGGACAAAATGGCGTCGGCTTTGAACTTCGGGACGCCAAGGTAATCAGACAGATTGGCGGCCGTGATGGTGACTTTCCCGCTGTCGCCTTCGGCGACGCGCCGCGCCACCTTGCGGCACATCTTGCCAATTTCGCGTTCAAGCTGGCGGACGCCGGCCTCACGGGTGTAGCGGGCAATGGTCATCCGCAGGGCGCTTTCCGTGATGGCCAGATGCTTGCCGGTCAGGCCGCTCTCGGCAAGCTGCTTGGGCACGAGATGCCGCCGGGCAATGACGAGTTTTTCTTCCTGGGTGTAGCCCGACAACCGCACAATTTCGAGCCGGTCGCGCAGGGCCGGTTGAATCGTGTCGGTGACGTTGGCCGTCAGCAGGAACATGACTTTTGAAAGGTCAAACGGCACACCCAAGTAGTTGTCACGGAAGGCGTGGTTTTGTTCCGGGTCAAGCACTTCCAGCAGCGCCGAGGCCGGATCGCCCCGGAAGTCGTTGCCCAGTTTGTCCACTTCATCGAGGAGCATCAGCGGGTTTTTCGTCCCGGCCTGCTGAAGCCCAAGGATGATGCGTCCGGGCATGGCACCCACGTAGGTTCGGCGGTGCCCACGGATTTCAGCTTCGTCGTGGACGCCACCCAGTGAAATGTGGACGAACTTGCGCCCGATGGCTTTGGCCACCGACCGGCCGAGAGAGGTCTTGCCCACGCCGGGCGGCCCGACCAGACACAATAACAGCCCTTTGGTATCCGGTTTGAGCCGCCGTACTGCCAGGGCTTCGAGAATGCGCTCCTTGACCTTTTCGAGGCCGTAATGGTCGGCATCGAGGACGGCTTTGACGTGCTGAAGGTCAATGTGGTCTTCCGAAAAAGTGTTCCAGGGAAGCGCCAGCAGGGTATCCAGATACGTCCGCAGCAGCCCCGCCTCGGCGGCGTCCGGGTGGAGCCGTTCGAGGCGTTTGAGCTGGCGCGTCGCTTCTTCCCGCGCCGGTTCGGGAAGGCGGGCTTCGGCGATTTTTTCCTGGTAGGCCGCCACTTCGTCGCCGGCATCAGAAATTTCGCCCAACTCCTGCTGAATGGCCTTGAGCTGCTGGCGCAGGTAAAACTCGCGTTGGGAGCGGTCAATCTCACCCTTGGCCTGGCTGCTGATTTCCTGCTGTACCGTGAGAATGCCCACTTCGCGGGCCATGAGGTCGTGAACGCGCCGCAGACGGGCAATGGGGTCGGCTTCTTCGAGAATCGCCTGGGCATCACTGAGCTTGGCGTCGAGGTTGGAGGCGCAGAGATCAGCCAGGCGGCCCGGATCATCCAGGGATGCCGCAATGGCGAGCACTTCGGCAGAAATCTGCTTGCCCAGGGTGACAATCCGTTCGAGCAACCCCTTGACCGCGCGGATCAGGGCTTCAACTTCCAGGGTCATCTCGACCGAGGCTTCAGGAATGGTTTGCACCTGCGCCTGCAGGTAGCCGGCTTCGTCGGTCACACGCAGAAGTGTCGCCCGCGCCAATCCCTGAACGAGAATCCGCACCCGGCCATCGCCGGTTTTGAGCAGGCGCATCACAGCCGCAATCGTACCAACCCGGTGCAGGTCATCGCCGGTCGGGTCCTCGTCCTCTGGATTGCGCTGGGTGGCGAGCACAATCAGACGCCGGTTGGGGAGGGCGTTTTCGATGGCACGTTGCGATTTCTCGCGCTGTACAAAAAGGGGAACGATGAGAAATGGAAAGATGACAATGTCGCGCAGCGGCAACAACGGCAGTGTGTCGGGAATATCGCCTGTCCCCTCGTTGGTCAACGGGAGTTCATCAGATAACTCGTGTGTCATTGGCAACGCCACGCTGGCGCTTGGGATTTTGGAGACCATAGTGATTTGAGCAAACATATCCTGGCAAACTGGTAAGGTATCGCGTTTCAGGCTGGATAGGAAAGACATCCCGAACGGGAGACGGTGGTGTGCAGAACGGTTTCAGTCTAAAAATAACCAGGCGAAACACGCTGACTTCGGCTGTGCCTTTGCCGCTCCAGGGCATCCGGTCCTGATGTGGGCCACAGAAGCTGGCTGGCAATTGTTGGCACCTTCGGATTTTAAACAAAGATGTCACATCGCCTGCGTACCGTGGTGTAAATGGCAGAGCTGAAAGGGGCCGCGGTAAACCAGTTCATCTGCGTCATGTTTCGTTGGTCATCGCCTCTCAGACCGATGGGCTTCTTGATAACGTCAGGCTCGATGCCAGGAGGTAGCCTATGAGTTCCTACCCAGTCAGCACGCCCAAGCCTTCCGACCCGTGGAAATCTGTAACCCCAACCACAAACCAAGCGACTTCTCTTACAGGCGATGACGCCTGGGTGGTCCGGGCGTTTGTCATCGCCTGGTTTACCCTGCTCCTGTGTTTCACCGTCGTCATCATCTGCCTGCCCAAAACCGCGTTTCTGCTGGCTTACCTGCTGGCTTGTGCGACCGTGATCGCAATGCTGTATGTGCGGCGAATCGTGGCCGAGCCGGTCAGGGAACTGACGAAGTTCGATACTTCTGACCCCTACCGACTGGCCTACCTGCGCGGGGGAGCCAACGAGGCCCTACGGGTGGCCACGGCCGTCCTCATCGAAGCCCGTCACCTGAGGCTTTTGCAGAACGAGTCGTCGGAAAAAAAGGAAAAGCAGCTCGTGACCGCGCCGGACTGTGATGCGAAGTCGCTGCCATTTCCTCTGGAAAGAGCCGTACTTCGCTTTTTCACAACTCCACGGAAGCCGGAGGAAATGTTTGAGCAGGGTGGTCTCAAACAGCAGGTGGATGATCTTTACAAAGAAGAGCTGGAGAACGCCGGCTTGTTGCCCTCTGAAGCCCAGAAACAGGCCCGTACCAGTCGGGCGCTGTTTGCTCTGATCCTCATCCTGGTGGTCGGTTTGACCAAGATTGGGGTGGCCTTGTGGCATGGATACCGCAACATCGGCTTTACCCTGCTGATTATGATTGTTGCGGCAATCTGGGCTTGGAGTTTTAGCGGAGACTATCGGACGCGCCTTGGCAACTATGTTGTGAAGTCGCTGGAATCGCTGTTTGAAGGCATGCGCGCCCAGGCCGCAACCCTCAAAGCCAACGCCTCGATGGCGCAGATTGCCCTGCTGGCCGGTGTCTATGGTGTCGCGGCCCTGCCGGCGGAGGTTTTCCCTGAAGTCCGGGAAGCCTTCCCCAAAGCTCCGACCGACAGTTCATCCTGTGGGAGTTCCTGCAGCAGTTCGTGCAGCAGCGACGGCGGTAGTTGCAGCAGTTGTGGCGGCGGCTGTGGTGGCTGTAGCTAGGTTACTGTTGTTCCCACTTGCCTGATGGTCGTAAGTCTGATGGTGACTGGATATGGTGGAAACCCTGCCCGATCGCGTCGGTCTTGGATGGCGCGCCCCTTTGGCAGCCGACATCCTGGCTAACCTGGATCGTATCGAGGTGGTGGAAGTCATCGCCGATGATTACTTCGACGCACCGGGCAGGGAGCGGCAGGCGTTGCGCTGGCTGGGGCGGCAAGTGCCGCTGGTGCTGCACGGCGTTTCCCTGGGGTTGGCCTCGACCGCACCGGTTGACCCCGTTCGGCTTGACCACATGGCCCGTCTCATCGGTGAGGTCGAGCCATGGCTGTGGTCGGAGCATCTCGCCTTTGTACGTGGCGGCGGCGTTGAAGTCGGCCACCTGGCCGCGCCGCCGCGAACAGCCGCCACCATCGAGGGCACGGCACGCAATCTCGCCACAGCACGCACCATTGTCGGCAGCAATCCACTGGTTGAGAACATCTCCACCATTATCGAGCCGCCCGGCAGTGCGCTCGATGAGGTGACGTGGCTGGAAGGCATCCTGGCCGCCACGGAAAACGGTTTGCTGCTCGATCTGCACAACCTGTACGCCAACGCCTGCAACTTCGATTTTGACCCCCGTGAAGCCATCGCCCGGCTTCCCCTCGAACGGGTCGGCTACATCCACCTGGCAGGCGGGAAGTGGGTGCAGGCGACGCGCTTTCCGGGGCGACGGCTGCTCGACGACCACCGCCACGCAACGCCACAACCGGTGTTTGACCTGCTGGCCGAAGTGGCGCGGCGGACGGCGCGGCCGCTGGTCGTCATTCTGGAGCGCGACGGCGACTATCCGCCCTTTGCCCAGCTTCTGGATGAACTCGATGCCGCACGTGCCGCCCTGGCACGGGGGCGCGCCGACCGGGACGCCAACCAGAACGTACGCACCAATGTCGTCGCCACACTTTGAAGCCTTTTTGGCGCGGCTCTATGCCGATGAAGCTTTCCGGGAGCAGTTTTTGGCCGCGCCGGAAAACACAGCTCGCGCCTTTGGGCTGTCGCCGGAAGAATGCGCGGCGCTGGCGGCAATTGATCTGACGGGCCTGGAGCTGGCTGCGCGGGTGTTTGCCAAAAAGCTCGACTACAAGGCGGAGTACAAACGCCGGCAGGGATGGCGAACCCGCTGGCGGCGGTGGTGGCGTGACCGCTGGGCGGAGTGGCGGCACCGCCGCCGGACAACCCTTCAGGCGAAATAGAGCGCCAGCGCCGTCCGGGCAAGATTCCACACGCGCGTCCAGTTGAGCTTCCCATTACGGGCATCGTGCAGGCTGGCCCAGACCTTTTCCCGCAGTTGCGCGCTTTCGCGCCGGAACAGAAAGTCGCGCGCATAGGGCAGGGCAACTTCAAGGAAGTTGAAGCGCGGGTTCATCGTGATGCTGATGCCTTCCAGAGTCATCAGCGCCCGGATGATGAAGGTGAACGAAGCAGGCGTCGAGAAGGGGTAGCGGTAGATGATGTCGCCCAGGTCGTAAGTCAGGTCCTTGAAGCGGACTTCCGAGAGGTTGACATCGAGTTTGCGCCGGAACAGGTCTTCGACGACGCGCGCAAAATCTTCCATATCGGCTTCGGGCGAAAGAAATCCCAGCCCGACCAAATCCCGGACGATGCCCGGCGCATCACGTTCGATAAGGTGGAAAAAGGCGCTGACCATCTGGCTCTGCAGGGTTGGGGAAATATGCCCGACCATGCCGAAGTCAAAAAAGGCCAGCCGTCCGTCGCGCAGTATGAGAATGTTGCCCGGATGCGGGTCGGCGTGAAAGAAGCCGTCTTCGAGCAGTTGTTTGAAGTAGGTGCGATACATCAGCTCGTTGGCTTCCTTGGCGTCAATGCCGGCGGCGGCCAGCCCTTCCAGATCGGTCACACAGATGCCACGCAGGAACTCCATGGTGATGACCCGCGAGGTCGTCTGTTCCCAGAAGATGGTCGGCACGTGAACCCGTGGCCAGTCGGCAAAGTTCTGCCGGAAGCGTTCGGCATTGCGGCCTTCGTTGCGGTAATCGAGTTCGGCATAGATCGTGCGCTCGAACTCATCAATCATCCCAACCCAGTCGTTACCTTTGAAGAGCCGTTTCGAGCTGGCCATCCACCGGGCAAGACGGCGCAGGATGTCCACATCTTCGCTGATGCGCGCCACGAGATTGGGGCGTTGCACCTTGATGGCCACTTCCTGCCCGTCGTGCCGGACGCCGCGATAGACCTGTCCCAGACTGGCGGCGGCAACGGGTTCCGGGTCAACGGTGCGGAAAAGCTGGCTGACGGGCGCCCCCAACTCGCTCTCGATGATGGCGAAGGCTTCGCTGTTTGGAAACGGCGGCACACGGTTCTGGAGCTTGGCCAGTTCCTGAATGAACGGCACCGGCAGCAGGTCGGCGCGGGTGGCCAGTGCCTGCCCGATCTTGATGAACGTCGGGCCGAGCCGGATGAGCTGTTCGCGCAGCCGGGCTGCCTGGGCTTCGAGTTTTTCAGCCGGAAGTACGGCCAGGTTGCCGCCGTCTGAGTGAACTCGGGCGCGTCGGAGGTCGCGGTACAGCATCCAGGCGAAGCGCCCCAGAACCCACACGATAAAAAGCGTTCGCTGCCAGTGGCGAAGCCAACTCCAGCCCCCCCGCCGCGTGGGGACAACCGGTGGGTGAACATTCGGTGAGATGGAGAAGTCTGCGGGCAGGGTACGGTTCATCGAGGTCACATGCCACCGGTGCGGGGTTCACCGGATGGGCCTTCCCCGCCCGTTATAGCAAACTCATCCCACGGGCAAAAGCGACAAAAGCCGACGGCTGCCGTCACTGTCCGGCTGGCGGCAGGGCGCCTGCGCGTCAGGAAGTGTGGTCATAAACGATGCGCCAGCCGTTGGGAAAACGCCGTACCAGGAGGGTGAAGCGCCCGGAAGTGATCTGTTCGGGAAGTACGACCCGCCAGGCCCCGCGTACGAGTGCCGCGCGCGGCCCGACCATCTCGATGACGAGGTCCTGGAAGTCAAGCGTTCCCATGGCGCGTCCTTCGGACTGGTAGCGTTGCCGGTAGCGCACCAGCGTCGCTTCCCACCCCTTGGTCACGGTCGTACCGGAAACAAAGGTCAGTTCCGGCGAGCGCCAGTAACCGTCCATGAAACCTTCCAGATCGCCCCGGTTCCAGGCGGCTACCTGCCTGTCGAGCAGCGTACGAATGGCGGCCACGGACGATGGGGGCTGCGCCGGAGTGCGAATTGCACCAAACAGTAACCAGAGCAGACAGAAACACGCGGCAAGCGGTCGGAAAGGCATGGGATTCAGGGCGGTTTTCACTCGATGATTTTGACGTCGCCTTCGAATTTTCGGTAGTTCCGAAACTCGCTGACATTCCGAAAAGCCTGGCGATAGGCATCGCTCACCTGGATGGTCTCAGCCGTCAGCGGCATCCAGTAGTTCTTGCCGAGAATCGTGACCCAGTCGTAATCCACGGCCGATTCGACCTGCGACATGGGAAAGCCTGGTGGAATGTCGGTTGCCGTATGTTCGATGCGCAGCACGCGCTTGGTGGCTTCGTCAATCCACAGGCTGCCCTGATAGCCGACCTGAATGCGCTGCGGTGTGCCGTCGGAGAGCCGTACGGTGAGGGTGTAGCCGGAATTGGCCTTGGGAACAACGAAGTCATACACGCGACAGAGGCGCCCCCGGTAGCGTTCCCGTCTGGCTTCACGGAACCGGGTATTGGTGCTGGGCAGAAACGGGGCGGCAAGCTGGCCGGAAAAATCGCCAACGGAAGTCGCGCCGCCAACGTCTTCATAGCGCCGTTGGGTGGCGCGTCCGTTGATGGACAGCAGTTCGACCCGTTCGCGTCCGCCTTCGACCCGGACTTCCGTTTCAAGGATGTCGCGCGTTTGCCACTGGCCGCGACCGTCCCGCACCATGCGGCGGATGGTCTGGGTGACGATGAAATCCGGGAGGTCGTCGGCGCTGCGCAGGGCATGAAACCGGGCCTGTTCGATGAGCGGCAGTTGGCTGAGACGCGCTGTTTCGTCTTCTGCGGACGCTTCCGACGGCTCATCACTGACCGGTTCTGCCTGGTCGCGGGGTGGCGCCGAACTGGCAGGGACAGGGCCGGACGGTATGGTGCGGGTGGGTTGGGGACGCGCCGTTGGGGATGGTTTTGGCGATGGTTGAAACGTCAGTTCGACCAGAGCCGTGATGAGCGCGCCGGGTGCACCAAGCTGGCGGGCGCGGTCCAGAACTTCGTCCGTGACTTCAAAGGTGATGCCGCGTTGGCGCAACTCCCGGATGGCCGCGTCAGTGGTGATTTGTCCCTGGCGCACACGCTGGACAAGACGGTAAAAGCCCACTTCCGACAGCGGGCCGGTCTGGTTTTCCGAAGTTTCCACCGAGCGCGGACGCTGCAAGGCAGGGTTGTTCCCGCCCGTCCCGGCGAGGATTGTGGTGCGCAGGGCATGGCTCATCAGGAGCATCAGCCCGGCGACGGCAAGAAAGAGCTTGAGTCGGGTGGGATGAACTGCCATATCATCGGGTCTCAGGGTTACGAACCGCCTTTGTACCTCAACATGCTGTCACACGCTGTGGAAACCAACCGTGATTAAGTCGGACAAGTGGATCCTTCGCATGTGCGAAGAGTATAACCTGATTTCGCCTTTTGAGCGGCGGCTCATCCGGCAGGTCGAAGACCGGCGCATCATAAGCTGTGGGCTGTCAAGCTATGGTTATGACTGTCGTCTGGCGCGGGATGAGTTTAAGGTCTTTTCTCCGATCCAGGGGACGGAAGTGGACCCCAAAAACTTCAATCCCGACAACCTGCTGGACATTCCGCTGCGAACGGCGGCCGACGGCAGCCACTACTGGTTGCTGCCGCCTCACTCTTATGCGCTGGGGGTGACGATTGAGCACTTCCAGATGCCGCGCAACGTCACGGCGATTGCTCTTGGAAAAAGCACCTATGCGCGTTGTGGGCTGATTCAGAACACCACGCCGCTCGAAGCCGACTGGAAGGGGCGGCTGGTCATCGAGCTGTACAATGCGGCCAACCTGCCAGTCCGGCTCTATGCCGAAGAAGGATTCGTTCAGATCATCTTCTTCGAGTCGGACGAGGAATGCGCCGTTTCCTACAGTGACCGCGCGGGCAAGTATCAGCATCAGACCGGATTGACCCTGGCCAAGGTTTAGGCAAGCGCATGGCACTCGTCATTCGGAACGGCCGCGTCTGCGATCCCTCGCAAAACCTGGATGCGGTCATGGATGTTCTGGTGGTGGACGGCCGCATTGCAGCACTGGGGCCGAATCTGGACATCCCTCCACAGGCGGAACTGGTGGATGCAACCGGGTTGGTTGTGGCACCGGGATTCATAGATGTTCACGTGCACCTGCGTGAGCCGGGCTTTACGGCGAAGGAAACGATAGCTACCGGAACACGCGCGGCTGTGGCCGGCGGCTTCACGGCCGTGTGCTGCATGGCGAACACCTTGCCCGTCAATGACTCGCCGCTGGTTACGCGCTACATCCTCGACCGGGCGCGGGAAGCTGCTGCGTGCCGCGTGTATCCCATTGGCGCTGTGACCAAGGGATTACAGGGGGAAGCTCTGGCGGATATTGGTGGGATGGCGGCGGCCGGGGTCGTGGCCCTGTCGGATGACGGACATGGGATTGCCAACGCCAACCTGTTGCGACGGGCGCTGGAATATGCCAGCGACTTTGGATTGCCGGTCATTGATCACTGTGAAAATCGTGACCTGGCGGCCGGCGGCGTCATCAATGAAGGAGCTGTGTCCACACGTCTGGGGGTACGGGGGATGACGCGCGCCGCCGAGGAAGTGGATGTGGCGCGGGATGTCGTGTTGTCCAGCCTGACGGGGGCGCATATTCACATTGCCCATCTGAGCACGGCCGGTTCGCTGGAACTGGTGCGGCGCGCCCGCGCCGAGGGCTTGCCGATTACCTGTGAAGTTACACCGCATCATCTGACGCTTGATGAATCCGCTGTCTTGACGCTGGGGCCACTGGCCAAGATGAATCCGCCGCTGCGTACGGCCGGGGATGTCGAAGCCCTGCTCGAAGGTGTGGCTGACGGCACGGTGACTTGTCTGGCGACCGACCATGCGCCGCACACAACGCTGGAAAAGGACCAGGTGCTTTTGCACGCGCCCTTCGGGGTGGTGGGACTGGAGTGCGCCGTGAGTCTGATGCTTGACCGGCTCTACTGGCAGCAGGGCATTCCGTTGCTGCGCCTCATCGAGCTGTTTTCGACCGGCCCGGCGCGCGCCTTCAACCTGCCTGGTGGGACGTTGCAAATTGGCTGCCCGGCGGATATGACAATACTGGACATCCACCGCGAAACGGTGGTGGATGTGCGTCAGTGGCAGTCAAAAGCGCGCAACTGCCCTTTCGACGGCTGGCGGCTCAAAGGCGCGCCAGTCATGGTGGTGGTGGGCGGCGAGCGGCGGAGTGTTCTGCCGCCGCCTGTGCTTGCCGAAACGGTTGCGGCAGACTACCGGACAAGTTAACGTGCGCCGATTTTTCGTGTGCCGGTGCGTGTCCGTCACGGGCCGGCACATGCCAAATACTGAAGAAGAGAGAGGATGCATTCGCTCATGGCAGAGCAATCCGTTGAAGAGAAAGTCAAGGCTATCATCGTCGAGGAACTCGGCGTGGATGAAAGTGAAGTGACCCCGGAGGCCAAGTTCATTGAGGACCTGGGTGCCGATTCACTCGATACGGTCGAACTCGTCATGCGTTTCGAGGAGGACTTCGGACTCGAAATTCCTGATGAGGACGCCGAGAAAATCCTGAGCGTGAAGGATGCAATAAGCTACATCCAGTCCAAGCTCGGATAGGTTGTGCGTTCCACAAGCTGTTTGCCCGCGCACCGCGACCGTGGAGGTTTTGCGTCATGAAACGGCGTGTCGTCGTCACTGGCGTCGGGGTGGTCAGTCCCCTTGGGCTGGATGTCCCGGCCACTTGGGAGGCATTGCTGGCCGGGACAAGCGGGATTGGCCCCATCACGCGCTTCGACGCCACAGCGTTTGCCGTCCGCATCGCCGGCGAGGTGCGTGGTTTTGACCCGGCGGCGTTCATCGAGAAAAAAGAGATCAAAAAGATGGACCCGTTCATCCACTACGCCATCGCCGCTGCTGAGGAAGCGATGCGCGACAGTGGGTTGCACATCAACGGTGACCATGCGGCCCGGGTAGGGGTTCACATTGGGTCGGCGCTGGGTGGGTTGACCATCATCGAGCGCGAGCACACGAAACTGCACCGTGAAGGTCCGCACCGGGTTTCACCGTTTTTCATTCCGTCCGCCATCATCAACCTTGCCAGTGGACAGATTTCGATCCGCTTTGGGGCGAAGGGACCGAATCTCGCTTCGGCCACGGCCTGTGCTTCCGGCGCACACGCCATTGGGGAATCCTTCCGTATCATTCAGGCAGGGGATGCCGATGTGATGCTGTGCGGGGGTGCGGAAGCGCCCGTAACGCCGACCGGTATTGGCGGTTTTGCGGCCATGCGCGCCCTTTCCACGCGCAACGCTGAACCGGCGCGGGCCAGCCGTCCATTTGACCGGCAGCGGGATGGCTTTGTCATGGGCGAGGGGGCGGCCGTTCTCGTTCTGGAAGAACGGGAACAGGCTTTGGCGCGGGGGAAGCGTCCGCTGGCAGAGGTTGTTGGCTTTGGACAATCCGCCGACGCTTTTCACCTGACGCATCCAAGCGAGGTTGGCGACGGCGCGGCGCGGGCTATGCGGCAGGCGCTGGCCGATGCCGGCATTGCCCCGGCCGAGGTTGGTTATCTCAATGCCCATGCGACGGGCACTCCGGCCGGAGATGCTGCCGAAGCGGCAGCTATCCATCAGGTTTTCGGTGCGGCTGCGACTTCGCTGGCGGTCAGTTCAACGAAGTCCATGACCGGTCATCTGCTGGGGGCAGCCGGCGCGCTGGAAGCCGTCGTCGCAGTACTGGCGCTGCGGGATGGGCGCATCCCGCCGACGATAAATCTCGATGAACCGGAGTTTGACTTGGACTGTGTGCCTTGCAAGGCCCGCGAAATGTCCCTCGACTATGCCATGAGTAATGCTTTTGGCTTTGGTGGGGTCAATGTTTCGCTGGTCTTCCGGCGGGCCGAAGCCTGAGAGTTCCAGTTGGGAGGTCTTCTGCTGTGAAGTGCGTTGAACTTGCTGATCAGTTTGGAATTGAGCACCTTCGTCTCACTGAGCGCCCTCACCCGGAGCTGAAGTTTGGAGAGGTTTTGATCCGAGTGCGGGCTACATCCCTCAACTATCGCGATCTGATGACAGTAACTGGGGTCTATAACCCCAAGCAGCCGCTCCCGTTGATTCCGCTGTCTGACGGTGTGGGGGAGGTTGTGGCGGTTGGGGATGGCGTCACGCGCGTTGCCGTTGGAGACCGGGTGGCCGGGATTTTTGCGCAGGGATGGACCGCCGGTGAGCCGGCCGTGGAAAAGGTGCGCACAACGACCCTGGGTGGCCCGCTCGATGGCATGCTGACCGAGTACCGTGCGCTTTCGCAGGAAGGGGTGGTCAAAGTCCCGGACTATCTGAATGACGAAGAAGCGGCCACCCTGCCCTGTGCGGCGCTGACAGCCTGGAGTGCGCTCATCGCCCACGGACAGCTCAAGCCGGGGGATACCGTACTCGTCCAGGGGACAGGCGGCGTTTCCATATTTGCCCTCCAGTTTGCCAAAGCCGCCGGTGCCCGGGTCATCATCACCTCCGGGAGTGATGAAAAGCTCGAACGCGCCAAGGCCTTGGGGGCGGATGAAGTCATCAACTACCGGCAGGCTCCCGACTGGGACAAAGCCGTGCGGGAGATGACTGCCGGCCGCGGTGTTGATCATGTGGTTGAAGTAGGTGGTACCGGCACTTTGGCTAAGTCCATTCGTTCCGTCCGGTTTGGCGGTCATATCAGCCTGATCGGGGTATTGTCCGGGCGGACTGGCGAAATTGACATTGCGCCGGTGCTGATGCAGAACATCCGCGTGCAGGGCATCATTGTTGGGTCGCGGGAGATGTTCGAGGCGATGAACCGCGCCTTGGAGCAGAACCGGATTCGTCCGGTGGTGGACAAAATCTTTGCTCTTGACGAGGCTCGGCAGGCGTTTGGGTTGATGGCGCAGGGTGGACATTTTGGGAAAATCTGCATTCGGATTGACTGAGACGGTTGCACGTTCGGGGGAGCGTGGGGTGTGGCGGCAAGCCGTGCTGTGGCTTGCCGTTTGTGTTTTGGGGTTTGGTGCTGGGGCGGTGCATCAGTGGCAGACGGGGCGGATTGGGGTGTTGGGGGATTATGCCTACATTGTGGACACAGCGTGGCGGATAGCGCAGGGGGAGGTGATGTACCGGGATTTTGGGTTACCGCATTCGCCATTGACGTTCCACGTGCAGGCGACGCTGATACGGGTGTTTGGGTTCAGCTATGGGGTGACGGCGTGGTACTGCACGGTGGTGAACGTGGTGTACGTGCTGCTGACGTACGGGCTGGTGCGGGTGTCGGTGTCTGGGTGGAGTGGGGTGGCGTTGTGTGTGCCGTTGGTGTGGCTGGCACCGCACTGTATATATCCGCATCCGTTTTATGACCCGGATACTTGTTTATTGATCTTGCTGAATCTGAATCTGCTGCAGTGGGTGGCGACGCGGCGGGTGAGGGCGGTGGTGGCGTTTTTGGGTGGGGTGACGACGGTCTTGCCGGCGCTGGCGAAGCAGAATGTGGGGTATCCGTATGTGGTGTTGGTGGTGGGGGTGGTGGTGTGGTGGGGGTGGTTGCGTGGGCGGTGGGCAGGTGGGCGTGGTGGGGAGTGGAGTCAGGAAGAGAGCAAGGAAGAAGGAACAGAAGAGCTGGATGTTGTGGGCTTGCGGTGGTTTGGGGCCGGTGTGGCGGCGGGTGTGGTTGGGGCGGTGGTGTGGCTGGGGCTGACCTGTGGGTTGGGCAACTACTGGCGGTGGGTCTTTGCCTCTGCCAGCCGCCGATTAGTGGGTCTAGTCTTGATCCCAGAGATTTATGGAAACTATGAGTCGTGGGCGCTGGGTGGGCTGATGGTGTTGGGGTGGTGGCTGTGGCAGCGAAAAGGCGAGGGGGCGCGCCCGTCCTGGGTGGCAACCGCAAGTGCGACACTTTTGCTGGGGCCTTTTGTCGTGATGAGCACCATAACCTGGCTCTGTGGAGGCCTTTTTGTTGTGGGATACAATCACCCGCTGTTGTCGCTGTGGGTTCCGGTCATGATCCTCACGCTGGTCGTTGGGTTGTGGCAACTGCCGTCAGCCTTGTCGGCGTCACAACCGGTTCGGGTGATGCTCCCGTGGATAGCCGTCATCTTGACATTCTTTTCATTTCTTTCCCAAGGGCATACCAAATCGTCCTATGGAGTATGGGCGCTTTTTGTGCTTATGGTAGCATCTGTGGTAAGAGTACGTAATGACCCATGGCAATTACTGATATGTTGGATTTTTGCGATCACACTGACACTTACAGCTATTCCCTATGTATATCGCAATATTCGGTTACGCTACATTGACAGGCGCGGAAAAACACTGCAAACCGTTACTTCTGGTTCATTCCGTGGCTTTACAGTTCATGTTCCTCACCTCAGTAACTTTTTTGAACTGTTGGATTTTGTGACTAAATACATTCCCGAATCCGAGCCAGTGGTATGTGTTCCGCAGGAGGATCCGTTTTACGTGATGACGGGGCGACGCAATCCCCTTCCTATGGTCATCTTTGACCGCACAGCTACACCTTTTTTCCCGGAAGATATTGTGAACGAAGCCGAGCGCCGTCAGGTGAAATGGGTGATTGTCAAGCGAGTACTGCAAATAAGACATCTTGCGTGGGAGGTTGAGGGAATCCCGGAAGCTTTCTCTGAAAAGTACACCACAGTGGCCAGGTTGAGCGGCTATGACATCCTGTATCGGATTGACTGAGACGGTTGCACGTTTGGGGGAGCGTGGGGTGTGGCGGCAAGCCCTTCTGTGGCTTGCCGTTTGTGTTTTGGGGTTTGGTGCTGGGGCGGTGCATCAGTGGCAGACGGGGCGGGTTGGGGTATTGGGGGATTATGCCTACATTGTGGACACGGCATGGCGGATAGCGCAGGGGGAGGTGATGTACCGGGACTTCGGGTTACCGCATTCGCCGTTGACGTTTCACGTGCAGGCGACGCTCATCAAGGTGTTTGGGTTTAGCTATGGGGTGACGGCGTGGTACTGCACGGTGGTGAACGTGGGGTACGTGCTGCTGACGTACGGGCTGGTGCGGGTGTCGGTGTCTGGGTGGAGTGGGGTGGCGTTGTGTGTGCCGCTGGTATGGCTGGCGCCGCATTGTATTTATCCGCATCCGTTTTATGACCCGGACGTGTGTTTGCTGGTGTTGCTGAATCTGAACCTGCTGCAGTGGGTGGCGACGCGGCGGGTGGGTGCGGTGGTGGCATTTTTGGGTGGGGTGACGACGGTGTTGCCGGCGCTGGCGAAGCAGAATGTGGGGTATCCGTATGTGGTGTTGGTGGTTGGGGTGGTGGTGTGGTGGGGGTGGTTGCGTGGGCGGTGGGTAGGTGCTGGGGCGGGCAGCCGGGGAGGGGGCGAGGGGGAGAGCAAGGAAGAGGGGACAGCAGAGCTGGATGTTGTGGGTTTGCGGTGGTTTGGGGCGGGAGTGGTGGCGGGCGTGGTTGGGGCGGCGGTGTGGCTGGAGTTGATCTGTGGGTTGGGCAACTACTGGCGGTGGGTCTTTGCCTCTGCAAGTCGCAGAGTGCCCGATTGGATCGTGAAAAGTGCCTACAAAAGCTACCTGATGTGGTTTGTATGGTTTTGCCTGAGTGCATTGGCGCTCAGCTGGTGGCTATGGCAACGGGAGCGTCCGGCAATCAAGCCGTTCCTTGTGATGGGTGTAGCTTTGGTCTTCTGGTTTATCGCTCTGATTGTTGCCACTCAAAGAGATTATTTGCTCTGGTCCTGGAGCGCTGTGCTGGTGCTGGGCTGGTGGGGATGGCAACAGGGACGTTTAATGAATACTTCTTCCTGGCTGGGCCTCACCAGCCTGGCATTCCTACTCGGCCCCTTTGTTGCCATAGGTCTCACAGCAGGACTTGTTGGACACTTTTTTACTACTGCTTATCATCCGGTTCTATTTTTATGGATTCCCCTCATGATCCTTACGGTGTTAGCCGGGTTGTGGCATCTGCCATCAGCATTGTTCTCATCACGGCTGATGTGGGCATTACTGCCGTGGCTCACAGTCATCCTGACATTCCTTTCGTTCCTTTCCCAAGGCTACATTAATTCGTCTTACGGAATATGGGCGTTCTTTGTACTGATGGTGGCGTATGTGGCGAGTCCGCTTACTGGTAATCCGCGGCAGCCACTGGTGTGTTGGGGTGTTGCCATCACGCTGACCCTTGCGGCTGTTCCCTATGTGCAACGCAACAATCGGCTGTGTTACATCGATCAGCAAGGAAAAGTGCAAAAGATTACTTCTGGTCCCCTCTTCGGCTTTACGTCCTATGGTCCTTACCTCGACAACTTTACCGAGTTGCTGGATTTTGTGGCTGACCACATCCCCAAAGCCGAACCGGTGGTATGTATTCCGCATGAGGATCCGTTTTACGCCGTGACGGGGCGACGTAGTCCGCTTCCGATGTTTATCTTTGACCGGACGTCCAATCCTTTCCCACCGGAGAGGGTTTTGGAAGAAGCCGAGCGCCGTCAGGTGAAATGGGTGATTGTCAAGCGCATACTGCAATTTGGTAGCCTTGCAGGAGAGGCCAAAGGACTCCCGGAAGTGTTCTCGGAGAAGTACTCAAGGGTGGCACGGCTGAAGGGTTATGACATCCTCTATCGGTCGGCTCCAGCGCAAGTTGATTCCCCCTGAACAGGCAGGCCGTCGCGCTGTCCTTCCGACAAACTTCGATGCCAGGGGAGTTTTATTTCCAACTGAGCAGCGGCCGGGCGTCCGGTCGCCGGAATGAGGCCAACGCCCCTGCCGCCAGGATGATGAAATACACATCCAGGTAACTCCGGTGGCTGGTATGCGCCCAGAAAACCGCCGTGACCACACTGAAAGCCAAGACGTGCGCCACGCACAGAAGCAGCGCCGGCCAGTTTTTCCGGCGTCCCAGAAGCCATAGTCCAACTCCAGCCAGCAGCATCACGGGCACGTAAGACACCCCATAGATGAGCTGTTCCATCCGGCCTTTGACCGGATTGAGCTGCCACCAGAACGCTGCGCCCAGCTTGCGGCACGCTCCCCAGGCAGTCGCCCCCGGATGTGACCGGATATAGGCCCACGCCCGGGCGCGAAACCAGTCGTCAAGGTCCGTTTCACGGCGCGTGGCCCGTTCGACTTCGGCCAGTTCGGCTGGTGTCATGGCAGCCCAGGCCGCCGCCGTGCTGCGGTCAATGCTTTCGACCGGATAATGGGTAAAGGTCTGGGGATTATTCGCTATCCAGAGTGAGTGTCCCAGACGGGTCGTCAGCACCGGACGCCCCACAACCAACCAGTTGCGCGCCAGCCAAGGCAGCAGCACGAGCAACAACGCCAGGGCATAGCTGCCAACCACCAACCACCGCCGACCTGGTGATGTGGACTGACAGCTCCACCAGAGCCAGCCAAGCGCCAGTGGCGCAATCGGCACCAAAGAAGGACGGACGAGGATGGCCACGCCCGTCAGACCGCCCGCCAAAAGCGCCTGGCGCAGTGGATGACTGGATACCGACACAAGGGCCAGCGCCAGCGTCGCCAGGGCAACGGTTGCCGTGTAGAGTCCTGTTTCCTGAAGCGCCGTGTCATGGACGACAAAGTAGGGATACAGCGCCGTACCTACAGCAGCCAGCCACCCGGCCGGCGCGCTGAACCACAGCCGCGCCAAATGGTAGGCGCACCAGACCGTTACCACGCCAACGGCCGACTGTGCGGCCGCAATGGACAGAAAGTTTCGTTCGCCGCCAGTGACAAGCGCCAGGAATGCCGGATACAGCGGCGTCCAGTAGGCGCAGGTGAGCGCGTCCAGACAGAAGGTGTGCTCCCGGACGAGCTTCTGGGCCAGATCGAAATAAAAGCCGTAGCTTTGTTCCCAGAAGGTGGCATCGCCACGCGCCACCCGAACGCCAAAGCGCACCCCACCAGCCAGAAACGCCACGGTGAGGAACCCGGCCAGGTGTCGCCAGCGGTCAGGCATCGAGGGGCACCGTCTCGACAAACACCAGACCAAACCCTTCCAGCGCCGTCAGGCGGCGGGGATGATTGGTGAGCAGGCGGATGCGATGCAGCCCCAGTGCACGCAGGATTTGCGCCCCGGTGCCATAGTCGCGGACGCTCCCGTGAACGACAGATTGACCGTTGGCAATCGCCCGCAGATGCTCCTCCAGGTGCGTTCCGGCATGTTTCTGCCGGAGATAGAGCAGGACGCCACTCCCTTCAGCCGCAATTTTGTCGAGCGCACACCGCAGCCACCGGCCGGCCTCGTCGCTGGCTTCTTCAAACACGTCGCCAAGCAGGGTTTGCGAGTGCACCCGCACCAGCGCGGCCTCTTTCTTTTCGGGTTCTCCCATCACCAGCGCCAGATGCACCTCATCGGTGATGTCACTGCGAAATGTCATGGCGCGAAACCGCCCACTGGGCAGGTTCACCATGGCTTCGGCCGTGCAGCGGACGTGAATTTCATTGGCGAGCCGGTACCGGATCAGATCGGCAACCGAGACGATTTTCAGCCCATGCCGGCGGGCAAACTCAATGAGTTGCGGCAAGCGCGCCATCGTACCGTCGTCATTCATGATTTCGCAAATCACTCCGGCCGGCGTTAGTCCTGCAAGGCGCGCCAGGTCCACGCTGGCTTCCGTCTGCCCCGGACGTACCAGCACGCCGCCACGCCGGGCGCGCAGGGGGAACACGTGGCCGGGACGCGCCAGGTCCTCCGGGCGCGTAGCCGGGTTGACGGCCGTGAGAATCGTCGTGGCGCGGTCGGCTGCCGAAATTCCGGTTGTCACACCCCGTTTGGCTTCGATGGAGACGGTAAAGGCCGTCCCAAACCCGGAGGTGTTGTTGGCGACCTGAAGGGGTAGATCGAGTTCGTCACAGCGTTCTTCCGTCAGTGAAAGACAGATGAGGCCGCGCCCATACTTGGCCATGAAGTTGATGATGTCCGGTGTGACCTTCTCGGCGGCGCAGACGAGATCGCCCTCGTTTTCACGGTCTTCATCATCCACAACGATGACCATGCGCCCGGCCCGGATGTCGGCAATGGCTTCCTCAATAGGAGCAAGTGCCATAAGACTTGGATTTTTCATTTCTCTCTTGTGCGGTGGCTGGCAACGGTGTCATCTCCGTTTGTAGTGTTTGTCCACATCGGACGCAACGCCACCCAACTGATTTCACTCGTTTACCGCTCCCACCAACAGCAAGAGTGGCGAGTGGTGAGTGGTGAGTAGCGAGTGGCGAGTGACGAGTGGTGATAGGAGATGCCGGCAGAATGTGGAAAAAGCAATCCCTGGTAGCTTTGCGGGTCTGGCCTGGAATGCAGACAGAAAATAGCAGGCGAAGAAGGGCTACCTGCACTCAGGTTTTCAGGCAAAACTTTGGGTGGGAGTCGCCGTTCGGCTGACGCCCACCCTAACCCGACTGAAACAACACCCAACATCCAGCGCAAATGACAACCCTGCTTTCAAAACCAGGTTGCCTGTGCCAGGCCGTGGCCTTACCTCCGCCTAAACACTGGGGACAGCCGTGCCCTCAGTCGGCAATGGCTCGGCTGCTTCTGCGTACTCATCCACATCGGCAAAAAAGTCCGTCAGATGTTGATATGCCGACCGACGCGCAATCGCCTGGCTGACCAGCTCGGCAATCGTCTGCGCCCCCTGCGCCAAAAAGAGCGGGCGGGAAGCAAAAATGTTGGTGAAGTACATGCTCGGAATCCCGCGCTCTTTGGCATAGGCAGCCAGCGCCGTCGTCCCCAGTACCAGGTCCGGCTTGTATTCATCCACGGCAATCACATCCTGGTCGAACGTCTTGCGAAACACGACCGTGGTGCCATGCGCGGCCAGCCACGCCTCGTCTTCTTTTGTAAATGGCGTCTGCCCGATGTTGGTTGACACATAAGGCACCTCCGCACCGGCTTCTATGAGCAGGCGCGCCACCATAAGTTCACTGCCCTCGTACCCCGCGACAATGATGCGTCCCCGCACCGGCGTGCGGGCAAAGACCTCCGCGACGGCCCGGGACTCCGTCTCGGCCAGAGTCTCAATAAGACTGGGACGGACGTTGAACGCCTTGCCAATGCGCTCAATCCAGGTGCGGGTGCCTTCGACGCCAACCGGCGTGCAGCCCATGGAGGGAATCTTGTACTTCGCCAGCAACGCACAGGTCTTCGTGTAAAACGGATGCAGCGTGACGTTGACCCCGACGCCAAGCACTTTGCGGAAATCCCCAATCGTCCGCGATGGGATGTGGGCCACGAGCCGAATGTCCATCTTTGCCAGCAACTGTTCCAGATACAGCGGATCGGCCGGGAAGACCTCCCCAATGGTCGAGGCCGTATCTGTCTGACGCGGCGGCAGACCATCCCGTTCCACCAGACACTTCAGAAGCTGGGACGCGGCAATGTCCTTGGCCTCGGCATGGGATTTGACGCCATAGCCCGGCACGTGCATGGGCACGACCAGCGGAAAGGTCGGGTCATCTTTGGCGCGGGCGGCATAGTCTTTGGCAATGGCATCAATGGCCAACCCGACCGTTTCTTCATTGCACAGGGTAATCAGCGCAATGACGCGGGGATTGAACTGGGCAATCGTTTCGGCCACGGCCGCCCGCGTCCGGTCTTCAATCCGGCCGTTGGTCAGGTCAGCCGCCGTATAGACCGGCGTCAGGACCGACTTCCGCGCCGCATAAAAGTGCGACACAAAATCCAGACCATACACACAGCCGGCATTGCCAACCAGAATCGGAACAATGCCCTCGACGCGCATCATGACGCGCAGGCTGCCAAAAGCCTGACACATCGAAAGAGGGGCGTGTTTGGAACTACAGGCGTTGATACGTTGCAAAACGTTGAGTTGCATCCGCTTCACAGGCGGGGACGGATGGATCACGGGCCGCGTCTGTCGCGGCCCTGCTTCCAACCTACAGTGTCCTCCCCGCCAAACGAAGGGTGACTTTCCACCTTTTGCCGTCCCCGCTGACAGCCCACCGGCGGGGACTGCGCCTACCAGCCCAGGATGTAGGCAAACATCAGGGGCGCCACAATCGAGGCATCCGATTCAATGATGAACTTCGGCGTTTCGACCGCAAGTTTGCCCCAGGTGATTTTTTCATTCGGGACCGCCCCGGAGTATGAGCCATAGGAAGTCGTCGAGTCGCTGATCTGACAGAAGTAGCCCCAGACCGGCACGTTTTCCCGGCGCAGGTCCTGGTGCAGCATGGGGACGACGCAAATCGGAAAGTCCCCCGCAATGCCACCGCCAATCTGGAAGAAACCGATGGAAGCCGTGGCGCTGGTTTCGGTGTACCAGTTGGCCAGTTCAATCATGTATTCAATGCCTGTCCGCACCGTGTGCACGTGCTTGATGTCACCGGTGATGCAGTGCCCGGCGTACATATTGCCCAGCGTGGAGTCTTCCCAGCCCGGCACGAACATGGGCAGTCGTTTCTCCTTGGCGGCCAGCACCCAGCTATCTTTCGGGTCAATCTGGTAGTTGGCCTGCAGCCGGGGGTTGTTGAGAATCCGCCAGAAAAACTCGTGCGGGAACAGCCGTTCACCGCGCGCATCGGACGCCATCCATTCTTCAAGAATGAACGACTCGATGCGCCGCATCGCCTCCCCTTCCGGGATACAGGTATCCGTGACCCGGTTGAGATGCCGCTCCAGCAGCGCCTTTTCATCCTGTGGTGTCAGGTCACGGTAGTGCGGGATGCGCTCGTAGTAGTCGTGGGCGACAAGATTGAACACATCCTCTTCCAGGTTGGCGCCAGTACAGGAAATGGCATGCACCTTGTCCTGGCGGATCATTTCGGCCAGGGACAAACCCAGCTCGGCTGTGCTCATTGCCCCGGCCAGCGTCACCATCATTTTCCCGCCGGAGTCCAGATGGCGGCGGTAGGCTTCAGCCGCCTCGACCAGCGCCGCCGCGTTGAAATGGCGAAAATGGTGCTTGATAAAGTTGGTAATCGGTTGTGCATTCATCAGCTCATAACCTCTACAGCACTTCATCCAGCCGCCACAGGGGAAGCGCACCGGGCGTCAACCCGGCGCAGGTATTCCCAACTGGCGCAGGCAGGCCCGCCGTGGCGGCCATCCGTGGCTTACATGAAGGCGAAATCGAAACGTTCCTGGTGAATGTTCGGGTCACTGTGCAGGGTGACAGGGACCCCGAAGCTGAATTCGATTTCCCGCAGCACCCGTGATTCAGCGCCCCGCAGCAGGTCGGCAACCGCCGGACTCACCCGCAACGTCACCTCGCTGAACACCTGGCTCGAAGCGGCCTTTTCCTTGGCGAGATGCTTGGCGTCCGACAGAATTTCGTAGCACATCGTCTGCGCCGACTTGATCATGCCGCTGCCGCCACAGTAGTGACACGGCTCACTCAGCATCCGTTCGAGGCTCTGGCGGACCCGCTTGCGTGTAATGGCCACCAGCCCGAAATCATTGAAGGACGTAATCTTGGAAGGCGACCGGTCAGCCTTCATCGCCTGCTCCAGTACCTGCATGACCTTCTGGCGGTTCCGGCGGTCTTCCATGTCAATGAAGTCCAGAACGATGATCCCGCCCAAGTCACGCAACCGGATTTGGCGGACGATTTCTGCCGCGGCTTCCAGATTGGTCCGGGTGATCGTGTCCTCCAGACGGTTCGACTTGCCGACGAATTTGCCCGTGTTCACATCAATGGCCACGAGCGCCTCCGTCTGATTGATGACGATGAAACCACCCGACTTGAGCCAGACCCGTGGTTTGAGGGCGGCTTCGATTTCAGGCTGGATGTTGTATTCCTCGAAAATCGGCCGATTCCGCGTGTAGAGCCGCACCCGGTCCACGAGTTTGGGCTGGAAGCGGTTGATGAAATCCACGATGTTGGTGTATTCGCCCGGATCATCCACCCGAATAACCGAAAAGTCACTCGACATGTGATCGCGCAGCAAACGCTGGACAAGGTCCAGTTCACGGCAGAGCACCGTTCCCGCCCGGGCCTGCTCGGCCCGGCGCCGGATGTCGCGCCACGTGCGGGCCAGGTAGAGCATGTCATCGCACAGGTCCTGCTCCGAACGGCCCTCGCAGGCGGTCCGCACAATGAACCCGCCTGTGACGCCTTCCCGCTCCCGCAACATGGTCATCGTGCGCTTGAGCCGCGCCCGTTCCTGTTCGGTTGAAATCTTACGTGAAACCCCGATGTGGTTGATAGTTGGCAGATACACGAGGTAACGCCCCGGAAGGGACACATACGAAGTAATCCGGGCGCCTTTGAGGCCAATTGGCTCCTTGGCAATCTGGACGATGATTTCCTGCCCTTCGCGCAGCAACTCCGTAATGGCCGGCTGCCGACGTGGCAGGTCAGGGTCGCGACGGTCTTCCCGCGCCGGACGTGCTGCCGGACGCGCCTCCCGTCCAGCGCGGAGATCAGGACGGGACTCAACAGCATTCTGGGCTTCGATGAGGGAAAGCGACTCCGCACTCACCGGAATCTCCCGCACCACCACAGCCGGCTCCCCTGGCGTACCACCGGTGTTGCCGTTTTCAGGCAGCCGGTCGGGATCGGGCCGGTGTGATTCAGCTTCCGGTGTGGCGCTCGGCTCGGCAGTTTCTTCCGGGGTATCACTCCGGTCATCCGACTCAGCGGATTCATCCCCTGGGGTGACGGCCGTGCGTGCACCGCTGCGCCGCCGGCCCCGGCGACCACGCCGTGGCGGGAATTCGGCCTGCGACGGACGTACCTGAAGCTGGGCCGTATCACCCTGTGCCTTTTCTTCGCCGTCTCCGGCCCTGCCTGTTTCCATTTCCTCTTGAGGGCTGGCTTCGCCAATATCCGCTGCTCCGGTTTGCACCGGCATCGCTTCCGCCGGCGTAGCTTCAGTGGTCACAGCATCTGATGTGGCGGATGGCTCAGGAACAGACGTTGTTTCAACCGGCACAGCCAGAAGTGCCGCATCGCCTGTGGCAGACTCGGTCTCTTCCGTGAACGGTTCAGCGCCGGTGGTTAATGGCTCATCGTCATCGGCAATCCGCTCATAGCCCAAGGTCAGCGGTTCAATGGTTGGCGCATCACTGGTCGCGGCTTCAACCGGCTCCGGTGCCGGTTCTTCAGAGGTGGTGGTCAGCTCTTCAATACGGGTTTGGGCGATGATCTTTTGCTGGATGATGGCATCCTTGAGCAGGTCGCCGGCTTCTTCTTCGTAATCATCATCGCGCACGCGCTCAAACTGAACTTCCACCGCCGGCGGCCCTGCTGCCGAAGTCTCGGCGGTGATCAATTCTGCAACTTCGTCTTCGACTTTCCGACTGCGGCGACGTGAGCTTTTTTTCTTTTCCTCACCGATGACCTCCTTGCGCCGGCCGCGCCGTCGTTCACGGGGCGCACCCGGTTCGATGGCTTCCGCCAGCGCCTCCCGCTCGATTTCGAGACGGTCTTCCCCGCTGGCAGCTTCCTCTGCAACCACCCTCTGCCCTGACTCGCCACGGACAGATGAAGCTTCCTGACTTGTTATCGTGTCATCATCACTGACCCGTTCAAACTGCGCCCCGGCAGCCGACCCCAAAAGTGAAGACAGCAGGGGCGTCTCCACCCTGACATCATCCACCGGGCTTTCTCCAGCCGCACCTGCTTCACCGGGAGCTTCCGAGACAGGCGGCACAGCCACCGCTTCTTCCGTGGGCTCCAGATCAACAGCCGTTGCCTCACGAATCCCTGTCACGGCCGGCGGTTCTGTCACTTCAGAACGGTGGTCGCGTCCGCTGCGCCGCCCGTTCGTCTCCCGCCGTGCTGGTTCGGGTTGACGTTCCGGGCGTTCGCTTCGTTCAGCAGGCAACCGGGGAAGGGGTTCCGTTGTGTCGAGGTCTTCTTCGGTTTCCTCGAAAAAGTCCCCGACGTAGAGAAAGGCATCCCGCTCCAGCCCGATGTCCACAAAGGCCGACTGCATTCCGGGGAGAACCTTGCGTACCCTGCCCTTGTAGATGTTGCCCACGACGGCTTTGGATTCATCGGCCCGCTCGATGTAGAATTCGACGACGACACCATTTTCCAGAATCGCAACCCGCTTTTCATAAGCGTTCACGCTGATGATCATTTCCTTGTTCATATTTGGAGCTATTCCTCGATATGTTTCTGCTGTGGCTGGTCAGACACGCAACCAAGGTCGGTGTCATCCTTGACCGTTGGCGCATCATTCTTTTCGCAGCAGCGCCAGCGTGTGTCAGGCCGACCCGCCGGCACACGGCCGGGTCAATGCCGGTGCGCCCCGGAAAGCCACAGGTATGTTTGCGGATAGCGACGAGAACCAGTCAGCGAACAGGGCAAGGAAAGCACGCATCCAGAAGCGCTGGCAGCCAAAACCCGTCATTGTGCCTGGCATCACCAGTCTGGCATCGCCGGTGAAACATCCCAGGCTCACGATAGCCACACCCGGCAACTCTCACCGCTGAAACTCCACCGGCAGCGGGTCAAGCTTTTTTCTTCATCAACCTCGACCGGGGGGGGGAGGATGTCCTAATTCGAGAAGCGCCTTCCGTACACGTTCGCCACCAAACCCAAACTCACGAACGTCATCAACAATGACGAGCCGCCTGCACTCAACAACGGCAACGGTATCCCAATGATGGGAACAAGCCCCACGACCATGCCGAAGTTGACAATGACATGAAACGCCAGAAGCGTCATGTAGCCCGCCAGGACGAGCATTGAAAATCGTTCTCGTGAACGTCCCGCAACGTTGGCAGAGTGTAGTATGACGAAAAGAAGCAGCGCAAGAACACCCAGAGACCCCACCAGTCCAAACTCCTCGGCAATCACCGAGGCAATGAAATCCGAGTGATGGGCCGGAACAAAGCCGCCCTGGCTCTGGGTGCCGCCCCGAAATCCGCGCCCCAGAATCCCCCCTGACCCAACGGCAATCATGGATTGCAGGGTTTGATAGCCAAACCCCTCGCGCGTCTGCCGGTCCTGAAGGCGTTCGGGATGAAAAATGGCGTTCCAGGTGACATTGATTCGGTCCCGCTGGTACTGCTTGAGCCGGGGTTCAACCAGAAACACAAAGAGCAGCGGGCCAAGGATGAGACTGGCAACGGCCGACCCCACCACCCACCGCACCGAAATACCACTCAAAAAGACCATGACGAGCACTGGCGGGAAGAAGGTCAGGGCCGTACCGGTGTCTGGCTGCTGGAGCGTCAGACCGACCGGAATCAGCGTCACGACCGCGACCAGCGCCAACTGCGGCCACGTCACTCCCTGGAGACTGATGGGGCGTAGAATCCGCGCCACGAGCAGGATGGTGCCCAGTTTGGCAAACTCCGAAGGCTGAAGCGTTCCTAACGGCCCGAGCCGAATCCAGCACCGCTGACCATTGATTTTCACCCCGACAATGAGGACGGCAATGAGCAACAGAACTGTGACGGCATAGATGTATGGCGCGGCATCGAAGACCCGCTGAAAGTTCAGGCGTGTCACCCAGAAAAAGACGACATAACCAATGCCGCACCACAGCATCTGCTTGAACCAGAACTTCTGATGCCACTCCGTCGCCTCGCCCGGCGCGGCATCAATGCTGTAGAGCGCCACCAGGCTGACCCCACACAACAGGGTCAGCGCCACGAGCAGGGGCCAATCAAAATCGCGCCAGGGACGTTCCGGCATGTGCCCGCACCTGCTTTCTTGGGACAACCCTCAACGCGCCGTCGTCTGGGGCTGTGTCCTCAGACGTGCCGCCGGACGGACAGCTCCCGCAGCGTCGGCTGACCCGATCTGCACCGGGAGTCCCTTTTTCTTCCTCAACCAGGCTTCAAACACCGCCCGTACATTGGGCGCGGAAACCTTGGCTCCAAAACCGCCGTGCTCGACGAGCGAAATGGCGGCGATTTCCGGTTTATCCCGTGGGCCGAAACCGACGAACCACGAGTGATCGCGCTCTTCGAGCTTGGAGGCTTTGAGTTTGCTGACCACCTGGGCCGTCCCCGTCTTGCCACACATCTCAAAACCGGTTTCCGGGTCACGCAGCGCCGAACCGGAGGCTGTCCCACCGGCATTGACCGCCCCCCACATCCCTTCTATCACGGCCTCCCAGTAGTCATCCGGGAGTTCAATCCGCTTGACCTGATCCTTGAAGGTCACACCAGGGCGTTCCTGCGTGGGACGCGCTTCAAGCAGAAAGTGCGGCGTATGAAACTCTCCCCGCATGGCAATGCCGGCGACCGACCGCAGCATCTGCAGGGGCGTCGGGCGTACCATAGCCTGCCCAATGGAAGCATAAACAGAATCCGCATCGGTCCAGCGGTACTGGGCCGGGGTGGCATTCGGCATCGTGCGCCGCACAGTGGCCGCCTTGAGTTCGAGACTCGGAATGTAGCCCTTGAACTCATTGGGCAGATCAATACCGGTGTACTCTCCGGCGCCCAACTCCGAAGCGTAGGTGCGGAGATTGTCCAGACCGAGCTTGATACCCAGCCGGTAAAACCAGCCATCACAGGACTTGGCAATGGCCGTGGGCAGCGGTGGCATTCCGTGACTGCCCATGCACCGGACATGGCGGCCGCCAACGTTGATCCCTCCACCACACAGCAGGCGGTCCGTCGGCTTGAGCACGCCAGCCCGCATGGCGGCCACAGCCATGATGATTTTCCAGGTCGAACCCGGCGGATAAATGTCCTGGATGGCGCGGTTGCGCAGTGGCTTATGCTTGTCGTTGGCATACCGCGCATAGTCGGCCCGTGAAATACCGGCAGCAAACAGGTTGGGGTCATAGCCCGGCATTGAAGCCAGCGCCAGCATTTCCCCATTGCGCGGGTCCATGACGGCAATGGTTCCATCCAGTTTCAGCGCCTTGAGCCGCTCTTCCGCCACCCGCTGCAAGTCCAGATCGAGCGTGGTCACAATGTCCTGACCGGCAACGGGAGGTACCGTCTCGATTTCACGCACGAAGCGCCCACGCCGATCAACAATAATGCGCCGATACCCATCCCGCCCCATGAGAATACGGTTGTAGAACCGCTCCAACCCGGACTGCCCGACCTTGTCCCCCGGACGACAGTAGTCAAATTCCGGCCGCTTGAGCTGGGCTTCACTGACCTCGGCTACGTAACCCAGAACGTGGCAGGCCAACTCCCCGTGGGGGTACTTCCGCTGAGGACGCAGTTCGACGAGAAACTCCGGGTGTTCATAATCCAGCACAGCAACTTTGGCCCGGTCGGCATCGGTGATGTTGGATTTGACTTCAACCGGACGAATTCTCGCCGCTGGCGAGCGGAGTTGCTGCCGGGCATACTCTGGTGCCACCCCGAACTCCTCCGCCAGAATACGCAGCGTTTCAGCTTCATCCTGAATGTCTTCCCGGTTCACCATCAGGCTGAACGTCGGCCGGCTGTCCACCAGGACATTTCCGTGGCGGTCAAGGATGTTGCCGCGCGGTGCCACGATGGGAATCTTGCGCTCGCGGTTGTTTTCGGCCTGTTTGACATAGTCCTCGTGGTGAACGACCTGCATGCTCCACAGGCGCAGGGCCAGAACAACAAAAGCCGCCACAATGCCGGCCTGAAGCGCCAGCAACCGGAGCCGTGGATTGAAAGAGGGTGGCGGAGCTGAAAAGTGCGGCGTCATGGGGGAGGGACATCAGGAAAACATCCGCAGCGCCGGGTCCCAGGTGCAGAAGGTATGGTCAAAAGGCGCGCGGCGCCAGCGGTTCATCCGTGCTACGGACGGCAATCCACTTACCCAACCAGCGATCACCCAGGGGAAACAGGGCTATCCCCGCCAGACCATTCCCCAGTAGGGCGAACATCCCCACCCGGACGACATCCCGCAACGTCGTTCCGGGCGGCAACATCGAAAAAAAGTACAGGAAAAAGGCAAATAATCCCGTGTTGACGACGGAACACAGCGGCAGCACCAGCAAGCGTGTCGCTTTGCTGTCCAGCGAAAACTTGACACTGACCACGGCCAGCGCGTAGCCGATGAGCATCTTGGTAAAGCCGCTGGCACCATAGAGTACCCCCCACACCAGGTCCTGCAACAGGCCACCGGTCATCCCGACCAGGGCGGCGCGCAGGGCACGCGGCTGCACACCAACGAAGACGGTCAAAATGAGGATGAAATCCACATACTCGAAGAACGGGCCAAGATAGGGCAGGCGGACCAGCATGGTTTGCAGCGCCACCATAAGCAACAGCGCAATGACGACACGCGCCGTCGGCCCAAGCTCCAGCACGATGAAGGTGGTACTAGCGCGGCGCTGGGGAAGTGACTGGCGCATGACGTAGGGGGATAACATGGTGTGCTGACTGACTTCTCAGGAACAATGATTCATTTACTTTTGGATGGCTGCTTGGCTGTGGGCGAGGGGCGCAGGAGGTCTGAAACCGTTACCCGAATGGTCGGAGGGAGAATGGCCACTTCTTCCAGGCGCTCCAGAGGAGCCGCCGGGCGCACCTGGATGCGGTGGAGTCCGGCACCGGAGCCACGTTCGACCGTCTCCACAGTACCGATGATAAGTCCCTTCGGATACACACCGTCGAGACCGCTTGTGAGTACCATCTCGCCTTCGCTGACATCTGTCAGGCCGGAGACATTATCCAACCGGCACAGCGGCTGATTCTGCCCGCGCAGTTCGCCATTCACCCGTGATACGGCCAGGGTCGCACCCAGTCCGGCCTGCCCGTCGGCAATGGTCTGTACCACGGCCACGTTTGGGCCGACGGCCACCACCCGCCCGACCAGCCCCTGGGGCGTGACGACCGGTGCATTGATGAGCACCCCATCCAGCGAGCCTTTGTCGAGCAGGATTTGCCGGAACCACGGAGTGCCGTCGCCACCAATGACATTGGCCACAACCGTCGGCGCCGGCGCAGACTGCTTCAGGGCCAGCAGTTCGCGCAACCGCTGCCCGTCCAACGCCTCGCGCTCGCGCTCCACCAGCAGCCGCCGCAGGCGATCATTTTCGGCCTGCAAACGCTGGTTGGCGGCATAGACCCCGCGTAGGTCCACATATCCCTTCCAGGCGGATACCACCGTTGTGATCACGGCATCAGACGCCTTCTGGAGCGGCTGGAGTACCGTCAGAAGCGCCACCCGCGGCAGGCTTTGTCCGAGGGTACGGGCACGGGCATGGAGGGACATCAGCAGAAACTGCGCCAGAAGCAAACCGGCCACGAGCAAGGCAACCCGGCGCGCCGGGTCGAGCTTCTGCAATGGAGAGGGCAAGTGCAACATCCGGCCCCCAGGCTCAGTTGGCAATCATGTGCTTGGCGTAAGCGCCTCCCAGACTCACCCGTTTGAGCAGCTCAAAGTCACCCAACATCTTGCCGGTGCCAAGCACAACGGACGACAGCGGGTTTTCAGCCAGGGTCACAGGAACGCGCGTTTCCTTCATCAGAAGTTTGTCAAGGCCCTTGAGCAACGCTCCACCA
The DNA here is from genome assembly GCF_000226295.1 of Chloracidobacterium thermophilum B. Lineage (GTDB taxonomy): Bacteria > Acidobacteriota > Blastocatellia > Chloracidobacteriales > Chloracidobacteriaceae > Chloracidobacterium > Chloracidobacterium thermophilum. Next base: position 1,903,926 of record NC_016024.1, read on the forward strand.
CCGGTCAGGACAATCCCCCGGTCGGCAATATCGGCTGAGAGTTCCGGTGGCGTTCGTTCCAGCGCCACCCGCACCGCGTTGACGATGGTAGCAATCGGCTCCGCCATGGCCTCACGCACTTCCTCGTCAGAAATCGTGATCGTTTTGGGAATCCCCTCGATAAGGTCACGTCCGCGAATCTCCATCGTGAGACGCTCTTCCAAACGGTACGCCGACCCCAACTCGATTTTGACCTGCTCGGCCGTCCGTTCGCCGATGAGCAGGTTGTACTTGCGCTTGATGAACTGGGCGATGGCTTCGTCGAGTTCGTTGCCTGCCACCCGCACGGCACGGGAATACACAATGCCGGAAAGCGAAATCACGGCAATGTCGGTTGTACCGCCGCCGATGTCCACAATCATGTTGCCGTATGGTTCGGTGATGGGCAGCCCTGCGCCAATGGCCGCGGCCATGGCTTCCTCGACCAGATACACCTCCGCTGCCCGCGCCCGGTAAGCAGCATCTTCAACCGCCCGCAGTTCAACTTGGGTAATCTCACCCGGCACGCCGATGACCACCCGTGGCGACACCCACGACTTCCCGTTGTGCGCACGCCGGATGAAGTGCTGGAGCATTTTCTCGGTCACTTCAAAATCGGCGATAACGCCATCTTTCATCGGGCGAATCGCCACGATGTTCCCCGGCGTCCGCCCAATCATTTCCTTGGCTTCCTTACCAACGGCCTCAACCTGGTGGGTGATCTTGTTGATGGCGACAATGGATGGCTCACTGACAACAACCCCACGGCCTTTGGCATACACCAGCGTGTTGGCCGTTCCCAGGTCAATCGCCAGGTCATTGGAAAAGTAGTTGAAGATAGAACGCAGTTTCATCAGTTAAACGTATCATTCCCAGCCAACAGGTTCAGAGCGGCCATGACAGCGCGCCCAAGCGCAGCTTTTGGCGAGGCCCACCGGAGGGCCCGACTTCTCAAAACACTGCCCTTGAAAGCTTGTTCACTTTTGAACCATTGTCAAGAAACGCAGCGCCCCAAGTTCGGAATTTTTCCGACTGTCAGCCCTCCAACCAGCCGGGAAGCAGCGGCCCATAGACCACGGTGGGCGAAGCCCATGCGATCTCCCTGGCCAAAGCCTGCCCAGGGGCGGTCAAGCTCAGCGGGTGACAACTTTTTCACCTCGCCGCCCACGAGCGTCTGTAGCGACAATGCGAAATGTTTGGCCGGGCAGAATAATGGAGAACCGCCCATCACCGTCCACAGGGGCAACGCGCCCGTTGATGCGGATTTCCGCCCCCGGTTCGGTTTCTCCTGCAACTTTGTAGATACCAGCCGCAACCCGTGCGACCTGTACCTTCTCTATGTAGATAGGCGTGTCAGATACTCCTGGCTGCCGGGGAACAAACGTCAGGCGGTACTCCTCGCTCCACACGCCAGGACGCCCATCCCGCGCCACGGCCCGCACCCGCCACCAGTACGTGCCGCTCTGCGAGTTGACGTTCCACGTGAACCCAGGCGTAGCAGTATCTTTCTCAAAAACCAGGGCGCGGTCGAGAAAGTATTGAGAGCTGGCAACTTGGAGCTGGTAATAGGGAGCGTCCGTCACCGTCCCCCAGGCAAAGGTCACCGGCAGCGGCTTGCCATACTCCAGTGGGATAATGGAGGCATTTTCCGGCAATGCCGGACGGGGCGGCGACAACAGGGTGTATTCCCCCACTTTCTGATCCCGGTCATACTCCACAGTTGTGTTGGTACGGATACTTTCCGTCACGCCCCGGTCGGTCGTCGAGCGGAGTTCCCCGCGCTCCACACTGACCCGCACCCGCTCGCCCTCCACGTTGACTTCGGCACTGGAGTTCTGCGTTACGCTGAACTTGATATTCTTCGATGCCAGCTCGTTGACATCCTCTGCCGTCTGAATGGTCCCCGTGCTGATATTGACCGTGCCGCCTTCGACCCGGTTGCGCACCACCTGCTGGTCGGTCTTGGCGTTCTTGGCGTTTTCCTGAACCATGACCGTCGAATCCGACTTCATCTTCAGAACGCTGCGGTCAACATACTGGATGACGGCGGCCCCGTCCGAAGCTGTATAAATGACATCACCTGGCTCAAGGATGGTGTTGGGGGTCGCCGGTTCAAGCTGATTGGTCCGTGCCCGCTTGATGTTGACTGTGCCCAGCACCTGAACCAGGCGGGCCCCTTGAGTTTCAAATTGTCCGGCAAGGGCTTCCTGGTGACGTTTCCAGAGATACAACCCGACAATTGCGCCAACAAGCAGTAAAAACCCGGCAATAATTTGGTAAAGCGTCCGGCGGGAGATGAGATACCATTCCACGATCGGACGCTTGAACTTGGTCGAGGCGGCGTTTTTATTGCCCGGTTGGACGTACATTGAACACCGTCCACTTGGTTGACTGAATCCGTTGCCTCGTGCGGCACTGAGAGCGCTCCCACCACACGCTATCGCTATAACACAGCCAACTGTGCAAAATCAAAATGTGCCTGAAACTTGTTATCCTGCCCTGTACTTGGAGTCACTTACACCATGCATTTGTCCATTCACTGCCAGCCCCTGGTACAAACCACCGTTGATGTCCTCCTCGTGCCGGTCTTTACCGAGGATGTCTCCAACTCCGGTTCTCTCAACGAAAGTCTCCCTTCTGTTGGCGAACGTCTGTCGGCCGTGCTGGGTACAGCTGAGATGATGGGCAAATCAGGGCAACTGCTCACCCTGCACCTGACGCCCGGCTTATATGCCACCAGGCTGGTGTTGATGGGCGTCGGCGCGGCCGACAAGCTGACGACCCAGACGATGCGTGAAAGTGTGGCTGCCGCAATTCGCGCCCACGGAATGCAGGGCGCGCGACGTTTTGGTCTGCTTCCACGGTGGGGCGCACTCCCGCCCCAGTCCTTTGTCCAGGCCGCGGTGATCGGCGCTCATCTGGCGACGTTCCCTGTGGATTGTTACCGCACCGAGGACACGCGCCCGGTTCAGGTCGAGACGCTGACGGTTGTAACCGAAACCGCCGATGACGCCATCCACGAGGGTATCCGCCGGGGCAGCATTCTGGGGGAAGCCATCAACTTTGCGCGGTTTCTCGTCAATGAGCCAGCCAACCGGATGACCCCCACCCACCTTGCCCATCACGCCCAGGAAATGGCCAACGACGTGGGCCTGCAAACGGACATCCTCAACGAAGACAAAATGCGCGACCTTGGAATGGAGGCGCTGCTGGCCGTGGCGCGCGGCTCGGTCGAGGAACCACGGCTGATTACCGTACGCTACAGCCCTCCCAACGGCGGCGGACGTGAAACCATCGGTCTCATCGGCAAGGGCATCACCTTCGACACCGGCGGTATCTCGCTCAAACCGGCCGAAAACATGGAAAAGATGAAGTACGACATGGCCGGCGGGGCGGCTGTCCTTGGGGCGATGCGCGCCATTGCCCAGCTCAAGCCCAACCTCAACGTCATTGGCATCGTTCCGAGCTGTGAGAACATGCCTTCCGGCAAAGCCACCCGTCCGGGCGATGTCGTGCGGACCATGCTGGGGAAAACCGTCGAAATTATCAACACGGATGCCGAAGGACGGCTCATTCTGTGCGATGCCATGGCTTATGCGCGCCGGCTGGGTGTCACCTGCATGGTGGACCTGGCGACCCTGACCGGGGCCATTGCCGTTGCGCTGGGACTTCGCTACGCCGGACTGTTCAGCCACCATCCCAACATGGTTGAGGAACTCCAGGCAGCCGCCCGTGCGGCCGATGAACGGGTGTGGCCGCTGCCGCTCGATGACGAGTACCGGGAACTCATCAAAAGCGACATTGCGGACATCAAAAACGTCGGCGGCAAATACGGCGGCAGCATCACGGCGGCCTGGTTTCTGCGGGAATTTGCGGGCGATGTCCCCTGGGCGCACCTCGACATCGCCAACATGGCCTGGAACATGGAAAACAAACCGCATCTTCCCAAAGGGCCGACGGGCTTTGGCGTGGGAACGCTGGTTGAGTTCGTTCTGGCACGCGCCCACGCCGCCAACGGCACTCCCGGCTCATAGCCCGAAGTATCGGGCATAAAAAGCGCGTGCCCGGTCGGGGCTGGAAGTCCCTTTGATGATGGCGCGGCCATCCTGAAACAGCGTGGCTTCCAGCCCCTCGACGGTAAAGCGCAGCACATCGGCGTTATGCCGAACCTCGCCAAGGGGCCGCAGGCGCTCGGCCAAAGGGGCAAAATCGAGCGCGCTGGCGGGCGGGCGCGCCGGACGTACCTGCACGGCCTCACGTCCGCACAGCGTGGCGGCGAACGTCGTTTGTTCGACCGTCAGGAAATCAAACCGCCGGAGCTGGCAGCAGGGACAATCCGCGCGGCGGCGGTTGGGCGACAGGGCCAGCGTCGTCTGCCGCCCGCTCCAGACATCCACCTGCCAGAGGTTGTGCCGACAGGCTGCCGCCTGGCCCGTCAGCAGCTTCAGGGCCTCGACCACCTGGGCAGCCGCCACCGTCTGGATCACCGGCAGAATGACTCCGGCCGTCTCACAGGTTGGCATCAGGGCTGCGTCCGGCGGTTCTTCAAAAACACAGCGCAGGCAGGGCGTTTCACCCGGCCGGATGGTCATCGTCGCCCCCTGGCTGCCGACAGCCGCGCCATAAATCCACGGTTTCCCGTGCTTGACGCAGGCATCGTTGAGGACATAGCGCGTCTCGAAGTTGTCCGTGCCATCGAGGACAACATCGGCCGCGGCCACGAGGGCTTCCACCGTATCCGGCGCGACATCGGCAATGATGCCCTCGACCCTGACGGCGCTGTTGACAGCCCGCAGCCGCTGTTCGGCCGCGCGCGCCTTGGGACGGTGCTCCCGCGCATCAGCTTCATCAAACAGGATTTGCCGGTTGAGATTCGACCACTCGACGAAATCCCGGTCCACGAGACGGACCGTACCGACGCCAGCCCGCACGAGCATGTCGGCCAGCGCACAACCCAATGCACCGCATCCCACGACCAGCGCCCGCCCTTGAGCGAGCCGCGCCTGCCCTTCCGGGCCGATTTCGGCAAACCGTTCCTGGCGGGAGTACCGTTCACGCATCCCGTCCGCCGTCAGCCTTTCCTGAGAAATTTGGCGACGCCAGCGCGGCAATCGGCCGTATGCCGGGCAATGACGTTGACATCGGCGCCGCTGCGCAGCGCGGCTTCAAAGCTGAGGCCGTCCATGTGGTAGAGCAGCCGCTTCGTCAGATGCATGGCCGAGCTGCTTCGGGCTGCGAGCTGTTTGATGTACGCCGCAAAGGCTTCATCAAAGGTATCGCCCGGCAGGACGCGGTTGACCAGTCCCCACTCGTGGGCCTGCCGGGCCGAAAGAATCTCCCCGGTGAGCACCCATTCGAGCGCCCGCTTTTCGCCCAGATTGCGTCGCAGAATGGCCATGACCATGGCCGGGACGAAGCCGATGTTGACTTCGGGATAACCAAACTGCGCCGTTTCCTCTGCCACAATGAGGTCGCAGGCCGAAGCCAGCCCACAGCCGCCCGCCAGCGCCCGTCCCCGGACACGCGCTACAATCGGCTTCGGACAGGCGCGCATGGCGGTGAACAAATGGACAAGGGTTTCCGCATCCCCCAGGTGCTGCATGATGTCCTGCCCGGTCATGGCTTCCAGCGCCGCCAGGTCAGCCCCGGCGCAGAAGTCCTTTCCGGCGCCAGTCACCACCAGAACGCGCACGTCCGGGTCCTGCGCGGCCGATTGCACCGCCGCCCGCAGCCCATTCAGAATGCCGGCATCAAGCGCGTTGCGTTTTTCAGGACGGTTCAGCGTCGCCGTGGCAATTCCGTCGGCAACGTCGTAGAGAAGGCTGTTCGGTGTGTCGCTCATGGTTTCTTCCTTCGGCGCGGCCAAAGGCGGCACCGAATCTCTCCAGAAATGGATGGCTATCCGCCGCAGGGGACTTTCGCTAGATTACCCGCCATTCACCATGCCTTCCAAATTTCCCCACAGTGACTGACGCCCGATGTCCATCCAGCTTTGCTTCCACTCTGCCGTTTGGCGACGGATGTGCACGCCGTACGCCTGGCTCTGGCTCACCTTTCTTTTCGCACTTGCCGGGTCAGGGCAGGCCCAAACCGCCAGACCAACCGTGGTCTATGACCTTGTTCCACAGGCGCCCAACAGCCATCTCATCACCGTCACCCTGCGTTACGCCCCGCCGGAACCGGTCAGGCACCTTGATGTGGCGCTTCCGGCCTGGCGTCCGGGACGGTACCAGATTCAAAACTACGCGCGGAACATCCGCGACTTCCGGGCAACCGACCAGACCGGACGGCCGCTGCCGTGGGAAAAAACTGACAAATCCACGTGGCGCGTCCAGTGTGGCGCCAGCCGTGAAGTCCGCATCTCCTACGCCTGCTATGCCAACACCCTCGATGCCGGCTCGACGCTCTGGAACGACGAGGAGCTGTACTGGAACGGCACCAACCTGCTGATGTATGTCGTTGGGAAAAAAGACCTTTCGGCGCGCCTGTCGCTGACGCTGCCCGCCGGCTGGCGCTGTGCCTGTCCGCTCAGAAAAGTCGCCGAACCGTTTGTCTATGAAGCGCCCGACTACGACACGCTGGCGGACGCGCCCGGCATTGCCAGTCCAACCCTCGACATCGTTCGGTTTGAGCATGCCGGCACGGCCTACTTTATGGCGTTCCAGGGGCCGGTGAGCCTTCCGCTGACCGAACTGGCTGAGTCCATACGGCGCATCGTGGCGGTGACGGTGGAGATGTTCGGCGGCAAAGCGCCCTTTGCCGACTACTGGTTTCTCTACCACGTCATCCCCGGCGGCCGTTTTCACGGCGTCGAGCACCTCAACTCGACGAGCATCACCGTCCCGGCAAGCGTGTTTGCGGAACGTATCCAGCGTTTCTACAACATCACGGCGCACGAGTTTTTCCATGCCTGGAATGTCAAGCGCATCCGTCCGCAGGTGCTGGGGCCCTTTGATTACAGTCAGGAAGTGTACACCCGCAACCTCTGGGTGGCGGAAGGGGTGACGAGTTACTACGACGATCTGCTGTGTCGGCGGGCGGGCGTGCTGTCGGTTGAGGACTACCTGCGCGCCCTGGGAACGACGATTGCCACGCAGCAACGGACGCCGGGGCGACTTGTCACACCGGTCACGGCTGCCAGTTTTGACGCCTGGCTGACGCCGGACGACACCAATGTGCGGGTGGATTTCTACACCAAGGGGGCGCTGGTGGCGCTGCTGCTCGACCTTGACATCCGGCGACGCACTGGCGGTGCCAAATCCCTCGACGACGCCATGCGCTGGCTGTACACCACTTATGCCGAACGCGGGCGCGGCTATCCCGAAAACGGCATGCAACTGGCCGTTGAAGCCGTAGCCGGAACGAGTTACACCGACTTCTTCGCGCGGTATGTGGACGGCACGGACGAACTGCCTTATGGGGAGTACCTGGCAGCCGTCGGGCTGGAACTCGTCGAGACGCTGTCGCCCACGCAGCCCAAAGCGTCGCTGGGCATCGAGTTGTCCGGGGATGAGAAACAGACCGTAATTGCCAATGTCTTTCCCGGCGAGGCCGGTTTCCAGGCGGGTCTCGACCGGGGCGACATCCTTGTGGCGCTTGACGGCGAACAGGCTACGCTGACCACAGTGCCCCAGTTGCTGAAACAGCGGCAACCCGGCGAGACCGTCAGAGTGCTGGTGTTCCGGCGCGGCAAGCTGCGGGAATTCGCAGTGACGCTTCAGAAAGAAACGCGCCTGGATTTCCAGGTACGCCCTGTGTCAGCGCCAACGCCTACCCAGACCCGGCTCTATCGGGCCTGGTTGGGTCTGGCTTCGGCATCCGGTTGAGCTTGCCGTCGGCACAATAAAGCCTCCACGCTGCTCACCGGTGTGCGACGTGGAGGCTCAAGTGTCACGCCCTATGTGTGGGCGTCATCTCATACTCAGGCGGTTGCCGGATTGTCCCCGGCCGCCACGGGCGGAATCAGTGGGTTGACAACAGAGGGACGTACCGCATCCGTCTTGGCTTCTTCGCGGTCACTGCTGCCGGTCGGTTCGTCATCCAGCGGCAGCCCGGCCACCAGCCGCCGGACCTGAATAGCATCAAGCGATTCACGTTCGAGCAGCGCCTCTGCCAGCCGCACGAGCGCATCTTTGTTGTCCAGGATGATCTGCCGCGCACGGTTGTACTGCTCCATGACGATGCGTTTCACTTCCTGGTCAATCTTGATCGCCGTGTCTTCGCTGTAATCCTGATGCTGCGCGATTTCGCGGCCGAGAAAGATTTGCTCTTCCTTCTTGCCAAAGGTCAGCGGGCCGAGTTGCGACATGCCGAATTCGCACACCATTCGCCGGGCTAGTTCAGTGGCCCGCTCCAGGTCATTGGCCGCTCCGGTTGTAACGTGATTGAGGAAGATTTCCTCAGCCAGGCGACCGCCCATGAGGATGGCAATCTGTCCCTCGATGTACTCGCGGGTGTGAGAGTAGCGGTCAGCTTCGGGCAACTGCTGCGTCAGGCCCAGCGCCATGCCGCGCGGGATGATGGTGATTTTGTGCACCGGGTCGGCATTCGGCACTTTGATACCGACGAGCGCGTGTCCGGCTTCGTGATAGGCCGTGTTGCGCTTTTCTTCGTTGGACATCACCATCGAGCGCCGTTCGCTGCCCATGATGACCTTGTCTTTGGCCCACTCGAAATCCCGCATGGTGACAAACTTCTGGTTGTTGCGGGCGGCATTGAGCGCAGCTTCGTTGACAAGGTTGGCCAGGTCAGCGCCGGTGAAACCGGGTGTGCCACGGGCAATGACGGAAATATCCACGTCGTCCCCAAGCGGAATCTTGCGCGTGTGGACGGCCAGAATCCCCTCGCGTCCCTTGACATCGGGACGGTTGACGACCACCCGGCGGTCGAAGCGCCCGGGCCGCAGCAGCGCCGGGTCGAGCACGTCGGGCCGGTTGGTTGAGGCAATCAGGATGACGCCGTCGTTGGATTCAAAGCCATCCATTTCGACAAGCAACTGGTTGAGCGTCTGCTCGCGCTCATCGTGGCCGCCACCCAGACCGGCACCCCGGTGCCGGCCAACGGCGTCAATCTCATCAATGAAGATGATGCACGGCGCATTTTTCTTGCCCTGCTCAAACAGGTCGCGCACCCGCGACGCCCCGACGCCGACGAACATCTCCACGAAATCCGAACCGGAAATGGAGAAAAACGGCACGTTGGCTTCGCCGGCGACTGCGCGGGCCAGCAGCGTCTTGCCCGTTCCGGGCGGGCCCATCATCAGGATGCCTTTCGGAATGCGGCCGCCCAGTTTCTGGAACTTCTGCGGTTCCTTGAGAAACTCAATGATTTCCTGGAGTTCTTCCTTTGATTCTTCAACCCCGGCGACATCCTTGAAGGTGATGCGCTTGGCCTGGTTGGAAAGCAGCCGTGCCCGGCTTCGCCCAAAGGAAAGCGCCTTGTTGCCGCTCCCCTGCATCTGGCGCATCATCAGAAAGACAAAACCAATGAGCAGGAACACCGGCAGGTAGTACAGCAGAATGGTCAACCATATCCCGCTTGCGGCCGGCTTGCCCTGCACCTTGATGTCTTTCTCTGCCATGCGCTTCATCAAGTCGCCGGAAACGTTAGCCACGATGTCAGTCCGAAACGGCTTGCCGTTGACATACTTACCCGTGACTTCCGTATCCGAGATGACGGCCTCCTGGATTTCCTTGGCCTCGATCTTCTTAATGAGGGTCGCATAGTCAGGGTTGTCTTCCTTGAGCTGTCCGGTGCGGTGGAGCAAGCTCCAGAACAACACACCGCCAGCAATAATGACGATCCAGAGAACTACTTGTCGGACTGCCGTATTCAACGTCGCGCCTGCCTTTCCGTTTCAGTCTTCGCTTGTCTCGCTGTGAAGCTGACCGAGAAGCCGTTGCGTAAGCTTGTGGCGTGCGCCGGGTCGGCACGCCGGGTTGGGCCACTGACTTTACACGAACGGCTTTTCCGAGGGAAAGCCGTCGCGTCGTCTCACTGGCGGGAAGCGGCTCCCGCCTGCCTGCAATATAAGCCAACCGTCACGCTTCGGTGAACACCAGCGCGTCGGCGATCCGCCGTACCTGGCGTCCACCGGTCAAATCCACGCATTTTCCAATTGCATCACCGGGAAGAAGGGTCTGCTCGATGGCGGTGATGTGCCGGGAGGCTACGGCTGGATATTCTGCCTGTTGCGCCACAGCATGCAAGACCCGGCGGCGGATGGGCGGTGGCAAAACCAGCAGTTCACTTACCGGCAGCGCCAGTCGCCCGCCGGCGCGGCGCGCATGCTGTTTGAGCCAACTCTGGGCCAGCGTCATGAGGTACTGCTGGTCTTCGCGCGCCTGGGCGGCCAGCCGCGCCAGCGCACTGCCGACCTGTGGGTTGAGCTGTTCGAGTTCGGGCAGCACGCGGTGCCGCAGCCGATTGCGTGCCCGTGACAGGTCGTGGTTGGTTACATCCTCCCGAAACCGTACTCCGTGGTACCGGGCGTAGGCGACAATCTGCCGGCGCGAGACCGTCAGGAGCGGTCGGATCACCTGCACCGGCGTCCCGGCGGCGAGCGGCCGTAACGGCGCAATGGCAGTCAGGCCGGCAAGACTCGTCCCCCGCACGAGGCGGAGCAGAACCGTCTCGGCCTGATCGCTCTGGGTATGTGCAGTGGCGACGAAAGCCGCGCCCAGACGCTCTGCCGTCCGTCGCAGAAACGCATACCGCACCTGTCGGGCCACGGCTTCCAGGTTGCCGCCGCCAGACGCCACAGACTGGGCAATGTCAGCGCGCTCCACGGTCCAGTCCAGCCCCATCTGCGCGGCCGTTTCGGCAACCAACTGCGCATCGGCAGTGGACGCCTCCCCACGGAGACCATGGTTGAGATGAGCGACATGCAGGCATTGCGCCCGGCAGTCTCCACACCAGGTGTGCAGGGCGTGGAGCAGCGTCATGGAATCGAGTCCGCCCGACACGGCCACCACCACCCCGGCGGACGGAAATCCCGCCACCTGACGCAGCCAGGCCACATTCAAAATGGATTCAGCCGTGAACTTCATCCCACACCACGCCGGAACGGGGGTTACTCGTCATCAAGCGGTGGGTAATCAAAGGGGTGATTGGCCAGTACGGCCCGCATGTTGATCTGTCCGAGCAGTGTTTCCAGAAAGGTGGCGAGCAGGTGAATGGTCTTGAGCAGTTCTTCGAGGTTGCGCGCCGACTGGACGGTATCCAGAAAACGGTCGTATTCGTCCCAGTCCTTGTACATCAGAAAACGCAACGATGTGTCCCGAAAGAGCGTGATGCGCTCGATAAGCGGGGCAACGGCGGTCTTTTCCGGTCGGGACTCGAAGCGGCGCAGGTGGCAGAGCAACCGCCAGATGTCCTCGCGCAGGTGGAGAGACTGTTCGAGTTTGGTCTGGAACATGTCGAAGGCGGTTGCCCCATCGAAACCCGGATCGAAGACAACGGCCAGCGCCACCAGCGATTGTTGGAAGCAGTCGCGGAGCAGCCCGTGGGCATTTTCCACCCGCGCGTAAATGGGCGGCGCCTGATTGAGTTCCGCAAAGCCGGCGAGTTCGCGCCCGTAAATCTTCTGGAGTTCCATTTCCAAGGCATATACCGTCGCGTCAAACGCATCGGTGACATCCGGCAGCAGATTGGGCAGGCGCATCAGGCGGTTTTCGATGAACTCAATCAGGGCTTCCGTCTCAGCGCGTACCAGGATGAAAATGGGCAGCGTGCCTTTGAGGGGGCGGTCCTGACGCAGATCATCCTGGATGAAGTCGAGGTAGCGTAAGAAACGATAAAAGCTGCTGAAGACGTGCCGCAGGTCCTGGCGCAGGGCGAGATCGGACAGCCCCAGGAGCAGTTTTCGCAGCGCCTCAGACTGGATTTCCGGCTTGAGCGTCCGCATCTCCGGCTGGGCAGCCAGACGGCAACCACTCCGTTCAATAGACTGGTTCAACAGACGCCCGACAGCCGTGAACGTGTGGTAGCCAACCGGCTTTGTCCGCACCAAATCCTCCACAACCGTCCGAACATCAAAGAGCGATTCCGTCAACTGGTACAGCGCCGTGACCAGCGCCGTGTCAGCCGGCGTCAGCTTTGGGGAAAGTGCAGGGTCACTTTTGAGCGTTGGCGCCTGTAAAGCCCCGATGATTTCAGTGGACAGATAGTTCAGCCGCAGCAGTGACTGGCGCACAATGCGCAGTTCTTCGGTAAAGTCCCGCTGGGCAAGGGCAGCCCGGCCCTGCTCTGAAAGTGGATGCAGATCAACCCGAAAAAAACACGCCATGCTTTGAAGCAGCATGTCGAGTTCAAACAGCCACCGCTGCCCCGTGCCGGTCAGTGTGGTTTCACGGACAGGGGGCGGCAGCGCAGTTGTCTCCGCTACGACCTCATCCACTGTCGTCGTTACTGGCTGGGCATCGTTCATGGGACAGGGCCAAGGTGCAGGAACAGAGGTGAAAGAAAACTGATGGGCTGAAGAGAAGATAGAACAGAAAATAATGTAAACCGGCAGGATTGTATAGCCACTTACCTTGGAGTCCCGGACTGGTATCAGTCCACCCTGGATTCAATCCGCCAGGCTGGATGGAGAAGCAAAAAACGCCGCCAGATGCCGCTTCAGCTCCAGTTTGGCACGAAATAAGCGCGATTTGACCGTGCCAACGGCCACGCCCAGCACTTCGGCAATCTCCTCACAACTGAGTCCGTCGTATTCCTTCAGCACAAGGGTATCCCGAAACTCCGGCGGCAGGCGTTCCAGGGCGGCACGCACCAGCCGGGATCGCTCCCGAACTTCAAACATCACATCCGGCCGCCCTACTGCCTGCGGGTTCCAAACTGGCATCGGAACGAATACCGCCGGAACCGTTGCCAGTCGCCTTGAGGGATTCCCCGACGGTCCGGTTTCTTGGTCTGCCAGCGCCCCTCCCGTTGACTTTGCCAAAATCATCAGGGTTTTATGCACTCCTATTCTCCGGCTCCGTGCTGAAGCCTTTACCCCGGACAGCTTCAGGCGCGAGCCGCCTGTCCGGGAACGGACTCGGTAAAGGCTTGTTCCACAAGGAGTTCCAATTCACTGCCAATTTACTGCCAATTTACTGCCAATCCACTGCCAATCCACTTAGCCCTCGGCGAGGAACAGCACGGTGCCGCGGCCTTTTCCCGTTTGACGGATCAAACCGAGTCCTCGGAGACGCTGAAGATCACTTTTGAGTTCGTTTACGTCGAGTTGCAAAGCCTGTTGAATCTTCTTCCGCCCAATCCCTGGCCGTTCTGAGAGCAACTGCAGAATCTTCCGCTGGCGCTCTGTCAAATCCTGCCTGACTTGCTGCGGCGGGATGTAGCGACTGGGTCGAAAGCGCACAAGCACCAGGTCAGGGCCTTCCTCAATTTCGGGACGCGGGAGGCCGGCTTGCTGTGTCAGTTCCGCCATCTTCAGCGTGCCCCGGCCCCACGATTCGATAATGCCGCGGCGGTGGAACACCCGCGCGATCAGCGGGTTCCACGGCATCCACCCGGCGCTTTTCGTTTTCGGCCTGCGCTTCCTGCGGTGGAACACCCGCGCAATCAGCGGGTTCCACGGCCGCGATTCGTGAGGCTGAAATAACTGCTCCGGCGTCAAGCCAAAGTGCAGGTTGCCAGTGGAGGTGATCTCCAAACGATCCTGATAGATGGCCAGGCTCACCGACCCGCCGCCGCTGCTGTAGTCGCGGTGACACAGGGCGTTGGCCAACGCCTCCCGCAGGGCGACCGGCGGATACAGCGGGTCGTCAATGCGCTCGAACAGCCCCGGCACGATCCGACCCGCGATCGGCAGGTTCTCCCGCAGAAAGCGTTCCGCTTTCTGCAGCAACTCGAAGGCGTGCCCGTGGAACTGGCGATTGTCCAGAAATTCGCCCTTATCGATCCCCTTGAACTTCGCCACCCGCAGCAGACATTGGGGAAACTCCGCCTCAATCCGCGGCTGCTGGCCAAACAAGACCACCGCCGCCCGCAACAGGACACCATCCCGTGACAGCCCTAAACCGCGCAGCAACTCCAGCGGGTCGCGCGTGCCGGGTTCCTCCAGCCGGCCTCGGCGGATGGCTTCATCAATGGTGCGGGTGAGTTCGGTTCGGTCGAGATCGGCGACCGTCCACCTGTCTGCGGGTTCGGTCTCCCAGCGGCGCTCGCCGTGGAAGCGCTCGATCAAAATCCGGTTGTACTCGTCCCGGCTCATTCTGGGGCTGGTGTTACCGACCCGCTTGTACGCCTGTCCCTTGTAGCTGTACGGCCGGTTCGGGCCCGTCGAGACTTCAACAACGATGACTTGCCAGCCCGGCTTCACGTCCACGCGGTCGATCTGAGGGAAAACCGTCGGCTCGATCTGCTGGATTTCCTGGGCCAGTTCCTCAATGGTGCGATCTGAAACCGGCTGGCCGACAATCTGCCCCAAGGGATCGACGCCGAACAGCACGCGCCCGCCGCGCTGGTTGAGCATGGCGCAAAGGTCGTGCATCGCCTCCGAACGCTGGCCGGTGGTCTTCTTGAACTCCAGCGTTTCCGATTCGCCGGCCGCGACGAGTTGTTGCAGTTGTTCGAGCGTCATCACATCGCCCTCCCGACGATCCGCTCGGCGTCCGGCACCCGCAACTCGCCGGAGATCAGCTTCGGCAACAGTGCAGACCGCAACGCGGCGAGGATGCGGGATTCCAAGATGCTCTCTTGAAGTCGGCCGATCATCGGCTTGAACCGGTCAGTGAACGTCCCGGCCACTTCGGGTAATCCACAGTGGGTTCGAGTCCCTCTTGGGAGGCTACCGGCTGGTATCAGCCCACCCTGGATTCAATCCGCCGGGCTGGATGGAGAAGCAAAAAACGCCGCCAGATGCCGCTTCAGCTCCAGTTTGGCGCGAAATAAGCGCGATTTGACCGTGCCAACGGCCACGCCCAGCACTTCGGCAATCTCCTCACAACTGAGGCCGTCGTATTCCTTCAGCACGAGGGTATCCCGAAACTCCGGCGACAGACGTTCCAGGGCCTCGCGCACCAGCCGGGATCGCTCCTGGGCTTCAAACATCACATCCGGCCGCTCTACCGCCTGCGGTTCCCGCACGGGCAGCGGCTCATCATTCGGCTCTGGCGCGACCATCACCCGGTGTTCACTCCGGCGCGTATCGCTGACCAGACGATTGAATGCGATCCGGTACAGATAGGTCTTGACCGAAGCCTCACCACGCCAACTCCCGGCATGTTCCACCAGAGCAACAAAGACATCCTGGCATAGCTCCTCAGCCCGTACAGGTGAGTCCAAACGGCGCGCCAGAAAACGGTAGATGGCCATCCGGTAGCGTTGATAGAGCTGGCTGAACGCCTGTTCATCGCCCTGCTGAAACGCGCGCAGGAGTTCTTCATCAGTAGCCATGACCGGCTCGTGGGGTAACGAGCATTTTTTCAACCGGTGGACAGCGCCAGGGCCAGGCAAGACAGCCTGCCCGGCACCAGCGGCCTGGTACGATGGCAGCGACCACTACTTCTTGAAGAGCTTGTCAAGAAAACCACCGCTTTTGTTGGATTTGATGGCATCGAGTCCCTTGCGCGCGGCTTTGGAGTCAGGATCGAGGCGCAGGGCCTCATTGAACATTTTTTCCGCCTGAAGGTTCATGTTGGCGCGGGCATAGAGTTGCCCCAGCGCCACGAGGGGAGCGGGGTTGAACTGGTCCAACTCGGCCGCTTTCTTGAGGGACTGTTCAGCTTCGCGCTGCATCTTGGGATGCGCCGCAAGCGTCGTGCCCAGCAGCAAGTGGTAGCGGGGAGCGTTCGGGTTGAGGGTCACGGCTTCCCGCAGCAACGCCACAGCACCGGCAAAATCACGGTTGGCAATTTTGGTACGGGCGTCCTGAAAGGCCTGCTCTGCCCGGGCCTCGCGCTGCGCTGTCGTTTCGGCCGGTGGCGGCGGTGGGGCGCTTCCCCGTGGCGTTGGGGTGGCGGCGGACAGTGGCATGGGGGCGAGAACGGCAGGCTTTTCACCGGCGTCCCGGATGGCTTCGTAGGCTTCTGTAATCCGCGCAAAAATTGCCTCCACCTGGCGGCGCGTCTCCAGGGTGGCACTGAGGTGGCGGTCAGGGTGGAAGTCCTTGGCCAGCCGGTAGTAGGCATCCCGAATCTCATCCCGCGTGGCGTGGGGTGAGATCCCCAGGATTTCATAGGGATCATTTGTGGTATCAAGCCGGGCCTGCATTGCCAGCAACATGTTGACAGCCTTGAGGGAGCCAGTGCGCTTGGCGGCCGCATCCGCAGCCCGTGGGGGCACAATCGGCGGCGCACTCACGGCCTGTTCAACCACTTCGGCCGGAATTTCCATCTGCCCGGTCTCCCGGTTGAGGACCGGCGCGGCGTGGCGTTCCAGAATTCCTGCCGAAATCAAGCCGTACAGTGCCTGCAGGACAACATTCGGGGGGGCGTTGACGAGCATCATCGCCTGCAACACGTTCATGGGAATGTTGATGCCATTCACCAACTGGCGCTCGATGGGCTTGAGCGACAACGACTGGGTGCGCAGCAGGGGGTTGTTCGACGGACCAATCAGGCGGTTCAAATCACCCATCCCCCGCTGGATGACACTGAAATCCCGGATGCGGCGGACGCCTTCCAGAATGATGTTTGCCGTCGAAAGCTCCAGCCGCAGGTCGTCCGGCACCGGCTTCTCCTGAGCCGTGAAGTGATACTGCCCACTCGTCCACTCGAACATCGAGTAAATGATGCCCAGAATCTGAAAGGTGACGGCGTTGGACAAGTCCCGTTCAGAAATGATGCCCTGCTCCACCAGCACGCGGCCAAACCGCTTCCCACGGGTCATGGCGGCCGAGGCCCGCTGGAAGTCTTCCTGTGACAGCAGGCCATAACGCATCATGCTTTCGCCAATGCGGTCGGCGCGGTCGTTGCTTCGCGCAAACACAATGGCACCCAGCTCAAAGTAAATGGATTTGGTGAGCGCCTGGTGGTTCACTGTCAGCTCGCCGCTCAGACGCCGGGTGTAAATCCGCCGGATGACATCCGGCAGCGCATCCTGAATGAGATCACCCTGCAACAGTGGACTCGTCACGGCACACTCCTCTTGGGTTCAGGTGAGTGGAGTCAGCCCCTTGGACGGCCAGCTTCACCCCGCCTGTATCATTCCACTTCCACAGCCTCACCGTCCTTGCCCTTGATGATCGGGTCAGACGGTCGCGCCCGCTCTCCCTGGCGGTCCGCTCCGCGCAACACACCACTATCGTCCATCAGGAACGAACGCCGCCCGGTTTCCCGGTAACGTTCCGGCACCGCATGAATCTGAAACGTCGGGGGAACCGTCTGGTTGTTGACCACCACCTCGATGCGATAGCCCCGGTAACGCCCATCGGCGAGTCCGGTAATCTCCCCTGCCCGGCGCAACTCAGCCAGCGTGCCAAAACGATTCTGCCCGACGCCTAACGCATAGCGTGCCTGGGCTTCCTGCAACTGACTGAGCAAGGGTAACACGGCCGCTTCATTGGCAGCGACCCGGATTTCAAACAACCGGTCAAGATCAAACACTTCATCAGTTTGCCCGCCAAAATCAGCGGCATACAGGGCAACGATGCGCCAGGTCTTGAGTTTCCGGTCACGGGTGAGCACCACACTGATCACCACGGGCCTGGCCTCTTCGCTGTTGAGGGACGCCCGCAACTCGACCACCGACAGGTTTTCTTCCGTGATGTCCCGAAAGGCGATGTTGCCGACGATGCGCGTTCCCGAACGCAGCAGCATCTCACGCGCCCCGCTCCCCGTGATGACGGACTCCACCCGGACACCCCGTCCAGCCAGCCGGCCGAGGGGGTGATCGCCCAGCAGCGCCTGCCGGATGTCATTGTAGGCGGCGCTGTCGTTGGTCGCCAGACTGGAGAGCGTCGCCTGGGCGCGGTCAGTAAAAAAGGCCCGGATGGTCGGGTCATCCCCCCGAAAGAAGGCTTCAACGCAGGACGCGACAATATCCACCGGACGCAGTTCGCGGGAACGTTGGGAAGCGGCTGCGGCCACAACCGGTCCGGCGAATGATTCCGGCCGGGCTGACAGTTCCAACCGCTCTCCCCAGGCCGGGAGAGCAACCAGAGGGGTGAGCAGACTGAGGGGGCTGACACCCAGGACACAGGCAAAACGAAAAAGACGCCAACCACAGGCTGGCGTGCGTGTTTGAGAAGGATAAGCACTCTGCATAGGCATCATCATTATGGATTGTTCCGGTGCGTTTCAAGCTGGCCTCTGGGCAGGGCCATTTGACAGCGCCGCCGGATGCGTTCACCTTGGTCATGACTTATCATACGTCCGCCCAGAGGTGTGGCAGCTTTGGGGACGCCACTGGCCAGGAGAAGTTGCCCGAAGAGGGGCAGTCAAATGCTGGACGTGACGGCATCCGCATGGAGGTGGGAAACCACCCCCTGGGTTGCCGCATCGCATGCTGTGCCATGTACGACCGAGTGATCCGCCTGCGCGGGAGTGAAACCTACGAACTGGCAACCCGTACCCGTTTCGGTTACGAACTCGATCCCAGCCGCAACTTTGGCATCCGGCTCGTCGTGCGGGCCTACGTCGTGGCTGAGGACTACAGTATTGAAGATTTTGCGGCCATGGTGCGGAATGAAGCGGCGCGCCGTGAAGAAACACAGCGTTTTCGGGCAGCCTTTGCGCTTGACAGCCGCGATCTCGACGCTCCCTACCCCGAATCCCACCCGGAACCTGAGCCACCGCCGACCACGCCGCCCGCCGACCTGCCGCCCAAGCCATAACGCCTGACACGTGAGGCGGTGGTGCGCGGTGGTTTCCCGGAACTGCCCCGGCCACAAAAGTAACCAAGGAGTGACAGGCAAGCTATGGAAACCCTGCCCCCAACGATGAGCCGTCAACCCTCCTCCGCACCGGATGGACATCTGTCCCCCCACGGGGCCACCCCCTCGGCCGCGTCCCCGGTTCACCGTTTCACGCCATGCACAGAGCCTTTCCGGTGGGAAGGCATCCCTGTTACGGCATACCAGTCCACCCCGGCGACCGCTGCCGACTTTTCCGGTATTACCCGGCAGACGCTGTTTGGTCACAGCGGAGAAACCATTGGTTTTGAAGTGCGCTACTTTGAGATTGCCCCCGGCGGCTGGTCATCCCTCGAATGCCACGAGCATGCCCATGCTGTCATCGGGCTGCGCGGGTCTGGGAAAGTGCTGCTGGGGGACACCGTACAGACGCTGGGGTTTCTTGACCTGGCCTACATTGGGGCCAACTGCGTTCACCGCCTGGTCAATGACGGGACGACACCGTTCGGCTTCCTGTGCATTGTGGATGCGAAACGAGACCGTCCGCGCCGTCTCCGTCCGGCCGATGTACCGGAACTGCTGGCCAATCCCGTGTTGGCTCCGCTCATTCAGCGGGCAGTGCCTCCGGTGCAAGAAGATGCCATTCAGACAACACCCCGCGCTGACCAGACCTGAGAAAGGGTGCGGCTTGACACTTTTTTTTGACCGGTGGTAGCTTTTTTCGACATCTTTTTTTCAAAAAAACCAATGGTTTATGGGCAAGCGGCGGCCAGTTCATGGACTTGATGAACGTAGTCACGAGCTACTTCTGGCGCTCGTTCGCCTCCACATTGCCACAGGCGAACCCATTGGCTCGCGGACGCTCTCCAAACAAACCGGTCAAAAGCTGAGCCCGGCCTCTATCCGCAACATCATGGCAGATTTGGAGGAGCAGGGTTATCTGACCCAGCCGCACACCTCCGCCGGACGGGTTCCAACCGACCGTGGCTACCGCTACTATGTGGACACACTGCTGGCGGATTTCGACGCACGTCCTTCCCGGACAGATGAAGAAATCATCCAGCGCAGCCTGTTTTCCGATCCGACGGTGACTGGCGAGGATGTCTTGGCCCGCGCCTCCCACGTCCTTTCCAACCTGTCGTCGCACGTCGGGATCGTGCTCTCTCCGCCACTTTCCCGTGACATCCTGCAACACATTGAGTTTATCCGTCTCGAAGCCCGCCGCGTCCTGGTGGTGGCCGTGTCACGTACCGGACTGGTCCGCAACTTCGTGGTGCGCCTTGACGAAGACCTCTCACCGAGCGAGTTGGAACGCACGGCCAACTACATTGTCGAAAACTTTGCCGGGCGGAGTCTGGCGGATATTCGCGTCGAATTGCTCAAGCGAATGTCAGAAGAAAAGCATCTCTATGACCGGCTGCTCAGGAATGCCCTTGTGCTGTGCAACCGGGATTTGGGCAATGGTGCGACCGAAAGCGATGTGTATGTGGATGGCACGGTCAACATGCTTGATGCCCCGGAGTTTGCCGATGCTGCCCGTATGCGGGCGCTCTTTCGCATGTTCGAGGAAAAAGGGCGGTTGGTCAAAATCATCAATGCCTGTCTGGCACAGGCCGAAACCACCCGGGGGATCGTGGTGCAAATTGGTATGGAGCATCACGTACCCGGCTTGCGGGACTGTGCCATCGTGACAGCTCCCTATCACTATCGGCATGATTCCGTTGGGAGCTTCACGGTCGTCGGTCCGATGCGCATGAAGTACGGGCGGGTGATGCGTCTGGTCGGCTACATGGCAAAAATGTTTGACCAACTGCTGAACGACGCCCCTTCTTCCCCGTTTCCCCCGGCGCTTGTCGGGCCGCAGCCCGTGGGTTCGCTGGCAGGCCAGATTGAAATCGTGAACCTGTCCAGCCGCTATAATCTGGTCGGGGGATGAATGAGCAGGCAGGGTTTGGAATCGTGAGAGTTGGTTAGGCGATACTTGATGCCGTCTCCACAACATCCTTTCAGTCAAGGATTTCTGGTCTGGCAACCAAACTTCAGGGCGCAGTGAAGCGGTTGTGCCACAATATCCGGCAGGTCGTTATGGTATTGCCTTCGGCACGCCCGTCAGACCTGCTTTGAGGAGGACAATCCGGTGAATACTCCCGTGGGCAATGTTATGCCGAAGCTGGATACACCACCCAAACGACGCACCATTGAAATTGAGCTTCCCATGGAAGTCCATCCAGCGGACGCGGGGCCGGAAGCCACTGCCTCCTCACCAGCGGCTTCTGTTCCGGGTCAGCCGAATAACCCGGTGGTTTTGGATGTCCTTGAACCGGGGGAAGAAAGCACGGGAGAGCCGGCGACAGTTTCTTCAACTTCCAGTGCAGCCGGAACAGCCACGGAAACGGCTGCCGCCTGTCCGCCCCCGGCATCGGCGGCTTCCCAGGAGACAGAACCGGCGACAGCGCCAACAGAAAGTCTCCCGGCCGGGAGCACCACCAGCGGCAGTCACGCTTTTTCTGAAGACGAAACCATCAGGCTGCTGATGGACCTCGCCAGCCTGCAGGAAGACCTCGAACGCGCCCGCGAGCAGACCACCTCGGCCCGTCGCCACGTCGAGATCGTCCAGGAACAGCTCTCCAAAACGCTCGTCGAAAAAAGTGCCGTCCAGGATCAGCTCCAGCGGTTGATGGCCGAGTTCGAGAACTACCGGCGGCGCGCTGAACGGGAAAAGACCGAAGCGCTGGAACGTGGCAAACAGACAGTCCTGCTGGCGATGCTGGAAGTCCTGGACAACCTCGAACGCGCCTTGGCGACCGGACGGGGGGAAGGGGGGACACTCGCCGATTTTCTGGCCGGGGTTGAACTCATTCAACGCCAGGTTGTGGACAGTTTATCCAGCTTTGGCGTCAAGCCGGTTCCGGCCGTTGGTGAAACTTTTGACCCTACGGTTCACGAGGCAATTGCCACGGACGCAACAGACGAGTACAAACCCAATACCGTCCTGGCTGAACTCAAGCGCGGGTACAAGCTCGGTGATCGGCTGCTGCGCCCGGCAATGGTACGGGTAGCCGTTCGCCCGCCCGCTTCCTGAGTGCCGGACGGCTCAGCTCAGGTAGGCAGACCCCGCACGACAGCACGTTGTGCGCCGTGTCGCGGCGCACCGAAAGTCATTTCTTCACGCATGTCTTCAGGGCATGCCACGGACTGATGTCATGGGCAAAGTTATCGGCATAGACCTTGGTACAACCAACTGCTGCGTCGCCGTCATGGAGGGCGGGACAACACAAATCATTCCCAACAAGGAAGGGGGGCGCACGACGCCCTCGGTTGTTGGTTTTACCGACAAGGGCGAACGACTGGTGGGGCAGATTGCCCGGCGGCAGGCGATTACCAACGCTGCCAACACCATCTATGCTGTCAAGCGCCTCATCGGCCGCAAGTTCAACTCGCCGGAAGTCCAGCGCGCGCGTGAAACCTGTCCCTACGAAATCTGTGAATCCTCAAACGGCGACGCCTGGGTCCGCGCCCAAGGTCGGGCCTACAGCCCCCCGGAAGTCTCGGCCATCATCCTGCAGCGGCTGAAAGCCTCAGCCGAAGATTTCCTCGGCGAACCGGTCGAGGAAGCCATCATCACGGTTCCGGCTTACTTCGATGACTTTCAGCGCCAGGCGACGAAAGATGCCGGCAAGATTGCCGGCCTCAACGTCCAGCGCATCATCAACGAGCCAACGGCGGCGGCGCTGGCCTACGGTGCCGGGCAGCACAAGTCGGAGCGGATTGCCGTTTATGACCTCGGCGGCGGCACGTTTGACGTGTCGGTGCTCGAAATGAACGACGGCGTGTTTGAAGTCCTCTCGACCTGTGGCGATTCCTTCCTGGGCGGCGAGGACTTCGACCAGCGCATCATTGACTGGCTCATTCAGGAATTTCTCCGTGAAACCGGCATTGATCTCCGCACCGACCGGCTGGCTCTCCAGCGGCTGAAGGAAGCCGCAGAACGCGCCAAGTGCGAACTTTCCTCCACGCTTGAAGCCAACATCAACCTTCCCTTCATTGCTGCCGATCCGGCTTCCGGCCCCAAACACCTCAACCTCAACCTGACCCGCGCCAAGTTTGAGGAACTGGTCAAAGACCTGGTTGAACGCACGGTTGAACCCTGCCAGAAAGCCCTGTGGGATGCCCGTCTCAAACCCGAAGACATTGACCAGGTGTTGCTTGTCGGCGGACAAACGCGCTCCCCCATCATTCACGAGTGCGTGAGGAAGATTTTTGGACGCGAACCCAACGCGAGCATCAACCCGGATGAAGTCGTGGCGATTGGCGCTGCCATTCAGGGCGGAGTCTTCACCGGGCAGGTCAAAGACCTCGTCCTGCTCGACGTTATTCCGCTCTCGCTGGGGATTGAAGTTCGCGGAGGGCTGTTCCAGAAGATCGTCGAGCGCAATGCCACGATTCCGGTGCGCAAGTCCCTGACCTTCACCACCGTGGTGGATAACCAGTCCAGCGTTGAAGTGCACGTGCTTCAGGGTGAGCGTGAAATTGCCAAGGGAAACCGCTCGCTGGGACGGTTTGAGCTGATTGGCATTCCTCCGGCCCCGCGTGGTGTTCCGCAAATAGAAGTTACCTTCGAGATTGATGCCGACGGCATCGTGCAGGTCTCCGCACGTGACAAAGCCACCGGACTCGAACAGAACATGCGCGTCACCCCCACTTCGGGGCTGTCCCCCGGCGAGATTGCCAACCTCATTGCCGAGGCCCAGCGCAATGCCGAAAGCGACCGCCAGTTGAAGGAACTCCTGCTGTTGCAAAGCCGCCTGGAGGGACTGCTGCAAAACACCCAGCGGTCGTTCGGTGAGTTTGGCTGGATGCTTCCGGCGGAAGAACAGGAACTCGTGCGGGAGACACTCATCGGCGCCAAGGAAGTCCTCAACATCCAGGACGCGGCTGTGGTCAAACAGTGGCTCGACGCGCTCGAACAGGCCGCCCAGATCATCACCAATGCCATGTTCAATGCGCCGGCAGGCGACCAGCCTCCGCCATCCGAAACCGGCGGCGTGAAGATGTTGACGGAATGACACCCGTCGGAAATGGTAAGGCTGACCACTGCGGCCCGGCCCGGTCGGGGGCCACGCAGACACCCCACACAGCCGTCGGCAGGCGTGGCCCGACGGGCTACGGCAACCTTGCCTGGTTTCGGAAGGATTGAGGCATGGCAACCAAACGGGATTACTACGAAGTGCTGGGCGTTGCGCGCAACGCAACGGAAACGGACATCAAAAAAGCCTACCGCCGCCTGGCGATGAAATATCACCCGGACAAAAATCCGGGGGATGCCGCCGCTGAGGAAAAGTTCAAGGAAGCGGCGGAAGCCTACGCGGTTCTTTCAGACCCCGAACAGCGTGCGCGCTACGACCGCTTCGGGCATGCCGGTGTTGGCGCGGCGGCCGCGGGTGGCTTTGGTGGCGGCTTTGCCGGTTTCCAGAACTTCGAGGACATCCTGGGCGACCTCTTTGGCTTCGGCTTTGGCAGTACCGGCGGCGGACGCCGCAACAGTCAGGTCCAGCGCGGCGCTGACCTGCGCTACGATCTGGAACTCACCCTCGAAGAAGCCGCCAATGGTGTCACCACGCAAATCCGTGTTCCACGGCTCGAAACCTGTGGTGACTGCGGCGGTAATGGGGCCGCCCCCGGCAGTCCGCCGGAGACCTGTCCGACCTGTGGTGGGCTGGGGCAGGTTCGCTACCAGCAGGGCTTCTTCAGCGTGACCCGGACCTGCCCCCAGTGCCGTGGGACGGGCCAAATCATCCGCAATCCCTGTCGTACCTGCCGGGGTGAAGGACGGGTGCGGCGCGAAAAACGCATCGAGATCAAGGTCCCGGCCGGCGTGGATGACGGCATGCGGCTGCGCGTCAGCGGCGAAGGCGAAGCCGGACTCGGCGGCGGCCCGCCGGGCGACCTGCAGGTGGTCGTCCACATCCGGGAGCACGAAATTTTTGAACGGCAGGACAATAACCTGCTCTGCCAGGTGGCGATCGATTTCGTCGAAGCCGCCCTGGGTGCTGAAATTGAAGTCCCGCTGCTGAACGGGCAGACGACGATGAAGATTCCCGAAGGAACACAATCCGGGACGACATTCCGCCTGCGGGGCAAAGGGATTCCGTCACTTTCGGGCGAAGTGGGCGATCTGTTCGTGGTCGTCAACGTCGTCACCCCAACCAACCTCACCCGTGAACAGCGGCGGCTGCTCGAAGAATTCGCGGCGGCTTCCCCCAAGCGCGAAGGACGCAAAGCCGTCCGCAAAACCGAAGAGAAGGGTTTTTTCGACCGCGTCAAGGACGCCATCTTTGGCACCTGACACCTGCCGGAGCCGGCCGTCGCCGGCGGCCGCCAAAACGGGGCCCCTGTAAAGGCTCCCGCAGAAACCGCCCGGCCGCCTGACCGGGAGGGAAGCCCCCCGGCAGGGCTTGATTCTCTGGGGAATGGTGGAAACGGGCTTCGGCTACCGGGCGGCGATGCTCTGGCGGAGCGTGTTCCGCAACTGCCCAAGATTGAAAGGTTTGGGCATGACCGTCACATTGGGGCGCTCCCGGAGCTGGTTCAGCCGCGCCTCATCCTGAAGGGCCGTAATGAGAATAATCGGCAGGTCGGGCTGCTCCGCATGAAGCTGCCCGATGAGTTCTTCGCCGTCCATACGCGGCATGAACAGGTCCGTGACAACACACCGGATGGCGTCGCGGTGCTGGCTGTAGGTCTCAAATGCCTCAACACCATCCTCGGCCGTCAGGACCTTGTATTCCAGACTCAGCACGGAAATCAGCAAGTCGCGGATGTACGACTCATCGTCCACAATCAGAATCGTGTGCGGGGATGTCATACGATGATGGGGAAACTCAGGCAAAGTCCAGCAGCCACGCGCCCGGTCAACCTGTAACTGGTGCTGGCGGTCTCCAAGCATGCCGAGTGCACCAACCCTGGTCAAGCCAACCGCAGGGCGCGGGAACAAAACTGCATTTTGTTGTTCGTCAGATGAAAAATACTTTCACACACTGCCAGCCTTTGTCCACCCAGGGACAGCGCACCCGATGGCGGCCCACGTGGGTGCGGAAAGGACTTCTGCACCGTGGACCTGTCGCAGCTTGAAGTCTTTGTCGCCGTCGTCGAGGAACGGCACTTTTCACGGGCCGCCAGCAAGCTGGGACGGACGCAGGCGGCCGTCAGCCAAACCATCAAAAAGCTTGAAGGCGACCTTGGCGCGGCGCTGCTTGACCGCAACTCGAAAGGCGTTATTCCCACTGAAGCCGGACGGCTGCTGTACGACTATGCCCGCCGCCTGCTCGATCTGCGCGATGAAACAACCCAGGCGCTGCGGCAACTTGACACCCTCACGGCCGGGCGGCTGGTCATCGGCGCCAACGAGCAGACCGTGACCTACCTTCTGCCCTGGCTGGAGCGTTTCATTCGGATGTATCCGGCGGTGCACGTCGAGGTCAAACGCTGCCGGGCCAGCGATGTACCGGCCGAAGTCCTGCGGCACAGCGTGGAGTTGGGCGTCATCAGCTTCGCGCCCCCGGAAGCCGGACTGCACGCCCTGACCATTGCCACCGACGCTGTGGCACTCGTTACGGCCCCGCACCACCCGCTGGCGGGATGCGCCTCGGTCTCCATCCGGGAGCTTGGGCAGGAGACGTTCATTGCGCACAACGTTGTCTCGCGGTATCGGCTTCAGGTCGTCGAAGCCTTTGCCCGCCACCGGACGCCGCTGCGGATTACCGTCGAGTTGCCCTCTATCGAAGCCATCAAGCGCATGATCGAGGCCGGAATCGGCGTCAGCCTGCTGCCCCGCCTGTGCGTGGCGGCTGAAGTAGCGCGGGGGCAGTTGGCGGCCGTTCCCGTCCGGGAAATGCGTCTGGCACGCAAGCTGCGCGTCATCCATCGGCAGCCGTCGTCGCTGTCGCGCGCAGCCCAGGCCTTTATCGCCCTCGTCCGCCATCCCGAACCGGAAAACACTTCACCGGAAAGCACCCGGCCGGAAAACACCTAAGTGGAAGGTAACGGCTCGATGGAGAGCTTCGGGTTGTCGAGCACAATGCGGCCGTCGCGCAGTGTGATGGCGCGGTCGGCCGCCCGCGCCAACTCCTCGTTGTGTGTCACCAGCACGAGCGTCGTTCCGGTGGACTGGTTGAGTTCACGCAGCAGCTCGAAAATGCGCATGCCGTTGGCGTAGTCCAGATTGCCGGTCGGCTCATCGGCCAGCAGAATGGGCGGCTCGTTGGCAAAGGCGCGGGCAATGGCCACCCGTTGCTGCTCGCCGCCGGAAAGCTGCGCCGGGTAGTGATGCCCCCGGGCGCTGAGACCTACGGCCGCAAGCAAGGCTTTGGCGCGCTTTTTGGCGTCCCGTCGCCCGGCAATCTCCATGGGAATCTGGATGTTTTCGAGGGCGGTTGCCGTCGGGATGAGGTGAAACGCCTGAAAGACAAACCCGATGGTGCGGCTCCGAAATGCGGCCAGCGCGTCTTCCCCCAGGCGCGTGATGGAAGTCCCGGCCAGGATGACCTCGCCGGTCGTCGGCGTATCCAACCCGGCCATCAGACCGAGCAGCGTGGATTTCCCGCTCCCGGAAGGGCCAAGAATGGCGGCAAACTGTCCGGCCGGAATGAAGAGATCAAGCGGGTGGAGAATCGTCAGGCGGCTCTGGCCGCTGAGGGCTTGCTTGGAAAGCTGCTTCAGTTCAATCATTCGGAATCGGGCCTTACCGCCAGAACTATGCCGCGCGCGACATCCGGCGTTGATTTGGGCTTGCCCGCAACATACCAGTTTTTTGCACCGGCTGCCCGATCAGTCAGCACCTTCAGGTTGTTGGCAACCGTGGGGCAACGGCGACGCACTGACCGCCACCCCGTCGCTCCACTGACGGCTGTCCGTGACAGGTTATCCGACTGGTAAAATCCAGGCACTGTACGGCGTGCACATGCGCTAATATCGAAATGCCATCTTTTGCAGCCCAGCGAACGGACGTATGAAGGCACAGCGCAGTCGGGTTGGCAGCTTCGCCATCAGTCTTCTCATCATCAGCAGCAGTCTGCTTGCCGGCGGATGCAGTCGTACCGGCACAGAAGCCCCGGAAAACCTGCCCGTCCTGGCGCCGGCGCCCACGGACGCCGCACCCACCGCCCGGCCGCGGATCGTTGTCCTCGGCGACAGCCTGACGGCCGGTTTCGGCCTGCCGCGCGAAGCCAGCTACCCGACCGTGCTCCAGAAGAAACTCGATGCCGCCGGACTGAACTATCAGGTCATCAACGCCGGTATTTCCGGCGACACCTCGGCCGGCGGCGTCGAACGGCTCGACTGGTCGCTGGACGGCGACGTGCGCATCGTCATCCTCGCCCTCGGCGCCAATGACGGACTGCGCGGGCTGCCCCTCACCCAGATGGAAGCCAACCTGCGCACCATCATCGAACGTGCCCGTGCACGCGGAGCGCAGGTCATCCTCGCCGGTCTCAAAGCTCCCGCTGAAGCGGGACCCGACTACGGCGCACAGTTTGAAGCCGTCTATCGCAAACTCGCCCAGCAGTACCGGTTGCCGCTCATCCCGTCCCTGCTCGAAGGCGTTGCCGGCCGGGAAGAACTCAATCAGGAGGACGGCATCCATCCCAACGCGCGCGGCGCGGCCATCGTCGCCGACAACGTCTGGAAAGTTCTCGAGCCCGTCGCCCGGCAGCAGCTTGCCCAATCGCAGTCCAATCCCGATGCGCCCCCGGCGGCCAAGCCGGCTGGCGCACGATAACCCGGCGGATGCCCACCTACGACTGGCAGGATACCATCGTTGCCATTGCCACCCCGCCCGGCCACGGCGGCATCGGTATTGTCCGCCTCAGCGGCGAACGCGCGCTCGACATCGGCGCCACCCTTTTCCGTGGACGGCGCACACTGGCCAGACACCCCTTTCGCCTGCTGCGCGGCACATTTCTGGACATCACTGCGGACGAAACCATAGACGACGGGCTGGCCGTCTATTTCCCGACCCCACGCTCGTTTACCGGTGAAGATGTCGTGGAGCTGCACGCCCATGGCTCGCCGGTCGTGCTGCGCCGCCTCGTCGCCTGCGCCATGCGGGAGGGCGCGCGGGCGGCGCGTCCCGGCGAGTTCACCCTGCGCGCCGTACGCCACGGCCGCCTCGATCTCGCCCAGGCCGAAGGGCTGCGCGACCTTATCCACGCCCAGACAACCTACCAGGCGCGGCTGGCCGCCCAGCAGATGCGCGGCGCGCTGTCCACCCGGCTGCAACCGCTGAAGGAACAGCTCCTGACGACGATTGTCCACCTCGAATCGGCTGTGGAGTTTGTCGAAGAACAGCTCGATACGCATTCGCGCGCGACGCTGGTGGAAGAGCTGTCGCACCTTGAAACGCAGGTGCGCCAACTGGCGGCGACCTACCGCGCCGGACGCCTCATCCGCGAAGGGCTGGCGCTGGCCATCGTCGGGCGTCCCAACGTCGGCAAATCCAGCCTTTTCAATGCCCTGCTCGACGCCGACCGGGCCATTGTGACTGACGTTGCCGGCACAACCCGCGACACCCTGCAGGAAGTCGCCACGATTGGCGAACTGCCTGTCCGGCTCATGGACACCGCCGGCATCCGCGACACCTCGGACATCGTCGAGCGCATGGGCGTCGAGCGGAGCTACCGGGCGCTGGCCGATGCCGACATCGTGCTGTTTGTCGTGGATGCCGCAGCCGGCCCGCACCCGGACGAAAGGCAGGTCATCGGGCACCTGCGTCAGCGCCAGGCCATCTGTGTCGTCAACAAGCTGGACCTCATGCCGTCCGTCGTGCCGTTTGAGTTGTTCCTTCAGGAACATGACCTCACATGTCCGGTCGTCGGCGTTTCAGCACATACGCGGGCCGGGCTGGCCGAGTTGAAGGCCACCATCCAGCAGGTTGCCGTCGGTAGCAGCTTCGACACCAGCCAGGACTGGCTGGTGACAGATGCGCGCCACGCTGCCGCCCTGACGGCCGCAGCCGAGGCACTCGGTTGCGCGCGCGAACTGCTGGCCGAAGGGCATTCGGAAGAAGTGCCACTGGCCGAACTCCACCGCGCCCTGCATGCCCTGGGCGACATCACCGGCGAAACGGGCATTGAAGAGGTGTTTGACCGCATCTTCGCCACCTTCTGCATCGGCAAGTAAGCCGTGTGCCTCTCGATGCTGCCTGAAAAACACTCCCTCTGAAGTTGACGCACCGGCGGCCATTTGACATAACACACCGGACTGACCTCTATGGAATCCACTGCCCCACTGGACAAAACCGCCAGCCCGGACCTTGACGCGGCGCCCCACGCGCCGGCGTCGCCGGTCATCCGCATTGAACCCACCCGGGGCTGGGTGGCCGTCAAGCTGAAGGAACTGTGGGACTACCGCGAACTGCTGTACTTTCTCGTCTGGCGGGATGTCAAAGTGCGCTACAAGCAAACTGTGCTGGGCGCGGCCTGGGCCCTTTTGCAGCCGTTGTTCACGATGCTCGTGTTCAGCATCTTTTTCGGACGGCTGGCCGGCATCCCGTCCGACGGCGTTCCCTACCCGCTTTTTGCTTTGGCGGCGCTGATTCCATGGACGTTTTTCGCCAACGCGCTGGGACAGTCCTCCAACAGTCTGGTCAACAGCGCCCATCTCATTGCCAAGGTCTATTTTCCCCGGCTGGTCATTCCGCTGGCCAGCGTGCTGGGCGGACTCGTGGATTTGGCCGTGGCCTGCTCCCTGTTCGTTCCGATGCTGCTCTACTACGGCATAACGCCGGGCTGGGGCATCCTCTGGCTGCCGGGATTTGTCCTGCTGGCGATTGTGACGGCGCTGGGTGTCGGGCTGTGGGCTTCGGCGCTCAACGTCGAATACCGCGACGTACGGCACGTCATCTCCTTCGCCACGCAGCTCTGGATGTTCCTGACGCCGGTTGTCTATCCCGGCAGCCTCGTGCCGGAACGCTGGCGACTGCTCTACAACCTCAACCCCATGAGTGGCGTCGTGGATGGCTTCCGGTGGGCGCTGCTGGGCGCTGGCGCGCCGCCGGGACTGCCGCTGCTGGCTTCCGCCCTCGCTTCCCTGACCCTGCTGGTGACGGGGGCGTTCTACTTCCGGCGCATGGAGAAAACCTTTGCCGACCGGGTATGACGGTTCGCGTGACGGAAAGCCCTGCCGATGAGTGACATTGCCATTCGTGTCCGAGGACTGGGAAAGCAGTACCGCATTGGCGGCGGAAACCGCGGCCCGTACCGCTCGCTGCGCGAATCCATCAGCGATGTCTTCCAGCTCCCGTTCCGCCGTCCGGCGTCCACCGCTGAGGAAACCTCCTTCTGGGCGCTGAACAACGTGTCGTTTGACGTCCGGCGTGGCGAGGCCGTCGGCGTCATCGGGCGCAACGGCGCGGGCAAAAGCACGCTGCTCAAAGTTCTCTCCCGGATTACCGAACCCACCACCGGGCGCGTGGAACTTTATGGACGGGTCGGCTCCCTGCTGGAAGTCGGTACGGGCTTTCATCCCGAACTCACCGGACGCGAAAACATCTTTCTCAACGGGGCCATTCTGGGGATGCGCCGGTCGGAAATTGCCCGCAGGTTTGATGAAATCGTCGCCTTTGCCGAAATCGAGCGGTTTCTCGACACGCCGGTGCGCTTTTATTCCAGCGGGATGTACATGCGGCTGGCCTTTGCCGTCGCGGCCCATCTGGAGCCGGAAATCCTCATCGTGGATGAAGTGCTGGCCGTAGGCGATTCCGGCTTCCAGAAAAAATGCCTCGGCAAGATGGAAAACATTGCCCAGCACGGGCGTACGGTGCTGTTTGTCAGCCACAGCATGCAGGCCGTCCGGCGGCTCACCACAAGCTGTCTGGTGCTCTCCGGCGGCGAAGTCGTCTATGACGGCCCCACGGCCGGCGCGATCCGGGAATACGAGCGGCTGCAACGCCTGGCTACTGACATGGCCCCGACCTACATTGCCAATCCGCCGCCGCGCCACAGCCACATCGCACAGGCCAGCGTTGTGACCTCCGGCCCCTGCGGCCAGCACGAATGGGGCCATCCACTCACCTTCCGCTTCACCCTGCATTTCACCGAATCCAGCCAGCACTTTGCCTTCAGCTTTCAGGTGATGGATGAGCAGGAGCGTCCGGTTATCCATTGCTACTACATCCACCCGGTGACAAAAGCTGACTTTTATCTGGGGCCAGTGGAACGTGGGACGTACCAGGTTGAATGTCACCTGCCGCATCCACGGCTCTACATGGGGCGCTACACCGTCACGACATGGCTGGCCAACCGGCGCTCCAACCAGCTTATTGAGAAGCTTTCCGGGATTCTCGCTTTTGAAGTCACCATGCATGAGCAGCCCCGCGAAGAATACGAGCGGCATCCCGGCGAAGCCGCTTATGTTGAAGACTGGGCGTGGTCGCCGGTTCAGCCGGTTGAGGTCGGTGTATGAGCAGTCTCCAGACCGATTCCCGGACCGTGACCAGCCCGGTCGTTCCGGGCGCGCCGGCGCACCTCGTAGGCACCCTCGATGTCCCACGGCTGATTGAACGCTACCGGCAGGATTACGGTCTCGACGTGACCGACGACTTCCACAGGCTGTCACAGGATTGCCTGGCAGGCTGATGTGGGAAAGCACTCATGACCGCAGAGCGCGTCATTATCTGTACGTTCGATGCACCGGGCTTTACCGGCGGGCCGAACACATGGCTGCGCCGCTGGTATGATGTCGTCACGGCGCACGGCTTCGAGGTTCTGACGCTGGCCTTTGTCTTTGAGCCGCACCGCTATCGTATTCCTGAAGATTACCCGCTGCTGGCTGCCTTGGCAGACCGGGGAGCCCGTTTCGAGACCTTCCCCTACTGGGAAACCGTCGAGAAAAAAATCCGGTGGCTGCTGTCCCATATCGAGGCATTCCGGCCGACGGTCTTCGTCCCCAACTTCACCATAGCTGGGCTGTACGCCGCCGCATGGACGCGGCCGGCAGGTCTCCCGACGATTGGCATCCTGCATTCGGACGATGCCCACTACCGGGCGCTGCTCGATGTCTTCGTGGCCGGGCAGCCGCGTTTCCGGGCAACGGATGTGGTGGCAGTGTCACGCCACATCACCCAAATTGCCCAAGCACAGGCAACGCCTGAAACGGCTGTCCACCGTATTCCTTGTGGTGTGCCGCTCCCCGCCACCGTGTCGGGCTGGACACAGGGCCCGCTCCGGCTGCTCTATGTTGGCCGTTTGCAAGAAGAGGCAAAACGTATTTCCGATGTCACCCGCGCCCTGTGCCGTGCGGCGCAGCTTCCGAACGTCACGGCCACGATTGCCGGCGATGGACAGGCGCGGGCCTCCGTTGAAAGCATCATCAGCCGGGAAGGTCATGGACGGGTGCAGTATGTGGGGCTGGTGGACAACGCCCGTATCCAGGCGCTGATGGCCGAACACCACATGTTTGTCCTGCTTTCGGATTACGAAGGGCTGCCCATTGCCCTGATGGAAGCCATGGCGACCGGTCTCGTCCCGATCTGTACACCTATGGGTGGGCGGATCAATGAATTGGTCACGGATGGAATCACCGGCTGCATCGTAGCTGACCGAGGCGAGGGCTTCGTAGCTGCCGTCAGACAACTGGCCGCCCGGCCGGAGGACTGGGCGCGGCTTTCACGTCAGGCCCGGCAGCATATTGTCGCATCCGGCTACGACTCGGAGACATGCCTGCGCCAGTGGGTGGACCTGCTCACCCGCCGCAGCCGGGAAGCCACCTACTGGGGGCAACCCCTGCTGCACCACCGGAGGCGACAGCTTGGACTGCCGGCGCCACATCCCGATCTGGAAGAAGACCGGTGGCGTGAGCCGCCGCCGCTGGTGTACTACAGCCGTGTCGCACGGGCAAAGCTCCGGGCCGTTGCCCGCCGGTGGCTTCCCGGCAGCCAGCCGGCAGCGCCCCGATAGGTTTTTTCCGTCATGCTCGAACGCAAGCACTACGTCCAACGCCCTGACCACACACCGGCTGCGCCGCACGAAGCCTTCATCGTGCCGCTCGTGCGGCAGGAAGTCGAAGCGGCGCTGGAAGCCTACCTTCCGGCTGTTCATGGTGGGCGCGTCCTCGATGTCGGCTGCGGGCGGCAGCCATTCCGTGCCCTGCTGGAAGCGCAGGGATTTCACTACGTCGGTCTCGATGTCGAGCAGAATCCCGAAGGGACAGTGGATGTGCTCTGCGAGATTGACCAACCCCTGCCGGAGAGCCTGCTGGCCGGTGGGCCGTTCGACTTCATCCTGTGCCTCGAAGTGCTCGAAGACGTGGCGGACTGGGAAATGACCTTTGCCAACTTTGCGCGCCTGCTACGTCCCGGCGCCCGCGCGCTCATCACCTGCCCGCATTTCTATATGCTGCACCTCGAACCCCATGACTTCTGGCGGCCGACGCCCTACGCCTTCCAATACTTTGCCGCCCGGCATGGGTTTACCGTCAGGCTCCAGAAAACGGCCGGGGATGGGTGGGATATTCTCGGCACGCTGCTGGCCAGCGGTTATCCACAACCTGTCGGGCGGTCGCTCGTCAACCGGCTGGTCAACCGCGCCTACTGGTGGGTTCATCGCGCTCTGCTCTGGGGCTTGCGGTCACGGCAGTTGCAGTCGCGGGTTCGCTGGCAGAGCCGGTTCACGTTTTACCAGTCCAACGTCGTCGTGCTCGAAAAATCATGAAATGGGCATTCATCTCGACCATGGAGGGTTGCCCATGGGGTGGGAGTGAGGAACTCTGGAGCCGGGTGGCGCGGTGGCTGCTGGAAGGCGGCCACGAGATTCATGCCAACGTCAGGTTCTGGCCCGAACCGGCCCGGCAGGTGACGGAACTCATTGCGGCCGGCGCGCAGGTGACGTTCCGGCGGCTTGACCGCCGGAAAAAACTCCAGAGCCTGCTGCACCGGCTGGGCGGCGGCGGTTACGTGCCGCCCGTGCATCTGGCCAGCCGGCGCTGGCTGGAGCGCGTCCACCCCAAAGTGGTCGTGATTTCACAGGGCGCCAATTTTGATGAATGGTCGCTGTTTTTTTCGGAAGAATGCCGCCGGATGGACATCCCCTACGCTCTCATCACGCAGGCCAACAGTCTGCTGTGGATGCCCTCCGATGAGCTGGTTGAACCTGTGGCCCGGATGTTTGTGCAGGCCCGGCGGGCATACTTTGTCTCGGAAGGCAACCGGCTTCTGCTCGAAAAGCAGATCGGACGGTCGCTGCCCAATGCCGAAGTCGTTTTCAATCCCTTCAATGTGTCCTTCGATGCCCGGCCGCCGTGGCCGGAAGAACACAGCCCGCTGCGGCTGGGGTGCGTGGCCCGGATGGAACCCTCGGCCAAGGGGCAGGACGTACTGTTTGAAACGCTGGCGCTTCCCAAGTGGCGCACACGGGATGTCTGCGTCACGCTGGCCGGGACGGGGCCGTGGGAGAAGGGTTTGCGCCGCTATGCCAACTGGCTGGAGTTGACCTCCGTTTACTTTGCCGGCTTTGTTTCGGATATTGAAGCTTTCTGGCGCAGCCACCATGCTCTGGTGCTGCCGTCGCGTCACGAAGGGCTGCCCCTGGCGCTGGTGGAAGCCATGCTCTGCGGACGCCCGGCCATCGTGACCGACATCCCCGGCAATACGGAACTGCTCACCGATGGCATCACCGGCTTCATTGCCCGCGCCCCGGATGTGGTTTCCCTTGACGAGGCGCTGGAACGGGCCTACCAGTGCCGGGATGAGCTGCCCCGGATGGGCGCGCGTGCGGCCGAAGCCATCCGGCAACGCATCCCACGCGATCCGGCGCGGGTGATGGCCGACAAGCTTCTGGAAGTGTTCTCATGACGCCCCCGCGTGTTTCCGTCGTGCTTTGCGTCTATAACCAGGCGGCTTACGTTGCGGAAGCCATCGCCAGCATTCTGGGACAGACGCTGACCGACCTCGAACTCATCGTCGTGGATGATGGCTCGACGGACAGCTCACCGGAGGTCATCCACCGCTTCACCGACCCGCGCATCCGCTATGTGCGCAACGAACGCAACCTGGGACATGCCAGCTCGCTGAACCGGGGCTGTGCGCTGGCGCGTGGGCGCTACCTGGCCATTATGGACAGCGACGACATCAGCCTGCCGGAACGCCTCGCGCGGCAGGCGGATTTTCTCGACGCCCATCCTGACGTGGCCATGTGCGGAAGCTGGGTGGAGACCTTCGGCGCCCGGACGGAAGTGCGGCGCTTTCCGACTGAACCGGCGGCGCTGGCCGTCCACCTGCTGCTGTCCTGTCCGTTTTCGACGCCAACGGTCATGCTGCGTCAGGCAGCGACCGTGCCGGGGGGATTTGATTTTGACCGTTTTGGGCTGGCTTTCGACTATGCCTGCTGGGTGGATGTGGCCAATCGCGCGCCGGTCGCCAACCTGCCGGAAGTGCTGCTGAAGTACCGCCTGCATGCCGGGCAAACGACGGTGTCACGCCGGGCGGCGCAACTGGCCGGAACGCGCCTCGTCCTGCGCCGGCAACTGGAGGCGCTGCTCGGTGAAGTGAGTGAAGCGGAGCTGGACGCGCTCATGTATGTTTTCGTCAATGAAGTTTCGGACGAGCCGCCAACGGCCGCGATTGGCTGGCTGTTTGCCCGCCTGCGCCGCGCCAACCGGCAACGGCGGCGCTATGATCCGGCGCTGCTCGATGCCCTGCTGGCCGAAAAGTGGGCGCATATCGTCACGGCGCATGAGCCGGCGGTGGGGGCGATGTGGGGGCAGGCCGTACGCCATCCGGCGCTGTGGTCATGGGCGCTGGGGCGGGATGCCATACGGCGGACGCTGCGCCCGTTCAAACCGTGGTTCTGGAAGCAACGCCCGGCATGAAAGTGGTACACATCAACGAGTTTGATCAGTTGGGCGGGGCAGCAACGGCCATGTGGCGGCTTCACACGGGGTTGCGGCGGCTGGGGGTGGCGTCTTCGATTCTGGCGGCGCGGATTCAGGGTGACGGGACAGACACTTATCCGCTGCCGCGCTGGCGCTGGCGGGATTACCAACTGGCGCGGCTGGGGCGGTGGCTGCGGTTTCCCGATGTGTTCATCACCAGCACGTTCGATCTGGCGCGGGAAAAGGTGTTTCAGGAAGCGGAGGTCGTGCACCTGCACAACCTGCACCATGGGTATTTCAACTATCTGGCGTTGCCGAAACTGTTGCGGGGCAAACGGGCTTTCCTGACGCTGCACGATATGTGGGCCGTCACCGGACACTGTACCTACAGCACCGACTGCACGCGTTGGCAAACCGGCTGCGGCCGGTGCCCATATCCTGAAACGTACCCGCCGATGCGCTTTGACTTTTCAGCCTTGGAGTGGCGGCTCAAACACCATGCCCTGAAGGAAAGGCTGGCCGGCGTGTTTGTGCTGAGTCGCTGGATGGAGACCATTGCCCGCGCCAGTTTTCTAAAAGATACGCCGGTTCACTGCATTCCCTGTGGACTGGACACTGACGTGTACCAACCTCGTGACCGTGCAACCTGCCGGGAGTTGTTGGGTTTGCCGCCAGAACGGTTTGTTGTCATGTTTGCAGCCATAAATGCTTCCGACCCACGTAAGGGCGCGGATTTGCTGGAAGGGGCCTTGGCTACGATACCGACAGAGAAGCGACAGAAGATGACCTTGCTCGTTATGGGAGGCGGTCTTCCCGAAAGGTACTACCGGCTTGGTTGCAACGTACTCCCGCTTGGCAGGATTGGTCATGACCGGCTCAAAGCCATTGCCTACGCTTCGGCGGATGTGTTTGTGAGTCCGGCGCGACAGGAAGCTTTTGGACTGGTGCTTCAGGAAGCTATGGCGTGCGGTACGCCCTGCATTGCATTTGCAGTAGGCGGCATGCCAGACCTCGTACGGCATGAGGCGACAGGCCTGACGGTTGCGCCGGAAGATGTCCACGGTTTGGCCCAGTCCATCATTCGTCTTATGGAAGACGCTGCGTTGCGCCGGCAACTTGGTGCAGCGGCCCGAAATGTCGTGCTGCGTGAGTATTCCCTTGAACGCCAAGCCAGACAGGCACTTGCCATCTATGCCGGAACGGCTCCCGTCTGAATCACCAGCCGGTCTTGCTGGACGCCGCCTGTTGGTATTGTCACCGGTCACGCCACGCCAAACCTCCGGCGGTGAAATCATTTTGTACCGCCACCTGGCACGCCTGGCCGAAGCCGTGGA
The DNA here is from genome assembly GCF_000226295.1 of Chloracidobacterium thermophilum B. GTDB lineage: Bacteria > Acidobacteriota > Blastocatellia > Chloracidobacteriales > Chloracidobacteriaceae > Chloracidobacterium > Chloracidobacterium thermophilum. Next base: position 1,941,939 of record NC_016024.1, read on the forward strand.
CATCACGGTTGCGGTCGCTGCCGGACAATCATCCCAGCTTGGACGGACGCTGGATGTCGCAGCACCGCCCGGGCTATGGGCTTTGGCTCAGCATGGGCTGGAACGTCTTACCCGCACCCGGTTTGCGCCATGGGCACGCGCAGCCCGCTGGATGCTTCCGGCACGAGTCGTCGTTCCTTGTAACCTGAAACGGCTACGGGAACACATCAAATACCACCGGCCGGATGTCATCCTCACGGTTGCCCACGGCGACCAGGCCTGGCTTGCCTTGGAAATGGCAGCGGACTGTGGTGTGCCGCTTGTGAGTGTTTTTCACGACTGGTTTCCGGCTTATTTGACCGTTCCGGCTTGGGCACGTGCCCGTCTGGAAGCCAACTTTCGCCGACTTTACCAACAAAGCCGGGTGGCATTTGTTGTCAGCGAGAGTTTGAAACAGGCGCTTGGCCCCCATCATGACGCCGTCGTACTGTATCCCATTCCAGGGGACTCATCTGTTGTGCCCTTGGCAACACCATCGGCACCCGTCCGACAAAAACCGCTGGTGCTGGGCTATCTTGGGAATCTGTCGGGCAACTACGGCGGCATGATGCGGCAGTTGTGGGAAACCGTGAACGGACAGTCCGATCTGGCAGTGCGAATGTGGGGGCCGCTGCCGGATTGGCCTGCTACCCTCCTGCAGGCTTGCTGCGAAGACGGGTCCTATGGCGGGTATGTTCCTCTCGAAACCCTCCATACGACTGATGTCCTGCTTGTCGTTGCTTCTTTTGCCTCAGAAGATGCCACGTTGATGCAGACAAACTTCCCATCAAAGCTGATTGAGTATTGTCGCTTTGGCAAGCCAGTGATGATATGGGGGCCGGAATACAGCAGCGGCGTGCAGTGGGCCAGGCAACATAGGGCAGCCCATGTTGTCACTGAGGATGCACCGGAAGCCGTCATCACTGCTGTTCGGCGGCTGGCGCAGCAACCCGATGAATGGCAACGGCTGGCACGAGCGGCACAGCAGGCAGCCCGGACACTGTTTGAACCAGACCGGCTACAGGCGCAGTTTGTTTCCGGCTTGATGCGGGCTATAAGGCACTAGCCTGAATCTGTAGGGAGGTTGCCTTTTGCCGGTCATTTCCATTGTGACACCGCTCTACAACAAGGCTGATTACATCGGGGAGACCATTCGCAGCGTGCAGGCGCAGACCGTCGCGGACTGGGAAATGCTCGTGGTGGACAACGGTTCAACCGACGGCGGCGCACATGTGGCCCGCGCCTGCTCAGACCCGCGCGTGCATGTGCTGACCTCCCCCCGCCAGGGGCCCGGTGCCGCCCGCAACTACGGCATCCGGTCGGCGCAGGGCGAGTGGATTCAGTTTCTCGATGCCGATGACTGGCTGGCCCCCGACCAGCTCGAACAACAACTCACCGTCGCCGCCCAACACCCGGAAGCCATGATCGTGGCCGGCGGCTGGCAGGAAGTGCGCGAAACAGCGCCGGGCAACATCACCCGACAGCGGCCGGCCGGGCAGGACGAGGGGCTGGCAGGGCTGCGGGATGCCGCTTTTGCCTTTCCGCCCTGGGCTGTTCATGCCGCCATTGTCAGACGGGCCATCCTGACAGAAGCGTACTTGTGGCCGGAGGAACTCGACCGCTTCTCCAACGAGGATGCCGTGTTCTGGTTCCGGCTGGTGATGGCCTACCCGACAGCCTTCAGCCCGGCCGCGGGCGCTTTTTACCGCATGCAGACCCCGACGGCGCGCAATCAGTTGAATGACCCAGCCAAGCGCCTCCGCGAGTTCGATCTGGCGGCCGAGTACAACCGGCAGTGGCTGACCGAGCGCGGGCAACAACCCACGGCCGGACAGGCTGCTGCCTTGATGCGGGCCTATTCGAGCGTGTATGAAGCCGCTATCCGCGCCGACGACCCGGAAACGGCCCGGGCGGCTCTGGCCCGCGCCGAACAGTGGTTGACAGCCTACTTTGCCGTCGCGCCCCAACCGGACTGGCCCATGCGGTTGCGGCGCTGGCTGGGACTGCCCCGTTTTCTGCGCTACCGGCGGTTCTGGCCCGCATAAACAAAGCATGTCTGACGTTTCGCCGTCACCTTCCACCTTGAACCGTCCACGCTGGCAACCGGCGCTGCTGGGGCTGCTGCTCGTATGGGGGGTGGCCATCCTGCCGTCGGCGCTGCCGCGTCCATGGGGACTTCTCGACGAACAGGCTGCGTGGAGCATGGCTACGAGCCACGGCTGGATGGATATGCTCATTGGCCGGAATGATTGCCACCGCTACCGTCCTGTACACTGGTTTTACCATGCTGCGATTGTTTATGGACTAGGTCCTTCAAGAACGGTCCACCACTTGGTTCAGGCGATCGTGCTGGGGCTGTTTGGCGGCGGATACATGCTGCTCATGGCACAGCAGGCCCGGGTGCAGTCGTGGCTGGCGTGGAGCCTCCCGGCGCTCTTCTTTGTGCAGGCACCTCTGGCTGAAAATACCTACACGCTGGCCAAGCCTGACTGGATGACGGCGCTGGGCCTGCTGGGCGCGCTGGCATTTGGGCTGCTGGCGCTGACTCGGCCGGTACGGTGGCCATGGTGGCTGTTGGCAGTTAGCGTGTGCGTGGGGGGCGCGGTGCTTGTTAAGGAAAGCGGACTGGTGGCCATCGGCACGGTGGCGTTACTCGGGCTGGCCGGTTACGCCGTGCAGGGCTGGCGCGGGCGCGGGCTGCTCATCTGGCAGGCCGTGGCGGTGCTGCTGTTTGTCGGGACGTACTGGCTGCCCTCCAAGTATCTCATCCAGCCGACAACCTACCGCCTGACGCTGGCCGACCTGTCGCTGCGCAGCATGGCTTTCAACGGCTACATCTACCTTACCAAGTATCCTGAACTGTTCATGCTCGGCGGCGGCGCGCTGGCCGGTCTCTGGTTTGACCGGCAACGTCTCAGTAGGCGGCATCCGGTCGGACTGCTGGCCGGGGTGGCCTTTCTTTCCGGGCTGGCCGTCCTTGGGCTGCTCATTGTCTGGAAGTGGCCCTGCGGGTACTTTCTCATGCCGGTCGTTGCCTGCTGGCTGGCGGCCCTGCTGCTGACGGCCGATGCGCTGGCGTCGTTGCCCCGGCCGGGGCGGCAGGTGGTCATCGGGGTGGGGCTGCTGTGGCTGGCGCTCAACGTGGCGGGCTTTGCCCAGACGGCCCGGCTGCAACGGGCCTGCTGGCACGGCTGTGGTATGTTCATTGAAACCTATGTCCGCCAAGGCGCGCCTGGTTCCCGCCTGTTTTTTCCCGAACAGGTGTCCAAAGCTGAAGTTCCCACTGAGGCTGACAATCAGATCAAGCGGCGCGGCAACGAACGGCTCGGCGCACTGGCCGGCGCTGGCGCCTTTGCGCTGGGAGACGATCCCGAAAACGCCGACCTGCGTCTTCCGACCGCCGGCGATTACCTTGCCCTGCGCCACTATGCGCGGGCCTTCGGCAAGCACGTACGCCTGTTTGAGGACTGCGCCACCGACCGACTGCTGCCGCGCCTGGAAGCCCTGGGCTGGCAACTCACACGGGTCGGGGCATATCACTTCCAGATGCCCAACTTCGTGCCCGGACGCGACCTGGGTCGCACCGTACGCCTGGAACACGATCTCTACCGGCTCGACGCGCCGCCGCCGGTACACTTTGCGCTCAATGGCGGCCGGTGGCGGACGGATGACTGGGCCGGGCCACGGCTGACGCTGCTGGTCAACCGTCCGGGCCGTCTGGTCATCACGGGGGAGCTGCCCGCCGGGCACCCGGCTTCAGTCACGGTTGACAGCCTTGTGGATGGCGTCACCGCCAACCGGCAGACGCTGGTGGCCGGGCAGTCATCCACGTGGGAAATCACGGTTGCCGGGGCTGCGCCCGGTCGGTCCGTCGCCGTGACGTTGCAGGCGGCTCCGGCCTGGCCGGCGGAACAACTTGGCTTGCGCCCCAAGGGCGAGCCGCTATCGTGGCAGTTACGGCACATCCGGTTCATTCCAGACGAAACATGAGGCATTTCCAATGTTTGGCATTGTCGTCACCACCATTTATGACGGCGCGTTTATTGATGCTTACCATGAGCACTTCGAGCGTTACGGACGCACGGCAGAGGTCAGGTTTTACGTCGTCGGCGATCTGACGACGCCGGAAGCCTGCGCCGAGCGGGTTCGCGCCTACACCCGCCGGGGGCTGCCCTGGTTTTTCCTCACCCCGGACGACCAGCGCGCCTTTCTTTCGGATTTCCCGGCACTGGCGGCCGAAATCCCCTGGCGCAGCGACAACCGGCGCAATGTCGGCTTTCTGATGGCCTACCGCGACGGCTGCGACCCCATCATCAGCATTGACGACGACAACTATCCCACGCCCGGCTGGGATTTTCTCGGCGAACATGCCGTCACGGGGTGCGACGTGACCCTGCCCGTGGCGGTCGGCAGCGACAACTGGTTCAACATCTGCTCGATGATGACGGTGGACTGCCCGCCACTGGGCGGAGGGCAGACGGTATATCCACGCGGTTTTCCCTATCCGCGCCGGACGCTCGCCTGCGGAACAGTCAGCGCCACGGCGGAAACCGGGCGCGTCGCCGTCAATGCCGGCCTGTGGTCAGGCGACCCGGATGTTGACGCGGCAACGCGCATTGTCACGCGCTGCGCCACGCGGGAAGCCTTCACCCAGAGCTACCTGCTCGGACGCGGCGTGCGGTCGCCCATCAACACGCAGAACACGGCCGTGATGCGCGCCGCACTGCCGGCTTACTACTACGTCAAAATGGGCGTCTCGCTGGCCGGCCTCAAACTGGACCGGTTTGGCGACATCTTCAGCGGCTACTTTGTGCAACTGTGCGCTGAGGCCGTCGGGCACCGGGTGCGCGTCGGCTCGCCCGTGGTGGAGCATCGCCGCACGCCCCACAACCTGTATGTTGACCTGTGGCACGAGCTGGCCGGGATGGTCGTACTGGACGACATGCTGCCGTTGCTCGAAACGCCGCTGACGCCAGCCACGGACTACGGGACGGCGGCCCTTGAACTGGCCGACCGGATTGAAGCCTGGGCCGCCGGGCAGAACGGGTTTCTGTGGGGCGAGGCGTTGCAGGACTACTTCCGCAATGTCGCGGCCAACCTGCGGCTGTGGGTTGCCGCCTGCCGCCAACTCGACTGACGCATGGTTACGTCGGAAGCGCGCTACGCTCCGGTGTCACTCGTGACGACCGTACTCAACGACCTGGAGGGCTGCCGGGCGTTTTTTGCCGCCATGGAGCGGCAAACGCTCTGCCCACGGGAAATCGTCGTGGTGGACGGCGGCTCGCGCGATGGCACGTGGGAGTTCCTGCAAGCCTACTGCCCACGACTCGACTACCGGCTGGTCGTCGCCCGTGAAGACGGCTGCAACGTCGCCCGCGGCCGCAATTTGGCCATTCAGCGCGCAACACACGACATCATCGTTTCCACGGATGTGGGCTGCCAGTGGGATGACCGCTGGCTGGAGGAACTGGCCGCGCCGCTGCTCGAAGATGCCACGCTGGAGGCCGTCATGGGCAGTTGGATGGTGCGCTACGAAGACCTGCCCGACGTGTGGGCGCGGGTTGAATTTGCCATGCACCGGGAATTTGCCCTGCGGGCGACGGCCACCGCCCATGCGTCTTCGCGCGCCATTGCCTACCGCAAGCGTCTGTGGGAACGGCTTGGCGGTTATCCCGAAGACCTGACGCTGGCAGCGGATGACATGGTGTTTGCGCTGCTGCTCCACGCTACAACCACGCGCGTAGCCGGCACCCCGACACCGCGCTGTTTCTGGGAGCGGCCGGCAACCCTGCGCCGGTTCCGGCGCGAAGCGGAACGCAACTTTTTCGGCGCTGGCGAGGCGGATATCTGGCGCACGTACGGGTTGCTCGTCGGCGGACGGCTGCTGGTTGAACTTCTGGCCTGGCCCATAGGGCTGCTGGTTGGTTTGCTCGAAATCATCTGGCTGGGACGCCTGCCGGTCATCGGCGGACTGCTGCTGCTGGCCGGTGCGACCCTGACGGCCCTGCGGCTGTGGCGGTTGCGGGCGGCAATGGCGCGTTACCGTGAGCGTGGCGGACAGGGCGGCTGGTGGCGCATTCCGCTGTTTGATTATGCTACGAAGTGGTCGGCGCTGCGGGGCTACTGGCGCGGCTGGTGGCAGGGACGCCGCCGGTGCTGGGACTGTCGCCAGCGTCTGCGCCAAGCAGGGGTCTCACCATGGTAGCCAGGCGGCACTTCTTCGCCGTCTGGGGGACGGCCCTGCTGCTGCCGGTGCTGCTGGCCGGTCTGGCTGTCTGGAACAACTGGTTCGGGCTGCGCCGTACACTCTACCTTGACCGCCGGATTCATGCCGTTTCCTTTCCGGGCGATGGGCAGGTGGTGCAGCGCGGCGCGGACGGAACAGCATCCGTCGGGTTCACCGGCCGGGCAGGCTGGCTGGCACAGACCGTTGAAGTGGCCGTCGCCAATGCCGATGACCGCTCGGTGCCTGAGTGGCAAACGCTGGCCGTGCCAACCTGGACGCAATTTCAGGGCACGCTGCGGCTGCCGACCGGCTGCCAACCGGTCTGGCTGCGTGTCGGCAAGCCACATTCGCCGGGGATGTTCAATCACGTTGAAGTGGGCGAAGTATGCGTTGGCGAGGTGTTCATCGTTGCCGGGCAGTCCAACGCGGCCGGGAGCTGCACGACGCTGTTTTCGGCCGCGTCGCCACTGGTGCGCACGGGTCTCGTCGATGAAGACGGGCATCTGACGTGGCGCACTGGACACGATCCCCAAGTGCTCAACGGCGGCGGTTCGGTCTGGCCGCTGGTGGGCGACCTGTTGGTGCAACGCCTCGGCACGCCGGTCGGGTTTGTCAATGTGGCCGTCGGCGGCAGCAGCATCCGCGACTGGGCCCCCGGAGCGCCCCACTTCCAGCGTCTGGTGCAGGTGCTTCAGACGCTTGGCCCCCACGGCGCGCGCGCCATTCTGTGGCATCAGGGCGAAAGTGACAGCGCCATGGCGGCTGACGAATACGCCACCCGCCTGACGGCCATTATCGAAGCCACCCGCGCAGCCGTCCGAACGGAGACGCCGCTGACGTGGGTTGTTGCGCGGGCATCCTTCAAGGAAGGGCAGACCTTTGCTGGCGTACGTGATGGCCAACGCCGCGTCTGGGAAACCGGACTGGCGCTGCCCGGACCGGACACCGACGAGCTTGGCTCCGACCTGCGCCAGCCCGACCAGGTGCATTTCAACGCGGCCGGCACATTGGCTGCAGCCCGGCTGTGGGCGGCGGCGCTGCTGCGGGAAGTCTTTCACCGTCCTGCGGAACCTTGATACCTGTCTGGATTTGGGCGGCATCCGGTGGATGTTTTCCGTCATACCGGCGGAATTGCCCTTCGTTGGCGTTCCTGCTAGCGTCCGGGTTGTTGATGTGCAGATTGTCCTATGGCGTCCTCTCCCCAGCCACCCCTCCTGCCAACCGAGATTGCGGCGGCGGCTTTGCGTGAACACGCGGAAGTTGCCGCCGCACTGCCGCCACTCCTGCCCACGATTGCGGAGTTGGCCACCCGGCTGGTGGAGACCCTCCGCCGCGATGGGCGCGTTCTGCTATGCGGCAACGGCGGTTCGGCTGCCGATGCCCAACACCTGGCCGCCGAACTCGTCGGACGCTTTCTCTGTGACCGCCGGCCGTTTCCAGCCCTGGCGCTGACGACGGACACTTCGATCCTGACCGCCGTAGCCAACGACATCGGCTATATGGAAGTCTTTGCCCGGCAGGTGCTGGCGCTGGGGCGTCCGGGCGACCTGCTCATAGCGATTTCCACCAGCGGCAACAGCCCCAGTGTGCTCCGTGCAGCCGAAGCGGCCCGGCAGCAGGGACTGATGGTGGCCGGACTGACCGGACGTACCGGCGGCAGGCTGCGCCCCCTGTGCGACCTGTGCTTATGCGTCCCTTCCGAGGCGACGCCGCGCATTCAGGAAATGCACATCCTCATCGGGCATATTCTGTGCGACGTGGCGGAACGTACCTTGGGCGAGGTTGAGCGATGACGCCGCGCGTGCTGGCCGGAAGCCTGCTCAGTTACGCCTACAATCACTGGCTGACGCATTGCCCTTCGCATTACGTCCGCCGGGCTTATCTGCGGGCCTATCTGGGCGCATGTGGTACGCAGACGTGGGTTCAGATGGGCTGCCGGTTTCTCAACGGCCGCAAGGTGTTCTTCGGCCCGCGCAATGCGATCAACTTCGGCTGTCTGTTTGACGGCCGGCGCTACGCCATTCGGACGGGCAGCGATGTTTCCATCGGCCCGGAAGCCACCATTCTCACCCTTGGCCACGATCCCCAGTCGCCGGATTTTGCCGATCAGGGCGGTGAGGTCATCATTGGCGACCGGGTATGGATTGCTTACCGCGCCATTGTCATGCCCGGTGTCACCCTTGGCGAAGGGGCTGTGGTGGCCGCCGGCGCAGTCGTCACGCAGGACGTACCGCCCTACACCATCGTTGGCGGCGTTCCGGCCCGTCCCATCGGCACGCGGGAGACCAATCTGCGCTACCGGCTTGACTACGCGCCTTTTCTCATCTGAAAGCTTGCAGGCTTCAGGCTCAGGGGCCGGGCCGCAGCAACAGCCGCAGAAAGTACGGCGCGCCGATCAGGGCCGTGATGATCCCCAACCGGATTTCTTCGGGGCGATTGACCGTCCGCGCCAGCAGGTCTGCACCCACCAGAAACGCCGCCCCCACCAGCGCACAGGCCGGAATCAGCACCCGGTGCCGGGGGCCGACGAGCAGGCGGACGGCGTGGGGCACGATCAAGCCCACAAACCCGATGATCCCGCCCACGGCCACGGCGGCTCCGGTCAGCAGCGCCGCCGACAGCAGGATGATCCACGTCGTCCGCCGGGTTTCCACGCCCAGCGCCCGGGCATCTTCCTCACCAAGCGACATCACATCGAGTTCGGCGGCATAGGCCAGCGCCACCCCGGCTCCCAGCAGGAAACAGGGCGCGAGCAGCCGCACGTGCAGCCATGTCCGGCTGTCAAATCCGCCCATCAGCCAGAAGGAAATTTCCTGGGCGACTTCCCACCGTTTCCATGCGAGTGAAACGAGCAGCGCCGTGAACGCGCCGCACAGCGCCCCGATGGCCACTCCCGCCAGCAGAAGCGTGGTGACGGGCACGCGCCCGGCCCGGACGGTCAGACCATAGACGGCCACCAGCGCCAGGGCGCTTCCGACGAAAGAGAAGGCTGGAATGTAGAGCGGCGAAACGGCTGCGAGTCCGGCTGAAATGGCCATAACGGCCCCCAGCGCGCCTCCCGCGCTCGTGCCGATGATGTCCGGCGACGCCAGCGGATTGCGAAACAACCCCTGCATCTGCACTCCGGCCACAGCCAGCGCTGCACCGACCAGGGCTGCCACGAGTACCCGTGGCAACCGCAGCGCCCAGACAATGGCTTCTTCCGTGGGCGTGAAGCGTGGCCAATCGAGCCACGGAAACGCCCTAGCAGCCAGAACCGAAACGACCGTCGCTGGCGGGAGCGTGACGCTTCCGATGGCCACGGCCAATACCACGGCGGTGGCCAGCAGCCCCAGCGCCAGAGCGAAAAACAGGGCAGGTGACGGAAGCAAACGGCGCGTCATGGACGAAAGTGGCGCGTCAGCCAGTCCAGCAGCAGGATCACAACGGCAACATAGAGCAACGTAGCCGTATAGACCGGCCACCAGCGCGACGGCGGGGATGTTTCCGGCGGCTGCTGTTTTTTCGACGGCAACGCACCGGGCAACCACGCCTTCCGGTCGGGTGCGTGATCAGGAAGCATCGTCTGTCTGTTGCCCCAGGCGGGTGCGCAACCGCGCCAGTTCATCGAGCAGGGCGGCCCTGGCCTGTTGTTCGGCCGCAGCACGGGCTTCGGCTTCCTTCGCACGAGCTTCAGCTTCCAATCGTGCCTGCTGCTCAGCGGCGGCCTGGGCTTCGGCTTCCTTCGCACGGGCTTCGGCTTCCTTCGCACGGGCTTCAGCTTCCAACCGTGCCCGCTGCTCGGCGGCGGCCGCGGCCTCAGCTTCCTTCACGCGGGCTTCAGCTTCCAATCGTGCCTGCTGCTCGGCTTCAAGGCGCGCGATCTCCTGCCGAATGGCCTCACTGGTCCAGATTGGTGTCAGAACGACTGATGTCTCCAACGGATACCCTCCGAGTGCGGCAAGCTCAAAGACCGTGCCCGGGACATAGACCTTTTCCTCCCGGTACCGGCCCTGCTCCACGTCCGGGTCGCGGTTGACAATCACCTGTTTGCGCTTCTCATCCACAATCACATACTCGCCAATGCCGCGCCGGGCGTATTCCTGCCGCTTCACACCGTAATCCTGACGCCAGTTCTTGCTCGCAACTTCAATAGCCAGCAGGACATCATCGTTCAACCGCAAAACATCGTCCTGCTGCGTGGCTCTGTATGCGGCCAGCTTGCTTTCTGCCGTCTGCTCCCGACACACCAGAAGGTCAGGCACCCGCACGGTCAGCGGTTCGGTCTGGACACCCGTTTCCAGCATGGCGATGTAGGGCAGGTTGCGCTCGGCAATGGCCCGCATCAAATACACCAGCAGAGCCTGTTCAATGAGCTGATGTTTGAAACCCGGTGGCGCCACTTCGACGGGAACCCCCCGCACAAGTTCAAAGAAGCCATCCCGCTCGGCATAGACGAGGAATTCCTCGATGGTCATGGGCGTCGCCGGCGGCGTCACAGTCGAAGGCGAAGACATGGCGGGCGTGCCTCCCGGCAGCAGGATGAAGGCTGTGACGGCAGTGTGAACAACCGGACAAACCAAGGCAAGTATTCAAAGCCCCGCCCACCCGGCGCCCGGACGGGCGACGCTCAGGCCCCGGCTTGCAAGTCCTCACTACTTCAGACTTTGGGCAGATGACCCGGCAGCCCCAGATTACAGGGCCGCCGCGCCACTGACGACTTCAATGATTTCGTTCGTAATCGCCGCCTGGCGGATGCGGTTCATGGTCAGGGTCAGATGGGCAATGACTTCACCGGCGTTCCGGCTCGCGGTGTCCATGGCCGCCATACGTGCCCCATGCTCGGAAGCCACCGACTCCAGCAGGGCCTGGAAAACAGACGTTTCAATGAAGCGTGGCAGCAGGCGCCCCAGAATTTCCGCCGGAGGCTGTTCGTAAATGTAATCCGGGGGCGCAGTCATCACTGCCGGCCCCACTTCATTGCCGGCCTGTCTGCCGACTGGCAAAAGCTGTTCGATGCGGACAATCTGGGAAATTGCCGACCGGAACTCAGCATAGACCAGGCACACCCGGTCGGGACGTACGGCAAGGGTTTCCTCCTCCGTCGCCACTCCCTCGTAGATATTGAGGATGTCCTGGGCAATTTCGACGGCGACCTCATAGCCAAACGTCTTCGACGTAACGTTGACATATTCCTTGCGGATGGGAATGTTGCGCCGCCGGAAAAAGTCCCGCCCCTTGCGCCCTATGACGACAAGTTCCACCCGCTCGTTGGGATGGTCCGTCAGGTACTGCTGGACAGCGCGAATGAGGTTGGCATTGAAAGCACCACACAGGCCCTTGTCTGCCGTCATCAGCACCAGCAGAGTCCGGTTGCCCGTCCGTTCCTCCATCAGCGGACTTGTGAAGTCCGGCGCAGCCGCCACAAGGTTGCGCAGGACTTCCTGCATTTTGCGGGCGTAGGGACGGCTCGCCGTCACCCGCTCCTGCGCCCGGCGGAGCTTGGACGCCGAGACAAGTTTGTAGGACTTCGTGATCTGGCGCATGTTTTTGACGGCCTTGATCCGCCGTCGAACACCTTGCAGGTTCGGCATGGAAACCTCTCACGGAGCGGCTGGTCGTCAGTCCCCGGCTTCAGGCGCGGACAATGAACGTCTGCTTGAAGGCATCCGTCGCCGCCTTCATTCTGGATTTGATGTCGTCGGTCAGTTCCTTTTTCGTAGCAATGTCGTTGAGCAGCGTTGCGTGATTGTTTTTGAGATAAGCCAACAACTCCGCTTCAAAACGGCGGACTTCCGACACCGGGATGTCATCCACATACCCGTTCGTCGCAGCCCAGATGACAAACACCTGTTCTTCGAGCGGCATCGGAGAATACTGCCCCTGCTTGAGAATTTCCGTCAGGCGCTGCCCACGTGCCAGCAGGCGTTGTGTGGCTTTGTCCAGGTCAGAACCAAACTGCGCAAAGGCCGCCAGCTCCCGGTATTGCGCCAACTCCAGCCGCAGCGTCCCGGCAACCTGCTTCATGGCTTTCGTTTGCGCCGAACTGCCCACCCGCGAAACGGAGTTGCCGACGTTGATGGCCGGGCGGATGCCGGCATTGAACAAGTCCGTTTCCAGAAAAATCTGACCATCCGTAATGGAAATCACGTTGGTCGGAATGTAGGCCGAGATGTCTCCGGCCTGGGTTTCGATCACGGGCAGCGCCGTCAGGGAGCCGCCGCCACGCTTGTCGTCATACTTGGCCGCCCGTTCAAGCAACCGCGAGTGGAGATAGAAGACATCCCCCGGATAGGCTTCACGTCCGGGCGGACGCCGCAACAACAGCGAAATTTCACGGTAGGCCACAGCGTGCTTCGACAGGTCATCGTAAATGCACAGCACGTGCTGTCCACGGTCCATGAAGTACTCACCCATGGCCGTTCCAGCATACGGGGCAATGTACTGCATCGCCGCCGGATCGGAAGACGACGCCGAGACCACAATCGTGTAATCCATGGCGTCATACTCTTCGAGACGCTTGACAAGCTGGGCAATCGAACCTTTGCGCTGGCCAATGGCCACGTAAATGCAGATCAGGTCCTTGCCCTTCGAGTTGATGATGGTGTCAATGGCAATCGTGGTCTTGCCCGTCTGCCGGTCGCCGATGATGAGTTCCCGCTGCCCGCGGCCAATTGGAATCATGGCGTCAATGGCCTTGATGCCGGTCATCATCGGCTCCTTGACCGACTTGCGCTCGACGATGCCCGGCGCAATGCGCTCCACCGGATTGAAGCCGTCGTTGGCAATGGGGCCGCGTCCGTCAATAGGCTCACCCAAGGCATTGACCACCCGCCCCAGAAAGCCTTTGCCGACCGGGACGGACATGATGCGCTTGGTGCGCTTGACCAGATCGCCCTGCTTGATGGCGTGGTATTCCCCAAACAGCACGGCACCGACCTTGTCTTCCTCAAGGTTGAGGGCAATGCCCTTGACGCCATGCGGCAGATCGAGCAGTTCCCCGGCCATGACCTTGTCCAGACCGTGGATTTCCGCAATGCCGTCGCCCACCTTGATGACCGTCCCGACTTCGGCGACGGTGACGCCAGCTTGAAAGTTTTCGATTTGTTCACGAATGAGTTGACTGATTTCATCAGCACGAATGGCTTCCATGTCATTCCTCGAAACAGTCCGGCTGGTTAGTAGCGCCGGGTAAGTCGCTCCCGAAGTTCAGCCAGTTGGGTGCGGATCGAACCATCGTAGTAGGTGCTTCCCACCCGGGCCACAATGCCACCAATCAGGTCGGGGGATTCCTTGTAGGTCAGACGGATGTCGGCGCCGACGACTTCCTTCAGGCGGCGTTCCAGCAGCCGCCGCTCACTGACCCCCAGCGGAATAGCCGTGGTGACTTCGACCGGCACAATCCCCCGGCGGGCATCCATGAGCGCTTCGACAGCCGTCTGGATGTCCTCCAGTCGGGACATCCGCTGGTTGCGGAGCACCACGCCAAGAAAGTTGGCCGTAATCGGATGCAGCCGCAGACGCTCGCCCAGAGCACGCAGCAAGCCTTCCTTCTGCGCCAGCGGAATCGTGGGATTGGCAAACACCTCTCCCAGTTCGTCGTGTGTTGTGACCAACTTGTGAAAGGCTTTGAGTTCGTCCGCAACGGTTGCAAAATCGTCCCCGGCGGCATCGGCCAGGGCGCGGGCATAGCGATTGGCAAGTGAACTCATACGGCAGTCAGTACCACATCCTTCCCATCAGGCACGCTGTTTTTCGAGCTGGGCGGCATAGCTTGCCACAAGCCGCGCCTGGTCCGCTGCCGATAACTCCCGCCGAATCAGCGCCTCGGCCAGCTCCACGGCCTTTGACGCAGCAAAGGCTTGCAGTTCCAGCCGCGCCGATTGACTCGCCCCCTCAATCTCCATCCGGGCCAGGCGCCGGAAACGGGCGGCATCCGCTTCGGCCGCCGCCACAATCCGCTGGTACTCCGCCTGGGCCTCCTGTTCAGCCTGCTGGCGGATGGCCGCCAGTTCTGATTCAAGCCGGGCAAAACGCTCTTCCAGTTCCCGCAGCTTGGTTTCGGCCAGCCGTCGCTCCTGGCCGGCCTGGTCAAGGGCGTCCCGGATGTTCTGCGCCCGTTTGCGCAGGCCTTCCGTTATCGGCTTGGCCAGCAGCCAGGCCAGCAAAGCGGCGTAAATCGTGAAGTTGAGGAACTTGGCCCACAAAGGAATCCCGGCGGCCAAAAACGGTGACACCAAAAGCGTCATGGTCATGACGGTGTTCCAATCTGACGCCCCAGAACCGTACTGGCAATCGAGGCCGCCAGATACTCAGCATCACGGGTCAGGGTTTGCTTCACCGCCGCCACCTGCGCCTCAAGTGCCTGGGTTGCCGCAGCAACCTCGGCCGCGGCGGACTGCTTGGCGGATTCAATCAGCTCGTTGCGCCGCTGAAGCGCTTCTGCACGCCGTTCCTCAATGAGCTTGGCTGCCGCCACCCGCCCCGCACGCAGCGCAGCTTCGTATTCGGCCAGGCGCTCGTCATACCCCTCAAGCTGCTGACGAAACCCGCTCGTCAGACGCGCGCGCTCATCGAGGACGGCCAGAACCGGTTTGAAGACCAAGGTATTGAGCAGATAGGCCACCAGCAGGAAGACCCCCACGGTGACAAAAAGTGACCAGTCAGGTGTCAGCAAATTGCTTCCTGCGGCAAAGAAGCAGCCAACTTCCATTCCACTGGCACCCCATAACGACGCAATCATAATGAAAGTGAAACCAGGCAGCAGGGCCCCGTAATGCCGGACAGTGGTTTAAAAAAGCAAGCTGCCAAGTTACTCGTGGCTACCGTCACTGTCAACCACGAAACCACGGCCGGACTCCCAGCCCGGCAGACAGCAGGCAGGCTTTCCCCGCCACGCCGGTTTTGGACTGCTGACACACAAGTTGGGAGAAGAAAGCTGGTGGGGCGAGCGATGGGATTCGAACCCACGACCTCTTGAGCCACAATCAAGCGCTCTAACCAACTGAGCTACACCCGCCGCAAAGCGAAGTTATCAATGATAGCCAGCGTGCCGCGCCAACGCAACCGTATCTCTTTTGGCGCAATCTACCCCTTGCGGGGAAGGTCCAAAACACTGGGCCGTTTCCTGCACGGCCCAACCGTAAGGGCCGCTGAAAATCACCGCCTGGCAGCCACGGGCGCTGCCAGTACCAAGGTCAGGGGCCTGCCCTAGCCGGACTTGTTGCCCTCCGGGTCGTCCAACCCGAACACCTTTCCCACCAAGGCCTGAAGGCGCCTGCCGGTGGCCACCCGGAGGCTGCCGGTCAACCGGGGTGTCGTTTTCTGCTTGGCGCCGATGGCCTGGCGACGTTTCATGAGTTCTTCGTGATCTGGGGACAGTTCCAGACCCCGTTCGAGACATTCCACGGCGCGGGATTCAAGTCCGAACTTGAGGTAGAGATCGGATAACTCCATCAGCAACTCCGCCACCTCGTCCGGGTCACGGCACAGATCAATTGCCGTGAGAAAGGACTTTTCCGCCTCTTTGTTCCGCCCCGGCATGCGGAGCAAAACCCGCGCCATCAAGGCATGGTAGTCGGCATTGTTGGGTCGCTGCTCAACGGCCCGGCGAATGGATTGATAGGCCCGCTCGACATCACCATTGCCCATGTATTCGACCGTCCGCAGATACAGTTCGGAGGCTGGAATCGGCGGCTCAGCCGGGCGACTGGGCGCTTTGGGATACGCTCCGGTCAACCTCTGGGGCGGCGATGCTGTCGGCGGCAGAGTCCCGTTGGGGGACACCGGCGGCGCAGGAGGAGTCGGGACAGGCGGGCACTGGGCTTCCACGTTTGGTGCAGAGTTTGGCGCAGAATTTGGTGCCTTCGCACTGGGGGCTTCCGTGGGCGTGCTTGCGGGCGTACCTGAACCCGGCGTGTTCGAGGCTGGCGCAGAGACCGTCGGCCGCCGCAGGATGGGCGGCGTCGGAAATGAACTGTTGGCCGGTGGTTTGGGTGGGGCGGCAGCAGATGACACTGGCGGACGTGACGCCTCTGCTGTCGGGGCTGGTCGGGCAGGCGGCACAGGCGGCCGGGGCGGCATGACCGGTGGCTTCGGCACGTTCCCAGCAGGCGGCGAGGACCGTCCGGCAACCGGCGGCGGGCTGGGCGGCGTGGGACGTGCGGCTGGATAGGAGCCGGTAGAGAAGCGGCCTCCCGGCGGCGTTGAACGGGAGTGGTGACTTGCCAGGGTCAGATCATACTTGCGCCGTTTTTCCTCATCGCTCAGCACGTCATAGGCCTGCTGCACGGCGATGAACACACGTTCCAGTTCCGCCTTGACCTGAAAATCAAACGCAGCCAGTTGGGAATGGCGATCGGGATGGAACTTCTTGGCCAGCTCCCGATAGGCTTTTTTGAGTTCTTCCGGGGTGAAACGCCGATTGATGCCCAGGATTTGGTAGTGGCTTCCCCCACCATCCACAACCCGCAGCTTCTCTTCCAGCTCGAAGCACAGTTCGGCCGCCTGCCGGGCATCAATCCCGGCAGATGCCTTTGCCGATGAAGCCGCTGCGCCCTTGACGTTTGCTTCAATGACCGGCAGCGGGTCGGGATCAGCAAAACTCACGATGCCGGTCATCGTGAAGGCGCACAGCGCGCGTAAGACCTGCTCTTCGGGCAGGGGCACTGTCCGGCAGACCTCCTCGATCCGAAGGGGCGCATCGAGCCGGGAGAGCACAAATGCCTCTTCCGAAGTGAGTGTCAGTCCCGGAACGTTGACCTGCCCGGCCACAACCGGCTGAAGGACCCGCTGGGGCGAACCCAGCCACCGTCGGATCAGTCCGAGATCGGGCAGGTTCCGAATGCCATCGAAGATGAGGCTCACCGGTGACAGGGGCTGCTGAAAGCCATCCACATGCACCTTCTGGGGCTGAAACTGATACTCACCGGTCGTCCATGGGAAAAGCGAGTGCACCAGATAGGTGACGTGGCCGGTCAGCATGGCTTGCAGGTCGGCGGCGGTCAGATAGCCCAGCTCCACCAGACAGGCCCCAAGGCGTTTCCCCTTTTTGGTTTCCAGCATCGCCTGCGCAAGCTGTTCAGGAGAAATACAACCCAACATGCACAACCGTTCGCCGAAGCGTTCGGTGACAACTTCGCTGGCGGCGTAAACCACCGCACCCTGCTCAAAGTACACATGACGCACCACCTGCGGCTGCCTCAACGTCAACGTTCCGCTCAATCGCCGTTGGTGGCAGGCGCCAATAAGACGTGGAACACAGGTGTCTTCGAGTCGCTGTGTCATGCAAACGACTCCCAGGATACGAACATGTGCGGGGCATTGCACCAAGAATCCGGCAGCAATGGTCGTGATGGATGACAGTATTTCCCAGTTTTCTGCATTTTGACAAGCCCACCCTGGCCTGGCAGCTCAGCCGCCGTCACTTTGGACGGAATCGGACGGCTGTGCCGGGAAGGGCTTCAAACCGCCGGCGGAGCGTCGGGCCGGCGCCTTTCGGCCAGAAAGGCCCACGAATAGATGCTCTGGTGATTATCGCCCCAGGTCACGCCGAGGGCATAGCGCCCGACGTGGTGCAGACCACTGATCTGGAACTTCCGCACGTCACCCAACAGTGGCAGACCGCGCGACCGGGATTTGACCGGCGACGGAGCTTCAAGCAAGCCCGGATGCGGGTTCTCTCCACGGGCCTCGGCGCAGGTGGCACAGGGGCAAGCCTGCCGCAGTTCCATCAGTGGTACGGTCGTGGTCGTGCCATCCGGCCAGACAACCGACAGGCTCCCTTCAGTTCGATTCACGTTGACGGCGCGTGGTAACAGTTCCGCCATGGACGCCCAGGCACCACCGGAACACAACCCGGCTCGGCCAAAAACCCTGTGCCGGGAGTGGTATTTCAGGCTGTATTACGATACGTTGCACCCACAACTTGACGCTACCTGTCTTTGCGCTCTTTCACCAGACGGACGGTATCAGACGGGTCGGCCGGCTGGGAAACAACCTGTGACTGAGGCTGTTTTTGCTATGGTATCTGCCACTCCCTCTTCGCTGGAAGGCCTGGAAGGCCATTCCCTGGTCATTACCTGCCCGGTGGCCTGGGGCGATATGGACGCCGCGCAGCACGTCAACAACACGGTGTACTTTCGCTACTTTGAGAGTGCACGGATTGCCTACTTTGAACGTATTGCCTTCGGACTCGACTTTCCCCACAGCATCGGGCCCATCCTGGCCCATGCCCAGTGCCGTTTCCGGTTTCCGTTGACCTATCCCGACACGGTTTCCGTCGGGACGGGCGTCACCGGACTGGGTGAGGATCGCTTCGTCATGCGCTTTACAGTCATCAGCCATCGCCACGGCAAGGTGGCCGCCCAAGGCGACGGCCTTATTGTGTCCTACGATTACCGAAAGCAGCAGAAAGTGCCTCTGCCGGCGGAGGTTCGGGCAGCTATCATTGCCCTGGAAGGGTTTGACCCGGCAGCCCCTCCGGTGCTTCCGATGTAATGGGGACATGGCGCGCGGCGGCTATGCCGACGCTTCCTGGAAGCGCCGGGGCCGGATTTCCCCACTGCAATTTCTCAAGACTGGAGCTACCCACTACGAACTGGAGTCAACCATGCCTACCCAAGCTGCTGGAATCCTGGGAACGGGACACGCCCTGCCGGAACGAACCCTGACGAATGCCGATCTCGAAAAGATGGTTGAAACGAGCGATGACTGGATCGTGTCACGAACCGGCATCCGCGAACGCCGTATTGCCGCCCCGGACGAAACAACCTCGCAATTCGCCACACTGGCGGCTGAACGCGCTCTCCAGGCCGCCGGACTCACGCCTACTGACATTGATCTCATCATTTGCGCCACGGTCTGTCCCGATATGATGCTGCCTTCGACGGCCTGCATCATCCAGGCCCGGCTTGGAGCCAAGCGGGCCGCCGCCTATGACCTGGTGGCCGCCTGCTCCGGCTTTGTCTATGGACTGGCCACGGCCCGCGCCTTCATTGAAGCTGGCCACTGCCGCTACATTCTGGTCATCGGCGCAGAACTGCTCTCCCGCTTTGTGGACTACACCGACCGCGCCACCTGCGTCATTTTCGGTGATGGAGCCGGGGCAGCCGTTGTCGGCCCGGTTGAGACCGGGCGAGGGATTCTGACGCACCGCATTCTGAGCGATGGCACCTATGCTGACCTGCTCTACACACCCGGCGGCGGCACACGCCATCCGGCCAGTCTGGAAACTGTCGAACAGCGTTTGCACTACATCAAAATGCGTGGCAACGAGCTTTTCAAAGTTGCCGTGCGCAGCATGGCGGACACTGTGGCGCAAATTCTGGACGAACTGCGTCTGACCCCCCATGATGTGGACCTGTTTATTCCCCATCAGGCGAACCAACGGATTACGGATGCCGTGGCTGAACGACTGAACATTGACCCGGCGCGCATCTACGCCAACATCGCCCGCACCGGCAATACATCCTCAGCATCCATCCCGATTGCGCTGGATGAATGTGTCCAGGCCGGGCGGGTCAAACCGGGGAACCTGCTGGTCTTTGCCTCCTTTGGCGCTGGCGTCACCTGGGGGGCCATGGCCTTGCGCTGGTAACTTGCAGGGCGATAGCCACCGAGTCAGATGTGGATGAAATGGTATCGGCACAGAAGTGTGGGCAGCGTGTGGGGTACGTCCCTGCTCGTGCTGCTGGGACTGCTGGGCGCAGCCTGTCAGCCCACCCCCAGCCACCCCCATGAAGGCCACCTCCGGACGGCGCTGGCAGAGCGTATCGCGCGTGGCGAAGTGCGCCTTGAACGGCTCGGTATGGCACGGCAGCCCGAACATCCGTTTTTCGGGCGCATCGTCGAAATCTCACTGCGCAACACAGGCAACAAGCCCATCCTCGTGACGCTTGAGCCAGGACAGTTGCTGCGCAGCCGGAGTCCAGAGACGACAGACCTGGTTGTGACCAGTCGGGAGGAAATTGCGCTTGACGTGGGGCAGGTCGCCCAGCGCGAGATCGAGGTGTTTTCCCTTTCCCGCCGCAAACTCTCCATGACGCGCGAAACAGTCTATGATCTCGGCAACCTGCTCGAAGGCGACGCCTACACGTTCGTGACATGTTTTGCTGCCAATCGCCCTCCCGAACCGCCGCCACCGCCGCCGGGTTCCGGGCTGCCGCCGCAAAAACTTGACCTCACCCCAGTTCAGCTCGCCCTGTGGTGTATCGCCGATGGACTGGACCGCCAGGCGCTGCTGGAAGGCACGGCTCTCAACCCACTGCTCAAAGGCGGCGAATATGCCCGCAGCCGGGATTACTTCGACGGCCAGGCCAAGTACGTCCAGGGGCTGCTCGACAGTTGCGGGCTTGCCAAGTACAAGTTTTGATGACAGGGCGCAGCTCGCCTCTTTCACCACGCGCGCCCACCGAGGCATTCTCACGAACTTGCATCCCTGACGAGGTTTTCTGATGACACCCCACACTGCACCGCACAAAAACGTCTATCGCTTCATCGCCGGTCAGGCCGATGGCAACGGCACCATGAAAGACCTGCTGGGGGGCAAAGGCGCCGGACTCGCCGAAATGACCCTGGCGGGGTTGCCCGTGCCACCGGGCTTCACCATCACGACAGCCGTCTGCCAACGCTACTATGCCGCCGGCAACCAGCTTCCGGCCGATGTCTGGGAAGAAGTCCTGTCCGCTCTGCGCGAAGTCGAAGCTGCCGTCGGAAAACGGTTTGGCGATGCCTCCAATCCGCTGCTGGTGTCGGTGCGCTCCGGCGCCAAGTTTTCCATGCCGGGGATGATGGATACCGTTCTCAACCTGGGTCTCAATCACACGACCGTCCAGGGTCTCATTGCCCAGACCGGCAACGAACGCTTCGCCCGCGACGCTCACCGGCGGTTCATCCAGATGTTCGGCCGGATCGTCCTGGGCGTCCCCGGTGAACGCTTTGACCACGCGCTGGAGGCTATGAAAGCCGGGCGTGGTGTCCGCCTCGACACCGAACTGACCGCTGCCGACCTGCAAAACCTCGTGACGCAGTTTGAAGCCATCGTCGAGCGGGAAACCGGCCAGCCGTTTCCGGCTGACCCCTACGAACAGCTCCGCCTGGCCATCTGCGCCGTTTTCAACTCGTGGTACGGCAAGCGTGCCGTGGACTATCGCCGGCTGAACAAAATCCCGGACGACCTCGGCACGGCCGTCAATGTCGTCGCCATGGTCTTTGGCAACATGGGCGAAGATTCCGGCACCGGTGTGGCCTTCACGCGCAACCCGGCCACGGGCGAACCCGTCCTGTTTGGCGAATACCTCCCCAATGCCCAGGGTGAAGACGTCGTTGCCGGTATCCGTACGCCGGAAAAACTCGATGCCCTCCGTGAACGGATGCCCGCCGTCTATGAGCAGTTCCGCGAAGTGGCCGCCCGCCTTGAACGGCACTACCGCGATGTGCAGGACCTGGAATTCACCATCGAGCGCGGAAAGCTGTGGATGCTCCAGACGCGCAACGCCAAACGCACCGGCGCGGCAGCCGTCAGGATTGCCGTTGATCTGGTCAAGGAAGGGATCATTTCACGCGAAGAGGCGATTTTGCGTGTCGAGCCATACCACCTCGACCAGTTGCTCCACCCCATGGTGGATCCGAAAGCGGAGACAACCGTCCTTGGCAAAGGGCTGCCGGCCAGCCCTGGCGCAGCAGCCGGCGCGGTTGTGTTTGACCCGGACGTGGCTGAAAAACGGGCGCAGGGTGGCGAACGGGTGATCCTCATCCGTACGGAAACCTCCCCCGAAGACTTCCACGGCATGGTCGCCGCCCAAGGCATCCTCACGGCGCGCGGCGGTTTGACCTCGCATGCGGCCGTTGTGGCGCGCGGCATGGGCAAGCCGTGCATTGCCGGATGCAGCGACCTCCGACTCGATGCCGAAGGCATGCACCTCGGCGGGCGGACCCTCAGGGAAGGCGACTTCATCACGTTGGACGGCACGACGGGACGGATTCTGCTCGGCGACCTGCCACTGGTCGAACCGGAAACCGGAGCCGACTTCGAAACCTTCATGCGCTGGGTGGATGACGCGCGTCAGATGCGCGTACGCACAAACGCCGACACACCTCATGACGCACAGGTGGCGCGGCGTTTCGGAGCCGAAGGGATCGGACTATGCCGTACCGAACACATGTTCTTTGAAGGCGACCGCATTGATACTGTCCGGCAGATGATCATGGTTTCTGGGGCCTACCAACGGCTGACCGCTGCCTTGGGCAAAGTCAACGCCGACCTCGAACGCCTCAAAGGCGACGCTGAGAAAGTCGCGGCGCTGGAAGCCGAGCGTGCAGCACTCGAAGCGGAACTGGAAGCCCCGGCCCGGCTGTTCAAGGGCGCACTCGAAGCCCTGCTTCCCATGCAGCGGGCGGATTTCGTGGGCATTTTTGAAGCCATGGACGGCCTTCCCGTCACCATTCGCCTGCTCGACCCGCCGCTGCACGAGTTTCTGCCGCACACGGATGAAGAAATCGAAGCGCTGGCCGGGAAACTCAGCCTGCCGGTGGCGGATGTGCGGGCCCGGGTGATGGCGCTCCGTGAACACAACCCGATGCTCGGTCATCGCGGCTGCCGGCTGGGGATTGCCTACCCGGAGATTACCGAAATGCAGGCGCGGGCCATTTTTGAAGCCGCCGTCGAAGTCACCCGGCGTGGCATCACGGTTCTGCCCGAAGTCATGGTGCCGCTGGTCGGCGATGTCAACGAACTGCGCGCCCAGGAAAGCATCATCCGCCGCGTGGCCGACGAAGTTCAGCAGGCGACCGGCGTCACCTTCACCTATCTGGTCGGCACGATGATTGAACTGCCACGGGCGGCTCTGACGGCCGACAAAATTGCCACCGTCGCGGAGTTTTTCAGCTTCGGCACCAACGACCTGACCCAAACAACGTTTGGTTTCTCACGGGATGATGCCGGAACGTTCCTGCCGATGTACGTTGAGCGGAAAATCCTCGCCGACGATCCCTTCCAGGTCCTTGACCGGGAAGGCGTGGGCGAGTTGCTCCGCATCGGCACCCAAAAGGGGCGCGCCGCGCGTCCGACGCTCAAAGTCGGTATCTGTGGTGAGCATGGCGGTGAGCCGTCGTCGGTGGCGTTCTGTCACGAACTGGGTTTTGACTACGTGAGCTGTTCGCCCTACCGCGTTCCGATTGCCCGTTTGGCGGCGGCCCAGGCAGCTCTGCGCCAGCGCAGCCAGTGAACGACTTTCCGGCGGACAGGCTGCCCACCACGGCCTGGCACGGACAGCCCTGGCAGGGCGGGCAGCCTGCCGGCCCGGCAGCCGCACCGACCTGCCCAAGCACCCAACACAACCACCTGTGGACTGGAAAGCCATGGAAGCCAGGGAATGCCTTTCGCTGAGTGACGAGCAACGGCGGGCGGTCGAAGCGCCGCTCGGGTCAAACCTTGTCATTGCCGGTCCCGGAACGGGCAAAACCCGAACGCTGGCGTACCGTGTCGCTTATGTCATCCAAACGCTGGGTGTGCCGCCGGACAACATCCTCGCCGTGACCTACACCAACAAGGCGACCGAGGAAATGCGCTATCGGCTGCGCTGGCTGCTCCCCGACGAAGCCGGACGGCTGACGATTGGCACCTTCCACAGCTTCTGCATTCGCCTGCTGCGGCAGCACCACGCGCACCTTGATCTCCCCCGGCACTTCGGCATTGCCGATGAAAACGCGCAAATCAGGCTGCTCCAGCGCCTGCGCCCCAACATCACAGAGCAAAACGCCCGCAACATCCTGCTGCACTTTTCCCAGGAGCGGCTGGGCAAACTCAAGGATATGGACACACTGGCCAGAGAAAATCCCTTCTTTGCCCAGTACCTGGCCGGACTGCGCCACAACGCCCTCATTGACTTCGACGACATTCTGGTTCTGACCGACAGGCTGCTCCAGCAGACGGAGATTCTGGACAAAGTGCGGGCCGGACTGCGTTTCATCCTCGTGGATGAGTTTCAGGATACCGACCGCATGCAGTACACCATCCTCAAACGTCTGGCCCTGCGGCAGGACCTGAATACCAAGCGCTGTGAAAACATCATTCCCGTTTTTGCCGTTGCTGACGATGACCAGTCCATCTTTGCGTGGCGTGGGGCGCACCCGGAAAACATCCACGAGTTTTTTACGGAGTTCCTCGCCGGGCAGGACGAAGCTGTCCTGCGGCTCGAAACCAACTACCGGTGTGCCGGCCACATCGTGGAAGCTGCCAACCGCCTTATGGCGCGGGCGCCACGCCTGTTTGACAAATCCCCACGGGCCCACCGCGCCGCCGGGAAAGCCGTTCAAATCCTGTCCTACAACAGCCCGGAAGAGGAAATCGAAGGGATTGCCCAGGCCATTCTCGCTGCCCGGCAACAGAACGTCCCGCTGTCGGACATGGCCATTCTCTACCGCCGCCACAACACGGGGCAGCAGATCGAAATGGCCTTGCTGGAGAAAGGGATTCCCTGCCAGGTCATACGTCGCACGAGCCAGTTTGAAGCCCCTGCGATGAAGCGGTGGTTGCTGCTGATGCGCGCCATTCTCAACCCTGACGACGACTTGGCCCTGGCGGAACTCATCGGGCTGACCTGTGACGATGCCACCCGCCGGTACTTTGAGCAGCAGCACCAGACTGCAACGGGCAAACAGGCGCTGCGCCACATCCTCTGGGAGGCGCTCGAAGCCGACCAATCCGACGTGCGGCGCGCAGCCGGAAAAATCGTTGGCTGGCTTGCGTTTGGCAAAACCTGTCTGGATACGTCCCCGTGCCTGTCCCACTGGATAGCCACGCTGGGTGCGTTTCTCAAAGCCGACACGGCGCCCCTGCCGCCTCTGGCTGCCCCTTCGCCCGATCTGGTCACGGCCGCCAAATGGCTGGCGCGGCTCAGTCAAGTCAAAGGCACGCTGGTTATTGCCGCCACCGATCCACTCGTGGAGGAAGTTGCCACGTACCTTGTCACGCATACTCTGGCCGGGCAGGCTGCCTTTCACATCTGTGCCTGCCGCAAACTGCCGCCCCAGATGCCAACTGAAAAGGCTGTCCTGCTGGCGCTCGACCACGCGGCCGAACAGACAGCAACCCGGCAGTGGAAGTTTGACGGCATCCTGCTCGTTGCAACAACCCTGCCGGGGCAGGCAACCTATGCCCGCCGTCAGGTTGATCCCGGCGCGCTGCCCACGGACGAACGGGGCGCACAGCCAAGCCGTTTCGTCACCCTGTGGAAGCTGATGCGGACGTATCTGGCCGCCACCCTGCAACCGCTTTTTTCGGACTACACCATCGTGGACCTGGAAACGACGGACAAGGACGCCCACCACTGCGACATTGTGGAAGTCGCCGCCATTCGCATCCGGCAGGGACAGGAAACGGAAGCCTACAGCCAGCTCGTCCGGCCGGCCCTGGAGCCAATCTCCGCCGAAGCCGAGAAGACCCACCACATCAGCGCGGAGATGGTGGCCGACGCTCCCACCTTCGAGGCAATCGCACCGGCGCTGCATGCCTTTCTGGGACAGGATTTGCTCGTCGCGCACAACGGGCTGGCCTTTGATTTCAAGGTTCTCCGGCGTCGCTTCCGGGATGTCGGGCTGAAATTCGACCACCCGTTCTTTGACACCCTGCTTTTCGCGCGGCAGCTCTACGCTGATCACCCAAGCATCAAACGTTGCCGTCTGGAAGACCTGGCGCAGGCGCATGGCATCGAGATAGGCACGGCGCACCGCGCGCTTGACGACACCCGTACGCTGGCGGCGGTGTTTCAGGCCATGCAGAGGGACTACCAGGAACAGCGCGCTGCGACCCTTGGCGCAGAAACACTGGGTATCCTGGCGCTGGCGATGCTGCTGGAGATGTCCGAAGCCGAAGCGGCCGCCTCCAGCCTGTTTCAGGCCGGCGTGAGTCTGTGGAAAACAGCCACGGATGACTGGCTGATGTCGCGCCTGGAGACCGAGCCGGCGGCAGCCACGGCCGCGGCTGTCTGGAGAAGAAGGGTCGGCAGTGACCCGCCGGAAACAGACCACCAGACGCCGGAGGTGTTGGCCGCCCTGGCCAAACGCTACGATGACCTTCCGACCCGTGAAGGGATGCAGGCGCTGCTTGACTTTACCCGCCTGATGACGGCGGCTGATCACTGGCGCGACTGTGAGGCCGTCACGCTGATGACCATTCACGCCGCCAAGGGGCTGGAATTTTCCCACGTCTGGCTGCCGGCATTGGAAGAATCCTCCCCGGTGTCAGGCAGTCCGCCACCGGCAGCCAACCCGAACCACTCCCATGACCGGTTGGAGGAAGAACGCCGGCTGCTGTACGTCGGATTGACGCGCGCCCAGGAACAGGCCGTCTTGTCGTGGGCAAAAACCAGGGACGGGAACTCCAGGACCCACCTCCGCTTCCTTGCCGACCTTGGTCAGTTGGTTTTGGCAGGCGAAAATGGTTCCGCCCTCTCCCCTGACATGGCGTAACATCCACTGCTGCAAAACGTCCGCCCCTCCCGCTCATACGTGCCATGTCTCATGCCGAAATCATTGCCATTGGCTCGGAACTGCTCACGCCTTTCCGTAGCGACACCAACTCCCTGTGGTTGACTGCCGAACTCAACGCCCTGGGCATTGCCGTCCGCCGCAAGACGGTCGTCGGCGACGACGAGTTGTTTCTGGAAGAAACGCTCCGGGATGCCCTCCGCAACTCGCCGGTTGTCATCACCACCGGCGGACTGGGGCCGACCGAGGATGACATCACGCGGAAGGTCGTGGCGCGTGTGACGCAGCGGCCGCTTGTGCTTCAGCCGGAGCTTCTCGACCGCATCCGGCATCAGTTTGAAAGCCGTGGACTGAAGATGGCCCCTAACAACGAACGACAGGCGCTTGTGCCGCGCGATGCTGAGGCGCTCCGCAACGAATACGGCACGGCGCCGGGCATCGTGATTGCGGAAGGCGACCGGCTGCTCATCCTGCTGCCCGGACCGCCACGCGAAATGCGGCCGATGTTTACGGCGTACGTTCGCCCCAAACTGACGCCCCTGGCCGGCAGCGCGCGCCTCCGCACCCGGACGCTACGGGTGGCCGGCATGGGCGAGTCTCAAGTGGATGACCTGATTGCCCCGATTTATACGCGCTACACCAACCCCACCACGACGATCCTGTTCAACAACACCGAAGTCGAACTGCATTTTACTGCCAGCGCACCCTCGGATGCCGAAGCCGAGGCGCTGCTCGATGAGGTCGTCGGGCAAGTTGAGGAGGTGCTTGGCGTCAATGTGTTCTCACACCGTGGTGAGACGCTGGAGCAAATTGTCGGGCTGCGGTTGACGCTGAAGGGCTACACGATTGCCACGGCTGAAAGCTGTACGGGAGGGCTGCTGTCCAAGCGCCTTACCGATGTGCCGGGCAGCTCGAAGTATTTTTTGGAAGGCGTCATTGCCTACACCAACGAGGCCAAAACCCGCCTGCTGGGTGTTCCGGCCGAACTCATTGCCGAACACGGCGCGGTCAGCGCCGAAGTCGCCGAAGCCATGGCAACTGGCATCAAGGCGCGCGCCGGAACGACGATTGGCGTTGGGATTACGGGCATTGCCGGCCCCGATGGCGGGACGGATGAAAAGCCGGTCGGGTTGGTCTATGTCGGCGTCGCCGGCGACTTCATCGTGACGCACCGGAAGTTCATCCTGCCCGGCGACCGCGACCGCATCCGCCACCTGGCTTCGCAGGTGGCGCTTGATCTGGTCCGGCGGACTTTTCTGCTGTAAGGCCCTCACTGGCTCCCCGGACAGCTCAGGCTTACGGAAACTCTATCCGGTAGTCTTCAATAACCGGGTTGGCCAGCATCTCACGGGCAAACCGTTCCAGTTCGGCGCGGGCCGCTTCGGTGTCATCGCCGTCGGCCAGCTCGACCTCGAAGAACTTGCCCTGCCGAACATCCCGAATGCGGGTGAAGCCAAGGGACTCACTGGCGCGCTGAATGGTTTGCCCCTGCGGGTCAAGTACCCCCGGCTTGAGGGTCACGTGCACGGTGGCTTTCATGAGTTTCTGGCGGTGCCGGGCAGGGCTACTCCGCTGCCGGCGTTGTGGCCGGAGCAGGTGTATCCGTAGGGTTGGCAACCGGTGTGGCGGGGGACGCTGCCGCCGGCGCGTCGGAGACCACGACGACCTTGAGCGCCACGGTCACATCGCGGTGCAGCTTGACCGGCACTTCATATTCCCCAAGCGCCTTGATGGGTTCCTTGAGAACAATTTGCCGCCGCTCGACTTCGAGCTGCTGGGCCGCCAGTGCCTCGGCAATGTCCATCGAAGTCACCGAACCGTAGAGCGTTCCTTTCTCGCCGGCCTTGCGCGGGAACGTCAGCGTCAGGGCGGCGAGCTTCTCGCTCAGCGAGCGGGCGGCGGCGAGTTCGGCTTCGGCCAGCTTGATCAGACGCTGCCGCTCGCGCTCGATGAGCTTGATGTTGGCACGGGTCGCCATGAGCGCCAGCCCTTTGGGAATCAGATAGTTGCGCCCATAGCCGGCGCGGACCTTCACGATGTCGCCCCGGATGCCCAGGTGTTCGACATTTTCCTTCAACAGCAGTTCCATCATCGCCATGGTCTTCACCTTACCTTTCGTCTGAAGGACTATTCCTCTTCCTCTGGCTCAGCGCCTGTGTTGTTCGCCGCCTGACGCGCGGCCCGTATTGCCATCCGCCGTTCCCGGCGCGCCTTGATTTTCTGAGCGCGTTTGAGGTCTTCATCCACGCGCACGGTCAGAAAACGGATGACCGGATCGAGTACCCGCAACCGACGCTCGATTTCGGCAATTTCCCGCCCCGTCCCGCCGACGTGGAGCAGAATATAAAAGCCTTCCTGAAACTTGCGACTTCCCTTGCGGATCACGTAAGCCAGCCGCTGCCGGCCGATCTTTTCAACCTTGTTGACGACCCCGCCCTGGCTGCTGATTTGCGTGGAAAGGGATGCCACCATGCTGTCCATTTCCTCTTCAGGCAGGTCAGGATCAACGACAAACATTACTTCATACAGACGATCACACTTGGTATTCACTCGTTATGCTCCTTTCGGACTCAGTCTCACGACTGACGCCTCCACTCCCGATTGAGGGAAGCAAGGGAATAGTGGCGTTACCGGAACGCCAGGCAGGGGTTGTCCCCCGGAGATCAGGCATTGAACCGCGCCATCGCCAGCTCGATGCCATGGCACACCCAAGCTTCGACGGCATCGGCAGCACGCGCCGTCAAGGCTGGCAACTCTGACTGTTCCGCCGCCGAAAAACGGCTGAGGACGAAATCCGCCAGGTTCCCGACGGGGTGCGCCGGGCCGATGCCCACCCGAAGGCGGGCATAGTGCTCGGTCTTGAGCTTTGCATTCAAGGACTTCAAACCGTTGTGACCACCGGCGCTTCCTTTGGCGCGCAAGCGCAGGCGGCCAAAAGGCAGGGCCACGTCGTCCACAACGGCCAGCAGGTCGTGCTGTGGGTTACAGTCATACTTGGCGCACAGCAACGCCACCGCCTGTCCCGAAGCATTCATGAAGGTCTGCGGCTTGGCGAGCAGGACAACTTCGGTTCCCAAGGTGATGCGACCGGTCAGGGCTTCGCACTCCGCCAGCTTGATGGGCCGGCCGGCACGTTCCGCCAGTGCATCCACTACCAGAAAGCCGATGTTGTGGCGCGTCAGGGCATAGGTTGCGCCGGGATTGCCAAGTCCCACGACACACTTCACAGCGGGACTACTTCTTGCCCTTCTTCGGCGCTTCACCTGCGGCCGCAGCCACGGCTTCAGCAGAAGCGCGCGTGCCAACCAGCGAAACAATGAGCTGGGTTGGTGGCGAGAGCAACTGGACACCTTCGGGCAGTTTCACATCCTGCGCATAGATGCGCCCGCCGATCTTCAGGTCGGCGATGTCCACGACGATCTCCTTGGGCAGTTGTGCCGTCAGACATTTGACGGTAAGCGTACGCACCCCACGCTGCAACACCGCTCCCTGCTTGACCCCCAGCGGCTCGCCCTGCAAACGCAGCGGAACAGCCGTTTTGACCGGCTCATCCATGGCCACGCGCAAAAAGTCCAGGTGCTCGATGGAACCGCGTACCGGGTGCGTTTGCACTTCCCGGATGATGACCGGCACGAGACCTTCTTCCGGCAGGCTGATGTTGAACACCGTAGCCCGACTTACCCCCTTGCGCACGAACGCTGCAAACGCTTTGCGGTCCACCAGACCATGGAATGACGGACGTTTGCGCCCATAGACATTGACCGGAATGGCCCCGGCCCGGCGACAGCGCCGCGCTTCGTTGGAACCAAGCTTCTGCCGCGCCTTCACTTCAATCACGGTGTCAGCAATCATGACGACTTACCTTTCTTCTCTGCTCTGAATCCTGTCTTGCTCCGCCGACGAAACCCAATCACCAACAGAACGAAAACAACCTACACAAAAAGCCGACTGACCGACGTGGCGGTGTGGATCGAACGGATGGCTTCCGCCAGCAATCCTGCCACACTCAACACCCGAATCCTGGACAAGGCCAGGTTCGGATGCGGAATGGTGTTCGTCACCACAAGTTCTTCAATCGGAGAGTCGGCAATCCGCTCCAATGCCGGGCCGGAAAGCACGGCATGGGTACAGCAGGCATAGACGGCTGTTGCCCCCTTGTCGGCAATGGCCTGAGCAACCTGCGTCAGTGACCCGGCCGTATCCACCATGTCATCCACAATGAGGGCGGGCCGGCCTTCGACCTGTCCCACGATGTTCATCACCTCGACGGTGTTGGCCCGCTCTTTGTCGCGCCGCTTGTCGGCCAGGGCCAGGTCGGCGTCCAGCCGCTTGGCGTAGGCCCGGGCGCGCTCGACGCCGCCGGCATCCGGCGCCACAACAACGAGGTTTTCCAGCTTTTTCTTGGCAAAGTAATCCAGCAGCACCGGCGCAGCGTAGAGGTGATCCACCGGAATGTCGAAAAAGCCCTGAATCTGCCCGGCGTGCAGGTCCATGGTCAACACCCGCGTCGCCCCGGCAGTGGTGATGATGTTGGCCATGACTTTGGCTGAAATCGGCACCCGTGGGCGGTCTTTCCGGTCCTTGCGGGCATAGCCAAAGTAGGGGATGACCGCCGTGATGCGTTCTGCCGAGGATCGCCGGAAGGCATCCAGCATGATGAGCAGTTCAACGACGTGGCTGTCCACTGGCGGGCAGGTCGGTTGAACGATGAAGACATCGGCCCCCCGGACGTTTTCGTTGATCTGGTAGTTGAACTCGCCGTCGCTGAAACGGGTGGTGTTGGCGTCGCCGAGCTGAATACCAAGGTAGCGACAGATTTCCTCCGCCAGGGGACGATTGGCGTTGCCACAGAACACGCGCATCCCGCTCATGGTGTTGCTGACCTCATCCCCCCACGGACGAACAAATGCGACGCCCTGCGGTTTTCCAGGCAAGGCGTCGCCGGTGATGCATCACAAAAGTGGCTGGCAGACAAGGACTCGAACCTTGATTCAGCGCTCCAAAGGCGCTTGTCCTACCATTGGACGATCTGCCAGCAAACTCGACATCAGTTCACCACGCCAGTCCGGTCATCGTGCCCTTCAGGCGCTCCGCATAAACTTCACGGCTCACCGAGGATACCAGCCACGCCTGCCATCCGGCGTTCAGACAAGCCTGCCGCGCCGCCTCCCCGGCCTGTGCATCCCCGAAGAGACCGAACACCGTGCTGCCGCTGCCTGACATGCGGGCCACCTGAGCGCCAAGGGCGAACAACCGGTCGCGCACTTCCCGTACCAGAGGGAAAGCGTCAAAAACGGTCGCTTCGAGGTCATTTCCAGTTGCCAACCAATCCACCCGGCTTGGTAAGCAAGCCGCCAGTTTACGGACGGTCTCTGCGTCTGTCAACCCTGCGTTCAGACGCTGAAACACCAGGCCGGTCGGAATCGCCAGTCCCGGATTGACGACCACAATAACCGGCAGGTGAACCTCCGGCAGGGGGGTAATGTCATCCCCGCGGCCCAGGCCGAGTGCGGTGCCGCCGGTCAGAAAAAAGGGCACGTCCGCGCCCAACGCGGCGGCCGCACGCTGGCACGCCGCCACCGGAAGGGCAACGCCCCACAGGCGTTGCAGCGCCAGAAGCGTCACAGCCGCATTGCTGCTTCCGCCGCCCAATCCAGCCTGCATGGGGATGCGCTTCCGCAGGTGCAGGCGTGCTCCCTGCCTCACCCCCGTCGCCGCCTGAAGCCCCCGGGCCGCCCGCACGACCAGATTCCGCTCGTCGCAGGCCAGTGTCGGTTCATCGCAGGTCAGCGAGATGGCCGGCTCGTCCGTGATGTCAATTTCCAGCCAATCGCAGAGGTCAATCGTCTGAAAGACCGTTCGCAGTTCGTGATAGCCGTCGGGCCGCCGGCCGATGACTTCCAGCGACAGGTTGATCTTGGCAAAGGATGGAAACACAACGGGCATGGGCATCCGTGGGCCGTCTGAACCGGCCCGGTCAACCGGCCGCATCCGGCACTCGTTTCCGTAGCTTGGCGAAACCGGCCGGAAACGACAAGCCGTTCTGTCAGACTTACTCATTCCTGCTCAAGCAGGAACAAAGCTGACTTCCTGCTTCGTTGAGGCCGGTTTCACAACCGCCTTGCGGCCGCCGCCAGAGCCTTCCTCTCCACAGGCTTGACATCCGGCGGAACTCGCCGTAGAGCCGTTCAGGACGGCCAGACCATACGCCAACAAATTCCGCGCCGCATTCACATCCCGGTCGTGCAGGATGCCACAGGCCCGGCATCTCCACCGGCGCACTGACAGCGGCAACACCTCCAGTTGGTGTCCGCAAGCCGAACACGTCCGGCTGCTGGCAAAGAAGCGGTCGGCGGCCACCACCAGCCCGCCACGCCTTGCCGCCTTGTACTCCAGTTGCCGCCGGAACTCACCCCACCCCATGTCGGCAATGGAGCGGGCCAGTCGCCGGTTGGCCAGCATGCCACGCACATTCAGGTCCTCAATGACAATGGTATGAAACCGGCGCGTAAGCTCGCTGGTGAGCTTGCTGGTGAGCTTGTGCAGGGCATCCTGCCGGATGTTGGCTGTCCGCGCGTGCAGCCGTGCCAGCTTCCGGCGGGCCCTGGCGCGGTTGCGTGACCCCTTCTGCTTTCTGGACAGGCTTCGCGACAGCCGGCGCAGGCGTTTGAGCAGAGCGGTGTGTGGTTTGGGGCCGGGAATGGTCTCTCCCGTCGAGAGCGTCGCCAGCGCCGCCACACCCACATCCACCCCCACCACGCCTTGGTTCTCGGCGGGGCGTCTGGGCGGATCGTCGGTGTCAACGGTGATGCTGACAAACCAGCGGTCGGCGGTGCGGGAGACCGTGGCTGACATGATCTTGCCGGAAAAGCGCAATGGCTCGCGCATCCGCACCCAGCCCAACTTCGGAATGCGAATGTGTGAGCCGCTGACTTTCACCTAGTCATTGCTGAGCGTGAAACGATCATCCACGCCCTTCCTGCGAAACTTCGGATACCGGGCGCGACCGGCAAAGAAATTCCCGAACGCCCGCCCCAACTGCATAATCGCCATCTGCGGGGCGCACTTGGTGACCTCCAGCATCCAGGGGAACTGTTCGCGCTTGATGGCGTTGAGTTGGCGGCGCAGGGCCGCCTCAGACGGCCTGGGCCGGCGGTTGTCAGCCTTCCATGCCGCATACTGCCGTTGCCACTCGTCCAGCGCCCAGTTCCAGGCAAAGCGCGCCGTGCCGGCCGCACGGGCCAGCCAGGTGGACTGCCGGTTGTTCGGATCAAGCGCAATCCGATGAGCCGTCAACATATCTGTGCCTCGGCGACGGCCTGCTTCACGCCGTCAATAAGTTTCCGGTTCCGGTGTGACCGGCTGCCATAAAGCCGGGTGCTGAAGACGGTGCTGATCTCCAGAACGTCCTTCGCCAGGTCTTCCTCAAACGTCGTGTCCTCACCCTGGTTGAGCATCACCACTTCAACGTTTTTGGCCTCGCCAATGGCAAACACCAGTCCGGTGCCAAA
Organism: Chloracidobacterium thermophilum B; assembly: GCF_000226295.1. Taxonomy (GTDB): domain Bacteria; phylum Acidobacteriota; class Blastocatellia; order Chloracidobacteriales; family Chloracidobacteriaceae; genus Chloracidobacterium; species Chloracidobacterium thermophilum. The sequence goes on from NC_016024.1 coordinate 1,976,160, forward strand.
ACAAAGCCGCCGGTCCTGGTGCGTGATGACCAGCCGCCCGGCTTCTCCGGCCAGGATGGACTCCAGCCAACGCCTCAGTCCTTTCTTGTGGTCGTTCATGCCGGAGCCAAGGTCGGCAATGATCCCGAACGTCCAGCCCGGTTGGGTGCAGTACAGTTCAGGAACCTGCTTTTGCCGCTCCAGACCGTCTTTCTGGTCATGACTGGAAACACGGGCGTCAGCGATGGTGCGCCGCGCCGTTTCCCGGCCGCGGAACGACGCGGGACACAGCCGGGTCATACCGCCGGCGCCCACCCGGCGTGCGTTCGTCGGGCAAAAGCCGCCCTTCGCGTTCCCAGCGTCGCAGGGTCTGAGCTGAAACACCCAGCAACTCGGCCGCTTTGTGGATACTGACCATCCGGCGTGACAGATGCAAATTGTAGATAAATAAGCATAAATGTGCAACTACTGCGTCAGCAGTAAAAGCCCGGACGGAACGCCGGCCCGTGGCGCTTCCGATGGTTGGCGTTCTCCCGCCTTTTCCGGGATAATCGTCCACCGTAAGGAGCAGGGCATGTTTCCCGAACTGTTCGAGATTCCCGGCACAGGCTTCATCATCAACACCTACGGCGTGTTGCTCGCCATTGGCTTTCTCAGCGGCATGTGGCTGGCCGGACGGTTTGCCGTTGCCGATGGTCTGCCCCGTGGTGAGGTGCTGGACATCGTGCTGTATGCGCTCATCGCCTCGCTGGTCGGGTCGCGGGTGCTGCTCGTCGTGGTCGAATGGGAGAGCTTTCACAGGGACTGGCGGGCCATCTTCTCGCTCGATGTGCTGCGCTCCGGCGGGGTCTTCTACGGCGGACTGCTGGCGGCAATTGCGGCCAGTCTGTTGCTTGTCCGGTGGCGCGGACTTGACTGGTGGCGGGTGGCGGACGCCTGTGCGCCCGGCATTGCCCTGGGGCAGTTCTTCGGCCGCCTGGGATGTTTTGCCGCCGGCTGCTGCTGGGGACGGCCTACCACCGCCTGGTGTGGGGTGCGCTTCTCTGAACGCGGGCATGAACTGACCGGCGTGCCCTACGGTATCCCCCTCCATCCGACCCAACTCTACGAGAGCGTGGCCACACTCGGCCTCTGCCTGGCGCTGGGCTGGCTTTTCCACCGGCGGCGGTTTCGCGGGCAGATCATCCTGGCGTACCTGTTTGGCTATGCTGTCATCCGGTTCGTGATTGAAATCTGGCGTGACGATCCGCGTGGCGCTATCGGGCCGTTTTCCACTTCGCAGGCCATTGCCCTGGGCTGCGCTGCCTTTGCCGTCGGGGCCTGGCTGGTCCGGCGGCGGCAGGCAGCAACGGCCACCGATGCTGACGCGGCTGCCGTGCCGTCATCGCTTCCGCCAGCTTCACCGCCGTCGTCACCGTCCTTGCTTCCCCCCGAATCCTGAGTCACCGTCGGTATCCAAACATTTGTCATGTCCACGGCACGCGCGGCTTCGACCGCACCACTCGTTTCTGCCCCACAAAAGGAAAAATTCGACAAAAAGGCGGCGGCCAGAGACACCGCCCGGCTCATGGCGAAGTATGGCGCGCCCTATCTGCCCTACTTTGCCCTGGCGTTCTTCTGTCTTCTTGGGGCAGGCAGCCTGGCGCTCATCTACCCGCTGTTTGTCGGCACGCTGTTTGGTTCGATCTTTTCACCCGACAAACCCTCGGCGCTCGCACCGCTGCTGAATCTTGTTTCAGGCTGGCTGACGGCGTTGTTTCCCGGCTACCGCCTCTCGCCGCTCGATCCGGTGTTGGCCCTGCTGACAGGCATTCTGGTGGTGCAGTCCGTCCTGAGTTTTGGCCGCACCTATCTGCTCAACTACGTGGGGGAAAAGCTGGTCGCCGACGTGCGCCGGGACCTCTACCGGCATCTGCTTTCGCTGGACATCACGTTTTTCGCCAACCGGCGCACCGGCGAACTCACCTCCCGGATTGCTTCGGATGTCACGGCCATTCAGAACAGCGTCACGCTGAGCCTGGCGGAAGCCCTGCGGCAGGTCATCGTGTTCACCGGGGGAACGGCATTTCTGTTCTGGATTGACTGGCGTCTGGCCAGCCTGCTGCTTGCGCTTATTCCGGTGCTCGTGGTGAGTTTCGCCTTCTTTGGGCGCAGCATCCGGCGGCGCAGCACGCGCGTCCAGGATGCCCTGGCCGAGGCCACGGCCATTCTCGAAGAAACCATTGCCGGTATCCGCACGGTGCAGTCCTTCACCCGTGAGCCTTATGAAGTCAACCGCTACGAATCACATATCACCCGCTCGCTCCACGAGGCCCTGGGTCGCGCCCTGGCCCGTGGACTGTTCAATGCGGCAATTGTGTTTGTGCTGTTCGGCGGTTTTGTCGGGCTGCTCTGGTACAGCGGCAATCAGGTTCTGGAAGGCAAGCTCACCGCCGAGCAACTCATCCAGTTTTTGTTTTACGCCGCCTGGGTTGGTGGGGCGCTGGGAACGCTCGCCGAATACTACGGCGAGTTCAATCAGACCATTGGCGCGTCGCGGCGCGTCGTCGAACTCTTTGACACCAAACCTGTGATTAGCGACGCCCCCGATGCCCGTTCCGTGCCGGAAGTCCGGGGACTGGTTGAAATCAGCGAAGCTCGTTTCACTTACCCCGGACGGACGGAACCAGCTCTGGATGGCATCAGCATCACGGCCCGTCCCGGTGAAGTCATCGCGCTGGTGGGGCCAAGCGGGGCTGGCAAATCCACCCTGATTGCGCTCATCCCCCGGTTTTATGACCTTACCTCCGGCAGCATCCGTGTGGACGGCCTTGACGTACGGCAGTGGAAACTTGCCGACCTGCGCGCCAACATTGGCGTCGTCCCCCAGGAAACGACGCTCTTCAGCGGGACGGTGTATGACAACATCACCTATGGCAAGCTGGATGCGACGCCGGAGGACGTGGAGCGTGTCGCCCGCGCTGCGCATGCCCACGAGTTCATCACGGCGTTTCCCCAGGGGTATCAGACCATTGTCGGTGAGCGCGGGGTCAAGCTTTCCGGCGGACAGCGGCAACGGATTGCCATTGCGCGGGCGCTGCTCAAGGACCCACGGATTCTCATCCTCGACGAGGCGACGAGTTCCCTGGATTCGGAGTCGGAACACTACGTTCAGGCGGCCCTCGATGTCCTGATGGAAGGGCGTACGACCTTTGTCATTGCCCACCGGCTGTCCACGGTCCAGCGGGCCACGCGCATTGTCGTCATGGCGCATGGGCGCATCGTGGAAGAAGGCACGCACAAGGAACTGCTGGCGCGCGAGGGGATATACAAAAAGCTCTACAAACTTCAGTTCCGCGATGTGCCCGAGTGGATTCTGCAGGAAGCCGGGCTACCGGAAACGCCGGTATTGGAATCCACCCGGGCCGCTCTGCGGTAGGGCAATTGGTCAGGCCGTTCCGTTGAGACCAACGTTGAGCACCACCCGCCCGTTGATTTGACCATGCTTCATCCGCTCGAACACGTTATTGACCTGCTCCAGCGGCTGGAGTTCGATGTTTGGCTTGACCTTCCCCTCGGCGGCGAATTGCAGGCTTTCCTGCAAATCCTTGCGCGTTCCGACAATTGAGCCGCGTATGGTCAGGCGGTTGAGCACCACGTCAAAAATCGGCAGAGGAAAATCCCCCGGTGGTAGCCCGACCATCGAACATGTCCCGCCGCGCCGGAGCATACCAACAGCCTGACGGAAAATGGCGGCTGAGACAGCAGCAACGACAACACCATGTGCTCCACCACCGGTCTGACGCTTGATAGCTGCCACCGGGTCTTCTTCTTTGGCGTTGACCGTCACTTCAGCACCAAGCTGCCGGGCCAGTTCGAGCTTGTCGGAGGCAATATCCACCGCCCCGACGTGCAGCCCCATGGCCTTGGCATACTGCACCGCCATGTGTCCAAGGCCGCCCACGCCGATGACGACCAGCCATTCACCCGGACGCGCCTGGGTTTCCTTGATGGCCTTGTAGGTCGTCACCCCGGCGCACAACACCGGTGATGCCGTAGCGAAATCAAGATTGTCCGGGATGTGTCCGACATAGGCCGCTGGTGCCAGGACATATTCAGCAAAGCCGCCGTCCACGGAGTACCCTGTGTTGTGCTGGTGCTCGCACAGCGTCTCCCAGCCGGTCAGGCAGTAGTCACACAGCCCGCAGGCGTCGTGCAGCCAGGGCACACCCACCCGGTCGCCTTCCTTGACGGAAGTCACCTGATCGCCAACAGCCGCCACATAGCCAGCCCCTTCGTGACCAGGCACCAGGGGAAGTTTTGGCTTGATGGGCCAGTCGCCATCGGCGGCGTGCAAATCCGTGTGACAGACTCCGCTAGTGACGACCTTGATCAGCACTTGTCCGGGCCCTGGACGGGGCACATCCATTTCTTCAATAGCCAGGGGCTTTCCAAACTCGTGAACCACAGCAGCACGCATTTTGTTTGGCAGCATGCGTCAAAACCTCCATGTACCGAAACTCAACACCCACTCCTGACACACCTGTGGCCAAACCGGTCACCGAAGGACTCTGCCTGGCTGATGGCGCATCCGTAAGGGAACGAGCGTTGTTTTGGGAAGTAAAGTTGGGGGGCGCAGAAGTGTGATGTTCAATACACTAGCCGAAATGACGCACCTTGGCAAACCGGATTTTGCTTTTGGAATGATTTTTTGGGCTGGTCAGTACTCGCGCCGCAGCGGACGCCCCATGATTTCGGCCATGGCGTCCTGGACGCTGCGGCCTTCGTACAGCACCTGATACATGCCGCGTGTCATGGGCATATCTACCCGATGCTTCTGCGCCAGGGCATGGATGGCTTTCGTGGTTTTGACGCCTTCGGCCACATTGGTCATACCGGCGAGGATGTCATCGAGGTGGCGTCCCCGGCCGAGTTCGACGCCAACGTACCGGTTGCGGGAAAGCGCGCCGGTTGCTGTCAGAAAGAGATCGCCGACTCCGGCCAGGCCGGACAGCGTCTCGACCCGCGCGCCAAGCGCCACGGCTAGGCGCGTTATTTCCGCCAGTCCGCGGGTGATGAGCGTGACGACGGTGTTGTGGCCGAAACCCAGCCCCACCATGACGCCGGCCGCCATGGCAATGACGTTCTTTGACGCGCCGGCAATCTCGACGCCGGTGATGTCCTGGTTGTAGTACAGGCGGAAGTTGGGCGTACTGAGTTCGCTCTGGACATACTCCCCCCAGCGGGGCGCAAAAGCCGCGACGACGGTCGCCGTCGGATCGCCCTTCGCCACCTCGTAGGCAAAGTTGGGGCCGGAAAGGGTGACGTAGCGCGGCTCGAAAAGGTCATGCCAGACATCGAAAGCCACTTCCGACATGCGCATCAGGGTGTCCGTCTCGATGCCCTTGGTGGCACTGACAAATACCATGGTGGGTGTGATGTGGGGGCGCATGGCCATCAGGACGCTGCGTGTGACGTGCGATGGCACGACGAGCAGGACAATCTGGGCGCCATCGAGAGCTGCCGCCAGCTCGGCTGTGGGGAGGATGTTTTCCGGCAACCGAAAGCCCGGCAGGTAGGGCTGGTTTTCACGGGTGGCACAGAGGGTGGCGATGTGTTCCGGGCGATGCCCCCAGAGGGTGACGGTACGGGGCGTGCCATCGGAGGCCGGACGCGCGGCCGCGACCAAAGCCAGCGCCGTTCCCCAACTTCCGGCGCCAATCACGGCAATTCGCTGGGCAGGATACATAGATACATCCGTTGGCGGGAAAAGCTTTCCACAGGACAGCCCTGATTCGGGTTACGATAGTCGAGACCCATCCGGCCGGACAATCCGGTTGGTAAGTTCCACTGACTTGCTGGCAGAGTCAGGCTCGTATTTATTTCCAGCGTTATGAAGTTGAGCGATTTTGCAGCGGTCATCTTCGATATGGATGGCCTGCTGATTGATACGGAAACCCTGTACTGCCAGTCGTGGCAGCGGGCGGCGGCAGATTGTGGTTTTGTCATTACACCACACTTTTATGAACAGCTCGTGGGACGTTCCCGTGCCGATGCCCTTCAGATTGTGCTGGAGCATTTCGGCGATCAGGTTCCGATGCCGGATTTTCACGAGCGCGTGCTGCACTACGAGACGGTCTGCTTTGCCGAAGCGCCCATTCCTGTCAAGCCGGGCGCGTGGGAGATGATCGCGGCCGTGGATGCCCAACTGTTGCCCAAGGCGCTGGCGACCTCAACGCACCGCCCGGCAGCCCGGCAGCGTTTGGCGCGCACGGGGTTGGATCGGCACTTTCACATTATTGTGACTGGCGACGAGGTACCACGTCCCAAACCGGCGCCGGACATTTACTTGGCAGCCTGTGAACGGCTGGGTGTATTGCCCCGGGATGTGCTGGCTTTTGAGGATTCCGAACCGGGTGTCCAGGCAGCCTATGCTGCCGGTGTCACGGTCATCATGGTGCCCGACTTCAAGGCGCCATCACCTGAAATTCAAGCTCGCACCGCCCGCATTTTTCCGTCGCTGACACTGGCACTTGACTCCCTGTGTGGATAGCTTAAGAGGTGCCATTGGCTTCCGAAAATAAAGCTGAATTCCCCCAAATTGAACGTTCTGGACCAATGACGCCGACTGCGCCTGACGCACTGTGCCTGTCCCCGGTCTGGAAACAGCACGTGTGGTTTGGTCTCATCGGGTTGGTTGGCACCGGCTGGCTATGGTTTGCCATGTCCCGGCACGGGATCGGGCTTTCACCAGATTCGGTAGGCTATCTGGCAGTTGCCCAGCACCTGCTTGAAGGTAAGGGCTTTCTCTCCTACCGGGGTGAGCCTTTCGTCCTCCAGCCACCACTGTATCCTTTAGTAATCGCCACAATAAGTTTCCTGCTTGGCTCCACCCCGGCGACATCGGCTCTCCTGATCAACCTTCTCCTTTTCGTCGCCGTTGCCTACTTCTCTGGCCGGCTTGCCATCCTGATCACAAAATCCTTTCCTATCTCAATCGCCGTTTGTATCTCGGTTATCCTGGGTGTACCAATCACTTGGGTTTCTGTTTTCGCCTGGAGTGAAATACTTTTCATTCTCCTTACAATTCTGGCATTCCTGAACCTGATTGGCTTTGTCTCATCCAAGGATAAAAAAGACTTACTAGTATGCTCTCTTTATCTAGCCTGTTCGTGCATGGTTCGTTACGCGGGACTTTTTTCTGTTTTTTCATTTCTATTATTTCTGATTCTAATGCCGGGTGAAAGATTGCAGAAAAAAACATATCGAATTGTTGCTTTTTTATACATCTCATCCTTGCCTATATCTCTTTGGATACTGAGAAACTACATTCTATCTGGTACTCCTTTTGGCCCAAGAACCATGGCTTCTCTGAGACCGAATGAGATTATTTTTCTATTTTTTGACACCTTTTCCGGTTGGTTCATTGTCCAGACAGATGCTTTGCAAAATGACATTATCTTAATCCTGATACTTATTTTTTTGACCTTTGCAGTTTCCACTGCGTGTATCTATCAGATAAAAGATACCAATATATTGTCTCTTGTAATCTTTGTTTTCACATATTCACTTTTTGTCTTTATTTCTTCCGTGCGTTTTGCATACGATCCAATTGACAACCGCTTGCTCTCTCCAGTTTTTATACCTTTGGTCATCGTCTTGTTAAACTTTTCAAACAAGGTGCTCTACCCATATCTAAAAAGCAAGGTCTCCAGTAGTGCACAATCCCGGCTCATTATCTTGGGAGCAGTGATCTGGTTTACCCATCCGGTACTTTCTACACTGACACTTGGATTTGAGGTACGCCAAGAAGGCAAGGGCTACCACGCCATTTACTGGCAGACCAGCCCGACCCTGGCTCAAGTCCGCCAGGCGCGTGAGCGACTCATCCGGCTACCCATTTATACCAACGACCCCGAAGGACTGTACTTTCTGGCCCACATCCGGGCCGAGCACCTTCCCTTTCGGTTTCGTTCAACCTGGCCGGAGTCAGGGCAGGCGTACCTGATTCGCTTCAAGCATGCCTACCGTGGTGGGTGCTTGGACATCATCGAAGGACTCCGCCAGGCGGCCGACATCAAGCCACTGGCCCAGTTTTCCGACGGTGAAATCTATCTGGTGACACACAAATCCCTTCTTGCATCTCCAACATTGGTGCCTCATTAAGTAACTTTTTACACCGATCAACTACTACAATGATGTGTAGCCTATCAGGAAGACAACTCATAAAAGAGCAAAACCTCATCAATATAGCACTGGTCTCTTAGGCGTGAGGTCAGCTTTCGGTTCTGATCTAACGTCCTGTAAGCAGGCATCCTTTTATGTGATTCTTGGGTTTGGGGAGTGATTAAGCGACATGATAATATCTACAGAATCCAGTCTACTAAACTCACAACTTAACTGGAAACAACAAGTTTGGTTTGTATTCATCGGTTTAATTGGTTCTTTCTGGTTGTGGTTTGCTACATTTCGGCATGGGATTGGAATCTCACCGGATTCAGTAGGGTACATGGCAGTTGCCGAAAACCTACTCAAAGGGAAAGGCTTTATCTCCTATAACGGCGAGCTTTTTATCGTGCAGCCACCAATGTACCCTATAGCTATAGCCGCTTTTAGTTTTTTCTCTGGATTAAATCCTGTTAAGTCTACTTTACTGCTTAATCTTTTACTTTTACCTCTTACTACTTATGTATCTGGGAAATTAGCATTCTTAATTACAAAATCATTTTTAGTATCACTATTCGTCTGTTTTTCAATAGTATTTGGAGTACCAATAAATCATGTATTTACTTATGCTTGGAGCGAACCACTTTTTATATTTTTGTTGACCTTTGCCCTCCTTTACATGGTGAAATTTATTGATTCTGATAAGAAAAAATATCTGGTAATTTGCTCAATCTCTGTTGGTTTTTTGACTATAACCCGCTACGTAGGCATTTTCATAATAATAGCGTTTCTCATGCTGCTACTTCTCGCCATTGAAAAGAAAGTTATAAAAAGAAGAAATGAAATATACTTGTTTTTATTCATTTCCTCTTCTCCAATTTGCTTTTGGGCTGTGAGAAACTATAATCTCTCTGGGTCTTTCTTTGGTCGCTCGAATAGATCACTTTACGGCATAGGTGAACACGCCTTTGGTTTTAGTGAAGCCATAACCAGTTGGTTTATTCTCCCTGTAAATTACTTCCAGAATAAAATACTGATTTTTCTGATAGCAATTGCACTACTATCCTCTATACTTTCTATCACCGCACTGAATCATGGCAAGAATCTAAAAACTCTTGCCTTAGTAATACTTGTTTATGTTTACTCTCTCTTTCTATTTATTACCTGCGTGAACACCCAGACAGATCTAATAGGTAATAGACTGCTTTCGCCTATTTTTATTCCACTAGCAATCGTACTACTAGATATATTCTACCATCGAATCTACATACGAGTAGTAAATAAGATACCCAAGAAAATGCATTTTTTACCGACCGCTTTGAGTTATGTAATCTGGTTTACCTATCCTATAGTTTTCACACTGGCACTCGGACTCGAGTCTTACCGAGAAGGGCTGGGCTATCATGCCACTCACTGGCAACAAAGTGAAACGATAGCCTATGCTCGCCAAGCCCACAAACATCTCGTACAGCTACCCATCTATACCAACCAACCCGAGGCAGTGTATTTTTTTGCGCAAATTCAAGCTGGACGTCTAAGATGTGTGCAATCTAATCTGATAGCTTATACCAGCGATCCAACTTGGTTAGAAGCAGAACAAGTGTATCTGATTTGCTTCAAGGAGGACTACCTCAGTGACTGCTTAGGTACTCTTAAATCAGCCTATAATCCTGACATCAATCTAATAGCCGAATTCTCTGATGGTGCAATCTATCTGATGACACGGAGAAAAATCTAGGATTCTAGGCTGATCACCACAATCAACTTGGGTTAGCCTTGGTCTTAGCGTACCATAGGCCGGAGCTGCTCAATGTGCTGGCTGATTTCCGCCGGCGAAAGATGCCGGGAGGCTTCCGGCAGCATGTCACGTGAGGTCGCTTCCCGTAAGGCAACCAAGGTTTAGTACTCGATGGCCACTTCATCCCGGGCCGGGGTAAATTCCTGGGCTACAGCACGTACGTCTTCCGGGCTAACTTCCTTGCGCCCAGCTTGCCGCGCCACCCGGCAGCGGATGAGAATAGGCTCAATATCCGCCCCTGAAAGCCTCCTCTGTTTTTTTGCAATACTAACTATTCAATATGCTGGTCGGTAGAATAATCCATAGCAATGGTGTTTTTCTTGACAGTACCTGCTCGTTTGATTACCTATGTACACAACTTCAGAGAATGCTGCCTTCCCGAATCAAGCCAAATTCTCAAAGGTTACATGATTGACGTGATAACATCCGAAGCACTCTCCGTACCCCATCCGCGACTTGGTTGGAAACAGCAAATATGGTTCATGCTCATTGGCCTGCTTGGCGCTGGCTGGCTATGGTTTGTTATGTCTCAGCACGGGATTGGACTCTCACCGGATTCAGCAGGATACTTGGCAGTTGCCGGTAACTTACTTGAAGGAAAGGGCTTTATTTGTTACTCAGGTGAACCTTTCGGTGCACAACCACCACTATACCCTTTGGCTGTTGCCACTTTGAGCTTCTTGCTTGGTTTAGACCTAAAAACATCTGCGTTATTTCTTAATCTTCTAATTATAGTCTTTGCTACTTTTATATCTGGAAACCTTACATTCTTAATTACAAACTCTTTTCCAATTTCGCTGTTTGTTTGCTTTTCGATTATATTTGGGATACCAACCTTTCAGACATTTGTTTATGCTTGGAGTGAGCCTACCTTTATACTCTTCCTAAGTGTCGCTTTTTTTTATATGCTCAAGTTTATTGACTATGAAGACAAAAAATACTTATTAGTATCTTCTTTTTTTATTAGTCTCGCTTGTATGACACGTTACGTAGGTATTTTCGCTTTAATTTCATTCCTAAGTTTATTGATTTTTAAAGCTAAGGAAGATATAGTAAAAAAAAGGAACGAAATATATACATTCTTGTTTATCTCTTCTTTCCCACTTTACCTATGGGGAATGAGGAACTATATACTTTCCCGAACCTTCTTTGGTCGTTCAGGAAATCCTCTTCACAGCTTTAGTGAACACAGCTTAGGTTTTGTCAATGCTGTTACTAGCTGGTTTATTTTTCCAGTGAACTACTTCCAAAATAAAACTCTCTTGTTCTTAGTTGCGTTTCTGCTAATCTTCATACTTCTTGTTATCGGCGTAAAAGAAATTACGAATTTAAAAGTTTTGTCACTAGTAGTTTTCATTTTTTTATACTTATTACTTCTCTTCATTGCATGCGTGAGTACCCACCAAAATCTAATTGACAATAGGCTACTTTCACCTATCTTCATCCCTTTGGGGATTGTGCTAATAGATTTCTTCTATCGTCGAATTTATCTCCAATTAATGGACAAAATCTCCAAGCGAGTCCGGCCTTGGCTAGTTGTTCTAGGACTGATAGCCTGGTTTACTTACCCAGCGATCTCCACATTGAAATTTGGACTCGAGGTTCGCAAAGAAGGCTTAGGCTATCAATCTGTTCACTGGCAAACCAGCGAGACTCTTGCCTACGTTCGTCAAGCACGCGAGGAATTACTCCAACTACATGTCTATACTAATGACCCTGAGGGACTATACTTCCTTACCAAAATCCGGGCTGGACGCCTGTCTATTCAGTTTCACCCGAACTGGCCAGAAGCAGGAAGAGCATATCTGATATGCTTTAAGCAAGGCTATCTTGGTGACTGCCTGGAAATTCTTGACAGACTACATCAGAATCCTGAAATCAGGCCAGTAGCTGAGTTTTCAGACGGCACAATCTATTTGGTAACGCGCAGAAATCTTCAAGTCCCCAGCCCCGGCAACCACTAGACTGATCCCAAGTTTGACTTACCTCAGCCTAGCGCACCATGGGACGAAGCTGCTCAATGCGCTGGCTGATTTCCGCCGGCGAAAGATGCCGGAAGGCTTCGGGCAGCATGTCGCGCGAGGTGGCCTCCCGGACGGCAACCAGAGTTTGATACTCGATGGCGACTTCGTCCCGGGCCGGAGTGAATTCCTGGGCCACAGCGCGGACATCTTCCGGGCTGACTTCCTTGCGCCCGGCTTGCCGCGCCACCCGTCGGCAGCGGATGAGAATAGACTCAATATCCGCCCCCGAAAGCTTCAGATCACTTTTTGTAATCGGCGACCAATCGGTAACATGATGGGCAATCCGGTTTTTCCTGACCATAGCCTCAATAATAGCCAAGCGATCGGCTTCAGACTCTGGGTAAAACAGCGAGATATGCTCCTCACACCTTCCCTGCCGCTTCAGGTCAATGGGAAGCAGGTCAGGCCGTGAGGTCATCAATATCCAGAGAATGCGTCCGCGATTGTCTGTGTCTCCCATCGCGGCTGCAATCTTGGAAAAGATGCGCTTGTCCACGCCGCTGTCTCCGCCACTATCCCGGTTCCCCAGTGTAGCATCAGCCTCATCAATCAAGACAACAATTGGTGCCAGCGTCTGGATGAGATTGAGAATCTTTTCAAGATTGGATTCCGAAGAACCAACCCACTTGTCCCGGAAGTTCTTGAATTCGACGACGTTCAGCCCACAATCCTTGGCAAAGGCTTCTGCCAGAAAGGTTTTTCCAGTTCCCACCGGGCCGGAGATAAGAATCCCCATGGGAGCTTCTTCGGTTTCGCCGTTGCGGATGACTTCAGCGATGTTGCGGAGATACGCCTTGGCTTTCTCGAAGCCACCAACATGGTCAAGCCCGTATTTCGGCGTCACAAACTCAATCAGACCGACACACTCAGCCTCGATGATGGATTTTTTCTTGGCACGTACCAGATCAATCGTCAACCCCTCGTCACTGAGCGTTGCATTTTTGAGAATAGAGGAGATGTGAACCCGGTTCAGACCGGAAGTCAGGTGAGCAAGCTGCTCATCGCTGATCTGCATTTTGAGACCAAGGACACTGTTCCCCAGCTCGGCTTTCATCTTCTCAAGCTGCTCATTGAACTTTTTGGTTTCTTCGTTGAGCCGGTCAACGCCTTCCTCGCGCAAGATACGTTCGGCCTTGGCTTTGAAATCAGCTTTGAGCTGTTCGATTTCTTTTTCGGAGCGGCCATTACGTCGTTTGGCAATCTCCGCCAGCTCGTAGCGGATGTAATCAAGCCGTTCCGCGTGATCCGGGTATGGAACGCGAATGATTGTCAGCCGCGAATTCTCACGGAATCGCTGGGCCACATCTGACAGGTTTTCTGTGATGAACAAAACGATGTTATCAGAATTGAGCAGACGGGAACTCGTCAGCCATCGCTGAAACATCACAAGCAGGTTTCGCTCATCACTGCTCAGGTGAGTCATTTCGCCGGCCGGTACAAGCGTCTCCAGAAAGTTGATGATGACCGCCACCTGATCACCAGCGTAGAGAAACCGCTCAATCAACCCCAGCGCCGGCACTGGATCACGCGGGAGCGTCGTCAGGGTCTTCGTATCCGCAAGGGGGTTGGCAACCCGCAAGGTTGCCAGAAACTGGCGTTCGGCTTCCTGTGAGCCAAAGGAAATTCCCTCACTGCGGTTATAGAGCACGATGTGTTTGTTCCCCAGCATCTCCTGCTGAAGAAAAGTCACCAGTCCAACATAGCCACGCTTGGCGCGTGCCAGGTCATAGACGTTGTGGTGCAGCAGGAAATGGCTCGCCTCGCCGGAAAAATACTTGCGCCCCATTTCAGCCGCCCAATGCGGAAGCTGGCTGAGTTCATCGAGCGTCAGCAGGTGACGGGTGGCAGACATGGTGTATTTCCTTCAGACAGATTTGAGGTTACGTATGTGCTGTGGCATCCACGGTTTCGCTGCGCTGTGCCACCAGGACAACCGCGTGGACGGCAATGGCCTCCCGCCGGCCAACAGCATCCTGCCCCTCATTCGTTTTTGCCTTGACGCTGACCGCATCACAGGGCAGGCGGAGGACAGCCGCCAGACGCTCCCGCATGGACTGGATGTAGGGCATCAGCTTCGGGCGCTCGGCCAGAATGGAGGCGTCCACATTGACCACTTCAAAGCCACGGGAAGCCACAAGCGCCACGGTCTGGTGCAGCAGCGTCAGGCTGTCAGCGCCGGCCCACTGTGGGTCAGTGTCCGGGAAATGCGTACCAATATCACCCAGCGCCAGCGCCCCCAGCAGGGCATCAGTGATGGCATGCGCCAGCGCATCGGCATCTGAATGACCGAGCAACCCGCGCTCATAGGGAATAGTCACACCACCCAGAATCAACGGGCGACCTTCCACCAGACGATGGATGTCATAACCCATCCCGACCCGATACGCGCCAGACTGCATCGTGCCTTCAGCTATCCTTCGTCGTTTCCCAGGTTACGGCTTCCGAGGGGCGCACCGGATAGGGGACAAAACACCGGCGACAGCGCGCCTCGTACAGCCCTTCCGCCCCAACAACCACCCGCCGCTCGTCGGCGATGAGCCGCTGGGAAAAGTTGGCCGGGTGCCCGCAGACGACGCAGATTGCCTGTGGCTTGCTCACGTATTCCGCCATTGCCAGCAAATGGGGAATTGGCTCAAACGGCTCCCCACGGTAGTCCAGGTCCAGAGCTGCCACAATGACCCGCCGCCCTTCCTGGGCCAGTTGATGACAGACGGACACCAGCCCTGCCCCCAGAAATTGCCCCTCATCAATGCCCACGACCTGGGTTTCCGGCCGCAGACACTCCAGAATGTCCTCGGCGCTTTCGACGACCTGGGTTTCGATGCGCAGGCGGCTGTGCGACACGATGAAGTTGGCTTCATACCGATCATCGAGCCGGGGCTTGAACGCCTGGACAGTCTGCCGCGCAATCAGCGCCCGCCGCAGACGTGTGATGAGCGCCTCGGTTTTCCCGGAGAACATCCCGCCAGCAATGACTTCAATCCATCCGCGCGGACGTGCCGACCACTCCATTGACGCTGCTTCCTGCACGTTTCGGCTGGCCTCCAAAAGTCCCGTTACCGCCGGGTGGGTGGGGGCAGGGTCGGCGGTTTGGGCGTCGGAGAAACAAACGACACAATCACCACCGCTGCCACCGCCAGCAACAGAGTAACAACAAACCATACAACATACCTGCGGACAAACTGGCGCAGGCGTATCCGCCACCGGCGCGGCAGCCTTGGAAACCCGGAAGGCTCTGGGGGCGCGACCGGTTCAAACTCAAAGACTGGTGCCTCTGCCACCAGTGGAATCCGCGAGCGCACCTGGTTGTCTCGCGCCACGGCGTCCGGGAACATAAGCTGCCGCCGGGCCGTCACCCCGGTTGGATGCTCGTCAGGCGGCTGATCACTTGGGTCTTCGCGTTCAGGAGAGGCCGGCCGGTCAGGCATAGGTTTATCGCCAGTTTGGTAAAAGATACAGCCCGCGCCGTCTGACTACTCTAGGTGAAGCAGCCCGTTGCGGCCAAGAACTCGGCGTTGAGTACCGCGGCGCCAGCCGCACCGCGTACGGTATTGTGGCCGAGAATCGTCAGTTTGATGTCCAGCAGCGGGTCAGGACGCACCCGTCCCACGATGCTGGCCATGCCGCGTTCCAGATCGCGGTCCAGGCGGGGCTGTGGACGGTCCGGCTCACGCCGCAGCACGATGGGACGCGCCGGTGCGCTGGGCAGCGCCGCAACTTCCGCCGGCCCGCGAAAAGCCTCCAGAGCCGCACCGACTTCATCCACAGTTGCCGGCTGCCGGAGCTTGATGGAAGCAGCGCAGAGATGTCCGTCGGTCACGGCCACGCGGTGGCAATGGGCACTGAGCCGCAGCACCGCCGGCTCAATCCGGTCACCGACAAGCTGCCCCAGGATTTTGCGCGGCTCGGACTCCACCTTGTCTTCTTCACCGGCGATGTAGGGAATGACATTGTCCACAATGTCCAGCGACGCCACCCCGGGATAGCCAGCCCCCGAAATGGCCTGCATCGTTGACACCACAACCATCTCCACCCCAAAAGCCCGTTCCAGCGCCGCCAACGGAAGCACCAGCGCCAAGGTCGTGCAGTTGGGATTGGTGACGAGAAAACCGCGCGTCCAATCCCGACGCTGCTGCTGGAGCGGGATGAGACGCACATGTTCGGGATTGATTTCCGGTACGAGCAGCGGCACATCGGGGGCCATGCGGTGGGCGCTTGAATTGCTGATGACCGGGTAGCCGGCAGCAGCAAAAGCCACTTCTGTTTCCGCAGCCATATCACCCGGCAGGCTGGAGAACACCAGGTCGCAGTCCAGCGGCGGCCGGCACGGCGCCAGGGTCAGTTCCGCAATCCGCGCCGGCAGAGGCGTCGGAAGCTTCCAGGCAACGGCATCTCCATACCGCTTGCCTTCGGAGCGGTCCGAAGCCGCAACAGCCGTGATGGTAAACCACGGATGCTGCTCCAGAAGTTGAACGAAACGCTGCCCAACCGTGCCGGTCGCGCCCAGAATACCTACCCGCCAGTGTTTCATGATGTTTTCTCCCCTGATGGCTGGCCTACGGATAACCGGTTGGCCAATTGCCGGTCTGCTGCCCGTCGGCGCTCACGCCGAAGAAACCCCAGAAAGGCCAGATTGCCAATGAGATACCGCCGCCACAGCCGTCGTGGCTCCTGCATCAGTCGAAAGCTCCACTCCAGGCCACAGGACTGCATCCAGCGCGGCGCACGCTTGCGTTTTCCGGCCAGAATATCGAAGTAGCCGCCGACGCCAAGCGCAAACCGTACCCCGGTCTGCGGGCCGTAACGGGCCAGCCACAACTCCTGTTTGGGCGAACCCATAGCGACAAAAAGCACGTCAGCGCGGGCACTGCGGATGGCCGCGGCCACGGCGGACGAAGCAGCTTCCGGGAAGTAGCCATCCTGCGCGCCGGCAATGGACAAGGTGGGAAAACGCTGCTGCAACCGCTCACAGACGGCCGTGACGACTTCCCCCGTGGCACCAAGCAGGTAGATGCGCTGTCCATGGTGCGCACACCAGGCGAGAACCCCCTCCATGACCTCGGGCGCCGCCACCCGCGCCACCAGCCGCCCGCCCAAAAAAGGCAACCACCACGTGGCCCATACAACCGACATGCCATCGGCCGTCACCAGATCAGCCGTGGCGAGGGCCGTCTGAAACCCGGCATCGCGCTCGACATCCAGCAGAATCGCGGCATTGACCACTGCCATGCGGCGAAAATCCGGCTCCTGCAGCCAGGTGGCAACCTGGGCCAAGGTTTCATCCAGCGTGAGGTTGGCCACCGGCACACCGGCAAACACTGGCGTCGGACGCTTCATACGCCGTCCGGCGCTTGTTGCAACTGCTGCACGAGCGTGCGCAAGGTTGGCAGCCGCCGGTCCTTTTCCGACAACAACGGCGACTCAATCCCCCAGTCAATGCCAATTTCGGGATCATTCCAGATGACGCCAATCTCATCACCGGGGTCATAGAGCGCCGTGCACTTGTAAAGGACTTCCGCCATGTCACTCACCACGCAAAACCCATGGACAAAGCCCTGTGGAACATAGAGTTGGCGAAAGTTTTCAGCCGACAGGCGCACGCCCAGCCACCGTCCAAAGGTCGGCGAATCCAGACGGATGTCCACCACGACATCAAAAATTTCCCCCGCAATGACCCGGACGAGCTTACCCTGCGGCCGCCGCCACTGGGCATGAAGACCGCGCAGCGTGCCCTGCACCGAACGCGAGTGATTGTCCTGGACAAAGGTCACATCCAGGCCGGCCTGGGCAAACTTGGCCGCATGGTAGGTTTCCAGGAAAAAACCACGTTCGTCCCGGAAGACCTTTGGCTCAATCAGGATGACACCCGGTAGCTCCGTCGGAATGAAGTTCATGGTCAGTGTGGGGCGGCGGCCAGGCGCATCGCCGCGACAAGATTGGAGGCAAGATGCAGGCTCTCGAAAGTTCCGGCATCGGTCCACCAGCCATCGAGGACTTCCCAAGTGAGTTCTCCACGCGCGATGTAGGCGTTGTTGACATCTGTGATTTCAAGTTCCCCCCGCTGGCTTGGCGTGAGCGTGCGGATGATGTCAAAGACGGTGGCATCATACATGTAAATGCCGGTCACAGCGTAGGGCGATGCCGGTTGCGCCGGCTTTTCGTCAATGCGCACAACCTGCGAGCCCTTCAGGGTGGGTACGCCAAAACGCTGTGGATCGGGAACTTCCTTGAGCAGAATCCGGGCCCCGCGCCCCTGCTCCCGAAACCGTGCGACCGGGCCGGCAATGCTTTTCTCAATCACATTGTCACCCAACATGACAACAATGGGACCGCCGTCGGCAAAGTCTTCCGCCAGCGCCAGGGCATCGGCAATGCCGCCTTCACCCTGCTGATAGGTGTAGCTCAACCGCTTGAGACCATGTTCCTTGCCGTTGCCCAGCAGTTGCAGAAAGTCGCCGGCCTTGTTGCCGCCCGTCACCAGCAGGACATCATCCACACCGGCTTCAACCAGTGTCTGAATCGGGTAGTAAATCATCGGCCGGTCATAGACCGGCAGCAGGTGCTTGTTTGTTACCTTGGTCAGCGGATACAGCCGCGTCCCAAGTCCACCGGCCAGGATTACGCCCTTCATGGCAAAACTTTCCCCCTGTTCAAAAAAAAACGCTTGTATTCAAAATGCGCGTCACAGACGGCGGATAATGCCGCAAATGCCTGGCGAAGGAAATGACTCCGGAAAGCCCGGACTGGCTAGCCGGGTGGCGTCGGGCGATGGGGAAGCGTCACGGTGAAGGTTGTCCCCTGCCCTGGCGTGCTTTCGACGGTAATCGTGCCGCCGTGATCCAGGATGATCTGGCGCGTTACGGCCAGCCCCAACCCGATGCCGGTGTCTTTGGTCGAAAAGTACGGGTCAAAGATGTGCTCCAGATCATTGGGCGCAATCCCCAGCCCGCTGTCCCGTACCTGAACCGCCTGCCCGGTGGCCGTGGGTGTAATGCGCAGATGCAGTTCGCCGCCGTGAGGCATGGCCTCGATGGCATTGATGACAAGGTTCGAGAAGCACGATTTGAGCGAGTCGGCATCCGCTTCGATGGGCATCCCGCCGGTTTCATCCACACAGGTCAGGGAGACCTGCTGGGCCTCGGCTTTGGAGCGAACCACGTCGAGTACGGCCGCAATCAATTCGCCCAGCCGGACCGGACGCAGTGAAAGCGTAGCCGGACGGCCAATGCGCAGCACATTCGTCACCAGCGTGTTGAGGCGCGCAATCTCGTCCTTGACGGCTGCGGTCAGCCGCTCGAAGGTGGCGCGTTCGGCCGCATCGGAAGGTGCATAGCGGGTGCGAATGTGATCCATGGTGAGGTTGATGAAGTTGAGCGGGTTGCGGATTTCGTGGGCAATGCCGGAAGCCAGCCGGCCGACGACGGCCGCCCGTTCGGCCTGATTGAGACGTTCTTCCAGCTCCCGGACTTCGCGCAGGCGCACCACCATGGCATTGAAGCGCGCTGCCAGCAGGCCGATTTCGTCCCGTCGGTTGAGCTGCAGTTGCACCGTCAGGTCGCCAGCTTCAATCCGGCGCGTGGCCGTCACAAGATCGCCAATCGGCTGCGTGAAGCGCCACACCAGGGCAACCGCGACAACCAACGCGACCAGGAGCGCCGCACCGGTGGCCAGCAGCCGCTGGCGCGAAGTCGTGGCAATGGTCTCCGCCAACGTCTGGGCTGAAATCGTCACCACCACGTAGTTGCGCTCCGGCGCCCCGTCTTTGCCCAGGGCCTGAAAAGGAATGAACACCGTTCTGGCCAGACTGTTTTCTGTGGTGTTCGCCGCCAGCGGATCGCCTTCCTGTACCAGGCTTTCATCGGTCGGGAGTGCTAGCCGCTGTCCGCGCTCCGCCCGCAGGGTGCTGTCTGTTACCAAGCCATTCGCGTCCACGATGGCAATCCGCCGGATACGCTGGAGCTGGCTGGGCGTCAGGCGGCGTGACCGGATGAAATCATCCAGGTAGTCGCTTGTGCTGATGCTCTGCAGGCCGACTTCCAGCGCCGTCGTCAGTTGTGCAGTCTGGGCTTCGACCTGTGCCAAAATCTGGCGTTCAGCACGGCGGTTGAGTTCATACAGCACCGCCACCATGCCAATGATGACAATGGAAAGCAGGGCAGCCAGCCGAAAGCGAAGATCGAGATAACGCGGCATCCGTGGAGACCTGCCAGGCCGGGCACCTGAACACGAGTGGGGAGACAACTAAAACCATAGTCCCAGCGTGGCCGACAGAACGACATTGACCAGAGCCAGCGGGAGCAGGAACTTCCAGCCAAAATTCATCAACTGGTCATACCGCAGGCGCGGCGACGAAGCCCGCAGCCAGACATAGAGAAACAAAAACAGGGCCATTTTCAGTACGAAGTACACCGGCCCCAACCACGGTATCTGCGCCACGCCCGGCCCCTGCCAGCCCCCCAGGAACAGGGTCGTGGCCATGGCCGCTGCCGTGACCATGTTGGCGTACTCCGCAATGAAGAACATGGCAAACTTCATGGAGCTGTATTCGGTGTGAAAGCCCGCCACAAGTTCACTTTCGGCTTCGGGCAAGTCAAAGGGGGCGCGGTTGGTCTCCGCAATCATGCTGATGAGGAACACGAAAAAGCCGATCGGTTGAAACCAGAAGACGTGCCAGCCCAGCCCCCACGCGCCGCCCTGCCGTTCCACAATGGTGACGAGATCGAGCGAACCGGCCTGAATCAGCACCCCGATGATGGACAGAGACATCGCCAGCTCATAGCTCACCAGTTGCGCCGAGGAACGCAGCCCGCCGAGCAGGCTGTACTTGTTATTCGAGGCATAGCCGGCCATGACGATGCCATAGACCCCCATGCCCGTCATCGCCAGCACGGCCAGCAAGCCCACATTGATACTCGTGACGTAGAGCGTTATGGGCCGGTCCAGAAAAGGCACGGTCACTTCCCCACCGACTGGAATCAGCACAAAGGTCATGAGCGCCGGCACCAGCGACAGTGCCGGAGCCATAACGTAAAGAAACTTGTCGGCATCCAGTGGAATAACATCTTCCTTGAAAATGAACTTCAGCCCATCGGCGATGGGTTGAAACAGCCCGAACGGCCCGACCCGATTGGGACCATAGCGCATCTGAATGAAGGCCAGCAGTCGGCGCTCGATGAGCGACAAATAGGCCACCGTCGTCATGAGCAGGACGAAGCCGATGGCGATTTTCACACTCCAAGCAAGCAGTTGCTCAAAAGGCACCATGGGGTTTGACCAGTGACCAGCGTCTCCGTTGCAGCCGGATGCAACGGTTTATGTATGCTGGCGTACCCTATCATTGCCAACCGGCGCTGCAAACCCTTCCCAAACCAGCGACCGATTCGGCACACTGCCCCTTACAGACCTTGCCCACGGAGCGACTGAGTTCATGCCACGTTCCAGCTTTTGCCCGGCCAACTTTTGCCCGGCCTGTGGTGAGTCCTTACCGTTGCCGGCTGACGGGCAGCGTGCGCGTGGGCGGGAGACACTGCGCGGCCGCCGTTGCGCCGCTTGTGGTTATCGCATTGGTGGTTTTCACTGGAAAACCTTTGGGTTAGGCGTCTGTCTGGGACTCTCGCTGGGTGCCGGACAAGTGGTTTGGCAGGCCGTTCAACCGCCACCGCCCCTGCCGCCGCTCACCACGGCGCAGGCACTTACCGGCAGCCCCCCGGTTGGCCCGGAGACCAGTCGGGAAACCGCTGGTACAACCCTTTCCCGCGAGCGCCACCGCTGTGGTGCTCCGACCAAAAAAGGCACCCCCTGCCAGCGGTGGGTCAGTGGTGCCACGGGCTACTGCTGGCAACACCGGAAAGACTGAAATGGCACACCGGGCGTACCCGACCACTGAGTTTGAAGCGCCCTACTGGGCCAGGGGACTGAACCATATTGCCGGTGTGGACGAAGCCGGGCGTGGCGCCTGGGCCGGCCCTGTCGTCGCCGCGGCCGTGGTGCTCAACCCGGAGACCATCCCGGCCGGGCTTCAGGATTCCAAGCAACTGACGCCAGCGCAACGGGAACGGCTTGTCCCCCGGATCGAAGCCGCGGCCTATGGCATCGGCATCGGTGTCGTGGAGGCGGCGGTCATTGACCGCATCAACATCCTGGAAGCCACCCGGCAGGCCATGCAGCAGGCGCTGGCGGCGCTGTCTTCCCGACCGGATGTACTGCTCCTCGACGCCCTCTCCCTTCCGAACGTCCCCATCCCTCAACAGTCGG
This sequence comes from Chloracidobacterium thermophilum B, assembly GCF_000226295.1. GTDB lineage: Bacteria > Acidobacteriota > Blastocatellia > Chloracidobacteriales > Chloracidobacteriaceae > Chloracidobacterium > Chloracidobacterium thermophilum. The sequence continues at coordinate 1,998,360 of NC_016024.1, forward strand.
TCGTGCAGGGCGACGCGCGCTCCGTCTCGATTGCCGCCGCTTCCATCATCGCCAAGGTGTACCGTGACCGGCTCATGGAGAAGCTTGATGCCCAATACCCCATGTATGGTTTTTCACGTCATAAAGGGTATGGGACGGCCTACCATCAGCAGCAACTTCGCCGTTGTGGCCCCAGCCCCGTTCACCGGCTGACCTTTCGGGGCGTCGTCCCCGCCTCCCCTGAAACCAATCCTTAACTTTTTGATTCCAGACAAGTTAGAATAGATCACCCCCAACTTTCCGGCGTTTGACACGGTATATTCTTTGTGATACCGTCACCCACCTATCAGCCTTGAGCTTCTATCGTCGCAATATCTTTCAGCGGCGTTTACCGCGACGGGAGCCACGCCATGTCCTATACAAAAGCCAACGATTTACGAAAAGCCGAGAAGCTCGTTCAACAAGGCAAAGTCAAGCTTGCGATCAAGGAGTATGAAAACCTGGTCGCATCGAATCCGGGCGACACCAATTTGCTCAACATTCTTGGCGATTTGTATGTCCGGGACGGGCGGAATGACGATGCCATTATCACCTTTGTCAAGTTGGCTGAAGCGACGCTGCGCGATGGGCACACGCCGCGGGCAATTGCGGTGTACAAGAAAATCTACAAACTGGCTCCCGGTAACGCCGATGTCGCGCTGAAGCTGGCGGAACTGTACATTCGCCAGAATCTGATTGTCGAAGCGCGCAAGCAGTACCTTGAACTGGCCGATTACTACACCAAAAATGGCCGCAGTCAGCAGGCGCTTGAACTCTTGCAGCGCGTTGCCGATCTCGATCCCGAAAATGTCCCTGCCCGGTTGCGCCTTGCCGAGAATTACCAGCGGGAAGGTATGACGGAGAAGGCGATTGAGGCCTACATTGCAGCCGGCTCACAGCTTATTCGCAAATCCAGCTTGGCTGAAGCCCAGCAGGTTTTCCAGCGCGTCCTCGAACTCAACCCCATGAGCACCCCTGCCCTCAACTCTCTGGCTACGATTTACATCAAGCAGGGTGATCCCGGCCGGGCGGTTGAGCTGCTCGACAAGGTGGTGCGACAACGCCCGGACGACACCGACCTGCTCATCCTCAGCGGACGCATCTACCTTCAGGCCGAGTTGCTGGAAGAGGCTGAAAAAGCGCTGCTCAAGCTCCTCAAAGTGGATAAAACCCGCTTTGAATACGTTTTGACACTGGCCCAGAAATTCGCCGAACGCGGTTATCACGACCGGGCTGTAAGCCTGATCGAGCAGTGCGTTGAGCCGATGGTCACCCGGCGGCAGGAAACGCGCGGCGTGGAACTGCTCAAATCCATTCTTGAAACTGAGCCATATCACGTTGCGGCTCATCAGTGTCTGGTGCTGCTCTACAAGCGACTCGGCGAAAGCAATGAGCTGTTGGGAGCACTCAAAGCCTTGGCCCATGCAGCTCGGCACCATCACAAGCGCGACATCGCCGAACAGGCACTTAGGGAACTCATTGAACTGGAGCCGAATGAGCCAGCCCATCTGGAACTGATGCAGGCCTGGGGCTTCACGAGCACGGTCAGCCCGACCATCGCTGAACGGGACCGTTTGATCAACGCTCCGGTGTACGCCGGTGGCGTTGGACAGCGCGTGGAGTTCGTTGATATTCCGACGGTAAATCAACCCCTTACACCAACCGCCGGACCAGCGAACGACTTTGGCTACACCTCCGGGTCAGGTTTTCAACCCCAAGAAACACTGGCCTACCATCCGTCTGGAGCACCTGGCTTTGGCTTTGGTGGGACGACTGGTGGTTGGACGGACTTTACTTCGCCAGCTTCGGGAAACTTTACCCCACAAGCGCCGGGAACCGGCTTTGAAAGCGGGTTCAACGGCATGCAAAGCGGCGGTTTTGGCGTGCAGGGCAGCAGCGGCATGGGGACTCCGGGCGGCAGCTTCGGGCCATTTGGCACGCCTCCACCGCCGGTCGGCGGCTATGTCCCACCCGCAACTGAGGTGCTCCCGGAAGAGGCGCGGCGGCTCAAAGGCGATGCCGAGCGTTTTGCCAACCTGGGTATGCCGGATCAGGCTATCCACCTGCTTCACGAAGCCGTCCAGCAGGCACCACACAGCATTGAGCTGCGGCTGCTTCTCAAACAGCTTTACACCGACATCGGACAGCCACAGGAAGCTGCCCAACAGGCGACAGTCCTCGCCTCACTGTATGCCCAACAGGGGGATTACGCCCAAAGCCAACGTTTCCAGCAGGAAGCCCAGCAGGCAGCCGGTTCCATCCCAGCCGGAGGGAGCTTTGACCTGTCATCCGCAACTGTCAGTTCACCACCGCCATCAGGTGGGGATGAAGTCGAGATAGACATCAGCGGCGAGGTACAGGCCCCGGCACCGGCCCCCTTCGCCGCCTCAGCCCCGTCCAGCACCAGCAGTCCGGCCGGCAGTGATTTTGGCTACACGAGCGGCGATGGCTTCGTCATTCCGACTGACGCGATTTATTCCGGCCCAGCCCATTTTCCGGCAACGCAGCCGCCGGAAGAACCATTCACGGTTCAGGTTCCAACCTTTGACCTGCGCAAGGATCAACCCGGCGAAGTTTCTGTCTCCATGACAGAAGAAAAATTGCGTGAGCAGTTGGAGGGCGTGAACTTTTACATTGAGCAGGGGTTCTATGACATTGCCCGCGACAATCTGACCAAGCTGAGTTTGGACTTCCCCAACCACCCTGAAATTCTTGCCCTTCTCGCCAAAGTTCAGGCCCCCGTGCAGCCCAAGGCGTCCGAGCCAACACTGAAGAGCCTGGCCGTTCCGACGGATGCGCCTGCCGAAGTTCCCGTCTCCAAACCGGAATCCATCGGGTCGCTGATGAACGGACTGGTGAGCGAACTCGAAAAGGCTCTCGAAGAACTCGAAATGGGCCACTTCGATGCACCGGCCGTCACCAATCTGTCAACCAAACCCGAAGCTGCAACCGACAAGACGCCGACCGGTCCGCTCTTTTTGGGCGAGTCCGGGCTTCAGGATGTCTTTGACGAATTCAAGCAAAGTGTGGAAGTGGATACCGAGGCCACGCCAGACTTTGAAACCCACTACAACCTCGGTTTGGCTTACAAGGACATGGACCTCTTTGATGAGGCTATCGAGGAGTTCCAGACCGCTTTTCGCGGCACCGACCCTAACTCTCCTGACCCCCACTACTTCCAAGTCTGTAACATGCTGGGGCTGTGCTTTATGGCCAAAAACGAACCACAACTGGCCACGGTGTGGTTCAAGCGTGGCGTCGAAGCCCCCGGCCGGACAGAAGATGAATACCAGGCGATGCGGTATGATCTGGGGCTGGCCTATGAGCAGATGGGACGCTACGACCAAGCCCTCGAAGTCTTTGAAATGGTCTATGCTGTGGACATCAACTACCGCGAAGTCGCCGAGAAACTCGCTGAACTCCGGCGACGTGTCAAACATTGACGGTCAAACACTACCCCCACACACCTGACGCCTTTGCCCCGTGTCCGTCAAGCTGACCGCCATTCTCTTCATTGCCCTGTGTTTTGAGGTTGGGCTGCTGCTGGCCATCATCCCGTGGACGAACTACTGGGAAAACAACTTCTTTCTGTTCTGGTTGACGGCCCGTTTCCCAGGCAGTCAGCTTGCGGCCATTGTCCAGAGCGGTTACGTGCGCGGCGCGGTCACTGGCATCGGGCTGGTCAACCTTGCCCTTGGCTTCCTCGAAATCACAGGTTTTCGTCGGCTTCCCACTGAGGCATAGCCAGTCCAACGCCTACTCGCCAATGTCAATGGCCTCGGTTTTGCCCAGTTCAGCGCGGAAAGCCGCGAGTCGGGCGGCTGGAATCTGCCAGTTGGTATCAAGGGGTACGCTGGCCGGGCGAACCCAGTCCGCCCCTTTGGGCAAGGTCCGCCACCACGCGGCGTACCGCGCAATGACCGCCTCCCGATCACGTTCATCGGCCAGGTAAAAGAATCCGAAGTCTTCCCCTGAAACACTGCGCAGGGCATCGTAGGCGAAGTACCGGACGGCCGGATAGCGGTCGCGCAGCGCCTCAATGAGAAAAGGAATCGCCCATTTGCGATCACGGGCGCGCCCATCAGCACCGCTCGTTCCCAAAGCCCACGCAGCCGTGATCCGCGCCGAGGGGTCACGGCTGAAGAGTTCCCGTACGATTTCCGCAATCCTGGCTTCCGGGCGTGCCGCATTTGCGGCAGAGAGCGCATACCGGGACCCGTACCACTGCGTCATGTAGCGCGCCGCCCAGTCGGCACTTTCGCCCGGATGACACATGTTGCACCCGTTCGGCATGTTGGTCGAAAGGCTCTTGTCCGGCTCAGGGTTCAGAATGCGGTGGGTTCGTTTGGCAGTGAGCAACCCAAAGGAAATACGCGGCCGGTGGCATTCGTAGCAGGCGCTGCCGCTGCTGTCGGCCCGGTGATGCGTGTGGGCTTCAAGGTTGGCGGCAATGCTGGCATGGCACTGGGTACAGGACTTGTTCCCCCGCATCTCATCGTGCATCAGGGATTGCTGGCGTCCTTTGTGAACATCGTGGCAGCTCACACAGGTCATGTTGCCTTCGGTGTGGCACTTGCTCATCAGCAGCCCCTGATACTCGTAAGCTGTCAGGCGCGGCGTGCCGTCGGGATAGAAACGTGGTGCAAAACTGTAGTTGCCGACTTTGGCTGTGATGTCCAGCGGGCGGTAGTATTTCGACAAATCCTCACCGGGCGTGTAGGGATCGCCTTTGGCCATAATTTCCCGGATGTTGTTGATCTCGACGGGCAGCCGTTGCCCATGGCAGTGACCGCACACCTGGGTGTTGGTGTGCTTGTCCCGCTTCGCCTGGTTGACAATCGTCGGATCATCTGCCCGTGCCTGCCGGCGTAGCCAGGTCCAGCCAAAGGACTGATTTTTTTCAACGTGCAGCTTTCCGGGGCCGTGGCACGCTTCGCAGCCGATGCCCAGTTCCTCGACACTGGTGTTGGTAAACTGCCCGGTTTTCAGGTCCATGCCGGGCCTGCCCTTGACGTTGTGGCAAAAGATGCAGTTGTTGTTCCACACACTGGTGTGGCGGCTGAAATCGGGCAAATCCGGGTGCAGAAACAGCCCCTGCAGGTTGAACCAGTATTTTTTCTCGATGTTCCAGGCAATAGGCAGGCGGTAAAAGGTTGTCCCGACTTGGGTGACATACTGCTGGAAACGACGCGACCCGATGGTGCGAACGATTTTTGCCACGCCCATGCGGCCGCTCGGATCGAGCGTTTCCATGAAAAATTCATCACCCTGCCGGAACATCCGCGAAGTAACCCCCTGATAGGTGTAGGTGGCGTTGTTGAAATCACCCACCACAGTTTCCGGGGTCGCCGGTTGCGTCATTTTGTGGTGATGCGATTGTGACCAGTGGGCAAACTGGTCCTGGTGACAGGCCCGGCAGCTTTCCGATCCCACATAAGCCACCTGCGACAGGTCTGGGGCGTAGGTGCGCAGTTCGTCCACCTGCCGTTGCCAGACCCACCACACCAAGCCGGCCAGCAGAATACAGCCGAGTAGGACGCCGATTTTGAGTGCAGCCGATTTCGAGACCATAGGGACTTCAGAACAAACCGGAGCTTCTATGGTTCGGGGCGGAACGGCCGTTCAAGATACTGCTGGGCCTGCTGACGGGCAGCCGCGTCATCACCGTCTTCAATGACCTTCTTGTACTCGGCCACGGCACGGTCGCGCTGTCCCAGCGCATCGTACGCATTGCCCTTCTTGAGCGCTGCCCATGACTCAACCCACCGTGGACGCAAATCGCCATCAAGCGCCTCATCAAAGGCATCGCGGGCTTTTTCATAGTTTCGCTGGCTTAGATACAGCAGGCCAAGATTGTACCATGCCCAACTGCTGCGGCGATTGACGCGAATCGCCGCCTCGAACTGCTGCTGGGCTTCGGCCAGCTCGCCATCTTCGATGTGCTGGATGCCACGCCGCACAACAACCGCCACGCGCAGTTCATCAGAAGTGCGGAGAATCTTCACATCCGGGTCAATCAACAGGTCACGCGGCTCAGAAGTGGAGGTCAGACTGAAGCTGGCTTCCCGTCCGTCAAACTGGAGCGTGGCCCGTTCCGCGCTGCCCTTGGTCTCCAGTGTCACCTCAACCGGCATGCGAAAGCCTTCCAGCTTTTGTTCAAGCGTACCGCGCATGCGGTAGGTGCCGCCCGGAATCCGCAGAATCTTGTAATCAGGGACGAATTCGGGAACACCCGTCGAATCCACCCACAGGGCAAAGAACCAGCGCAGGTCCTGTCCGGCCGTCTGCGTGGCAAGGTTTTCAAAATCGCTCAGGCTGATGTTCCGGCCGAGATACTGGGTGTAACAGGTTGCCAGCAACCGGAAGAACGTTTCATCACCCAACAGGACGCGCAGCATCCGAAAGACAAACGCCCCCTTGTAAAACATAATCGAGCGATAAGCCGCCGACTGGTCATCGAGTTCCGCCGGTGCGCGCCGCAGCGACGACTGTGATTCAAACGCCAGCGCGCGTTCCAAAAAATCGCGGACCAGTTCGCGGAATTCCGCGTTGTTGCGCCGGGTTTCCTCAACCAGCAGGTAGGCGTAGGTGGCCAATCCCTGGGAAAGCCAGGCGTCGTCAAACGATTTGAGCACGACGCCCTGCCCCCACCACTGGAACGCCACTTCGCGGCAGAGCAGTTCACGGGGCAGCTCACGGGTCCGAAACAGCCGGGAAGCCAGCAGGGTTACACCGGCGCTGGTGGAACTCTCCAGACTTTCGTCGTCAATTTCCGCCATCGCCAGTGTAGGCCCGAAAGCATAGGGGCCGAAGCTCCGTTCGTAACGCTCAAGCGCCTGCACAGCGATGTCGGCATACTCGGCAGCACGGGCTTCATTACCGGGACGGACATACACCCGGATTTCCGTCTCTCCCTGCTGCCGGGTCTGCACCTGGTAGCGACCGACGGCCAGATTCCCGAACAGGACACTTTTGGCCGAAGCAAACGACCAGCGGGTGCGCGGCCCCGTCCCGGCGGGCAATGTCGGCGCGGCTTGTGGCACATCGGCTCCGCGCATGGCAACCGGAAGGGACGGCAAAAAGGCATTTGACGGCCGCCGTGGGCGCGGCCGCGGTGATGGGCGCGGGGACGGACGCGGTGTGGCCGGCGCCGGAGCGGGACGCCGCTCCGGTTCCAGGGACGGCACTCCCGGCCCTGTCACCGGCTGTTTCGCCTGAAATCCGTAACCCACTACCGTCAATCCATCGGGAACGGTCAGGTTCAGCGTAAAGGTTGCCGTATCGGCCGCATAGCCGTGGAAGGGGAACCAGCGTCCGCCGTAGAGCAGATAACTCGCCCCGTCCTGACCAACGTAGGCCAGGCGCTTGCTGGTCAGGACGCCGCCTTCGGCCGACAAAAGCTGCCCGGCATACTCGACAATGACGACGAACGGTGTACCGGGTGTGGTTGCCCGTGGGAGCGCAATCCGCAGATCGAGATCGCGGAGCCGGTCCTGGGTAAACTGAAGCGGCTGCAGGTTCTCATCCAGAACGCGCCGGACTTCCAGCGCTCCATTGAATTCAAACACGACCGACTGCACAGGGCGCCGGGTATCCATCCTGACTTTGGCGCGGGCGACAAAGGTTTGCGTGGCGGGAATGATCTCGGCATCAATCTGGTAGTCGAGAACATCCAGCGGGTCATCGGCCGGAGCCGCCCAAGTTGTCAGGCAACTCACCAGAACGGCAAGCAGCCACGGCACCGGACGCCGGGCTACTTCCCAAAAAGCGTGCGCCATTTTTCATCCACCTTGCGCTGAATCTCGGCCGTCATACGGTTTTCCCGCGGCCAGGGGCGGGTAAAGCCCTCACTCGGCCACTTGCGTGTGGCGTCAATGCCCATCTTCGAGCCGTAGGCCGGCAACCGGGAAGCATGGTCGAGGGCGTCCACCGGGCCGAGGGTAAACTGGATGTCACGCTCCGGGTCAATGTTGTTGAGGACGTACCACGCCACATAGCTCGGGTCCTGAACCGGCACATCGTCGTCCACCACGATGACAACCTTCGTAAACATAAGCTGCCCGGTTCCCCACAGGGCATTCATGATTTTGCGGGCGTGCCCCGGATAGGCCTTCTTGATGGAAACAATTGCCAGGTTGTGAAACACGCCCTCAAAGGGCAGGTGCATGTCCACGATTTCCGGGAACTGCCGACGCAGCACCGGCTTGGCAATCTCGCCGACGGCTTCCCCCATCCAGCAGTCTTCCATCGGCGGCCGTCCGACAATCGTCGTCTGGTAAATCGGACTGCGGCGGTGGGTGACACAGGTGACGTGAAAGACGGGATAGTTGTCTGCCTCCGTGTAAAAGCCGGTGTGATCGCCAAAGGGCCCTTCAGTACGGAGTTCCTGCGGGTCAACGTAGCCTTCCAGAACGATTTCCGCCGTGGCCGGGACTTCCAGATCATTTGTCAGGCACTTGACCATCGGCACCGGCTTTCCGCGCAGGAAACCGGCCAGCAGCATTTCATCCACATCATCCGGCAACGGGAAAATGGCAGCAAAGGTCAGAATGGGGTCGCCGCCAATGGCCACAGCCACGGGCATGCGTTCACCGCGCTCCAGCGCCGTGCGCCAGTGCGAAGCGCCATGCTTGTGAATCTGCCAGTGCATGCCGGTCGTACAGGCGTCGTACAGTTGCATGCGGTACATCCCGACGTTGCGCCGTCCTGTGACGGGGTGGGACGTAAACACCAGTGGGAAGGTGATGAAGCGGCCGCCGTCTTCGGGCCAGCACTGGAGCACGGGCAGGCGGCGCAGGTCGAACTCGCCTTCCTGCAACACGATTTCCTGACATGGCCCACGCTTCACCCGTTTTGGAAAAACCGCCCCCAGTTCAGCAAACTTCGGCAACAGCTTGACCTTTTCCAGAATGCCCTGTGGCGATTTGAAATCCAGAATCTCGTTGAGGCGTCCGGCAATGTCGGCGTAGCTCTCGACTCCCAAAGCCATAAGCATCCGCCGCCGGCTGCCGAGGGCATTGATGAGCACTGGAATGGGCGACTCCTCGACGTTCTCGAACAGCAGCGCCGGCCCACCGACCTTCGATATGCGGTCCGTGATTTCGGTAATTTCGAGGTGGCAGGACACTGGTGTTTTGATGCGCTTGAGTTCCCCGGCCTGCTCCAAATCCCGGATAAACTCGCGCAGGTCTTCATAGGGCATGGTGAGACAACAACCCAGTCCGTCACACTGAGAAAATGACGCCGCGCCACTAAACGGTCTCCGCGACCGCGCGGCTCGGCGTGAAACTACTGCATGTCTGTCCACAACCAGAAATGGTTTTGGACCGAACCACTTTGATGCAGCAAAGATTCGGGCACGAAAAAAGGCAAGCGAGCAGTCAACTCACTTGCCTTTCTTGATTGGTGGAGGTAAGCGGGTTCGAACCGCTGACCTCTGCAATGCCATTGCAGCGCTCTCCCAGCTGAGCTATACCCCCACAAGTCCGAACCAACACAAAGTTGGCTCGCAACGTGCAAATTATCCAAGCCGCGTCCTGCCGTCAAGCCCCCTCCTGCGATGTGCCAGCAGACGGCAGCCTTGCCGCCAGCTCCTGTGCTATACGCACGAACGTCTCGACAGAAAGCGTTTCCGGGCGTCTCTCCGGCGCAATGCCGGCCCGGGCAAGTCCTTCCAGCAAGTCTGTACGTGAGAGGCCAAGCCGCATCAAACTTCCACCCAGCATTTTGCGCCGCTGCTCAAAAGCAACACTGACGACCCGGCAGAAATACGGCATCAACTCCGGCGGCATGATGGCCACCGGGCGCGGTGTCAGGCGGACAACCGACGACATCACCTTTGGCGGCGGGTGAAAAGCGCCCGGCGGAACGTCAAACAACCGTGTCACTTCACAGGCCGCCTGCACCACGACGGAAAAATAACCATAGTCTTTCGTGCCAGGCGCGGCCGCCAGCCGCCACACGACTTCCCGCTGGAGCATGAGCACAATGTCCGTCCAGAGGTGACGCGCGGCCAGCAGCTTCTCTACGATTGGCGTTGAAAGGTTGTAAGGCACATTGGCCACGACCTTGACGGGTGCTGAAGTGAGACCCCACGCTGCACCGGCTTCGGTCACACAGGCCGCCAGGTCAGCCTCCAGAACATCGCCGACGTGCAGACGCCAGCGCCGGTCGGCAAACCGCACAGACAGCCAGGCCGCCAGATCGCGATCAAGTTCAAAGGCGATGACGCCAGCCGCCCGCTCCAGCAGCACTTCCGTCAGGGCCCCGCGTCCGGGTCCGATTTCCACCACCAGGTCATCCGGGCCGACTTCCGCTGCCGCGACGATGCGGGCCAGAAGGTGTCTGTCACGCAGAAAATGCTGACCGAACCGCTTGCGCGGCGGCGGCAGCGAGGGCAGGACGTCAGGGACGGTCATAGAGCTGGTTGAGCAGAGCCGCCAGCCGAAAGCCGGCCAGGCGTACCCGTTCCCGGGCCGCAGTATGCGCTCTGGACTTGTAGGCGTCGGAAAGCACCGGCGGCTCCGGGGTGTCGTCCTGTCCGGCTTGATAGACAAGGTCCCGCGCCAGTTGGGTACTTTCATCCAGCCAGCGTACCGGCGGCGCAGCGATCTGCTGCCGTGACGGACGCTTCCGGCTGAGTTCCTGCGCCAGTGCCTGGATTGCCGGGAGGGAAAAGGTGTCGAGGGCGGCATTGTCCCAGAACGCATGCAGGTTGGGCTTGCGCGGCCCATCCAGCGGCGTCCCGGCCGTGGGACGCACGATGAACAGGTTGCCCCCCTGGTCTCCCTGGGGATTGTTTTTTGAGCAACGCGCCACCGTATGGAGTGGCTGATGGACATCCCCTACCAGGTGAATCAGCCAGGCCAGATAGTAGGCTTGCCGGGGACTGTCAGGGGGGCTATGCCGCAGGATGTCTTCGATTTCGACGATTTTCCCCAGCGCGCCGCCATCCGGGGCGACGATCTGAAAGTCGGGCGGAATGGTGACACCCGGCGCTGCCAGCGGACGGTTGACGTAGTGCCATGTCCCGTGAACCCGCATGTCCGGGTATGCCGGATGGGTGCTCGGCGGCGGCTCGCGGTCGGAAAAGCCCTGCCGCTGGTCAAATTTGATGTCATCCACCCAGTAGGAAGCACTCAGGAAGGCAATGAAGGGAGCCTGTTCGGGCAGTACGTCCCGCGTCCACTCGGCATATTCCGGGTGTTGCCTGAGAATCGCCGCCACCCGCACCCGGGCGCGGGGCTGCAACTGTCCATAAGCAATTGCAGCGACAGTGGCATGCCCGGCCTGGTTCCAGGCGAGTACCGGCGTTGTCCCCAAGGCAAACCAACACACCCCAACCCACAACCACCATCCACTCCGACACGCTTTCTGGCGAATGAGCATGACAGCCTGTACCTGGTTACGAAGTTTCCCCCAGCACTTCTCTGGCAGACAGCCGGGGCTGCACGTCAAAACGATAGCCCAATCGAACGGCCGGCCCCAAACGCCACCCAAAAGCCAACGCTCAGGCAAAAGCCCACCAAGCAAAAAGCACCGACCGGTTAGGTCGGTGCTTAGTGGTTTGCCACCTGGTGGCGGCAAGCTGTTGTCTCAGGCCGCGCGCCGCAGATGACGGCGACTGGCAGGTAGCTGATCGACCGTTGTCACGGCTGGCGATCTGACCGGTGCCAATGTCGGACGGTAGATGGTTTTGGTGGAAGGACGCCGGACGTAGTAGGGTCCAACCATCTTCCACTGCTGGGTGTCGAAGGCCCGGTGCGCGCCACAGTTGAGGCACATCCGGTAGGTCTCTTGGTCAATTGTGAAGGGGCGGCTCATATTCGTGTGCCAGCACCCAAAGATACGATGATAAGTGTTTTCAATAAACTCGATGGCACGCTGGAAAGCTTCCTTCGGCCACGTGATCTCAGGCAGTTGTGGAAATGTGAATGTCAGCGACTTGACTTGCATAGCGGATTCCCCCTTTCATCAACAACCTGGAAGCCCACCACCCATAGGTGCTGACCGTGGGTGCTGGTTAGAACCTGCCCTGCGCAGAAACGCCGGCATCTTTTCAGGACGCCGGAAGACACCAAAAGGTTCACCCGTTTTGCCGAGTCGTTGCCGAAGCACAAGCTTCTAAAAATCAACTTGCGGTTATTCACCTCCAGACCAATCTCCCACGATGATGCAGACATTTTACAACACCTCTGTTCTCGTTACAGGCGCGGCATCCGGCATTGGGCGGGCCACGGCCTTGGCTTTTGCGGCGGCTGGCGCTAAGGTGCTTGTGGCTGACCGGCAGGCCGAAGGCAGCGCCGAAACGGTGTCCCGGATTGAAGCCGCCGGCGGGCAGGCCATGTCTGCCGTCGTGGATGTCACTGACGCCGTCGCCGTCGCCGATCTGGTCAAAACCGCCGTACACGCCTTCGGCAGCCTGGATGTTGCCGTCAACAATGCCGGCATTCTGGGCGCACCGGCCCCCCTGCACGACACCGACGAAGACCGCTTCGACCAGGTGCTGAACATCAACCTGCGCGGTGTCTTTTTGTGTATGAAGTACGAAATCCGCCAAATGCTCAAACAGGGCGGCGGGCGGATCGTCAATGTCGCTTCACTGGCAGGACTCGTGGGCTTTTCGGGCTTTGCTCCCTATGCCGCCAGCAAGCATGCCGTACTCGGTCTGACCAAGACGGCGGCGCTGGAGTATGCCAAGTCCAACATCCGCATCAATGCCGTGTGCCCGTCCATCATTGAAACGCCAATGACGACTGGCGAGCACATTCCGCCCGACCTGCTGGCCAAGTATCTCCGCGCCCACCCCATGGGACGGGCTGGCAAGCCAGAAGAAGTCGCTAACGCCATCCTGTGGCTCGCTTCCGAAGGCGCATCCTTCATCAATGGCGTCGGCCTCACCGTGGACGGCGGTGCATTCGTCCAGTAAGGCCTGCGGGTTCGCCCGGCGTGAACGTCCCACCCAGCTTTACAAACGGGTTTGGCTAGTTGCCCAAAACATCGAGCGGAACTTCCCGGCTGGCGACATTGTGGGCAAAGTCTTCCGCCGTCACAAGCAGGACGTACCGCCCAGCAGGCAGCCCCGGCGGCAGCCGTAACACCCCGACGTTTGTCTTGCGCTGGGCGTCCCACCTGACCGGTACGGGCAACCCACCGGCCAACCGCGCGGCAATGCGCCGGGTATCGGCATCGGCCGCCACCAGAACCTCGATGTCCTCACCGGCGCGGGCCGGCGTCGGCTTGGTGGTCACCTGCAACTGCGGCGGACGGCTGTCAATTGTAAAACCTTTTTCCTCCTGGAAGACCTGTCCGTGGGCATCGGTCAGCACCAGCCGACAGCGGTAACGCCCATCCTGCATCGTCTTCGGAGCAAGAAAACGGGTTTCCCACACATCTTCCGAAGCGAGATAGGTCAGCGGTTTGACCAAGCCAAAGGGAAAGACGGCGACCACCGAGCGAATCGAAGCGTCTGTCCGTACGCGCAGCACCGGATCACCCGGCTTGATGACCCGTGGGCGCAGCAGCGCCCGTGGCGCGGCCAGAAAAGCCGTGTACGGTGTGACGATGTTGTACTTCTTCGAGAGCGCAATGACCTCAGCAATGAGTGCCTCGTCTTCGCCATCGAGCGCCATCCGGCGCAGCAGGGCGCTGATACGTTCCTGCGCCCACAGCCGGGGCAAGTGGCTGTGTGTGGCATCGCGTTCCGGCAAGGCCCCGGTTGCCGTCGCCGTGACTGACCGGCCAGCCTGGGTGCCGCTGACCGTACATTCCACCTGCGCCACCGGTCGCCGATAGCGCCCTATGAAGCTGACCCGCGAGCCGTCATAACCGGTTGTTTCCTCGGCAGGGTACACCGCGTAGGCATTGTCCGGGTCACTCAGGCGCAGCTTGAGACCCTCAACCGGACGCTGCCCGACCCTGGCAAAGAAGGCATCCAGCCGGAAGGTCAGATCGTCCGTTTCACGCCCGAACTCACTGACGCCCCGGCTGACCCGCGCCAGTTCACTGAGAAATTCCCGGTTGGCGTCCGCGCCCACGCCAAAGGCAAAGACCCGCACCGGTGCGCCTCCCCTGGCATTGGCTTCGGCAAAGTCCCGGATGAGCTTGTTGCCGCGCGTGGTTGTCAGCGTCGGATTGCCGTCTGTAATCAGGATGAGGGTGCGCTCATCCCCCGGCAGAGCCTTCGCCAGCGCCAGTCCGCGCTGGAGCGCTTTGGCAAAGTCCGTCCCACCGCTCAGGTAACTGCGCCGGATGAAATCCAGCGCCCGCGCCGTGTTTTCTGCCGTTCCGGTCTGGGGTGTCTCGGAAAAGGCCTGTACGTCGTCGTTGAACAGCACGAGATTGAAGCGGTCTTCGGGGCGCAGCGACTTCAAAAAGAGACTACAGGCTTCATACGCCCGGTCGAGCTTTTCAAAGTTCATCGAAAGCGACGTATCCAGCATCACCACGACCGACCGTGGCGGCGCTGGCGTGCGCCCGAAGTCACTGACCGGTTGCCCCCGCTCGTTGAACAGGGCCGACACTTCAAAGTAGCCATCCTCATCTGGCTTCGTCCGATTGGGATCACGCAGGTCATAGGCCAGCAGCGGCTCCGGCGAACGATAGGCAATGAGACTGGCGCTGGTGCGGGACACATCGAGTCCGTAGTCAAAGGCCAGGTCCTGGGTCAGCGCCACGCCTGCGCCCTGATATTCGGCCACCACACGGTTGACGCCCATCGGCGTGACCTGAAGCGGGTAAGCCGTGTCGCGCTGCCGGAATCCCACCAGTGGGAAACCGCTGGTGATGTCCACGCGAATAGACAGGCTGCCAACAGCTTGCTGGCCGTACTGGGAAGGTTTGAAGGGCAACGAAAAGAACGACCGCAATCCGGCAACCGGCACGGCCTCGACATATTCCAGCTCAACGCGCTTGGTGCCGTAAGCCGGAATGGGCACGAGACGGACGGTAAAGGCCGTGGCCCCACCGGCTTCGTCCTCCTGTGTGACCAACCCCGGATCAATGGCCTGCCGTTTGAGTTCGGCGTAAACTTCCTGGGCACGCGGCAGTTCGAGCATCACGCCCGGAATCCGCACATCACCATCCCAAACAGCAAAATCGGCAATGGCTCCACTCGTCGGCAGCCGGAAGATGTACTTCCCTTCCAACGGCTGATTTGTCCGGTTGGCATAAATCTGGACAATGCGCACCCGTGCGAACTGTTGATCAATGCGGATGTCCACCCGCATGTCATCCAAGGCGATGCGGGTCGGATCGGGCCTGGCTTCATCGCCGGGCAGAACGACGCCCGACTGGGCTGCCGCCGGAAGCCCTCCACCGGCAATGACCAGCCACAGGACAGGCAAAACCCAACGTGCCCAGCCGAGCAGCCGGACCCAGTGCAGATGGTAAACGTGTGGGAGCATGGTCTTGAACGGCCGGAGCAGAATTTCTGGATGCGGCGCTACATTACACCTTCACGCCTGTGGCCGGCTACGTTCAAGCTAAAAAGTTTTTCTTGAATCTGTTTCGCCTTGCTTAGCGCGTTATGCCGGGCTGATGATCGCCAAACTCCACAACTTCAACGGCCGGCTCGGCCGGCGGGGCAAACTCATCCCACCCGGCGATGACCACGCCCAACCCACCGTCAGGAAAACGCTCCATCATCCGGGCAATGTCAGGCATCGGTTCGGCCGAAGCTTCCGTGACGGCGCTGGCCAGCAGGTTTCCGGTAGTTTCCACCCACACGTGCTCCCAGTTCTCACCGAACTTCATGCGTCCAACGTAGGCGTAGGGAGAATGTACCGTGTACTCGCGGCTGCGCCACATCCGGGCCGGTGTGCCGTCTGCCGTCGCCACATAGCCGGCCAGATCATACTGCACCTGCTCGGTTGTCGCCGTTGGCGCTTCGCCGGTCAGGTGAGCCGCAGCCAGGGCGGTGGTGACTTTCGGCGTCGCCACGGCAACGCCCGTCGGGGTTTTGCCAGACCGGATTCGGGCAACCGGCTGTGAACCGAAGGTGGCCTTTCGTACGGCTTTCCGCCCACCGTTGCGCATCATCCGGCGGCGGACCTTTTTCCGTACCGTTTTCTTGCCGGAGACTTTCCCGGAAGTCTTCTTCACCGTTCCGGTTGGAAGGACAGAACCGGAACCGGTCTGCGCCAGGGCATCCACGTTCAGAACAGCCAGCAGGACAAGCAGGATGAGGAAGGTACGGCGAAACAGCGCAATCACGGGAAGTACAGCCTCGCGGTGGGTGATGACGTTCCTGCCCTTGAGCTGGGGCAAGTGGCGTGCCAGACCTGTGGCGGCTTTGTATGGACAACCTAAATTCTTGAAAAGAAAAATCTTGGCTACACTGTAAGGCCAACTGACACCAGCCTTCGCCCGGCTTCCGGCGTTCAGCACCCACACAGCCGATGCGTAACCTGACAGTGCCGAAGGTGTGATGCCAGTGCCAGCGCCAGCAATTTTCGGGAACCTTTTGCGCCCAAAGGTGTCAACGCCATTGCATTGCACCCAAGGCTGGCTGCCAGCACTTCATTTGGAGCGCTTCCATGTCATCGGCTTCCGAACTTCCGCTCCCACTTTCACTGCCAGCAGACACGGTGGCCACAGGGTCATCGGAAACCGCCCGGCCGCTTTCCACGGCGGAAGGTGAGTTGCTGGATGGAATTCGCGCCGGCTCACACGCCGCGTTTGAAGTGCTGGTGACGGCGCACCAGAAGCCCCTTTACAACCTGCTCCTGCGGGTGCTGGGCAACCCCGATGACGCGGCCGATGTCCTGCAGGAAACCTTCCTCAGCGCCTATCGCGGCGCCGGCAGCTTTCGCGGAGACTGCGACATCCGCACCTGGCTCTACCGGATTGCCATCCGCCGCGCTGCCAACCATCGCCGGTGGTGGCGGGCCCGGCGACAGACAGCCACGGTTTCGCTCGATGCCGAAACCGAAGCTTCGACGCCGTCACTGTCTGAAACCCTTGTTGCCCCCAATGCCGACCCGGAACAGCAGGCCCTGTGGCGGGAGCGTCAGGCGCAGGTGCTGGCGGCGTTGGCCCGGCTCAAGTTTGACTTCCGGGTGGCGGTGGTCATGCGGGACATCCGTGGCATGAGCTACGAAGACATTGCCGCAGCGTTGGAAATCTCCGTCGGCACGGTCAAATCACGCATCGCCCGGGGCCGCGCCATGCTCCGCGCGGCACTCAACCTTCCGGCTTGAAGGAAAACGGCAAGCACATGACGAACGATACACCCACCGATCTCGATGCCCTTCTGTCTGCCTTGCCCGAAGTGACGCCCCCGGCACACCTTCACCGGCGCATGGTGACGGCGCTTGACGTGGAAGCAACCCGCCGCCGGCAGCCGGGCAAATGGCCCCTGTGGCTGACCGAACACCCCCGGCTCATCGGCTACGGACTGGGGCTGGCGGTGGCCACGTTCCTGTTTGGGAGCCTGTCCATCCGGGTCTGGCAGCCGCTCCACTACCTCACAACCGAACCGGACTACGCCCTCGTGTATGTCCCCCACAAGGCAAACCACCGCTTCGTCGGCGACCTCACCCCAACCGCCACACGCCCCTACCTCACCAGTGGCAAGGGATTTGACACGCTGCCAGCCCGTCTGGCCGGTCAACCGGAGGGCATGCTCGTCATCGCCGAAATCTCCCCTTCCGGCGAAGCCCGCTGTGTGGATGTCGTTGAACCCGAAGCCGATGCGTCACTGGTGGCAGCCGTCAATCAGGCCCTGCGCAGCATGACGTTCCGCCCGGCGACCCGGGCCGACGGCCGTCCGGTTGCCGCCCGCATTGCCCTCTACCTGGAGCAGATAGCTGTCCGGGGTTAGGAATGGGGAATGGTGAGTAGCGAATGGCGAGTGGTAGGGGCAGTGAACTGCCCGTACTGGCGAGTGGGGTGGCTGACGCCTACGGCAGCGATGGGCGAACGCCTTCCACCCACACGTCGCCATCCTCAAAGTATTCGTGCTTCCAGATGGGCACGGTTGTCTTGATGCGGTCAATGCCAAAACGGCAGGCGTCAAACGCCACGGCTCGGTGCGCAGCGGTCACCACCACCAGGACACTGGTCTCCGAAACATGCAGTCGCCCGATGCGGTGGATGAGTGCCACACGGTCAATGTCAGGAAACTTGACATGCGCTTCCGCAGCCACCCGGCGTAGCATCTTCACCGCCATCGGGATGTAGGCTTCATAGTCAAGGTGGCGCGTCCGCCGTCCGTGCAGGTTGTCCCGCACAACGCCTTCAAACGTCACGACCGCGCCGGCACATTCGCGCACCAACTGCCGGACGACCGCCTGGGTCTCGATAGGTTCCGCCACGATTCCGACGAGATCGCCATTATCCAGATGTTCGATCATCCCGGCTTTCAACCTCCGGCAATGGGTGGGAAAACGGCCACGTCATCCCCGGCGCGAATGGGGGTGTCGGGCCGTGCATACTCCTCATTGACGGCGACGAGCAAACTGCCCTCAAACGGCGCAAGCTGCGGATACTGCCGGCAGACCGCAGCGAGGACCGCGGCTGCCGTCGTGGGTACGCTGACCTGTACCGAGGCCGTTGGCTGACCAATCAGCGCCCGGCACTGACCAAACACAGCGATGTCAAGCCTTGTGGAGACGGTCATAGCGGCTGACCTGCAACATCACCAAAGGTTGTCTGGAGTAAGCCCACGGCCAGTATAGCAGCCGTTTCAGCCCGCAGGATGCGCGGCCCCAGCGTGATGCCGTGCGCTCCCTGCGCCTCAGCCAATTGCCGCTCGTCCTCGCTCCAGCCACCCTCCGGGCCCACCAAGGCCACAACCGTTGGCAGATGACCCGGAAACCGGCTGACGACCGCAGCCCAACCATTTCCCTGCCGTTCGGTGAAAAAGAATTTGACACCTCCCGACAAAAGCACATCTGTAACCGGCTGCGGTGGCAGAATGGGCGTCAGGTAGCCCCGTCCGCACTGCTTTGTGGCTTCACGACTGATGCGTGACCAACGCTCAAGTTTTTCTGAAGCGCCACGAATCAAACCCGGTTCAACATGGCGCGTCACCAGCGGAACAATACGGGTGACGCCAAGTTCAACCGCCTTTTGGATGACCCACTCAAACTTGTCCGCCTTGAGCAGCGCCACACCCAAGGTCAGATCAAGTGGGGATTCGCCAAGCGCCGGGAGTGGCGCATCCAGCGCCAGCCGTACGCCACGCTTTGAAGCCTCGGTCACTGTCGCCTGAAACACCTGCCCCTGCCCATCAAAGACCGTTACCACCTCGCCCACTCTGATGCGCAGAACATGGACAGCATGGTGCGCTTCATCCTCCGCCAACTGGACGGAAGTCGCCGTAAAGTTTTCTGACGGTGCATAGAAACGATGTCCCGGCACAGTCCAGCTCCACTGAAGACGCTAGGCGGCAACGTCACGCCGTCCGGCGAGAATGACGGCCAGCATGACCAATGCCTCGATGACGCCGGCCAACCCGGCCGACACCCCAACGGCCCGTTGCAAACCAGCAGCGCCGACTTCCAGCGCCCCAAAGGCCACAGCAGCCGGAATCACCCCCAGCGGATGCTGGCGGGCCAGCAGGGCCACAGCTACGGCCATGTAGCCATACCCCGGCGAAAACTGTTCATAGAGACGGTGACTGACGCCGAGCACTTCCACCCCGCCGGCCAACCCGGCGCACCCGCCGCCCACAGCCAACGCCAGCCAGGTCATCCGGTGCAGCGCAATGCCTGCCGTCGCAGCGGCCACCGGGCTGCTTCCGGCCACCCGCAAGCGCAAGCCGGTTGGAGTGTAAAAAAGCCAGACATAACCGACCACGGCCAAAACCAGCGCCCACAGCGTACCGCTGTGCAGACGGGTCGGGGGCAACCAGCGCGTCAGCCACAGGGCTTCGGACACCAACTCTGTCTGCGGATACCCTTTCGAGGCTTCCTGAAGCGGCCCGTGAACCAACCAACTCACCAGCCAGAAGGCGATGAAGTTGAGCATCAGCGTTGAGATGACTTCATTGACGCCGCGCGTGGTCTTGAGCCAGGCCGCCACGAGTGCCCACGCACTTCCGGCCAGGATGGAGGCTGCCAGCACCGGCCCGATCGCCCACGGCGTTTCCAACCGCACGCCTAGAAACACTGCTGCCAACGCACCGAGCAACATCTGCCCCTCGGCGCCAATGTTGAACTGCCCGCCCCGAAAGGACAGCGAGACGCCCAGCCCGCACAGAGCCAGTGGCGTGGCTTTGACCAGCGTATCAGCAACGGCAAACGGGCTCCCGAACGCCGACTGGAACATCACCTGCAGGGCCGGCAACGGCGCGTAGCCGGCTACCCGCAGCACGAGCATCCCGGCGGCCAGAGCCGCCAGCAGCGCCAGAACTGTCCGCCCCACCGGATGCCACTTCTCAATCCCGGCAGCCATAGCGTTCCCATGTCGGACCGTCGCCGGCCATGAGCCGGCCCAGGTCAGCCGGTGGGATGTCAAATGTCAAAGAGGTTGACAGTCGCCCTCGGTAAAGCACAGCAAACCGCTGACAGAGTGCCTGGATTTCGTCGAGTTCGTTTGACATCAGAACCAGCCCCAGCCCCTGCCGGCAGGCCCCGCGCAGGGCCCGGTGAATCGTGGCCACTGAGGCCACATCAACGCCCCAGGTCGGATTGACGGCCACCAGAACCCGTGGCCGCGGAGCCAGTTCCCGCGCCACAAGCAGCTTCTGCTGGTTGCCGCCGGAAAGCGCCGCCGCCGGAGCATCGGCATGTGGGGTGCGGATGTCGAAGTCACGGATGAGCGTCCCGGCATACTGCCGCAGGGCGGCTCGGTCGAGCAGCACGCCCCACCGGCGCCAGTCCGGTGCGAGTTCGTCTCCCAGAATGACGTTTTCGGCCACCGACAGCTCAAGCGCCAGACCAGCCTGCCGCCGGTCGGGCGGGATGTACCGCAACCCGGACGCCAGGCGCGCCCGGCGTCCGGCCGGTAGCGGACGACCATCCAGCCACAGGTTTCCCTGCATCGGGCGCAAACCTACCAGGGCTTCGGCAAGTTCGGTCTGCCCATTGCCATCCACACCCGCGATGCCGAAGATTTCGCCCTCCCGTACCTCGAACGAAATCCGGTGCAGGGCTGTCCGGCTGCCGTCAGCCGGTACGGTCAGGTTTTCGACGCGCAAGCGCACCGTTTCTGCCGGTGGCGCTGTGGCGCTATGACCCAGGGCGGCTGAAGCCAGGTGCTCGCCCACCATGGCGGCTGCCAGCACATCGGCTGTCACCTGGGATGCCGGATATTCGGCCACTACCCGCCCCTGCCGCAGCACGGTGATGGTATCGCACAGCTCCAGCGCCTCACGGAGCTTGTGGGTAATGAAAACGACGCCAGCGCCGGCCGCGCGCAACTCGCGCAGCAGGTCAAACAGCGTCTCCACTTCGGGCGGCGTCAGAACGGCCGTCGGTTCATCGAGCAGCAGCAGCGTGGCCTGGCGATAGAGCGCCTTCAGAATTTCAACGCGCTGCCGCACGCCCACCGGCAGCCCGCCGACGGCGACATCAAGCACCTCCCACAGCCCCAGCCGTGCTGCCAACCGGTCCAGGCGCGGACGGTCTGGCGTCCGTTCACCGAGCAGGACGTTTTCACGCACCGTAAAGCTGTCAACCAGGTGGAAGTGCTGGTGAACCAGACCAATCCCGGCAGCAATCGCCAGCCGGGGCGAAGTCAGCCGGAGCGGACGGCCATCCCGCTCAATCCGCCCCCGGTCCGGCTGAACCGCCCCGAACAGGATGTTCAGAAGCGTGGATTTTCCGGCGCCGTTTTCGCCCAGAATGCCGTGAATCTGTCCTAGCCGGAGCGTCAGGGAAACCCCATCCAGCGCCGGCACGGTTCCGTACCGCTTGGAGATGTCGTGAAGCGCAAAGGCGGCCAACGGCTACGGCTGCTCCTTGAAAACGTCAATCTCGCCTTTTTGAATCGCCAGGGTCAGACCGTTGAGCTTGCCTTCGATTTCCTTTGGAATGAAGCCTTTCTTGATGGCAAAGCCAACGGCGTTGTCCCGAATGCCCAGATGGACGACTTCGCCCTTCTGTTCTTTTTGCAGGATGCGGCGGACAATTTCGGCCAGCCCCTGCGGGTTGCTGGTCGGACTCCCCACGATGTGGTCCGGCGCCAGATGGGACTGGTCTTTCTGCATCCCGAAGGCGCGGATGTTACGCTCCTTGACGGCCTGAAAGACACCGGCCGCAGCGGCATCGCAGTCGTGAATGAGAAAATCCGCCCCTTTGTCAATCATCGCCAGAGCCTGCTGGCGCGCGGCAGCCGTATCCGTCCAGCTTCCAATGAAAGCAATCATCACATCTATCTTGGGGTTGATGGCCCGCGCTCCGTTGCGGAAGGCATAGAGGTTGCGCGCCGAAGCCGGAATGTTCTGTCCACCAATGGCCCCGATGCGCCCCGTTTTGGACATCATCGCGGCAATGGCTCCGGCCAGATAGGAAGCCTGCCCAGTGTCGAACACGACGCTCACGACATTCGGTGCGGCTTTGTCGCCGGCCGTCACCACGAAGGTTGTCCGGGGAAAGTCTTTGGCAACCGCGAGGGCCTGATCGGTGAACTCGCCGCCGTGGCCGATCACCACGTCAAAGCCTTCCTGGGCAAAGGCCCGGAAGCCCTGCTCGCGGTCGGCTGGACTGTCATTGACCTGCTGCTGGCGCACTTCACAACCCAGCTCTTTCTCGATGATCTTGAGGGCGTCGTACCCAAAGGCATTCCACCCGTCATCGCTGATGGGGCCGGGACTCAGAAGCGCCACACGCGGTTTCTTCTCACCGGAAGTCGTCGGTGCAGCCGGTTGGGATGCAGGAGTTGAAGCCGGTGTATCCGGCGCTTTGCCGCCACAAGCAGCGCCCACGATGAGCCAGAGGAAACCGGCGATACCAGGCAGCCAGGAACGTCGCCGATGGTGAAAAAAAACGAAAGGGGTTGAGACACTCACGGTACTCTTTCAGAAGAAGCCAGCGGGGTGGTCGTCGGGGGGGCTTCGGCTGCCGGGCGCGGTCTCCATCGCTCGCGCAGCACTTCAATGACAGCCGGCAGCACCGATACGACGATAATCCCCAGAATGACGAGTGAAAAGTTCTTCCTGACGAACGGGATGTTGCCAAAGGCATAGCCAGCGTAGGTCAGCGAGGCAATCCACAACACACCGCCGATGACGTTGTAGATGAGAAACCGTGGATAGTGCATGGCGCCAATGCCGGCGACGAAGGGGGCAAACGTCCGTACGATGGGGACGAAACGGGCGATGATGATGGTCTTCCCGCCGTATTTGGCATAGAAGCGCGCCGTACGGTCAAGATGCCGCCGGTCAAAAAGGCGTGACGTGTCGCTGCGGAAAACGGCCGGCCCAACCCGTTTGCCAATCCAGTAGTTGACCGTATCCCCCAGCACGGCGGCGACACTCAGGGCCACCACCACGAGGTGAACATCGAGCACGCTGCCGGGTGTCGCGGCCAGGGCGCCGATGGCAAACAGTAACGAATCGCCGGGCAGAAAGGGCGTCACCACGAGGCCGGTTTCGCAGAAAATCACCAGAAACAACAGGACGTACAACCAACCGCCAAGCTGACCGCCCAGGGCGTTGAGGTGTTTGTCGAGGTGCAGGACGAGATCGAGGAGGTATTTGAGCAGTTCCATCATCGGGTCTGGTGCGCGGGTTCAGCGTTGCCGGTTCGGCGCAGTGGGCGTGGCAGTTGCCGGTTTGGTCTCGGCTTCGCCCGACGGGGTAAACGTTCCCTGGATGAAAACAGCCGGGACTTCTTTCATGTCCTTACCGTCGCCGGTCACGATCCGTTTAAGCGACGACTGGCGATATTCCGCATCAGCAACCGTCAGGGTGTAGCGCCCTTCCTGCTGGGGTTCAAGCCGGTTGGGGACAAGGTAGATGGTGCGGCGTTCCGGGGGTGCGCCTTCCGGCTGACGGGGATACAGCTCAATCTCGGCCCGCAGTTCATAGAGCGTCTCGTTGGTGATGTTTTTGACGAGACCGGCAATCGTGACCATACGGACGACTTTTCCTCCAGCTCCCTTCGGCGCGGAAGAATAGGCGTTGGCATACTGGCGCACTTCCACCTGCTTGACCGGAAGCGGCGGCGGAGGCGGCGACTCAAGCCCCAGGGCGCGTGGAATGGCGGCCAACCGCTCCGCCCAGGCTGGAGGCAGCAGCCAATTGCGTACGGTGGGGAAAAAGACGACCACCAGCCCACCCAGCACGACGGCATACACCACCAGACTCACCCCAAGCCAGGCTGCCTCGCGCCGAATCCCGGTCGGGCGGTCATCGGCCAGAAAGCGCGGTGGCGCAACTGAAGACGCGGACGGCGACCCGGCCGGTGGCAACGTCCCGGCCGGTGGTTGCGGGCGTACGGCCGGCACCTGCTGCACGGGCAGCGGTAGCGGCGGGGCGGGCGGCGCCCCCGCCGGAGCGGAAACCTCGGGGTGGGACGGGTCTGTGACCGCCGAAGCCTTGGCTTCCCGGCCCAGGGCCACCGTTTCCGCGGCCGCAATGACGGCCGTGGTCGCGGCCGAGGTCGCTGGCGTCACAGGTGCCGGCTTCGGGGGGGCTGCCGCGTCTGGCGTTGCCTTCGGTGCCGCTGCCGGTGGGCGCAGGGACTTCCGCTGGACGGGAAGCCGCTCGGTCAAACCGGCGCGCGGAGGATTCGGTATGGTTTCCGGCTCAGGCGCGGGTGGCACAGGTGGCGGAAGCAATGAACCCGTCGGGCGGCTGCCCAGCGGGCCCGTTGTCTTTGGGCCCATTGTCTTTGGGGAAGCCGGAGGTGGTGCGGGTGACGGTGCCAGTCGCGCCCGGATGTCCTCGGCAAGCAAACCCGATGGGGTGGAGGAAGGTTCAGAGGTGGAAGCCCCGGCCACGGGTGCAGGCGTCAGGGGCGTTGTGGCCGCGTCCGGGTCAGGCAGGGGAGCAGGGTGGACGCCGCCTTCAGACGCTGGGGCCGGTGGGCGCACAGGCTGGTCATTCGTGGCCTTCGGGCGGATTGCAACCGGGAGAACCGGCGCGGCGTGAGGCGCCAGCGAGGACGTTGCCGGGGCGGACGAAGCGTTTTCTGATCCTGACCAGTAGGCGGCAATGTCTTCTGCCACAGCTTCCGGCGGCGCTGGCACTGGAGCTGAAGCCGGGGTAGAGTGCAGGGCAGGCGATGGTGCTGCCGGAGCGGCTGGGACGGGTGCGACCGGTGGGACAGACAACGGAGCCCCCACAGGAGTCTCGGCGACAAGCGTCGGCGCGGGCGGTGCCTCACTGGAGACGATTCCAAGCAATCCATCATCGCCAATGTCCCGCTGGTCAGGGGCAGCCCGCAGGCTCTGCCAGGCCACCCACAGCAACACCAGAGCCAGCAGGACAAAGAACACTATCAGCGTCACGCCGGCAATAAACCACCACTGGGCGGCCGGCATGAGGAAACCAGGGCTGACGAGGGCTTTGAGTACAAACATCAGGATTCGCCGTTGAGGTGTTTGATGATGGCTTCGAGGATTTCATTTTCCTTGATGCCCTTGGATGGGCATTCAACCCAGACGCCACCGGTTTCCGTCTGATACTCCCCTTCGATGCGGGCATAAACTGTCAACTGGGTGCGCTGGGGATCAAGCGGCAGGGCTTCCAGTTCCAAGGCGTAGCGCCCGCGTACCCAGGTGAAGTTCCCTCCACCGGGACGGCGCGCGATGAACTCCAGGTTGGCGCCGGAAGTCAACGCGCCACGGGTGAAAATGACCGGTTTGGTCACAAGGCGTCCGGGCTTTTCGGCGCTCAGTTTTTCATCCAGGACAAGTTCGCGGTCACTGAGCACCTGCCGGATGGCATCCAGCAGCGTATCGCGCGGCACGTTGAAGGTGTAAGGGTTGGGCAGCATGGGCTTTCTTTCCTTGCCCCGCCCCCAACTGATCTGCCCTGTGGCCGGGGCGCACCACCCGCCGGCGAGAACCCCCAGCAGCAGTCCCACGGTGAGTACCCATCCCTGGAAGTTTGTCGTCCTGGTCATCCGAACCCCCTTTGTGCCCGCCGGCACGGTAGATGTCTGGCTGGCATTGCCTCAAATCCAGCCCCAGCATAGGGTGACACCAAACGCTATGGTAGCATTTCACGGCGGCTGGCGGCCTTACGTTCCAGCGGACGTTCCCACGCCGTGAAATGTTTTCCCAACGAAGAAACATCATGACCGACCATTTTTCTGTTGCTGATTTTCAGCGTGAGGCTGACCTTGCGTGGATTCTGGAAAACTGCCGCCGGATTGCGGTCGTCGGGCTGTCGTCCAAACCCGACCGCGCCAGTCATGGCGTGAGCCGGTTCATGCTCGAATGGGGTTACGACATCATCCCGGTCAACCCCATGGAAGTCGCGGTTTTCGGGCGTCCGAGCTATCCCGATCTTGCTTCCATCCCCGGTGAGGTGGATTTGGTCAACGTTTTCCGGCGCTCGGAAGATGTGCCGCCGATTGTCGAAGCCGCTATTGACAAGGGTGCCAAAGCCCTGTGGCTCCAGCTTGGGGTTGTTCACCCCAGCGTCCAGCGGGCGCGGGAGGCCGGTCTGCGCGTGGTTGTGGATCGCTGCCTGATGATTGAACGGCAGCGCCTGGGCTGACCCCGGTGGTTCGAGCAGGGTGAAGGTTTCAAAGAACCGCTGCACGTCGTCCCGGTCCAGCTCGATGGGAAAGGTTGTGATGACGGCCAGTTGGTAAAGGCGTGGCGCAGCAAAGATGAAGTCCACGCGGCCAAAGATGGCCTTGTCATCGCGCATACCACCGAAGAAAACGGCGCGCGCCGGATGGCCCTGAACGATGTAGCGGTCTTCCTGCTCGATGGCTCCCTTGTACGGGCGCAGCAACGCATCCCGCGCCGCATCCATGACCTGATCCGGCGTGGCGTCTTTCAGTTCCAGGCGGGTAAAGGTTCTGACGGCCACGCTGCACAGGGTTTCATTGGCCGACAGGCTGGTGAATGCAATGACGGAGCCGTTGGCGCTGTCCTCACGCTTGGGCTGCTCGAAGCCGCGCGGCAGACGGACGCGGAAACCGCCGTCGGTTGAAACGAGTTCAAAACCGGTGCGGGGCTTATCATCCGGGCGTTCCCGCTGCCGTCCGCTCTGGGCTGGCACAGCCCCGACCGCGGCCATCAACCAGTACACCGTCAGGAATACAACACACCACCTCATCGCCCTAACCTCACCTGATGCACTCTCCCACGGCGGCCGCTTCCAACCCGGACTGGCATCCCTGGCGCCCCGTCACCAGACACCCGTGCGGCCGGCGTAAGTTGCAACGCGCAGGATGTCGCCATTCGTTTCAAACGTCACCGCACCGTCCCGTCCGGTATGCCACTGCGCGGCCCGCGGCAGAAGTGCCGCATAGCGATTCACCACCTCCGGGTGGGGATGCCCAAAGGGGGACTGTCGCGGCACGCTGAAAACCACGTGCGCCGCCTGGGTGGCCCGGATGAAGTCAACTGAACTCGAACTGCGGCTGCCATGATGGGGTGCTTTCACGACATCGCAGGTGAGGTTGGCTGGTTGGGCCACAAGCTGGCGTTCCGCCGCAGCTTCGATGTCGCCCGTGAGAAGGAAGGTGCGCCGGCCGTACTCGACCCGCAGGACGACGGAATCATCATTGGCGCCGGTCGGGACCGCTCCGGCCGGCGGCCAGAGAAAAGTCAGGGTGACATTGCCAAGCTGAAGGCGCTGACCAGTGCCAACGGCCTGGCGTGGAATAGCCCGGCGATCAAGTGCCTGCACCAACCGCCGAAATACCGGGTCATCCAGGCGCGCTGGCCCGTGCCAGACTTGGCCCCATTCAAAACTGTCCACCAGCGGAATAAGTCCCCCGATGTGGTCGGTGTCGGGGTGCGTGGCCACCACGGCGTCAAGCCGTCTGATACCACGCGCCCACAGGCAGCGGGCAACGACGCGCTCACCGATGTCCAGGTGGTCTTCACGAAAGCCATCCGGCCGGGGGCGGCGGCTGTCGGACTGTCCGCCGCCATCCACGAGGATGCTTTCACCGGTTGGGAACTCCAGCAGGATGCTGTCTCCCTGCCCGACATCCAGGAACGTCACCCGCAGCCAGCCGGCCGGCGGCATGCGCCAGGCGCGCGGCGGAGCCACACTCAGCCAACCGAAAACGACACACAGCGCAGCCCCCAGAATGACCGGGGCCACCTCGTGTCGGCGGCCGGAAGGCGGCACCAGCGGTTGCCACCGCTCAAGCGCCACAACCAGCAGGAGACACCCCAGGGCAAAGCCGCCATACAGCGCAAGCCCCCACCCTTCCCAGTGTGGCACCCGCCAGCTTCCCCATCGGCTTCCCACTTCGGCCACCCGGACGAGTCCGTGAACACTCCCGGCGACCAGCCATTTGACAAGCGCGGCACCCGGCGGGAAGACCACCAGCAGGGCAAAGTACGCCAGCGTGGACAACAACACGACACTCATCATGAGTTCTGCCACCAGTGTCGCCACCCCGCCGCCCGGCGTGAGACGGTTGAAGTAGAAGAGGTTGAGGGGCAACAGGACGATTTGCACACAGGTACTCGCCAGCAGCAGCCCAAAAGCCCACCGCAACCCGGTTTGGAGGTTCCAGTCGCCAAATCCGAGGCGTTCGAGCCGCGCTGCCCAAGGGGATTTCTCCAGACGGTACGTCACCGGCTCACCCCGCATCCGGGCCTGAAACGCCGAAGGTCGCCAAAAGAGGGCCTCGGCCAGACGGCGGATGAAACGCGGCGCATGGGGCGGATAGGGACTGGTACGTTTCGGCTGCCAGGCACCAATGGCCCGCAAACGGGCATGGATGGGCGCGGCCACGCCGACGAGCGCCAGGACTGCGCCGAATGTCAACTGAAAACTCGCGGCAAAAAGATTCGAGGGCTGCGTCACCAGCAGCACGCAAGCGCAGGCTCCCAGAATGTTCAACCAGTGCGGCCGGCGATACCACAGACCGACGAACTGCCAGATGGAAACCGCCACCACGGCCCGCCAGACCGGCGGATCGAGGCCGACCAACAGAGCGTAGCCCCACGCCGCAGCCAGTACTGCTAGCGCCACGGCCCAGCGGTGGATACCAAAACGGGTCAGTATCCAGGCCATGAGTCCGGCGACCAAGGCAAAATGCGAACCCGAAATGACAAGCAGGTGAAACGTCCCACTTTGACGGAATGCGTCAGCCCAGGTGGCATCCAGAAAGCGCTCACTCCCCAGCACGACTCCCGCCAACAACCCGGCGGTGCGGGCGTCGAAGTCCCGCTGCAACTGGTAGATGGCATGCAGCCGCAGTTTTTTCAGCCACGAGCCAGCCGGTGAAGCCGTGGGGCGCAGGCGCGTCAGGGTAATGATCTGACCCTGAGCATCATAGCCGCGCCAGTCGAGATAGTCGCCGACCGCGTAGCTTCCCGGATTGGCGTAGCGGCCCCGGCGACTGAGGGTGGCGGTGACAGCAAGCAGGTCGCCTGGCGTCAGGGTTGCCTGCTCCCATTCGTGGACATGCTCGGGGCGGGTCAGCGGCAGCACCAACCGTACCCGTCCGCGTGCCGGGACAGGAACTGACGACGGTGTTGACTGGAGGGTGGCGACATCCACATCGAAGGACAAACGTCCGACGGCCGGTTCAGGCCAGTCGGCAAGCTGGCCTGTCAGCCGAAGCGAGGTATCCGGCGGCAAGGTCCGCAGCCGGACGCGCACCCGGTCAGGGGCTTCCCGTGCCGCCTGCTCCAGGGAAGCACACCAGGCTCCGCCCAGTACTGTACATACAGCAGCCAATCGCAACCCGGATTCCGGGAAAAAGCAAGGCTGCCGTCGCTGGCTGGCCCACAACAGCCAGACGCTGAAACATCCCAGTCCCCACCACCAGGGCGAGGTTTCAGGTAGCCAGGACGCAAGCAGGATGCCGCCGCTCAGCCAGACCGCAGCCCAAAACATTGGGCAGTGACGACAGGCACTCGGCTGCCTGAAGCTCTGGCTTGACATGCTTGCAACCATTCACTTAGTTTCCATACCAAACTGGAGAAAAGCCAACCTCGTACAGCTCCTGCAAGCTGAGCTTTACACGTAAGCGTTTCTGGTCAGTCTCGACCTCTTACCGCAGGGTATTCGGAAAATGTCAGCAAAACTTGGTGAAGTCCTCATCAAGGAGGGACTAATCACACCCCAGCAGTTGAAGGAAGCGCTTGACTACCAGCGGGCTCATGGTGGTCGGCTTGGCTCCATTCTTGTTTCGCTGGGGATAGTGCAGGACGAGGCCATCACAGCCGTTCTGAGCCGGCAATACGGTGTTCCGGCCGTCAACCTCGATCTTTTTGACGTTGACCCGAATGCCGTCCGGCTCCTGCCCGAAGAAACTGCCCGCAAGTACATGGTCCTGCCATTGGCGCGCAATGGTTCGACGATGACGCTGGCGATGGTGGATCCGGCCAATGTCTTTGCCATTGACGACATCAAGTTCATGACGGGTCTCAACATCGATCAGGTCGTTGTTTCAGAGCTTTCGCTTGAACGTGCCTTGGCGCGCTACTACGCCCCGGAAAAGGGACTTGTTCTGGCGGAGAAGATGAGTGAGTTCTCGGCCGGCCTCAACGACCAGTTCAGCCTCAGCAACCTCGTCGGCACCAACTCGCCCACTACTACAGCGCCTGTTAACCTCGAAGAGGCTATGCAAGAGATTAGCGAGGCGCTGGGTGAAACCGATCTGGAGGTTAGCGAAACCGAAGAAGATGTTCTCGATCTCAGCGCGGCCTCAGCCGATGAAGCGCCGGTCGTCAAGCTGGTCAATATGATCCTGGTCAGCTCGCTGGAATACGGGGCAAGTGACATCCACATCGAGCCGTACGAGAAAGAGTTTCGTGTCCGCTTCCGCGTGGATGGTCTGTTGCGGGAAGTTATGCGCCCACCGCTGAAAATGCGTGCCGGGCTGACCTCACGCATCAAGATTATGGCCAAACTGGATATTGCCGAGACCCGGCTGCCCCAGGACGGACGCATCAAAATCAAACTCAAACGCGACACCGGCGTGCGCGACCTGGATTTCCGCGTCTCGACGCTGCCCACGATCTGGGGCGAAAAAATCGTGCTTCGGCTGCTCGACAAAGAGAAGCTGATGCTTGATATGACCAAGCTGGGGTTTGAGCCGGAAAGCCTCGAAAAATTCAAACGCCAGATTGCCAAACCCTACGGCATGGTGCTGGTGACGGGGCCGACGGGATCGGGAAAAACCAACACGCTCTACTCGGCACTGGCCAGTCTCAACACGCCGGACACCAACATCATGACGGCAGAAGACCCGGTCGAATTCAACCTGACTGGTATCAACCAAGTGCAGATGAAAGAACAAATCGGGTTGAATTTTGCGGCTACGCTGCGCTCATTCCTGCGCCAGGACCCCAACATCATCCTCGTCGGTGAGATTTGTGACTTTGAAACGGCGGAAATCGCCGTCAAAGCGGCCCTCACCGGGCACCTGGTGCTCTCCACCCTGCACACGAACGATGCCCCTTCGACCGTCAGCCGCCTGATGAACATGGGGATTGAGCCGTTTCTGGTTGCCACTTCGGTCAACCTTATTCAGGCACAACGACTTATCCGGCGCATCTGTACCGAGTGCAAGGCCCCGGCCAAAATCCAGCCGCCGGCTCAAACGCTGATCGAGCTGGGCTTTACTCCGGAAGAGGCCTCGAAAGTCGTCATCTACGAAGGGACTGGCAAAACCAAGGACGGGCGGGAGTGTCCGAAGTGCAAGGGTTCGGGTTACAAGGGCCGGGTTGGTCTTTACGAGGTGATGGAAATGAATGATGAGTTACGTGAACTCATCCTCATCGGCGCCTCGGCCTTGGAGTTGCGCAAAAAGGCGATTGAGCACGGGATGCTCACACTGCGGCGCAGCGGATTGCGAAAAATTATGGATGGGATCACCACCATCGAAGAAGTGGTGCGGGAGACGGTTCTGTGACCACCCGACTCTGGTCCATCAGCCACCAACCCTGACATAGTGCGGATGTCAATGCTGACGCAGGGGCTATGGTATCAGGCCGGGGACACCAACCTGAGTTACTCCTACCGACGCACACACTGCGTCTGAACCCTAGACACGCGGGCAATGCGCCTGCCACAAGCGCCAACCCAGGGAGGGACCTGCCATGTCGTCAAACCTCGTGCTGAGCGACCTGCTTCGGAAAATGATCGAGCTGGGCGGCTCAGACCTGCACATCACCACCAACTCACCACCTCAGGTCCGCGTTCACGGGCATCTGCGTCCGCTGGACTACCCGGAACTGACACCAGCAGACACCAAGCAGTTGGCGTATTCCGTATTGACCGACGCCCAGAAGCACCGTTTCGAGGAGACACTCGAACTCGACTTCTCCTTTGGCATCAAGGGCCTGTCCCGCTTCCGGGCCAACCTCTTCAACCAGCGCGGCGCTGTGGCAGCGGTCTTCCGGGCTATCCCCTACGAAATCCGTACCTTTGAGGAGTTGGGCCTGCCGCCGGTGGTCAAGAAGCTGTGTGAAAAACCACGGGGTCTCATCCTCGTCACTGGGCCGACCGGTTCCGGCAAGTCCACAACCCTCGCGGCCATGATCAACAAGATCAACGAGGACCGGCACGAACACATCATCACCATTGAAGACCCCATCGAGTTTCTCCACCCGAACAAGAACTGCCTCGTCAACCAGCGTGAAGTCCACGCCGACACGCACAGTTTTGCCAACTCCCTGCGCGCTGCCCTGCGGCAGGACCCTGACGTGGTGCTTATCGGGGAGATGCGTGACCTGGAAACGGTTGAAACGGCGCTGCGCATCGCTGAAACCGGGCACCTGACCTTCGGCACGCTTCACACAAACTCAGCCTACTCGACCATCAACCGGATCATTGACATCTTTCCAGCCCACCAGCAATCGCAGATTCGGACGCAACTCAGCCTGGTTCTTGAAGGCGTGCTGTGCCAGTCGCTGCTTCCTAAAGCCAACGGACAGGGACGCTGCATGGCGCTCGAAATCCTTGTTCCAAACTCGGCCATCCGCAACCTCATCCGGGAAGACAAAATCCACCAGATTTACGGAATGATGCAAACCGGGCAGGACAAATTCGGGATGCAAACCTTCAATCAGTCATTACTCAACTTGTATCTCAGTCGTCAGATTACACTCGAAGTGGCGATGGCACGGTCGCACAATCCCGATGAGTTACAGGACCTCATCAACCGTGCCACCAGCGGGGTCGGCGGCGGCGCCATGCCGCCCGGTGGACGGCCGATGCCACCGGGCGGTCCGGCGCGGCCCGGCATGCCTCCCCCTGTTCGCCGGTAGCCAGGTCTGATCGGATGGATGAATCCTGCAAAGTCACGGAGTTTTCACTTCGTGACTTGCGCTCGGCGCTCATATCGTCAACAATATGTACACGCTTTTCATCGAATACATCACACTTGAGAAATCACCGGCAGTAGGGTGGTGTTGTCGGGCGTTGTCCCGTAAGTCACAGTCGCTGGGCAAGGCGATAGCGCCACAGTTTGTTTGAGGTATAGGGCTTTGTCCAAAGCCGTTGCAGATGCATCCGTGTAAGGAGTGATTCGGTCATGCCGACGTATGTTTTCGTAGGACGCAATCAGCTCAATCAGCAGGTGCGTGGCGAGCGCACGGCTGCCAACCGTGAGCAGCTCGAAAGCATGCTCCGCCGCGAACAGGTCACCGTACTCAGTGTCCAAGAAAAAGGCCGGGACACAGCGATTGCCCTGCCCAAGTTGGCCGGCGGGAGCGTCAGCGCGAAGGAATTGGCCATCTTCACACGTCAGTTTTCCGTGATGATTGACGCCGGCTTGCCGCTCGTCCAGTGCCTTGAAATCCTTGCCTCCCAGCAGGACAAAAACAAATACTTCAAACAGGTTCTTACACAGGTGCGTTCGGATGTCGAAAGTGGCTCAACCCTTTCCGATGCCATGTCCAAACATCCGAAGGTTTTTGACAACCTTTACACGAACATGGTGGCGGCGGGGGAAACCGGTGGTATTCTCGATACTATCCTGCAACGGCTCGCCACCTTCATCGAAAAAATTGTCAAGCTCCGCTCGGATGTTATCTCGGCCCTGATTTACCCAGCAGCGGTCATTGTGCTGGCTGTTGCAGTCATCTCGGTCATTATGGTCGTGGTCATTCCGGCCTTCCGCAACATCTTTGAGGGGCTGCTTGGGCCGGGTGAACGGCTTCCCCTCCCAACCGAAATCGTCATTGGGATCAGCGCCTTCTTGGCTAGCTACTGGTGGCTCCTGCTTATCGCCATAGTAGGTATTGCCCTGTCGATTCGCTCTTGGTACGGGACACCCGCCGGGCGGCTCTTCATTGATCGCCTGATGCTCAAGATTCCCCTCATCGGCGACATCCTGTTGAAGATTGCCGTTGCCCGTTTTTCACGTACGCTGGCTACCCTTTTGTCAAGTGGCGTCCCGATTCTCGAATCCCTCGACATCACCGCCCGTACCGCCGGAAATGTCGTGATTGGCAACGCCATCAATCGTGTGCGCGACTCAATCGAACAAGGACAAACTATCGTTGAACCGCTCAAAGCCAGCGGTGTATTTCCTTCAATGGTGTGTCAGATGATCGGTGTTGGGGAACAAACTGGCGCTCTCGACGCCATGCTCTCCAAGATCGCCGATTTCTATGAACTCGAAGTGGATGCCGCCATTGCCAACCTCCTGACCCTCATTGAACCGATCATGATTGGCTTCCTGGGTGTCACCATCGGCGGCATCGTCATTGCCATGTACCTGCCGCTCTTCACCCTCGTCGGCAAACTGGCAGGACGCTGATCCAGACTCAAACGTACTGTACGGCTATTCGCTGGGCATCGTCACTAACAGTGTGGCGATGCCCTAAACTTTTTCCAACCGGCTTCCTGCTCTCTCAACTCAATCGCGTGGCGGGCGTCTAGTCATCGCCCAAGAAGGCAACGTCAGCACCGGACGATAGTTACCTTCCTCAAAGCTGAACTTGAAGTAGCCATCAAAGCGCGCCACATCCGACAGTCCCTCACCGCGCGCCAGCGTCGGCATACGGAAGCGGTCATTGAACTGTGAGTAATCCACCGTTGCCGAAATGGACCGGATGTTTTTGAGGTTCTTGTCGAGAACCTCCAGGTTGTACATACCGTCTATGGTGAGCGTCAGCATTTCGCCCTGTTCGTTCAGGTAAATCACTCCGGAAGCCAGCGGGACCGTCCGTGAGCGCGTCCGGGGACGGAACCGGAAGGCCAGTTCCCCCTCACGGGGGGAAGTCGTCGGCTCAAACTCGTAATAGGCAACCCGCTCAGGCGTCAGTGGGAAAAAAATCAGGTCGAAAAAGCCCTGGGCCGAGAGGATGGTCAGTGCCTTTGGGTCAATCCGGCTCTTGGGGCGTCCGTTGTCATCCGTGTCGCTCACGATGCGCGTCAGTACCGGATACTGCCCGGTTTCATCAGGTCGGGTCGCTGGTTCGACGATGACTTCGGTCTCACGATTCTGGCGCTGGCGGCCCGGCGCATCACCGGGCCGGCGTGGTTTCTCGTACCGTTCAATCACCAGCCGTTGCCGATAGGCACAGCGATCACGCACAACAGCCGATTGGAACTGGTTACAGATTGTTCGGCAGATGACGGGGGGAATCCCGCTACAGTCATAGCTTGGACTGCCGGGGCATTCCGGGCTGGGGATGGGTGCCGAAACCGGCGCGCCAACCGTCGTGGACATACCGCTGAAGCCGAGCAGGCCACCGGACAGCGCCATGGCCAACCAGGGTCTGAGTGCATACGTCATGGCTCTGTTTTTCACCTCAATCGTGGTTGCATTCCAGCAGCCTGGCGTTCTACAAGCAAGGCTGACATCGTTCAATAAGGTAGTCCGAACCTTATTGTCATCCAAGTCTGGAGTGCTCGCATGCAAGACCGCACCTATCGCCTTCCCGCAGGATTCAACCTCACGGCGCTGGCCAATGACATTCGGCATTTTTTTCTGATGCGGGACCACCGCGTACAGGTTGTGCCGGTCGGTGGGGCCACGGTCATCCAGGCCGTCCGGGACTCAACACTGACAACCCTGCTGGGCCAGTCCTCTGCCCTGACGGTACGGCTTCAGGTCTTGGGTGACCGTCTGCTTGTCGAGGTTGGTACGAGCAAGTGGTTGGAAAAAGCCGCCTTGGGGGTAGTGGGCTACGTTTTGCTGGGGCCGCTTGTTGTCCTTCCCATCGTTGGTGCATTCAATCAACTCAAGCTGGTCGAGGACTTGTGGACTCACATTGACAGCCGTCTGGCGCAGCCCTTCGAGTTCTACGCGCCGACGGCACCGCCTGAACCGTCGTACCGGGCCTATCAGCCGCCGCCGGCTGCGCCAGAACAACGCTGTCTCGCCTGCCAGTCTCCCATGCCAGCTAATGCCATCTTCTGTTCACGGTGCGGAGCGAAAGCTTCCGTCGTGCCTCACACCGCAGAAGCAACGTCCGGGATGCCGTCCTGTCCTCAGTGCGGACTCGTCAACCAGATGGGGGCCCGTTTCTGCTCCGGCTGTGGCTACCGTTTTCCGTAGGGCTTCACGGGGATGGCGAGTGGCGAGTAGCGAGTGGTGAGTGGCGAGTAGTGAATAGTGAATGCACTCCAAAGCCGAGCTCAGGTTGACGAAAGGTAAAGCCAGAGAAACCGGATCAGGCTCACGAGGAACGACACCGTTCCGATCACACCGAGCACCAGACTCCAACGCGCACGGCGTTGAAGCCTGATCAGTCGCTCCCGGACGACTTCCGGCAACGGGTCATGGTCCTCAAGGCGAAGGATGGCAGCCTCAGACTGAATCGCCAGAAAAAGCGCAAAAACGCCCAGCGGAAGAGTACAGAGCCAGCCGATCAGCGCGGAGATAATGCCGAGCGCCAGCGCCAACATGGTACGCCCTTCCAACCGCGCCACTTCATCAAGCGGCAACTTCACGGCTGGCGGGGCATCAGCAGGTTCCAGCACAGTCCCTCAAAACCAGCCGCGGCGTCCCTGAATATAGGTCGCCACGAACTCCTGATCGGATTTGGTGAGATACATAATCCCTTCCACCAGTCCGATGATGCCGGAGATCAGGCTGCCAAGGCCACAGGTCAGCACGGTAATCCCCAGCATGATGAGACCTTCCACCGTGTACCCCAGGATGAATTTGTGAACGCCAAACCCACCCAACAGGATACCGCAGATGGCCGCCGGGATTTTCTTTTCAGCGCCGGGGATGGGCCCACCCACCGGCGGCGGATAGGGCGCGGGTTGATACGACGGAGGAGTTGACCCACCGTAGGGGCTGGAGAAGAGGTTCAAATCAAGGGCCAGTCTGGGTCCATTCGGGGTTGCCAGGCGCATCTGTCGGAGCATTGCCGTTCTCTCAGGTGAGGGGAAAACCAATACAGCAGGGTCAAGACATTTCCCCAAAGCCAGTCGAAGCTGCCTCAAGCTTCGCCTCATCAGAGGACAAGCGTGGGCAGGGGGATTTCTCAAAACCAGGGGCGCCGCCCCTGAACATACGTCCGCACAAACTCTTCGTCGCTTTTGGTCAGATACATCACGCCTTCAATCAGCCCAATGACCGAAACTGCAAAGGGGATAATGAGCAGGACAAACCCAATGCCACAGGTCACAAGTCCAATGACGATGGAAAGGATGAAGCCGCCCACCGTGCCGGCGGCCATGATAAGCCCTTCCTGCTGATAGCCGAGCAGAAATTTATGTGCGCCGAAACCACCGAGAAAGATTGCCAGCAGGGCCGCCTGCATTCGCTTCTCTGCACCCGGCAGTTGCCCCCCTGGCATGGGGGGCATAGGTGGTGGATAGGATGGTTGCTGGTAGGGTGACTGGGAAGGCTGCCCGTAAGGTGTTGTCAGAATAAAGGAACCAGGTAGTGTCGCCAATGTTGTCTTCTCCTCTCAAAATGGGACTCAAACCGCCAGATGGCCCCTGAAAGCATCACCTGGAGACGAGGCTCACCAGCGTCCACAGCAGCCAGAGGGCAGTGGCCACCCCACCGAGAATCATACCGACAAGGGCCATGGTTTGACCTTCCATGACCCCTAAGCGCTGCAAGCTGTTTTTCGCTTGCATCCCAAGCGCCAAGGCAACCGGCCCCAGCAAGCCACAACAGAGCAATCCCAAAATTCCCAAGATAAGCGACGTCCGCGCCCGCCCTTGCCAGTGCTGTGCCTCGACGGAAAATGCCGGGTTCTGATACCCAACCTGTCCGTAGAGTGGCACCCCATACGCCGGAGTGACATCGGGAGTTACGTAAGGCTGCTGATACGGTGCCGGTGGTGGCATTCCATAGGGCGAGGGCGTTACCGGCGGAGGATAGGGAGGATAGGACGGCGCCTGGTAGGGAGATTGCGGCTGGGTTGGAGCCTCAAAAGGACTGGTTGCTACAGGCGGTGTCGGGTCAGTGGGCCTGACAGTTGGGTTCGGTGCTCCACAGTTGTAGCAGGCCGCAGCCGAATCAGGATTGGAGGTGCCACAGTTTGGGCAGTAGTAAGGCATGTCAGCGATGCTCCACAGCCGTGTCAGAATGGACAGCGCCGGTCATCATCAACCCCAACTCGGCCTGGGAAACCCGGTCTGGCTCAACGTTACCGACGATGCGCCCATCATACATGACCAGAAGGCGGTCACTAAGGGACAAAACTTCCTCCAGTTCCGCCGATACCAGCAGGATGCCTACGCCAGCGTCACGCAGCTTCAGCAGCTTGCGGTGAATGAACTCAATAGCGCCGATGTCCACTCCACGGGTCGGCTGGGCCACGAGCAGAAGTTTTGGCGGCAGCTCAAACTCCCGTCCGACGACAAGCTTCTGCTGATTCCCTCCCGACAGTGACCGGGACAGCGCCCGGCGATTGGGTGGACGCACATCAAAAGCCTGCAAAAGCGCCTCCGTTCGCTCGTTGATGCGCGGGCGGTCAAGAAATCCCAAACGGGCTGCCGGAGGATGGTAATGGTCTCCCAGGATGACGTTGTCCGACAGGTCGAAATCCAGCAGCAGAGCGCGTTTGTGGCGGTCTTCCGGGATGTGCGCCACACCCAGCGCCCGGATGGCACGGGGCGATTTCCCCACCAGCGACTGACCCAGCAACAGTATCTCCCCACCGGTGGGCTTCAGCAGCCCGGCCAGACATTCAATGAGTTCTGACTGTCCATTCCCCTCCACCCCGGCAATCCCGACGATTTCTCCGGCGCGCACCTGCAATGACACGCCTCGCAGAGCTGGCGTCCCATTGGGCTTCAGGGCTGTGAGTTGTCTGACCTCAAGCAGCACGTTCTGGGGTCGGGCCGGCGTTTTTTCAACCCGCAGGAGCACCTCGCGCCCAACCATCAATCGGGCCAGAGCTTCCGCCGAAGTCTCGTGGGTTTCGACTTCCCCCACCACGCGCCCGTCACGCATCACGGTCACACGGTCGGAAATCGCCAGCACCTCGGCCAGCTTGTGGGTAATGAGGATGATGGTTTTGCCCTGCTGGCGGAGCGTCCGCAGCACTGCAAAAAGTTCCTCGACTTCCGGCGGCGTCAGAACGGCCGTCGGCTCATCGAGAATCAGAATGTCCGCGCCACGGTAGAGGGTCTTGAGGATTTCGACGCGCTGTTGCTCACCAACCGACAACTCCCCGATGAGGGCATCCGGGTTGGCGCGCAGCTTGTAGCGCTCACACAAATCAAGCACCTTGCGCCGGGCACCGGCCTTGTCCACCATCCACCCCACCCGCGGTTCTGCGCCAAGGATGATGTTTTCAAGGACGGTCAGCGTCGGCACAAGCATGAAGTGCTGGTGAACCATGCCCAGCCCGGCGGCAATCGCAGCGCGTGGGGAAGTGAAGTGGACCGGCTGACCGCGCAGCCGGATTTCTCCGGCATCCGGTGTGTACAGGCCATAGAGGATGTTCATGGCCGTGGACTTGCCAGCGCCATTTTCCCCGATGAGGGCGTGAACCGTCTGTGGGGCAATGGTGAGCGTCACCGCGTCATTGGCCACCAGAGACCCAAAACGCTTTGTGACCCCGCGCATCTCGACGGCAGCAGTGTGAGTTTCCATGGCAGGAGGGCGGCGGACCGGCGCGCAGGGGAAAAGCAAAGTGGTGCATCCTGCTGGATTCGAACCAGCGACCTTTGGCTCCGGAGGCCAACGCTCTATCCAACTGAGCTAAGGATGCAGCCGTGCAATGCGGGACGTGAAACTAGCGCGTTCATCCCCGAAAAGCAAGTGACCTTCTCAGCCGCGGCTCAACCGGCCGGAACCTCCTCCACCCGCGCCGACTCGATGATCACCGGCTTGAGGGGTCGGTCCTGGGCATTTGTCGGCGTCTCGGCAATGGCGTCCACCACCTCCTGCCCGGCGATGACCCGCCCAAAAATCGTGTAGTTGGGCGGCAGGGCGCTTTTCTTGTGCATGATAAAAAACTGGCTGCCGTTGGTGTTCGGCCCCCGGTTGGCCATGGCGACAATCCCCGGCACATAGCCCGTCCGGTACAACGGCGAGGCAGGATTGATTTCATCTTCAAACTCCCGCCCGAAAGCCGACGTTCCGCCCGCACCGGTGCCGGTCGGGTCACCGCCCTGAATCATGAAACCGCGAATAACGCGGTGAAAGGTCACGTTGGTGTAATAGCCACGATTCGCCAGCAGCGTGAAGTTTTCAACCGTCCGGGGGGCGTCCTCAGCCAGCAGCTCAAACTGAATCGTGCCGTAGTTGGTGACGAGCGTCGCAATGCGCCGGGTGGACATACCGCAATATCCTTTCCAAAGATGAGTTGCGTAGCAGGATAGGTCAGAAGGCTCCCCTTCGTCATGGCGCGCAGGTCAAAATTCGCTGACCGTCGCCGAAATGATGCGGATGGGCGTCAGGGGCCGGTCCCGCTTCAGCATTTCCGGGCCCTGGTAGGTCGGCGTCTCGGCAATAGCATCCACCACGTCCTGGCCTTCAAACACCCGCCCGAAAATCGTGTACTGCGGCGGAAGCTGGTAATCCCGGTGCATGATGAAAAACTGGCTGCTGTTGGTGTTCGGACCGCGATTGGCCATCGCCACAATACCGGCCTTGTACCCGGCCAGATACAGCGGCGATTTGGGGTCAATTTCATCGGCAAATTCGCCCCCAAAAGCCGATTCACCACCTGTTCCGTCACCTTTGGGATCGCCGGTCTGGATCATGAAGCCCTTGATGACACGGTGAAACGTCAGCCCGTTGAAGTACTTTCGCTCGGCCAGCAGGCGGAAGTTTTCACAGGTTTTGGGCGCATCCTGCGTCAGGAGTTCAAAGCGAATCCGGCCCTTGGTCGTTTCCAGGGTTGCCACCAGACGCTTGGCAGGAGTCGTCGCCGGAGGTGATGCTGGCGCAGATGGCGGCGGAGGCGGAAGGGAGGGCGGTTGCGCCGGGGGTGGAGAGGTGCAGCCAAAGGTCAGAAGCACAATCAACATCAGCAAAAGCAGCGCCGTCCGGTGTTGCGCCGTGTGCTTTTGATTGCCAGAGAAAGTCATAGGTCGAAAAGGTGTCCTCTTCGTGATGATTTGGAACGTTTCGGTAAAGCAGGTTCACCAGCCATGTATTGGCACGCCAGGTGTACCGATGCAATATGCTCCGAATAGAAAGCCACGGAGACGGGATAGCCATGACCAGCCGGCAACGTGCAAGTGTTGCGCTTGTGCCCTGCCTGTGGCGTATCACCTGGCCGGGAGCCTGGCTGCTGGTGCTGGTTGTCGCTGGCCTGCCGGCCTGCCGGCAGCCATCTCTCACCAGCCAACCTGATGTGTGGCAGAGCCTTCGGCAATGGCCGGTGACTTCGCCCCATGGGTTTCGTCTTTCCGGGGCGCCGGCACCTTCCACCGGGACGACGGCCCGCCTCAACCTGGCACAAACCACAAGGCTGACGGCTGCTGTCGCCGCCACAACAACGCTTGAACCTGCCGCCTGTACCCATGCCCTGCTCTGGCGCGACCTGGCCGCTGGGGAGATACACCTGGCCCGTCGTCGTCTGACATCCCCACATCCCGCCCCACACCCTGCTACGGCGGACTGGTCCAACGACGCCGCCATTGTGCAGTCCGAATGGGGACTCCGGCACGGGCGACCGGAAGACTTCGAGGCGGCGCTCAAAGCGCTCAACCAGGCGCTTGAACACCCCGACCACGCCCAAGCCGCCCACTTCAACCGTGCGCTCCTGTTTCAGCAGCTTGGTCTGGCACGCCGCGCGGAAGCCGAGTGGCAACACTACCTTGACGAAGAACAGGACGAAGCCTGGGCCGCCGTCGCCCGGCAGCACCTGGATGACCTCACCCGCCAACCACCTGACCTCTCACAGCTTCAGAACACGCTGGCCAAACTTGCCGACCACCCGGAGACGCCCGAAGCACAGAGCTTTTTCACCCACCATCTGGGTGCATTACTCGACGGGGCATGTGTGCTGGCCGAAGCCTTTGTGACTTCCGGTGCATCGCGACACCTCAAGCTGCTTCACTGCCTGGCTCAGCAGAGCAGGCAACAAGCCGGTGATCTGTGGGCAACCGACCTTGCCCAGGCTGTCGCCAGGCTTCGGGACACAGAACAGGCGGCCCCGTGGCTGGCGGCCCGGCAGAACCTGCGCCAGGCCCGCCAACGCTATCCCATCGAGGGCCAACCCACTGCCGCCGAGCCGCTCTACGAGCGCGCACGCCAGACCTTTCTCGCGGTCGGCGACCTGGCGAGCGCGGCCGAAGCCGAACTGGGACTTGTCTATTGCGCCGTACAGCGCCCCGAAACCGACCTGCTTGACCGGCTAAGCGCGGCCCTGCTGTCCACGGCGCACAGCCGACACTATACCCGCCTGGAAGGGCAAACCCTGCGGGTGCGCGCCCAGCTTGCCCTCCGCCAGGCTCGGCCGGCGCTGGCCGTCGCCCACTGCCAGTCGGCGCTGGCGACCTTTCAGACGCTTTCCGACTGGGAGGAAACCCAACGCACCCTGCTCATTCTCAGTGATGCCCACGAACACCAGGGCAATGCGCCCGCCGCACTGCTGGCGCTGCGCAAACTGCTCCAGACCGGCCGCCAGCGAGGCACAAACCCCCGGCGGTATTCCCAGGCCTGCGCCTTCGCGGCCCGAACCTGCGCGGCGGCTGGGGCTTTTGAACTGGGACTCGCCTTTGCCGAAGAAGCCCGCGCGGCGGCGGCCGGACAAACCTTCCCGGCCTTTCAGCTCGATGCTGAAACCCTGCTGGCGGTGTTGAACATCAAGTCCAGCCGGCCGGCAGAGGCAGCGGCTGCCCTTGACCGGGCCGCCAGGGTTTTGGAGCAGGTCAACGACCCGCGTGTGCGGCGCGTGCTGTCCCTCGACTACCTGCCGACGGCGGCCTGGTGTCGCATGGCGCTGGGGGAACCCGTGGCTGCGCTTCAGCTCTGTACGGCGGCTGATGAAAACCTGCGCACCGGGCAGCACGATGCCTACTGGCCGCTTGTGGAATCCGTACGGAGCGCCGCCCACCTTGCCCTTGGCAACCCCCAGTCCGCTGAAGCCGCCCTGGAAGCCGGTATCCGCTGGCTGGAAACAACGCGCCTTCGCCTGACCCAAACCCCTGACCGCCAACGCTTTTTCCACCGGCATGCCGAGTTGTACGAGCGTCTGGCCGCCCTGCGGCTGAAACGCGGCCAGGTTGTGGAAGCCTTCGCCTGTCTCGAACAGGCGCGGGCGCGAACCCTGCTCGACCGCCGCCGCCAGGCGACCGGAAACCCCGGCGCGTCCTCCCCGCTTCCAGCCACCGGGGCGGCTTTCATCCGGGCGTTACAGGTGCGTTTGCCGGAGCAGGTCATCGTTCTGGCCTACGCGGTCGGGGATGAGCAGACCGAAAGTTTCGTACTCACACGACACAGCCTGCATCACACGACACTGGCTATCACCGGCGGGCGGCTGGCCCACGACATCCATACCCTCAACCGCCTTTTAGCCGATGCGACGAGTGACATCGCCCACCTCCGCCACATCGGACAACATCTGTACGCCACACTCATCGCGCCCCTGAACCTTTCCAGGATGGCTTCCACGCGCCTGGTCATCGTTCCCGACGGCCCACTTTACAGCCTGCCGTGGGCGGTTCTCTGTGATGCTGAAGGACAGTGGTTCGCCGGGCACATCCCATTTTCAGTGTGTCCGAGCGTGACATCTCTGGTCCATGTGCTTGAAAAGTGCACTCAGGCGCCACAGACTGCGGGGGTTCTTGTCGCAGCCGATCCAGACCTGTCCGCCACTGCTGAAGCTCAGGACCTGCCGCCGCTTCCCGGCGCGCGGGATGAAATCCGCTGCCTGCAATCCATTCTGGGGACAGGAGTGACACTGACCGGCGGACAGGTCACGAAAGCGAACCTCATGGCGGCGCTGCACCAGGCCCACCTGGCCCACTTGGCCGTTCACGGCCGGGCTGAACCGGATGCACCGCTGCGGTCGGTGCTTTACCTCACATCCACTGCTGAAGATGACGGGGAACTTACGGCTGCCGAAGTGTACGAATGTTCCTTCCCACAGCTCCGCCTGGTGGTGCTTTCAGCTTGCGAGTCGGCGCTTGGAGCTTCGTTGCGGGGCGAGGGCGCAACGGGCCTTGGACAGGCCTTTCTGGCAGCGGGCGCGGCGAGCGTCGTCGCCACGCTGGCCCGTACGGATGACCACTTCATGCGTGACCTGATGTGCGCGTTTCATCGGGCGCGGCAGGCGGGAGCCAGTCCGGCCGTGGCGCTCCAGCAAGCCTGGCGCACGGTCCCAGCCCACCATCCGGCACAGTGGGCAAACGTGATGCTCCTTGGCGCACCGTAATTTTTCGGACTTAATTTTTTCGGACTTACCAAGCCACGGCAGCGCAATGTAGCTTGGAAGCAAGTTTCTCCGGCGTCCCTGCCATTTCTCATCTTTTGCAGGTGAGGCGAGTATGTCGTTTCCCATCAATGTTCAGGTCGAAAATCCCATCAACGAT
Source organism: Chloracidobacterium thermophilum B (assembly GCF_000226295.1). Taxonomy (GTDB): domain Bacteria; phylum Acidobacteriota; class Blastocatellia; order Chloracidobacteriales; family Chloracidobacteriaceae; genus Chloracidobacterium; species Chloracidobacterium thermophilum. The sequence goes on from NC_016024.1 coordinate 2,043,340, forward strand.
CCGCTCCGCATTGAAAGTTGTACGGCTGAAGTAGCTGAAAATGGTGACATCGTGATCAGCGGCGAGGTTGTCCACACGGGCAATGACGGTGTCCGGCGCTACAATCCGTCCCTGTTGTTTATGGTCTTGGACAAGTACAACGTGCCAATCGGAAGCGGACGCACCATGGCGGGCGGTGAGTTTCTCGTGCCTGGGCAGCGGGCCTATTTCGTCGGGACGGTGCCACGGATTGGCCAGTCGGCACGGTTTGGCAAGGTCGTCGTCAGCGCCATTCCCAACAGCGGCTTCCGGGAAAACAAAAAGCGGGGCAAGGCAGCCAACTGACTTGCGCCCTGCCCGCCTGGGTGTCTGACGCTCCCGGCCATAACACAACCAGGCCGGCAGAGGTTGAGTCAAACGTCGATGTTTTTCACATCGAGGGCGTGTTCGGCGATGAACTGTCGGCGTGGTTTGGCATCATCTCCCATCAGGATGGTGAACAGGTTTTCAGTCTCGACAGCATCATTGATCCGCACTTGGAGCAAGGTTCGTTTTTCAGCATTGAGGGTGGTTTCCCAGAGCTGCTCCGGGTTCATTTCGCCTAAGCCTTTGTAACGCTGGATGGAGATGTCACCCCGGACGAAAGCAAACACCTGCTCGCTGAGCGCAGCGCGTTCCGCCACAGGCGTGGTTGTCGTTCCAAATGAGACCCGGTAGGGACCCGTCATGGCGTCGCGCCACTCGGCATAGATAGTGGCACACCGCTGAAACTCGGCGTGGGTAGCCAACTCCCAGTCCACAGCCACGCTTCGCTCCGGTGAATTCACATCCTGAAGCTGGGTGACAAGGCGGAACAGGTTGTGTTCCTCGTCACGGTCAAGGTGGGCCGCATATCCAGCGGCAGTGAGCTTTTCGGCCAGGTGGCGCAGCCAGGCTTCGGTCTCAAAAAGGGCATGCCACTTGCGCCCTGGGCGGTAGCCACCTTCACCAGTAAGGGTGTGCAGGACCAACTCCATCAGGCGGGTATCCCCACCAAGCCGTCGCGTCAGTTTGGCTGCCAGAGCCTGAAACTCCAGCAGTCCCTCCAGAAACCGCACCAGCTTGCTGCCCTTGAGAACCTGCTGGGTTGGCTCGACCGTCACCTCCACCCGTTCTGTTGCCTGCTTGAGCAGGTACTGGTTCAACGCTTGGTCATCGAGCAGGTACTGCTCCGATTTCCCTTTCTTGACTTTGTAGAGCGGCGGCTGGGCGATGAAGACGTGACCGCGCTCGATGAGTTCGGGCATCTGCCGGTAGAAGAAGGTCAGGAGCAGGGTGCGGATGTGGGCCCCGTCCACGTCGGCATCGCACAGCAGAATGACTTTGTGATAGCGCAGCCGTTCAATTGAGAACTCGCTCTTGCCGATACCCGTTCCCAGCGCCTGGACAAGGGCTTCGATTTCCTTGTGCTCCAGCACTTTGTCCTGGCGGGCTTTCTCGACATTGAGAATCTTGCCTTTAAGCGGCAGGATGGCCTGCGTCCGACGGTCACGCCCCTGCTTGGCGCTGCCGCCAGCGCTGTCTCCCTCGACGATGAAGAGTTCCGACCGGGCCGGGTCGCGCTCGGCGCAATCGGCCAGCTTGCCCGGCAGGGACAGGTGATTGAGCGCGGATTTACGGGACATGTCACGCGCGCGCCGGGCGGCTTCACGAGCCTGCGCCGCATCAACGGCCTTTTTGACGATGGCCCGGGCAATGGAGGGATGCTCGTTGAAATAGGTCTTGAGCTGCTCGCGCAGCACAGAATCCACGATGCCTCGCACATCACTGTTGAGTTTGTTCTTGGTCTGCCCCTCGAACTGTGGCTGGGGAAGCTTCACACTGATGATGGCGACCAGTCCTTCCCGTACATCGTCTCCCGTGAGATTTTCCTTGAGCTGCTTGCCAAGACCTTCGCCAGCCATGTAGGCATTGATGCTCGCCGTCAGCGCCGACCGAAAGCCCGACAGATGTGTGCCACCATCCACCGTGTTGATGTTGTTGGCAAAGCTGAAGACCTTTTCATCGTAGCCGTCATTGTATTGCAGCGCAGCTTCAATCGTCAGGTCCCCCTGCGTCACTTCGCAGTAAAACGGTTTGGGCATCAGAACCGTCTTGTTGCGGTTGAGGTGGGTGACAAACTCGGCAATGCCGCCCGGATAATAGAACACATGCCGCCGTTCTTCGGCGCCCCGCTCATCGATCAGGGTGATGGTCAGGCCCTTGGTCAGAAAGGCTTTCTCGCGCAGCCGCTGCGCCAGGGTATCGAAGTCATAGCGTGTCGTGGTGAAAATCTCAGGGTCAGGCTTGAAACTGACGCGCGTGCCACGCCGGGTGGTGACACCGGTCTGGCGCAAGGGACCGGTGGGGATTCCTCGCTCGAATTCCTGCTCATAGACGTGTCCATGGCGATAGACCTCGACCCGCAGCCATTCTGACAGAAAGTTGACACATGAAACGCCAACGCCGTGCAACCCCCCGGATACCTTGTACGTGTTGTCCTTCCCAAACTTGGCGCCGGCATGCAACTCCGTCATGACGATTTCGACCGCCGACCGCTGCAGGGGGTCATCCCGTTTGATGTCCACCGGGATGCCCCGTCCGTTGTCAATGACCGAGATGGAGTCATCGGGATGGATGAACACCTCCACGTGGGTACAGTACCCAGCCAGGGCTTCATCCACGGAGTTGTCCACCACTTCATAGACCAGGTGATGAAGTCCAAGCTCGCCGTTGGAGCCGATGTACATCGCCGGCCGAAGCCGAACACCTTCCCGCCCGGAAAGGTTTGAAATGGAATCGGCGTCGTAATCTCTGACAGCGTCTTGAGCCGCCACAGCCGGCGGTGCCAATTCGGGCTGAACTCTGGGTTGAACTGTGGGTGTCGTCATGGTGTGAGCCTAATCGTTGAGCCTTTCACAAAAATAATATCCTGCCGCCCCTCGCGGTCGCCTTTGGAATGACGCTCAGGCAGGGCGGGCAATAAAAAAGAGACTTCGGGCAAAACAGGTGAACTGGCGGTCGTTATCCACGTACTCGGTCATCTCCGCCGACACCTTCCCGATGCCAGCCCGTTTGAAGGGCTGCCGGCTTTTGGTTTTCGTCAGCCCCCAGATGGGTTCAATAGCCTGCGCTACGGTGCGAAAGTCGCGGTTGACCACGGTCGGGGCAGACACTGAAGCCAGCAGCCAGTCGCCAAGGCGCACGTGGTTTTCCGCCGCCAGCAACCCCCGGCGCGGGCCCAGACACGAGTAGTCAAACCCATCGGCGCGAATCCGTATGTGGGTGGCCAGGGTTGGACCAAACAGGTCAATGACAGGCACTTCTTCGTCATTGGTCAGAAGTTCCTCGCGCTCGGCCTTGGTGCGGCGTGTGGCCATGGATTCCCGCGCCAGCACCTGACGGAAACGCAGCAGGCCGAAGACCAGCAGCGAGATGTCTTTCCAGGGCAGGCGGATAGGTGTCGTCGTTTCACTGCCCCACACTTCGAGGTATTCCCCGACGGACACCAGCGCTCGCGCACGCCGTGGTGGATGAAGGGGTGACAACTGCCTGTCAGACAGAACCACCGTACGCAACCCGGACTGTGCCAGGCGCTGGGTCAGCAACACGGCATCGTGAGAAGTCGCTGCGCGTGCAATCGGCACCGGTGAGGGTGAAGCCAGCAGACGCTCCGCCTGCTCCGGCGTAAGGCGTCCGACCGTGGCCACTTCCTCAACGACTTCGGGAGTTGACAGCACCGGAGGCAGAAAGATGACATTGTAGCCCGGCTCGATGTCATCGGCCTCCCGCAGGCTGGGAAGCACCTGGCTTTCCTGCCCCGGAATGAGCAGGGGCTGACCACAGAACAGGCAGGTGGCGCGGTGGAGTCCATTCAGACGGCCGCACTTGGGGCACGCCACGGTCGAGGTTTTGGCTGTCGTCATTGTCGTCACCACACACCCGCCACGAGAGCACGGGCTACCGTTGATTGTCCTTGCAGTTTATCATTTCCACAGCAATGATGGCGTTGGAGTTACCCGTCCGGCCCGGGCCGCGTTTGCCCTGGAAAACCGGCCAACCTTACGGCCCTGTGAGTCGCTGTCTGCGTGAAACATCTGACCGTTGCCATCACCGGTGCGAGCGGTGCCATCTACGCCCAGCGTCTGCTGCACTATCTCGACGCCAGTCCCGCCGTGGCCCGCATCAGCCTGATCATCAGTGCGTTGGGCGTGACGGTCATCCGGGAGGAACTTGAACTGCCTGTCACCGGCACCCGGCAAAGCGACGCGGAATTGCTGCTGGGCCGGCCGACGACCAAGATTACCCTTTTGCCTGCCAGGGATGTCGGCGCGACGATTGCCAGCGGCTCGCACCCCTGCGACGGCATGGCTGTCGTGCCATGCAGCATGGGCAGCCTGGGCTACATTGCCTCCGGCATTGCCCGCGACCTGATTCACCGCGCGGCGGACGTGATGCTCAAGGAACGCCGGCGGCTGGTGCTGGTGCCGCGCGAAACGCCCTTCAATGCCATCCACCTGGAAAACATGCTGCGCGTCGAGCGGGCCGGGGCCTTGATCCTGCCGGCCTGTCCGAGTTTCTACCACCGCCCACAATCCATTCTGGAGCTGGTTGACCATCTCGTTTTTCGCATTCTGGCCCACCTTGATGTCCCACACCCGACCGAAACCACCTGGCAGGGGCGGCGGACATCCGGCAGAGAACCAGCTTCAGGCCAGATGTAGGTCTTCGAGAATCTCGCGCCGTCCATACCCGCGCTGCCGCAGGTCGCGCCCCCACCGTACGTCGGCAGCAATAAGCTGAGTGTCGAGCAGTGGAAACCTGGCGCGCAGGGCCATGATGGCTTCTTCGGGAGACTCAAGGCGAATGGCCTCCAGCAGGGCGTCAAGGTATTCCTGGGTTGTGGAAGCAGGCATAGGTCTCTCTTCGGCAGGTGTCTCTGGTTGAACCTGGCATCCGGTATCGCCGCCCTGTCGGCATCACAGCGACGTGGACAGGCACGACATCTTGCCAAGTGTGGGCTGAATACTACACCTTCCGCCACGCAGCTTCAATTTTGCCGGCCATCCGAACCGCCTCCCCATCAGGTTTTGCCGCCCGAAAGTCCCAGGTCTGCAGGAGCAGGTCATGAAACGTGATGCCTACCGCTGTGAGTTTGCGGCCTTTCAGGCGGCGCGCGCCAGCGCACGGCAGGCTGGCTGGCGGCAGATTTCCCCCTTCGAGCCGCTTCCCCCGCCGCTGTATGACCGCTTCAGCGATCTGTGGTCGTCCACGACCATCGCGGCCCTGCGCCAGGCGTGCCAGGACGACACCTCCCGCCCGGCGGTCGAACAGCGCGGCGGGCAGGTTCTTCAGACTTTTGCCGAAAACTGGTTCATCCGCGCCGCCGCCCGGGAACTCGATGCCGAACTTCACCGGGCGCTGACGACACCGTTCATCACCTGGCAGGGGCAACGCCATGCCGCCACGACGGTTGCCGGCTGGCTGGAACAGGAAACCGACCGAACCACCCGCCAGGAACTGACCCGCCGGCTGGAGGCGCACTACGCCAGTCTGGTGGACCTTCAGGCGCAACGCTGGAACCTCACAGCGCAGGCAGCCCGGCAACTTGGCTATGACAGCCTTGCCGCCCAGGCCGCTGCCCACACCCAACGGCTCTGTGGGGAAGACCTGGCCGCCTGGACGACCGCCTGTGAGCGGTTTCTGGCTGAAACCGACACCGCCTATCGCCGCGCCGTGGCTGCCGCCAAGGATACCAGCCCAACCGACCCCTTTGCCCACCGTCGGCAACGGTATCTGGCTGAGGAACTGCTGCGCAGCTTTGGCATCCGCCCGTGGCAGCAAACCAACCTCACCACGACGTGGCAGGCCACCGGCGTCACCGGGGTCTTCCGGGTGCGCGTCCCCGAAGACATCCGCTGGGCGGTTGCTCCACCGCGCGGCTGGCAGAGCTGGCACGGTTTTTTGGGTGAACTGGCGCGCGCCCAGCACGCGGCCTGGACTTCTCCGAACCTGCCCGTTGAACTCCGCAGCTATGGCGACCCCGCAATTGCCGCAACCTGGAGCTGGCTTTTTGCCGGGTTGTTGGCCGACCACCGCTGGCTGGCCAGAATGCTCGACCTCCAGCTTCCCCCGGATGTGCAGCGTGCTATGGCGGCGTGGCGCTGGCATGTCGTACGGCAGGCGGCCTGGCGCTGTATCGCCTGGTACGGACGTGCCACGGCTGACTGGTCACTGGAGCGCCTCCGCACCGAGTTTGAACAACACTTGGGCGCAACCCTCTCCGACTGGGAGCTGTACCGGGAACTCGATCTGGCGGCTCACGCTTTCGGGCAACTCCGGGGAGCCTGGCTGGCAGCCGCCCTCGATGACTGGCTACGCACCCGGTACGGCAGTTGGCCCACCAGCCGGCGCGCCGGAGATACACTGGTTGACCTGTGGAACACCGGCTTCCGCTACCCGGCCGGTGAACTGGCCCAACTGGTCGGTGTCGGGCCGCTGACCATGGAGGCTTTTCTTTCCCGCTGAGGGGTTCGGCTACCCGGCCGGGACAAGCCCTGATTGCTGTGCTGAAACCGGAAGAGGTTGTGAAGTTGCCGCTGCTTCAATCGCATGGTAGTGTGGGTATGTTGGTGGCTTTTCTCACACTCCGTTGTGCGTCAGCCAGCATCGCATCCCCAAGATGGAGGACTTTTCGCCATGTCTGAAAGCTCGAACAAAATCACCTACTTTCTTGCCGGCGCCAGCATCGGGGCGCTGGTGGCGCTGCTCTTTGCCCCCAAGTCAGGACGGGAACTGCGCAGTGACATCAGTGATGCCACCCGGCGCGGCATTGATTACACGACGGAAAGCGCCAAGGCCCTGGGCGAGAAGGCCTCGCACCTGTACACCAGCGGGCGTGAGAAGACGTCGGAGTTGTACCACTTGGGCAAGGAAAAGGCCTCTCATCTGCTCGAATCAGGGAAAGGACTGCTTGACGAACAGCGTGACCGGGTAGCAGCAGCCATCGAGGCCGGCAAACAGGCGTACCGTGAAAAGAAAGCCGAGGCGCTGGCCCTGAATCCAAAGGAAACGACGGATAGCGAACCGGCCCTGTAGAAGCCATCCGTCCCGGATGGCTGTTGCCGGCGTGCCCCTTGTTTTGGTGACCATGCCTGCCGGGGCAAAACCGATGCTTCACTCTGTGTGGGTTGTGAGCTGTGATTACGAATGAAATTTTCCAGATCGTCATCAGCGTTTCACTGGTCGTTGTCTTTATCGTTCAGTTGGCGCTGCTCATTGTTCTCTACCGGCTCGTCACCAGAGTGATAAGCCTGGTCGAGCAGGTGCGCGTCAAAACTGACCCGGTTGTTGAGCAGACACGCCAGCTTCTGACCTCGGCCAAGCCGATCATCGAGAAGGCACAGGCTACGGCCGAGGCCATCAACCCGATTCTCGTGCGCACCAACGAACTGCTGGGCATTGCCCGTGAAACGACGGTGTTGGTACGGGACACGACGGCGACGATCAAAACCGAAACCCAGGCCTGTCTGGCCGCCGTCACGGCAACAACCAGGGAACTTTCCCGCCTCACCACTGAAAGCGCCCACGAAATCTCCGCGCTCGTCAAAGACACCTCCGAACAACTGCGTACCCAGGTGGACACCTACGCCCACGTTGCCTCACGGACGGCGCTGCGCATTGATGACACAGCTTCCATCATCCAGCAGGATGTCCTGCGCCCGGTACAGGAAATTTCGGCTGTGCTGACTGCCGTCAAGACGTTTCTCAGTGTGCTGCTGACACCGGAGCGAAAAACCGTTGACCGCGCCTACCAGGACGAAGAAATGTTCATCTAGCGCCGCCGGAAGCCAGACCAGGAAACGACCGACATCGAAAAACACTTGGTGTCGCAACGTCCTTCCGCTAGGTTTTGACAGCGCTGTTACAACTCAGGTTGATTGTGGTGGGCGTTTCTGAATGTCCCAGATACTCTCCGGGGGTTTGCTCGTCAACAAACCACCTAATGTCACCTCACATGACGTGGTGGCCCTGGTTCGGCGGTTCATCGGCATCAAGCGTGTCGGGCATACCGGCACGCTCGATCCGTTCGCCACGGGCCTGCTGGTGCTGTGCGTTGGCCCGGCCACCCGCCTCTCACGGTTTCTGACGGACACTTCCAAGAGTTACCGGGCCGTTCTACGCTTTGGTTTCGCCACCGATACGCAGGACCTGACCGGCAAGCCCCTGACACCGCCACGCTCCACCAAAGACCTGACCGAAGACCGATTGCGTGAGGTGGCCCGGACGTTTCTGGGCCGGCAGATGCAGACGCCACCCATGTACTCAGCCAAGAAGATTGACGGCGTGGCGCTCTATCAGTTGGCGCGGGCCGGCAAGGTCGTGGTGCGGGCGGCAACGCCCATTGAGGTGTTCCGCTTTGATTTCATCCCGGATGTGGAAGGCCGCATCCTCCGGCAGGATGAGCACGGCAATCCGATTGTCGAATGTGATGTCACCTGCTCATCGGGCACCTACATCCGCACGCTGGCCCACGACATCGGCGAGCGCATCGGCTGCGGAGCGCATCTTGTCGCCCTGCACCGCACAGCCGTGGATGGCTTCACGATTGAGGAAGCCCTGACACTCGAAGACCTGCAACGGTGTGTCATCACCGGCAACTGGACGGACAAGCTGCTGTCACCGCTTGACCTGCTGCGTGGCTGGCCGCGGGTCACGCTGGATGCCCAGCAGGCACGGCGCTTCATCCAGGGGCAGGTCATTGCCATTTCCCCGGATGACATCCTCGCAGGCGATCCCCGGCAGCGACCCTTCCCGGTCACACCGGAAGTCGGGCTGGCTGTCACCGACGACACAGGTCAGTTCCTTGGCGTTGGACGCTATGATGCCCATACGAGACGCCTCCGCCCCCAGACGGTGATGCCACCCTTGACCTGACACGGCCGTGACGGCCTGGCAACAGCCTGTTCAGTCCAAATAACCTGAGTACACGGCGGCCACTTGTGGCCTGACGCAATACCCTTATGACACCTGATGAAGCCCGTGAAAAGTTTGGCCGTCGCATTCAGCGGTGCGCCAGTTGCTATGTTGCCTTTTACGTCAAGGACCTGTGGTGGGCCGATGATGGCAACTACTACTGCCAGCACTGCCAGGCGGACTACCCCGGCGTCGCCGTTCATTTTTCGGACTACGCGCAGGATTTCGACTTCAGCCAGTTGCCGAGCCTGCACGAGTGAGCTTCTGGGCAATGCCCTCCACGACGCGGCGCGGAACGACGGTCGCGTTCTTCATGTGGAGTTCACGGGTCAGATGACCGACCACATACAGTCCCGGCACATTGGTTTCATTCGTTTCGGGGTCATAGACCGGACGCCCGTCGGCGGCAATCGTCACGCCAGCGGCTGCCAGCAAGGACACCTCCGGTTTCGCTCCCAGCAGGGCAAAAATATGGTCACACGGAACTTCGTCCACTGTGCCGTCAGCGTGTTGCAACCGCGCCGCATTGGGTAAAACCTCGATGCAGGTCGTTGCATAGTGGATGGTCAACTCGCCTTGGGCGACACATTCCATCAGGGGCGCGCGTACCCATGGTTTGATACCAACTTGATCCGGGTCATCAGGATGCGGGTCGAGCGTAGGACGCCGCAGTGACCAGTCCACCTGTACACCGGCGCGGCATAAATCCAAGGCGGCTTCCGCTGCCGAATTTCCGCCACCCACCACCAGAATCCGCTTTCCGGCGTAGGGGAAAGCCTCCACGAAGCGATAGGAAACACGCGCTGGCGTTTCACCTGGCACCCCCAACCGGTAGGGATGACCGAAACCGCCGGTGGCGATGATGACCTGGCGTGCTTCATACACCGCCTTGGTGGAGATGACCTGAAATCCCGTTCCGGTCGGGAGAATGGCCTGCACCGGTTCGTAGGTGTGAATCGGAAGACACAGTTCGCGGGTGGCCAGCCGGGTGTAATACGCCAGCACTTCCTCACGGGTGGGCTTGGGGCCAAACCTGGGTTGCAGGGTTCCCGGAATGAGTTCAATTTCATCTGGCGTTGAGAACAGCGTCCGTCCGATTGGATATTCGGCAATGGTCTGCGCAATGGCAGCGCGCTCCAGCACGAGATAGTCGAGCTGGAACTGGCGGGCCGCATAAGCTGCCGTCAGTCCGGCAGGGCCAGCGCCAATGATGATGAGGTCATACGTTGACATAAGGTTTTCGTCTTCCTGAATGTTTTTCCAACCCAGCAACCCGCGCCTTCCAGCCACCAGCCCGTTGCCGGCGGGCAGGCATCAGGTGCCAGATTCCAGCTTGGGGGACTTATCGCAAACGAGCCATGAACGCCGCGTCCCGTTCCGTTTTTCGTTTCTTCTTCGTCACACTGCTGGTGCTCGGTCTGGCGGCACCGCCGCTGGCACGCCACGTCGAGGTTTTTCCTGCCGATGCTGCCGTTGAAACCAACCTGCGCCGGCACATCGGCTATCTTGCCTCCGAGGCGCTGGAAGGACGCCTCCCCGGCACGCCAGGCGCGGAAAAAGCAGCGCAGTACATTATCACCCAGTTTCAGCTCGCCGGGCTACGGCCGCTCGGCAGTCGGGGGTATCGGCAACCGTTCAGCTTCGTGGCGAGTGTCCGCATGGGGCGGAACAACCATCTGACGGCGACGGTTGCCGGCGTCCGGCTGACAGCCAGACCGGATGTGGATTTCCGCCCGCTGGCCTTTACGGCCAACGGAGTCATCGAAGGCGAACCGGTTCTGGCAGGCTATGGCATTTCGGCGGCCAAAGAGGCGCAGTACGACGACTATGCGATGCTGGACGTGAAAGACCGCCTGGTGGTGGTGCTCCCCTACAGCCCGGCCGGCTCCAATCCCCACACGAAGTTCGGGGCGTTTTTGTCGCTGCGTTACAAGGCGACCACGGCGCGCAACAAAGGCGCCAAAGGGTTGCTCGTCATCGCCGAAGATGATGATTTCCAACGCTCGCAAGTCGCCCGTCTGCGCTATGACGACGCCTTCGGAGACGCCGGCTTTCCCTGCGCCGTAGTGAGTCGCGCCTGGGCGACCAGACTGCTCGGCCGTCCCGTGGCGGACATCGAACGCCAGATTGCCACGACGGGCCAGCCGGAAACCCAGCTTCTTTCCGACCGGCGGCTGCGCCTTCAGACGGAAGTTATCAAGGAACGGAAGACAGCCGACAACATCATCGGCTGGCTGGAAGGCTGCGACCCTGCGCTGCGCAACGAAGTCGTTGTCATTGGCGCACACTATGACCACTTGGGCCGCGGCGGACCCAACTCGCTGGCGCCCCGCGAAGGTGACGTGCATCCGGGGGCGGATGACAACGCTTCGGGCACGGCCGGACTGCTCGAACTCGCCAGAAGTTTTGCCGCCGCACGCAACCGACCCCGGCGCAGCCTGCTGTTCATCGCCTTTTCGGCTGAAGAAAAGGGACTGCTCGGCTCGGCTTACTTCGTGGACCATCCCACCACCCGCGACAAACGCATAGTCGCCATGCTCAACATGGACATGATCGGACGGTTGCGCGACAACCGGCTGACGGTGCAGGGCGTCGGCACATCGTCAGTCTGGCGGCCATTGCTGGCCGAGGCCAACACGCGCCACGGGCTGGAACTTTCCCTCGGCGAAAGCGGCTTCGGCCCCAGTGATCACGCCTCGTTTTACAAGCGCAACATCCCCGTGCTGTTTTTCCTTACCGGCAGCCACCCGGACTATCACCGTCCTTCGGATACACCTGACAAAATCAACTACGCCGGTGAGCGGCAGGTTCTGGCGCTGATTGGGGATGTTATTCAATCCACGGTCAATCTGCCCACGCCGCCGGATTTTGTCGCACCCAAGGCAGGCGACCGGGCAGAACGCGCCCGTGGCGGATTTCGGGTTTCACTGGGGACGATTCCTGACTACGCCGCCGAAATCAGCGGCGTCAAACTCGCCGGCGTCCGTGAGGGCAGCCCGGCCGCGGCGGCCGGACTGCAAGCCGGCGATGTCATCGTGGGACTGGCGGGACGCGACATCAAAAGCGTGTACGATTACACCTACGTCCTTCAGGAACTCGAACCCGACCGGGAAGTGGACATCGTCGTCGAGCGCAACGGGCAGCGGTTGACCTTCAAACTCACCCCGACGCGGCGGTGAGGCTTGATGGCGGCTCGCTGCCGCTCAGGCAACGCAGGCGGATATGCGGACTCAGGCCGACAATGCGCATCCCCTCACGGACCCGAATGCGACAGGAAAGCGCCGGACGCTCGCGGTCTTCGCCGGGGCGGAAGTACCGAATCTGGCAGTTTGTACAGTCACCGTTCCAGCAGAAATCACCGTACGAAATGCCTTCCATGTCGAGAAACTGGAAGCCGCGCAGAATGACGTTGTTTTCCGGGACGTACACCACCCGTCCCAGCACTTCAATCGGAATAAGCCGCTCGTAAGGCTCGAAGATTTCTGCCGGTGGTGTGGCAAACATGCGCAGGAGAAGCTCGGTAAAGGCAGGATGGAGGCCGTTCAGACCACACCCTTTCAATCGCATGTCCTGAAGGCAGGAAGCAAGTCCTTCTGGTGTAAGACACGTGGCATATCACACGTTCTATCTCGGACTCGGCAGTAACCTTGGCGACCGCGTGGCTTTGCTGACCCGTGCCATCCAACGGCTGACCACCGGCGCGAGGCAGTGGCGGTGCGCCAACTGGTATGCCACGGCTCCGGTGGACTACCTGGAGCAGCCCTGGTTTCTCAATACCGTGCTCGAACTGACGGTTGACCTGACGCCGGAAGCCATGCTGGCGCAGGGCCTTGGGCTGGAAGCCGAAGCCGGGCGGGTTCGCACCGTCCCAAAGGGTGCGCGGCCGCTCGACGTGGACATCCTGCTCTGCCAGACCGCAGACGGTGTGTTTCTGGTTTCCGCAGATTCCGCCCTGACGCTGCCGCATCCCCGGCTGCATCAGCGGCGGTTCGTCCTGACGCCGCTGTGTGATCTCATCCCGGACGCGCAGCATCCACAGCTTCACCAGAGCTTTGCCCACCTGCTGGCCACCTGCCCTGACCACAGCCCCGTCGAAATCTTTGCGCAGAACGGACTCAGCTTCGGCGGCGGCGCCCGGCCGGAGATGTAGCCGTCGGCAACCGCAGGTCCTCCGGCTCCAGTGTTGTTCCTTCGCAGAGAATGCAGGCCCGCTCGATGCAGTTTTCAAGCTCGCGGATGTTGCCCGGAAAGTCGTAGTCCTGAAGGGCTTTGAGGGCGGCCGGGGAAAGCGTGACCCGGCGGCGGCGGATTTCGCGGCCGTACTTTTCGGCAAAGTAGTTCGCCAGCGCCGGAATGTCCTCCCGCCGCTCACGCAGCGGCGGGATTTCCAGCGTGAATACGGCCAGCCGGTAGTACAAATCCTCCCGAAAAGTCCTGGCCGCTACGGCTGCGGCGAGGTCCCGGTTGGTCGCCGCCACAACGCGGACATCCACACCAATTTCCTGCCCTCCCCCGATGCGTGTAATGGTGCGGGATTCCAGCGCGCGCAGGAACTTGGACTGGACGGCCAGGGGCAACTCGCCGATTTCGTCGAGAAACAGTGTCCCACCGCGTGCCAGCTCGAACTTTCCCACCTGCCGCCCGTCCGCGCCGGTAAAAGCGCCTTTCTCATGGCCGAACAGCTCATTTTCGACCAGGGTTTCAGGGATCGCCGCGCAGTTGATGGCCACAAACGGCGCCTGCCGCCGGTGGCTCAGGTGGTGAATGGCGCGCGCAAACAGTTCCTTGCCCGTGCCGGACTCGCCAAGCAACAGGACGGTCGTCTCCGTGGGGGCGACCCGTTGCAGTTGCTGTCCGACCTGCTGCATGGCCGGGGAATCGCCGATGATGCGCGGAAAACCATAGCGCCGGGCATATTCCTCGCGCATCAGGAGGCAGGCGCGCCGCAGGCGGTGTGTCTCCACGAGGCGCTCCAGCACCAGCAGCAGGTGGTCAGGATCAACCGGCTTTTGCAGGAAGTCTTCCGCGCCGTCCTTCATGGCGGCGACGGCTTCCTCAATGGAGCCATAAGCCGTCAGGACAACCACGGGCACGTCCGGGTCGAGGGACTTGGCAGCGCGAAGCACCTCCAGCCCTGTGCCATCGGGCAGGCGCAGGTCGGTCAGCACAACGGTCGGCGGCTGCCGCCGCAGGGCCTGCCGGGCCTGTTTCAGATCGGCTGCCTCAACGACGCCGTAACCGGCACGCTCCAGCGTCAGCCGCCACATCTGACGCAGAGCATCCTTGTCTTCGACAATCAAAATGTCTGCCGGGGCGGTGGCCATGTCAATTCCATCTCAGGGCTGTCCTTCGGCAGGCTGCTCGCGGTACCGCTTGGCCTTACCTTCTTCGAGCAAACGGCGCAGCGTCTGGCGCGCCTTGATGACACGCGGGGTGGCATCCTGTTCTGGCGACACCGGACTATCGGCATTGTCCTGCCGCTGCTTTTCTTCCTCGGCTTCACGCAACTCCTGCCGGGCTTCTTCAACAGCACGCCGCCAGGTTTCTTCCGGGTCTTCAGCGGCCGGTGCGTCCGCATCTTCGCCATTTTCTCCACGTGGCGGTGGTGCGCCGAAATCGTAGTTGTCCATCGGCCGCGGTGCGGACAGGCGACTTGGGTTTTCGGACGAAGGATTCCGGGACACGCCCATATTCGTCATCAACAGGTCCTGGGCCCCGAGAGGTAAATCCTCCATAGGCGGCATCTCCGGTGGCGGTGCCTTGGGCGCAGGTTTCCGGGATGACCGGCGGTTCTTTTTCCCGGTCGTTGGTGCCGGTGATTGGGCGGAAGCCGGATCAGGGGCCGCCAGCATCACCTCCAAACCGCCTGTCAGAAACAGACTCAACAGCAGGCTCATGCAGAACACCTCACTTTTCAACACCAATCCGCAACGGTAGCGAGATACGAAACTGCGCTCCACCGGCGGGAAGATTGCAGGCTTCAATGCGCCCATTGTGACTGACGATGATTTTCCGAACAATGGCCAACCCCAGCCCGTGGCCCTGCTTTTTCGTTGTAAAGAAGGGCAGGAACAGGTTGGCCGCGACTTCCGGCGGAAAGCCAGTGCCGGAATCCTCAAGCAGCAGTGTGACGTCTTCCGGGCCGGTGATGGCGCGCAGCCGCACTTCCCGTACCGGTGCGTCATCGGGAATCGCCTCCAGCGCATTGCGAAACAGGTTCTCAAAGGCGCGCCGCAGCAGAGCGGCATCGCCCGGAATGACCGGCAGCGACTCCGGCAATACCAGTGTCACCTCCCGTCGGCGGAAGTCCTCCCGCAGCAGGGTGACGACTTCCTCGACCACGCCGGCCAGGTCAACCGGTGCCATAACGGGGCGCAATGGGCGCGCAAAGGTCAGAAAATCCGAGACAACCTGCGTCAGATGCCGGACTTCATCCCGCAACGCCCGGGCGGCCGGGTTGTCGGGAACGTCCTGCATAAGCAGCCGGGCGTAGCCATCCATCGTGGCCAGCGAGTTTTTGAACTCGTGGGCGATACCAGCGGCCATATCCCCCAGACTCGTCAGGGTCTCCCTGGCCTGCGCTGTAGCTCGCAACGCGGCCAGTTCGGTGATGTTGGCAATCAGACACAGGACGCTCGCAGCGCCAGGAATCGGGGCAACACTGGCCTCAAGCGTGCGCTGATGGCCGCCGATGAGCACCGTGATGTCGGACTGTCGGCGTACGCTCCCGTCCTGCAGTCCGGCCGCCACCAGGTTCTGAAGGTCCGGCACATCGGCAAAGAATTCTCGAAACGGTATCCCCGGCGGGCGGCCAAACAAACGCTGGGCAGTCAGATTTGCCAACACGGTCGTACCGTGCTCGTCCACGACGACGAGCGCATCGGGAATACTCGCAATCAGCCGGTCGCTGAACTCGGTCTGCACCAGGGCGCGGTGTTCGGCATCGGTGCGCAGGCGTTCCAGTTCCCGTCCTGCCGATTGCAGGCGGTCAATGACTTCCTGATAGCCGGCCATGACAAACTCGACGGAAGCCGGCCGGTTGGCGTAAGAGCGCGCGGACGACCGTCCCGAAAGGAAAACGGAACGCGCCAACCACAGTCCCGCCGCGCCCATAACAAGCCACAGCGGCAGTTCGTAGGCCACACGCAGGACGACGCCTGAAAGCTGCGCCTGGCGATGGCGCGCCAGCAGGTGCAGATGGCCCAGCCGTTCACCATCAGCCTTGTGCAACGGAACCGTGAGTACCCAAACGCCATGCAGGTACCGGGTCTCTTCCCGGTCAGAGTTGGCCACATCGAGGTTGTCGGGCAGGGCGAGTTCCCCGGTCGGGTCATTGCGCACGACCACGGTACGCCGCTGCCCCAGGTGGTCATAGATGCCGACGGCCATCGTCAGGCCAGACGGAAGCCAATCAGGTGTCAGCGGTTCGGTGATGAACTGCCCCGCCGTGAAGCGGGCTGCCAGGCGGTATGCGGTCAACTGCACTTCAGCCCGGGTCCGGTGCTGCGCCTCCCGGTCATAGGCGCTGCGCAGAGTGTATGTTGCCCACAACCCTATCAGGCAGACCGTCACCAGCAGGGCCACCAGGACAGCCGTCAGCGCCTGGCCGGCCATCGCGCGCCGAAGGCAAAACCTGCCCGCCATGGCGGGCAGGCGGCCAGATGAAACGCACGACGGGACTGACATGGCAAAGGTTGCAGGTCTGGACAGCAATAGCCCACTGGGCCGACCGCAGCACGTTCCCCAACGGCAATCAGGGCTGACTGATGAGGGTTGGGGCGTTGAAAGGATCATCATCAGGCGGCGTGTCCGGTGTCACCTTCGGAAAACCACGACTGTTGACGGCAGTGGATTTGGTCAGATAGCTCCCCAAGGCCACCGCCATTTCACGCGCCGTAGGACGCCGGGCCGGGTCCTTTTCCATGGCTTGCGCCACCAGACGACTGAGTTCCAGTGGAACGTCGGGCACGACCTCGTGAACCGGTCGGGGGTTGTGGGTCAGATGCTGGAGTGCGATACCGACAAAGCCGCTGGCGCTGATAAAGGGCAGCAGTCCCGTCAGCATCTGATACAGCATTACCCCGACGGCATAGACATCCGACCTCCCATCATAAGCCAGATGATTGATGCGCTCCGGCGCCAGATAGGCGGCCGTGCCCACGACGACGCCCAGCGCGCTGACGAGCTGCTCGCCCGACAATTCTTCCCGTATCAGCTTGGCTACGCCAAAATCCACAACCTTGACAACCTCGCCGTCTTTTGTCTGGTGCAGAAAGATGTTGTCGGGCTTGATGTCGCGGTGGATCACACCTTCGGCATGGGCGGCATCGAGAACATCGAGCACTGGAATGAGAATTTCGGCGCACCGGGTGGGGGACAATGTGCCATACCGCCGCAACTCGTCGGAGAGCGAGTAGCCCCGCAACAGCTCCATCACGATGTAGGCAATCCCTTCCGCAGACACGCCGGAATCCAGCACGGCCACGGCGTTCGGGTGATTGACGCGACAGGCTGAAATGCCTTCCCGGCGGAAACGCTCCAGCGCCTGGGGAGAATCGTTGCCAGCCATCGGACGAAACACCTTGACAGCCACCTTGCGGTTGAGGGCAAGCTGCGTGCCTTCATACACAACACCGAAGCCACCGGCACCGATCTTCACATCCAGGCGGTACTTGCCATCGAGCACCTTGCCGGGCAGGGCTTCTGCCAGGGCGCTGAACACCAGATCGGTGCGGCGTTGCGCTTCGTCGAGTTCTTCGTTCTTGCGCGCCAGGTCGCGGTTGGCTTCCAGCAGTTTAAGGTTCTTTTCAGCCAGGTCCTGATTGACAGCAGCCAGAGCCGCCGTCCGCTCGGCCACTTTGGCTTCGAGGGCGAGTGTCCGCTGGCGCAGCACATACACC
This sequence comes from Chloracidobacterium thermophilum B, assembly GCF_000226295.1. Taxonomy (GTDB): domain Bacteria; phylum Acidobacteriota; class Blastocatellia; order Chloracidobacteriales; family Chloracidobacteriaceae; genus Chloracidobacterium; species Chloracidobacterium thermophilum. The sequence goes on from NC_016024.1 coordinate 2,061,213, forward strand.
CGCCACTGCATGATGCCGAGACCAAGCGCCACACACGCCAGGGCATAGAGCGTAAAGGCCCACCAGCGCACCCACCAGGGCGGGGAAATGGTGATGGAAGCTGTCGTCACTTCCTGCACGTGACCAAGGTAGTCCCGGCTGCGAATCCAAAAGGTGTAGGTGCCGGGCGACAGACTGGCAAAGGTGCGCCGACGGTCAGGCGTCCAAGGCGTCGGATGTGACTCATAACCAATGAGTTGTGTTGAGTACCGGGTTTCGGCGCTGCGAAAGAAACCCAGCAACTCATATTCAAACGTCACCTCATTTTCCCCGTGATGGAGTGCCAGGCGCGCCTCCAACTTCCGGGGCTGCCCGTTGACAAGCAGGCGCACAAGACGTGGCGGTGCTGTCTGGTATTCCCGGTTTTCAAGGCGCTCATCAAAAACGCCCAGACCGGCCACGGTGCCAATCCAGAGGCGGCCTTCACTGTCGCACAGCGCCGACCCACCGTTGCACTCGTTGCTTGGCAGGCCATCTTCGGTGGTAAAGGTTTCAAGTCGTGGGCGACGCCACCCCTGGCCGGCATCCGGCGTCAGACGCGCCACACCGCGATTCGTAAACAGGTAGATGCGCCCCTGCCGGTCGTGACGGATTTCATAGATGACGTTGTTCGGGAGCGCCGGGTCGGTGCTGTCATTCAGGGTATGCCACTTGATGCCGTTTTCCTGCCACTCACCGACGGTGACGCCGCCGTAGGTGCCGACCCACAGCGTACGCCGGTTTCCGTCCACCAACACGTGCAGGGAGCGCACCACGTCGCTGGAAAGTGTGCCGTTGGCGCGGTTGTACACTGTCCACTGCCCACGGTACAGCGTGGCCACCCCGCCGCCAAAGGTGCCGAACCACAGGCGCAGCCCGCCTTCCGGTTCCGGGGTGGCGAGCATGGCGGTCACATACTCATTGCCCACGCCCGACTCGGCGAGGGGAAACCGGCTCCAGCGCCCCTGCTGCCACACGGCTACGCCTTTTTCCGTGCCCACGAGCAGCCGTGGTGTCCCGTTTTCATCGATCGTTTCCAGCAGGCTCCAGATGCCGTTGTCGGGCAGCGCCCCATTTTCCCGGTTGAATACCGTCCATTGTCCGTTCTGAAACTGCGCCAGACCGCCGGTGGCGGTTCCGATCCACACGGCCGGGCCGCCGGAGACGCGGTCGGTTTTGAGCAGACACGACACAAAGCGGCTGGGGAGCGGACTGTTTTCCATCTGGAAGATTTCCCAGCGCCCCTGCCGCAGACGGGCCGCGCCGTGGTTGCGCGTCCCGATCCAGAAGGTGCGGGAGCCATCCGGTTCCGTGTATTCCAGCAGGGCTTTGACCCCGACGGTGGGGATCATCCCCGGGGGAAAGTTGACGCGCTGCCAAGACCCAAGCCGGAGGCACGCCAGTCCACCGCTGTTCGTCCCAACCCACAGCAGCGGCGGGCCATTCCCTGTTCGGGTCTCATATATCGAGGTGACTTCACTGTTGGGGATGACCTGCGTATCCGTATTGTAGAGCGTCCAGTTTCCGTTCTGGCAAGCGGCTAGGCCGCCGCCATTCGTGCCGACCCAGACCGTCGCAGTCCCATCCGGCTGGTAGGTCACGGCCAAGCTCCGAATCTGCTTTGTGCCGCCAAAGTCTTCCCGCACCACCTGCCATTGCCCGTTGCGGTAGGTTGCCACGCCATGGTTGGCAAAACCGGCCCACAGGGTACGTGTCCCGTCGGGTTCACGCACTTCACCCAAAGCCCGGATGTCATCGGCTGGCATGGCTTCTGTTGTGGTGGAATGGAGGCGTTGCACCTGCCCGTCCTGCCATTCAACGAGGCCGCGACTGGTCGCCACCCACAGCAGGGGTTGTCCGCCACGTTCCGTCGCCAGCAGGGTGCGAACTTCGTCGCTGGGCAAGCCGGCGTTGGATTGGTTGAAGGTCTGCCACCGCTGGCCATCGAAGCGGGCCAGCCCGCCGGGCGTTCCGGCCCAGAGCGTCGCGCCGCCGCCGGTTTCCGGGACCTCGGCCAGCGCCGTCACCATATCGTGGGGAAAGCCGGCCTGCCCGGACTGGTAGTGACCAACAGACTGCCCATCCTGCCAGGCAAACAGGCCGCTGGCATGCGTGCCAAACCACATCCGGCCGTCTCTGGACTGAAGCAGGGCGCGAACCCAGTTGGATGTTCCTGCGCCGGGCATGTTGATGCGGTGCCACTGATAGCCGTCATAGCGCGCGGCCCCATCCTGCGTGCCAATCCACAGATACCCGTTGGCGTCGCTGGTCATCGCCATGATCGAGTTCTGGGGCAGGCCGTCCGTATCGGTAAACGTGTGTGCGCCGGGCAGAAACGTCATCGGGGCCGACGCACTTGGGACGGCTGGCGGACGGACCGGCGCAGCCGGCTTTGCCCCGGCACCTGTTTTCCGGGCAGGCACCATCTGACCAGAGGACAGGCACAACAGCAGGCCAAACCCGGCCCGGAGCGCCCGCCAGGTCAGCTCGTGCCAGGTTGAACGCTGCCGTCTGCACCCTGTCATGGAAGCTACGCCGACGATGTGAATGACCGGTGCCGGTTTTCAAAGCACGCGGGGAACCTTGAAGTGCCCGTACCCGGACGCCGGGGCATTGGCCAGGGCGACCTCGGTTCCGGGTGGGGTGTGCGGTATATCGGGACGCAGGGCCGTATCGCCCACGGCACTACAGTGCGACATGGGCGGCACATCCGTGGTGTCCAGCTCATTCAAACGGTCGAAGTAGCCGACGATGGCGCCCATCTGTGCGGCCAGGCGATCAAGGTCAGCCGCCGAGGGACGCAGGTTGGCAAGCTGGGCGATTTTCTCAACATCCTGGGTGGTAATGGCCATCGCTTCCTCCAAAAAAAGAGCGTGAAAGCTGGAAGAAAACTACTCGATGACCGGGTCCGAGGCTGACGCCCGACCGCCACGCCGGTCGCTCCCGCGCAGTTTTCCGGTCTGGTCAATGAAATAGGACATCCGTCCCGAAGCCGGATAATCGGTAGGCACACTATAGCAGGCAAATGTGTTTTCTGAAGCCTCAATGAAAAATTGTGACATCCTGGCTTCGGAAGGGTCGTTCGGCAGAAAACCGGCGTCCACAAGTTCCGCCAGGGACGCATAGCGCCCGTGGGCGGCATGGAAGGACGACTCGACACGGGCAATCGTGAGCATGCTGGCCCGCGTCGCATTGTCCCGTGAGGACTGGCTGGCCGCAACAACAACCTCATCCGGGCTTTCCTGCTTTTTGCAGGCCGGACTCATCCCCAGCACCAGCGCCACACTGACCACCTGACACACACCAAACACAACCTTTCGCATGAACAGCCCTCTCCTGCTCCTTTGGTTTGCTCAACATGTGGTTTGCTCAACCTTCCACGCTCTGTGCCTTCGGGTTGCCGGTTTACCCGATAGGCATTACAGGCCCAATGGGCAGCGTGGACGCTTCAGCCGCCGTGTGCCGGGAAGGGACCTCGGCGGCCGGAAACTCAAGGACGAACGTGGCCCCCCGTGGATGGTTCGGTTCGTAGCGAATCGTGGCCCGGTGGTCGGCCAGAATGTGCGCGACAATTGCCAGCCCCAGTCCCGTTCCCCGTTCACGGGTCGAAAAATACGGCTCAAACAGGCGGTTGCGGGCTTCCGGCGGAATCCCGACGCCGGTATCCGAAATCCGCAACCGGACGGTTTCCCGCGCCGCCGCATATTCTGTAGTGATGCGAATCTCGCCCCGCGCCGGTTTTTCGCCACCAGCTTCAATGGCGTGCAGCGCATTGTCAATGAGATTGACCAGACACCGCTTGATTTGTTCGGCATCGAGCAACACAGGCGGCAGATTGCCGGCCAGCTCAGTGGTCAATCGGACTCCGCCCAGCCGTTCGGCATACAGGACGACCGTCCGCTCAACGATGTCATCCAGTGAACCCGGCGCAAGCTGGGCATCAGGGAGCTTGGCAAAACGCGAGAACTCGTCCACGAGCCGCTGGAGCGTCGTTACTTCGCCAATAATACTCGCCGCACATTCCTCGACCGTTGCCCGGAGGCGCGGAAGATGCGCCGCCTGCCGCGCGACATTGCGCGCAATCCGCTCGGTGGAAAGCTGAATGGGCGTGAGCGGATTCTTGATTTCATGCGCCATGCGCCGCGCGACCTCGCTCCACACAGCGTTGCGCTGGGCCTGCATGATGGGTGAAATGTCGTCGAGCATTACCACAATGCCGGTGATTTGCCCGCCGGTGTCCGAAAGCCTCGTGGCCGTCAGTGCCACCTGCAGGGAGGGGCGGTTGGGCAACCGGATTTCGGTCTCCAGGGTCGTCTGGGGCACCCGCCGGGCGCGCCGTAGAAGCCGCTCGAAATCCCCCCGATTCCCCGGTGGCACATGCAGCAAAAATTCATCGCCGACCACCAGTGTCGCGCCCAGCATATTGCAGGCGGCGGGGTTGAACGTCGTCACCCGCCACTGCGTATCGAGCGAGACCACGCCAGTACACAGACTTCCCAGAATGGTCTCGATATAGCGACGGCGCTCATCAAGCTGTACGCGGTTGACGCGCAACTGCTGCGCCATGGCGTTGAAGGAATCCACGAGCACCGCCAGCTCGTCCTGGGCTTCGACCTGCACAACATAATCGAGATTCCCCTGTGCGACAGCTTCCGTCGCTTCGGCCAACGCCCGCAGCGGCACGACGACAAAGCGGGCCGTGGTGATGGCAAACCACATCGCGCCGAACATCAGAAAGAGCGTGACGAACCCCAGAATCAGCAGGTAGTTGAGCTTGAGCGTCCGCGACTCGGCGGCGAGGGTTGCCCGCTGGTTGGCCACCTGGGTCAGTTCGGCAATCTTCTGATCGAGCACCGGCGGCATCGTACGCACAACCACAAGCACGTCTCTGGTTTCCCCGACCGGAACGGCCGCAGCGATAAAGGTACTCAGATTGCTCTCCAGATGGCCTGTCGGAAACGGGTCCGACCGCGCGCGCCGATGCAGACCGGCGATGAAGTCCGGTGGTAGTCCGGCCCAGTCGCCAAAAATGGCGCGGGGCTGTCCCTCTCTGTCCAGCCACTGGCCGGCTTCAATGCCGAGCGCCTGCGCTTCATCCACAAAAAGCTTCCGCGCCTGTTCCATTCGCGCACTTTCCGGCAGCTTTTTTCTTTCCGTCTGTCCCGGCGCTTTTTCGCCCGCCAGCCAGGACAGCAGCCGGCGCCCAACGGCGCGCCCGTCATCCTGAAGGGAACGCATTTCGCGGGTCAGTACCAACCGCTGAATAGCCACGGCGCTCTCCCGGTAACGTTCGGCCGGCAGGTTGAACCACTTGTCCAGACTGCGGTTCAACAGCCCGTAGGCAAAGAAAAACAGCATCAGCAGCGGCAGGGCGGAGACAATGAGTGAAGCCGTCACCAGGCGCGTCTGGAAGGAGGTCCCGAGCGTGCGCTGCCGCCGTTCCTGCTGCAACTTCATGACGTTGCGAATCAGCAGCGCCAGCAGGATGATGAGCGCCAGAAAGTTCAGCGCCGACAGCGCATACAGCATCCACGTCGCCGAAACATTGCGCGGCGCGAGAAAAGGCAGCACATTGAACGCCGACTGAACGACGAGCGCTCCCAGCAGCACGATGACGAGAATGAGCAGGGACAGCGTCCGTACCCGCCGCAAACGATAGGCGCGCAGCGCACGGGTCGCTTCCTGGGGGTTGACGATGCTCACCGGGTGCTCGGAAGACATGCCGACTGAAAAGCCATTCAAGTGGGATGCCCGTTAGTTGTAACACAGCCGCGGCCTGACAACCGACCGGTTTTACCTTTGCCCGAAACCAACCGCGCCATGCCCTCCGAACGGGATTTTCTCCGCCGTCTCCACTCCGTCGCACGCCGTGGATGTCCTGATCTCCAGATTGGGATTGGAGACGATGCCGCCCTCATCACGCCGCGCCCCGGACGCCACCTGGTCGTCATGAGCGATGCCCTGGTTGAGGATGTTCATTTTCGCCAGCGCTACGTACCGGCTGCGGCCATCGGGCACAAGGCGTTGGCCATCAACCTCAGTGACTGCGCCGCCATGGGCGCGACGCCCCGGTTCTGCCTGCTTTCCCTGGCCCTTCCGCCTTCAGCGCAGCCGCTGGCCGAAGACATCGTACAGGGATTGCTGGCTCTGGCTGACCGGGTGCAGGTCAGTCTGGTCGGCGGAGATACCACGGCCAGCCCACAGTCCATGTTCGTGGACGTGTGCCTGATAGGTGACATCGCTCCTGGCTGCGCCGTCACACGCGCCGGGGCCCGGCCGGACGACTACCTGTTTGTGAGTGGAACCCTTGGCGCGGCTGCCGCCGCCCTTCAGGCGCTTGAGCAGGGGGCCGCGCCGCCCGATGCGGCTTCCGAAGCCCGGTTTCTGTTCCCGGAACCGCGTCTCGAACTGGGCCAACACCTGGCGGCACACGGCCTGGCCACGGCCATGCTCGACATCAGCGATGGACTGTCACTCGATCTGGCGCGGCTGTGCGAAGCCAGCCAGGTTGGCGCGGTGCTGGAAGCAGCGGCGCTTCCCATTGCCCCGGCAGCCGTGGCGATCGGCCCCGATCAGACAGCCGCGCGTCGGCTGGCGCTCGACGGCGGTGAGGACTATGAACTGCTCTTCACGGTCTCTCCCCGGCAGGCGGCAACCGTGGCGGCGCTGAGCGGCACAGCGGCGGTCGGCGGCGTTTCCCTTACCTGCATCGGACGCATCACAGCCGGCCACGACATCACCCTGCACATAGATGGAGAAACCCACCCGCTTCCGGCGCGTGGCTATGATCACTTTGTGAGGCCCGGAGGTAGTGCAGGAACGGCCGCCACCTGGGCGTAACCGCCCCGCTGCCAGCGCCACGGGAGCAGGGCCACATCCCAGAACGGCCGCACGGAACGCCAGTTGAAACCGACCTTCGAGCCTTCCGCGTGATTCCACACCACCGGCACTTCGGCCACCCGCGCGCCGATGTTTTGCGCCAGATAGAGAATTTCCACATCGAAGGCAAAGCCCCGCACCTGCTGCGCCTGAAAGACGGGCAGAAAGACATCCCGCCGGAAGGCTTTGAAACCGCACTGGGTGTCGGCGTACTTCAGTCCCGTCAGAACCCGCACGAAGCGGTTGAAGCACCGGCCGGCAAACTCGCGCAGAGCGGACTGATGCACACCAATCTGCGAATCCGGCAGGTCGCGTGAGCCGATAGCCGCATCGTACTGCCCGGCGGTAATCGGTTCCAGCAGCTTGGGAGTTTCGGTCAGCGGCGTCGAAAGGTCGGCGTCCGAAAACAGCACAACCTGGCCGCGGGACGCCAGAAAGCCATGCCGCACACTGTAGCCTTTTCCCTGATTGCCCGGATTGGACAACACCTGCAGGGAAAGCCCCTGACGTGCAAGGGTAGGAACAAGCTTTCCCGCAACCATGGCTGTCCCGTCGGAAGAGCCGTCATCCACGACGATGACTTCCACCCCGCCGGCAAAATCCCGGAAGTAGGCCCCGACGCTTTCCAGCGTCGGGGCAAGACGGGCGGCTTCGTTATAGGCCGGGATGACAAAACTGAGAGCAGGAGCATCGTTCACGCAATGGTCACTTCCCGGGCGAGATACACATCCTGGATGAGGTTGAGCAGCTTGACACCTTCGGACATCGGCCGCTGGAAAGCCTTGCGCCCGGAAATCAACCCCATGCCGCCAGCGCGCTTGTTGATGACGGCCGTGCGGATAGCTTCGGCAAAGTCATTATCGCCTGACGCGCCGCCGCTGTTGATGAGACCGGCCCGCCCCATGTAGCAGTTGGCAACCTGGTAGCGCGTCCACTCGATGGGATGGTCCGTCGCCAGCTCCGAATAGACTTTTTTGTGTGTCTTGCCAAACTTGAGGGCTTCATAGCCGCCGTTGTTTTCGGGCAGTTTCTGCTTGATGATGTCGGCCTGAAGCGTCACCCCCAGGTGATTGGCCTGGCCCGTCAAATCGGCTGCCACGTGGTAATCCTTCTCGGCTGTCTTGAAGGCAGCATTGCGGGTGTAGCACCACAGAATCGTTGCCATACCCAGTTCGTGAGCCGCTTGAAACGCCTCGGAGACTTCCTGAATCTGCCGGCTCGATTCGGGCGAGCCGAAGTAAATCGTCGCACCCACGGCCACTGCGCCCAGATTCCACGCCTGCTTGACCGTTCCAAACATCACCTGGTCGTACTTGTTCGGGTAAGAGAGAAACTCGTTGTGGTTGATTTTGACGATGAAGGGAATCTTGTGGGCATACTTGCGGGCGGCAAAACCCAGCACGCCAAAGGTTGTCGCCACGGCATTGCATCCGCCTTCAATGGCCAGCTTCACGATGTTGTCACCGTCAAAGTAGATGGGATTAGGCGCAAAGGAAGCCCCGGCGCTGTGCTCGATTCCCTGGTCAACCGGCAGGATGGACATGTAGCCGGTTCCGGCCAGCCGGCCGTGATCAAAGAGTTGCTGCAAGCTCCGCAGCACCTGGGGCGAGCGGTCGGATGGGGCAAAGACCCGATCCACGAAATCCGGTCCGGGCAGATGCAGGTGTTCGGCCGAAATGCCTTTCGCGCGATAGGTCAGCAAAGCTTCGGCTTCATCGCCAAGCAGACGTTCAATTTCTCCAATCATGACAGGAAAACCTCCGGGCAAAGATGATGCAGACAATCCACAGGAAAACTGCCGAAGCCGTTTTGTATCACAAGTGCTAAACTGCGGCGCATAACTCCAGGTTGTGGGCCGGGACTTCCAAATGTACCATACCGCGTACACCTCAACCTGAAATCACGAACTCAAAAATGGTGAAGTGCCATGACTGAACCCGCCAAGACCAGTGTACTGATTGTTGACGATGACCCGACGATTCGCCTGACGGTCGGAGCTTACCTGAGTGGGCAGGGTTATAACGTGCTCGAAGCGGCTACCGGACGCGAAGCCATTGAGACAGCGACCAAGCACCGCCCCCAGGCCATTATCCTCGATGTCATCCTGCCGGACCTCGACGGACTCCAAATCTGCCGTCTGCTCCGTGAATGCAACATTCAGTCGCCGATTCTCTTTCTTTCGACCGACACCGAACTCGACACGCGGTTGCGGGGCTTTTCCTACGGCGGCGATGATTTCCTCACCAAGCCGTTCAACATGCTCGAACTCGGTGCGCGGCTCCAGGCGATTCTGCGGCGGCAGGCGATTACTCCCGACATCGAGGAGGTCATCGTCCGGGGCGACCTTTCCATTGATGTCATCCGGCGGCGGGTCATCCGCAACGGCAAGACGATTGAACTGACGCCAACCGAGTTTCGCATCCTGCTCACCATGGCGCGCCGTCCGGGACAGGTCTTTTCCCGTGACCGCCTGCTCGATGAGCTACAGGATGAGGAAGGCTACCTCCGCAACGTTGACCCGCACATTGCGCGGCTCCGGGCGAAAATCGAACCGATTCCCGGCCGTCCGACCTACGTGCAAACGGTGTGGGGGCAGGGCTACAAGTTCGAGTACGCCAACGCCACCAACCCGTAAGCTCAAACCGCTGGCATCCTTCACACACCTGCCGGAACGTCCTGAAGCCGGCCGGGATGTCATCTTGGCAGGACAGCCACGGTGAGTCATGCGCCTGCTACACACGTCCGACTGGCACTTGGGCATCACCTTGGGCGGACACCCCAGGGAGCAGGAGCATGCGCGCTTTCTCACCTGGCTGCGCGGTACGCTCCAAGAGCAATCCGTTGACGCGCTGCTCATCACCGGCGACATCTTTGATGCGGCCAATCCACCGGCAGCGGCGCAACGGCTCTACTATGACTTTCTGGCAGGATGCCACGCGGCGCTGCCGACGCTCGACATTGTCATCATCGGCGGCAACCACGATTCTCCCGGCCGGCTCGACGCCCCGGCCGAACTGCTCAACCGTTTCCGCGTGCGCGTCATCGGCGGCTTCGCCAGCCAGCCGGACGGGAAGCCCGACTTCGAGCGCCTGCTCGTCCCGCTGACCAATGCCACAGGTGACGTGGCGGCTTGGTGTTTGGCCGTACCGTTCATTCGTCCCTCCGATGTGGGGCTGGCAGAGGACTTCCGTCAGGGCGCGCAGGCGCTTTACGCCCAGCTTTTTGAGGCCGCACGGCAGCGGCGTCAGCCAGGGCAGGCCCTGGTGGCCACCGGACACGCCTTCATGGTCGGCGGACAGGTCTCCGACACCGAACGCCCAATCGAGTGTGGCGGTCTGTATGCTCTGCCGCCCGATATTTTCCCGGAGGATGTTGCCTACGTTGCGCTCGGCCACCTGCACCGGGCGCAGTGTGTCGCCAACCGCCCAAACGTGCGGTACAGCGGCTCACCACTTCCGCTGTCCTTCACCGAGCGCGACTATGCACACCAGGTCGTGCTCATCGAACTCGAAGGCGAGTGCGCCGCGCGAATCGAGCCGCTTCCGATCCCACGGGTGCGTGATTTGCTGCGCGTGCCGCGCCAGGGGGCAGCGTCTCTCGCCGCCGTTCTCGATGAACTGCGCCAGCTTCCCACCACGCCCACCGCACCCGACAAACTGCCGCCGCTGGTCGAGGTATGTGTCCAGCTTGACCGCCCGCAGCCAAACCTGAAAGACGACATTGAACGTGCGCTGAACGGCGTCTGGGCCGAGCTGGCCCGGATTGAACTTGTCCACCCACAGCCGGACAGAGCCGCCTTGCCAGACGGTCTCTCACGGAACAGCCATACCAACCTCACGCCGGAAGCCATGTTTTGCGCCTGCTACCGGGCCAAGCATGGCAGTGACCCACCGGAAGCTCTGAAGCAGGCATTTCACACGCTGCTTCAGGAAACCCTGCAGGAGATGACGCCATGAGAATTCTCGCCATTCGCGGTCGTCATCTCGCCTCACTGACGGACTTCGATGTGTCCCTCGAACAGGGGCTGCTGGGGCGTGCCGGACTGTTCGCCATTACGGGCCCGACCGGAGCCGGCAAAAGCACGCTGCTTGACGCGCTGTGTCTGGCGCTCTATGACCGCCTGCCCCGGATCAAGCGCAAACAAGGCGGCTACCCGGTTCCGGCCGGTACGGCCGATGATGTGGCGCTACCGTTTACCGACTGCCGGCACATCATCCAGCGCGGACAGCGCGACGCCTACGCCGAGGTGGAATTCCTTGGGTGCGACAACAAACGCTGGCGCGCCCGCTGGCAGGTACGCCCGCCACAGCGCAAAACCTCCCGGCAGGGACTGCGCCCATCGGAAGTGGAGTTATTTGAACTGACCACACCGGGCGACAGTACATCACCGGGAAACAGCATCCGCAAAACCGAACACGGCAAGGAAGAAACCCTCAAGCTCATCAGTCAGAAAGTTGGTTTGAGCTACGAGCAGTTCTGCCGGTCGGTCCTGTTGGCGCAGGGCGACTTCGCGGCCTTTCTCAAATCCAGCGCCGAAGAACGCGCCAGCCTGCTTGAAGCCATGACCGATACCCGGCTCTACACGGCACTTTCCATAGCCGCCCATGAGCGGGCCAAACGCGAAAAGGAAGCACTGGAAGCCCTGAAACAACAGACGGGCTACCTCAATCCCCTTTCCGATGACGAACGCCATCAACTCGAAGCTGAACGGGAGCAACGTGCCGCGCAGTGCCGGGAACTTGAACGGCAACGCAGCACCTACGAGCAGGCGCAGCAGTGGTATGACCGGCACGATGCACTGGAAGCCACTTTCCAAGAGGCAAAGGCCGATCATGACGCGGCTCTTCAGGCGCGTCATGATACCGAAAGCCAGCGTGCGTACCTTGCCCGCCTTGACCAGGCGCATCGGCTGCGTCCCATGTATGAAGACCACTTGGCGTCTGACCGGGAGCAACAGCAGGCAGCGCGACAGGTTACTGAAACAGCCGCGCGTCATGGCGCAGCCTGCCAGCACCTTGATGCCGCCCGCAGCCGCGCGGAACAGGCTGAAAAAGACCTTGCCTGTGCCAAGGCCGAGCGCACGGACTGGCAGCCGGCCATCGAAGCAGCGCGCGAACTCGATGTGAAACTTCACCAGGCCCGGCAGCAGGTTTTGGAAGCCGAACACCAACGCGAAGCAGCCAGGCAGCAGTTTCAGGCACAACAGCAGCAACTTGCGGATGCCGAACAGGCGCGGGCACAGGTTACGGAGTCCCTTGCCCAAATCGGCCAGTGGTTGGAAGCTCATTCGCATCTTCAGGCGGTCGCCGACCAGCAGGAGCGGTGGGAGCGCGACATCGGGACTTACCTCGAAGCCAGAAGCGCCCTGGCGCAACTGGAAGAACAGGAAGCCAGACTGACCGCCGACCTCCGGCGCGTTGAAACCGGGTTGGCACGCGCTTACCAGGCGCTTCAGAACGCCGAAGCACAGCTTGCAGCCGACCGGGAGGCACTGCAACGCGCCACCCAGCACCTTGAACGTCTCGCCTATACCCAATCGCCTGACGCACGGCGTGAAGCGCGCCGCCGGATTGATGAGCAACGTGCGAAACTCAATGCACTCCACAAGCTGGTTGAAGCGGCCCACCAGGCGGAACGCGCGTGTGCGGAAGCTGTGCAGGAAGCCGAGGCCGCCCGCACGACGCTGGATGCGCTACGACGGGACACCGAACGCCACACGCACGAGCTGGCCGCATTGGAAGCTGTACTGAAAGAGCGTTTCCGCGAGCTGCGTCTGGCGGAGGCCACCGAGGAGCTGGCCGCCCGCCGTCCCGATTTGCTTGTTCCCGGCCAGCCCTGCCCGCTTTGCGGCTCGACCGAACATCCCGACGCCGACAAGCCGGCTCCGCCCAGTGATCTTGTCGCCCGTATCAGAGCCGAAGTCGAAGCCCTTCAACAGCAGTGCGCTGCCTGCTCGCAGGTTGTACTGGAACTGGAACGCAGGATGGCGGCTGAAGAAACCCGGCTGGAGGCCGCGCGCCAGCGTCAGGACAAGGGAGCGCAGGAAAAAGAAAGCCTCCTGACAGACTGGGCAAAGCAACGGAGTCCAGGCCTGCCTGATTCACCGCTGGCGCCGGAAACCCAGCCGATGCTTGCAGCGGCTTCCAAACGGCTCGCAGAAGAACAACGCCAGCTCGAAGCGGAAGAAAACGCCTGCGAAGCGGCGCGTCGGCAACGGGACGCCGCGCAACAGGCCGTTGACCAAAGCCAGGAACAACTCCGCCAGGCACAGGAAACTTACCGGCAGGCCGAAAACGCCTGGCAACGATTGCACAGTGAGTTGGAGACCTGCCGGGTGCAGTACGCAACCCACGCACAACAGCGTGACCGCTACCTTCAGGAACTTGCCACGGTCTTTTCGGGCAACCGCGACTGGCAGGCGCAACTTGATGCCGACGCCAACGCTTTTCTCGCCCAGGCCGGAAGCGATGCCACCGCCTGGAAAGCACATGTTCAGGCCCGACAGGCAGCCACGGCGCAACTTCAGGAAATCGAACGCCGGATAGCCGCCCACCAATCCGCCCTTGCCAGCGCACAAACCGGGCTGGAACAAATCAAACAGGAGGCATCCGCCAGAGCAAGCGAACTCACAGACCTTGAAACGAAACGCGCTGCCTTACTTGGCGGCCAACCCACCGGGGACTTTTGCCGGAGACTCGATGATGCCATAGCGCAGGCTGAACGCGCTTTCCATGACGCGCGTCAGGCGCTTGCCGCCGCCGAACGTGAGGAAGCCCAGGCCACGGCTGATCACCGGGCGGCTGAGGAACGTCACCGCGAAAAAGCCACGGCGGCTGAGGCTGCCCGCCGGGCGCTCGATGCCGGACTGGCCGAAGCCGGCCTGTCTGAAGCGGAGCTGAATGACCTGCTGGCTGTTTCCGAAGCCGAACAGCAGCAACTGCGGGAGCATATCGCGGCGCTCGATGAGCGGGTCAGACAGACGGCAACCGTGTTGGACACCAGGCGGAAGGAACTCGAAGCCCACCAGGCGTCAGCACCACCGGACATCAGTCGGAAGGACATCCAGGCAAATCTTCCGGCCCTTGCAGAGCGGCTCCGCAACCAGCACCAGACCATTGGGGCGCTGGATGAAAAGCTCAGGCAGGATGCGGAGACCCGCCAACGCCAGGCGGCGCTGGCCGCGGAGATTGAGGCGCAGGAAAAGATTTACCGCTGCTGGGACGATCTGAACGCGGTCATTGGCGCGGCCGACGGCAAACCCTTCCGTCTGTTCGTCCAGAACCTTCAGTTCCAAACCCTGCTTGACCACGCCAACGATTATCTGCGGCGGCTGCGCCAGCGGTATCGCCTGCAGGCCGTCAAGGGTGCCAGTCTGGAACTCCAGGTTCTCGACCACGACCTGGCCGATACCGTACGCCCGATCAGCACGCTTTCAGGCGGTGAGACCTTTCTGGTTTCGCTGGCGCTTGCCCTGGGATTGGCGGCTATGTCAGCCAACAAGGTCACGGTCAAATCCCTTTTCATAGATGAAGGTTTTGGCACGCTCGATCCCCAGTCGCTTGAAACCGCACTGGGCATGCTGGACGAACTGCAAGCCACCGGGTGCCAGATTGGCATCATTTCCCACATCCCGGAACTTGCCGAGCGGATTGGCTGCTGCATTGCGGTGACGCCCAACGGGTGCGGCACGAGTCAGGTTGCCGTGCTTGCCAAAGCCGGGGCATGATCGCCCGGTCATTCCCAAAATGTGCCCTGCAAGGAGACAGCCCGCGCCATGCTGACACCGGAACAACAAGCCCAGTACAACGCCCTGCTGCTGAAGCAGTACAAGGGCACGCTTACCGCCGAGGAGCAGGCGGAGCTGGAAGCCCTACAGTTGCTGCGGGACGCACCGGATACCGCGCCGACCTCGGCCAACATAGCCAACCTGTCGCCCAATCTGGCGCGTTTTGCCGGTGAAGTGGACCTTCTGGAAGCCGACCTGGCGGACATGTCCGGCAAGATTGGCGGACGCAGCGCCCTTGCCGAAGCCAAAACCAGGATGGGAGAAACCGCCACGGATGCTGCCCGGAAACCAGAAGACGATGGCGCACATTGAACGCGGCCGTGAAGTGCTGCGGGTGGAAGCCGAAGCCGTGGCGCGTCTCGTGCACCGGCTCGATGAGCATTTTGCGCGGGCAGTGGACATCATTCTCGCCGGACGCGGGCATGTGGTCACACTGGGCATGGGCAAAAGCGGTTTCGTGGCGCGCAAGACTTCGGCAACGCTGGCCAGTCTGGGGACGCCTTCGTTTTTTCTGCATCCGGCCGAAGCCGCCCATGGCGACATCGGGCGCGTAACCGCCGAAGATGTCATCCTGGTGTTTTCACACAGCGGGGAAACCGAAGAAATCGTCCGGCTGCTGCCCAGCTTTCGGGACCTGGCGCTGCCGCTGATGGCCATTCTGGGACGGACGGACTCGACCATCGGGCGGGCAGCGCAGGTGGTGCTGGAAACAGCCGTGGATGCTGAAGCCTGTCCACTCAATCTGGCCCCGACGGCCTCGACGACAGCCGCCATGGCGCTCGGTGATGCTCTGGCCGTCGCCGTCGGTGCGGCCCGGGGCTTTGCCGCCGAAGACTTTGCCCGGCGACATCCGGGCGGCAAGCTGGGACGCGAACTGCTGCGTGTCGCCGATGTCATGCACGTGGGGGCGGAGGTTCCGACCGTCCAGCCGACAACCCTGATGCCGGACATCATCCACGAAATTTCACGCAAAGGCTTTGGCATCACTACCGTCGTGGACAGCGAACGGCGGCTGCTCGGCGTCATTTCCGACGGCGATCTGCGGCGGCTGATGGAGCATCAGCCGGAAGCCTTCCTGCGGCTTACGGCGGCGGCGGCGCTGGAAGGGCGGCAGGCACGGCATCCACATCCGCGCACGGCGCGGGCAACCGACCGGGCGGTGGCGGCGCTGCGGGCTATGGAAGCGTACCGTATCACCTCGCTGGTCGTTGTGGATGCCCAACAGCGCGTTGAAGGGCTGCTCCATCTCCACGATCTCTGGGGTGTGCTGTCGCCGGCGGGGGCAGAACCGCGCATTTGACAGCCGGTTTGACAGCCGGGCCGGGGCTTTGCCAGAGTCGCCCCGTGCAGACCCTGAACTTTTCCCAGTTTCCGACGCCATTGCCATGCACATTGCCATCATCGGTACGGGTTACGTAGGCCTCGTCACGGGGGCCTGTTTTGCCGAGTTTGGCGTCAACGTCACCTGTGTGGACAAAGACGCCGCCAAGATTGCCCTGCTCGAAGACGGGCGCGTGCCCATCTACGAGCCGGGCCTCGACGTGCTCATCGAAAAAAACCGCCGGGCCGGACGTATTCACTTCACAACCGACCTGAAGGCGGCCGTCCACCGGGCACTCGTCGTGTTCATTGCCGTTGGAACGCCGCCCAATCCAGACGGAAGCCCTGACCTGTCACAGGTGGAAGCCGTGGCGGCGCAGATTGCCGAAGCCCTTGACGGCTACAAGGTCATCGTCACCAAAAGCACCGTGCCGACCGGTACGGGGCAGGCCATTCGCCGGGTGATGGAGGAATGCTGCCCGGCCGGGGCGAGCTTCAGTGTCGCCTCCAACCCGGAATTCCTGCGTGAAGGCGATGCCATCAACGATTTCATGCACCCGGAACGCATCGTCATTGGCTGCGAAGACCCGCAGGCCAACGCCATTCTCCGCGACCTCTATGCTCCGCTCATTCAAACCGGCGTGCCTTTGGTGGCGACAACCGTGGAGACGGCAGAACTCATCAAGTATGCGTCGAATGCGTTTCTGGCGGTGAAGATTTCCTTCATCAACGACCTGGCGCTGCTGTGCGACCGCCTTGGCTGCGATGTGCTCGATGTGGCCCGTGGCATGGGATTGGACAGCCGGATCGGCAGCAAGTTTCTGTCGCCGGGGCCGGGCTATGGCGGTTCCTGCTTTCCCAAGGACACCAGAGCACTAGCCCATCTGGCGCGCAGTCACCAGCACCGGCTGCGCATCGTCGAAGCCGGGATTGCCATCAATGACGACATGCACGAGGCCATGCTGGGCAAAATCAAAACGCTGCTGGGAGAACCGTACACTGACAAAGTGGCCGGCATGCTGGGGCTGACCTTCAAACCCGAAACCAGCGACCTGCGCGAATCACCTGCGATGGCCATCGCGGCGGCCATCCGCCGGCTGGGCGTCACCCTGCGGGCCAGCGACCCGGTAGCGATTCCAGAAGCCGCGACATTGCTGCCCGATGTGACGTTCTGCGAAGACCCCTACGAAACAGCGGCCGGCTGCGACCTGCTCATCATCGCCACGGAGTGGAATCTGTACCGCCGGCTCGATCTGGAGCGGCTGCGCGAGGTGATGCGCACACCGGCGATTGCCGACCTGCGGAACGTCTGTGACCCGATGCAGGCGCGGCGCGCTGGCTTCCGTTACCTGGGCGTCGGGCGACGCTGAGGCAACGGGCGGCCATGGCTTCCCTGCCACGGCTGCCACGCTTTCAGGCGCCCCCTCAAGCCGTTTGACTGTCCCTCGGCGGCACGACCAGCACCGGGCAGGGCAACTCCCGAATCACCCGCTCGACATGGTGGCCGAGCGGCTGGCCGGATTTGCGGTCGCCACAGCCCATCACAATAAGGTCGGCCTCGATTTCATGAGCCAGCTTCAGGGTGACTTCATAAGCCCGGCCATCACACAGCCGGGACTCAAAATTGACGCCGGCAGCCTTGGCTTCTGCAGCCAGCGCATCGAAGCGCGCTTCGGCGTTGCGCCGCACGAGCGCCACGGCGTCATCTTCCCCGCTTTTGGCGCGCATGGGGAAGTACCCCAGAACGATATGAATGGCATGGAGGGCCGTGACCTTGGCCCCATGGACTTTTGCCAGATCGAAGGCCAGTTGCTTGGCGGCATCCGTCACCGGGTCAAAATCCGTGGCCAGGAGAATCCGGTTGAGTGCAATCGTCGTTTCAGCGCCTTTGTAGTACACGAAGTCGCGCGAAGGCGGCCGGGCCACCAGGACCGGACAGGGGGTTTCTTCGAGTACGGCCAGGGCTGTCGAACCAATGAGCGGACGACTTAGAAACCCACGCCGCTGCGTTGCCATCACCACGAGGGAGATGTCTTTCTCGCGTGCGACACGCAGGATTTCCGCTGCCGGCTCACCTTCCGCCAGCATGGCATTGGCATTCAGCCCCTGGAGCACTTCGTGCTGAAGCATTTCTTCCAGCTCGCGGCGAATACCGACGAGCCATTCAAAGCCGTTTTCGGCCAGGGCCCGCTCCGAAAGCCGCAGCGCCTGGGCCGGCAGGGAGGCGCTCTGAACATTGAGGATGGTCACCTGCCCTTTGGACTGTCGCGCAAAAGCGGCAGCGTACTTCAGCAGTCCACGGGAGAGCGGGGATAAGTCAGTCGGGAAAAGAATGTGCTGGAACATGGCGTCAGAACCGGTACGTATGTGGGTCAGTCATCTGGTGGGAAGTTTCGGTCAGCCGAAACCTTTGCCGTTACTGCGTGAGATTCCAGCGTAGCGCACCAGATGGCGCTGCGCCTATCAGAAAATCTCTGACAGGCGCAGTCGAACGCCACATCATAGTTTACTACACCAGGTCATAACCAGCCTGCGTCCAGTTCACCACGCCAGTTCGCCACACCAGGCGAACTCCACTAGGCGGCCTGTGCCTGCGGACGCCACAGGCTTTCAACGGCACGGCGCGCATCGGCCACCAGACGCCCCAGCAGTGAATCGGACGCGAGGGGCTGCCCGGCCAGGATGCGCTGTACATCGGCGCTGACCTGTTCCCGCAGCCGGGCGGAAGACAGGATGGTTTCGACGAGTTGCCACCGGGCGCCAAACACCGGGCGCGGGTCTGCGGCTCGGAAGAACTGCTCCACCACGTAGGGAATCTGACGTTCTGCCGGCAACTGCCGGGCCACTTCCACAATCCGTCGCATGCGGCGGATGGGCGCGCCCGGCATAATGTCCAGCGAAGTTTCATAGGCGGCTTTTTCAATGACTTCAAACTTCGCCTGCGCCCGCCGCACTTCGGCTTCCCGTCCGTTGGCCTTGAGTTCGGCCAGATACTGGTTGCCCCACCGGACGTGCCCGGCTTCTTCGTTTTTGACCTGGTTGAGCAGCTTGAAGGCTTTGCTTTCCCTGGGCAGGGTCGAAACGTGCAGTGCAAAGCTGAACAGCCCGCGCTTTTCCGTCACGTTGAGCGCCGCCAGCAGTTCGACTTCATCAATCCGGTCGGGATCGGTGCTGGCGGTAGCGAGGGCGGCAAACTCATCCACATACTTGATGCCCAGCGGCGGGCGTGGGACATCGCCCAGATCGGTCATGATGTCGGCAATCATCGCGGCGTGACGAAACTCATCGTCCGCGTGGTGAACAAGCGCTTCGGCAAGCTGGGGATTGGTGGCTTCGACCTGTCTGGCCAGCGCAGCAATCCCTTCGGCCCCGTGATATTCCGAGTAGTAGTAAAGGTTCATCGTCGCCCAGTGCAAATCAGGATCGGCGACAATGCGCTCGAATACCTGACGCATGGCGGCTTCCTGGCGAGTAGCTGACATGCAAGGTCTCCCAAACTGGCAAAGAGATGGGTTGTCCTGGGGGATGAAGGCCACAACTGTAAACTACTGCCGGCCAATTGAAAACCCATGGCCGACGCCGCTGTGCAATGTGAGTGGCGAGTGGTGAGTGGCGAATGGTGAGCAGCGAGTGGTGAGTGGCGAGTAGCGAGTGGTGAGTGGTGAGTAGTCAATGGCCGACGCCTCCGTGCAAGCTCGTCCGGGCGCTTTCAGTCCGGCGAAGTCTGTGCCGCCGATGCGATGAGGGCTTCCGTCACGGCGCGTCCCGAAGCCACCAGGGCTTCCAGATCAGAGAGCTGATACAGCAGCATGCCCCGGCCCAGCGCATCCGGCAGGACGACGTGAATGGGCACGTCCGGCCGACGCGCCTGCCAGACCTTGAGTTTGGCCGCATTTTCACGCCGATGGGACAGACGGTTGGCAATGTCACTAACCACGATCTGGCGCGGACAGAAAGGCGCGGCAAAGAGGTATTCGATGGGCAGCCGGTTGCGCCTGCCAGCGTCACTCAGCGACATCCGCCGCCCGGCATAGACAATGCGCCGTGGCGGATAGACCACCGGGATGGCGACAGCGCCACGCATCGCCTCAGCCAGCGGGAAATCCGGCATCTGGTTGTGAAACAGGACTTCCCGCCGGGAAAGCCCATCGAAGGCCAGCAGGCCAATGCGCTCTACGCCGTGGTGCAGTGACCGCCCGGAGGCTTGTTCGAGCCGTTCAAGATAAGCCGGGACAATCCCGGCCCGGCGCTGGAAGTAAGGGCGGGCAAAGCGCGGCGCGCGGCGCGCCGCCGCCCAGGCCAGCAGATGCCGCGAGGAAAGCCCCAGCCCCAGGGTACGCATTTCCTCAAGCGACAGACCAACCCCGGCATAGTAGGCGGCAATCAGCGCGCCGACGCTGGAGCCGACGATTTCCTGTATGCGGAAACCGTGCGTCACCAACGCTTCGAGAACCCCGACGTGGGCAACACCACGCGCTCCCCCGGCAGCCAGAACCAGACTGACCGGCTCTTCTGGTCGCAGTGGACGCATGGCGCACCCTATACCACTGATGACAGGCGACTTCCTGGGAAAAACCGCTCCGGCAAGACGGTGCCCTCCAGAGATGGAGCGGCGGCACTTTTGTTCAGCGCAGTCGCCGGAAACGCCTAAGCTGCCAGGGCAACGACCTTCTCAGCGGCATCCCGCATGCCGCTGGCCGTCGTGAAGTTCAGACCTGAACTTTCAAGCAGGGCGCGCCCCTGCTCGACGTTCGTGCCTTCAAGCCGGACGACAATCGGCAGACGCACATCCAGGTTGCGGGCCGCTTCGATGACTCCGGCCGCCACCATGTCGCACCGGACGATGCCGCCAAAAATGTTGATGAGCACCGCCCGGACGCTGGGATCGGCAATGAGGATGCGAAAAGCCTGCTCGACCCGTTCCTGGGAAGCCCCACCGCCAATGTCGAGGAAGTTTGCCGGATGACCACCAGCCAGCTTGATGATGTCCATCGTGGCCATTGCCAGCCCGGCGCCGTTGACCATGCAGCCAATGTTGCCATCCAGCTTGACGTAGTTGAGATCGTACTTCGCAGCCTCGGTTTCCAGCGGTTCTTCTTCGCGGGTGTCGCGCAGTTCGACGTAGTCGGGATGCCGGTACAGGGCGTTGTCATCGAGCATCACCTTGGCATCAAGCGCGTAGAAATCCCCTTCTTTGGTGAGCAAAAAGGGATTGATCTCGACCAGTGAAGCATCGCTTTCCACAAAGGCCCGGTAGAGCGCCATGAGTATCTTCACGACCTGGCCCGCCTGGCTGCCCGTAAAGCCGAGACCGAAGGCGACTTTCCGCGCCTGATACGGCTGCAACCCAAGCGCCGGATCGATGACTTCCCGCAAAATCTTTTCCGGGGTTGCCGCGGCGACTTCCTCGATTTCCATCCCGCCGGCTTCGCTTGCCATGATGATGGGCGAAGATGTGGTGCGGTCAATGAGCAGGCTGAGGTACAGCTCGCGGTCAATGTGCAGCCCTTCTTCGACGATGAGCCGGTGGACGGTGCGCCCTTCCGGGCCCGTCTGGGGTGTCACCAGCTTGTGCCCGAGCATGCGCAGGGCAATGGCTTCCACTTCCTCAAGCGAGGAAGCGAGCTTGACGCCGCCGCCTTTGCCGCGGCCGCCGGCGTGAATCTGGGCCTTGAGCACGACCGGGAAGGAACCCAGCGCTTCGGCCGCCATGCAGGCATCCATCGCATTGAGGGCCACGTGGTGCCGCGGCACCGGTACGCCAAACTTCGCCAGCAGGCGTTTGGCCTGATATTCGTGAATTTTCATAAGCAATTTCCTGAATGAGCAGGGCTTAGCGGCGACTGCGCAGACGCTCGATAGCCTGCTTCAGACTGATGCGCATGCGTTCGAGCGATTCGCCCAGTTCGCCGATTTCATCCCCGGTGGCCACCACGATAGGCTCATCAAGTTCACCGAGACTGATGCGGTTCGCCGCTTCGGTCAGTTGCAGAATCGGCTTCGTGAGAAGCTGCGACAGGTAAAAGGCGATGCCAATCCCCAGCACCAGCGAGACGCCGGTCACAATGGCAATGATGAGCAGCGTCGTGTTGAACACCTGACTGAAATAGCTTTCACGCACCCCCACGCCAACGTAGCCGATGATGGTGATGTCGCTTGGCTCCTTGATCGGGGCGAAGGCCGTTTTGTAATCACCCCCCAACAGGGTGTTGTTGACGGCCGTGGGTTTGTCGTCGGCCAGCGGACTTTGAATCGCCACGCCCAAGGCGCGGGGATCGCTGGCTGAAATCACCTTCTTGTCTTTCGACAGGACAAGTGTCACCGACACATCCTGAAGGTCCCGGTAGAGCGTCTGCTTGACTTCCCGCGTGAGTGCCGGCAGTGGACGGTTTTCATCCTGGGGCGCGTTGTTGATGAGCTGCCCGGCCACGATGTAACCCAAGGCACGATTGCCGGACACCACCGGTGCGATGCCTTCGAGGGTCAATCCCACCTGCGACACGGTGTTGCGGCTGAACTGTTCGCCCAACCCAAAATCGCGGAGCAGGTCGGGTGTTTCATTGACTGCCCCGGCGACTACGGCCCGCAGCAGGGCGTCTGGCTGGTTGCTCTCGGCGGCATTTTTGGCTTTGATGAACAGTGGGTTGTCTCCAAAGGAGCTGTCCCCGCTGCCGGCGCTGCGTACCAGAACCTGCCCCTTGGTGTTGAGAATGGCCAGGAAATCCACCCCGGAAGATTCAACCCGCTGCTGCAACAACTGATTGAGCTTTTTCTGCCCACTCGCCTGGCTCTGCTGAGCCACCTGGGCCGGGTTCCCGGAAGCACTCAAAGCCCCGGTTGGGGCGGCGGCTGAGTCAATGAGGTTTTCAGCCGCAACAGCTTGCGCCGTTGCCTGAGCTACTTCACGCAGGGTTTGCTGTCGGGAGCGCAGGATGCGGTCGGCAAGGCGGGCATCTTTTTCGATGTCCCGGCGGGCATTCCCGTCAATCGTCCCACTGACGATGACCACGAAAGCCAGCGCCGACAGCGCCAGCGGCGCAAAAATAAGGAGCGCCGCAAAAATGGCAAGTTTATTCCGAATGTTGAGTTTCATGGTCAAAAATGAAGCGTGCCGTGTCCGCTACAGACACGGCCAGAAGGCGCAGCGCCCCCTGCCCCCACCTGCCGGGGCGGGAGCACCTACGATACGAGACCACCCCGACACAGCAAGGCTTGCGCACAACGCCCCTCCTGCGCCGCCATCAGGCATAAAGATGCTGCATAATCTCAAGCATGGCCTCCTGAAACTTGACCCGCCGTTCATTGTCCGGGATTTCTTCGGCCAGGCGCTCGGCCAGGGACGGCATCATGTCTTTGGGCATCTGCCGCAGTTTGAACCCAAGGGCTTCGGCGCAGTCTTCAAGCACAATCGGAGCCATGGGCCCAATGGCGCGGGTCAGCTCGCGCTCGGTCTGATGGATGATGTCGTCTGACACCACATCCACCTGCACATCCTCTTCCTGCCGCTCTCCGACATACTCGACAAGCCCCAAATCGTACAGGCGGACGATCACCTTCGACGTCATCAGTTCGTTGAGTTGCGTAATATCCCCGATCTCACCGACCGTCTGGACGCCATCCAGGTTTTGAATCACTGACCAGTCTTCCGCGCGCAGGGAAAACTCCTTCATTGAGCGTGAAGAGAGCCGAAATACGGCACGTGCTGAAGGCACGACCCGACGGACGCTTTCCCACTCGGTCGCGTAGGTGACACATTCCAGCAGGATTTCCTCGGTCTGAAGATAGGTCGTCCGTTCGTCGGTTGGCGTGTCGGTGGCGGTGAAGCTGAACTTGCCGCTGCCCCAGGAAAACAGACCGTAGACAGCGTCTTCCCCGATGGCGTCCTCATAAACGGCGTGGACAATCTGACCGTTGTCGAAGTAAATCTCCCCCTGCCGTCCATCGTCGTGAACGAGTTCCAGCACCCCCGTCCGGTTGCTCGCATGAAGCAGCCGTAGGACATCCATGAGTTTGAGCTGCGCCAGATTCCCGCTGAATGCATTTGACATGGTGTGCGTCCCCAGGGCCAAGAAAAATATTCATTGGGCGCTCTGACCAACTCCCCGTAGAAGCCGTCACACACCCCCGCTGCCACATCACCTCGCCGTCACCGTACCTTGCCGTCACCGTCAGGCGCGATTCATGGCCTCGAGCAACTCCCAACTCGTCGCATCGAGTCGGTCGCGCGTCAAAAGATTGCGACGCAACACACTGACACTGACCCGCAGCCCAGCCACAGCCCGGTCTTTCTTGAGCTTGTCGGCCGCTACCTTGACGGTCATGCGCATGGTTGGCAAGTTGGCCGTCGGCGCACTGACGAGGATGAGGAACACTTCCTGCGTACCATAGGTGGTCTCGATCATCAAGTCAAGATTCGTGAAAGTCGTGATGCGCCCGTCGGCAAAGACCATCGAGATTTCTTCGACCTTGTTGTACTCAATCTCAGCCACCGCCGAGAGTTGTGCCAGCAAGACCCCCATCTGCACGGTCGCCTGGGAGTTGAGGGCAAACTGCCCGGCGCTCAACAGCACCTCCCCGCGATTGTTGACCAGCAGGGCGCTTTTGATGCCCGGCATGCGCATCAGTTCCTGGAGAAACACTTCATGAGCTTTCGACATGCGCACTCCTTACCAAGAAGCGTCCTACCTGCTGGAACCGGCATCGCCACCTATCCGGCCGAGGGCGCCAAAATTTCACTCGTGGCAATTTCGAGACCATACCGCTCGAACTCTGCGCGCCGGCGCTGATGCAACGCCCGCAACGCCGCTTCAATGTGTCGGCGCAGATGGGTCTCTGGCGAGCGTCGGTCCAACTCGGCGATGGTAAGCCGGAGCGCTTGGGACAGCCCCACCACAAAGTCTGCCGGACGTGCCTTGCCGCGAAAGGTGGCCACGCCATCGGCATACTCAAACTCGGCGGCAAAAGGGTCAAGAAAGGGATAGTGGGGAGCGATGTTGATGAGGGCTTCACGGAATGACGGCACGAAATCCGCCCGGCGCAAAGCCTCCGTAACACCGGATTCAACGGCGTGCACCACCTCGCCCATCAAGCCGACCAGTTCAGCATACTGCTCGCGGGTCAGCGGGCGAATACTTTCATCTTCGAGTTCGAGTGGTGAATCACTGTCTTCATCCTCAACAAGCACCGTATCCACCACCGGGGACGCGCTTGGCAGAGACAGCACCTCCGGGGCACGTAAGGTAGGAGGTACCAGCTCAGACACAGGTGCTGCCGAACTGCTCCGGCCGCCTGGCGGTGGACTCAATGGCGGCATTTCAGGACGTGGCGGCGCAACCGGTGGTTTGATGGTGGTCATCGCCGCCGGGGCGCTCGTCCCACGATAGACGTTGAAGGTGGCTCCGTGCGCAATCCGGTCGTAAATCAGCGCCAAACCCTCTTTTCCCAGCGCTGTGGTGTATTCACCGCCCGCCGTCGGCGCGATGGAAACAACCGCCTCGGCCCGCTCATCGAAAACATAAATGATCCCGCCCCCCTGTTCCTGTTCAAACAGGACCTCGACATACCAAACAGCGCCGGACTTGATAAGCTTCTCGACGAGTTTTTCGAGATTGGTAAAGTCTGAAGACAAATCGCGGTGAACCGGCTCCCCCTCAATGATGCCGGTAATGGCCTGGATGACTTCTTCCGGGTGTTGGAAAAAGCCAACCTTGCCATTGCGTGCCTGGGCGCGTGACAGCAGACTCTCCAGAGCTTGCCGCTCGCGCAGGGTGGCTGTTTCGGTCACTTCATAGGCGTTGACAATCTGCCCGCGCGACAAAAACACATAGCCGCTGTAGCCCCAGAACTCCACTGACACATAGCCCGTGAATTCGTTGACCTGGAGATCAGCCAACAGGGCGGCAACGTTGACGTACGACGTGCTCAGATTTTCATGGACTGGCTTTCCGCGTGGAACAATCATGGCCAAGCGTCAACATCAACCGGTGGCGCAGCGCCAAGCTGACCGCCCTACATTGTCAGCGGCCCTGCATAAGGCCCGGGTGGGGTCAGCGCACCCGTACCACCCAACAAACCCGTCGAAACCCCGTCGGTTGCACCGTTGATGCGCGCCTGCATCTTGCGGAAGATACGGTCAATGTGTGGACTCATGGTTTCAAACCGAACCGCCGCACTGAACTCGATAAGCGCCAGGTAGTTTTCAAGGTCAAAGACCATCACCTTCTTGGGACCAACGCTGATGGTCATCCGGGACAAGGCCCCCACCCGGCTCGGTACGCTGATGAGCCGTCCCAAGTGAATGAGCAGCGCCACCATCATCCCCAGCCTTTCGGCTGATTTGACTTTACTGGCAGCTTGCACCGTACCATCCCGCGATACCGCCAACGCCATGTCAATTCCTTTGACTTTCGTCAAATCATTGACCAGGACCTGGTAAATGTTGACCACCCGGGCAGCCCCACTCGTGGTCGTCGGCGTCCGGGTCGGCGTCACCGCAGTCGGTGTGGGTGTCGCACCACCAGCCTCTTCGCCGCGTCCCGCACGGGCTTCGTCCAGCAGCCGCAGCCCTTCCATGATGATGTTGGCCCAAGGCTCAAAAATCGTGCGGGTCGGCGCTGGAATACCGGTGTCTATCCGAAAAGCCCCCTGGTCATATTCCAGAGCCTTGTACACCGCTTCCACCCCTACCAGATTACCGAGACGCGCATCTACCACCTCACCATCGGCAAAGTAGAACACGCCATCGCCAATCGGGTAGTGCACCGTCAGCCGCGCCGTGTTGCGGCCAACGCAGTTGATTTGGATGATGTCCACCAGTGCGAGGTCGGTGAGATCGCCAACAAGCGGCATAGGGCTTTCCAGGCAGGAAAAACAGGTTTTGGAAGCGTTATGGACTATAACGAAGGTAGGGCTAAGCTAACAGAGTTTTTTCCGTGGTGTCAATTCACGATGCACCATCTGATCGACACCCGGTAGCAACCCCCCGGAGCCGTTTTGCCGGCGGGCTAGTCGGTCTGATACCGCCGCCACAACCAAATACCAGTCATAAACAGTGCCAGCCCCAGCAAAGCCAGATAGACGCCGTAGGGTACATCACTCCACGACACACTGACCGCCAACACCACCGACAGGTGCAGCCCCAACGCCGACCCGCCGGCAAAAGCCGGAGCCCTCCAGCGCGTGGCTGCCCCAAGCACCAGTGCAATCAACGCCGTTGTATCCGCCAGCATGTCCTGGCCCAGAGCCCCCTTGCCACCCAGACGGAGCAGCATGGACTGCACGACGACCGGAAAGCAGAAGACGAAGCTCCCCAGCCAGATGAGCAGGCGCGCCAGCACCGGATGACCGCGCTGCCACCGCCACTTGAGCCAGCCGACGCCCGCCACCACCACGCCATAGGGCACAGTCAGGGCGGCAACCCGCTCAAACGGCGGTAACGCCAGGTAGCTGAGCGCCCATACGTAAGTCACAGCGCCCCACACCAGCGCGCCTACGGCGTACAGGTCATGCGTGGCATCCCTGGCAACGAAACTGGCCACGGCCAACGCGCTGGCGGCGCAGACGAGACTACAGCCGACAAGTACCGGAGAATTACCTTCCAGAACGCCCAGCGCGCCCACGGCTCCAATCCACAGGCAGAGCTGTCCGCCGGCGTTCAGCGATCTCCACAACGGCAGTTCGGCTTCCTCCTTGGCGGCTTCCTCCTTGGCGCGCCGCAGACTTCGCCACCCCAACCACGCCGCGCTGTAGCCATACACAACGCCAACCATAGGCAGTCCTTCTATCGGACACCCACCAAGCCGCGCAGCCTGGACGACCGCCAGCCCGCCACACACCGTTGCCAACAGCCCCAGCAGCGGAACCTGCTGTCTGACGGCGGCTACCCAACCAGCGCCAGCCGCCGACGCCAACGCCAGGAAGTGCCCGGCTTCCGGCCCCGTCGCAGTCACGATGCCCACCAAAGCAGCCAGCACACCCCACCCCAGCACAACCAGCGAGACCTGCCGTAATGCAGCGCGAAGGTGGCTTTCATCCACCACCGGAGCGGACACCACCACGACACTGCCCCCGGCAACCAGTGCCACCCAAGGCAGAATGTCGCGCCATCCCACCCGCCCGGCGCCGCACCCCGTCACCACCAGCCCCACGTAGGCCACACCCCACAGCGCCAGGGCATACCCACGCTGAAGACCCGGCGTACTGCTCAGAAACCATCCCAGGCCGCCATAAAGGGCCAGGATGGCAATCCCGACCGTGTGAACCGGATGCCATGCCTCCGCGGCCAGCACCACCAGCCCCAGCAGGTGAACAACCGCGCAGAAATCCACCACCCACCGCGACGGCACGATGGCCGGATGATGCGGCAGCCCGAAGTCGAGACCAAAGCTCGTGTCCACCTCGGTGCTGTACTCCCGCCCCAGCCACGCGCCCAGCCACTCAATCCCGAAGCGCGTGGCACACAGCACAACCGGCAGCACCAGCAGGGCCATCGGCCCAGAAACGACCTGTATCTCCCGTGCGCCCATCGTCAGGGCGCTGGAGATGGCCAGAATGGACACGACCGCCAGGCAGAGCGGAAACCACAACAGCGTTTTCCGCATCTGCCACGCCCCCCACCCGGCCACGAGCGCCCACGCCAGGCCGTACCCGACACACTCATGAGCCGTCGCCAGCCCGCGGCCGAGCGTGATTCCAGCCGACGTTGCAAAAAGCCAGATGTCAAAGCCGATGACGACGCCAAGCAGCGCCCACAAACCAAGGACGCCCGCCAGAAGATGCCCCGCCCACCTGCACGGCACAGAGAAACGTCGGGCCTGCTCTTCGTGGTCCGTTTCCGCCCGGCGATCCGCTGCGATCTGCCCCAGGGTGAGCACCCACAGCCAGCCGGCCCAACCCGTTGCCAGCCAGCCCGATGGCAGGTTGTGCAGCGCGAGCCATTGACCATAGGCCAGCGTCAGGACGCCGAGACCACCGCCCACCCATGCCCAGGCCGCGCCCTGGCTGGCCGTCACCGCCCCCATCACCAGACATGAAAGGCCGGTGAGGCCGCCCAGCCAGAATTCACCAAGGAAAGGCGTCGTCAGCGCGCACAATCCCACAGTGGCCGCACCCCACCACCAACCCGCCACAGCCGCAATGTGGGCCGGAAAACGGACCGACCAGACGGCCAGCCCCATCGCAACGACCGACAGCAGTCCGCAGGCCGCCACTTCTCCCGACGGCAGGACATCCACCCCAAACCACCGGACGGCCACCAACCCGACACCCACCGCCAGGTGGGGCACGGCCCGGTCAGCAAGCCATGTGGCCAGCGACCAGTACGCCACGGCACACGCCAGCGCATAAGCCCACCCGATGCCGGACGGCAGCCAGCCGTGCCGAACCCCCAACCAGAAATCGAGCGGAAGCAGCAACATCGCCAGCCAGAGCCAGCCCCGGGCCAGGAGATTGTCGGGATCGTGATGCAAACCGCGCACCGCCAACCCGAAAAACCCCGCCATGGCCGCCGTGATGAGACCAAACTGCACCGCCGGATATTCAAGGATGATGCCTCGCAGGTACACCAGCGTGCCGATGACCATCAGCATCCCGCCGCCATACACCAGAACCGGCAGCAACCACGCCACGGAGCCGGTATCGGCATCGGATGGCAACCCGCCCCCCGGCTCCGTTTCGGCAAACACGGTCTCCGTCGGCACTGGCGGCACAGGTCTGCCCGGTGTGGAACCCGCTTTCGCGGCACCAGCTTCCGCAGGCAGCAGCGACCTCAGAATGGCCCGGCGTTCGGCCTCGAGCGCTGCCAACCGCTCAAAGGCGGCGGCGTCGTAGCGCAATCCACACCGGATGCAGTATTTCTGCCCAACCGCCAGCGGCGCCCCACAGTTCGGACACCAACCCCCATACGGATGCCCGGCCGCCCCCCCTCCGCCCAAAGGAACACTTGCTTCTGACATAGGTGACACCCCTTCCTTGTCAGGCAGAAATCACGACCGCCACGGGCGGCTCTTCCCTCCCCGGCAGCGACGCCCGGCCGCAGCTTCTGAAGCAGCCGTTTGGCCTTGACCGCCGGAATGGACTACAAGCACGGTCTTTTGCGCGTGGGAAGATGTTGCCACCTGCTCGAAATCTGAGAAAGCACGGGCCGCAATCATGACGACGATAACGGATACCTGGTTCAAACTCCCGGCTGGCGTCACCTATGTCCTCGGGCCGGAAGTCCGCCGCCGCCGGACCATCGAGCGCATTGTGTTCGAGACCTTTCACGGCTGGTCCTACGAGGAAATCCTGCTGCCGGTCTATGACGCCTATGCCCTCTTTGCCCAGAGCACGGGCAGCCATCCGGCGGAGGCCACCTACTGCTTTACGGATGTCGAAGGCGAGTTGCTGGCGCTGCGCCCGGATTTGACCTCGCTGGTGGCACGCACCGTCGCCACGCGCTGCCGGGACTGGCCGCGGCCCATCCGGCTGTGCTACGGCGGCGAAGTTTTCCGCAACACCCACGCCGCCCGCCGTGTCGCCAGCGCCACCTGGCAACTTGGCGCGGAACTTTTCGGCAATGACCGCCTCGAAGCCGATGTCGAAGTCCTGCTCGTGGCGCTGGAAGCCCTCGAACGGCTTGGACTGGAGGAAGTGCAGGTGTTGCTGGGCCATGCCGGAATCCTCGCCGGTGTCGCCGAAGAACTGGAACTCTCTGCCGGACAGCGCGAAACCCTGCGCCAGCTTATTGACCGGCGGCAGTACGCCGCTCTGGAGACGTGGCTGCGCGAGCAGTCCGCTCCTGCCCTCTGGCGCGACCTGCTGAGCGTCCATGGGCAGAGCGCAGCCCTGCACCACCTGCGTGCGCAGACCCGCAATGACCACATTCTGGCGGCGCTGGACGACCTCGAACACGTTTTTGATGTTGCGTCCGCCCTTGGCATTGCCGACCGCCTGACCTTCGATGCCGGCGCCGTCGGCCGCCTGGGGTACTACACCGGGATGACGTTTCACATTTACGTTCCCGGCAGCGGGCTGGCCGTCGGGAGCGGCGGACGGTACGACGCCCTGACCCGTCTGTTTGGCGTGGATGAGCCGGCCGTGGGCTTTCAGCTTTCGCTCGACCAGCTCATCCGGGTGCTGCCGACACTTCCCGTTCCCACGCCCCGGACGACGGCGCTCGACGCCGATGGCGACGACCTGACCGCCGCCTTCCGGCATGCCCGGCAGTGCCGGCGGGCCGGTGAACGAGTCGAAATTCGCACCGCGCGCCATTCCAGCCCGCCCGAAAGATAAGTCGTTTCCCTTTTGTTTTGTTGTATTTGCACTCCGGGACCGGCAAAATTCTGCCGCATCGCGTCACTTTCCGCTTGACTTTTTGACGCAGTGCGTTATCCTGCCAGCAGCGTCGGTCTACGACGTAACTTCCGATGCCACAGGATGGAGGCAACGCTTATGGCACGCACGATCAAACGTTATGCCAATCGCAAACTGTACGATGTCGTCGCCCGACGCTACGTGAAACTGGAGGAACTGGCCGACCTCATCCAGGCGGGAGAAGAAGTGCAGGTCATTGACAAGGAAAGCGGCGAAGACATTACGGAAGCCACGCTTTCCAAGATTGCGGCGGCGACGGTGCGCCAGCCAACGGAGCCGATTTCCCGCAACGCGCTGGTGTCGTTTATCCGGCAGCCGAGTGATTTATTTTTTGGCTACATGCGGCGGACGGTCTCAGCCGGGCTGGACACGGTGCAACAGATTGACCGGCAGTTTGAACGGCTGGGGACAATGCTCCGGGATGCTTTCCGCCACAGCCTGAAAGGCACAGCGAGTGCCGATGAAAGCGCCGAGCAACTGGCGCCAGCGCTGCGGGCCGTCATCGAAACCTTTGTTTCACAATGTGTTACTGAGCAGCTTGCGGCGCACGGCGTGCCTTCGGCAAGGGAATTCGGACGGCTTCAGCGGCGGGTGACTGAACTCGAAAAGCAGCTTGGAAAGCTTACCCAGGCTGCGCCGCTGGATGGTGCCGGCGTGGACGGCGCAGGAGCTGCTGAGTCTGCCCAACGTGTCACCAACGGCCACGGGATGACCACCCGGAAGCGCACACGCGCCGTCCGGTCGTAATCCCTCACTGTCAACTGCCCCCCGTACAACCCACCACACGGACTTCATTTTTCTGAATACATACCCTCGCAATAAAGGAGCGCACTCGTATGGCAACGACCAAGACCACCCGGAAAACAACCCGCAAGACGACAACCACGACTTCCAAGCCCCGTTCCCGGGCTGCCCAGCGGTTGGCTGAACAATCAACCTCCCGTCCGCCCTTTGCAATCCTTTCCGAGGCGGCGGTCAAAGGCGTCAAGTTCGGGATTGGCACGACGCTGGTTGTGCGTGACACCGTGAAGAAGTTTTTTGACGATGCCGTGGCCCGTGGCAATGAAGTCGAACTCACCGTTCCGACATTGCCTATGCCCAACCTGAACCTGCCCACGCCGCAGGACATCGAGCGGCAGGTCAGCAAACTCAGTGAAATGCCTGTCGCCCAGATCAGGCAGGTGACGGAGCACCTTCAGAAGTTTTTTGACGGGTTGGTGCGCCAACTCACGGAGCTGACCACCTCGCGGTCGAAGAAGGCGGCACTGGACAAGGAAGCCCTGCGGGAGGAAGTCCTCAACGTCGTGGCGTCGCTTGACCTCGCCAACGGCTCGGACATCAAGCGCATTCTCAATCAGGTTGAAAAGATGTCGCGCAAGCTCGACAAGGAAATCAAGGCACCGACCCGTCGCAAAGCCGAACCGGCCGGTGAACCGACGCCTGCTGTGGCCTAGTTGTTTACTCACTGCGGCACCGGGCTGCCGACCGGGCAGCACCGTCATCCTGCGACGGCTTTCTGGCAAATTCCGCGACGCGCTCCAACCGGGGCGCGTCTTTGGCATGTACTGGGCCTTGGTACGGGCGGTTCGCGAACCGCCCCTACTCGCCACTCGCCAGTATGGGCGACCGGCCGGTCGCCCCTTCCACTCGCCACTCGCTACTCGCTATTCGCTATTCGCTATTCGCTACTCGCCACCAACTTCCGGGAAGGCGTGCTTTGGATAGCGCCGGGCAAGTTGCGGGCGCAGTTCACGGTAGGCCCGTTTCCAGAAGCCGGCCAGATCAGTTGTGACCTGAACCGGCCGCCGATTGGGTGCCAGCAGGTGCAGGGTGACAGGAACGCGCCCGTGGGCCAGGCGCGGTGTTTCCCGGATGCCGAAGAAATCCTGGATGGGCGCAGCGATGAATGGCGGCCCATCCACCGGATACCCGATGGACACACGGCGGCGGCCCAGCAGCAGGTTTTCCGGTGCAATGTCATCGAGCTGCGCCCGCTGCACCGGTGTCAGCCGTGCCAGCAGCAAGGCAGACAGACGCTGCTGCTGAAGCGCCTGCCGGACTTCCTCCAGGGTTACGCAACCGGGACACAGTTCCTCCACAGCCGCCCACACATCATCGTCGGTAAAGGGTTTGAGACCGGCTTCCGGGACATGGGCCGCCGCAAAGGCCAGTCGCGCCTGCAGACGGTCAAGCGCCGGCTCGGCCGGCCAGACACTTCCTCCGCTCGCGCGCAGACGGTCAACAAGCAGCCGGGACGCAACGGCCGGCTCAACTGTCGGAAGCGTCCGTTCCTCAAAGACAATGCCCTGATAGAGCAGCCGCCGGAAGCGGACGACACGCCCTTCGGCGTTCAGCTCGTGCGTGTCCGTTTCCTCGATGGCATCGAAAAACAACTCCAGCAGCCAGTCCGGTGAGATTTGGCTTGCCAGCCGCACGAGCGTCGTTCCATCCATCTGCGTTTCGGCATCGAGTGCCAACGCCAGCCCCGGTTCAGTCACTACGCTCGACGCCGCCAGCCGGGCCCGTCCGCCGCCGGGCAGAAGCACCTCCCGTTCTCCGTCGGGCCGCCGCCGTATCCGGCCCACCCGGTCGGGAAACGCCACGAGCAGGCAGCGCCCAAGCCGGGATTCAACTTCCCCGGCAACCTCACCCGCCGACGCCGCCAGCCATTCCGGCGACAGACGGCGCACACACCGCAGCAGTTGCTGCTCGACCTGCCGCACCCGTGCTACCGTGGCGGCCTCGTTGGCGGTCTCGAACGTATCGAGCAGCGCCAGAACATCCGATTGTCCGTAGCCGGGCGGGACGGTTGCCGCCCGACGGACATCGCGCTCACCCAATAGTGCCGCCACCCGGCAGGCTTCCCGTACCATGCCCTGCCGGTGGCCTTCGACGACCAGCCGCGCCAGACGCGGTGCGACCGGCAGTTCGAGCATAGCGCGGCCAACGGCCGTCAACCCTTCGGCGTCAAGCGCCCCCAGGCGATGCAGGGCCGCTTCGGCCGCGGCCAGCGCCTCGGCCGTTGGCGGCTCAAACCACGGAAAGGTTGATATGTCGCAGATGCCAGCGGCCCGCAGTTCCAGGACGGCCTCCGCCAGATCGGTACGGTGAATCTCCGGTGTCTCAAAAGGCGGGCGCAGGTTGAAATCCGCCTCGGTGTAGAGCCGCAGGCAGCGTCCGGGACGGGTCCGGCCGGCGCGGCCGGCGCGCTGGATGGCGGACGCCTGGGAGACGCGCCCAATCGTCGTCTGGGGCAGGCCCGTCCAGCTTGCGTACTCCACGCGGCGCACCAGACCGCTGTCAATGACAACCGCCACCTGTTCAATCGTGATGGCCGACTCGGCAACGTTGGTCGCCAGAATGACCTTGCGGCGCGGCCCGGGCCGTACGGCAGCATCCTGCTCCGCCGCCGGCAGGCTGGCGTGCAGAGCATGCAGCGCCAGATTGTGGCGCGCGGCCAGCGGGGCGCACTCGCGCAGACAGGCGCGAATCTCGGCCATGCCCGGCAGGAAGACGAGTACATCCCCGTCGGGTCCCTCCCGGAGGCACCGCTCAAGAGCCGCTGCCACCTGCCGGGACAGGGGCACCGCACCCGGCGGCGGCAGGTAGTCCACCGTCACCGGAAAGGTCTGCCCCGGCACCGTCACCACCGGCGCGTCGGCAAGGAAGGCGGACACCCGTTCGGCATCGAGTGTCGCCGACATGACCACCACCTTGAGATCAGGACGCACACCCTGCCGCAGCCGGTGCAGGTGCGCCAACGCCAGGTCAGTGGAGAGATGCCGTTCGTGGAATTCATCCACGATGACGATGCCCGTGCCGCGCAGGGTTGGGTCGTGGAGCAGACGGCGCGTGAGAATGCCATCCGTCACGAAGCGCAGGCGCGTTGCCGGGCCGGTGCGGTCATCGAAGCGAACCGTGTAGCCGACCGTCTGCCCGACCGCTTCCCCGTACGACTGGGCCACGAAACGGGCTGCCAGGCGCGCCGCCAGGCGACGCGGGACAACCACCACGATGTCGCCTGATGCGGACAGCCCGGCTTCCAGCAGCGCCGCCGGGACACGGGTCGTCTTTCCAGCGCCGGGAGCGGCCTGAATGACCAGCCGACCGGCTGCGTGCAGGGTCTCAACGATGCCGGGCAGAAAGGCGTCAATCGGAAGCGGCATCACCGGCCCGGCCTCCCTGACAGGCTGCCTACGGACTCTTGCTTTCGGCCGGTGTCATTTCCGGTTATCGTCTGCGAATGCACGACACACAACATCCTGAAATGGAGCGCGTTTGTTTCCTATGTACAAGCGACTGATTGCCGGGGGGCTGGCCCTGGTGCTGTCTTCCGGCTGCTTCTTTACCCTCACCCAGGCCGAAGAAGGCATGTGGCTGCCGGATACGGTCAACACCCTGCCTCTTGCCAAAATGCGGGCCAAGGGTTTCACCCTCAAACCTGAAGACATTTATAACCCGAACGGCCCCAGCCTCAAGGATGCCATCGTCATCATTGACGGCGGCACGGGGGAGTTCATCTCTCCCGAAGGGCTTCTGCTGACCAACCACCACGTTGCCTTCGACGGCATCGCCAGCCTGAGCACCCCGGAAAAGGATTATGTCGCCCATGGCTTCGTCGCCAAAAACCGGAGTGAAGAACTGCCGACGCCGGGCTACACCGTTCAGGTGCTCGACATTATGAAGGATGTCACGGCGGAAGTCCTTGCCGGCGTCACACCGGAGATGACCGCCGAGGAACGGGAGGAAAAAATTGCCGAAAACCGCAAAAAGATCATTGACGCCCAGACTCAGCCGAACCGGCAGGCCCAGGTCGTCGAAATGAACAGCGGGTTGCAGTTTTACCTCTACGTCTATGACGTGTTTCCCGACGTGCGGATGGTCTATGCCCCACCCAAGGACATCGGCTACTACGGCGGCGACCCGGACAACTTCGAGTGGCCGCGCCACTGCGGGGATTTCACCTTTTTCCGCGTCTATGCCAACAAGGACAACCGCCCGGCGGCCTATGCCAAAGACAACGTGCCCTACCGCCCGAAGAAGTACCTGACGATTTCGCTGGCCGGTTACAAGGAGGGCGACTTCACCATGGTTATGGGCTATCCGGGGCGCACGAACCGCTACCGCGAAGCCGCAGCCGTTGAAACCAGCGAGCGGGTTCAGATTCCGCTGCTCATTGACTTTTTTACCGGCCAGATTGCCGCGCTCGAAGAGGCCGCCAAGACTGACCGCAAGACGGCGCTGGCGCTGGCTTCGCAGATTTTCGGGCTGAGCAACTCGCTCAAGGCGTACCAGGGCGCCCAGCGTACGCTCCGCCGCGTCCAGTTTCTCGAACGCCGCCGCAAGGAAGAAGCTGCGTTGGCGCAGTTCATCGCTGGCACACCGGAAAACCAGAGCAAGTACGGCGATGTCATTCCCAAACTGACCAAACTCAACGAGGAGCAGCGGCCGTTCGTGCCCACAGATTTCCTGCTGCCGCGGATTCCCGGTTTCGTCAGCCAGGTGGCTGGCGTGGCCAGTCTGGCGGTGGCGCGCGCGCTGGACGCTGAAAAGCCAGCCAGTGAACGCAATCCACAGCTTGAAGCTCAGGTGAGCCGGGCCAAGGCTGCCATTCCGAACCTGTTTCGTGACCGGAACGCGAGTCTTGAACAGCAACGGCTGGTGGCGCTCTTTGAACTGGCCGATAAGCAGCCGGCAGGCTACCGTGTGGCTTTTCTTGACAGGCAGTTTGAAGGCAAAACCGGAGAAGCGCGCGCGGCAGCACAGCGGGAACTCGCCCGGCACATCATCGAGTCGCCCTACTACAGCACGCCGGGGCGGCTACAGGTGCTGTTTGAGCTGTCGGCGGCCCAGCTCCGGGCGCTGGACGACCCCGGAATCAACTTCCTGCTGGCGCTGGCCCCCGAAAACGATGCCGCACGCAAGCGTACGGAACGCTTCAATACTGAAGTTACCCCGCTGCGGGCGCGCTACATTGCAGCACTGGCAGCCAGTCGCGGCAACCAGTCCTTCTACCCGGACGCCAACCGTACGCTGCGGTTCACCTACGGCGAAGTCAAGGGCTACACACCCAAGGATGGGGCCACTTATCGCTACTACACGACCCTGTTTGGGGTTGTCGAAAAGGACCGTGGCGTTGAACCGTTTGCCGCGCCCCAGGCGGTCATTGACCTGTACCGGCGCAAGGATCACGGCCGGTACTTTGAGCCACGTTTCGGCGATGTGCCCGTGAATTTTCTCTCCACGAATGACATCATTGGGGGCAACTCGGGAAGTCCCATCCTGAACGGGCGCGGCGAAATCATCGGCGTCGTCTTCGACGGCAATTTTGAAGGGTTGGGCAACGACTTCCTGTATGATTACGACAGCCAGCGCACCATCAGCGTGGACATCCGCTACGTACTGTTCCTGACCGAGAAAATGGCAGGGGCGGATTACCTGTTCAAGGAAATGACCTTTGCACCGGCCAGCGGCGCGGCAACGCGCCGGTAAACCGCCGGTCAACACGGTGTGTGGGAGGTTGGCATGCTCGGGCGACTCATGTGGCGTGGACTTTGTGGTCTGGTCGGTCTCGTTCTCATCAGCGGCGTGGTCGTGGCCCATGAACGCGGACATGGCCCTACCCGCGACAGCGCCCGTGCGGCGCTGCGGATGACGGCTGACGATCCCCGTTTCTTTCCGCTGCACGCCATCCGGCCCGGACTGGTCGGCGTGGGCCGCACGGTATTTCAGGGCGACCGCGTGGAAGACTTCGGCGTGGAAATCCTGGGAATTTTGCCCGGCACACCGAATCCG
Organism: Chloracidobacterium thermophilum B; assembly: GCF_000226295.1. GTDB lineage: Bacteria > Acidobacteriota > Blastocatellia > Chloracidobacteriales > Chloracidobacteriaceae > Chloracidobacterium > Chloracidobacterium thermophilum. The sequence continues at coordinate 2,099,362 of NC_016024.1, forward strand.
AAACAGTCCTTCATCGTGGCGCGGCTGACCGGCTCCAACGTCGAGCGCACGCTGGTCTTTGCCGGGATGAGCGGCAGCCCGGTTTTCATCGAAGGCAAGCTCGTCGGCGCGATCTCGGCGGCCTTTGCCTTTGCCAAGGAGCCAATTGCGCTCATCATGCCGATTGCCCACATGATTGAAGTCTTTGCTGAAAGCGACCCGGCGCCGCTCGCCCGGCGGACCGGGGCGCTTTCGCCTATCCCGGTTGACGCGACAGCCGTGGCGCACATTCCGGCGCTGCGTGATGCCTGGCGCGAAGGCGGAGCCTTCCTACCGATTGCCACGCCACTGGCGGCGTCCGGCTTTGCTGTGGATGTCCTGACCCCCTTTGCGGCCACCTTTGAAGGGCTGGGTTTCCGGGTTGTCAACGGTGGCGGCGCTCCGGCGCAACCAGCCGGATTGGGCGTCATCACCCCGGAAACCCTTGCGCCGGGGCGGACGGTCTCCGTGGACCTCATGCGCGGCGACTTCGGTCTGAGCGCCTCCGGCACGGTGACGTGGCGCGATGGCGATGACATTCTGGCGTTCGGTCATCCCTTCTTCAGCCCCGGCGGGATTGGCGGCGTGATGTTTCCGATGTCAGAAGGCGAAGTGGTGACGGTCATCCCGAACGTCGGCAACTCCTTCAAGCTGACCGTGCCCAAAGCCCCGGTCGGAGCCATGACGCAGGATCGCTCGGCAGCCATCCGTGGGCGGCTGGGCATCACGGCCCCGATGATTCCGGTGACGGTTGAGGTCAAAAGCGCGCTTGGTGCTGCCCGGCGCTACCATTTTGAGATTGTCGAAGACGGCTTCCTGTCGCCGATTCTGGCCAACATCGGCGTCGCGGCCAGTCTGACGGCCACGGAACGCAGCATCGGCGAGGCGACACTTCGCGCCGAAGGGCGGATCGAGCTGGACGGCGCACCGCCGGTCCGGTTCGCCCGTTCGATTGCTTCCAACTTCAGCCCGGCGACAGGCGTTGGCGTCAGCGTGGCGCAACCGCTGGCGACATTGCTCAACAGCGGGCTGGCCAAGGGGAAGGTACGCGCCATCCACGTCACTGTGACAGCACGGGATGCCCGGCTCAACGCCACCCTGGACGGACTGTGGGCCGACCGCCTGCGCGTCCGGCGGGGTGAAACCCTCCACCTGACGCTTGTGGCCCACAATGCCCAGGGGCAGACTTTGGTCGAGAAGGTGCCCGTCACCATTCCGGACGATGCGCGTCCCGGTATGGTGACACTGCTCGTCGGTGATGGCCGCGTCATGGATGCCCTCGATCCGGTTGTGACCGGTACGGCTGAGAACCTGGGGCAGCTTGCGGCGGCGCTCAATCGCCTGCACCGCCCTGACCGGCTCTACGTTCGGCTCTACCGTACTGAGCCGGGTGCAGTCATCGGCGAGGAGGCCATGCCGGCGCTGCCGGCTTCCTATCTGGCGACCATCAGCAGTGCGCGCATCAGAACCGAAGGAAAAGCCCTGCCGACCCTGACCCTGCTCAAGCAGGAACTACCACCCGGCGAGTGCGACGTGAGCGGCCGCCAGCAACTGGAGGTTGAAATCCTGCCGTGAGGCTGGCCGGTCACGGCCGGGGCCGCAACCGCACCCGGTAAGGAGGAACGGAACTCGGTGTCCACGGCAGCGACCCCGATGATGCGCCAGTACTTTGCCATCAAGGCCAAGTACCCCGGCACCCTGCTCTTTTTCCGGCTCGGCGACTTTTACGAGATGTTCTTCGAGGACGCCCACATCGCGTCACGCGAACTCGATCTCACCCTCACCGCCCGCCACAAGGACACCGCCCAGCCCGTCCCCATGTGCGGCGTTCCCTACCATGCCGCCGCCGGCTACATTGCCCGGCTCGTCGAGCGCGGCTACCGCGTCGCCATCTGCGAACAGACCGAAGAGGCCACCGGCAAGACCAAGCTCGTCGAACGCGCCGTCGTGCGCGTGGTGACGCCCGGCACCTCCCTCGAAGAAACCCTGCTGACCGGAGCCGAAAACCGCTTTCTCGCCGCACTCTCCAGCAACGCGGAAGCCACCGCTGTTGCCCTGCTTGACGTCACCACCGGCGAGTTTTCCGTGACCGAACTGCGGGGCGAAGCACACCTCGAAGCCGCACTCAACCTGCTCGAACGCTTTGACCCACGCGAAGTCCTCGCCCCGCAAACACTCGCCCCACTGCTCAGTGCAGCCTTCCCGCAGCCGCCTTCGCCGGATGCACCGGCGGAGGGGAAGCCCTCCGGGCCACCGCGCTTCACGGCCGCGCTCACCCTGACCGAACAGCTTTCATTTGCCCCGGATGCCGGTGAAGCCCTGCTGCGCGAACACTTCGGCGTCCGCTCGCTGGCCGGCTTCGGCCTCGAAGGCCGGCCGCTGGCGATTGGCGCCGCTGCGGCTGTCCTGCGTTACCTCCGTGAAACGCAGATGAGTGACGCGCGTCATGTGACCGGCGTGACGTGGTTCGAGACGACAACCACGCTCGAACTCGACCTGCTGACGCTCAAAAATCTGGAAGTCATCACAGGAGCCAGCGGCAGCAAACGGGATGCCCTGCTGGGCGTCCTCGACGACACCATCACCAACATGGGCGCGCGCCTGCTCAGGCAGTGGCTTCTGCGTCCGTCGCTTGAGCTGCCCATCATCGAAGCCCGCCTCGATGCCGTGGACGAACTGCACCGGAAACCCATCGAACGGGATGGCTTCCGGCAGTTGCTCCGCGACATTCAGGACATCGAACGTCTCGTCGGACGGCTTTCCCTCAACCTGGCCACGCCCCGCGACGTAGCCGCGCTGCGCACAAGCTGCGCACATCTGCCGGCGCTCAGGGAACGGCTCCTGGCCTGTACGTCGTCCCTGCTGCTGACGCTCGGTGAAAGCCTCGACCCGTGCGCCGACCTGCACCAGCGCATGGCCGAAACCCTGTCCGATGCGCCTCCGGTCAAACTTGACGAAGGCGGCGTCATCCGTCCCGGCTTCAGCGCCGAACTGGATGAGTTGCGTCATCTGCGCCATGACGCCAGCGGGGCCATGGCCGCCATCGAACAACGGGAGCGTGAACGGACCGGCATTGGTTCGCTCAAAGTGCGCTTCAATCAGGTCTTTGGCTACTACATCGAAGTCACCAAAGCCAACCTCAAGTACGTTCCGGCGGACTACGAACGCAAGCAGACGATTGCCAACGGCGAACGCTACACGACGCCCGAACTCAAGCAGCTCGAAGCGCGGCTGCGCGACGCCGAAGTGCGGCTGCTGGCGCTGGAAACCCAGCTTTTTCAGGAACTGCGCGCCTTTCTCGTCGCCCACGCCCCGCGTTTGCAGACGGCAGCCCGCATCGTGGCCGTGCTCGACGTGCTGGCGGCGCTGGCGGAAGTGGCCGCGCGACGGCGCTACGTACGCCCGGAACTGCACGCCGGCGATGAACTCGTCATCGAAGACGGCCGGCATCCGGTGGTCGAAGCCAACGTCGAGCGGTTCGTGCCCAATGATGTCCGCATGAACAATTCGACCGACCGGCTGCTCATCATCACCGGGCCGAACATGGGCGGCAAAAGCGTGTTTCTGCGCCAGACCGGTCTCATTGTCCTGATGGCGCACGCTGGCGCGTTTGTGCCGGCCCGCCGCGCCTCCATTCCGCTGGTGGACCGGATTTTCACGCGCATCGGCGCTTCAGACAACGTGGCGCGCGGCCGTTCGACCTTCATGGTCGAGATGACGGAAACGGCCTGCATTCTCAACACGGCCACGCCGCGCAGCCTCGTTCTGCTCGATGAAGTCGGGCGCGGCACTTCGACCTTTGACGGGCTTTCCCTCGCGTGGGCGGTGTGCGAGTACCTGCACGACGATCCACACCACGCAGCAAAAACGCTGTTTGCGACGCACTACCACGAGCTGGTTGAACTCGCGCAGGTGCTGCCGGGCGTGTGCAACGTCCAGTTGGCGGTTTCGGAACAGAATGGCGACATCGTGTTTCTGCACCGCGTCATACCGGGCAGCGCCAGCAAGTCCTACGGCATAGAAGTCGGACGGCTGGCCGGGCTTCCGGCTTCGGTCATCGCGCGCGCCCGCGAAATTCTGGCGAATCTGGAAGCCAACGAACTCGATGTTCTCGGCAAACCCAAGCTGGCGCGGCATCTGCCGGCCCGCCGGGGCAGGGCCCAGCGCGCGCAGCCGACGCTGTTTGAAGCCGTCAACGAAAGCGTCATCGAAGAACTCCGCGCGCTCGACCTGAACAGCCTGACACCTGACCTGGCGCTGACCGTTCTGCGCCGCCTGCAGGAGCGGCTGCTGTAGCCCAGGGGCACTTGGCGGCACAACGCGCGCAGCCAAAGGCTTTTGACCCATCCTCACCCCTGGCTGGTCTTCCGGTTCAAGGCTTGCAGCAGCTTGTCGTGCAGGCCGTCAAAACCGCCATTGGACAGAATGGCGACGACTTCCCGTGGCTGGAGATGCCCCAGCAGGTACTCCACAATGGCCTCTGCGCCAGCGCGTACAACCGCCGTCTTTCCGCGCGCGGTCAGGTCGGCGCCGAGCTGTTCGGGTGAAAAGCGGTCGTCTTCTGCCACTTTGGCGCTTTCAAACACCGGCGCGATAACAACCTGCCGGGCAGCGTCAAACGCCTCGGCATAGGCCGCCTGAAACACCCGCTTGCGCGATGACCACGAGCGCGGCTCAAACACGGCCGTCAGGGGACGCCCCGGAAAGCGCCGCGCCAAGGCTTCCAGGGTTTCCCGAACAGCCGTCGGATGGTGCGCGAAGTCGTCAATGACGGTGATGCCGCCGACTTCCCCCCGGACTTCCATCCGCCGTTTGACCGCACGAAACGTAGCCAGTCCCGTGGCGATGCGTTCCGGGGAAACGCCCCAGCGGGTAGCGGCAGCAATGACGGCCAGCGCGTTGCGGACGTTGAACGCGCCAAAGGTCGGCAACTCGAACGTTGCCCACGGCATACCGGCCCGACTGACACGGAAACGCATACCGTTCGCCGTGTATTCCAGGTCGTGGGCGCGCCAGAGCGCATCGGGTGCATCGAGTGCAAACCCTTCCACCGGGGCCCACGCCTGCGCCGCCACGTCGCGCGCGTGCGGCGAGTCAAAGCCGACGATGCATGCACCGTTGCGCGGAATGAGATTGACGAAGCGCCGGAAGGCCAGCTTGACGGCATCCAGGTTGGGGTAGATGTCCGCGTGATCGAATTCGACGTTGTTGACGATGCCGATTTCCGGCAGGTAGTGCATGAACTTCGGCCCCTTGTCGAAATAGGCCGTGTCGTATTCATCGCCTTCGAGCACGACATAGTCGCTTTCCGTCACGCGAAAGCTGGAGCCGAAATTTTCGGCCACCCCCCCGACGAGAAACGTCGGCTCCAGCCCGCCAACCGTAAGCACATGGGCGGCCAGCGCCGTGGTCGTCGTTTTGCCGTGAGTGCCGGTGACGACCAGAACGCGTCGCCCCCAGAGAAATTCCTGCCTGAGCACTTCCGGCAGCGAAGCATAGCGCCAACGCTGTTCCAGTACGTACTCCACCTCCGGGTTGCCGCGTGGAATGGCATTGCCGATGACGACGACATCCGGCCGGCGGTGCGCCAGATGCGCCGGGTCATAGCCCAGGTTGACCGGAATGCCCAGGCGGGCGAGTTCATCCGACATCGGCGGATAGACGTGGGCATCCGAACCGGTGACTTCGTGGCCACGCGCCTTGAGCATCCCGGCCAGCGAGGCCATGGCTGTGCCGCAAATGCCAATGAGATAGTAGTGGGTCATATCATGGCGCTCCCGTGACACCTTCCGTTGGTTGGCTCTGGCTCAACTCGCGGGTCAGTGCCGCAAGTGGCCGCCAGTCCCGGTCGGCAATGCGGACTTCGGTGGCTTCCCAACCCCGGGCCGTCCGGGCCAGCTTGAACGTGGCCTCCACCTGCGCTTCGACGATGGCATCGCCGGGTGAAAAGCCGGGCAGAACGCGCCGGATGCGAATGCGGTCACGCTCGTAGCGTCCGCCCAAGGCGCGCTGAAGCACCTGCTGCGCCTCCCGCGCCGAAAGCTGCCGGCCGGCAGCCAGCCCGGCGGCAAAAGCCGCTGCCGCCAGACCACTGCCAACAGCGACCGCCAGGAAGGTGACTTTCCAGAAGCGTCGGTTCATCATTGCTCCGTTTCCACAGCAGCCGTTTTGGCGGCTGCGCCGGTGTATTCGGCCATGGCCTTGCCCAGGTCGTCGCCGGCGGCCACTCCGGCCGTACGGGCGGTGTTGAGATGGTTGGCCACGAAACTGAACACGAGCACCCGCCCGTCGGCGGCGGTGACGTAACCGGCCAGCGCGCTCACGTCATCGAGCGTGCCAGTCTTGGCCCGCAGATTTTCGGCGGCGCGCGTCCCCTTCATGCGGCTGCGCAGCGTGCCGTCCACACCGGCAATGGGCAGCGAATCGTAAAACACATCCCAGGTTGGATGTTTGCGCATAAAGCGGAGCAGGGTCGTCAGTGCGCCCGGCGTCAGGTTGTCAAGCCGTGACAGCCCGGAACCGTCGCGGATTTTCAGTTCGGTCACGGCAACCCCGGCGCGGGCGAGGAAATCCGCCACGACTTCACAGCCGGCCACGTCGGCATCCTTGTCCGGCGCACCACGTGCCTTTCCCAGATGGCGCAACAGGAGTTCAGCGTAGAGGTTGGAGCTGATTTTGTTGGTCGTCCGCACCCAGAGCGCCAGCGGCGGCGACTCGATGAAAGCCACTTCCCGGAGCGTCTCCAGCGCCAGCGGCTGCCGCTGCCGCAGGTTGGCGTCAGCGCGCCGGATGCCACCCCGCACGACGATGCCCCGGCGCACGAGCATGTCCCGGAACAGGTGCGCGGCAAAGCGGGCCGGGTCGTGAATGGCCACGCCCAACTCACGTCCCCCGTTGGGCGGCAGTGCGCCGTACAGTTCGATGACGTTGTCAGCCAGGCCGCGGTGCAGCCCAAAGGTGTCGGTTTCCTTGCCGGCGGCCGTCACGGCTTCGTTGCGCAGGGTGATGTAATCCGTCGCTGGCGTACAGGTGACGGCCACCTTTTCTCCGGGGCGCGTCGGCGCCACGGTCAGCGTCACGTGGTTGTCAGCGACGGACAGCGCACTGACTTCCGCGCCGTAGTACCACTGCAAGTCATCCCAGCCCCAGCCGTCGCCGAGCGGCGCGGCGCGGAAGTAGCTTTCATCGCCGACGACATCGCCGGTGATTTCCCGGATGCCGGCCGCCGCCACCTGGTCGGCAAGCTGTTCGAGCGGCGTCAGGCGGGTGTCTTTTTTGTCGGCGTTATAGCGGTCGGAAATGGTCGGATCGCCGCGGCCAACGAGTGTCAGATCGCCGGTGACGACGCCGTTGGCATCCGGCGGCGGCACATAGACCGAGGTGCGTACGCGGAAGTCCGGCCCCAAAACATCGAGCGCCGCAGCCGTGGTGACGAGTTTCATGTTCGAGGCCGGTAAAAACCGCTTCTCGCCGGCGACATCGGCCAGAACTTCGCCCGTTTCAGCATCTTCAATGTGGATGCCGAGACGCGCGCCCTGCAATGCCGGACGGGCAGCCAACTGCTCCACAAACGCCTGAAGTGCCCCCGCTGGCAGTGGTTTGCCTGGCGACGCCAACGGGGCCGAAGGTGACTGCGGGGTGCCTTTCGGTGATGATTTCGGCGCTGCTTTCTGTACCGGGCGCGCGGCTGACCGACCGGCCCGCTGCGCTTCGACCACCGGAGCAGGTTTCCAGAGCAGTCCGGTAGTGAGCGCCAGCCCGACGGCCGCCTTCAACCAGAATGCCGGGCACGGTTGCTGAAGCATGTTCAGTCTTCACAAGGTGTCCAAGGTGTGGCACCGGCGGCTTTTGCCCCCGGCGCCTCAGATGACTCACCTTAGCATGGCGGACGAAAAGCTTTCGACCGGCAAAGTTTCCGTTGCAGTCAGCCCTACCATGAGCGAAGTTGGAAGGGAAACGTCCCGCTGATTCCTGACAAGCTGACCCACTGACTTTCTGTCAGCCCGTCCATCGGCTGCTGATTCCAATGGCGAACCAATACGTACCACAGGCTTGTTCCGTACCGCTCGCAACGTCGCGGGCCGACTTCTGGCGTGCTGTTCTCGAACTGATGAAACCGCTCACCTGGTTTGCCCCGATGTGGGCGTTCCTGTGCGGAGCCATCAGCAGTGGGGCCGCGCCGACGGGTGAGTTCCTGTGGAACCTGTTTCTGGGAGCCATTCTGGCCGGGCCGCTGATGTGTTCGATGTCACAGGTCATGAATGACTACTGTGACCGGGAAGTGGACCGCATCAACGAGCCGCAGCGGCCGTTTCCTTCCGGGCGGATTACAGAAGCCCAGGGGCTTTGGCTGTGTACGGCGCTGACGCTCGCCTCTTTCGGAATGGCCTGGATTGTTGGCGCCTGGCCGGTACTGCTCATCACCGTTGCGGCTTTTGTGATGTCGTTGCTCTACAGCGCGCCGCCGGTACGCGGCAAACGCAATGGCTGGTTCGGCAACGGGCTGGTGAGTTTTGCCTACGAAGGCGTGGCGTGGGCGACGGGCTGCCTGGCGGTTTCCGGGGCCTTTCCGCCAGCGAGCCTTGCCGGGGCGGTGCTCTACAGCATTGGCGCGCACGGGATCATGACGCTCAACGACTTCAAGAGTGTGCCGGGCGACACGGCGCTGGGGATTCGTTCCGTGCCGGTGCAGCTTGGCATTCCACGCGCCGCGCGGGTGGCCTGCTATGTCATGAACATTCCGCAACTGCTGTGTGTGGGCCTGCTGGCGTGGTACGGGGAATGGCTGTGGGCGGCCGTCCTGATGGGGCTGCTCGTGGCCCAGATACCCCTTCAGGTCAAGCTCGTCCGGGACCCGGAGGCACGCGCCCCCTGGTACAACGCCACCGGGACGACGCTGTATGTGCTGGGCATGATGGCTTATGCCATTGCGATTCGCTGAGCGGCCCGGTCGCCGTAGATGCCCCCTGAACACGCGCTTGGGCGCAGACTTGCACGAGACGAGAAGACGGAACGTATGAGAATCATCATCTACACCGGCAAGGGCGGAGTTGGAAAAACCAGTGTTGCGGCAGCAACGGCACTGCTGGCGGCCGAGCGCGGCCTGCGTACGCTGGTGATGAGCACAGACCCGGCCCACAGCCTTTCGGATTCCTTCGACCTTCCGCTTGGCCCCGAACCGGTACGGATTGCCGACCGGCTCGATGCCCTGGAAACCAACGTCTATCGGGACCTGGAAGAAAACTGGGGCGTGGTGCGCGCCCACTTTGCCGAAATCCTCGCCAGCCAGGGGGTGGATGGAGTTCTGGCAGACGAGTCCGCCATCCTGCCCGGCATGGAAGAACTGTTCAGCCTGACGCGCATTCGGAAGTACCGGGAAAGTGGCGAGTACGACCTGCTCGTGGTGGATGCCGCGCCCACGGGAGAAACCCTGCGCCTGCTTTCGATGCCGCAAACCTTGAACTGGCTCATCCGGCTGGTGCGCGGACTGGAAGCCTCGCTTGTACGTCCCATTGTGCGCCCCCTGGCGAATGCCACACCCGGACTGCGGAAGTACATGGCGTCAGAGAAGGTCTTTTCCGAAGTTGATCGCATGTTCCGCAACCTCGAAGTCATGCACGACATTCTGTGTGACGGCACGACAACGACGGTGCGCCTGGTGATGAACGCCGAAAAGATGGCCATCAAGGAGTCCAAGCGGGCACTGACTTACCTGAATCTCTACGGACTGCTTTCGGATGGCATCGTGGTCAACCGGCTTTTGCCGGTTCACGAAAACAGTGGTTTTCTGGAAGGATGGAAGGACGTTCAGCAGCGTTACCTGGCGGAGATTGAGGACTCATTTCAGCCGTTGCCAATTCTGCGGGCACCGATGTACGGTTCAGAAGTCGTCGGTATAGACCGCCTGCGGGTGCTGGCCCGCGATCTCTTTGGCGACACTGACCCGGCAGCGCGGCTCTACGACGAGCGTCCCTTTGAAATGTGCAAATCCGAGCATGACTGCCGCATTCGCATCCGGCTGCCGTTTCTGGAGCCAGACCGGCTCGAAACCTGGATTGCGGGCGATGAACTCGTCATCCAGATTGGCAACCAGCGGCGGATGGTTGGTTTGCCGACCTCGATGATTGGGCTGGAACCCAGTCATGCCGAGTATCAGAATGAATGGTTGAGTATTTGCTTTGAAACCCCGGTCGGGGTTGGCTGAAACCCGACCGGGGCGGCGGCGTCGCCCTGACGTACCTGACAGGTAGCGCGCCCTGCCGGTTGTTGCGTGTCAGTGTCCAGCGCAAGCAGCCAGGTGCCTGCCAGCATGGCCACGGCGTGTCCGGTTTACGTCCCCAAAGTTCAGCTCACTTCCTTTCCATCCGAACTTCGGAGGACTTGTTGCTATGGGTCAGTTCAAAAAAGTCGTGGACTCCATCGTCGAGATCGGCGAGATCAACCTTGAAGGTCACATCAACCTCGTGGGCGACATTTACCGCGCCATTGCCTACAACTTCGACCGCATTCAGGGACGTATGTTTGACAACCTGTATGACGGCGGCGGGGCACGGCGCAGTATGGGCGCGTCTCCGGCGGGCAAGACCACGGCTTCCCGCTTCACAGCCGAAGGATAGTCCAGGATGGGAAGTTCGGGTTGGGCGCCGGGAGCCACCTGGTGCGCCATCCGGGCTTCCCGTTTCATCCACCCAGTCCATCCACGCCCCATCAAGGCGGTTTGAGGAGAAACGACGATGGCCAACGTCGCGCTGGAGCTGCCTGTCCCTTACATTGGCAAAAATGTCGAACGGAAACACATCGAGGAGTTTTTCCGCTATCACCGCGAACCGGATGAAGTGGTCATTGCCCTGTTTGACGGGATCATCTTCGATGGCGACGGCAAGCGGGTTGGCGGGCTGACCCTGCACGACTACGTCATTCTGACCGACCGGCACTTTGTGCTCTGGGCGCGTGGCTTGCAGTCGGATGTTCTCGACCGCCTGGATTACCGTGGCGTGAACCTGAGCGCCAAACCGGCTGATACCCTGCATGGTGAGTTGGCGCTGGAGTTTACACCGCCGGCTGTTCCCAAGCCCCTGACGGCGCGGGTGGACCTGCTGCCCATTATGGACCTGCCGGCGCTGGAAGAGTTGTTTGAACTCACCAAAGCGGTGGTGACACGAAGTGCCGGGCAGGCTGGCGGACAGCAGGCTGGCGGACAGGCAGAAACATCCACAGGCCAGCCGCTATCGTCTTCCCAAAGCAGTGCCGCTTCCCAAAGCAGCGCCGCTGACGCCACAGCAGCTCAGATTGAGCGCATCCGGGCCATTGTCCAGGAATCCCATGCCAGGCGGGGTACGACGTTCCGGGTCCCGCCACCGACCCCAACGGCGCGGCCTACCCCGCCCGATGCACCATCCGGCAGAGTTCCATCTCCTGATTCCCCCTTTGGCACCGGACGCCCGGTTTCCAACGCGAGCTATGCCGTTTATCGCGTCGCGCAGGTTGCCAAAGATGCTGTCGGGACACTTCCGACGGAAGTCGGCAAAACCATCGGGCTGGATGAAACCCTCTCGAAATTGGTGGACCGCATTCCCAAAGTTGAGGACATTGGTCAGATTACAGCTCTGATCGAGGCGCTCAACAAGCTGCTCATTACGGTGAGCGAAAACCCGGCCGCGCGGGCATTTCTGCTGCAGGCCATTGACCGGATGGTTGAGCAGGGTAGCCCCCTCAAACAGCTTCTGGCCTTCATTCAGAATGCCGGCAAGCCGGTCGCAAAGCCCGCCGGTCAACCTGTGACGGCGGCTGCGGCCCCGGCTGCCGGAGAAGCGGCTTCAGCTACAGCAGGCGTGACCAGCGAAACAGTCGGAAAAGCAACTGAGAGGACAACCGGGCCCATACCCGGGCCGCGCCGGACGGCCGTCAAGGTCAGCTTTGCGACCGACAAGCCACCCAAGCCGGCCGCAGAAGCGGCTGTCTCTTCACCCCCGCCGCTCTCGATTGCCTATAAACCAAACGTGGCGGCTGAAACCACACCCGAACTGGCTAACGCCAACTCGTGAGCACTTTCTGTGCGGCCCGGATGGAACTCGTCTGAAGGCGGTCAAGAGGCTGCCTCCCGACTGGTGACGGATACCACTGCCGGATACCATCCGTCAGTTTGTCTTGGCGGCCGTGGCGTGCAGCGATTAGATTTCGCTTTACGTCGTGACCGCTGGCGCGATCGCGTCGGTTTTGCCCCCAAGCCATCCTGCAAGACGAGGGCATTCGGTCAACATGGCCAGTCAGGTTGCGGTCACGCTTCCCGAAAGCGTTCACACGCGGTCACGTTTATTCGTCCAGTCCAGCACCCGTCAAACCGTCGCGCACCACTTTGGCAGTGCGATTGTCGAAGCCATCCGTCAGCAGGATTATACCTGCCGGGTTGGCCGCCTCACCCTCCACCTGGCACGTGAATTTGGCTTCTGCTACGGCGTGGACGATGCCCTTGAGCTGGCTTACGAGGCACGCCGCCGGTTCCACGACCGGAAGATTTATCTGGCCGGGGAAATCATCCACAACCCGATGGTCAACGGGCAGCTCGCCGCTGTCGGCATCCAACCGCTCGACGGACTGGCCCATCTCACCCCTCAGGATGTGGTCATCATCCCGGCCTTTGGCTTGCCTACCCCGGAGTTGTCCCGGCTGCGCCAGACGGGCTGCACCCTCATTGACACCACGTGCGGTTCGGTCGTCCACGTGTGGAAGCGCGTGGAACGCTATGCGCGCGACGGTTTCACTACCGTGATTCACGGGAAATACGACCACGAAGAGACGGCGGCGACCCGCTCGCAGGTGCTGGCCATACCCGGTGGGCGCTACGTTGTCGTCCGTGACCTGTCGGAAGCAGAGCGTCTGGCCGATGTCATCAGTGGACTGCAACCGGTGGACATGCTGCACGACTTCTTCGCCCGGTTCGCCTCGCCCGGCTTTGACCCCCGGCGCGACCTGGAAAAGATCGGTCTGGCCAACCAGACCACCATGCTGGCCAGCGAGTCCCTGGCGATTGCCGAGCGCTTGCGCGCCGCCATGACAGTGCGGTATGGCGAAGACGAAGTGCCATTCCGTTTCCGGTCCTTCGACACGATTTGCAGCGCCACCCAGGTTCGGCAGGATGCTGTGGCGCAGTTGCTGGCTTACGGTCCCGACCTGATGCTCGTTGTCGGCGGCTACAACAGCAGCAACACTGGCCACCTCTGCGAAATGGCTGCGGCGGTTTGCCCGACCTACCACATTACGGGTGCGGACTGTCTGGTGTCTGCCGAACGCATCCGCCACAAGCCGGCTTTTCAGACCGGTGAAGTTGAATCCCACCACTGGCTGCCTGCCGGCAAGCTCACCATCGGGCTGACTTCCGGCGCTTCCACGCCCGACCGCATCCTTGGGGAAGTGATCGTGCGGCTCATTGACGTGGCCGGCGAGTCCCTTCCCCCGGAATGGTCTGTTTCAGGCGCCGGAGCGTAAAACCACTTACGCCTGTCTGTCGCCACCCGTCGCCTGATCGAGCAGTTCGGCGATGTCAAAGGCTTTGACCCGCTCTTCGTTGTGGGCTTTGAGGCCGTCGGTCAGCATCGTCAGGCAGAAGGGACAGGCGGCCGCGATCATATCGGGCTTGGTTTCGAGCGCCTGGCGCGTGCGTTCGACGTTGACGCGCGGGGCCGCTTCTTCCATCCACATGCGCGCACCGCCCGCGCCACAACACATGCCCTTGTCGCGGGAGCGTTCCATCTCGGTCAATTTCGCGCCAATCTGGACAAGCACCTGGCGCGGCTCCTCATAGACACCATTTGACCGTCCCAGGTAACAGGAATCGTGATAGACCGCCGTGGCTTCAATCTTCTGCGTGGGTGTGATACGTCCTTCGGCCACGAGTTTCGACAGGTACTGGCTGTGATGCATGACCTCGAACGTGCCGCCAAACTGCGACCATTCATTCTTGATGGCGTTGAAGCAGTGCGGACAGGACGTGAGCACCGTCTTGAAACGAGGCTTGTAGTTGTTCAGTGTTTCGACGTTTTCCTGAATGAGCATCTGGGCCAGGTACTCATTGCCGGCACGGCGGGCCGGATCGCCGGTACATTTCTCCTCCTTGCCGAGAATGGCAAAGGAAATCCCGGCCTTTTTGAGCAGGCGCGCCACAGACCGGACGACCTTGCGGTAGCGATCATCGTACGATCCGGCGCAACCAACCCAGAACAGCACTTCGACCTGTTTCTGGTCGGCTTCGATCATGGACATCAGTGGTATTTCCAGCCCTTCGGCCCAGTCGGCGCGCCCGTCATGGCTGAAAGCCCACGGCGAGTATTTGTTTTCGAGGTTTGTAAACAGCGTGTTCAGTTCGCTGGGGAAGTCGGCTTCCTGCAGGACGAGGTTGCGGCGCATATCCACAATCGTGGGCACGTGCTCGATGCTGACCGGGCACTCCTGCATGCAGGCCTGGCAGGTCGTACAGGCCCAGAGTTCTTCGGGTGTGATGAACCGTTCGCTGATGATTTTCTGCGCCAGTACGTCTTTGACATGTTCGGGCAGTTCCCCGTTGCCATTGCCGTGGCCGTTGGCCGCAATGCCTTTGGTGAACGTCCCCAGCTTGCCGATGGTCAACTCGCCCTTTTCCTCGATGCGGTGGCGGATGTCCATCATGATCTTGCGCGGTGACAGCGGCTTGCCCGTGTTGTTGGCGGGACATACGGCTGTGCAGCGTCCGCACTCCGTACAGGTGTAGCTGTCGAACAACTGTTTCCAGGTGAAGTGTTCGATGTCTGAAGCGCCGAAGGTTTCGATGTCCTCGGCTTCGAGGTCCATTTTGGGTAGTACGCCTGACGATTGATGTGAGGCGAAAAAGACATTTGGCAGGGAGGCAATGACGTGCAGGTGCTTTGAGAATGGCAGGTAGTTGAGAAACACGAAAAGCACCAGGGCATGCGTCCACCACGCGGCTTCAAACAGCAGTTCGTTCTGGCTCCCACCCAGATAGAAGCCGACGACATCCGAAATGGGACGGAAGCCGAAAATGACGCTGTTGGTGGCCGGATGCGTGCCGTTGGCGATGAACATCGTCACCATCAGGGCAATGATCATGAGCAGGATGATGGTGGCATCCAGCCGGCTGGCCGGGGTCATTTCGCGCCCGGAAAACCGCTTGGGCTTGGTGACGTAGCGGCGAAACAGGAAGGTCAGGGAAGCGACGAGGACGAGCACGCCAAAAATGTCCTGTACACAGGTCAGCAGCTCATAACCGGGCAGAAAATACAGTGAAGCCTGTGGATGGAAGCCTTCCAGCACGACCTCGAAGGAGGCCAGTGTCAGGATGCAGAAGCCCCAGAAGACAGTGACGTGGAGTGCACCGGCCCACCAGTGGCGCATGATTTTTGTCTGGGCAAACCCGATGACGAGCAGGTCCCGGAGCCGCCGGGGCAGGTTGTCGAAGCGGTTTTCCGGCTTGCCAACCCGGATGTATTCAATGAGCCGCCAGGCATTGAACAGGAAGTAGCCGATGGCGGCGAAGAACAGCACGATGAAGATGGCGTTTTTGATGGTCATGGTGAGAGTGCGCGTCCTTCCGTAAATGAATGATGGCTCATTCATTCTCCCTGCCACAACCCTGCCCGGCGGGGCGGACCGGGAAGGACCAGCAGGTACGTGGAGATGAGGTGGAATGTCGGCTGAAGCTGCCTTCAGCCGGTGGAGCGTATCAAGCCTAACACTCTCTGGCTCGGTTGTCTTGTCGAACTGCTGGAAAATTTCCGAAACATCGCCACCCACCACATCCCTCGGCGGAGCCTCCAGCGGCAGACAGCGCCTTGTCAGGACAATTGTTTCGCCGCCTGAGGGACGCGACCGGTGCATGCAGCTTTGCCAATGGAGACGAGCGAACAAAAGCCACACTTGACGGGCAATCACTTGATACGTATGGTCATCAACCGTCGCAGGGGTTCATGGGTTTCCGATGACAGCCAGGAAAAAGCGTAAATCGCCGGACGGCACACCCACCAACGATCTCGTCTTCAGTGCATACGTAGGCACAAATGACGAGGTATTCCCCTTCGTCCTTTCCCTCTATGTCGAGCCTGGCAGCACTGTCGCCGACGTGACTTATGGGAAAGGGGTTTTCTGGCGAAACGTCCCTCCCGATGCCTACAAGCTCCTGGCGACTGACCTTCAGTCCGGGGTGGACTGCCGGAGCCTTCCATACCAAGATGGGTCTATTGACTGCGTTGTGTTCGACCCGCCGTACATGCACACGCCCAGCGGGACAGCGCATGTTGACCATCAAAACTACGAGGGTTACTACAAGAACAATCTCACCAGGTCAGAGAAGAAGTACCACGAGGCAGTCCTTGACCTTTACTTCAAAGCAGCCCGCGAGGCGTGGCGGGTTCTAAGGGAAGGTGGGACTTACGTGGTCAAGTGCCAGGACGAGGTTTGCGCCAATCAGCAACGCCTGACCCACGTTGAGATCATCAACGAACTTCAAAGTTATGGCTTTGTTGTGGAAGACCTCTTTGTTGTCGTGCGCAACGGAAGACCGGGGGTAAGCCGCCTGCTGAAGCAGGCTCACGCAAGAAAAAACCACTCCTATTTCCTTGTGTTTCTCAAGCCCAAGGGCCGGAAGCGATGGGCGGGACTCAAGAACCGACTGCAGATCACGACCAACGGTACAGGGAAACCACGGCTGCCCCCTGCTAAGAATGAAGAATTTCCTCTCTTTCACTGAAAAACTCCCCGAACTGTTTGATGGATATCAGGTTCGGGAATTGCTGCATCAGCTTTTGGTATCGGACAGGAATATCAAAGTAGTAGATGCGGTCCATGCGGGCGAGCAAACTCTGATAGACCAGCCATTGGTCAGGCACACATATCTCAACAACTTTCAGGGACTGCGAGTCAAGTTTCGTCTCAGAAAATAGCACCATTATTCCTTGGTACGCATGGCTCCCATAGGCTTCATTGAGAAGCCGCTGGTGCGCCCACGCCTGGACTACCCGCTCCTTGGAAGACATCTTCACCGGCAGGTGCACTTTCTTCCTGCCGATGTCCATCAAAAAGTCCATGGTCATCAGAACATCCCGCCCGTGAACGGGCAATCTGGCGCGCTTTGTCGGATTTACACTTACGGCTCGAGCGAAAAGATGTCCTACGTAGCACTCAAAGAATGTCGCCGGACCTTTTTTGTTCTGGCGGTCAAATATCTCCAGCGCCAGGCCTGGTGCAAGCGCCACGGTGTAGGTCAATTGCCCAAACTCCACGGTGGTGATGGTTTCCGCCTGCCACCTCTCCCACAGCCGGGATACGGCGTCAGGACAGAGTAGAAAGAATTCCTTGTTCGCGGGACGTGCGACGATGTTGTCCTTCCTGAAGCTGAAATACTTCTTTTCGGGAACACAGGAGACAAGATTAAGCTGCTGGCATTCGTTTACGAGGAATGTCAGCGACTTGAGCGCAAGCTGCAATATCGCGCATCCAGCAGCGTTGCTCTTCAAATCAACGCGGCACTGCTGCTTTACTTCGCCATAAGCTTCCTTGATCAAATCTTCCGTCATGTCTTTAGAGTCCACGCATCAATTCTGAGAGGGATATATCCAAGGCTTTCGCAATGTTCTCGATATTGCGCAGGGCCAGGTTCCGTTCGCCGCGCTCAATACCACCTATGTAGGTTCGGTCCAAACCGCACTTGGCCGCAAAAGACTCCTGTGAGTAGCCTTTGCTCAAACGCAACTCCCGGACCCGGGCTCCAAACCGAACGAGAATATCCTGCCGATGTTCCATGATCCGACCCAATCAAAGCTGCTGTCTATAGGGCTACCGCACGGGCTGTCCTACCGGGAATCGCGTCAGGTTTTGGCAGACAGCAGGAGATACAACCCGCCGCTGCCGAACAACAGGTTCGGCCCCCAGGCCGACCAGAACAGCGGCAGCAGGCGATAGTAACCGAGCTGCTCAAACAGGTTGACTGTTCCCCAGAACGCCACGGCCAGCCCAATACCGATGGCAATTCCCACCATGGCCCCGCGCCGCCCGACGGTGAGGGCAAAGGGAATGCCAACCAGCACCATGATGAAGCAGGCCAGCGGAGCGGCGATTTTCACCTGAATGGCCCGTTGCAGGTTTTCGACATCCAGCCCTTGCGCAGTGAGCTCCGCCACCTGCTGCTGCAACTGGCCGATACTCATTTTGGTGATGTCCGTCGTGCTTTGCCGGAAGTAATCCGGTGTTTCCGCCAGTTTGAGACGTAGCTCGCCAATCGGCTGGCGTTGGCTTTCCAGCCCATCCGCCGGGAAGGTGCGACGCCAGCCATTGGTCAGCACCCACTCTTCGGTTACGGCATCCCAGCGGGCTTTGGCCGCATACGTACGCGACACCAACCGCGCCGTCGTGGGATGAAGTTCATACATGCCAAAGCTCGTAAACTCGTTGCGCTCGGTGTCAAAGACGGCAAAGTTGAATATCCGGTGGTCACGCCCACGAAACCACTTGCGGTTTTTCTGATGGAAGGTCTGCGGCGGCAAGGTCCCGCCACGAATCTGGTAACGCAGGTAATCCTGGCGTGGATTCGACACCGGCAAGACAAATTCCTGCAAGCTGACCATCAGTAGTGCGGCCAGCCCGCCGCCCAGAAACAACGGCAGCGACAGCCGGTAAAGACTCTGCCCGCTGGCATAGAGCACCACGAGCTGGGCCGATTTCGCCAGCAGCCCCAGCGTGACAAGCGTAGCCACCAGCACGGCAAAGGGCAGCATGTAGTTCAGGATTTGGGGCGTCAGAAACAGCAGATAGCCAGCGACGATGCCAAAACCGATGCGGTTCTGGACAATCGAATTGATGAGCTCAAACAGCGTGAACACGTGGAAGATGCCCACCAACCCAAGCAGGACGAGCAGAAAAGCGCCCACGGCTTCACGAAAAATCAGGCCGTCCACAATCCGGGGAAACCCCAGCCGGACACGGGGCGCAGAAAACGCCGCTGCTGTTCCCCTGGCCAGCCAGTCCGGGAGGTTCGTGTCAGAAGTCCGGCGCCACAGCCGCCGCCCGATGTACAGGGTCAGTTCCCAGACCCAACGCCCTCCCTGCCAAAACCAGTTCCAGACCGTCCAGCGCCGAATCCACTGCCCGATGCCACCCGACATCACGCCGGCCAACCCCAGAAACAGCAGATTGGGCAACCAGACGGCCAGCGCGACCGGCAGGGCACCGCTGCGTGCAGCCCGCTCGCCCCCCAGCATCAGCAGGTAAAAGGCCAGCGCCAGCATAATGCCAATCAACAAGCCGCCTGACCGCCCGCTGCGCAGGGTTGTCACCCCCAGCACCACCCCAAAGAGTGCAAATATCAGGCAGGCCGCCGGCAGGGCCATACGCTTGTGTATCTCGGTTGCTGCGGCCCGTGCCTGAGCCGGGCTGCTGGGCTTGAAACGCCACAGGTCGGGAAAGGCAAGCAGCTCCGGTCCCGGCGGCGGGGCTTGCAGGTCGGGATCGCCATCATCCTTGCCAAGCGCAAAACTGGCCGTCAGGCTTCCCGAAGCATTCACGAAGTAGCCTGCCACCTCATCCGGCTGCCGTGATTCCTGGCCATAAACCCGCGCCTTTTCCAGCCGCAACTCACTGTCCTGCAACGTTCTGCCGATGATGATCTGCCCGGATTCGGCCGAGTAGATTTTGGGTTCCTCGTTCGGCTGGGACGAAGTCTCGGCAATGAAAATCCGCTGCCACTTCCCTTCCCCGTCGCTCCGGTCAACGTAGAGAATCTTGCCCGGCAGGTCTTCGGTGAACGTGCCGGGCTTGATGTAGGTCTCGATGCTGCGCAGCAACAGCTCGGAGCGTGTTTTCTTGAGCTGGTTAAGAGATTTGACGGCCGTCGGCAGCAGATAAAAGGTGTTGTAGCCGGTGATGCCTGTCACGGCGATGCCGACCAGCAGCGGCGGACGCAACAGCGCCCAGCGTCCCACTCCGCCCGCCTGCAGGGCCACGATTTCGCGGTCGCCAGACAACCGCCCCATCGCCATCGTGACGCCCACCAGAAACGCAATCGGCAGGGTGAAGATGACAATGCCGGGCAGCAGCGACAGAACAAGTTTGACAAGTGGCGTGCTCGACAGACCACGCCGGGCAAAAACGACGAACAGTTCCGAGAAACGTCCGGCCTCGTGAATGAAAATCACCGCCGTCAGCAGAAAAAAGACGGTGGCGACGTAGGGCAGAATTTCACGGATGAGATAGCGGTCGAGAAGCCGCATAGGGCGGGCAGAAAACACAACGGGGCTTCCACTCCGGCGGACGGCCGTGAGCGGAAGCCCCGTTCCCGGTCAGGATTTGGCCGGCTCGACGGTGAAGAACGTCTTGGGCGTGAGCGTCTTCCGGGCCACTTTGTCGGTCACGACCACGGTGATTTCATAGCTGCCCGGCTCCAGCTTTTCGAGCGGGATAAGCCGCCCCAGCACGATCTGCTGCCCGTAACCGCTCAGGTCGGAAATGCCATTTTTGCCGTCCTCGCGGATACGCTGCACTTCCTGCCCGGTTTTGACATTGGTGATGACGTATTCGGCTTCAATGGCCGGGCGCAATGAAGCCTGGTCAATCTGGACGTTGTACACCTGCATGTACACGCCCAGTGACTGATTCTGCTTGAAGCGTTGCGTCACACTCGGCCGCACTTTGTTGGCGCCGATGATGAACTGGCTGCCCGAAACGCGCGTGACCGGCTCCACGATGTCCGCCAGAATGAGCGAACTCGTTGAAAGCGCATCCGGTGAGTAGCGCGGCACTTCAAACCCCTGGCGGACGATGCCGGTGTGCCCGCTCGTCACGTCGCGGACAACGAAATCAATCTTGTAGTTGCCCGGCGGCAGGATCAGGCTTTTCTGATAGACGGAGTTGAGCTTGCGCCCGACCTCAAACTGGGACTGCTGATAGGTGATGATGGGTGCTTCCTCGAAAATCCCCACCCGTTTGCCGGTCAGCGCCGACACGCGGGCATAGATGTTGAGCTGGGCTTTCTGAATGCCACCCTCGTCCTTGAAGCCCAGGTCGGCGTTGTTGAACATCAGGGTAAAGGTCGTCACGATGGCGGATTCGCCGGCGCGCAGGAAGTCCGTGCGTACGTCAAACGGCAGCACGTCAAACTCCACCTGCTGGTCAACCCGCTCGGCCAACTGGCGATAGCGTACTGAAGGAGCGCGTTGCAGGTTGGTGAGAATTGCCAGGCGCTCGAAGGGCATGTCCTGCGTCCGCATCGGATACAGCGGATTGTTGCCATACCGGTTGCCGGGATTGAAGAACGGCCGGTCCACCTTCGAGGCCAGCCCAAGTTGCTCGGCCAGGGTCAAGCCGGCATTCGGGACAAACAACAGGGCGTCTTTTTCGTCCGCATGGCGGGCGATACGGTACTCGCCGCTTCCCGTCGGGTCCACAAACTCAATTTCGATACCTGAACCGACGCCTTCCAGATACCGGTAGAACCAAATCTCGAATGGGTAGGTCGAGGTCGTTCCGCCACCTTCGTAAATCGGGCGCTCGTAGGGGCCTCCAGCCGGACGTGACTCAATGCTATCCGGCGGCCCCCAAGTGATGTAGATGCGCCCCCGGTCGGTCTTCCAGCCGGGAATGCCGGAGGTGAACTTTTCATTGGCGTAGGCAATACGCCGGTAGTACTCCTCGCGGTACTCATTTTCTGGCGTGTCCGGGTCCGGGTCGCGCCGCAGCCAGAACTGCTCGATGAATTCCTCGCGCTCTTCGTCGGTCTGAAGCTTCTTGAAGGCTGCGCGCTCTTCCGGCGTGATGATGTAGTCCACGTCCTCGTTGACCCAACGCTGGTAGATTTTGTCGAGTTCGATCTTGCGCTGTTTCTTCTTCCTGGGTTGTGAATCTTCCTGCCCGTATGTCGCCAGTGGTGCCAGCGCCGTGGCAATCCCCAGCCCCGTGGCTAGCACCAGACGCCCAATATCCTTCAGGCTTAACATGGTCGGCAAAACCTCCACGACCGCTTCCGTGTTTTTGAAACCAAGGGTTACGTACCCAGCCGAAGCCGCTCCCGTCAGTGCGCTCCGGGAGCCGTTCATCAATGCAAACCTGAGTTTAGAACACCTGCCGGCCGGCGGCGCAAGTCCAGGGAAACAGGACTTTGCAGCGGCGCGGCGGCTTCCGCCACCTTGCCAGGCGCACATTCAGATGCACCGGGCCGCACAAGGCCGGGCGCACTATGCGGAGGCAGGCTCAATAGCCACCGCGCGCCGCCGTAAAACCGGCGACACGCCGGCAAAGATAATCCCACTAAGCGCCGTGGCGGCCACACACAGCAACATTGCCTGCCGAAGCGCCTCGGTCATCACGGATGCCGAAGCATGCTCACCGGCAATCACATCCGACAGGAATCCCACAATCACCGGCGAAGGCATATCCCCCAGGATATGAATGGCAAACATGTAGAAGGCAATAGCCGTGGCGCGCAGCGAGGCGGGAACGAGATCGGTGACGATGGCTGCAACGGGTCCGTGGTAGAAGCTCATAAAGAACGTGGCAATGAAACCAGCCGTGATGAACTGGCCCAACGTCGGGGCATACAAGCCCCAGTACAGGAAGGGTGCGCCGAGCAGAAAGGCCACGGCCATAGTGAGCGCCCGGCCGGCCGCAAATCGCTGCTGCAACCAGTCGGCAACAACCCCCCCGGCAATTACCCCTAGAAAAGCTGCGATGACGATGGGCGTCAGTCGTACGGCGGCCTGTGACGAGGGAACGGCATAGACTTCCGTGACCAGCTTCGGCAGGAAGTGCACCAGAGCCCCGGCGGCGAAGGTTATGCAGGCCGCTCCGGCAATCACCAGCCAAAACGACTTGATCTGCAACACCTGAACCGTGTCGGCCCATTTTGGCGGTTCGGTCAGGTGACTGCGTGGCGGCTCACGAAACAGCCAGACGACAACGGTCAGCAGCAGGCCCGGCAGGCCGACGACGAAAAAACAGGCCCGCCAGCCGATTTTCTCGCTCAACACGCCGCCCAGCACCAACCCCACGGCCGCGCCAATGACCAGTCCAAGATTGAAAATCCCGATGACCTTGGCCCACATCCGCGCCGGGAACATGTCACTGAGCAGGGAGGTGGCCGCCGGCGCGTAAGCTGCTTCGCCCACCCCCACCGCGCCACGTGCCAGCAGGAGGTGACTGTAGGATGACGCAAATCCGGCCCCTGCCGTCGCCAGACTCCAGAAGCCGACACCGGCGGCAATGATTTTCCGGCGCGCCACACGGTCGGCGAGAACCCCCAGTGGAATGGCCGCCAGGGAATGCACCAGCATAAAGGCCGTCCCGAGGAACCCGACCGCAGTGTTGCTCAGATTCAGCTCGTCCTGAATGGGCTTGAGTAAGGGCGGGATAATTTGCCGGTCAACGTAGTTGACAACCTGCACCAGGGTAAGGATGAACAGGATGTACCAAGCATAACGCGAAGCTGACGCCGAAGCCCCGGCGTCAGCCGCGTCCGTCGTCGCAGGCGCAACCCGATGGGGCGCCGGAACATGACTCATAGGTTTTTCAATCGGACAACATCACCAGGGTTGTGAGGGAAACTAGGCCGTCGCCACACCAGCCCGGTTGCAGTGCTTCTGAAAGGCCGTACGGATGTCAGCCGCAATATCACTGGCACTCCGGTGCTCGATCTGGTGTCGCTCCAGCTTGAAGACCACCTCACCATCCTTGAGCAGCCAGACCGACGGTGAAGATGGCGCAAACCCCTTGAAGTACTCACGCGCCCGCGCCGTAGCTTCCTTGTCCTGCCCGGCAAAAACGGTGGTGATATGGTCCGGCAGGACGGGGCTTGTCTTGAGTGCCTCGACAACGCCCGGACGCGCCGCCCCGGCGGCACACCCGCACACTGAGTTGACGACAACCAGCGCCGTGCCCTCTTTTTTGCCCAGAACGGCATCCACTTCTTCCGGCGTGCGCAGTTCCTGCACACCATGATTGGTCAGTTCCGCACGCATGGCGCGCAGCGCGCGCTCCATATCGAATCCGTACATCATCGGGGGTCATTCCTCCACAAGTAAGGCAAAGTATAGGCCAGGATGGTGATGCAAAGCGATGTCCACGAAACTGGCCCGGTCATTCCTGTTTCACCCTAGCATGACCATTGGCATCCGTCGCCTTGTGCCGCCGTTTTGATTCCTAGTATCGTCTCGCCCATGCGGACGGTGTTGGGCATTGAAACATCCTGTGATGAAACGGCTGCCGCAGTCGTCATCGAGGGACGGCAGGTCATCTCGAACATCATCGCCTCCCAGATGGAGTTTCATCGTCCCTACGGTGGCGTCGTTCCAGAAATTGCTTCCCGCCAGCACCTGGAGGCGATGGCGGACGTGGTTGCATGTGCCGTGGCCGAGACCGGCTTTGATGGTCTCGATGGGATTGCCGTCACTTACGGCCCCGGACTCGTGGGCGCGCTGCTGGTTGGCCTGTCTTACGCCAAGGCGCTGTCTCTGGCGCTGGATGTTCCGCTGGTCGGCGTGCACCACATTGAAGGACACCTGTTCTCAACGGTTTTTGAATACGGCGACTGGGACTATCCGGCCCTGGCTCTGATTGTCTCCGGCGGGCATACCGACCTGTTTTACCTTCCAGCAGCACTGACCTATGAGCGTCTCGGACACACCCGTGACGACGCCGCTGGTGAAGCCTACGACAAAACCGCCCGCCGTCTGGGCCTTGGCTACCCCGGCGGCCCTATCCTCGACCGGCTGGCGCAGACCGGACGCGCGGAAGCTGCGCCGCTGGTGTACCGTCCGCCACTCATCCCCGATGCCCCCTATGATTTTTCGTTCAGCGGTCTCAAAACAGCGGTGTTGCGCTACATCCGCGAACAGCAGATTGTGCCGCTGCCGGAAGGGCTGACCCGGGACGCCATCCTGGCGCAGGCCCCCGACAACATCCGCCATCTGGCGGCCAGTTTTCAGCAGGCGGTGGTCAACACATTGGTCGGCGTACTGGAGCGGGCCATTGTGGCTTACCGTCCACGGGTGGTCCTCACAGGCGGGGGCGTGGTGTGCAATTCAGCCCTGCGGCAGGCGCTGGCCGAACTGGCGGAGCGCATGGGTGTCGGGATTCGCATTCCGCATCCCAAGTACACGACCGACAATGCCGCCATGATTGCGGCCGCCGGCTATGCCCACCTTGTGCGCGGCGAACGGCACAACTGGTCTCTGGAACCCGCTCCGTCGCTGCGCCTTGGAAACCACACTGCCGCGCGCCCGCAGCCTTTTCGAGCATGACCGGAACCGACCAACCAACGGCAAGCCAGAAAAAAACACCTATCTGGGTTGTGTTCCTCTGGGGGCTGCTCATCGGCGTCCTGGGTTGGTACAGCTTTGAAAGGACCCTCACGCACGGCTATGTCATTGATGACGTAGGTATTGTGGAGAGCAACCCCAATGCAGCCGCAACGGCCAGCCTGCCGGCGCTGTTTCGGAAGCACTACTGGCAGGACACTTACCCAACGGACAGAGTGGATCAAAACATTCATTACCAGCATTACCGACCGTTGGCCATTGCCTCTTACGTTCTCGTAGCGCGTTCTTTGGGAAACGGCCCGGCTCCGCAGCACCTTGTGAATGTGGCGCTGCATATTGTCGTTTCCTGGCTCATTCTCTGGGTGGTTTATGCCTGGCTTCAGGAGGCCCTTGTGGCCGGACTGGCTGGAGTCGTCTTTGTCACACATCCGCTCCACACCGAAGTCGTTGCCATGCTTGTCGGTCGGACTGAACTTCTGGCAGCCCTTGGCGCGCTCAGCGCCCTTGGGCTGGCGTTGGCAGCCTGGAAGCTCCCATCAGAACAACCCCTCTGGCAACACTGGCTTCTGGCAGGTGGAGCCGCCCTCTGTCTGTTTGCCGGATGGCTTGGCAAGGAATCCGCCGTGTTGTTTTTTCCGCTCTGGTTGCTCATCGGATGGGCGTGCGTAACCAGCACAGGCTGGCAGCGATTGCGCGCTTTCGTCGGACGGGGCTGGCGCACCGGCATCGCCTGTGGCGCGAGTACGGCCTTCTTCTGGTATCTCCACCAGCGGATTCAGTCCAGTGCGCAAATTATCCCGATTGACTTTGTGATGAATCCCCTCGCTTATGCCGGGCTGTGGGAACGCTGGCTCACTGGTCTGGTCCTGCTGGCGAAATACCTGGTCATGCACTTCTGGCCCTTCCCGCTGCAGGTGGACTATTCCTTCGACAGCATCCCGGTCGTGACCACCTGGCGCGACACGCGGCTGTGGTCGGCCGTGGCCGTTCTTGCCGTAGCCGGCAGTCTGCTGGCGGTCAGCTACCGCCGCCGGTCGCCGGCCTGGGTCGGGCTGGCCTTTCTCGTTGGCGGAGCGGCCCTGTTTTCGCACTTCATTCGTCCGTTTGGCTTCGTTTTCGCCGAGCGGGTGATGTACCTGCCCAGCGTGGGGTACGCACTGGCCGCAGCCGTTGGCTTCCGCGCCCTCTGGAACAGCACCGCGTCACGTCCGTGGGCGCGGTGGCTGGCAGCCGGGGCAATCGCTCTGCTGATAGGGCAGTCCGCCCGGCAGACACGGCAGGAAAGCGTTTTTTACCGCGACAGCCTGACCGCTGTGGCCCGCTCGCTGACCACAGGCAACCAACGCAGTGTCTGGTTGTGGCTGGCTTACGGGACAGAACTGCTCAACGCTGGACGGCTGGAAGAAGCCATTGCCGCCCTTGAACGTGCCCACACCATCCTTCCGCTGGCGGAAACCTGCGCGATATTAGCCAAAACCCACCTTGCGCTGGGCAATTCGGACGCCGCGCGGGAGGCGGCACAGGAAGCCGTGACCCGCGACCCCACATGGATGCCCTACCGTGAACTGTTTGGTGTGATACTGTTCGGGACAGGGCAGTTGGATGCGGCCGCAGCCCAATTTGAAGCCGCACTTGCGCTTGCCCCGGAGGATGCCAAACTCCATGCCCAGCTTGCGGTTATCCGCCAGCGCCAGGGACAAACCTCCCAGGCCATCCGGCATTATGAACAGGCGCTCCGCTTTCAGCCTGATGAACTGCGCTGGTGGGCCGCCCTTGGCCGGCTGCACCTCGCCGCCGGAAACCCGGAGCGGGCGCGGTTTTGCTATCGTCAAGTTCTTGAAGGACGCCCTGACCCGGCGCTGCGCGACGCGGTCGAACAGCAGTTGAAAGACCTCGACGCCCAGCGCCAACCCTTTTCAAGCCCAGCACCCAAGCCGCCACAGCACTGACGTATTGGCATGTCCAGCACCACACCTTCCACTGCTGCCCTTGCCGAGGCCATTCTGGCCCGCAGTCCCCGCGCCGTAGCGCGCGGTATTTCCCTGGTCGAAAACGATGCCCCAGAAGCCACGGACCTGCTGAAGCTGATTTTTCCCCACACCGGACACAGTCGGGTGATCGGGCTGACCGGCGCGCCCGGTGCCGGCAAAAGCTCACTGACCGACAAGCTGGCCCACGTCTATGTTGACCGGGGGCAGCGCGTCGGCATCGTGGCCGTTGATCCGTCCAGTCCCTTCTCCGGCGGCGCCATTCTTGGCGACCGGATTCGCATGCCCAAACTGGCAACGCATCCGCAGGTGTTCATCCGCAGCATGGCCACACGCGGCAATCTGGGCGGGCTGGCGCGGGCGACGACGGAAGCCGTCCTGCTGCTCGACGCAGCCGGCTACGAGGTCATCATTGTGGAAACCGTCGGCGTGGGACAGGATGAAGTGGACATCGTCAAAACCGCCGATGTGACGGCCGTCGTCGTCGTTCCCGGCATGGGTGATGATGTGCAATCCATCAAGGCCGGCATCATGGAAATCGGCGATGTGTTTGTCATCAACAAAGCCGACCGGGAGGGCGTCGAACGGACGCAGATGGAACTCGAAGCCCTGCTCGAACTCGCCGCGCGCCCGGATGGCTGGCAACCGCCCATCGTGCGGACGATTGCCACGGCGACGCCACCGGTCGGACTCGATGCCCTGGCGACGGCTCTGGACAGCTACCTGACCTTTGTCGCAGCACACCCGGAGGTGCGCGCCGAGCGCCGGCGGCGCATCCTGGAGCGACGGCTGCTCGAACTCATCCGCGACCGCCTGCTGCGCCACGTCTGGCAGCGCGAACTGCACGACGGCAAACTGGAAGCGGCTGTCCAGCGCATCGTCAACCGCGAAACCGATCCCTACACCCTGGCCGATGACATCGTCCGGCGGTTGACCGCCTCCCCGGCCTGAAGTTACGGGCGAACGCCATTCGCCCCTACGCGCCGTGTCTTCGCGTCCGGCCCGGGCTACGGCCCGATTACAGCTCGATGCGGACCTTTTCCAACCGTGTCACTTCCTCGCCCAGACACAGCGTTGCCACGCGGCGGAAACGCTCACTGGCATCCGTGACGCAAAAGCGCGTTGCCGCCGGAAGGTTTCCGGGCGGTGCAAAACAGGCGTTCTGCTCCAGCACAGCCACGACTTCTTCGGCGGCGCAGGCGCCTGAATCCACAAGGGTGACGCCTTCCCCCATGACGCGCCGGATCACGTCTGCCAGCACCGGATAGTGCGTGCACCCCAGAACGAGCGTGTCCACCTCGGCTTCCCGCAATGGTGTCAGGTATTCGGCAGCTACCGTCACCGTCACCGGATGCTGCGCCCAGCCTTCTTCGACCAGTGGGACGAACAGGGGGCAACTCTGCGAGGTGACGCGCACGGCAGGCGCCAGTTGCCGAATGGCCCGCGGATAGGCGGCACTGGCGATGGTGGCTTCCGTACCAATGACGCCGATGTGTCCACAGCGCGTCACGGCAGCAGCCTGCCGCGCGCCCGGCTCGATGACACCCACCACCGGCACCGGATAGTCCGCCTGAAGCAGGTCAAGCGCCACCGAAGAGGCCGTGTTGCAGGCAATGACGATGAGCTTGACACCGCAGGCTAGCAGAAAAGCCGCATCCTGGCGGGCATACGCACAGACAGTTTCCGGCGAGCGCGTTCCGTAGGGGATGCGGGCCGTGTCGCCCAGATACACGAACGACTCCTGGGGCAGCCGGGCGCGGAGCGCACGATAGACCGTCAGACCGCCTACCCCGGAGTCGAAAATCCCAATCGGGCGGGCGTCACCGGGCATCGTCTGTCGGTACAACCGTTACCACCACCTCACCGCCAATGTTGAAGCGGTGGGTGGCAGGAACCGGCTTGAGGGCCTGCGCCAGCGGCTCGATGAGTTCCGGCGTGATGTCGAGCACAAGCACGCCGCTGCCGGCATCCTGCATGCCGGGCGTTGTTGCCGGACGAAACACCAGAGTCTGCTTGGGTCCCCAGATGAGAAACTCCCGGCCAAACTTGAGACGCGCCGGAAAGAGTTCGGCAAAATCCCGCAGCCCTTCGGTATCGAGTTCAATCTCCACGCCCTGCCGGGGCGGCTCGGCCATCTGCCACCGGGCAATCTCGACATATTCGCCCTGAAGCGATGAGCCTTCTGCCGTGATGCCATCGCGGATGCGCGCCAGAATATCGGGGCGGTCTGTAATCGAAGCCCGCTCCAAGTCGGTAATCCACAGCGGACAACTTTCCTCCAGCAGTCCCAGAACGCCGCGCGTGTTCCAGCGTTTGACCGCCTGCAACTCGTCCTTTGTCAGCCCGACAATCTGCAAAAAGTGCATCCGCCCGTTGGGGGTGTCAATCGGGGGCAGTTCCGGGTCATCCACAAAAGCCACGCCCGAAAGCAGGGTGTCCGGTGCTTCCGGCGTCAGCGGCCCGTGCAGGTCCATGTGGTGTCCGGGACGAAAGGGATTGCCAGAGTTGAACACATACCGCGCCAGGTTGTTGAGAAACGGAATCACCCAGGTCGGAACCGTCTTGTCAGCCGCTCCCCGCGCCAGCCGGAACGTAAACTCAAAGCCCCACCCGCTCAAATCAGGCGCACTGCCGGGCGTTTTGGCATACAACTCGCTCATGCCAAAGGAAATGCAGTGCCAGTGGGGGATGGGTGTGTCGCGTTCGTAGAAGGAAATCCCATCCAGGGGATCGGGACCGCCCAGACTGTACCGGACGATGGTTCCAAAATGCGTCGGTTCGGTGTGCGGATAAAGCCGTTCCAGCGCCTCACGAATGGCGTCAATGCCGTAATCTGCCGCAGGGGAACTCACGAAGCTGCCTTCCTTTCAGGATAAACCTTGTTCACGTGGTGCTAACGGGCGACGGCCAGCGCTGACCCTATCCGCCCTGTGTAACGTTTCCGTGACCGGATGAGGGCCATCCAACCCATTACCGCCATGACAGATGATATTCCGGCCACTCGACGGCGCGGGCTGCGTCCGTGACATGCAGTGGACGACGGGTGTCCACCATGACGGCATACTCATCGGTATGCGTCTTGGACCAGCTTTTTTCGATGGCCTTCGGATGCGGCCCGTGGTGGACGCCGTGCGGATGCAGCGTCAGCATCCCGGCCGTGATGTTGTCGCGGCTGAAAAAGTCGCCCGCGTGGTAAAACAGCACTTCGTCGTAGTCAATGTTGCGGTGGTAAAACGGGACCCGCTGCGCGCCGGGCGCCTCTTCCAGCGGACGCGGTACAAACGAACACACCACAAACCCCTCACCCACCAGCGTCACGTGAACGCTTGGCGGCAGGTGGGCGCGGTGGCTCATCACCGGACAGAAGTCGGCAATGTTGAGCGCCCACGGATAGAGATCGCCTTTCCAGCCGGTGACATCGAGCGGATGAAAGGGATAGAAAATCCGCGTCAGCTTCCCTTCGCGCTGGACGCGCACTTCATATTCCTCCGCCTGGGTCGTGACGGGCACGAGGTCGGGCGTCCGTATTGCCGTTGCGTCATAGAGCGAATACTGCCCCAGCAGCCCCCGGTCGGGCTGGCGCAGGCGCGTCCCCAGGCTCTGAATCACGAAAAAGAAGCACTCATCAGTGCCGACAAACCGGTAGGTCGTGCCGCGCGGAATCACCAGATAATCGCCAACCCCAAAGCGCAACTGCCCGTAGTCGGTTTCCAGAACGCCGCCTCCGACGTGGGCAAACCAGAGTTCGTCGCCGTCGGCATTGCGCTCAAAGTAGGGAGTCGCTCCGCGCCGCCGCGCGACGCCAAGCCGGACATCGGCGTTTTCCAACAGCACCGTCGGCCGGTCAGCGGATGTTTCGACGCGGTTGGTGTAAAAGGCCTGCGGACGACACTCCCCCTCGATCCGCGTCCAGCCGGTCGGGGGATGGCGATGATAAAGATGCGAAACCGGCCCGAAGAACCCCTCCCGTCCGTGCTGTTCCTCATACGTGCCGGCGGGAATTTCGACGTGGGCCTGCTTTGTGATGCGTCCTTTGGTCTGATACATGCAGGATAGCTCCGGGGTGGACTGCGCCTGGCAGACGGGCGCTGCCACGACGAGTGGGTTTATCAGATGCCACGGCTGTGGCAAAATGCCGCCATGAAAACCAGCGGCATCAGCGGAAAAGATACGCGCGAAAAGATTGTTTTTCTACTGAAAACCCGTGCGCCCCTGAGCGTCGAGGAACTGGCGACGGAACTGGCCACGTCCGGCGTCAACGTCCGGCGCTACCTCGAAGCCCTTGAACGGGATGGGCTGGTGGAGTCCACCCTCAAGCGCCGCGAGCGTGGCCGCCCAGTTCACCTCTACCGCCTGACTGAACGCGCCGATGAACTGTTCCCGCACGCCTACGATGTCCTGAGTGTCGAAATCCTCCAGCAGATCGAACAACGCTTCGGACGCGACGTGGTGACATCCATTCTGCAGGGACGCGCCGACACGCTGGCCGCCAAAATCAAGCCCCGGCTGCAAGGCAAAACGCTGCGCAAGCGGGTCGAGGAATTTGCGCGCGCCCTCGAGGAAATGGGCTACCTGGTACGGGTCGAAAACGGTACGCCGGACAGCTATGTCGTCGTCATGCATCACTGTCCGGTGCTGCTCATCGCGCGCGACTTTCCCGAAGTCTGCGACGGCGACTGCCTCATTGCCTCACAGTCACTCGATGCCGAGGTCATCCGTCAGTGCGCCCTTTCGGAAGGAGCTTCCTGCTGCCGCTTCATCATCCGCCGCCCCGGTGCGGAAGCCTGACACCCGCGCCCACGCAGTGCGCAGCGTCATTTCTTCAGCGGGTTTGCGAAAGGTTCTGACGTAGGGACGCTGCCGCACAGCGGCAAAGATGGCAGCTACTTCCCGGTCTGTGCGGCGGCTGTGGGCCTGTTCCTCGCGCCGCCGCCGCAAGGCCGCCTGCCGGCAGGCCCACGCCTGCCGGAACGCCTCCCGATAGCCGCGCCGCGTCACGACATCGGCCAGCAACAGCAACCCCGTCATCGCCAGATGGGCCAGCCACCAGCGCGCGTCGTGCAGGTGTATCCAGTGCATCAGCAGCCGGTTCCGGGCGGATGTCACCTCAATGGCACGTGCCTCGAAACGCGACCGGATCGTGGCACTCGACTGGTGAAACACCAGA
Source organism: Chloracidobacterium thermophilum B (assembly GCF_000226295.1). Taxonomy (GTDB): domain Bacteria; phylum Acidobacteriota; class Blastocatellia; order Chloracidobacteriales; family Chloracidobacteriaceae; genus Chloracidobacterium; species Chloracidobacterium thermophilum. The sequence continues at coordinate 2,131,821 of NC_016024.1, forward strand.
CTGCGCGGCTCGTAGCGGACTTCCCAGCCCCGCTTCCACGCGCGGTAGCACAGTTCAATGTCTTCCCAGTAAAACGGAGCCAGCAGTTCCTCGAAGCCACCCAGTGCGCGCAGCTTGGCCGCGTCAAAGAGACTGTAGCCGCCGCTTGCCGCAAAGGTCGGCAGAATCGCCTCCGGGGGCATCCGGTCGGGAAAGACATCGTAGCCCTCAAACACTTTCCAGTAGCCCCGGACACACCGCCCCAGCCGCCCGGCCCCGTCAATGGCGTCGCTTCCCAACCGCTGCGCCCGCGACGCCACGGCAAAGACCGTGGGCGTCGAAAAATGCTCCACCAGCGGAAACAGTGCGTCCGGCATGACTTCAATATCGTTGTTGAGCAGCCAGATGAGGTCGTGGCGGGCGGCGGCGAAGCCCTGGTTGCACGTCGGCGCAAAACCCCGGTTGACCGGCAGGGCGAGCACCCGTACGAAGTCGAAGGCAGTCGCCGTCAGCCAGTCCACGGTGTCGTCCTGGCTGCCGTCATCCACCACGAGGATTTCCACTGGCGCACCCGTGGCCGTCGTGTAGGTACGCAGCGCCTTCACCACCGAGGGCAAAAAACGCGCCAGAAGGGCCTTGCCCTTGTAGGTTGGAATGACAACGCTGACGGAAAACGGCATACGAGGCGTCATGGCAGGCGACTTTAGGCGAGCCGCGGAGAACGGCCAAACCCGATGCCTCCCTGCCTTTCAACGGCGATGCGACCGGGCCGGCCGCAGGCAAACCGGGACACAGCGTTCTGAACAACGACCATGCAGGTGACTTTTTTCGTCGTGGGCAAAACCAAATCACCACACTGGGAGGCCTTGGCGCGCGAGTACGAACAGCGCATCGCGCGTTTCCTGCCGTGTGGCACCAAAATCGTACGCGCGGCGGAAGGGTCTCTGGCTGCGCAACCTGATCCGTCCCGCGCCTACGAAGGCAAGCACCTTCTGGCGGCGCTGCCGGCCGAAGCCCAGGTCGTGCTGCTCGATGTGGCCGGCGAAATGGTTACTTCCGAAGCCTTTGCCGAAAAACTGCGCCGCTGGCGCGACGGCGGCACCCGTCATCTCGCCTTCATCATCGGCGGCCACTGGGGCGTGGCCGAGGAAGTCCGGCAGCGCGCCAACTGGTGCTGGTCGCTGTCGAAACTCACCTTTACGCACGAGATGACGCGCGTCCTGGCGGCCGAACAGGTCTATCGTGCGCTGGCCCGGCTGGGGAACGTCCCTTACGCAAAGTGAAACATCTTGGCCTGGCCGCTGAACAGCCGCCGCAATTGCTCTTCAGGCGGTACGCCGCCATCGCCCACCACATCGGCGGCTTTTCCCTCGCGGAAGGCAATCTGTCCGCGCGAACCGTCCTGAAGCAGGAAGTGGAGCGTTCCATCCCGCGCGTTATGCACAATGTCCCGCAGCAACGCATCGAGCGTCTTCTGTTCCAGCGGATTCGGTGCCTCTGTGTCGTCGGCGCTCCCGGAAGAAGAGTTCTGCAAAAGCCAATTGACGCGCGCGATGAGTTCATCGAGCGCGAACGGTTTGGCCAGGTAGTCGTTGGCCCCGCGCGAAAGACCGGCCAGCCGCTGCTCAGTCGCCCCCAAACCGCTCAGAAAGAGAAACGGCACTCCCGCAAGCCGGGGATCAAGCCGCACGAAGTCGCACACTGAAAGCCCTGACAGACTCGGCAACCGGATGTCGCAGATGACCAGTGAAAATGGCTGCCTGTCCCGGAGGGCGTCTTTGAGCAGGACGATGGCCGCAATCCCATCGCCCGTCGCCGTAACGTCGTGCCCTTCGGCTTTCAGGGCCGCGACAACGACCTCACACACGTCCTGTTCATCTTCAACCACCAGAATATGGGCCATCGTTCAGCATGTTCCCCCTCTCTGCGGGTGTGGCGTGACCTTGAACTGTCCACCTGGGGAAGTTTTCCCATGGTACGAGCCAGGGGTGCGGGCAGGATGCCCGCGCTCCCGGAAGACGCTATCCAAGCCAACGATCATTTTGGCATGACGTACCCTTGGCGCGTACGCACCACCGCACCTTCACGCCGTACCTTGACGTGAATCCGCCGGAAGCGACCATCCCGCTGTGCCTGTTTCGGATAGTATCCAAAACTATAAACGGCGCGCAGTTCGGCTGCCACAGCCGCATAGCAATCTTCGAGGTCTTCGACGGTTTTGGCGTAAAACAGCCGCCCGCCGGTCAGGGCGGCGAGTTCGCGCAACTGGTTGCGCGCAATAGCGTAACCCAGTCGCGCGCGCGCGCCGTAGCGCTCCACCACCTCGGCTTCGGTGTCGAGATAAATCGGCAGCAGCATGGCATCGCATTCCTGGGCCAGACGGCGCAACTCCTCGTAGGTGGTCACTGAGCCATAGTCAGGGCCGCCCGGCGGCAGGACGTTGTCCATCCCGTCGGTGACGAGCACAACGGCATTGCGCTCGCCACGGACTTCACGCAGGACGGAGTTCATCGTACCGGCCAGCGCGTCATAGAAGTTGGTTCCGCCTTCCGGCCGGCGGATTTCATCAATGCGCTCCCGCAGTTTCCGGCGGTCATTGGTCAACGGGCACAGCAGGCGCGCCGTATCAGAAAACGTCACAATCGCCATGCGGTCTTCCGGCCGCAGCGTGGCCAGAAACCCCAGCGCCGCCCGGCGGATGACGGCCAGCTTTTCACGGGTACTGCCGCTGAGATCGAGCAGCAACACCAGGTTGAACGGCGTTTCCAGCGTACCGAAATAGGTGATGTCCTGTGGCTCGCCGTCCTCCAGAACGACGACATCCTCAAGCTGTAATCCGCGAATTGGCGCTCCGTTGGGCGTCGTCACCACGGCGTTGAGCACCACCAGCGTCGTTTCCAGAACGACATCGCTGCCTTCAGCCGCACTGACCGGCTCCTCAACCGTAGCTGTTGCCGGCCGATGCAGCACCGGCCGCTCACGGGCGCTGTTTTCCGGCGGCAGGGCCGTGGCGACGACATCCCCCCGGTCGGCCTGAGCCACCAGAATCGCGCCGCCACGTCCCATCTGCCCGTGCAGCGCGCGGTCATCCGGCGTGCCGAACTGTCGAAGCGGCACCTCGGCGCGCACCCGGCCGTGGACGCTCGTCCAGGTCACGTCCGCATCCGCCTCCGGTGGAAGGCACAGCTCGATGTTGCCGTGGTAGGCCGTGGCGATGAGTCCGGCCGGCAGGCCCTCCACGCGCAACGTGCCGATTTCACTCATCAGGCGCAGATAGGTCTGCTCCGGCACGAGCACTTCCAGGTCCACGCCGGTTGTGGTGTCGGGCGGGTCCGTGGTGATGTTGAGCTGCTGCGGGAGTTCTTCAATGATGACTTCTTCAGCGCGCACCGGCGGCCCCGGCGCAGCATGCCGGGTTGCCGTGATGAACACATCCGGGCGCGGGACGATGCGGACAGAAATGTTGCCCCGTGGATTGCGGATGCGCACCGTGCTTTTGGGCGGCAGCAACGTCCGGGTGTCGTCGAAGTAACGCTTGACGGGCATCCGTGGCTCGAACCCCTGCTGGGCGCGGCTTTCGGCACTCCAGAGCATCCACGCCGCCAGCACTCCAACCATGACGCGAAGCCATCCAACACACCGCATAGCCCGCTACGCTTGCCCGTCGGGTTCAGACGCTGCGGCCGCCGTGGCTGCCAGGATGATGTCGGCGATGAACTGACGCTTGCCAGTGGGGTCAAAGGCCAGACTGGCGGCGACCAGACGGGTGTTGACCACCGTCATGTCGAAGACATCCCAGTGCGTGATGGCATCTGCATCGTCTGTGAAGTTGAGCGGACAGACATCGAGGATGCCGTCGGTTGGGTCATCCTCATCCAGGTAAAGCAGCGGAAACCCGTGGGTGCGGCACAGCACCGGCCGCGCCGGATAGACGGCACAGGCGCCATCCACCAGCGCCGGGCAGGGCACCGCCGCAGGCGTCGGCGCGGCTTCCTGTTCCTGTGCTGCTTGTGCCTGCTGGCGCAGCCGCGCCCGGGTTGGGGCATCCAGACGGGACACATACTCGTGCAACGCGGCAGCTTCGATGGGCAGAACCGTCAGATGTTGCTGGCAGCAGCCGGTACAACCCAGGCGGCAGGTAATGGACGTTGGAAAACGCTGGCGCAGCACGGCGGCAAAACGCTCGATGTCCGCCAGCAGTTGACGGTAGGCCGCCTGCGGTGCGGCTTCCGGTGAACATTCCGGTGAAGGCAGGGCTTCAGACATGTTGTGGATCGCCTTGTGGTTCTCCAACCAGCCGGCGGTAGGCCTCCCAGTAGCGTTGGCGGGTCGCCTCGATAATAGCATCCGGCAGCGCCGGTGCGGGCGGCTGCTTGTTCCAGTCAAGCGTTTCGAGGTAGTCCCGGACGAACTGCTTGTCAAACGAAGCCGGACTGCTCCCTGGCGCATAAGCGGCCGCATCCCAGTAGCGCGAAGAGTCGGGCGTCAGGGCTTCGTCAATCCAGACGAGTTGCCCGTCGCCGTCCAGCCCGAACTCAAACTTGGTGTCGCACAAAATCAGTCCACGGGTGCGCGCATAGGCCGCGGCTGCCGTGTAGAGCGCCAGCGTCAGTTCCGCCAGCCGGCGGGCGAGTTCCGACCCAATCCGGTCAGCCATCTGCACCAGCGAGATGTTTTCATCGTGGCCGGTCGCCGCTTTGGTCGCCGGCGTGAACAGCGGTTCGGGCAGGGGGTCGGCCTCCCGAAGACCCGGCGGCAGGGGATGTCCGCAGACCTGACCGGTACGCTGGTAATCCTTCCAGCCGGAGCCGGCCAGATAGCCTCGGGCCACACACTCGACCGGCAGCGGCGTGGTCTTGCGGACGAGCATTGTGCGCCCGGCGAGTTGGTCGCGGTAGGGCCGGACGGCGGCCGGAAAGTCCTCCGGCGCACAGGACAGCATGTGATGCGGCACGAAGTTGCCCAGGCGGTTGAACCAGAAGGCCGAAAGCGCCGTCAGAATCCTTCCCTTGTCCGGGATGGGAGTCGGCAGCACACAGTCAAAAGCCGAGATACGGTCGGTGGCGACGATGAGCAGCGTCTCCCCGAGGTCATAGACTTCGCGTACCTTGCCGGAACGGAAGCGCGGCAGCGGGAGAAAGTCGGTCGCCATCAGCGGCGGCACGGGGCTGGGCAGCATGGTGCAATCAGGGCGGCCGGCTTAGGGCGCTTCAGGCAGATCAGGCGTCGTTTTCCGCGCCCGCACCCGGGCAAACAGCGGACGCCGCCAGCGGATGCGTGGGCGCACCCGCCAGCGTTCCCGCAGGGGGATGCGCGGCGCGGTTTCAATCCGGTCGCGGACGGCAACGTAGAAGTCCTTGAAGTAGTTCCACATAGACCACAGCGCCGAAATCACCACGATCCACAGCATGAGCCTGCCGGCGCCGTAGGCAATGATCCGCAGGGCTTCGACGCCGAAGGCTCCCTGCCACAGGGCGCGGAACGCCTGCTGCACGGCCGTCACGGACGAAGTACCCACCGGCAGCGGCGGCCGCCCCTCGTGGCTGCCCAGCATCAGGCAGGTGATGGCCACGACCTGGGAGAGCATCTTGAACTTGGCCATTTTGGAGGCGGCAATCGTCACGCCCTGCTGGGCGGCAATGCTGCGCAGACCGGAGACGGCAAACTCCCGGCCGATGATGATGACTACGGCCCAGCCTGGCGCGAGCTTGTTTTCGACGAGCGAGATCAGGGCCGCAGAAATGAGCAGCTTGTCGGCAATGGGGTCGAGCAGCGTTCCCAGGGTCGTGACCTGTCCCCGGCGCCGCGCCAGGTAGCCGTCGAGCAGGTCCGTCAGCGATGCGCCCAGAAAGAGCGTCACGGCAATCAACTGACGGGGCAACCCAAAGACGGACTCCGAGACGCTCGTCATCAGCACGACCACCATGAGGGGGACGATGAAAATGCGCGAAACCGTCAGGGTGTTGGGCAGATTCATGGCCAGTCACCAGGGGCGCCGGGCGCGCCGGAAACCAAGCGACGCTTGCCGGTCAGGTGACCGGCAAGCGCAGGCTCACAACGGGTGTCAAAACAGCTTGAGACGAATGGTGAGGTACTTTTTCGGGTCCTGGCGAAAGTCTATCAGCAACTGGTTGGCCTGGGCAGAGGTTGCCGTCAGGTTATCGTAAAGTTGCGGATCGCGCAGCAGCTTTCCGGCTGAACCATCGCCGCGCTCCAGTCCGGCGAGAACGTTGTTGAGGCTGACCAGTGTCTGCTCAGCTTCGCAGTAGAGTTTGTCGTCGCGGAGCAAACGCCCGGCCGTGCCTTCCCCCCGCTCCAGGCGGGTCATGGCGTCTTCGAGCTTGGCCGAGGTCCGGTCCAGCCGCTCCAGCACGGACAGCACTTCCTGGTAGGCCCGGTCATCCGTGGCCAGCTTGCCAAGGGTGCCGCGTCCGTCGCTGATGTCCGCCAGCAGCTTTTCGACGCGCCGCACCGAAGCGTCAAGATCGTCATACAGGCGGGGGTCATTGATGAGTCTGGCAGCCGTGCCCTGTCCCGTCCGCACTTCCTGCACCAGACGGGACGCCTCGGCTACGGTGCGCGTCAGGTTGTCATACAGCTCCGCGTCGGAAACGAGTCGTCCCACCGTTCCCTGGCCGCGATTGATCTTGTCGGCAATCTGCTTGAGCGAATCCGAAAGGGTTGTGAAGTTGGCCAGAATGTCATCGGCACCGGAAATGATCTGGCGGATGGTCGTCTCGGAAGCCCCACCAATCAGATCGCCATCCTTGACGGGAGCCGCAGCCAGTGTGCCTGGGGTGATGTCCACCACCTTGTCGCCCAACAGACCGACCGAACCCAGAATGACCTGCGAATCCTGCCGGACGCGCTCTCCGGCCGGCTTGCCGTCAATGACCGGATCGAGCGCAAGTTCCAGCTCCACGGTCTGGGCGGCATTCTGATCCTGGGGAACCGGCAGCAGCACAATCCGCTGTACCTTGCCCACCTTGACGCCGGCCAACCGCACTTCCGCCCCCGGACGCAGACCATCCACGTTGGCGAGTCGGGTGCGGACGATGAGTTCCCGCCGGAAGGGATTGAGGTCGCCGCTAATCGTCAGAATGGTGGCAATGAGTACGCCGATGGCCACCAGGGTCATCAGCCCCACCCGCAAATCAAGAATGGAGAGCTTCTTTTTCGCCATACACCAGTCCTGCGTCTTGTCCCGGTTCAGTCCAGCTCCAGAAAGGTCCGAATGTAGGGGTCCGGTGAATTCCAGAAGGTGTCGGCATTCCCCTCCAGCAGCACCTTTCCGTGGTGCAACATGATGAAATTCGTGGAACTTTCTATCTGCCCACGCGGGTTTTTCACAATGACAACTTCGCCATCATCGCCAATGGTGGCGTGGTGGTCAGCCAACACTACAGCATCCTGAATCCGGTGGGTGACAAACAGTGAACTGACGCCTTCCAGGTCCCGCAGCTTGATAGCCAACTCGCAGATCGTGCGGGCCGTGGGCGGATCGAGTCCGGCTGTCGGTTCATCGTAGAGGATGATTTTGGGATTGCCCACCAGAGCGCGGGCAATCCCGACCCGGCGGCGCATCCCGCCGGAAAGCTCGGAGGGCATCTTGTTGATGGCGTGTTCGAGGTTGACAAAACGCAGCATCCGCCGCACGGTTTCCTCGATTTCCTCCTCATCGGCGCCCTGTTCAAACAGGCGGTAGCCGACATTTTCGTACACCGAAAGGCTGTCAAACAGCGCCCCTTCCTGAAACACCATGCCAATCTTCTGGCGCATCACCGTCAACTGTGATTCGCTGAAGTCCGTGATGTCTTCGTTGTCCACGAAGATGCGGCCGCTGTCCGGCTTGAGCAGCCCCAGGACGAGCTTGAGTACGGTGGATTTGCCCGTCCCGGACCCTCCCATGAGAATCTTGGTTTCGCCCGGATGCACGCCAAAACTCACGCCGTCGAGCACCTTCTGCTCGCCAAACGCCAGGTGAACATCCCGGAACTCGATGGCGTATTCGCTCATCGTTCTCCCACAGGACGGCCGCCACTTGGGCGCTTACGCCGTCCCGCTTAGCGTCAAAATCAGTCGGGTGAGGAAGAAATCCGACACCAGAATCAGCACGATGGAGACAACCACTGAGGTTGTCGTGGACTGCCCGACGCCGACCGTCCCTCCGCGCGTCCGCAGCCCACACCGGCAGCCCACCACGGCCACAATCAGACCAAACACACCGGTTTTGAGGAACGTCCCCAGAATGTCGTCGTAGTTGAGCGCCTCACGCGCCGACGACAGATACACTGACGAGGGGATTTGCAACAGGGTGATGGCAACAATCAGTCCGCCGATGGTGCCGATGACATTGGCAAAAATCGTCAGCACCGGCGCCATGGTGATGAGCGCCAGCAGGCGCGGGCGCACCAGTTTGCGGAATGGGTCTGTCCCCAGGGCGCGCATGGCATCAACCTGCTCGCTGACACACATCGCCCCCAGCTCGGCGGCAATGCCCGAACCGGCGCGCCCGGCCAGCAGAATGCAGGTCAGGACGGGTCCCAGTTCCCGCAACAGCGACGTGGCCACCAGCCGCCCGGTGTAATTCTGCGCCCCAAAGGAGCGCAGTGTGCCAGCGGTTTGTAAGGCCAGCACGGCCCCGATGAAAAACCCGGCCAGCAACACGATGGGCAGCGTCCCGAACCCAATCGAGTCCATCTGGGCCACGGTCTCACGCCAGTAGCGCGGACGCCGGAACGGATGCCGCAGGGCGCGCCAGACAAGCAGGGTACTTTCCTGAAGCTCTACCAGAATGAGAAGAAAGAAGTTCACGGACGGCGGAACAAAACCGGGGAAATCAGCAGCCCGCGACGGGTTTCGTTCAGAGACACCGCCGACAACGGCACTTTTACGGACGGAAGCCGTCCGGTGTCAAGCCTCCGGCAAGTCACAAGTTTTTGCATTCCGTACACTTTCCACCTCATGGTGCGCCGCCCTCACGAAGCCGAAGCCGCCTGCGCCGGGTAGGTCAGGCTGGGTTTCCCGGCGTGGTAGTCCTGCAACCGCCCTACGCTGAACTGGTCATGTTGCAGGGCATGGATGGCGCTGGTGACGGCAATGGCACCCGTAATGGTGGTAATACAGGGGACGTTGTACTGGATAGCCGCCGACCGGATGGCCTTTTCGTCAAAGTGTGACGCCTTGCCCAGCGGGGTGTTCACGATGAGGTCTATGCGCCGGCTGCGGATGAGGTCCACGATATTCGGGCGGCCTTCGTTGACTTTGAAGACGGGTTCAACCGGCAGACCGGCTGCCGCCAGCATTTCCTGCGTGCCACGGGTCGCCACGAGCTTGAAGCCCAACCGGTGCAGCCGCTGGGCCACTTTCAGGGCAGCCGGTTTGTCGCGGTTGTTGACACTGAGAAAGGCCGTTCCCGTGCGCGGCAGCGGCACGCCAGCGCCAAGTTGCGCCTTCCAGTAGGCCATTCCGAAGCTGTCCGCCACGCCCATCACTTCGCCAATCGAGCGCATTTCGGGCCCCAGCACCGGGTCCACACCGGGAAACTTGATGAACGGAAACACCGGCGCCTTGATGAAGAAGCGCCCGACGGAGAGCATCGGCGGCAGGTTGAAATCCGCCAGACGGCGGCCAATCATCAGCCAGGCAGCAATTTTGGCAATCGGCACGCCGGTGGCCTTGCTCACAAAGGGCACCGTCCGCGAAGCGCGGGGGTTGACTTCCAGGACATACACGATGTCGTCCTTGACGGCAAACTGGATGTTCATCAGCCCCACGACCCGCAGGGCGCGGGCCAACTGCCGGGTGTACTGCCGCATGACATCGAGATGCCACGGCTCAATCAGATAGGTCGGCAGCACACTGGAGCTGTCGCCGGAGTGAACGCCGGCTTCCTCGATGTGCTCCTGAATGCCGGCAATACATACGTCTTCGCCATCGGAGAGCGCATCCACATCCACTTCCACGGCCGATTCCAGAAAGTGGTCAATGAGCACGGCGCGTCCCGGCGAAGCGCCCATGGCTTCCGCCACATAGGCGGCCAGGCTGGGTTCGTCGTAGGCAATCATCATCGCCCGTCCGCCCAGCACGTAACTGGGACGCACCAGCACCGGATAGCCAACCTGGCGTGCCACGGCGCAGGCTTCATCCACCGTGGCCGCCATTCCCGACGGCGGCTGTGGAATTTCCAACTCCCGCAGCAGGCGGCCGAACCGTTCGCGGTCTTCGGCCAGGTCAATGCTTTCGGGTGAAGTGCCGATGATCGGCACGCCGGCCTGCCGCAGGCCATAGGCCAGGTTGAGCGGCGTCTGTCCGCCAAACTGCACGATGACACCGTCCGGCTGCTCCCGTTCGATGATGTGCATGACATCCTCGAAGGTGACAGGCTCGAAGTACAGCCGGTCGGAAGTGTCGTAGTCGGTTGAAACCGTTTCCGGGTTGCAGTTGACCATGATGGTTTCGTAGCCGGCTTCCTGCAATGCGAAACTGGCGTGACAGCAGCAGTAGTCGAACTCGATGCCCTGCCCGATCCGGTTCGGGCCGCTGCCCAGAATGACGATCTTGCGGCGGCTGGTAGGCTCGGCTTCGCACTCTTCCTCGTAAGTCGAGTAAAGATAGGGCGTGTGTGAGGCAAACTCGGCAGCGCAGGTGTCAATGCGCTTGAAGACCGGACGAATACCGCTGCGCAGGCGCCGGGCGCGCACGTCCGCCTCGCTACAGCCAATCGTGCGCGCCACCCGGCGATCTGAAAACCCCAGCCGTTTGACGTGCCGCAGTTCGGCATCGGGGATGTCTTCGAGTGTCCGCCCCCGCAGGGCGTTCTGGGCATCGGCAATTTCCTTGAGCTGGTGTAGAAACCACGGGTCAATGGCGGTGAGTTCGTGCAGTTCGGTACAACTCCAGCCGCGTTCGAGCGCCATTTGCAGGTAGCGCACCCGCTCGGGGTTGGGCGTGATGAGATGCCGCCGCAGGTCGTCGTCATTGGTGTAGGTCGGCACCCGCGCCGCGCTGGCTTCCAACGACCGCAGCGCCTTCATGAAGGCTTCCTTGAAGGTGCGGCCGATGGCCATGGCTTCCCCTACGGATTTCATCTGCGTTCCCAGGACCGGCTCGGCCGCCTGGAACTTCTCAAAAGCCCACTTCGGAATCTTGACGACGACGTAATCGAGCGTCGGCTCAAAGCTGGCCGGTGTTTTGCGGGTGATGTCGTTGGGAATTTCGTCCAGGGTGTAGCCGACGGCGAGCTTGGCGGCAATCTTGGCAATGGGAAAGCCCGTGGCCTTCGAGGCCAACGCCGAGGAACGGGATACCCGTGGGTTCATCTCAATGACCCGCACCCGCCCGTCTTTGGGATTGACGGCAAACTGGATGTTGGAGCCGCCGGTTTCCACCCCGATGCGGCGGATGATTTTCAGGCTGGCATCGCGCAGGGTCTGGTATTCGCGGTCGGTCAGGGTTTGCGCCGGCGCGACGGTAATCGAGTCGCCGGTGTGAACGCCCATCGGATCGAAATTCTCAATCGAACACACGATCACGATGTTGTCGGCAGCGTCGCGCATGACTTCGAGTTCGTACTCTTTCCAGCCCAGGACGGACTCCTCGACGACCACTTCGTGAACCGGACTCAACGCCAGGCCCCGCTCGACAATCTGGTAAAACTCCTCGTCGTTGTAGGCAATGCCGCCGCCGGCCCCGCCCAGCGTGAAGCTCGGACGTACGATAGCCGGATAGCCAATCGCCGCCCGGACTTCTTCCAGGTTGGTTTCCGGCGTCACGAACATGGCCTTGGTCATTTCGAGGCCAATGTCTTCCATGGCGGCTTTGAACTGCCGCCGGGATTCGGCCAGCTCGATGGCGGCAATGTTGGCCCCGATAAGCTGTACTCCAAGGCGGTCGAGAACGCCGGTCTGCGCAAGCTGCATGGCCAGATTGAGCGCCGTCTGACCGCCGACGGTCGGCAGCAGCGCGTCCGGGCGCTCGCGCTCCAGGACGGCGGTGACGGCTTCCAGCGTGAGGGGTTCGATGTAGGTGCCGTCGGCCATCTCCGGGTCGGTCATGATGGTGGCCGGGTTGGAGTTGATGAGCACCACCTCATAACCTTCGGCGCGGAGCGCCTTGCAGGCCTGGGTCCCGGAATAGTCGAATTCACAGGCCTGGCCGATGACAATCGGGCCGGAACCAATGACGAGAATCTTGCGGAGATCAGTGCGTTTGGGCATGGGAACAAGCGGTCAGAGCCATTTCTTGCGCCGGAAAAACATGAGCATCCCGCCGACGATGCCAATCATGACCACCCAGAGAAACGGGTAAAACCACCACACCTTGAGTTCAGGCATATAGTCGAAGTTCATCCCATACACACCGACGATAAAGGTCAGTGGCATCCAGATGGTCGAAAAAATCGTGAGAAACTTCATCACCTCGTTGGTGCGCCGGGAAGCCACAGCCAGGTGCGCTTCGGCGACGTTCGTCGCCAGTTCGATGAGCATGACACAGGTTTCTTCGAGCCGGACGGCGTGGTCGTACACATCCCGGAAGTAAATGGCCGTCTTGGCTTCAATGCAGGGCAGGTCCTCCCGCCGGCTGAGCCGGAGCAGCATTTCGCGCTGAAGCCCCATCAGCCGCCGCAGGGTCATCAGTTCCCGCTTGGTTTTGAGGACAGTGGGCAGAACATCCTGATCCTGCTCTGTGAAGATATGAGCCTCGATTTCCTGAATCCGGTCTTCGACCCCGGACAGCACGGGAAACACCTGATCGATCATGCGGTCCACAATGGCATGCAGCACCAGGTCAAGGTGCTGGTCCATGGTGGTATCACGTGCATCCACAATCTCGGCCACTTCTTCTACGGGCGCAAAGCCACGGTCATGAACCGTGACCAGAAAGCCGACGCCGAGATAGACCGCCAGGCGATTGGTGGCGCAGTGCCCGACGCCCACCGTGGGCAACACCGTTTCATCGCTGATGCCAGCCACGCTCTGGAACATCATGAACAGGTAGTCTTCATGCTCATCAATCTTCGGGCGATGTTCTGGACTGAGGGCGTCTTCGACCGTCAGCGGGTGAAAACCAAACAGCGTTGCCACCGCCTGAAGGGCCGCCGGGGTTGGCGCGGTCAAATCCAGCCAGAAGGCCCGTTGCCGGCGCATCTGCCAGCATTCACGCAGGACAGTTTCGGTGAGTTCCTCCGGCACAGGGCGCAACCCGACACCGTTGTGGATGCGCAGGGTGGCCGCCCGCCGGAGGTCGGCCAGGGGGTCAGACACCGGCCGGTGCTCCCCGGTCAGGTGGAGGTTGTCAAGCCGCGTCAGACGGCTGCTCGTCGAGAGTTGTTCCATGGCTGGCGTCACCCTTCATCACTTGTCACGCGGCGCGATTCGAGCGTCGGTGTGGATTCATCATCCACAAGCATTTCCCACCCAATGGCTGTAACGGAAGGTTCCATCGCCAGGCGGGCCGTAATGTCTTCGAGGCGGCGGGCTTCACTGGCCGTATTGCCGTCGCCGCTGAAGGTCGCTTCGAGGCGAACCTTGTCCGAACCCAGTAAGTCCACACTCCGCAGTGACTGCAACTTGAACTGACTGCGGGCAATCTCCTGGACGAGCAGCGGTCGGATGGTGGCCTCTTGGGAGTCGCCACACGTCAGCTCAATCTGGTATCGGGTTTCAAGGTCAGCCCCCTCAATGGGTTGCCGGTTGATGAGCCGCGCCAGCGGCCGCAGCGTCAGGTGTGCGGCCAGAACAAACATCGTCAGCAACACAGCTTCCAGCGGTAGCCCGGAGCCGGACAGAACGCCAATGGCAGAAGAACACCACAGGGTCGCGGCTGTGTTGAGGCCGCGCACCGACGCTCCCTCTTTCAAAATCACGCCCCCGGCCAGGAAGCCAATGCCCGAAACAACCTGGGCGGCGACGCGGGTCGGGCTGGTGTCGGTTTTGTCCACCAGCGCCGGCAGCGCAACATAGGCCGCCGCGCCAATGGCCACGAGAGCATTCGTACGCAACCCGGCCTGTCGTTGCCGCCACTGGCGTTCCAGCCCGACGGCTGCGCCGCAGAGCGCCGCCAGCAGGAGATGCCCTGCAAACATCAACCAAGCCATGCCTGCCTCCCGATAAGCACGCGCGCTGCCTAGTGGGCGTCTGTCTGGCGCTCGCGGAGCAGGGCCATGACCTGCTTGATGTCTTCCCACACTTCGCGCTTTTTGTCCGGCGCGCGCAACAGATACGCCGGGTGAAACGTCGGCATGAGGGGGATGCCGTGGTAGTCCTGGAAGCGCCCGCGAATTTTGGAAATGCCACCCAGTTTGGGATCACCCAGCAACGCGCTTGCGGCTGAAGCACCCAGCGCGACGATAACATGGGGACGGATGACCGCCAACTGGCGATGAAGAAAGCCCACGCAGGCGGCCACCTCATCCGGTTCCGGCGTCCGGTTTTCCGGGGGACGGCACTTGACGACGTTGCAGATATAGACCTCCTCCCGGCGCAAGCCCATGGCGGCAATGATTTTGTCGAGCAACTGCCCGGCGCGTCCGACGAACGGCCGCCCGGTGGCATCTTCTTCCGCGCCCGGCCCTTCGCCGACGAAGACCACCGGCGCCCGGGCCGCCCCTTCGCCAAAGACGATGTTGGTCCGGCCGGCGGCGAGCTTGCAGCGTTGACAATCCCCCAGATCGGCGCGGATGGCTTCCAATGTTACGTCTGAAGAAACTGGCAGCGATGCCGGCGGGACTTCCCCAAACAACGAGTTCTGTTGAGGTTTGGAAGCGGTGTGGGCAGGCTGGTTGCGGTTCACCGGGGTTCTGGATAAAGTTTCGTCATCGGCTTTCGAGTGACTTGACAGTGTAAGCTGGCGGTGCAAGGAAGGGTCCATAAGCGGTTGGTGGCCACGACTTGGTTGCCCGGCACCCGGAGACTCCAAGGCCGAAGGTGCGATGACGCCTGCCTTGGCCGTGTCAGAGGATTCGGGTCCAAAGGACTCGGGCACGTGAGTATCAGAAACTACTGAAGGATGTGGTGCACTGGAGGATACGGGCACGGATGGCTGCGGGACAGCCGTCTGCCCCGCGCTGACAAAGGAGACTCCGTTTCCGGTCAGAAACCGAAGCTGGTTGGCAATGTCTTCCAGTAGAGCGTGGATTTCAGTTTCCGGTGTGTTTTTCACAGGCATCCCACTCCATACGATTTCTGCACAGGCTGGACAACTCGGCTTTGAGACGGAAGTCCGTTTGGAGTAATCTTGAGAAAAGTCTCACATGACACGGCGTAGCGTAGTCCACTGGGCCACAATCCATCAAAGGTTGCGACGCACGACACTTTTCTATGGTCTTTTGCCGGGCAACTTGTATATAAACCACCTATCCACTGGCTGGCTTCACTGACAAGCCTCATGCTTGCTGTCGTCACAAACGCCAGCCATTGCTTCCGGGAAGCAATGGCGTGTGGTTACGGTGAGCGCGCCGACGTGTCACGGGACTGACTGGCGCAGGGCCGCCGGCCGCCGGCGCTGGCCGCTAGGGGGAAGACCAAGGGTACGACTATGGGTTTTTTCGACCGCTTTTTTGGCAAGAAAAAAGAAGAACCACCCGTCACACCGTCTCCTACTTACGTTCCACCGGAACCACCACCGCTTCCGGCCGCGCCGCCACCCCGTTTGGAGCCAAAGGAGGCAGCGCCACCACCGGTTGAGCCGCGTTTTGAGACCCAGCCGCAGACGCCCCATCCGGCTCTGGAAACTCCCGCCCCGGCACCAGGGGCAGACGCTCCCACCACGGCTTCCACCACCAAAGCAACGGTTTCTGAAGAAACAACGGACGCCCTCCTCCCCGATGCGCTCGCAGAAGAAGAAGACTTCACACTTTCAGGGCTGACCACGGACACCCACGACACGGCGCTGCCCCAAGTTGAGGAATCCCAAGTTGAGGAATCCCAGGATGTATCGGCAGCCGGGGTGGTTGAAGAAGTTGTCGTCGGCGTCGGGACACGGCTGGAAGTCACCCCTTCTGGTGCACGAGGACTGGACATTGCGGATACCACCTCGGCCGTGGACGAAGCCGAGGCAGACGACACAGATTTTGACATCCCCATGGTGCGCACCGATGGGGACGGTCGGACGGAGGTATCTCACCCCCAACTCGATGGACAGTCCGGCCGGCTTGTGGAGGATGAGGAAGACGACCTGGAAGGCTTTGACGACGCCTTCGAGCGCATCTTGGCCCAAGGTGACATGGATGGCCTTGGTGAAGATACCGAGCCGGCCGTCACCACCGACCAAACCGAGGTACGGACGCTTTTTTCCGAAATTGCCGCCAATTACATTCGCCCGGTCAAAGCCTTCATCATCGAGTTGCGGTCGGGTGCGGCGCGCAAGGAATGGCTCGAAATGTGCCAACCGGCCATCAGCAGCCTGGGCAAATCCGCCTTGGGCATGGGGATGGAAGATGTCAGCGACGCCGTTCACGAATTTGAAACCCTGCTTGATGAGGCGCGAGCTTCCCGGGAGGGGATGGTGAGTGGTGAACTGCGGGAGCGCATCCTGCAGCACTACCAGACCTTGACCGACATGCTTCCGGCAACCTTCGTCATTGACGACACCACGCTTCAATCCGAAGGCATGATCGTCAACTCGTTGCTGAAACAAATCCCTGAAGTCGGAAAGGTGACGATTGACAAACTCTACCGGGCCGGGCTGATCACTATCGAAAGCTTCCTTGTGGGCGCCAAGGAAGACTTGGCGGTAGCCACCGGGCTGCCCATCTGGCTGGCCGAAAAAATTGTCGAGAAGTTCAAATCTTACCAGCAACAACTGGAAAGCGGACTGGTCCAGAGCGGCAAGGAGGGATTGCTCAATCGGCTGGAACAGCTCATGCGAGACCTCCACGATGCCCACGAAGCCTATGAAATTGCCACGGCGGAAGAATCCAGCAACCCTTCGGCGGCCGAAGACCGAAGGTTTTACCGTCAGGCGCGCCAGGAAACACAGCTTCAAATCAACGTTCTCCTGGCCGAGTTGGGTGCTGTTGATCTGGCCAATGAGATTCAGCGCCTCTCGTTCGAGAAGCGCATCGAGCGATTGCGGCGCTACATAGCGGAAGAACGGCGGTCATGACGGTTTTGATGACACCGGGTTCGTATGTTGATTTTCAGACACCATCCAGCATGACCTGCTGGGGCGCAAAGGCGATGTATCAAACTGCGCGACCCGCCCCAACCACCATATTCAAAAAAACGGCGAAAGGGGTTCCTCCATGCCTGAGTTCACCTTGGAAGAAGTCATCGAACGAGTAGCGCGCGGCGAATCGCTCGAACGTGCTGACCTGCGCGAACTCGACCTGGCGAAAGCCAACCTGGACAATGCCAACCTGCGGCGCGCCGACCTCGAAGGGGCCAACCTGGAAGAAGCCAGTTTGCGACGCGCCAACCTGGCCAGTGCCAGCTTACGGGATGCGTTTCTCGTGCGGGCCAACCTCGAAGGCGCCAACCTCCGGGGCGCTGACCTGGAAAGCGCCAACCTTGAAGGGGCGAACCTCCGGGGCGCTGATTTATCCCGGGCCAACCTCGAAGGGGCCAACCTCGAAGGGGCAGACCTGACCGGGGCGCGCCTCCCCTCAGCCCAGTTGATAGACGCCAAACTGGGCGTGGCCACCCTTGAAAACGCGGTCTTCGCCAACGCTGACCTGCGCAATGCCTACCTGGGCGGGGCCAACCTCACGGCGGTTGACTTCCAGAATGCCATTCTGGAAGCAGCCAACTTCGAGGAAGCCCTGCTGACTGGGGCCAACCTGCGGGATGCTGTTCTGCGCCGGGCCGTCCTTCCCGGGGCAGACCTCTCCGGTGCCAAGTTGGAGCGCGCCGTACTCGAAGGCGCCGACCTCTCCCAGGTCAGTCTGCTCGAAGCCGACTGCCGGCACGCCACATTCCAGGGCGCGCGCCTCAAAGGGGCAAAATTCAGCCGCACCCACCTCTACGGCAGTGACTTCTCCATTGAAGTGGCGGACGGCGCTGAAGTGGACGAAGTGGACTTCAGTGTGGCCGGCGATGGCTCGAAGTTGGTGCCAGCCTCGGCCTTGGCGGCCTTTCTCAATGGCAGGACAGATGGTGGCACCGCCTCTCCTCAGGCCGTCGCCGTGGCAGTGGCCCCCATCCCAACCAATCGCCGCTACTTCGGTCACGGAGACGTACTGCGGGATGCCTCGCTCGAATTTGATGCTGATTCCATCGTTGAAGTGGATGGACGGTTTTTGAAGTGCAATATCACACTCGGTCAGGGTGCACAGCTCATCATCGGGCGCGAGGGACTGCTGGATAGCTGCCAGGTTCACGGGAGCGGCATCCTGGTGATTCACGGGCGGTTCACGTCTGAGGCCTCACCCGGCATTGATGGGGCGCGTCGCATCATCGTCGGCGCCACCGGCTGCCTCCGGGCAACCGTCAAACAGCCCGCAGGACATACCCACTTTGCCTTTGAACCAGGCTGCGTCCTGCGCCTCAAAACCGAAACGGCTTAGTTTCCAACAGAACCAACATCAACTGATGCACGGTCATTGCGGATGATGCGTTCAACCCCTGACACTGAGGAAAGTCATGGCGGAGAAACTTACAATCGTTGAAGAAGGTAGTGAACTGACTGGTACACTCAAGTCCACCTGTGGCGTCACCGTCAGCGGCAAGGTCAGCGGTGAACTTCATGCACCGGCGCTGGTCGTCGCCGCCACCGGTGCCGTGCACGGCACCGTCAAGGTGGACAAACTCCTCTCCCAAGGCGAACTTTCGGGACGGATTGAAGCTGACACCATCGAGCTTTCGGGCCGCATCAACGACCAGACCACCATTACGGCCCGCTCCCTTGAAGTCAAAAGCTCAAGCGGTGATCAGCCAACGGCTATCTTTGGCAACTGTGTCATTGAGGTCGGTGTTGATCCCAACGAGCCTGCCCCGCCAGCCGCACCACCTGCCAAGGAAGGCAAAGGCAAGAAAGGGCAACCGACACCCGAGCCGACGGGTGAATGACATTCGGCAAGTGACGCCAATATATCGGTCGGGCAAGCCTTGCCTGACAGTCGGTTCTCCGACACTTGGACTGCCGGCAAGGATACCCGACCAGTGGCACTCCGTGACCGTCAGGATTTGGCTTTAGCCATCCGGCGCTGTTTGGCTTCCAAAGCGCGGATGTACCGGCGCGGGTTCTTGTCGAACTTCGGTTTGCAGGCCGGGCAGCAGAAGTAATACCGCTTCCCCTGATAGTCGCTGTAAGCCGCGTCCGCAGGGTCTTCAACTTCATCCAGCATGACCGGACAGATAGGTTTGCTGGAGGGAGCGGTCGCCGCCAGCGGTGGCGGTTCGGCCTGTGCTCCAGTTTGTGCTCCGGTCTGGGGCAGGGCGGCAAAGGTTGCTCCGGGCAGCATCAGCATCGCACCAGCGAGCAGGCTGGATGTCAGAAAACGGCGAAACATAACTTCAGAAAACTCTCCTGATTTGGGTTTGGCACAACCGGCAGCCAACGGTTTGTGTAGCGCAGATTGAAGTTTTCCAAAGAAAAACTTTCTGTATGCCTAACCACGCAACATGGCCCACCCGGAAACCAGTCCGTGGCCGGTAACTTCCCCCAAAAGCAACCCAATCGCCCCACACAGGACACTGGCGACAACATATCCAACCGACCAGAGCGCACCGTGCTCGCGCCACACCGTTACGGTTTCGTATTCAAAGGTCGAGAAGGTCGTAAAAGCCCCCAGAAAGCCTGTGGTAAGCGCCAGCCGCAGCCACACGGGCATACCAAGGGCGTCTTTCAGCAAGGCCATGACCAGCCCAAACAGAAAAGACCCCATGACATTGATGAAAAATGTCGGAACGGGAAAACGGAGCGACCACGTTCCCAAAGCGGAAATGCTGATGACATACCGGAGCACTGCGCCCCCTGCTCCCCCAAGGGCAACGACGGCATAGCTTTTGAGAGAAGCCATCACACAAAACCTTGCAGGCGATTTCAGACACAAGGCAACCCACGCAACGGCGCGAAGCGCTCGCCGGGGACAGCCAGAGTATCAGGAAAAACAATACGGCCGCCGTACGGTGGGATACCAGGTGCAGTTCAGCGCCGTTCCCGGTTCGCCAGACGCGCCAGGGATTCAGATAACCTTCAGCAGCCGGAAAGGGACATCTCCGCCCCGGCGTCAACCGGTTCGCCGGCGTCTGTTTCCACGGCTGACGGACACAGTGGACGGGCAGCGTACTTCCCGTCTCCCGTAGCGACAATGTACCCCCAGGGGCAGTAGTGGTCATGCTCAAACACGTTGATCCACCCTTCGGCGGCTGCCTGGGGAATAAGACGCTTCTTGTTTTCCAGCAACTCAACCGGGTAGAGGTCGTAGCCCATCACCCAAGCAAAGGGAATGTGGGCCGTGGTGGGCAGAATGTCCGCCCAGAAAAACACTGTCTGCCCACCCGGTGCCACGACCCGGACGCACTGCAGGAAGTCGTTGTGGCCGCGCACCGGAATGACCCATACGCCCGGTGACACCTCGGCTTCGCCCTCGATGAAAATGAACTTCCCGGCAGCGGCAATCGGCTCCCAGTCCTCTGGACGGTAACTGGCCCGGTCGCGTTCGTGCGGGTTGCGCGCATGCTCATATTCGGCACGCTGCACGACGTACCGCGCGCGGGGGAAGGTGGGACAAAGCTGCCCATCCGCAGCGCGACAGGTATTGCCCCCGGCATGGTCAAAATGCAGGTGCGTGTTGATGACCAAGGTGATGTCCTGCGGCGCAAGGCCCAACGCCGCCAGCGAGTCCGGAACGGTTGTTTCGTGGGCAATCCCGTACATTTCGATGTGCTTGGCCTGCCAGTTCGAGCCAATACCGGTATCCACCAGAATGGTATCGTGGGGCGTCCGTACCAGCAGCGTGTTCAGCCCCAGCACAATCCGGTGCCGGTCATCGGGCGGCATGACCTTTTCCCAGAGCACACGCGGCACGACGCCAAACATGGCACCACCATCCAGGCGGAATGTGCCATCCGAAATGATGTCGAAGCGAAAGTCACCGATTGTCAGTCCCATCCGGGAGTCCTTCCTCCAAACGCGGTCAATAGCCCCCAACAGCGCCAAAGATACTGGTGCCGGCGACCAGAAGGGCGCAAGCGCCGACGAGCAGGACAGGCACCAGAAACGCCAGCGCAGCCCCGGCCAACACGCCCCACCAGCGAAAATACAAGGTTACGAAGAGGATAATGGCCACGCCCAAGCCCGCCCCGCCAAAAAAAATGAGTTCGGTGATGATTCGCGGCACGTAACTCAGGGCTGTGAACAACACGGAAAAGAAAATAAGTGTGCCGTAGGCCAGCGTCCCCAGAAAGCCAAGCACAAGCTGGATGAGGAAGCGCAGGTTCGGCCCTCCCCCTCCGGGAGCTGGCGGCATACGGCCGTAGGGAGGCGGAGCTCCATAGGCCGGCAGAGGTGGAGGCACAGACATGTTGTAATCTTTCAGGCGTCAGCAAAAAGTTTTTTTGAAGGCAGCCTGATCTGCTCACCAAAGTACGCCCGGCATAACACCAGGCATCCTGCTTCCAGCAAGGCGAAACGTGCGCTCCGAAGCCATGTCGAACCGAAAGTCACCAAACCCCAAACCCTAGCGAGAAAAGCGCCAGAAACCCGCCAACCATCAGAGAAGGCATTGAAAACGCCAGCAGGGCTTCAGCTAACACGCCCCACCAGCGAAAATACAGGGTAAGGAAGAAAATGACAACAATCCCCAGTCCACCAGCACCATAGAAAATCAGCTCTAAACTGTTTCCGTCTGATCCGGGGCCGAGAGATCTCAGCATGGTCAGTGCCATGAGACAAAGGACACCCGCGTAATAACCGACCGTCCCCAGAAAACCCAATACAACCTGAAGCACAAAAAGGGCACTCTTCTCCGCTATGCCAACGAGTTTGTCAGGTCGGATCGGAACGTGCTGGAGTTGTCTGTGAGGTGGCAGGGGGGCAGGCGAGGACATGGCAGCTCAGGAACGGGCAAACAGTTTTGAAATGAGATCCATGACCTCGGCATAGCCACATGGCTTGCCCGACGACTGCTCGATGGCCTTGAGTTTCCGCGCCATCTGCAGGATCGGGGCTTCCAGTTCCCCAAAAGCAATCTGAAGCGCCGTATGCCGGGCGGCTTTGTCCTCCGGCGGAAGCTGGTTGACCCGGTCGTTGAGATAGTTCACGAACAGACTCAGCATGGCGGCGGCTGTTTCTGCTGTTGTCTGTACGATCTGCTGCTGCTGCTTGAGCAGTTCAGCCAACTGCCGCGTCCGGCGGCGGTAAATGTCCGCCTCAGCCGCGATTTCGGGCGCGGCATAGGCGTTCTGGTCAAAGTTGACCGGCGGCAACTCCTGGGTGATGCGCCGGTACTTGCCGGAGACATACTCCTTGAGGATGGCATCCGATTCCGTCACGCCACGAATCTGAAGCTGCTCCTGCAACTCATGCCGGTAGCCAAAGACGCTGCGCAGGTAGTCCTGGAGGTCAGGGCGCTCCATGGCCCCCAGCTCCAGCAACAGAAGGCGCAAAAAGTCCTTGTCTTCCACCAGCCGCGCCAGCCGTTCAAGCCGCTGGCGGTACTCACCGACCAGAAAGCGCGTGAGTTTTTCTCCAAGTTCGGGCTGGAAATGGGCCACCCGCTGACTCTGCTCAAACGCCAACAGCAGTTCCATGTCGTTGATGAGCGAGATCAGCAGTTCACCAGCGATGGTCTCTTGGTCTGGAGGAAAAGACTCAGGAACTCCCATAAATGTCGCGCAAACAGCAGCCTTTTGAGATTTGGCCCCGGGCTTGAGGGGATTGGTGACTACCTGGACTTGATAACTGTCCAATAGTAATCGTATCGCGGCAAAATTGCACCGACATCTTCAATGACGGCACAGCGCCGCAGCCACGTCTCCGGCGGAAACACATAGGGGTTGTTGGCCCAGTCCGGCGGGAGGAAGTCCCGTACGGCGCGGTTGGGTGTTCCGTAACCTGTGACCTGCACGATTTCAGCCGAGGCCTGTGGTTCGAGGACGTAATCAATGAACTGTTCCGCCAGCTCCGGGTGGGCCGCATTGACCGGAATGGCCAGGCAGTCCACGGCCCGCGTCCCGCCTTCCTGCGGCACAACAAAGGCAATGTTGGGATTCTGGCGCGCAGCTTTGGCAATCTGACCGTTGAACCCGTGGACCAGCCAGGCTTCGCCATTGAGTAAAAGCTGCTCAAAGGTCGCGCTGTCGTAGGTTTTGACCAGCGGCTTCTGCGCTGCCAAGTCATCGGCCGCACGCGCAATTTCCTGCTCATCCTGGCTGTTGGGCGAAGCGCCGCGCCGGCGCAGGGCCGCCGCAAAGCACTCCCGCTGATCATCCAGCATGGCAATACGTCCCCGGTAGCGGGTATCCCACAGCGCATCCCAGTGCTCTACCGGCTCCGGCACCTTGTCCCGCCGGTAGCCAATGCCAGTGACAACGAACGTGTAGGGCACCGTGTAGCGATTTTCAGGATCGTAGGGTGCATGCAGAAAATCCGGGTCGAGGTAGTGCCAGTTCGTCAGCCGGGACCGGTCAATCGGACGCAGCAACCCCTGCCGGATGAGTACACCCGCCATGTAGTCGCTCGGAACAATGAGATCATAGCGGGCCACTCCGGTCTGAAGCTTGGCCAGCAGAGCCTCGTTCGAGTCGTAGGTTTCGACCACGACCCGGCAGCGATACCGCTTCTCAAAGTTACGGAGCAGCTTTTCAGAGGTGTAGTTCGACCAGATGTAGATATGCAGGGTCGTGGCCACATCCCCATGCGGTGTTGGGCCCACGGCTACAGCAAGCAGCCCCAGGCAGGTCGTGCCCAGGCTGACGCGGCCCCACCGGGGCAGGCGCTGAAGCCGCTGCACGAGTTGCGCCGCCCCAACCAGCACCACCGTCAGGATAAGCAGCAGACCGGCGGCAGCGTTGATTTCCGGGGATACCCCCGTTTTCATTTTCGAGTAGAGCAGTACCGGCAGCGTGGT
This sequence comes from Chloracidobacterium thermophilum B, assembly GCF_000226295.1. Classification (GTDB taxonomy): domain Bacteria; phylum Acidobacteriota; class Blastocatellia; order Chloracidobacteriales; family Chloracidobacteriaceae; genus Chloracidobacterium; species Chloracidobacterium thermophilum. The sequence continues at coordinate 2,155,813 of NC_016024.1, forward strand.
GACGCCATCCCCGGCAACGAAACTCGTCACGATGCAGTCATCGAGCGACAGGGCAAAGCACAGCAGTCCACTTCCAACCAGCGCTGGCAGCAACCAGGGCAACGTCACATGCCAGAAGACCGCCGCTGGCGTCGCCCCCAGGTCAAGTGCTGCATCGCGCCACCGTTCGTCAAACCCGGCCAGCCGCGCCCGGACGATGAACACGACATACGGCGTACAGAAGGCTACGTGGACGATGAGTACCGACCAGAAGCCCAGCGGTCGCCCAAACTGCGCCAGCAGCGCCACCGACGCAAAACCAACCACGACTTCCGGGGTCACTACCGGCAGGTAGAAGAGCCATTCGAGCCAGGTCTGTCCCCGGAACCGGTGCCGGCCGAGCGCCAGGGCCGCCGCCGTTCCCAACACCAGGGCAATCAACGTGGCGGAGAGCGCCACGCGCAGACTCGTCTGGATGGCTGCCAGAAAGGCCGGGCTGCGCAGCACCTTCACGTACCACGCGCCGATAAACCCGGCTCCGAAGTCCGCCACCGGCGCTGCCGTGAAGGAAAGCCAGAGGAGCACCAGCAGCGGCGCGTAGAGGTACACATAGACCGCCCCGGCCACACCTTTCAGACCCGTGGCTTCCCAGCCGGGGCGTGGTGAGTGAGACCAGTTCATCCACAACGCGCGCCGGGCCCGGAAAGGCATGGCTTACCAAGACTCCTGACGCTACTCGTCAGGCCGCTCCGGGACCGGCGGACGGATGACGGCAGTGGTGGACTGATTCTCGATGACGCCAATCTTTTCCAGCAGCTTGCGTTTCACCATGGCGTCGTAGATTTTCCACTTCGAGCGCATGAAGTCTTCGTCGTATGTCCCCGACAAAAAGCCAATGGGAATCTCAAAGCCACCGGCTTCGTGCTTGCCGCCACCGTAGTAGTTTCCGTTGGCGTCCCGCCCAAGCGCTGACTTCAGGAACTGGTCCGGGTTGAGGGTGACTTTCGAGGTACGCAGGCTCCCAATGATGACTTCACGCTCACCTTCCTTGGTGATGATGCCGTACACCACGGCCGTGTGAATGTTCTCCTCGGTCAACAGGAAATCGGCCGCCTGCGGAATGGCATCCCGGTCCTCATACCGGACGTAACCCACCCCGGCAATGCTGTAGTTGTCACGGACAATGCGCTTCTCCAGCGCCAGGTTGATGATGTCAATTGCCCGTTTTGACCGCTTGACGTTCAGAATTTCGCTCAGCAGGCTGGCATCCACGAACTGTGACAGGTAGCCAGCCGCCTGAAAGTCACACTCCCGCGCCCGAATCATCCCGTTGGTTTCCGCGCGGATGGCATGCATCAACGCCGTGGCGAGCCGTACGTGCTGGGGATTGTTCTTTTCGAGCGGGAAGGCATCCCGCAGATATTCGGCATAGATCGTCGCCGTGGCGCCAACCTTGCGGATGTCGGTGAACACGGCGTCAATGAGTCCCTGCCGCTCGTGGTGGTCCACAATCACCAGCGGCTTGACGCCGGCCTCACGGAGCTTGCTGGTGAGGGTTGTGGTCGTGCCCTGGTTGTCAATGAAAATGCTGGCCTGATACTGCTTCAGATCGATTGTCGGGTCGTAGTGCAGCAGTTCGATTTGCAAGAGCTGGACGAGCGCCAGGTTTTCCTGATGGCTGATAAAGCCGTCATACACGATGTCCACCGTAATCCCGAAGGTGGCGGCAATCATCTGGTGGGCAAGCGCCGAAGCAATGGCGTCCGGGTCAGGAAAGTTCTGAATGGCAACGATGTGGCGCTCACCGCGACAGGCCTCCAGCGTGGCGATCAACTCCAGCACCGGACGCCGTTCATGATACCCACTCGTGCCGTTGACGGTATTGATGGATTCTTTCCCCTCGCGGCGGGGCAGTTCAACGTCTGCTACTGAGGCCGGAACGAGACTCAGGGAAGCCGGTTCCGCCTCTCTCCTTTCGGCCGCGACTGTTTTTTCGCGTCCTACCGCAGCACTCTTTTCGCGTGACATATTTGATGAACCTTTCCAAGTCCTGCCAAGTCAATTCTTTTTGCAGACTTGCAGCTCAAGTATAGCGCAATCCGGCCCGGCCAATGCACCCAGCCGCACCAACCCGACGGATACCGGACACCTATGCCGGTTGTGGGGAAGCCGCAGAGACCACACCGGGTTCCAGAACACCCTGCAGGGTCTCCTCAATGAGGTTGTCCACAACGGCGTGCAGGTCGCCATTGGTTTCCTCGAAAACCCGCAGTTGGCGGTCGGCGCTCGTTCCTTCCTTGAGAATCGTGTGGATGTACTCCAGTTCTGACCGGCTTCCGAGATCGTCCACCACGTCATCCACGAACTCAAGCAACTCCAGAATGAGCGACCGCACCGGCACTTCCGCCTGCTTGCCCAAATCCAGCAGCTTTCCGTCCAGTCCGTAGCGCACGGCGCGCCACTTGTTTTCCTCGATGAGCATGCGGCGGTAGAGTCGGAAGCCCATGTTCTGGCGCAGCAACTTGTAGAGCTTGGCCACCACGGCCTGAAAAAGCGCGGCAATGGCAATGACCTCATCCACCTTGGATGGCAGGTCGCAAATCCGAAATTCGAGCGTGGGGAAAATCGGATGGGGGCGCAGGTCCCACCAGATTTTCTTGCCATTGTCAATGCAACCCGTCTTGATGAGCAGCTTGACGTAGTTATCGAACTCGCTGGCCGAGCCAAAGTAATCTGGAATGCCGGTGCGTGGAAACTGCTTGAAGACTTCTGAACGATAGGACTTCAGACCTGTATTGCGGCCAATCCAAAATGGCGAGCTGGTGCTCAGCGTCAGGATATGCGGCAGAAAGTAACGCGCCGCATTCATGATGTGGATGGCATCGTCGCGGTTTTCAATTCCGACGTGAACGTGCAGCCCATAGATGGACAGCGCCCGCGCCAACTGCTGCATTTCCTCGATGAGCTGGAAATACCGCTCATTGGGCGTAATCTCCTGGTCTTTCCAGTGGGAAAACGGATGGGTCGAAGCCGCCACGATCCGCAGGTTTTTCTTGTGGGCCAGCATCGCCACCGTACGGCGCAGCCTGACCACATCCGCGCGCGCCTCCTGAATGTTGCGACACACCCCCGTGCCCACCTCAACCATGGACTGGTGCATTTCCGGCTTGAGCTGCTCGCCGAGCAGCATCATGCCTTCATCCAGAATTTCGGCGACCCGTGAACGCAACTCACGGGTGTTGGGGTCAACAATTTGGAACTCCTCTTCGATACCGAGTGTGAACTCCTGAGCCATACGCTATCCTCTTGCCAATGCAGACTGACTGACCAAACTCCCAATTGCCAAACACCCTGCCACAAACCAACCCTGACTGACTCCCGCCCGAAAACACCGGCCGCGGGTACTGGTCTGGGTGTCAATCCTTCAGAACAAACGTCGGCACCATGCCGCCGCCAGAGGTGACGTTGCACAGCGCCGTGCTCGACAGCCGGGTAAAGGCGCCGCCCACCTTGCCGTGAAACAGTAACGGGTCGAGGTCCACAAGCTGCTCAATGAAAGTAATCTCGCCTTCTGGCGTGAAGTGGGGAAAGACCTCGTGGGCGGTGGGGACTTTTTCCTGCACCAGATAGTCGCCGCGCAGCCCTTCGGCAATTGCCGTCTCCCATTCCGCCGGTGTGGCTTCCCAGCCGACGACCACCCCCTTGCCGCCGTATTCATCATTGGGCTTGATGACCAGCCGCGTCTGATGGGCGCGGATGAACTCCAGCAAGTCCACTGTTTCGCCGGCGTAGGTCGTCTTCCCTTCAGCCAGGCGGCGCGTCCACGGAATATGCGCCCGAATGGCCGCCTGCTGCTCCGGCGTAAACAGCGCCGCATACCGTTCATCGGTCAGGACACCAAAAAACATCTTCTTGTGGACAAACTTTGTGCGGAAGCCGTTGACCACACACACAGCGCGGTCGCGGTAGGCATTGACCAGCGCCTTGCACTCCTCCGGGCGCTCCAGGATGTCATTCGTCAACACACGCCGATACACCAGGTCAATCTTGAAGTCCCCACAGCAGAGCCGGCCCGCGTGGTAGTCCAGCTTTTCCGGTGGTGCAATGATGCACTCGAAACCTTCACTTTGGAAGTAGGCCTGAAACTGCTCAAACTCACACTGCGTGGGCAGGCCTTCCCAGTCCACAATGGCGATGCGGGGCTTGTCCGTTCCACCGCTCCATTCCTGGTATGCCGTCAGGAGCGTCTCCAGCAGCAGATGTCGTGCATAGAGCGGCATGACCGGATGCTTCTCCACAAACCGCTGCATCACCGGCAAGTCCATAAAGATACGCGCCATGACCTCGCAGTAGGAAATCCCGGCCGGGTTTTCGGCATTGAGTTCGACGAAGGAAAACGCCTCTTCGGTCAGAAACGAATCGAGTCGGGAGGTGATGGAAATCCCGGTGTAGCCGGGGTCAATTTCAATCAGGCGGGCTTCGCCGTCCGTGATGCCCAAGTCATCATAGATGCGGCGGTCGGTCAGCGCCGTGCGCCCCACAATCTCCACACACTCCCAGATGCGTGCACATTCAGCACACAGGTAGCGCCACTGTTCGGCCGTTATGAAGTGAGGGCGCAGGTAGGGCGACAGCGGCCGTCCGCCAAAAATCATCTTCTCTTCGGCGCTGCGGGCAGCCAGAAAATCACGGGATTCAGTCAGTGTGGTAGGCGTTTCCTGGAGCAGGGCGTCGTAGTGGGCAATTGCAGCTTTCAACGTCGGGTTGCTTTCCATGGTCTCTCCAAAGAGTGTGTCAACAATGGAACGTTTTGTGCGCCCGGCCGGGAAAGGTCTTCACACCAGGCGCTCAAGGATGGCGGCATACTCAAAAAATCCCGTCGGATGGGGCACTGTGCGCTGGGGCGGCTCCACCCACCGCCAACGCTCCAGCGCAAACAGCACGCGCATCGCTTCCAGCCCGCAGTGGTAGGGCGGCCCGCCGGGCCGGTCGGTCTGCATCCACAGGGCAAACAACCGCCCGCCCGGTCGCAGCCAGCGGCACAGTTGCGCCTCGTAACGGGGCCAGTCCTCCGGCGACAGCGCACACAGGCAGGTCTGCTCATAAACCGCATCGAAGGGCTGCTCCGGCTGCCAGGTGCGGACATCCCCCTCGACCACGTGGGCCGTCAGTCCCGCCTGCGCCAGCTTCTCCTGCAACCGCCGCACCGGAGTCAGCGCAATGTCCAGTCCCCAGACCTCAAAACCGCGCCGGGCCAACGCCAGCACCTCATGACCGTAGCCACAACCGGGGATGAGAATCCGGCCGGGCTTCAGCGCCCCTTCGGCCAGCCAGTGCTCCAGGGCAGGGCTGACGCCACCGCGATCCCAGGCGGTCAGGTCAGCCCGGTATTTCTCCTCCCAGAACGATGCTGTGTCCGCGTCCATGCCCAGCATGATAGACCGCTACATCCGCTCGGCAATCATCTCCTGCCACCGGAAGGTATGCGTCCGCTCCTGGGGACGGCCCTCCTGTGCCAACCGGATGAGCATCTGGCTGACGGTTGAAACCATCCACTCGAAGTTCACCGGGCCGACCGAGAATGAATCGGCGTCCGGTGCGGGATTCATGAAGTCAATGGCATAGGGGACACCATCCTGAATGGCAAACTCGATGGTGTTGATGTCATAGCCAAGGGCTTCGCACAACAGGCGGCTCTCACGGACGATCCGGGCTTGCAGTTCCGGTTCGAGATAGTCTTCGGGGCGGATGTCGAGATACTGCGTCGGATAGGGCCGCGCCGGATCGTACGGCATGATGAGCACGTGCTGCTTGGCAATGCAGTAGCACCGTACGTAACGGTCGAATTTGACAAACTCCTGAAGCGTCATGCAGAGCTGCCCCGTCCGGTCATAGACCTGAATCAGCTCCTCCAGCGAGTTGATGCGATAGACATCCCGCCAGCCGCCGCCATCGTGCGGCTTGAGAATGGCTGGCAGGCCCACATAGTCCACAATCGCCTGCCAGTCGAGTGGGAATTGCAGGTTGCGCAACGACTGCGAAGTGATGCGCTCCATGTACTCTTTCTGGGGCAGCAGTGCCGTCCGGGGAATGGCCACCCCCAGCCGGATCGCCATGGAGTAGTTGAAAAACTTGTCGTCCGCCGACCACCAGAAGGGATTGTTGACAATGACCGTTCCTGACAGATAGGCGTTTTTCAGGTACGCCCGGTAGAACGGGATTTCATGGGAGATGCGGTCAATGATGACGGCATAGGGGCACACGGCATCCATACGGACGCCGCCGATGGTGATATACTCGGCCATCACCCCTGTGTCCTGCGACTGCATGTTGATGCGCTCGATGAGTGCTGGCGGAAAGGTGTTTTCACGCCCGACCAAAACGCCGACCTTTTTCATAACAATTGACGAATCCTTTACGGCAGAACGAAGCACAGACCTCGGCGGTCTGCCTGTCTGCCGGGAAATGGGATGAACTGGATATGGCAACGGTGCGACGCAGCCACGCCATTGTCAAGCGTTCCGCTGCAAGGTTACAGCTTGCAGTTGCCAAAGGCCACCTTCTAGCATAGCCCCGGATTCAGTTCACCCTTGGAGACCCACGTGGAACACACAGTGCCGCAGAGTACGGCTCCTGACCTGGCCATCTCGGTCATCGAGCGGGCGCGTCGCCTGGGGGCCACAGCCGCCGAAGTCATTTTCCGTGAGAGCATCGAGTTTTCAGCCTCTGTGCGCCTGGGCGAAATTGAAACCGTCAAGGAAGCCGGCAGTCGCGGTCTGGGGCTGCGCGTTCTGCTGGATGGCCGGCAGGCCTCGGTCTCCACTTCGGACTTTTCTCCGGCAGCTCTGGATGAACTCGTCGAGACGGCGCTGACGCTGGCGCGCGCCACTTCGGTGGACGAAACCGCCGGGCTTCCCGACCCGGCCGATCTGGCGACGGAAATCCCTGACCTCGACCTGTATGACCCGGCGGTGCTGGCGCTGTCGGCCGAGGAAAAAATCCGGCTGGCGCTCACGGCCGAGCAGGCCGCGCAGGCGTATGACCCGCGCATTGTCAACTTTGAAGGCGGCGGCGTGGACAGCAGCGCCGGGCACACGGTGCTGGCCAACTCGCTGGGCTTTGTCGGCGAATACCGCAGCACCTCGCTTTCCCTGGCCACGGTGCCGGTGGCGCGCGACGCCGACGGCCGCCTCCAGCGGGATTACTGGTACGACGCCCGCCGCCGGCTCGCCAGCCTCGAAGACCCGGCCAGCGTGGGCCGCCGGGCGGCCGAGCGCACAATACGCAAGCTCGGCGCGCGCCGCGTCCCGACCCAGACCTGCCCGGTTGTCTTTGCGCCGGAAGTCGCCGCCAGCCTCATCGGACACGTCTTCGGCGCGGTCTCCGGCGACGCCATCTTCCGCAAGGCTTCCTTTCTGGTCGGCAAACTGGGCGAGCAGGTGGCCTCGGCGCTGGTGACGATCATAGACGACGGCCGGATGCCCAACGGCCTCGGCTCGCGGCCCTTCGATGGGGAAGGCGTGCCGACGCGCCGGACAACGGTCATCCGCGAAGGCCGGCTCGAAAGCTACCTGCACAACACCTACACGGCGCGCAAACTGGGCGAACGCACCACCGGCAACGCCGCACGCGGCCTGACCGGCGCGCCCTCCGTGGGCGTCAACAACATGTACCTCGTTCCCGGCCCGCACCCGCCGGAAGCCATCATCGCTTCCGTCCACCATGGCTTCTACGTGACGGAACTCATCGGCTTTGGCGTCAACGGCGTCACCGGAGACTATTCACGTGGGGCAGCCGGACGCTGGATTGAAAACGGCGAACTCACCTTCCCCGTCGAGGAAGTCACCATTGCCGGCAACCTGCTGACCATGCTCAAACAGATTGAAATGATCGGCAATGACCTCGACTTTCGCGGACGCATGGCCGCGCCAACGCTCAAAATTGCCGAAATGACCATCAGCGGCACATGATGCCCGCGGCACCTCGCCGTCTGCTGATGCCGGCTGTCCCTCCCTTGACACCCAACCCGGAACCACCCGCCATGTCTCTCCCGAAAACACTGCTGGCCGCCGCCCTTGGTCTGGGGCTTGGTTTTCTGCCCCTGGCTTCAACTCCGCCCACAACCGCGTCGGCCCAGAGCCAGAAGATGCTCTGCACCGCCAACGAACAACTCATCTTCGGCGCGGTGACGACGGGCGGCAAAATGGCCTGCCTGTGCGGCTCGCCCAATCTCACGGCCCAGCGCGGCTATCTTCAGTACCGGTTTGGACGGCCCGGCCGGATCGAACTCGAATACCCCGCCGAGCGCGCCGGCTCGCAGCAACGCTTCTACTATGCGCACTACACGCGCTTCCAACGGGAGTGGGCGTCCGTCCGCTTTCGGAACCGTGAGTACAACTACCGGCTGTTCTACAGCTTCGACGGTGAAACCGGGCGGCCGACGACCGAATACGGGCTGAACGTCTATCTGGGTGAAGGCGACAAGGGCACAAACTTCACCCTGCGGCGCAACACTGTCGTGGGACGGCTTCAGGCGCTGGAAGACATCCTGCCCTGCGATCGCGAAGACCCAACCAACGATTGTCCCTGAACCTCCACCCGGCGTCGGGTGGGCGCACCGGTTATGTCCGGTCATGCCTGGAAAGTCATGGTTGGAAAGCTGTACCAGTCCGCCCGCCACATCCTCGAAGCCGGAAGCGATGCGGTGCTGCTGCTGCTCGCGCCGCAGGTCTGCCGCCAGTGTGGCGCGTGGGTTGAACGGCAGGCCGACGGCACAGCCTGCCGCGCCTGCTGGGAAGCATGGTTCGCTGAGCAGTCGCGCTACCGTCCGGGCTGTCACCGCTGCGGGCGTTGGGTTGCTGCGGACGCCACCATGGTTCAGCCCCAAAAACAGTGCGCCCAGTGCGCCAACTGGTCTCTGACCTGGGCGCGGTCGGGCGGCGTGTACACCGGCGCGCTGCGCACAGCCCTGCTGACACTCAAACACACGCCCCGGCTGCCGACGCCGCTGGTGCAGCGTCTTCACGCCACCTGGCATGAGCAGTCTGTGCTGCACACGAGCGACATCCTCGTGCCCATTCCGCTTGCGCCGCGCCGGGAACGGGCGCGTGGCTACAATCAGGCCGTACGGCTGGCCGAAGCCGTGGCGCAGGTGGCGCGCCGTCCCGTGGTGACGGAAGCCGTGGCGCGGGTCATTGAGACCTATCCCCACCGGGCGGGACTCGATGCGCGCGCCCGGCGGCAGGCGCTGGAGGGCGCGTTTCGGGTGATTCGTCCGCGCCTGATTGCCAACCGGCGCGTCCTGTTGGTGGACGACGTGCTCACTTCCGGGGTCACGCTCGATACGGCAGCCCGGGCGTTGCTGGCGGCCGGGGCCGCGGAAGTCAGTGCGTTGACGGCGGCCCGAACCTTACGCCACACATCTCTGGCATGAAACCGTTGCGTGTTCTGTCGCTGCGGCATCAGCTTGGTCTGGCGGCCGGATTGGCGGCGCTGGCGATGTCCGGGCTGGTGCTGGCGCATCCGCAGCCGTGGGCCTGGGAACTGGCCCTGACCCGGCAGGTACAGGGCTGGACGTGGCTCCACGGCCCATTACAGGCCATTTCGTGGCCCGGCAACGATGTCCTGCGGCAGGGACTGCTGATGCTGGTTGTTTGCAGCCTTCTGGCGCGGCACGGCTGGCGACGGGAAGCGCAGACGCTGGCCGTCGCCGGCAGCGGGGCCTTTCTGCTCAATCTGGGTCTCAAGGCGCTGGTGGCGCGCGCCCGTCCGGCAGCGGACGCCGTTCAGCTCTACGTGACGGCCAACGGATGGAGCTTTCCTTCCGGGCACGTCATGTTCTACACGGCCTTCTATGGCGGGCTGGGCGGCTTTGCCTGCCGGAAGCTGCCGCCGGGAAGCAGGCGTACGGTCATTCTGTCCCTTTGTGCCATACTCGTCGGGCTGGTCGGGCTGTCACGGATTTTTCTGGGCGCGCACTGGCTGCTGGATGTCGTCGCCGGCTACGGTTTCGGGCTGGCGTGGCTGCTCGCTGTCGGCGCTCCCCTGTGGCAGGCGGACGGGTTGGCGTCACCGGCTGCGCACACAACACCGTCGGCGGCGCCCCGGCAGGTCGAACACCACGGATGAAAGGTTGCCCCTATGTCGGAAACATGGCTTCCACCCTGGCTCTTACCTTGGCTTCCGGGCATTCCCTGGATGCGCATCTGGACCTACTTCATCGTTTTCTATGTGACCTATTCCCTGTTCACGCTCTGGTCCTACCGCTTCGCCATCCAGTCCACAGGCATGCGCGAAGCCACCTTCCGGCAGGCGGCCGTGGCGCGGGCCGTGGACATCGGGCTGCTCATCGTGGCGTTTCTGGCGCCGGTGTCGTGGCTTATCAAGTTCCCCCTGCTCTTTCTGGGACAGATCATCGCCTTTGCCGTGGTGTTCCGGGCGCCGCTGGGACGCGCCATCATCGGCGCGATGCTGACGTGGCTGATGGGCGGTCTCTTCACGCTCATCTACCTCGGCCTGCTGGTGCTCTACATCTGGTTTTTCCGCAGCCTGCCCTACGGAGCGCCCTCCGGAGACGGCTACGTACCGGGTGTGGCATAACGCCCCGGCGCGGCCGCGTGCAGGTAGATGTTCTTGAGTTCAACGTAGTGCCGGACGCCTTCGGCAATCCGGGCGCGCTCCACGTCGGTGACGGGACGCTTGACCTTCGCCGGCACACCGGCAACGAGCATCCCGGCCGGCACCACCATGCCTTCCGGGACGACCGCTCCGGCGGCCACAATGCTGCCTTCGCCAATGACCGCCCCATCGAGAATGATCGCGCCCATCCCTATCAGGCAGTGGTCGCCAATGGTGCAGCCGTGCGCAATGACGCGATGCCCAACGACCACGCCCTGTCCGATACGGAGCGGAAACTGCCCGCCCGTCACATGAAGCACGCTGTTGTCCTGGATGTTCGTCTCCCGCCCGATGCGGATGTCGTTGACATCGCCGCGCACCGTACAGTGAAACCAGATGCTGACATCCGCACCAAGTTCGACATCCCCGATGACATCCGCCGACGGTGCCACATACACCCCACCGGCCAGTTTTGGAAAGGTCTGCTGAAAAGCGAGAATCGCCATGTCCCTAACACCGTTGCTGATTTGGATGTATCGCCCTTAGCCTACACGCCAACCTATGCTGGAAGCCAAGCCCAAAGATGTCGTCGGATGGACGTTGCCCATGGCTGAAGCCCGGCTCGGCGACCTTGACTGGCAACGCGAAGCGCGCCCGGATGAGTTTCGCCGGGCTGTGTTTGGCGAAGGAGCCAAACGGCTGTGGGTCACGGCTGACGGCTGGCAGCTTGCCGGCGGCCGCCTGAGCGCCCGTTATGCGCGCATCCAGACGGCGCTGGCCGATGTGGCCACGCTGATGGTTTATCCGACGGCCAGCCCCGACCGTTTGCCTGTCTTTGCATGTGAATGGGTCATTCTGGGCGACCGCGCCCACGTGCTCGTGCTCGACGTTGAATGCGTGGGCAACGCAGCGGACCGCCTGCGGGAACGCGCCCGGTCTGTCCTGATGCCGCTCCACGCCCGCTATGCCGACGCCCTGCCCCTGCCGGACGACCTGCCGCCGTGGTTTGCCGAAATTCGGGAAGCCTGGGCGCTGTTTACTTCCGGCGACCTGACGCGGCTCGCCGTGATGCAGCAGGCGTTTGAAGCCTATCTGCAGGCCACGGTCGAGAACCTTTACCGGCCGGAGCTGGCCCATGCGCAGGCCGGAGACGAACATCCGGCCGTAACCGCCTACAAACAGCACCACGCCGCCCATTCGCCGGGCTATGCCCTGCTGGCGCCCAAGGCCGGCGAAGTCTGGACGCGGGCCTTTCTCTGGGAATGGCACTTCGGCCCGCTGCATCCGCCAGCCTGAAACTCCCTGCCTGAAACTCCCTGGCCACACCCGACGCCCTGCCTTTTATCGGCTTGGTTTCCGGCCGGGCAGGTGTGGTATCTTCCGGTTTCCGATGTACCCTTGACCTGTACGCTCTGCCGCTCCCGACTTCTGCGCGGCGCGTTTCTGACGCTGCCCACGGCCTATGACCGTACCCGCCGCCCTGCCCTTGCCAGTGACCTCTCCGCCTGCCCTGTGGTGGCCAGCCGACCTGGTTCTTGCCCTGCACCGGACACTCCGCCAGCGTCTGCCGGATGATGTGGCCCGCACGCTCTATCGCCTGGGCCGGTTTACGGGAGCACGTCTCGCCTGCGAGCAGGCCTGCGACCCGGATGATGTGCATCCGACCGGAGCAACCCCGGCGTCCATCAGCCGCCGCCTGCAGGTCTGGGACGAATGGTTTGCCAATGCCGGCTGGGGCCGCTTTGATGCCATCCCGCTGGGCCCGGCGACGGTCATCAACCACTACGACTCGCCCATCGCCATGGCGCTGCGCATGGATGGCCCGGCCGACAGCCCCGTGGATGACTTCTTTGCCGGTCTGTTCGCCGAACTTCTGACCCAACAAACCGGGCAGACCCAGGAAAGTGTGGAAATCAGTTGCCTGGCCAGCCACGCCCACTACTGCTGTTTTGTCGTTGGTGAAGCCGGTATCGTCCGCAAGGTGTATGCCTGGCTCACCTATCACCTCGCACCCCACGACATTCTCAAGCGTCTCGCCGACGAGACGGCCCAGTGAACCAGCCATGGCGCGTTTTACGGAAACCGATGAGGCCGCCCAGCTTTTGCAGCAGATTCTCAGCATGCCCACGGACGCACGGCCGACCTACCCCGGCAGCGCCCCGGAAGCTCCGGCGGACTGGGATGAACACGCCACCAACGATGCCCAGTCTGCGGACGAAGCCGTAACCCTGCCCTTGGTCACCGGGCCAACACCGGACACTCCGGCCGAACCGGTGCCGGCCCCGCCGCCGCTGCCGGCGGCTTCGGAAACGGTCATCCGGGAACTCGTCACCACCCATGCCGGGCAGGTACAACTGACGCTGCGCACCTCCGCACCGACCTTGCCGGGAAGTTCAGACGCGGAAACCGTGGCGGCTTTCTTCCGGCGTGTCGTGCGCCCGCTTCCCAACGCCAACCTTTCTGCCATGTAGGGTTGTCATGCCGAAAACGCTGGCCGTAGTGAGTCTCAAAGGAGGCGTCGGAAAGACGACGACCTGCACGAATCTGGCCGCTTATGTGGCGGCGATGGGCATTCCGACGCTGCTCGTGGACCTCGATGTACAAAACGGCGTGCGGTTTGGCGTCGGGCTGGACGACTATGCCGGCCTCACCCTCGAAGATGTCCTGCTGCATCAGGGACGCCCTTCCGAGGCGCTCGTGCTCACCAACCGCTCGGAGTTGTCGGTCGTGCTTTCCGGCCGCTTCACCAGCGACCACGCGCTGGAAAGTTATGAACGCACCTTTGAGCAGGATGTCACCTGGCTGGCCCGCCGGCTGCCGCACTTCACTACGCCGGACTTTTCGCCCCAGCTCGTGCTGCTGGACACCCCCGCCGGCCTCGGTGCTGTAACAACCAGCGCCATCGTGGCCGCCGATGGCCTCATCCTGCCCATCCAGTGCGAGCCGTTGAGCCTGCGCACCCTGCCGCCGCTGTTGCGCCGTATTGTCCAGCTCAAGGCCCAGTACAACCCGCGCCTGGCCATCGAAGGCATCCTGCTGACGATGTATGACGAGCGCCAAGGCGCGGCAACCGATGTCGTCCGGCAGGTGCGCGAAGCCTTCCCCGGCGAACTCGTCTTTGACACCGTTATCCCGCGCCACGAGGAACTGTCCCTGTCGTTTGCCGTCGGCGCTCCGGCTGTCACCCTCAAGACCCGCGCCGCCGGCGCACAGGCTTATATTCAGCTTGGGCGTGAAATCATCATGCGGCTGCCGGAAGAAGTCGGCTACGCCATGTCGGGCTGACCCGTCAGGCTTCGTCAGCGCCGCCCGGAGACGATGCCGGTTTTTTGGACTTGAAGAAGGCGCTGCGGCAGTTGGGGCAGATACCGTGCGTGAACTGGTAGTTGCACATCCGCCGGAAGTAGGTCTCGAACCGGACCGTGACCGTCTGGCCGCTGGCGTCCCGCTCCATGATGTCGCGGCAGTAGGCGCACACCCGGATGAATTCAGGCAGGCCCGTCTGAAGCGAAGTCAGCGGCAGGGCGTGCAGCAGCAGGACCACATCCAGCTTATCGCTGCCGGACTCTGCCGCCGGCTCCTCTGGAATCGGGATAACATCCACCTGTACGTGGACACGTTTCCCGGCGCGGGTTTGGCACCACACGTGGTCAAGGGTCACTTCCTGCCGCAGCGTCAGGCACTGACCCACCGGGTCAAGCCGTTCACCGGCTTCATTGGCGAAAGCCAGTACTTCGTCAATCGAGAAAGTGTCCGGGTTTCCGGCTTCGACACCGGTCAGCGTCATGGCGGCCGGATTGAGAAAGCACACCCGCCCGGCCGCATCCAGCACGAAAACGGCTGATTCCAGCTTGGCCAGCGTTGACAGATAGTGCCGTTCGCGCCGCCGGTAGGTGCGCTCCAGCTCGGATTTCTGGAAGGCAATGCTGAGCGTTGACCGCAGCGTGGCATCATTAATGGGCTTGGAGATGTAGCCGTAGGGCTGGCTGCTGATAACACGCTCGATGGTTTCCGGGTCGCTGTTGGCCGTCAGATAGACGACCGGCAGCCCAAAGCGGCTGTGGATGTGCTCGCCGGCCGTGATGCCATCCATCGGGCCCGCCAGACGAATGTCCATGAGCACGAGGTCGGGTGCAGCATTCGCCACAAGGTTCAGCGCCTCTTCCCCGCTGGGCACCGTGCCGACCACCTCGCAGCCCATTTTTTCCAGCCGCAGACGGAGCGCCTCGGCAATCAGGATTTCATCCTCGACAATCATCACCCGCCGGTTGTTTGACGACATCACCTCAACCTTTCAGCCATATCCCGGCGGAGTGCTTGCCGGCTCCCCATCCGGTCCAAGTGGAAACGTCAGGGCAGCGCAGAAGCGGCCCGGCTCCGGCATGAAATCCACGCGCCCGTGCAGTTGTCGCGCCAGCAGCCGCACTATCCGCACCCCGAAGTGCCGACTGCCTTCCAGTTGCGCCGGCAAGTCTGGCGGATGATGCCGGCCATCGTCAATGACCTCGATGGTGACCGCATCGGCCGTGCGCCGGAACTGAACAGCAATGTGGTGCGCCCCGGCAGGAATGCCGTGCTTGAATGCATTCAGCAGCAGTTCGTGAACGATGAGCGCCACCGGCACGGCCACGTTGAGCGGCAGGGCCACCTGCCCCGGCTGCACCTCCACCCGGACGGATGCCGCCGCAGTCACCTGCTGCATGTGCGCCGCCAGCGAAGCACACAGCTCGTCCAGCAGCACGTGGCTGAAGTCGCTTTGCTGGTAAAGCTGCTCGTGAATGAGCGCCATGGCCCGGATGCGCGAAGCCATGTCGTGCAGAAGACGGTCGAAGCCGGGCTGTTCGAGATGCACCGCCTGCAACTCCAGCAGGCTGATGATGGTCTGGAAGTTGTTTTTCACCCGGTGGTGCACTTCCTGAAGCAGCACCTGCCGTTCCTCAAGGGCATCCTGCAGGATGGCCACCATGGCCTTTTCCTGCGTAACATCCCGCTGAATGGCCACCCAGCAGACGACCTTCCCGGTCGGGTCCCTGACTGGCGAGATGCTGATGTCCACGAGGAATTCCCGCCCGTCCTTGCGGTAGTTGACGAGTTCGACCCGAACCGGCTGCCACTGTTCAAGCGCCGCCCGCAGCCGGTCGAGTTCTTCACGCCGGGTGCGCGGCCCCTGCAGGATGCGCGGCGTCTGCCCGATGACTTCCGCCCGCGTGTAGCCCGTCATGCGCTCAAAGGCTTCGTTGACGTAGAGAATGCGCGGCCCGCCTTCAGCCGCGTCAATCGGCCAGGCTTCGGTGACGAGCACGGCGTCCTGCATCTGCGCGAGGATGACTTCCAGCCGCTGCAAAAACGCCCGTTCCTGCTTCTGCGCCGTGACATCCTGCCCCCACGCCAGAATGCCGATGACCTGCCCCTGATCGTCCCGCACAGGCTGGTAGCGAACCTCCCAGATTTCAACGGACTCCCCAGAGCGCAGCGTGTATTCGGCCGTGACCGGTTCGCCGGCTGCGGCCCGCCGACGATATTTCTCTATTTCCGCACGTAATTCCGGGTCAGGCAGGAAATCAACCGTTGGCTCACCCAGTTGCGGCACACGCCCGGTCAGCCGCAGATATTGGGAGGCAAAGGCATCATTGAAAAACCTGATCCGCTGGTCCAAGTCGTGGCAGAACAACGTGCCGGGAATGCCTTCACCAAAGGAACGTAGAATGAACTCCAGCATAGCGGTCAATCCATGGCTTGCGCCGATGCCCTTCACAGATTCCGGATGCGGCTGCCGGCGTTCTGGTCCGGCTGCGTGCCGAACGTTCCCAGTCCACGCAGGGCAAAGGTGAAGGTCAAGCGTCCGGCGCTGGCCACGCCCAGGTTGACGCTTGCGTAGTTGACCTGCACAGCCGCGCAACGGAAGGCATAACCCAGTGAAAACGACGTGAAAATCAGCCCCTTTTGCTGAAGACGGCCGGTGGTTGGGCTTGGAGAGCGGGAGAAATCATAGGCCACGGCGGCGCTGCCGAAAAGCCCCCGCGTCGGGTCGCCCAGCGCCAGATTCGTAAAGGACTGGCTGCCAGTGAACGTGCCCGGCTCCGGTTGTCCGTCGGCCAGACGGCGCGGCTGGCTGTAGTACCAGGTCTGGCTCAGTTGGAAGCGCCGCCGGTACAGCCCGCCGGTAAACCCAAAGCTGCGCACACCACCCAGCACCGGATCGAAATCCAGGCGCAGGTCGGCGGCAAAGGTGGACTGGGGCATCACGCGCAGCTTGACGTTGACAGGCGAAAAGCGCCGCCCGACGCCGCCGTAGGCAAAGCCGCTGAAGGTCAGCAGCGGCGCAATCTGGTTGCGCTGGCCCGGCACGAGCGCGCCGCCAAAGGTCGGGTCGAAAAAGTATTTCTGGCTGATGGTCAGGCTCAGCACCTCCCGCGCCTGGCGCGTCTGCCCGGTCTCATCGCGGACCGGCGCCAGCAGGCGGTTGACGACCGAATACTCCAGCTCGTTTGTGTTGGCAAAGACATCGAGGGCATCGAAACGCAGGATGCGTGGAAAGTCCTCGATACCGGCCACCCGCCGGTAGATGACCGCCGATTCGATGACGTGCCTGAAACGGGCCCGGCCATCCCTGGCGTAGAAGGTCCGCCCAAGGGCCGGCGGACGGACTTCGAGCGCAAAGTCCACAAACCGCCGGAACAGCGATTCGCCGGACGTTCCCAGGCGCGTCCCCGGCGGCACCACGGACGGCGGCGACGGCAGACCAAAGGCCAGCGGCGGACGCGGCGTGAAGGTTGTTTCGGGATCGAACGTCGCGCCGTAGTAGGTGGCCCGGACGCCCAGCGTCGGCGTGATGCTCCAGCCGCCCAGATCGGGCAGCAGCGCCGTCAGGCGCGGCGCGGCATCCAGGCGCTGCACGAACTCCGGCGTGGTGAAGGTGCGCTGGTTCGTATCAGTACGGGTTTCCGTCCGGCGCAGCCCGGCCAGACTCGCTTCGCCGCCGGCATACCAGGTCAGACCGGCAAAGCGGCCGAGATAGGTGGGCAGCCAGTCGAAGTTCAGCGCAGGGCTTTTGCGAATGGAAAACTCGACCAGGGTGGAGCCACGTGCGCCTTGGGGAATGTTCACCCGTGTCGTCCGGTTTTCGTAAAGCGTGCGGAAGCCAAACGTCGGCGTCTGCCGGGTCAGGTGCAGAACGATTTTCGACTCCGGGTTGAAGGCATCCTCGAAGGTGTTGCCGAAAATGGCGCGGAAGTCGAAGCTTGACGTGTAGTTGACATCGGCGACGCCGACGAAGCCGTTGGCAAAGTGGTTGATGGCTTTGGCAAAGAACAGTGTCCCGCCCTGGTTGACGCCCGGCCGTCCAAACAGGCGGTCGGCCACGGTGTAGGTGCCCAGCCGGATGAAGGAATCCTCTGCCAGCGCCGCGCGCAGGGTGGCACCAAAGCCGAGACCCCGCGCGCTGTACAGATCGCCCTGCAGGGTCAGGTCGGCGCTGTCGCCCAGCGTCTGGTAGTAGCCCAGCCCGATGATCCGCCCCTGCAGGGTGTTGTTGCCGAGCGTCGGCAGAAGAAAGCCGGATTTCCGTTCCCGGCGGTCAATGGGCAGCGCCACGTATGGCAACGGCAGAATGGGCGTTCCCTTGATGCGAAAGGCGGCCCGGCGCGCCGAAGCGTAGTCGTTGACCCGGATGCGCGCCTCGCGGGCCGTCACCGTCCAGAGCGGAACGGTGTCTTCGCAGCAGGAAGTCAGCTTGGCTTCATAGAGGATGTAGGTATCGCGTCCGGTGCGTTCCACCCGCGCGGCGGTAAAGGCCAGCAGCCCGCCGTCGGCGGTCTGGTCGGTGTAGCCGGTCACGTCGTAGAACGTTCCGGTTTTGCGGCGCACATTGACTTCGGCCCGCCGCGCGGTCAGGCGCTGGTTGGGTTGTGGGTCATAGATGACATTGCCTTCGGCGCGGGCGTCACCGCTGGTTTCGTCGTACACCACGTGGTCGGCTTGGAGCCGCGCGCCGTCGTACGTGATGACGACATAGCCATCGGCGTAGAGCGTCGTGCCCACGCGGCGCTGTTCATCGGCGTCAATCTGGACTGTGGCTCCGGGCGTTGTGCCGGGGCGGACTTGTCCGCCGGGTGTGCCCGGCGCTGCCGGCTGCGATGTCGGGGGAAGTGGCAGCGCCTGGGGTGAAGCGGGTGTTCCCGGCGGCCCGACGACAATGACGGGCGCGGCGGCTTCGGGTGGCGGGGGCGGCGGCAGGGCGGCCGGGGGTGGGATGTATTGGGCGGCGGCGGGCAGGGTCAGGGCCAACCAGAGCAGTCCGGTCCAGCCGGCAGTGCGAAACAGGGTCATCGCGTCAGTAATAAAGGCGCGCAAGTATCAGGCATGTATCCGAGTCGCCGCGACTCTAGGCCAAAGCGGCCCGCCGTTTGAAGTGCAAAGTCATTCGGACCTGCCCGGCAGCGCCGGATATTCCCCGCACCGATGGATGTTCAGCCCGATTGCACTGAACCCGATTGCGCTGAGCAGACTTTTCTGTTTCTATCATCTGAACTTAAGTTAAAAAACGCACGGACTCCCTGAATATGGTGCTACCTCGTCTCTGGCAACCGCTCCGGTTCTGGTGAAGCGCCGGTCCTGCCCGTCACCAGACCGGTTGCACATTACCTGGCCGGGAAGAGGATTCGGCTCCGCTATTTCGATTCTGATTGAAAGGAAATCTGCCAATGTCTTCGACCTCGCAACATCGTCCACAGCGCGCCAGATGGCTGGCGGGACTGGTGGCAACGACGGCGCTGGCCGGATTGACGGCACTGCCGCTCGTACATGTCAGCAGCGCCCCACCGACTGACACTGGCAAAAAGGGGCGGCACTTCAGATTGGCCGCTCCGTATGACTTCACGGCTGAAACGCACGGTCACAAATTCATCACCCGGACAGCCGATGCACGTGCCGAAGCGGAACGCTTGGGGGCGCAATTGGTGGCTGACTACGGGACATTTCAACTCTATAGCACTGACAGCGACAACACTTCCGCCTTTGGAAACACCAGCGGTATTGAGATGGCCGACGAATTCAACGTCGTCCACCTGAATGTACCCATCAACACCACGTCCCGGGGTGCGCAGGAGTTGGCAGAGGCAGGGAAAGCAGCCCAGGAACGGCTGTATCCCGGCGGCAAGCGCCTTCACGTCGTCCAGTTTGCCGGCCCAACGCGGCCCGAATGGTTTTCCGCGCTTCAGAAGACTGGTGCCCGCATCATCAACTACCTGCCGCACAATGCCTATCTTGTTTACGGCGACGCAGCCAGCCTTGAGCGCGTTTCGCGGTTGGGCGAAGACGCGCGCCAGACAGGCGACACCACCAAGGTGACAAAAAGCTTCAAGCAGTGGGACGGCCCCTATCTTGCCGCCTTCAAACTTGACCCCAGCACGGCGGAGGTTGCCCTGGAGGGCACACAGCGATATGCCGTACAGCTCGTTGCTGACCCAGACACCAATCAGGCAACCCTCCAACTGGCGGAAAGCTTCGTCGGCAAACCGGCCATCCAGAAGTATCAGATTGCCGATTTCGTGAACTTCATCGTGGAGCTGCCTTCCGGCGCCCTGATGAGGCTGGCGGCGCAGGAAGACGTGATTTCCATCATGCCCTACACCGAGCCGACCCTGCTCGATGAACGGCAGAACCAGATTCTCATCAACAGCCTGACGGGTGGCATCCCGAACCTTTCAACGCCCTATGCCACGTTTCTGACGGCAGCCGGCTTCCCACCCCTCAACTCGACCTTCACCTCGGCTTTCGTGGTGGATGTCGGTGACCAAATGGTGGACAGCGGAAACTCCATCGCCGGGGCGACCACACCCCCGCCGGGCGGGCCGCCCAACCACACCACTGGCCTTCCCCCCACCTCTCACTTCGCTCTCTACCGCGCCGGTAACATCCTGCAGCCGAGCCGGCTGGTGTATGCCAAGTGGGAAAGCACAACCTCTCCAACGCCAGGAACTAACGACGTACGCGGCTGCGGTATCGGCCACGGAACCCTCTGCGCGCATATCATCGCCGGCAACGTACCGGCGTCACTGCCCCGCGCCCTGCCCCACGCCGAAAATGACCCCCCGAACTTCTACTACGGTCTAGGTGTGGCTCCCTTCGTGCGGATTGGCAGTTCAGCGATTTTTAACTCTGGTGGCACGTTTGTGAACCCCAACTTCAACGACATGCTCGCGCGGTCATACCAGTACGGTGCGCGCATCAGCTCAAACAGTTGGGGCGCGGCGGTCTCCGGCGCGTACAACACGAGCTCACAAGCCTACGACTTTCTCGTGCGTGATGCTCAGCAACCAGGATCGGCTCACCCGACACCGGGCAACCAGGAAATGGTCATCGTATTTGCCGCCGGCAACAGTGGCCCTGGTACCCAAACGGTTGGCTCACCGGCCACTGCGAAGAACGTCATCACGGTGGGTGCTAGCCAAAACACCCGCAGCGCCGGTGAGAATGCCGAAAACATGGCCAGCTTTTCAAGCCGCGGACCTTGCGCCGACGGGCGCCGGAAGCCCGACCTGGTGGCGCCAGGGACAACGGTTTCCGGTGGGGTGCTCCAGGTTGGCACCCCTGACCCAAATGGCCCTGGTAACCCTGATCCGTGTGTGACAAGCGCCCCTTTGCCCGGAACAACCGGCTACTATCGCGCTTCAAGCGGGACAAGCTTTTCCTGTCCGGCGGTTGCAGGTGGTGCTGCGCTTGTCCGGCAGTATTTCCTCAACAACCCCGGCCCGCCTTTCAACGGCACCGCGCCCAGCCCGGCGATGACCAAGGCGTATCTGATGAACTCCGCCGAGTATATGACGGGCACGGGCGCCGGTGACACGCTCTGGTCAAACAATCAGGGCATGGGTCGCATGGCGCTTAACCGCGCATTTGACAGCGCCCCACGGGTGCTGCGCGACCAGGTCCCGGCGGACAAGTTCACAGCAAGCGGACAGGTTCGGACTCTTGCCGTAGCTTTTCCGGCCTCTGGACCTCTGCGCATCACGCTGGCGTGGACGGATGTCCCCGGCGCCACCACTGGCACCGGGCCACGCCTTGTCAACGACCTTGACCTCCAAGTTAGTGTTGGCGGCGACACCTATCGCGGCAACAACTTCTCCGGGGCCAACTCCATCCCCGGCGGTGCATTTGACCGCCTCAACAACGTCGAGAGTGTTTTCCTTCCGGCAGGCAGCTACCCGGCCGGGACGCCCGTGATCATCCAGGTGAGCGCCTTCAACATTGCCGGCGATGGCGTCCCTGGCGATGGCGACCTACTCGACCAGGACTACGCCTTGGTGGTGTACAACGCGCAGACGGTAACGGGTCCCCTTGCGGCCTTCGCAGGCCAGACCACGACCGAACTACCGGGCGCGGCCAACAGCGACGGTGACAGCTTCTTTGAACCATGCGAGACCCTGCAATCAGCTATCACGGTAACGAATGTGGGCACCGCGACGGCAACGGGAGTCAACGTCACCATCACCTCCACGACACCAGGGGTGACGATTGTCAACGGCAGCGCAAGCCTTGGCTCGTTGGCGCCGGGCGCGAGTGCAACCGGCAACGTGACCTTCAAGCTTCTCCCGACCTTTGTGCCGGGGACGACCGTCACCATCAACGTGTCAGTCACGTTTGGGCCGGGCAGTGGGTCAACTACGGCGAGCTACACAGTGCCGACAAGTTGTCCGTTAGCGCCGGGCGGCACGTTTACCTTTTCCAACCCGGCGCCGATCACCATTCCGCTTTCGGGTCCGGCGACGCCTTATCCGTCCACCATCAATGTGAGCGGCATTCCTGCGGGACACGTGATCACCAAGGTGACGGTGACAATCACCAACTTCAACCACACCTGGCCTAGCGACGTAGGTGTGGCACTGCGGGGTCCAGGTGGTCAGATTTGTGTGCTGTTCAATAATGCCATTGGCGGGTCTGGTGGCGTAACGAACCGCACCTACACGTTTGACCAGACAGCCCCGCCATTGCCAACGTCGGGCTTCCCGCCCAGTGGGACCTATGGTCCGAACAACAACGGCGGAGGGCGGACCTTCGCGGCCCCGCTGCCGTCGCCGCCCTACAACAGCAACCTGAACATCTTCAACGGGTTGTCCGGGGCAAGTGTGAACGGCACGTGGGAACTGTTCGTGCAGGACTTTGTCGGTGGTGATGCTGGCAACATCAACGGCGGCTGGTCCATCACCATCCAGACCGGCACGCTCAACTGCTCCACCACAGCACCCTGCCTGACAAACGTCAACTCGCAGGTGCAGATGCTGATTTACCCGTCGGCAACCACGGCGCTGTTTGGCTGCCCCGGCTATCCGTTGCAGGCGACGCTGGTTGGGCTGCTGACCAACATTGGTGCAGCACCTCTCTCCAACATCGCCATTCAGGTGACAGGGCTGGGCTTCCCGAACTTCACCAATCCGAACGCCGTCATTCTGGCGTCGCCCAATCCACACCGGTTGGCGTCGGCGGATGACTACTTCGGGCCGTGTGCCTACACTGGCGGGCAGGCTGGCTCCATCCAGACCACGCTCAACGGGCAGCCGCCGGTTGGCACTGGTGTGCCGATTAGCCCGCTGGCGGCAGGGCAGTCCACGAGTGTCTTCTTCCGGGTGCGGGTGCCTTCGACCGGTCCGATTCGCCTGCTGGTGAATGTGCTGGCGATTGTCGGCCCCGTCTCAACGACGGAAAGCGTTGAGACGCAGCGGCAGGTGATTCGGACGATGGTCATTGACGTGGTACCTGACGCCGACGGCAAGCTGACGGCGCGGGTTGTCCGCGATGAGCCTGTGACGCCGAAGGCCGCGTCTGGCGAGGACGCCACGGCGACGACGCCTGCCCGGACGCCGGTTGTGGCGGCTCCCGGACGGCGGCGCTAACCTTCAACCCGGTCAGGGTAGCCTGACCTGATTTCCGGCGGTCACGCTCTGATGCGGGCGTGACCGCCTTTTTACTTCCTGCCCGAACGGTTTCCAGGTTTTTCTGCATTTTCTCCAGGCTTGAAAAAATGATGACCTTGGCCGGATGCTTTCCCGCAACAATCAGACTCGAAAAGCCAAACCACCGGAACAGGCAATGCAGGCAAAAAAAGTGGCGGCGTCACGCGACGCCGCCACGGAGGACAACCCCAAGGGTCTATGGGGATCAATAGTCACCCATCCCTGACATATTGCCCGGCGCACCACCCGCCTTCTTTTCTTCGGGCAGTTCGGTGATGAGGGCTTCCGTCGTCAGCATCAGGCCGGCAATGGAAGCCGCATTCTGAAGCGCCGTGCGCGTCACCTTGGCCGGGTCAATGACACCAGCGTTGACAAGGTCTTCAAACTCGCCCGTCGCGGCATTGAAGCCAAAGCTTTCGGACGACTCACTGGCCACCCGGTTGACAACCACCGCCCCTTCAAGACCAGCGTTGATGGCGATCTGCCGGAGTGGTTCTTCGAGCGCGCGGCGGACAATCTGAACGCCAAAGCGTTCTTCATCCTCGCCCAGCTGAATGTTTTCAAGGGCTTTCTGGGCGCGCAGCAGCGCCACACCACCGCCCGGCACGATGCCTTCTTCAACGGCGGCACGGGTGGCATGCATGGCGTCTTCAACGCGGGCTTTCTTTTCCTTGAGCGCCGTTTCCGTCGCTGCGCCCACCTTGATGACGGCCACGCCGCCGACCAGCTTGGCCAACCGCTCCTGCAGCTTCTCGCGGTCGTAGTCAGAGGTGGTGTTTTCAATCTGGACGCGAATCTGCTCCACGCGGGCTTTGATCTTCTCGGGCTTGCCAGCGCCTTCAACGATGGTCGTGTTGTCCTTGTCAACCGTCACCCGCTTGGCGCGACCGAGGTCTTCGAGCTTGACGTTCTCCAGCTTGATACCGAGGTCTTCGCTGATGACCTGCCCGCCGGTCAACACGGCAATGTCTTCGAGCATCGCCTTGCGCCGATCACCGAAGCCCGGCGCCTTGACCGCGCAGACCTGCAACGTGCCGCGCAGCTTGTTGACCACCAGTGTCGCCAGCGCCTCACCATCCACGTCCTCAGCAATGATGAGCAGCGGTTTGCCCTGCCGTGCCACCTGTTCGAGCAGCGGCAGCAGGTCCTTCATGGCGCTGATCTTCTTCTCGTGGATGAGAATGAGCGCATTTTCGAGCGTGGCTTCCATCCGCTCGGCGTCGGTCACGAAATACGGCGACAGATAGCCACGGTCAAACTGCATCCCCTCGACAACTTCGAGCGTGGTTTCGAGCGACTTCGACTCCTCAACCGTGATGACGCCATCCTTGCCGACTTTCTTCATGGCCTCGGCAATGATTTCGCCAATCTGCTTGTCACCATTGGCCGAGATCGTCCCCACCTGAGCGATGGCTTCACCCTGGACAGGTTTGGCCATGCCCTTGATGCAGTTCACGGCGGCATCTACGGCCCGATCAATACCCCGTTTGAGGGCCATCGGGTTGTGCCCAGCGGCGACCAGCCGCGCACCTTCGCGGAAAATGGCCTGGGCGAGAACGGTGGCCGTCGTCGTCCCGTCGCCCGCGACATCCGAGGTCTTGGACGCCACTTCGCGCACCATCTGCGCACCGGCGTTTTCGAGGGCATCCTTGAGTTCAATTTCCTTGGCGACCGTCACCCCGTCCTTGGTGATGGTGGGGCTGCCAAACTTCTTCTCGATGACCACATTGCGGCCCTTGGGGCCAAGCGTGACTTTGACCGCATCCGCGAGCTGATTGACGCCCCGCAGAATGGCCTGCCGCGACTCTTCACCATGAATGACTTGCTTTGCCATAACCGATGTACTCCTTGAAACGTATTTCCTTGAGAATCCTCTTTCCTTGAGAATCCTCTACAGATTGCTGCCAGTGGTGGCGGTTCCAGCGTTGGTGGTCAGCCCGAACACTCCAACGGGCAAGCCCTTGAGTGGACTTGCCCGTTGTGTCGAACCATCACTTGGCAGCAGCTTGGCCTTTCCCTTCGATAATGCCCAGAATTTCGTCCTCACGCATGATGAGAAACTCTTCGCCATCAATCTTGACTTCCGAGCCGGAATACTTGCCAAACAGCACCCGGTCGCCGACCTTGACATCCAACGGCGTCCGGCTGCCGTCATCCCGCAGCTTCCCACTGCCTACGGCGATGACTTCCCCTTCCTGGGGCTTTTCCTTGGCCGTGTCGGGGATGATGATGCCTCCACGGACCTGCTCCGTCTCGGCGATGCGTTTGACGATCACGCGGTCATACAACGGACGAATCGTCGCAGCCATATTGCTTACTCCTTGCCTAAATGTTGATTCGACGTATGATAGCGACGCGGATTAGCACCCGCGCCTTGCGAGTGCTAATATAGCGCAGCGTTCGCGGCTGTCAAGAGGGAACATATCACCGGCGTTTCCGGTGGCTGCCCCCGCCAAGGCCGACCGGCCCTACTGCGATGGGGGCGCAGAAGGTACCGGCCGCCGTTGCCAGGCACCCTGCGCCCACCAGATGAGATAGGCCACCACCAGCAACCCGCCGAAGCCGAACGTCACCGCCCCAATCCGAAGGGCGTCTGCGGGCGTGGACAACTGCGCCACCACATCGGCCAGCAGAGCCACAGGACGGTGCAGCACATCCCAACTGTTCCACCGTCCAAACCGCCCCAGATACACTCCAAAGCCGGACAGCGGACAGGCCAGCAGCACCACGCCCCAGCCCGCCAGCGGTGAAAAGTGCTGCTCAACCCACTCGTGAACGAGATGCAGTGAAACCAGCCCCAACCACAGCGCCGTCAGCGCAAAGGAAGCCAAAAGCAGCACATCGAACCACATTGGCGCGCGTCCATAGGGCGACAGATGGATGAAATCCGTGAAGACGTAGGGCGCGTTGGGAAGAAAGAGCAGCCATCCGGTCAGTAGCCCCACACCGATCAGCCGCTGCCGGACACAGGACAGCCCAAAGGCCAAGCCAAGCGGCACGGCGGCCAAAAAGAGATTCCACATGAGAAAGGTGTAGCGTAGGTGGTTGGTCAGCCGCCACCGGACGACCAGCAACCCCAGACACCACAGCAGGGCCAGCCCCAGCGCTGCCAGCAGCGGCCACCAGCGCCGCCCGTGCCGGGCCGCCGGGCCACCCACAGTCCGGTCGGCCGGCATCCGTATCACACCCGCTTGAACAGCAGGCCCCCGTTCGTCCCCCCAAAACCGGCCGCATTGGACAGCACATAGTTGAGCGCTGCCGGCCGCGGCTCATTGGGCGTGTAGTCGAGGTCGCATTCCGGGTCGGGGGTCTCGTAGTTGATGGTCGGTGGAATCACCTGGCGCGCCACGGCCAGGGCGCTGTAGCAGGCTTCAATGCCGCCGGCCGCTCCCAGCGTATGACCGGTCATGGATTTCGTCGAGCTGACGGCCAGCCGGTAGGCATGCGCACCAAAAGCCCGTTTGATGGCAAGCGTCTCGAATTTGTCGTTGTAGGGTGTCGAAGTCCCGTGGGCGTTGATGTAGTCCACCTGCTCCGGGGCGACGCCGGCATCGTGCAGGGTGGCCAGCATCATCCGGTACATGCCTTCGCCTTCCGGGGCCGGAGCCGTGATGTGGTGGGCATCTCCGCTCATGCCGTACCCTACCAGTTCGGCATACATGGACGCGCCCCGGGCCACCGCATGGTCATAGGCTTCCAGCACAAGGATACCCGCCCCCTCCCCCAGCAGAAACCCATCCCGCTGGGCATCGAACGGACGCGAGGCGCGCTGGGGATCGTCATTGCGCGTGGACATTGCCTTCGCCGCCGAAAAGCCGCTCACGCCCATGGGCGTGATGGCTCCTTCCGTGCCGCCGCACACCATCACCTCGGCTTCCCCACGCTGGATCAGGCGGAACGCCTCACCGATGGCGTGCACGCTGGCCGCGCAGGCCGTGGCCGTGGCCCCCAGCGGCCCCTGCAGACCGTGCCGGATGGAAATGTGTCCGGCGGCCATATTGATGAGAAAGGCAATCATGAAGTACGGCGAAATGTGGCGCGGCCCCTCGTCGAGCAGGCGGGCATGCTCACGTTCGATGACATTGAAGCCGCCAATCCCGCTGCTGACATAGACGCCACACCGCTGTCGGTCAAGGCGTGTCAGGTCAAGCCGGCTGTCGGCCAGCGCCTCATCGGCCGCCGCCACAGCATACTGGATGTAAGGCGCAGTGCGCTTGACCTCACGGGCGTCAAAGAACTGTCGCGGGTCAAAGTTCTTGACCTCCGCGGCAAAGCGAACGTCGTAACCACTGGCATCAAAGCGCGTAATGGGACCGGCGCCGGAGCGCCCGGACAGAAGTGCCTGCCAGTTTTCCTCGCGCGTGTTGCCGATAGGCGTGACCAGCCCGATGCCAGTCACCACCACACGTCGTTTCTGGGGGGAAGTCGCCATGGTTTCAGAAGGCATGTGCTATCAGGGAAT
This sequence comes from Chloracidobacterium thermophilum B, assembly GCF_000226295.1. Taxonomy (GTDB): domain Bacteria; phylum Acidobacteriota; class Blastocatellia; order Chloracidobacteriales; family Chloracidobacteriaceae; genus Chloracidobacterium; species Chloracidobacterium thermophilum. The sequence goes on from NC_016024.1 coordinate 2,183,821, forward strand.
CTTGCCCCCACAGCCAATGGGGGCAGGTCAAGGGCTTCAGACGCCAAGCAGACGCCCCAGCGTCTGTGGCGGGGGATTGAACAGCAGCGCCGCCGTCCCCACCTTGACGGTCGGCACCACGCGCCGCCCACCGCTCCACCGGATGATCTGCTCCGGCGCGCCGTCCGTTTGTTCAATGTCGGTTTTGGTGTAGGGCGTGCCAGCGGCTGTCAGATAGCTCTCCAGGTGGCGGCAGTCGGGACACCACCCGGCGCTGTACACGTTGACCGGCTCGCCGGTCAACGGCACGCCCACGCCCGGCGCATAGGCCGGTGCCAGCGTGTTGGGGTTGGCGTTGAAAAACAGCGCGCGAATTTTTTCACCAATCCGCACAATCGGAAAACCGGCTTCAGCCACGTCCTTCCAGGCGGCCACGGTCTGGCGTGCGGCCTCATCCTGTGTGATGTCCAGAACTTTGAAATTCACATCGAGACCCTGAAAAAAAGCCTGAAGCTGACCCACTTCCGCTGCGTGGGTGCCGTCGTCGTAGATGTAAACCATTTCATCGAGCATGGGTTCCTGCCTTTTTGCTTCCGGCGCGGCCGCCGGCCATCAGGTATGGCAATCGAAATCGTTGACGCCCAAGGGGATCGAGCCTAACATTCAGCTATTACCGGGCGATACTTTCACTTTCTTCGTTCTCACGTCGAGAGGTCAGGTATGGCGTATTCCTCCGAAGGTCGAAGAACCGTGCATACCATCGAGACGCCGCGCGGGAAAGTTTCCATTCCCGACAAGTTGTACTTCAAAATCGGCGAAGTGTGCGAGATCGTCGGCGTCGAACCCCATGTCCTGCGCTACTGGGAACAGGAATTTCCCCAACTTGCTCCCCAGAAGAGCGCCGCCGGACAGCGCCTCTACCGGCGCAAGGATGTCGAAATCGCCCTGCGGATCAAAACCCTCCGTGAAGACGAAGGCTTTACCATTGCCGGAGCCAAAAAACGGCTTTCGGCCGAACGGGCCGCAGCCGGTCGGCTCAAAGTCGTTCCCATTGAACGCCCCGCCGAAACGACGGCGGACACCGGCCCGGCTGAAGAGACCCCGCCCACTCCCAAAGCAACCCTCACGCCCAGTGAGGCGCTGGCCACGCTCCGGCAGATTCGGACGGGACTGGAGGACATCCTCACGCTGCTTCGCAACGCCCCACGTTAGTCTGTTCCCGTTCAGGGAAGGTTTACCCGCCGGCAGTTGCCGCCGGCCGGAAGGCATAGCTTACCCGTTCCATCCGCACGCGCCCGGCTGCCGCCGACTCCATCGTGACGACATCAAACGCCTCCACGACGGTCAACAGCGACGGGATGTTCTGCCCCATGAAGGGCACCGACGCATCGTCCGCTTCACCTTCCAGCGGCTCCAGCCCCGATGCACCGGGAGCATCAATCAAGCGCAAAGCCCGCTGGTAATCCGGCGCCAGCGCCCGCAGGCGAACCGTCGCCTGCCGGTACGTTCCGGTCAGGTTACTGGCCGGACGGACGGCCGCTCCGCCCGCCGTACCGTCCAGCCGCGCTTTGAGCCGCCTGGCATAGTCGGCCGAACTGGCCATTACCACCAGGTCACCGCTGACGAAATAGGCTCCACAGCGTTCGAGCGGCACGGCCGTACGCGGCACGACGACGCCCGTGGACGTGACCTCCCAAGTCACTGGCGGCGTGGTGCCGGCGACGAAGTACCGCCGCGCGATGGCCCGTGCCAGCGCTGCCTCGTACGCCTTTGTATCGAACGGCCGCCGGCAGTGCAGCGCCAGCGCGCGCTCGAACGTCACAAACGGCGCGCTGCCTTCCGCTGTGGTTTCCCCAAGCCAGGCCAGGCAGGCCGGTTGGGCCGACCGGAACAGGCTGGTGAGTTCGGACTCCAGCGGATCGGGTGGGCGGGTGCCGGCTGCCTGACGTGCAGGCGGACGTGAAGACAAGGCATCGGGGTCATCCACATCCCGGTCAAAGCGTTCATCCAGACGCTCGTAACGCCCACGGCGGGCCGTACTGGAAGCGGTGTCCTCAATGACCCGAATCCGTGGCAGGTCAGAAGCCGCCACCGGGCGCGGCAGCGGAAACAGAATGCCCACAGCAATCTGCGCCGGGACGTTGCCCGCGTCAACCGGCAGGGTTTCAACGACGGCAAAGGGCGAGGCATTCAGCAGACGTGCCACCACCGGCTGCTGCTGGGGCGTGAACGCGGCCGGAACGGCGCGCCCGGAAGTCAGTGACCAGCGGCGCTCCACAAGCCCCTCGGAAGTCAATTCAAGGTCAGCCAGCGTGGCTTCAACCTCATCCAGCCCCGGAGCTTTTGCTCCATGCACCCAGTAGTAGCCAAAGTAGGGCTGCTGGCGCAGACGTGGCAGATCGGTCCACAGCGTTACGTCATGGGGCGTAAACCCCTGCGCCGCCGCCAGTGTCGGGCCCATGGACGCTAACACGTGGTCATCGCCTTTGCCGTCCAGGTTGTCGAGCGTCCGCTGCATGAGCGCTTCACTGGTGGCCACCACCAGCTTGCCGGGCGGCGTGGCGACGCACAGCCCCTGGCGCAGCCGGCCGCCATCCGTCGCCAGTTCACGCACAAGGTAGGGCTGTCCGGCCGCCGTCGTACGTGCTTCAAAGGTGGACTTGCGGGCCAGCAGGGGCGTTGCGGCCGCCTGCTGGGCGGACAACTCGGTGACAAACACCAGTTCGAGCTTGCCCATGTCATACAGGGCAATCGCCGTGGCTTTGCCGGCCATTTGCATCACGGTGTCTTCTGTGAGGGTGACGCCCACGCCCTCTTCAAACTCCCGGATGCGCTCATTGAGTTTGGCCCAGAGCCGTGACCGGCGAAAGGCGCGGAAGCTGTCGCTGGCGTAGTAGCGGTCGTGTACGGATGACGCACGCCACTGCGCGAGCAGTTTGCCGAGGTCACGCGCCTGAACGTAAGCCAGTGCGCCTTTTGGCAGGAGACGCGCCAGGGCCAGACCGTCCTGCCCGGACACCAGATGCCCCGTCACGCCCAGCAGCGTTCCCGTGGCGACCAGCAGGAGAACGATGCCACCCCAAGCCGGGCGGCTCAACCGGAACACACGACGCATATACAGGCTCCCCTCTGGCTGGTCTTACTTCACCCGCGCCAGGACGTAGGTCAGGTCATCGTGCTGGGGGGCGGCCCCCACGAAATCCCGAATGGCGGCCGACAGCCGGGCCGAAATCTCGGCAAGGGGCAGGTGTGCGGTTTCGGCAAGCAACGCCCGAACCCGCTCCTCGCCAAATTCCTCGCCCTGCTCATTCGTGGATTCGGTCACACCATCCGTGTAGAGAAACAACAAGTCTCCCGGCTCAAGCTGGGTTTCCTGCACTTCGTAGGTTCCCCAGTCAAACATCCCCAGGCAGAAGCCACCGCTTCCAAACGTCTGCCACTCACCCGTTCGCGGGCGGTACAGGAGCGGATCGTTGTGTCCGGCATTGATCGAGCGGAAACGCCGGGTTTCGAGGTCCAAGACACCGTAAAAGAAGGTGATGTAGTTGTACGAGGGCGACGCCTTGTAAATGACCTTGTTCAGGCGCGTCACCGTTTCCGCCAGGTCGTGGCTTTCCACCAGCGCCCGGAAACTGGCCTGCAACGTGGAGACAAGCAGGGCGGCCGGCGTTCCCTTGCCCGATACGTCAGCAATGACAAGACCCAGTTTGGGTTCATCAAAGCAGATGTAGTCGTAGTAGTCCCCGCCGACCTGGCGGCAGGAAATGTTTACGCCGATGGTTTCGACCGTATCGAACACCGGCGAGGTATCCGGCAGGATACGCTTCTGAATGGCCGCAGCGACTTCCAGTTCCTTCTCGATGCGCTCTTTTTCAATGGCTTCCTGGTGCAGCCGCGCATTTTCGATGGCAATGGCCGCCTGCGTGGCAAGCGCCAGCAAAAACTGTTCATCTTCCTCGGTAAAGGGGGCATAACCTTCGCGGGTCTGTTTGTCACAGACCATGAGCGCCCCCACCACCTGTCCGCTGACGATGAGCGGCAGGATGGCATAGTTTCGCGCGCCGCCCTGTTCCCGCTCGTTGAGTCGGCAGCCGCGCTGTTCGGCAATGACAATTTCGTGAATGGCCCGCGGCCGCACCTGGTCAAGTGGTAGCAGCGCCTTGGGGGGATATTCGGCGTACATCCCAAACGAGGCGGCCACGCGCAACCCTTCCTTCTCCAGGGAAAACAGCACGCCCGCGCTGGCATCGAGCAGCATCACTGCCCGCTGGATGATTTCATTGGCCATCGGGTCCAGCTCATGGAGCGCCCCAATGGCCAGCCCCACGTCATAGAGGGACTGCATTTCCAGCACTTTGCGCTTGAGCCGGAAGTTGGCTTCCTGAAGCTCGCCAATGATCTGGAAGTTATAGAGGGCCAGGGAAGCGTGCTGGGCCATCGTCGCCAGCAACTGCAAGTCATCCGATGTGTAATCGCTTCGGCCAAACTTGTCACTCAGGCTGAGCACTCCGACGAGCCGGCCGCCAACCGCCAACGGCACCCAGAGCCGCGCCTGCAGGGCCGCAAAGGCGTCCGGTGCTTTCCGCACCAAATCCGTTAGTACCTGGTCCTTGGCAAGCAGGTCGAGCGGCTTCATGGACAGGCGCAGCCGTTCCACCACATTTGCCGGAAGGGGGATGGACGGCGGCGACTCAATGCCGCGCGCCACCAGCGGGCGGAGTTGTTCGGAAGCCGTATCGTAAAGCAGAATCGCCCCTTTTGAGATTGCCAGGGTCCCCAGAATCAGATGGAGCAGTTCCCGGGCCGTCGTCTCGAAGCTCCCCCCGGCTGTCGTGGCTTCGCCAATATCGGCCAGGGCGGACAGGCTGTAGAGCAGGCGTTCGATGCGGTCTTCACTGATGGCAACCGACGGGTTGGGCGTGGCCGTGGAGGGTAACGACATCGTGGCGTTCCTGGTGCGTGACAGTTCTGATCAGATGACACCGCCGCCATCCGGCTAACCGGCCAGGGCTTCGGCTTCGGTTTCATAGACTTGGGCGTACTGGGTCAGGCCCATGATTTTGAATGTCTTGGCAATGATGGGCAACAGGCAGCAAAAGGCGATGGAACCCTGAAGTTCCTGGGCTTTCTCGATCATTTCAATCAGGATCGAAATCCCGATGCTGTTGACAAGCTGGGTCTTTTCAAGATTGAGCACGAAGTGGCGGTAGCCTTCGGCCGTCCAGCGGTTGAATTCATCCAGAATGCGCTCACCGGCAAGGTTGTTGATGTAGCCTTCGACGGTAATGACGATGAATTTTCCAGCCTGGCGACTCGTAACTTTGAAAACTTCGCTCATAAGGTTTGTATCGAATATCAGGAGGGTGATGGGCAAGGCGTACTGCGCCAAGGCTGGCAAACCGCAGGGAAGCTGCGGGTCAGGCGCACTTTGGCAGGCGTTTTTTCATCACCAGCCGTGTTCCCTGGGGACTCGTGAAATACTTCACGTCATCCATCAGACTTTCCATCAGCATGCGTCCGTAGCCACGCCGTTGTAGTGGGCGCAGGCTGGGCCGCTCCGAAGGGTCAAAGCCCTGTCCGAAATCCTGCACCACCACTTCAAGTTCTTCGTCATGGACGGCAAACTCGACCCGCACTTTGGGGATGGTGCTGCCACTGTGCTCGAACGCATTGAGAATGCCCTCGACCAGCGCCATCTTGATTTCAGCCAGACAGTCGGGCCCAAGGTGTATCTCTGTTGCCAACTGCTCTGCCACCCGGGCGGCCTCCAGTTCATTGTCGTGAGCAATAGGAATTTCAAGCTCAATGCGCTTTGGGACGTTGGCACTCATCGGAAGCCTCACCGGGGCAGCAAAGTGAAGGGGAAACAACAGGGCGCATCACCTGACAATGTCATCATGCACCATGCTCCTGCGGATGCGCAAAGCCATGCCAGGGTGTGACCAACTGGCAGGTTATTTGACTGGCTCAAAGCCTTTGAATTCATAGGTCACGCCAAAGGTCAGCCCCCGGCGCGGACTCAACCTGGTCAACCCGGCCACCCCGGCCAGGTCCCACTGAAAACCGGCGGCCCGCCAGCGCGCCCCCAGACGCACCTGCGCCTGGCTTTCCAGTCCCGGCACCGGCGTCCGGGGGTTGTAGCGCCCGGCCACTTCCCCAAGCACATCCACCTCTTCCGTGACGCGGTAGATGGCCGCAGCACCGTAGGTCAGTACGTCCTGCTGCGCGCCGGGCTTGACTGGACTTGTCAGGATGCCGACACCCAGATTGCCAAAGAGGTTGAGCCGCTCCCGGGCCACCCGCTTCCCGACAAGCACCATCCCGAACACGTTCGTCGCATTGAGTCCGATGCCGCGTGCCTGATCACTGTTCGGAAGCTGGACGCCAATCCGTACGCCAAGGCTCGGTGCGCGGCGGGTTTCCTTCCGCAGCTTGATTTTCGTCCACAGGGTGAAATCACTTGCCCCGGAAGTCGAGGTGGCGCCGGGAGCCAGGGACAGTGGAATGGCGCTTGTCCCACGCTCACGAATGCTCAGATAGTCGCGCAGACTTCCCTCGACAGAAAAACCGACATTGCTGTTCAGCCCGAAGTGTACGCCCAGTACCACCGGACGGAAGAGATCACCCCGCAGGCCGGACAGACCAAAGCGCTGGTTCTGGAAAAAATCAGCCCCGGCCTGAAGGCGTATCCGCCCGGTCTCCACAATGTCCACGTCCTCGGTCAGGAGCGGCCGCTGCTGCGCTGCCGCTGGCATTCCCAAGGACGACAGCGCCCACCAACCCGCCGCCAGCAGGACAGCCGCCCACCGGAGCCACCTGCCAGGTGTCGGCCGGGCGGAACACAGAGCATCAGGCAGATCATAGCTGGCAGGCATCTTCCCGATTGACATCCCCCATAGCGCCGTCCGGCGACGGTCATCAGTTTGGCACAACCCGCGCTGCGCGAAATCCGAAGTCGCGCCGCAGCTCCTCACTGACCTGGTTGGCTGTTGTCAAGTTGTACAGGCCGACTTTGACCAGGTACAACTCATTTCCGGTCTCGGCGGTCGGGCGTGTCACAAAAGCGCTCGTAAATCCCTTGCGATTCAGCTCGGCCACCAACCGGTTGGCCTCATCGGCCGTGGCCACGGCGGCCACCTGCACGGCATAGCGCGCATCGGACAAGTCAATGGCACGTTCCGGCGGACGCTCCGGCGGAGTGTCAGCAACGGGCAGCGGACGCCGCATCGCTGGCGCAAAAGGAAACAGCTTGCCGACATTGACGCCCAGCGCAAAAAAGACGGCACACGACACCACCCAAACCACATAGCCACCCACCAGCGCGCTCACCCGCCGGCGGGGCGTTGCCGGAAGCCAGTCCGGGGATGATTCCGGCGGTCGCGAGGCAGGCCGGGAAGCAGGCATGGCGGGAGTTGACAGCGGTGCTGGCGCAGCCGTCCAACCGGTCGGACTGGACACACCGGTTTTCAGTGACACTTTCATGGCCACCAACGATACCAAATCCCCGGTGCGGCACGGTGCCCTAAAAAGCCGTTCCGCGCTGGAGACAGGGTCTCACCCACCAGGCAAAGTTACGCCCCAGCTCGCACCTGGACAACGAAAAGTTTGAACTCGCGCCCGATTTCAGCGATAGTAGAACTACGCCGGCCTGTTTCCTGCAACCTGACATCATCGGCGACTGCTCGTGTCCCCGGAGCGTACATCCCTCGGTTCCTGCGAGGCACGATGCCATGAGCGAATCGAATGTGCCGCTGCTTGAACGCGGTTTCTCCAATCTGCTTGTGACGGGTATTCTCTACCCGATGACCTGTCTGCCCTTCATGCCCCTGACGGGGATTTACCAAACCGGCAAACTTGTTTTTGAGCAGCTCAAGGATACTCCGCTTGGGAAGACACCGACGGCGCATATCACGGCCACAGCCGTCATCACACCGGTCATCATGATCCCACTGATGGTGCCCCTCGGACTGGCCCAGGGACTCACCTTTGTCTCGGACAACGTGGCCAAACACGGCATTGACAAAGGGGTGGAAAACCTCATCGGCAAGATCACGGGCGTTGTCCGCACGACAGCGGGCAGCGCACTCAATCGCGGGAACTGAAGTTTCCAGCCAGACTTCAGTGACCGGGAAAGTCGGGTGACACGATGCCAACGCTACTTGCTGTTGAAGCACCAGTTGAAGTGTGCACCTGTGGGGCAACCATGGAGGCCGTAGCTCAGCCGGGACCGCGCCGGTTTGACTACCTGTGCCCCGCCTGTGACAACCGGAAGTCCAACTACGCTGCCATCACCCTCCGCAACTCAAAAACCAACCGGGTTCACCGTGGCTGGCTGGTCGGGCGAACCAAGCCCATCTACATTGGCCACGTGCTCTACCACCAACTGACCATCGAAATCTCCCAGCAGGACGGCGCAGAAATGTGCCACGACCTCAGCATGCGCCTGGCCTACGGACGGAAACCACACGTCACGCTGGAGATTGCCGATGGGCGTGCCCGGGGTGATCTCATCTTTTTGTTCAACCGGGGTTGGATGGAGGACGAGCAGCACACCACGATTGTGCTTGAGGAAGTCGGGCGTTCCCTGTTCGAGTAAAACGCCGCCAACCGGTTGCCAGGCGCGTAACGGCCGGTGACTACAGCCGCGCAAAGCTGTAGGAAGCCACCGGCCGCCACGCGCCAGCTTCGGATGGCGGGCAAGTGTGGCAGGTATGCCGACCGGTGGCACTTGGCGGGGCAGCCCGGCTTGTGTAGTCTCCAGCCTATCCCGGCCCAACCGGCGCGGAGCGCACGCCATGTCTCTCGCCTACATCCTGCAAGACCTCGACGATCCCGACTTCGAGGATATCCACGGCGACGATGAAACTGGCGGTTTTGCCGCCGACAAAGCCCTACGCCTGCTTGTCTCTTCGCTCTACACGAGCTGGCGTCCCGGTGATGGTGTCCCATTTCTGGCGGCCGCGCGGGTGGCGCTGACCTCCGGTGAACCAACCGTGGCGGCCTCGGTTGTCCCGGATGTCCTGCTGGCACGGGGCGTCACGCTGGCAGCCGAGTGGTGGAAACCTGTCCATCGCATCTACCAGGTTTCGCGCCTCGGTAAGGCGCCTGATCTGGTTCTCGACCTTCTGGCGCACAACTCCGGTAAGGCTGAGGCGTCCGACCGGCGGCATCAGATGTATGAACAACTTGGCGTCACCTACCGCGTGATCTATGACCCCTGTGGACTGCTGGCAGACCAGCCGGTAACGGTTTTCGAGCGGCAGCATGGACGCCTGACTGCCCGCCAGGACATGCAACTGCCACACCTGGGGCTGGGGCTGACCCTCTGGCGCGGGACGTTTGAAGGGCGAACCGACACCTGGCTGCGCTGGACCGATGCCCACGGCAACCGGCTTCTGACCGGCGACGAACTGGCCGCTTACTGGCACCGCCGGGCCACCGAACTGGAAGCCGGGCAGCAGTCCACTTCTGCTATGGATAGCTCCACTGTAACCTGAACCTACGTCCTGGCACCCAGCTCAAACCGTTCGTGGATGGCGCTGACCGCGGCTGCGGCTTCAGATTCGTTCACAACGAACGAAATGTTGATTTCTGAGGAGCCTTGTGCGATGGCGATGACATTGACCTGCGCTGCGGCCACAGCGGAAAAAATCCGCGCGGCAATTCCCGGACGCCCCCGCATCCCGGCTCCGACTACGGAAACAATCGCCACCGGCGTGAGCACTTCCACCCGCTCAACACAGCCGTGGTGAAACTCCAGGCTGAGCGCCTTGACCAGCGCCGACCGGGTACGCTCCGCCTCCCGGTCTTCAACCATGAAGCAGAGATTGTTTTCGGATGACGACTGGGAAATCAGCAGCACGTTGACCCCGGCGGCCGCAACGGCGGCAAAGGTTCTGGCGGCAATCCCCGGCACGCCGAGCATGCCCCGTCCGGCGACGGTCAGCAGCGCCAGCCCGGTGATGGAAGTCACCGACTTGACATCGGCATGCCAGTCCCCAGTGGTGGCGGAGACTTTCGTCCCGGCGCCTTCCGGGCGAAAGCTGTTTTTGATGTAGAGCGGAATCCCCTTCGGGATGAGAGGAAGCAACGTCTTGGGATGCAGGACCTTGGCCCCGTAGTAGGCCAGTTCCCCGGCTTCGGCATAGCTGATGTGGGGCAACACCTGGGCATCGACCACCAGGCGCGGGTCGGCCGTCATGAAGCCGTCGGCATCCGTCCAGATGACCACGGCTTCGGCTTCGAGTGCCGCGCCGAGAATACCGGCTGAGTAATCCGAGCCGCCGCGCCCCAGCGTCGTTGGGACGCCATCGGGTGTAGCACCAATGAAGCCTGTTACCACTGGAATCTGCCCGGCGTCCAGCAGCGGCAGGAGCCGTTCGCGGGTCGCCAGCGCCGTCGCCGCTAGGTCGGGCACCGCTGCACCAAAGGTATCATCGGTGATGATCAGCCGGTCGGCGTCGCACGCAACGGACGCCAGACCACGGCTGTTCAGCGCGGCGGCGACGAGCCGTGCCGAAAGCCGTTCACCGAGACCGGCAATGAAATCCTGCGCCCGTGGCGGCAGTTCACCCACAAGCGCAATCCCTTCCCCGATGCGCGCAAAGCGGTCAAAGAAGGCTTCGAGTTCAGCAGCCACGGCATAGTGGGCCGCACCGTCGGACACCAACTGTTCGAGCGCTTCCAGGTGCCGCGCCCGCAAGGTCGCACCGGCGGCAGTAACGGCCACCACGTCTCCCTGCGCGGCCTTCCGGGTGGCTTCGAGCAGCAGGTTCGTGATGCCGCTCATGGCCGACACCACCACCACCAGCCGCGTCTTCCGTTTCCGTTCAGCTTCCACAATGGCAACGAGCTGCTGAATGCGCTCGGCGTTGCCTACCGACGTGCCCCCGAACTTATGAATCTGCACTAGCGAATCTCAACCGTGAGTGAGTATTTGATGGGAGTGGTGAGCTTCACGGGCTTGATCGGCCAAACATACAGAAAGTAATCCCCCCTCACTGGAAGTGTCACTTCTCCAGTGCGGGTCGGTGGCGCGACACCGGTGAGCGGTTCGCCGCTCGGCTCTTCCTTTCCGTCTATCTCATCATAGACCGAAACGCCCAATTGGGGATTTGTCCGACTCACGGCAAAGGTCAGGGTTTGCCCGGCGTTAGCCCGAAGAACATATTTGCGCCACGTTGTCCGGGGCGGCAGCACCCCCGTCACCGTGGAGGATGAAGCGCCGGGCGTAAAGCGGATGCGCGTCGCCCGCCTGCTTTGCCCCAAAACAGGAGACACCGCCGTTGTCAGCGACAACACCAGCCCTGCCAACAACTGTCGTCTGGAAAACCTGTGCAGCATACTTCTGAACCTCATTTCTCCTGAAGGGTTGCGGTAGCTGCCGAGGCACAACCTGCCGTCTTCGCGTTCGGCGCATCCTTGAACGGCACGCGCGGATGCAGCCCCAGCTTGTTCAGAAGCTGCGCGTCTTCGTCATAGTCGTTTGTCGGCGACACCCTGGTGAGCATCATTCTGGCATCGCTGGAAAAAATCGAGTTCGCCCCGGCCAGAAAGCACAGCGCCTGGGCTTCTTCGGAAAGTTGTGTGCGGCCGGCCGAGAGGCGAATGACCGAACGCGGCATGGCAATGCGCGCCGTGGCAATCACCCGCAGCGTTTCCCAAACGGAAACCTCAGCCTCGTTTTCCATTGGCGTCCCCGGCACGCGCGTCAGCAGGTTGATCGGCACGGATTCCGGGTGCGGGTTCATTGTCGCCAGCGTGTGCAGCAAGCCGATGCGGTCGTCAGTGCTTTCGCCCAGACCAAGGATGCCCCCCGTGCAGAGGGTCACGCCGGTTTTGCGTACGTTGGCAAGCGTCTCCAGGCGGTCGTCGTACGTGCGGGTCGTGACTACCCGCCCGTAATACTCACGCGACGTATCGAGGTTGTGGTTGTAGGCGTACAGCCCGGCTTCTTCGAGCCGCCGGGCCTGGGCCTCGGTCAGCATGCCCAAGGTACAGCAGACTTCAATGCCCAGCGCATTGACGCTGCGCACGATGTCCAGCACGGCCTCGAACTGGGCATCGTCGCGGACGTTGCGCCACGCCGCACCGAGGCAGACCCGACTGACCCCGTGCGCTTTGGCGCGCTCGGCAATCGCCACGACGGTTGCTTTGTCAAGCAGAGGTTGTGCCGCTATACCCGTTTCATAGTGCGCGGACTGCGAACAGTAACCACAGTCTTCCGGGCAGCCGCCGGTTTTGATGGAAATCAGACGGCAGACCTGGACTTCCTGCGGGTCGTGGCAGGTGCGGTGTACCGTGGCTGCCCGGTGGATGAGTTCCAGCAGGGGCAGGTCGTGAAGGGCGCGCAGTTCGTCGCGCGTCCAGTCGAAGCGAACCAGAGGTTGTGACATGTGAAGTCAGTCTCGATGCCTTTCAGAAATCACCACGGCGAACACAGCCGGGAGGCCCTTCAGAACACGACGACAGTCGGGTAGAGCGGGACGGTCCACACCGGGCTGACGTAGTACGGACTGAGGTACGGCGTATAGTACACATACGGGTCTGTGATGACAAAATCGTAGTCGTACACGGTCTCCGTCGTGGTGGTGGTCGTGGTGGCGGGAGACGCCGAAGCCGCTTCCAGCGCCCGCTGTTCGGCTTCGATTTCCTGCCCGCGCCGTACCAACTCCAGCATGATCTGCCCGCCGCGCGTCAGCAGGTCCTGCATTACGTCATCGGAAGTGACTTCGAGCGTGCGGCTGGGGTCATTGGGATCGGTCGTCGTGTAGCCCAGTTCACAGGGATGCAGATTCGAGTTCACGATGGCCAGGATTTCATCCCACAGTTCGCCTGACAGAATCCCCAGTTCCCACTTTCCATCGGCATAGTCGTCAAAGCGCCCTTCCATCACGAAGGACATAAAGACGATTTCGACCGGATCGAGCTTTTTGTAGATGGCCACAGCCACGCGCAGGTCTTCCCAGCGTTCCTGCTGGAGGTAGAGCTGCCAACCGGCGTCGTCGAAGTCGTAGTAGCGTTCAAAGGCAAACTCGCCGGTCGCCAGGTCCACGGCACAGTAGATGTCATAGACCGTAAGGTATTCCTCATACCGCTGGCGAAAGGTACGTACCCGCGCCTTGCCTTCTTCTGTCGGAACGTAGTAAGCGCCTTGGATTTCGATGAGGTGCTCGTTGAACAGCATCTGGAGTACGTCCCGCAGCACCATTTCGTCCGGGTCGGTGGGAGCCACGGCAAAGCGTCGGCCTTTGCGCACCATCTTGTCGAGCACAAAGATGCTGGCAAAGCTGCGGCGCTGGGCTTCGGTCAGGGTGTAGGTGTGTTTCGTCATGGGCATCCGTCCTCGCTGGTAGGGGTTCAGGGCTGTAGGGTCAGGTTCGCAAGGGCAGACGGCGCATTGCCGGCCAGGGCCGGCCCGGCGGATGGACAACATCCACCGGGGCGGCGCCAGCCGGGCAGGTCTGATGGCAAGTCAACTTCAGGCGCGGAGCGTGTGAACACAGCCCGTCAGTTGCGCCGGCCGCGGGTGTTGAAGTTCCGTGGTGGTGCCGGGCGTGCCACGGAGGGCGGCGGTGCCGGCGGACGAACGCTCCCCGGAGGCGGGGCCATCGGACGCGCTGCCGGTACCGACGAAGGCGGTATGGCACGCCGGGAGGCCGGCCCCTGCCCAAAACCGCCAGAGGCCACTGGACGGTTGCCATCCCGCTGCTGAAACTGCCGCTGGGTCTGGCCTGGCTGGGTGAGCGGCTGGCGGAAGCTGGGGGCCACCTTGGCGGCATTGGGCGACGGCGTGGCTGCCGGAATGGCCGGCTGGGTCCGCCGTTGCACGGGGATATTCCGGGTGTAGTTGGTGACGGTCGTCCGATAGGTGGCCACCGGCACCGGCGCATACGGACGATAATAGGGCGGGAACGCGCCGAAGCCGTAGGGCGAAACGTAAAGGGCCGGCCGGGGCGCCAGCGCCCACGCCAGAAACAGCGCTGTGGCGATGGGAAGCACCGCCGAGTAATAGACATTCGGGCCATAGACGGCCGGATGCCCCTGCACCTGTACCGTCGCCTCCGGCTGCCCCGGCGTCTGCTCGATGACGAGATTGGCGACTTCCTGCTCCTGACCGCCCTTGAGCAGGGCGACAAAGGAAAAGTTCTTCGTGTTGCCGCCGCCGTACTCCTGGACGCGGATGTAATCCACCTGACCGTCTTCATCGAGGTCGAGGTTGTTGATGGAGACGGGCTGATTGAGCAGCCGTTCAAGGCTTTCGGCGTCTTTGGCCTGCTTGGTCAAACCAATCAGCGCCTGCAAGTCAAGCCCCTGCCCGGGCACATTGCTGGTTGCCGTCACTGTCGAGGGTTTGGCCGGCGGGGCCACAACCGGCTGCGGAGCCGGGCGGGAAGACGAACAGGCAAAGCAGCCACCGGTCAGCAGAACGGCAAGTCCCAAAGCCAGGCTGCGGGTCCAGAACCCAACGTGTGAAGCCATCCCAAACTCCTTTCCGGGTGCGGTCCGTGGTGAGGTTCACCGTTTTGCGGCAAACAGGATCAAACGTTGCGCGCCCGTTGCGCGCCGGACGGGCGGCACGTTGCCAGCCCGTTCAACGTCCAGCCGGCTGGTCTGGTTCCCTAACCCATCCGGGTTCATCCAGGCAGCGTGTGTGGGTCAGCAGTGGCCAGTCAAGATACAGGCACTACAAACTGGCGCGCACCGAAAGCCAGCCGTTTGCAGCGCCTGCCGGAACTGCGGGTCTGCGGGCCCGAGCAACTGCCCGGTGCGAGTCAGGTTGGCAAAGCCAAGCAGCTTGGCAAAGCCCTGGAAGAACGTCTTGTCGCGGATGGTCCCCCTTCCGCGCGGGAACGGTCTCGCCGGGTTCGGGCGGGGCTTTCGTTTGGCACTGGCGGCTGCCCCCTGCTATCCAAAAAGTGCAATGTCATTCAAAAAAATGAAGCATGGTCGAAAAAAATACGGATTGACACCCGTGAACACCGGACGTACGCCCCGTGCGATGTGCCGGTACACCGTCTGCTATGGTGTTATCTGGCAACTGGATCAGTGGTGACAAGTGACTGGCTGGCGGCGTTTGTCAGATTTCTGGCACAGATTTTGCTACCTGTAACCAAGACGGCTTCTCATAAGCTTGAGGGCGCGCCTCAGCGTCCTCTGCGATCTTTTCTGAGTAAGAGAGGTAATCCCCATGCACGTACAGAAAGCAAACTCTGTGCGGTCCACGCGGCACGGGTGGTACGCCGGTATCCGGTGCCTGCTGGTCGGTCTGGTCCTTGTGGGACTGACCAACGTGGCAGCCATCGCGCAAACCATCTACGGCAACATCTCCGGGCGGGTGACCGACCAGACGGGCGCGGCCATTGTCGGCGCGCGCATCGAGGTCAAGAACATGGACACCGGAGAAACCCGTGAAGTCGTCAGCGGCAGCGACGGCACCTACACGGTGCGCTCCCTGCCCGGCGGGCGGTATGCCGTCCGCATCTCGGCCGATTCCTTCGAGACCCTTGTCCGTGAGCAAATCAACGTCACGGCGGCGCGGGACGCCATCGTGGATGCCGAACTCAAGGCCGGCAGCAGCCAGGAAGTCATCACGGTGACAGGTGAGGCCACCCTCATCGAGACAACCCGCAGCCAAGTGAGCAAGGAAGTGGATGCGCGCCGGATTCTGCAACTGCCCGGACGCAACACGCTCAATGGGCTGGCGCTGCTGCAACCCGGTGTCGTCAACAACCAGAACGGGCGGCCCGGTTCCGGTTTTGCTGTCAATGGTGCCCGGACCCGCTCCAACAACTTCCTCATTGACGGCACGCAGAACAATGACCCGTCGCTTTCGATTCCGGTGCAGAATCTTCCCCCGGAAGCCCTGGCGGAGTTTCAAATCATCACCAACAACTTTTCGGCTGAGTTCGGGCGCAACGGCGGCGCCATCGTGCAGCAGATCACCCGTTCGGGAACCAACGAATTCAGCGGTATCGCGCACTACACCTGGGAAGGCAACGGGCTGAATGCCCTCACCACAGCCCAGCAGCGCACGTTCAGCGCGGCCCGCGCCCAGGGTTTTAGTGAACGGGATGCTCTGCGGCGGGCGCGCGCCGTCAACGTGACGAACATCTGGGGCGGCACATTCGGCGGGCCCATCAAGAAAGACAAGATTTTCTTCTTCACCAGCTTTGACCGGAATACGTTCCGCACCACAGCCGTGCCGATTACCGTGGCGCTGGCGCCGTCGGGCATTGCGGCCCTCCAGGCCTATGCCACAGCCAATCCGAGCGGTCCCAATGCCCTGGCGCCCGGCGCGCTGACCTTCCTGACCAACACGTTCCCTGTCGCCAACGACCCGACGCCACGTGGCACCATCACCGTCCGGCGGCCGTCAGACAACGCCATCGTGGCGACCATACCGGTGCAGCAGTTCAACCGGGCGCTGACCGGGAGCCTGCCTTATGGCAGAAATTTCTGGCGGATTCTCGTCAAAGGCGACGTCAACCTGACGAACAATGACCGCTTCTCGCTGCGCTATCTGCAGGACCGCAGCCGCGACCCCGGTGCGCCCACGGCCATTCCCGGCAACGAAATCGGCACGAACGTGGACAACTACAACGGGGCGGTGAACTACATCCGTACGTTCAGCCCACGGGTTGTCAACGAGTTCCGTTTCAGCTTTGTGGACCGGGCACTCAACTTTCCTGAGAACTTACCGCCAGCCATCACGATTGGCGGCTTCAACTCGGTTGGCAACGCCAACTTCCCGCAGTTCCGCAACAGCCGCGTCATCGAGTTCACCGACGCCCTGACCTGGACCTTCTCCAAGCACACGCTGAAGTTCGGCGGCAGCTACAACCGCATCAACCTCGATTCGTTCTTTGCCCCCAACTTCCGCGGGACGGTCTCCTATGGCTCGCTTTCGGACCTGCTCTTTGACCGGAATGCCAGCTTTTCACAGTATGCCGGCACGGGTCTCGTCCCGGCGCGCGTCAATGAAATGGGCGTCTTCATTCAGGATGATTACCGCATCCTGCCGTCGCTGACGCTCAATCTGGGCCTGCGTTACGAGTATGTCTCCGCGCCCTTCGGCTTCTTCTCGAACGCCGAGCCGGACATCAACAACTTTGCTCCGCGCGTCGGTTTTGCCTGGAACCCACGGGTGGAAGGCGATGGGTTCATCGCCACAATGCTGGGGAAAGACAAGACCGTGATCCGTGGTGGCTACGGCATCTCCTACGACCAGATTTTCCTCAACATTCTGCTCAACAACTCCCGCAACTTCCCACGCGGCGTCAACATCGCCATTGGCCCCATTACCGGGCAGCGGTTGTACGTTCCGGCCAACCGTCCGGCGCCGCCGACGCCCTCGCAATTCACGGGTGATCCCAACCTGCTGCCGGTGCGGCTGTATTCGCCCAACAAGCGCGTGGCACTGCCCTACCAGCAGTCGTTCAACTTTGGCTTTGAGCGGCAACTGTGGAATGACTACGTGTTCAGGATGTTCTACATCGGCTCACGTGGGTTGAAGCTGGTGCGGGAAGTTGAAACCAACCTTGGCTTCAACATCACCGCCATCAACAACAACCCGTCCTTCTATGCCAACATCCTGCCGCAGTTGCGGCCGGTGCTCAATGCGTCCGGACAAACCATTGCGTTTCGACGCGATCCGTCGCGCGGGTCCATCCTGATCGGGGACGGGCTGGCCAGCTCCTGGTACCACTCCCTGCAGCTCACACTGGGCAAGCGGTTCCGCAACGGCATCCAGTATGAACTCAACTACACGTGGAGTGCGTTCATCAACGACAGCGATGACATCCTGGGCGGTCAGACCAACTCTACACTGCCGGCTAACCCGCTCAACTTCCGTCAGGATCGCGCGCGCTCCGGTCTCGACCAGCCCCACCGGTTCGTGGCGAACTACACGTTCGAGCTTCCCCGGATCAACATCTCCAATCCGTTCTTCGACCGTCTCATCAATGGCTGGGCGATGTCCGGTATCTCGACCTTCTCTTCGGGCACGCCGTTCAGCGTCCTGAACGCCTTCAATGCCCTGGGCATTCTGCCGGGTCAGATTTCGACGGTGGAACTGTCGCAGCGCGTCAGCATCAATCCGGCCGGACAGCCCGGCACGGCCACTGGCTTCCCCGGTGTCACCAATCCGTTCTACGTGGCCAACCCGGTCAACTCCGGCATCAACGGCAACTCCGGCCGCAACATTCTCCGCACCGGCGGTGTGGCGAGCACCGACTTTGCTTTCGTCAAACGGTTCCGCACCTTTGGCGAACGGCAGGCCCTCGAAGTGCGCTGGGAAGTCTTCAACGTCTTCAACCGGCGGAACTTCACGGTCATTCCGTCCAACACGGTGAACAATGCCACCAATCCGGCGCTGTTCCTCAACCTTGGGCAGACCAACGTTGGCGGCCGGAGCATGATCTTCACCGCGCGGTACATCTTCTGAACAAAAGCAAAAACCTGTCACCTCTTGCCCGTCAGCGCCCGCGCCGACGGGCTTTTTTCTCTGGGGCCGGGTTTTCCAGCTTGGGGGGGCAGCCCCTCGCCCGCGTTCCCCGGAGCGTCAAAAACGCAAATTATTGAACCTTCGTCCGAAAATCTGGACATACGGCACTCACAGCCGAGGGCGGTGGACGACGCCTCTCCGGCGGTGACTGTCCTGAAAAAGCCGCAATTCTTTGGGAAACCACGGCACGCCACATCCGCCAGCGCCCTTCCCGACTCTCTGGCCAACTCTCTGGCATCGAATTTGCCTGTCAATCCAGCACTGGAAAAAATCTGGATACCGTCTGCCGTCACACTCTCCGGCAGTCATCTTTGGAAAGGATGTTCCTATGCGCATACCTTGGGGAATTCGCCCACGGTTTGGGGCGATGTGTTGGATAACAGGCCTGGTAGTCCTGCTGGGCTGGCTGGGCGCGGCACCGCCGGCCTTTGGACAGACCACCAACGGCCGCTTCGTCATCACGGTCAGAGACCCCAGCGGGGCCGTCGTGGCCGGAGCCAGCGTCTCGGTCACGAATGAAGGCACCAAACAAACCATCACCGGCACCACCACCGACAGCGGCACCTTCACGACACCGCTGCTCCCGGTTGGGACCTATAGTGTCACCGTCGAAGCCGACGGGTTTACCAAGAGTGTCATCGAAAATCTCAGCCTCAACGTCGGGCAGGAGTACGGCGTAACTGCCACACTCCAGGTGGGCGGCGCCAGCGATGTCATCACGGTTTCAGGCGGGGAGGCCCTGCTCCAGACCACGAACGCCGAAGTGCGGAACACGGTCAACGCCCGGCAAACCCAGGAACTCCCGCTCCTTACGCGCAGCCCCCTGACGCTGGTACAGCTTCAGGCCGGTGTCAACGGGCGGCTGGCCAACACGAACACCGTCATCAACGGGCAACGCGCCTCGACGACCGTCGTCACCCAGGACGGCATCAACATCCAGGACAACTTCATCCGGGCCAATGCCATTGACTTTTCCCCCAACAACCCGACGGTTGCCGGCGTCGGTGAGGCCACCATCATCACCTCCAACGCTACGGCCGACGTAGCCGGGTCGTCAGCCGTGCGCTTCGTGACGCCGGCCGGAACGGAAGAATTCCACGGCGAAGTGTTCTGGTTCCACCGCAACAAGGTGCTCAACGCCAACAGCTTTTTCAACAACGCGGCTGGCATTCCACGGCCCAACTTCATCCGCAACCAGTTCGGCTTCCAACTGGGCGGCCCGGTTGGCATTCCCGGCGGGCCGCGCATCAAGAACCTGTTCTTCTTTGCCACCTTCGAGGGCATCCGGCAGCGGTCCCAGTCCGGGCTGACGACTACGGTGCTGACGCCCGACGCCCGGCGGGGTGTGTTCACCTACATTGACAATGCCGGCGTCCGCCGCACGATTGACCTGCTGGCGCTGCGTGGCATCTCCATTGACCCGACGATTGCTTCCTTCATTGCGCGGGTGCCAAATCAGTCGAACCTCACCACGGTGGGCGACGGCCTGAACACAACCGGTCTTCAAATCGTCCGTTCAACACCGTTTGACCGGGACACCTCCGCCTACCGCGTGGACTACAACCCCAGCCCCCGGCACCACCTGGAGTTCATCTACCGCCGGGCCGGTGAAACCATTGGGCGCACCGACATTGACACCACGTTCAACAACCCGGTCATTGTCAACAACGTCGGGCCGACCAACTTCGGCGCTGCCGCCTGGGTGTGGAGCATCTCACCCCGGTTCAACAATGAAATCCGGTTTGGCGCCAACTTCACCGCGCCGTTTTTCAACGTGAACCGGTCGCAGAACCCGCCCTTTTTCCTCAGCGGGCTGCCCTTCACCAATCCTGACGTGACCTTTCTGCCGCAGGGACGTGACACCCAGATTGTCACCATCATTGACAACGCCTCGCTTCAGCTTGGCGCCCACAGCCTCCGCTTCGGGGTGCAGTTCGACTGGCTGAAAGTGCGCCCCTACAACGAAGCTGGCACTGTCCCGACCCTCGGCCTGAGCCAGCAGGTGCTGGGTGTGGGTGGCAACCCGGCGGCGCTGACCGCCACTCTGTTCCCGGGCGGTATCAATGTGACCCAACTCCAGACGGCCAATACTTTCTTGGCACTTTACAGCGGGGCGATTGGGTCGCTGTCGCGCACCTTCAACGTCAATGCGGCGCGTCCGACAGCCGGCTTTGACCCAACCGCAGCCCAAACCCGTGACCTGCGCCTCAACCAGTTGGGCACGTACATCACTGACCAGTGGCGGATTCATCCCCGGGTTACGGTCAACCTTGGCGTGCGTTACGACTACATTACGCCGCTATCGGAAGCCAATGCCTTCGCGCTCCTGCCGGTCAATCCGGCCGGCGCGACCACGGCCCAGACGCTGCTCAATCCAAACGGCATCGTCAACTTTGCCGGCCGGTTCTGGCGTCCTGACCGCAACAACTTTGCCCCGAACGTCAGCGTGGCGTGGGACATCAAAGGACTGGGCCAGCCAACCGTGCTGCGTGGCGGCTACTCGCTGGCCTATGTCAACGATGAAGCTATCCGCGCAGCGGATAACTCCATCCTGACCAATCCCGGCCTCAGCACATCGCTGGCCCCCACCCTGGCGCAAATCCAGGCTGCCGGGCCGCGGCTCAGCAATGCCACGAACCTGATCAACACCCTGCTGGCACCGCCGCCCTTCAATGTCCCCTACAGCTACGCCAGCCAGTTTGCCATTACCACCAACACGGCCTTCGGCAGCCCTGACCGGAACCTGCAGACGCCGTTTTACCAGCAGTGGAACGTCTCGCTTGAGCGCGAGATTTTCCGCGACGCGGTCCTGACCGTGCGGTACGTGGGCAACCGGAGCACCAACCTCATCCGAGCGATAGACTTGAACCAGTTGGATGTCATCAACAACGGCTTTGCTGCCGATGTGGCCCGGGCGCGGCAAAACGGCTTCCTGGCGCTCGCTGCAACCGGCGTGTTCAACCCCGCCTTCAACCCGGCCATTCCCGGCAGCCAGCCCTTGACCGTGTTCCCCAACCTGGCCGGTGGGGGGCTGCTGACCAATGCAACGGTTCGCAACCTCATCCAGACCGGGGAAGCGGGTAGTCTGGCCGGTATCTACATCACGAACCGCCTGACGGGCAGCGTGGTCTTCCAGCCCAATCCCAACGCCCTCGCCACGAATATCCTTGGCAACTCCGGCTTTTCCAACTACCACGGGTTGCAGGTGGAATTCCGGCGGCGGTTTTCGAGAAGCATTGCGGGTGATTTCCTCGTTCAGGCCAACTACACCTACAGCAAAACCCTGACCAACACCGCCGGCACGGGGCAGACCCGCTTCGAGGCGCTCCTCGACAACAACCAGCCCTCGCTTGAAAACTCGCGGGCCCCCTTTGACATCCCGCACATTTTCAAGGCCAACGGCATCTATGAGTTGCCGTTCGGACAGGGCAAGACGCTCGACCCCGGCAACGGCTTCCTGCGGCGGCTGGTGGGCGGCTTCCAGGTTGGGTTCTTTCTCGAAATCGGGAGCGGACCACCCTTCGGTATTTACTCCCGCCGGGGCACCATCAACCGGGTGACGGGCGGAACGCGCGGTGATCTCAACACCGTGGACACGACGCTGACACGGGGACAACTTCAGCGCCTCGTGGGGATTTTCCGTACCCCACGGGGGCTGTTCTTCATCAACCCGAATGTCATCAACTTCGACGGCCGTGCCGTACAGCCCGACGGACAGGCCCCCTTCAACGGACAGGTGTTTTTCAACCCGGCGCCCGGACGGGCCGGTTCGTTGCAGCGGTTCATCCTCAACGGACCCCGGCGCTACAACCTCGACATGAACATCGTCAAACGCACGCCCATCAACGAGCGGGTCAACACCGAGTTGCGGTTCGAGTTTTTCAACACGTTCAACTCGCCCATCTTCAATGTCGGCGACCAGAATGTGAACGCCACCAACTTCGGGCGTGTCACCTCGACCTTCAACGGCCCACGCAACATCCAGGTGGCGTTCAAGATCATCTTCTGATCTACCCGCCAGCCGGGAACCTGCCCGCCGGCCACGCTGTGGCCGGCGGTTTTTTGTCTGCTTTTATGTCGGGGCTGGCTGCTGCCTTCAGGACAGGGCTGCTTCTGCGAAGACAGGAAAAACCTTCAGGAAGCCGCCTGAAAGCTGGCGACGGCCGCCTCTTCGGTGTCGTAGGTTTCGAGAATGGAAGACAGCTTGGTGATGTTGAGAATATCCACAAGTCGCCGGCTGGGGCTGGCCAGCTTGAGCCTTCCACCGGCGCGCTTGATGGAGGTCATTGCCCGGACGATTTCGCCCAGACCGCTGCTGTCCACATAGGGTACGCCCGCCAGGTTGAACACGACACCACGCGACCCCTGCGCCAGCAGACGGGAGACATGTTCCCGCAACAACGTGTCCCCATTGCCCAAAAGAATGCTTCCCTGGAGTTCCAGAATGGCAATCCCGTCTTTTGTCCGCTCAGTTATCGTCATCGTGTGTCAGAAGTCGTCTTGGATGTTCACTTCCAAAGGCTTGTTCACTTTGGAAAGGCATCCAAAACTCTAACGAGTCGGTAACAGATTTTCAAACCCGGCCTCAATCTCCACCTCCGGGAACAACGTCTGCCAATCCGTCTGCCAGGAGTCAACCTGGGCTAAGGGCTGGCCATATCGCGCCAGCAGGAGATATTCCTGGTTGCCTTCCGCGCCAAGCACCGGCGAAGCCAGCATCCGTTCCGGCGCAAAGCCGGCCTGCCGGGCAGCCGTCAGAACGCCGGCCATGGCTGTCGCGTGCAGGCGTCGGTCACGGACGATCCCGCCCTTGCCGACCTGCTCACGCCCCACCTCGAACTGTGGCTTGACGAGTGCCACCAGCGCCGCTTCGGGCGCGGCAAGTGGACCCAGCGCCGGCAGGATCAGGCGCAGGGAAATGAAGGACACATCCGCAACGATAACGGCAAACCGTTCAGGAAAGTCAGCCGGCGTCAGGTAGCGCGCATTGACGCCCTCGCGCACAACCACGCGGGAGTCAGACCGCAGCTTCCAGTCCAACTGGTTGTGGCCGACATCGAGGGCATAGACCTGCCGCGCCCCGTGTTGCAGCAGGCAATCGGTAAAGCCGCCGGTGGAAGCACCAATGTCGAGACACAGCGCATCGCGCACATCCAGCGCAAACCCGCGCAGAGCCGCTTCCAGCTTCAGCCCGCCGCGCCCGACGTACCGCAGCGGTTCCCCACGCAGCCGTACCCTGGCATCCGGTGCAATGAGCAACCCCGGTTTTTCTGCCGGACGGTCGTTGACCAGAACCTGCCCGGCCAGAATCAGCGCCTGCGCCTTCTGCCGGGAATCCGCCAGACCGGTTTCCACAAGGTAGTGATCCAACCGGCGTTTCATCCTCTCTCACCTGACTGTCTCCGGCTATGCCGGAAAAGCTACGCACCGGACAAAACCTGACGCAGGAAGCGCCCCGTATGCGAAGCCGGCACGGCGGCAATGTCCTCCGGTGTACCCGTGGCAACCACTTCCCCGCCGCCCTCGCCACCTTCGGGTCCCAAGTCAATGATCCAGTCGGCCGTTTTGATGACTTCCAGATTATGCTCGATGACCACAAGCGACGCGCCGCTGGCCAGCAGTCGTTCAAAGACCTGAAGCAGGACGGCCACATCGGCCACGTGCAGGCCCGTCGTTGGCTCATCGAAGACAAACAGGGTGCCCTGACCGGCCCCTTCACTGAGGTGCGCCGCCAGCTTGAGCCGCTGGGCTTCGCCGCCCGAAAGGGTTGTCGCCGGCTGCCCCAACCGCAGGTAGCCCAAACCCACTTCCGCAAGCCACCGCAGCCGGTCGGTCACTTTCCGCAGTCCGGCAAAGTGGGTGAGTGCCTCTGAAACAGTCAGGTGCAGCACGTCGTCAATGTTTTTTCCACGAAAGCGGATGTCCAGTATTTCCGGCTTGAAACGCTTCCCTCCACAGGTTTCGCAGGGCAGTTCGACATCGGCCAGAAACTGCATCTCCACTGTCACTGTGCCGGCGCCCTGGCAGGCTTCACAGCGCCCGCCGGCAATGTTGAACGAAAAATGTCCGGGGCCGAATCCGGCCTGCTGCGCTTCACGGGTCTGGGCAAAGGCTTCCCGAATGGCATCGTAGGCCTTGATGTACGTCGCCGGATTCGACCGCGACGAGCGCCCAATCGGCGACTGGTCAACGACAATCGTCTGGGTGATGTGTTCCTGCCCTTCAACAGACGTGCACACAGACGCGGCGGCTTCCGGCGACGCCAAAGCCGGACACAGCACCTCGTGGACGAGCGTGGATTTCCCTGACCCCGAAACGCCGGTCACACAGGTCAGCACGCCCAGCGGAATGGTCACGCCGATGTGCTTGAGATTGTGAACGGCTGCCCCCTGCAGATGAATGGCCTGCCGCCATGGACGACGTGTTTTCGGCACAGGAATGCGCCGGTCGCCGCGCAGATAGGCTGCCGTCAGGGAACGTTCATCGCGCAGCAATGCCTCCTGCGGCCCCTGAAACACCACCTCGCCGCCGCGTTCTCCGGCGCCGGGGCCGATGTCCACGACATAATCCGCCGCGCGGATAGTGGCTTCATCGTGCTCGACAACCACAACCGTGTTGCCGCCATCGCGCAGCCGTTCCAGCGCCCCGATGAGCCGGGCGGTGTCCCGTGGATGCAAGCCGATGCTGGGTTCGTCCAGCACGTAGAGCGCGCCGGTCATGGCCGCGCCCAGATGCGTGGCCAACTGCATGCGCTGCGCCTCGCCCCCCGACAGGGTCGAAGCCATCCGGTCGAGCGTCAGGTAGTCCAGCCCGACTTCACACAGAAAACGCAGGCGGCTGGTGATTTCTTCGAGCAGGCGGCGGGCAATGACGCGGGCTTCCGGGCCAAGCTGCTCTGGCAGCGCGGAAAACCAGTCCAGAGCAGCACGGATGGAGAGACCCACCACCGCCGGCAAATTCCGTCCGCCAACCTGCACCGCACCTGCTTCGCGGCGCAGCCGTCCGCCGTGACAGTCCGGGCAGACGGTGTATCCCCGGTACTTGGCCAGCAAAACCCGGACGTAGAGCTTGTATTTTTTGGTTTCAAGCCAGGCGAAAACACCATTCACTCCCGGCCAGTCGCCCTGTGGTTCACCCTCGATGACCAGCCGCTGCTGTTCAGCCGTCAGGCGCCGGAAGGGTGTTTGCCACGGGATGCCCTGCCGCCGGCACATGGCGCGCAGTTCGCGTTTGGCCCAGTCGAGCTGTGGCTTTTCAAAGGGATCAATCGCGCCTTCAGCCAGCGACCGCCCCGGATCGGGAATGACCTTCGCCATATCCACGCCAATCGTGCTGCCGAAGCCCTGGCAGGTCGGGCAGGCTCCGTAGGGGCTGTTGAAGCTGAACAGACTGGGTTCGGGCGCCGGATAGTCCAACCGGCACGCCTTGCAGGCAAAACGTTCGCCAAAGCGGAGCGTTGCCGGTTGCGGCATCACCACGTGGACGGCCATTTCGCCGTTGCCTTCCCGGAAAGCCATTTCGACCGATTCCGTCAGCCGTGAAACGTCAGCGGCGCGCACAACCAGCCGATCTGCAATGACTTCCACGCCGTCGAGCGTCGGATGGGGAAAGTCATCCGGCGTGTTGAGTTCCAGCGGCTGCCCGCCGACGAGCAGCCGCCGGAAGCCACGTTGCAGGCAGCGCATCAGGCGGGCAACAGTCTGTTCGCGGGCGACCGCTCCAGAGCCACGGGCCGGACTCTTCCGGCCTTTGGCTCCGGGCTTTGCCCCGGACGTTGCGGCCGTCCCGGCCGGGGGCGTTGTCAGCAGGGGAAAGGTCACATACAACCGGGCGCCTTCCGGCAGTTCCCGCATGACATCCCCGACGACGGACTGGGGTGTGTCCCGCCGTACCCGTGCGCCGCACTGGTGGCAAAACACCTCGCCAATCCGGGCGTAGAGCAGTCGCAGGTAGTCGTAAATCTCCGTCTGGGTGGCGACGGTCGAGCGCGGCTGGCGGGTCTGGTTCCGCTGCTGGACGGCAATCGCCGGACAGATGCCCGTAATTTCATCCACATCGGGCTTGGGCAGGCGTTCGAGAAACTGGCGGGCATAGGCCGAAAGCGACTCGACATAGCGCCGGTAGCCTTCGGCATACAGCGTATCGAACGCCAGCGACGACTTCCCCGAACCGCTCACGCCGGTGATGACGGTGAGCTTTTCGTAGGGAATCGCAACGGTGATGTTCCTGAGATTGTGAACCCGCGCGCCGCGAATGACGATTGGCTCAGCAGCCGCAGTCGGGGACACCGCACAGGCAGCAGCAGGTGAAGTGGCAGCGTCTGGCATCGGAACGCAGGGTCAGGCTTTGACTTTCTCAAGGAAGTGCTTGCGGAACTTGGCCACCTTGGGGGCAACGACCGCCACGCAATACGGCTGGTATGGATGGCGGGCAAAGTAGTTCTGGTGATAATCCTCAGCCGGGTAAAAGTTCCGCAGCGGCTCGATTTCGGTCACAATCGGCGCGTCGAAAATCCGTTTGTCCGTCAACTCCGCCACTACCTGGCGCGCCGTCTCATGTTGCGCGGGCGTAAGGTAATAGATGCCTGAACGGTACTGGGTGCCCACATCCGCACCCTGCCGGTTCAACGTTGTCGGGTCGTGGATGACGAAAAAGACATCCAGCAGGTCGCGGTACGACACCTCGTTCGGATCGAAGGTGATTTCAACGGCTTCGGCATAGCCTGTCGTCCCGGAACAGACCTGCTGGTAGGTGGGGTTGGGCGTGTGTCCGTTGGCATAGCCGGAAACGACCTTTTCCACACCGCGCATGCCGAGATACACGGCTTCCAGACACCAAAAGCAGCCGCCGGCAAGCACGGCGACTTCACGGGATGCAGTCATGCGGATAGCTCCTCTGCCTTGACATCGCCCGGCGTACGGACTTCGGCCGGTTCAAGGTGAATTGTGATGTGGGCCAGACCGTACATCTGCCGAATCTGGGTTTCCAAAAGGTCACTGGTGGCGTGGGCGCGGCGCAAGTCGTCATGCCGGAAAACCAGGGTGAGTTCCGCAAAGCCATAGGCGCCGCGTCCGCGGGACCGGACGTGGCGGACCTCCACGACATCCGGGTGCTGGCGTGCCAGCGCGATGAGCCGCTCATCCTCCACAGCCGCCGTATCCATCAGTTCGTTGATGGCCGTCACCAGCACGTGATACGCGCCCCAGCCCACGGCAGCGACAACGGCCAGCGACACCACGGGGTCGAGCCACGTCCACCCAAACCACATGCCGACCAACCCCACCAGCACGCCCACGGTGACATACACATCGCTCAGCGTGTGCTGGGCATCGGCCAGCAGAAAAGGACTGCCGAGTTGCTGCCCGGCGCGCCGTTCGTACCAGACGACCAGCAGGTTGACGGCCAGCGTACCGAGCATGACGGCAAAGGTCAGCGGCGTCAGCGCCAGCGATACGGTCGCCCCGGCCCAGAGCCGCAGCACGGCTTCGCGTCCGATTTCGTAGGCCACCACACCCATCACGGCCGACACGACGAAAGCGCCGATGGGTTCGAGCTTGGCGTGGCCGTAAGGGTGTTCGCGGTCCGGCGGTTTGGCAGCCGCCCGGATGAGCCAGATGCCGACGAGATTGTTGGCCGCGTCAGTCAGCGAGTGAACGGCATCGCTCAGCACGGCCAGCGAGCCGGCCCACCATCCAGCCAGCGCCTTGGCCACGACGACGGCCAGATTGGCCACGAGCAATCGCCGGAGTACACGCCGGACGGTAGCCGAAGTGGTGGGCGCTGGAGCATCCGTGGCGGACATAACCAGCCCATGAAATCACGTCCCGGCCGGCGCCGTCCATGTTCCGGCAGCCCCCGGCGCGGTTGTGGTTGCGTGTGCTGTTTCCAGGCCGGATTCAGGCGGTACGTTCGGCCGGCGTCCACGCTCTGGCGGCAGCCGGACGCACCGGAAACATCACGACCCGCGTCATGTCGGGAACCAGCGCCGTCTTTGGCGGGCCAAACCGGGCCAGAACCAAATCCGCCAGCGCCCAGAGCCGGGGCTGCGTGTTCGGCGTCCCGGAGACTTTCCAGACCACGATCCGCCGCGCCGTATCAAAGGCGGTCAGCACGGTTGGCATCCCTTCACGTCCACCGGTGAGCGTGTAGCGCACGCCTTCATCATCGGCGACGAAGCGCATCACCGGCGCAGCCGCCACCGCCTGCCAACACAACACACCCTGCCGGGTGTGCGCTTCGAGTCGGGCGATGCCTTCAGCTACCTGCCGCGAAAGGGACGTGTGCTCATCAACCATGCTTTGCTCCACCAGAACAACCGTAGTCTGTCCAACCAAAAGTGGCTTATAGTAGGGCTACGTCATGATTCCTTCTGCGAGAAAGCATCCACAATGCCAACTTCCGTCATTCTTTCCGCCGTTCGTCTCCCGATTGGGAAGTTTCAGGGTTCGCTCAAATCCTTCACGGCTCCGATGCTTGGCGCGCACGCTGTGCGGGCCGCCGTCGAACGCGCCGGGATTGATGCCGTCCAGGTGGACGAAGTCATCATGGGCTGCGTCCTCCAGGCCGGACTCGGCCAGAATCCGGCGCGGCAGGCCGCCCTGCGTGCCGGACTTCCGCCCGCTGTGGCGGCGCTCACGGTCAATCAGGTGTGTGGTTCAGGACTCCGCGCGGTCATGCTGGCCGCGCAGGCCATTCAGGCCGGAGATGCCGAGTATGTCGTGGCCGGCGGGATGGAATCCATGACCAATGCGCCTTACGTCCTGCCCAAGGCACGTGAGGGCTACCGGATGGGCCACGGCGAACTGCTCGATGTCATGATTCACGACGGCCTGTGGTGCGCCTTTGAAAACTGGCACATGGGCTGCACGGCGGAAGTCGTCGCCGAACGCTACGGCATTTCACGGGAAGCGCAGGACGCTTTTGCCGCTGGCTCCCAGGCCAAAGCCATTGCCGCCCAGCAGGCCGGAGCCTTTCGGGCCGAAATCGAGCCGGTGACGATTCCGCAGCGCAAAGGCGACCCGGTTGTTTTTGCCGAAGATGAGGGACCGCGCACCGATACGACAGCCGCCGCCCTGGCCAAGCTCAAGCCGGTCTTTCAGCCGGACGGGACGGTGACGGCCGGCAATGCCTCCACCATCAATGATGGCGCGGCGGCTGTGGTTGTCACTTCGGAAGCCCAGGCCGCACGTCTGGGACGCCAACCCATGGCGCGCCTCGTGGCCCAGGCAATGAGCGGCATCGAACCGAAGCTCATCATGATGGCTCCGGTGGAAGCCACCCGGCGCGTCCTGGCCAAGGCCGGCTGGAAGGTCGAAGATGTGGATTTGTTCGAGTTCAACGAAGCCTTTGCTGCGCAGGCCATTGCTGTCACGCAGGAAGTCGGCGCTGATCCGGCGCGGGTCAACGTCAACGGCGGGGCCATTGCGCTGGGGCATCCCATCGGCGCCAGTGGAGCGCGTGTCCTGGTGACGCTTCTGCATGCGCTTCAGGCCCGCCAGGCCAAACGTGGCGTCGCGGCCTTGTGTCTGGGCGGCGGCAATGCTGTTGCTCTGGCCGTCGAGCGCGACTGAACACCAAAACCGGACAGAGGAAATACGTCACATGCGAGTCAGGCTTTTTGACATTGCCCATGCCCGTTCGGGCGACAAGGGCGACACGTCCAACATCGGTCTCATTGCCCGCCGCCCGGAGTTTTATCCGCTGCTGTGTGAGCAGGTCACAGCCGAGCGCGTCAAAGCACATTTTGCCGAGCTGTGTCACGGCCCGGTCGAGCGGTATGAACTGCCCAACCTCGAAGCCCTTAACTTTCTGCTTCACAAGGCGTTGGGTGGCGGCGGCACGGTCTCGCTGCGCAGCGATGCCCAGGGGAAAACGTACAGCACGGCTCTGCTGCGTATGGAAGTTGAGCTTCCCGAACACCTGGCGCACCTGGTCAACCCGGCGTAAGACAGGCATTCCGCGGCCGGGCTGGCAACCGGGCCGCGACTTTCTTTTTTGCCCAATGTGTTTTCTCATGCGTCTTCGCCCCGCACGACCTGTGTTATGTTTTCGGCACATCACACGCGATGACATTTCACTATGGATCGTTTTACTTCGCTTGAGGCCTTCGTCGTCGGCGTCGAAGACCACACGACGTTGCTCAGGCTTTATCTGGAACGGCTGCGCCGCGCACCGCACAATCCGGCCTACCACCTGGCGGTCTGTGAGCACACGGACGAACTGCTGACGGCCGTCCGCGAGCTGCGCCGCGACCAGAACAACCTGTCGCCACACACCCGCGAGGGCGTCGAGGCGCTGCTGTCCCTGGCGGAAGCCGGTGCAGCCTTGGCGTTGCGTCTGGCCAGCTTTGCCCCGGAACAGCAAACGTCGGCGCTCGATGGGCTGACCCAGGCCACGACCTGCTTTGTGGATATGGTGCGCACGATGAGCGACACAGGCCGGGTGATAGAAGTTTCCCTGACGCATCAGATTACCCAGCGGCTTCAGGGCTTCCTTGCCGCGCCGCTGTCAGCCACGCCCGACACCAACCAACAGACGCGACGGATTACCACCGAAGTCACCTTCGACGGCAATGAAGACCCCTTCGATGACCTTGCCGTGGACCTTGACGACGACTTTCTCGATGACGTGATCGGCAGTCTCGAAGGGGCTTTTGACGCGGCCACGCATCCATCGTCGGAGTTTGCCCTGCCGGAAGGCATCTGGCAGTCCGAAACCGACCCTGGTGTTCCCCCGGAAGTGCGGCAACTGTTTGCGGACATTGCCACGGGCTACGTCCAGCCCATCAAGGATTTCATCACTGAACTGCGCAAAGGGGCCTTCGCCCGCGACTGGCTGGAAGCCTGCCGTCCGGCCGTGGTGAACCTGCGGCGTGCCTCACAGTCCATTGCCTTCACCGATCTGAGCATCCGGCTGGAACGCCTGGAAGCCGTGCTGCTTCAGGACCACAGCGAAGGCGACCGGCGGCGCTACGGCCGGCACTGGAAGCTGCGCGTCCTGAGCGCTTATGCCGATCTGGAGGATTACCTGCCCGCGACCTTCTTCATTCCGCCGGCCCCAACGTCATCAGAGAGCATCGTGCTGACAACACTGCTCAAGCAGGTTGAAGGTGTCGGGCAAAAAACCATCCAGAAACTGTTTGCAGCCGGGATGTCGCGCCTCGAAAGCTACACCACCGGGCTGCCAAGCGATATTGCCCTTGCCGCCGGAATCAAACGCACCCTGGCTGAGCGCATCTGTCAGCGCATTGACGCCTATCTGCGGGCCCGTGAAACCACCGACACCGCCGGGCCACAACGCCTGCTGGGATTGGTCGAAGAACTCAAGCAGCGTCAGTTTGAGTTCAAGCGGGCAACCCTTGAAGAATGGTATCGCCGGACGGATTCAACCGAGAAAAAACGCTGCCGCAAGGCTCGCCAGGAAACCATGTGGCGCATCAACATTGCCCTGGTTGAGCTGGAGCAGCTCGATGTCCTGCACGAAATCCGCAACGCCGTTTTTGACAAACGCATCCGGCGGTTGGAAGAACTGGTCGCCACGCTGTTGAGAACGCCATGAGCCCCGTCCGTCACCAGACCATTTTGTTTGTGGGAAGCGACCCGGAAACGGCGCAGCTCATCAACAAAACCCTGACGCTGGCCGGCTACCACGTTCTGGTGACAGATGACCCAAACACGGCGCATACGCTGTCTGACCAGCCCCCAACGCTCATCATTGCGGATACCACGCCGGGCGTCGGGGAACTGGCCCCGGCCCGCATCATGCGGGAGCGGTTCGTCACCACGCCGATCATTGCCCTGACGCGCCTGCCGGATGAGATTCTCTCCCGTGCCATGGAGCGGCTGCGGCTTTCTTCACTGGTCAAACCCGTGACGCCGGCACTGCTGCTGGCCACGGTGGCTGACGAAATCGAGTGGTCGCAAAACCAGGGCACACACACCCGCATCACCTCGCCACTCGAAACCATTGACATCAGCGAAGACCTCGTACTCCTGCTGAGCAACCCACAGTTTGCGCCGCCGCTGGATGTTGCCTACCGCCGCACACCGGCCATGGAATCGGCCCTGGCCGCGGCCAAACTCTCTCCCTCGAATGTGACGCTGCTCGACCTGTTCGACGGTCAGAACTCCCTGGCCGACATCATTGCCAGCCTGCCGCACCTCGAACCCAAGATTCTGTTTCTGGCGACCTACCTTGTGCGGGTTGGCTGGCTCGTGCCGTGGTCGGCCGAGCTTGCGGAAGAACATTCGCAGGACGATGCCCCAAAGGATACAATGACCGGGCTATGAACATAGATGTCATTCTGTGGGCCAAGGAAGTCGAAGTGCGCGGGCTGCCGCGCGAACTGGAAACCGAATACGAAGGTCGGGGCGCTTTCTGGGTGACACGCGGGCTGCGGATGACGCGCAGCCTGTTTGAACTTCTTGAAATCGAACACCCGGAGCTGACCTTTCGGAAGTATGAAGTTCCCCGGCCGCCCGCGGCCGGACAGCCGGAGGCACCACGTCAGGGGGAAGCTGTGATATGACGACGGCACGGCTGGAAGCCCTGCAGAAGCTGCTGGCGGCGAATCCCAACAACCCGATGGCGCACTACGGCCTGGCCAATGAGTACTGGAAACTGGCCGACTACCAGGCCGTCGTCAGACACCTGATGGCTTACCTGGAAACCGGCGATGACCAGGGAGCCGGCTACCGGCTGCTAGGGCAGGCGTACCAGCGCCTTGGCGACATTGCCGCCGCCCGCGCCGCCTGGGAACAGGGCCAGCGTGCCGCGGAACGCCACGGACATCCCACCATGGCCGCCGAAATTGGCGAGTTGCTGGCCGATCTGGAGACATAAGCCATGCCGTTCTCACCCCAGCCTCCAGTGCCTTCCCGGCGGCCGACGTGGCTCCAACGGCATTGGTTTGTCCTGGGCAGTCTGACCGTTGGCCTCATCGGGAGTGGCTGTTTCATCGCCTGGCAGGGCCAGACCGTTGGCGCGCAAGCCGAAGCCACGCTGCACCAGGTGTCAGCCAGCACCGGCTTGACGCTCGACGGACGCCTCACCCACCTGCCGGCGGCCAAACTGGCTCCTGTCCACCGGGGCAACCCTGACAACGACCAGCCCCAACTCCAGCTCAAGGCGACCCGGCAGGCGCTTGAACGGGAACTTATCCGCCGCCCGACCCTGGACGGCCACCGTACGCTGGGCCGCTGCTACCTTGCCGAAGGCAAACCACTCGCAGCTTTTGCCCACCTGCAAATGGCGGTTCAGCAGTTTCCCCGTGATGCCGCCCTGCACAGCGACTTGGGGTTGGCTCTGCTCGAAGTCGCCCGCACCTCACCGGCGGCAGCCGAAGAAGCCCTGGATGCCTTGGATATGGCGCTGCGTTTGGAGCCAAATCTGCTCGAAGCCCGGTACAACCGCGCCCGCGCGCTCGAGATGCTCGGTCGGTGGGACGAAGCACGGCTGGCCTGGCAGGACTACATCCGGCGCGATCCCGACTCAACCTGGGGCACAGCCGCCCGTGAACGGCTTGCCTTTCTCGACCGCTACGACCGCACCACTTCGCAACCCTGACCGCACAGCTTCCTGACCTGAACGGTTCCGGCAGAGACCGTCCAGGCACTCACCAGGCACTCACACCGATGGTTGCCGGATCAGCACCGGCGGCGGCAGTGTGGGCGCTTCCGCCCGCCGGGTGACACGCACGCGCGCCACGCGCCGCCGCTCGACCTGCTCGACGCGAAATTCGTAGTCCTGATAGCGGACGACATCGCCCGAAGCCAGCAGCCGCCCGGCCTGGGTCATGAGAAAACCGGCCAGTGTGGCGTAGTCATCCGATTCGGGAAGGTTGAGGCCGAATTTGCGATTGACTTCACGCACGGCGATAGCGCCGTCGAAGATGAGCGTGCCATCCGGTTCCGTCCACACCATGGCTTCCTCGTCAGTGACGTCGTGCTCGTCCCGGATGTCACCGACAAGCTGTTCGAGGATGTCTTCCAGCGTCACGATCCCTTCAACCGTACCGTGCTCATCCACGACGACCCCCAGCGGCGACTGCGCCGCACGCAACTGCCGCAGGGCTTCCTCCAGGTGCGCAGTGTCCGGCACGAAGACCGGCCGGCGCAGCAGCGTACCAACGGACAACGGCTCCTTGCGGGCCAGACAACGCAGGATGTCTTTGGCATGGATGAACCCCACGATGTTGTCCGGGTGGGCATCGTGAACCGGCAGGCGTGAGTAGCCCGATTCACACAGCGTCTGAAGAATGTCATCCGCCGTTGCCGTCAGCGGCAGGCTGATGACTTCCGGGCGCGGCACCATGATTTCCCGTACCACGGTGTCGCTGAAATGAAAGACGTTGTGGATGAGTTCGCGTTCGTCGGCCTTGAGGTGTCCGCTCTGGTGTGACAGGGCGACAAGCTGCTGGATTTCTTCCTGGGTATAGGCTGCCGTGTGATGTCCACCGGGCAGCGGCGTCACACCGAAAAGGCGCACGGCGCGGGCCCCGGCCCGGTCCAGAAGCCAGATGAACGGATGAAAAACGCGGCAGAAGAGGTCCAACGGGATGGCTACGGTCAAAGCCACCTGCTCCGCCCGCGCCAGTGCCAGCGACTTGGGCGCCAGTTCACCAAAGACGATGTGCAGCGCGGTGATGAGCGAAAAGGCGACGGCGACGGCAATGGCGTGGGCGGAAGCATAGAGCCACAGCCCGCTGGGCATAAATGCTGCCAGCCAGTGCTCGAAAATCCGGGCAAAGGTCAGCTCGCCAATCCACCCCAGGGCCAGGCTGGCCAGCGTGATACCAAACTGGGTGGCCGAGATCGTGCCGTCGAGATCGTCCATCAGCCGCAGGGCTGTCACGGCTCGCCGGTGCCCACTTCCTGCAAGGGATGACAACCGTGGACGCCGCGCTGCCACGAGGGCAAACTCAGCCGCCACAAAGAAGGCATTGGCGGCCACGAGAAACCCAATGGCGACAACCTTGAAGACGACCAGTGGAACGGGATCACCCATTCTGGACCAACCTGGAATGGCGGCGATGCCAGGGCAGCATCGCCGCCGGGGACAGCCTGACGCCGCTTAGACTGCCGCCGAAGCAGCAGAAGCTTTGCCATTTTTCTTCTCGAACTTGATGAAGGCTTTTTGCAGTGCCTGTTCGACGGCTTCTTCGACTTTTTCCTGGGGCTTTCCTGAAGCCATGGTCAGTTCACTGATGACCAGATACCGCGCCCGTTCAAGCAGACGCTTCTCACGAAACGAGAGGGGCTTGAGACTTCCCAGATAGGTCAGGTGCTTGAGAATTTCAGCCACGCTGAAGATGTCGCCGCTGCGCATCTTTTCTGAAAATTCCTTGAAACGGTCTTTCCAGTCCGACGGCGGCGCAACGAAGTTCGTCGCCAGCAGTTTCAAGAGTTTTTCGCCATCTACGGTCTTGATCGGGGTTCGGATGCCAATCGCCTGAACCTTGTCAACCGGGACATTGACCGTCGTGTTATTTCCACTAAGGCGCAACTGGTAGAATTCCATTTCGACGCCATCGAACTCCATGCGCTTGATAACCTCAATGACGCCGATGCCGTGATTGGGATAAATCACTTTGTCGCCTACTTTAAATCCCACAGTAATGACCTCCTGAGTGATGAAGACGGGGCCGTGCAAGTGTTTGGCACAGTTTGGATAGCAATGGCAGACCGACCATTTCGAGAAAAACTACCCAAAAACGAAGACGTGACCACGGCGCATTTTACGCCGGAGAGGGTGGACGGTCAAACGGATTGCGATAGCATGCCTGTCTCCCGGTTCCGGGAAGACAGTATGCCCCCAGAGGGCGGCGCTCTACACTTTTCCTGTCCAAAGGATGTTGCCCGATGCCCAGCCCGGATGACCGCACGCGCGCCTTTCTGCACGATCTCACCATCAGCCCGCTGTGGTGCGAATGCTTCCATCAACTGCTCACCGAGACCATTCCCCTGCCGGAGAGCGGACACATCCTGCTCGTGGAGTGTGGCACCGGCGGACTGGCCATCGAACTTGCCCACCGGCTGCGCAACACCGGCACCGTCACCGCCAGCGACAGCGACCCGGCACGGTTGCAGATCGTACGGGACAAGTGCCAGGTAGCCAAACTCGACAACCTGCGCATTCTCGACCGTGACCAACTGGCGGATGATCCCGTTGCCGAAGGCTATGATCTGGTCGTGGGCGATGCCTCACTGCTTCCGACCGAGGCTCTGCCGCCTCTGCTGACGCTTCTGCGGGAGCGCGTGGGCGAGGGCGGACAGGTCGCGGCCTACGCGCTCCTGCGGGGCAGCTTCGATGAGTTTTTCTCCATTTTCTGGGAAGCCCTCTATGAGTGTGATCTGGCAGAAGACCTGGCCGTACCACTTGAAACCCTGCTGCGGACCCACCCGACGCCAGCCGACATCCGGGCGCAGGCGGCCGACGCCGGACTGCACAACGTCACCATTACCAGCAGCAAAGAGACCTTTTCCTTCGACAGCGGACACGCCTTTCTCGAATCGCCGCTCATTGCCGGCTACTGGCTCGACCGCTGGCTGTCCATCGTGCCACGGGACTATCTCAACTCCGTCCGGGACTCGCTGTGTGACATCATTGACCGTGACCGTGGCACCTACCCCTTTGAAGTCAGCATCAAAGCAGCGCTGCTCACCGCCCGCGCCGAACCATCCCCCGGCGCAGACGATGAAGACCTGGAAGAAGATGAGGACCCGGAAGAAGACCCGGAAAACGATGTTTAGACGCCCCGGACACACGGACACAACCGGAACTGGGTACAACGCCCGCCCCCTGGCGGCAGCCTGTCACGTGGCTCCATCCCGCCGGTGGACAGGCTGGCGCTGGCTTCTTCCGGCGCTCGGCCTCTGGCTTCAGAGCCTGGCCCTGCCCGTTCCGGCCCAGACGCCTTCCGCCCCGGCGGCCCCGGATACCGCAGCCGCCATTGCGCGGTTCGAGGCCGGCCAGGACGCCCACCAGGCCGGACAACTCACTGCCGCGCTCCGGCTCTACGATGAGGCTCTGGCGCTGGACGACACCCTCGCGCCCATCCACTTCCAGCGCGGCATGGCCCTCCTGGCGCTCCGGCGCACCGCCGAGGCCGTCACGGCCTTTGAACGCTGCGTGGCGCTTCAGCCCGATTTCCTGCGCGGCTGGTTGCAGTTGGGCGCGGCGGCGCTCGCGGCCAACAACACCGTGCAGGCGGAACGGGCCTATGCCACGGTGCTGCAACTCGCGCCGGACCATCTGGAGGCGCGGCTTCACCTGGCGCGCCTGGCGCTTGGCCGCCAGAAACCGGAAGCGGCTCTGGAAGTCCTGGCACCACTCGGCACGTCCGCAGTCCCGCCCGAAGTGAATGTCCTGCGCGGACAGGCACTTCTGCTCGCCGGACAGACCGAGGCTGCCATCAAAGCCTTTTCCCAGGCACTCGCCGGGCAGTCCAACCACCCCGAAGCGCGCCGTGGACGCGGCGACGCCTACGCCGTCCAGGGACAGATGGAAGCGGCCGTAGCTGACTGGCAAGTGGCTTATGCGTCCACGCCACATGCCGAATTGGCCGCCAACATCGTCAGCGCCCTCTACCGGCTCGACCGGCCGGAAGCCGCCCGCGTATTTCTCGAAGCGGCCCGGAAACAGTTTCCCCAGGACGCACAACTGGCCACGCTGGCCTCGTCGCTTGAGGGCGAGGCCGCCGTTGTCGCCGCCGCGACCCTGCTCCGGGCCGGGCGCTTTGCCGAAGCCGCTGCCGCCTACGCCCCCCTTGTAGCCCAAAACCCCGAAGCCATTGCGCCGCGCGCCGGACTGGCCACGGCCCTGTTCAAACTCGACCGCTTTGCCGAAGCCGCCCGGCACTTCGTCCTTCTTTCGCAACAACAGCCGGAAGTGGCGGCAACCTACTTTTTTCTCGGCGTCTGTTATGACAAAATGGGCGACTACAGACAGGCGCTGGCGGCTTACGAAGCCTTTCTTGCCCGCGCCGATGGCGTTCATCACCAGCTCGAAATCGAAAAAGTTCACCTTCGGTTGCCCAGTCTGAGACGGCAGGCCGAACAGTCGAAACCCCGAAAGCCCTGAAACTGGGCCATGGCTTCAATGGCATCCCCAGTCGGGCCGTCTTTACCAGCCGGGCTACCCTGGCGCACAGGAGGGCAGGACGATGCGGCATTCGACCTTATTGCAGCGCGATTGTCGTCAGGCACGTCGAATCCTTGGCCTCTGGCTCTGGATTGCCGTGTTTGGTGTTGGTGTCTGGGCGGATGACCCGGCCGGGTCAGCGTCCGCGTTGCCGGCGGGACTGTCCGAAACCGAGCGGCAGACGCTTCAGAAAGAGACCAATCCCAAGGACCACCTCGATGCCTGCCTGAAAATCGGCACCAGCCGACTGGCCACGGCCGTTGAAGCCGTCAAGCAGGAACGCTACGAAACGGCGGCCCAGGCGCTGCGGGTCTATACCGGGTTGCTTGATTACACCCACGGTTACACCCGGCAAACGGCCAAGGAAAAGGTACGCCAGCACATGCTGCGCAAGCTGGAAACGACGCTCCGCCAGCAACTACCGGTGCTGGAGTGGATGGTCAACGGCATGCCCGAATGTCACGAAGGCTGCGCCCGGCAGGCGCTCAACCGCGCCCGGAGTATTCGCCGGGAATCCCTCAATGCCTACTTCGGCGGTGAATTTCTCAGAGCCGGCGACCCACCGACCGAATAAGCTCGCGACGTACCATGACGGCACGATGGTTCGGACTTTGCGGCGGCTGGCGGCGAGGGTTGGTGTTTTTGTTCAGTCTGTTGCTGTTCAGTCCGGGGCTGGCGCAGCAGCGGGGCGACGTACTCAACGAACAGGAAATCGAGCGCGTCCGCGAAGCCCAGGAAATTGACCAGCGCACCGAGGTGTTCCTCAAGCTGGCCGGACGCCGCCTCACCGCCCTTGAAGGCCGTCCTGACCCGCTTACCAAGCGTGAGCAGTGGGGCGAGCCGCCCAACGGTTCACCCCAGCAACTCCTTGCGGCTTACACGCGCATTCTCGAAGAACTCGCCGACAAACTGGACGCCGTTGCCGAAACCAAAGGCGAAAAAGACCCCCGGCTGCGGAAGGCGCTGGCGCGTGTCCGCCACTATATGGAATCCCACCTCACCCGCCTGGAACGCCTTTCCCCCGGCGATGATGAACGACCCGCACACCGGGCTGCCCTGCAGATGGCGCGCCTGCTGCTTGACGGAGCCAGCGACGCCTTGGCGAAATAGCCCCCTCCCCGGCACGTTTATCCACGTCGTTTTACCTATCCAATGTCTCTGGCTGAAAAACTGTCCAGTCTGCCCACCGGTCCGGGCTGCTACCTGCACAAGGACGCCCACGGGACGGTCATTTACGTCGGCAAGGCCAAAAACCTGCGCCACCGCGTGCGCAGCTACTTTCAATCCAGCCGCCACCACGATCCCAAAACCCAGGCCCTTGTGGCGCACATTGCCGATGTCGAGTTCATCGTCACCGATACGGAAGTCGAGGCGCTGGTGCTCGAAAGCAACCTCATCAAGCAGTACAAGCCGCGCTACAACGTCCTGCTCAAGGATGACAAGCAGTATCCGCACCTCAAGCTGACGCTCAACGAACCGTTCCCACGGGTCATCAAGACGCGGCGCGTACTCAATGACGGGGCGCTGTACCACGGCCCGTACCTGCCGGCTTCGCTGGCGCACCAGACGCTCCGGCTTGTCAACCAGATGTTTCAGCTCCGCACCTGCGACATCGAGATTGACGGCAAGCGCGACCGCCCCTGCCTCGAATACCACATCAAACGCTGCCTCGGCCCCTGCGTCCGGGAGTTGTGCGGCCCGGCGGAATATGCGGAAGCCGTCCGGGACGTGAAGCTGTTTTTCGAGGGCAAAAACAAGCAACTCGTCGCTGAGTTGCAGGCCCGGATGGAACGGGCGGCCGAAGAACTGCGCTTCGAGCAGGCCGCCCGCTACCGCGATCAGCTTCGCCTCATCGAGCGGCTCGGTGAAACCCAGAAAATGATGCTCAAGGACGCTGCCGACGTGGACATTTTCGGCTACCACCGCGACGGCGCGCGGCTGGCTCTCCAGCTTTTCACCATGCGCGAGGGCCGCATCATCGGACGGCGCGAGTTTTTCTGGGAAGACCTCCCGCCCGGCGACGACTTCGACCCGGCCGCCTTTCTGGGCGAGGCGCTGACCCAATACTACGCCTTGGGCAACTACGTGCCCCACGAAGTCCATGCCCCGCACGACTTTGCTGACCGGGACGTACTGGAAGCCTTCCTGTCGGCGCGGCGCAGCGCCAAAGTGCGCATCCTGACGCCCCAGCGCGGGCAGAAGCGCGAACTCATCGAACTCGTTGAGCGCAATGCGCGCGTGGCCTTCGACCAGCGTTTTCGGACGCTCAAACCCGACATGGCCGATGTCCTCGACGAACTGACCGACCTGCTGGCGCTGCCCCGCTTCCCGGCGCGCATCGAGTGTTTCGACATTTCCCACATCCAGGGCGCGGAGGCCGTCGCCTCCCTGGTCGTGTTTGAAAACGGGCAGCCGGCCAAGGATGAGTACCGGAAGTTTCGGATCAAAACGGCCACCGGCGGCGACGATTTTGCCGCCATGCGCGAGGTCGTCGGACGGCGCTACGCCCGGCTGCTGCGGGAAGAAAAACACCTGCCCGATCTGGTCATTGTGGATGGCGGCAAGGGACAGCTCAGCGCGGCAGCGCAGGCGCTGCGGGAACTCGACCTGGAGGCCCTGCCGCTGGCCTCGATTGCCAAACGCGAGGAACTCATCTTCGTCAAAGGTCGGGAATCCGACCCGCTCCGGCTGGAGCGCCATTCACCCCTGCTGCATCTCATCCAGGCCATCCGGGATGAAGCCCACCGCTTCGCCGTCACCTTCCACCGCCAGCGCCGCACACTGCGGGATTTCGATTCCGAACTGCTGGCCATTCCCGGCATCGGGCCGAAGCTCAAGAACCGCCTGCTGCGCAACCTTGGCAGTCTGGAAAACATCCGGCGCGCCAGCATCGCCGAACTGACCCCGTTCGTTGGTGTGCAGCGCGCCCGCGCCATCTGGCAGCACTTTCACCCGGAGACCCCGGCCGCTGACGCCTGATACCCTCCAAAGCAGGTCAGAACCGCTTGGTCACGCGCACGTCGAAGCCGAAGTTGCCGCGCTGGTCGCGGATGCCGATGATGGACACGTTGTTGCGCAGACGGTACTCGATGAGGATGATCTGCTCTTCGGCCGTGGCCAGGTTCGTCGAAAAGGTCACGCTCAGGTCCTTCGTGATGCGGCGTCCGACGGTCAGCCGCGCCGTGGGGTCGCCGCCGCGCCCCACCAGCAACGGGTCAATCTGAAACCGGTTGATGCCAAACAGCCGTCCGGTCTGCTCCTCGATGCGTTCTGTCAGCAGTTCGGAAAGCAGGGTGGTGGCGGCGCTCACGTTGGCCTGCTGGGCCGCCGTGGTCGTGTTGGCAATTTCCGGCGGCGGCAGGGTTCCGGTGGCCAGCAGGGACAGAATGCTCGACTGCGGCAGATTTGGCTCCGAACGCAGAATCGGCGTGAAGTTGTCGGCCGTGCCCGTCAGTCCGACGATGATCCGGTAGCCCTGAATTGTCGCCTCGGCCTGGATGTCATAAAACGTCGTGCCGGCCGGCCCTTCGGGAATCACGACCACGCCGCGTGTCACCTCAAAGCGGTCATTGCGAAATTCAAGCTGCCCGCGCGTGATCAGGACGCGGCCGGAAACATCCGGGTCATCTATCGAACCGCTCAGCCGCAACGACGCCGCGCCCACCACATCGGCAATGTTGTTCCGAATGAACAGTGTGTCCGGCGCTTCCACCCGGACATCGAGCGTCGTGAACGTCGCGCGCCGGGCGCGGGTCTGAAGGGAGCTGCCCACGCCGCCCAGGCCGATGAACTGCGTCCGTACGAGCGTGGCCAGATCGGTATTCGTCGTGTACTCGGCGCGTTTGATGCGCACCACGCCGCTCAGCACCTGAAGCGACCGGTTGCCCTGCAGCACCAGATCGCCATCGGCCAGCGAACGGATGTCACGCGGATACTTCACGCGCACGTTCTCGGCGCGCAGTCCGAACCGCCACCGGACATCGCTGAGGCGCTCGAAGATGGCCCCGCCGGTCACTTCGACCTTTCCGCCGCCGGCGTCGGCCGTCAGCGTCTCGATCTGCGCCCGGTTGGCATTGAACAGAATGCGTCCGCCGCCGTTTTCGAGTGCCAGCGGCACATCGGTAATCCGCAGCCCAAAGTCGTCAATGTCGGTGTAGCCGGTCAGGCGCGGATTGAGGAGGCTGCCACCCAGGGTGGCCTTAATGGTCAGCTCGCCCCGCGAGGTGATGCGTTTCGAGAAGCCGCGCAGTAGCTTCAGGTCAACTTTTCCTTCGGCCGTGACGGTATCGCGGCCGCCGGTCAGCCCCAGTTTCCCGGCCAGCGCCAGTGAAGTCGTTTCGCCACGCTCATCCCGGAGACGAAAGTTCCGAAACTCCAGCGCCCGGTCGCTGACGGAAAACTGAAGAGGGCCGTCGTTGACAATGACGTAGTTATCCTGCACCGCGCCAAGTTCGCCCAGCGGCACGACGAGCCGCAGCGCCGAAAAATCTCCGGTCAGGGCCAGCTTGCCGGTGGTGAAACCGCCTTCGTCGGTGACCGGGTCCACGGCATAGAGCGGTCCCGCAAGGCGCAGGCGGCCGGTGATCTCGCCGTTCAGATTTTGCGGCCCGACATCGAAAATGGACAGCACCGGAGCCAGCGGCGTCTGGTTGAAATCAAATTGGCTTTCGACCAGCAGGGCCAGTTCGCCGTCCGGGTCGAGGTACGTCACGGTCGCGTCCGCACGATAGGCAAAATCGCGGTACTGCGCCGTCAGCGTCAGCCGGGCTTTTTCCCCATCAGGATCACTGGCTGCGCTGAGCCGGACATCCCGGAACGTATCATTGCCAATGGTCAGCGTCTCACTCGTCGCCTTGAAGGCGAAATCCAGATGATTCGACAGCACCTGGCTCACGGTGGAACGCGAGCTGACATCGAACCGGATGACACCCGCCAGCGGCAGATCGGTCCGCCCGAAGGTCTGTGCCACGGCGGCGGCATCAAGGCCGTTGGATTGCAGCGCCACGTCGTAAGCGCCGGCCGACGGCTGGTAACGTCCCTGACCGCTGATGACACCGGCCGGAAAGCGGGCCACGAGGCCCTCCAGCACCCACTCGTCATCCCGCAAGGAAACGCGCGCCTCTCCACGGCGCAGTTCACCCAGCGGCGTTTTGGTCGAGGTCAGCGCCAGCGTTCCGTCGCCCCGTATCTGCTCGGCCGCTTTGAGCCAGTCACGTGACCCAAGACCGCCCGTGAGCGCTGCCAGGTTGGGCAGTCCGGTCAGGTTGAATTCGCCGTCGGCGCGTCCGCCCAGATCGGTCAGGCGGCCGCCGAGGGCGTTCGTCGCCGGAATGGTTTGCAGGATAGCGCCGAGGGAAGCCAGTTTGAGTTCGTATGCCTTGAGATTGACCTGAGTGGGCTGGCCTTCCGTCCAGCCGCCGTTGAAACCGGCAATAATACAGCCGCCGTCCGGCTGGACGAGCGAAGCCTCGGTCAGGGTCACGGTCGTCGGCGACGCCTCGAACTTTACAGCCGCCCGGCCGATGCGTTGGTCGTTGACGTAAATTCCGCCCACGCTCGCTGTTCCGGTCAACGTCGGGGCTTTCAGGGAACCGGCGATGGTTCCGGTGACATCCCCGGCCCCGCGCAGCTCCAGCCGGGCGTCTTCGGTTTGGGTCGTCAGTGCAGGAATGTTGAAGCCAAGCCACTTGGCCAGCGTTTGTGCCTGGGCCAGTTCCGGGGTGTGGTAGTCGAGCGTGGCATTCACCTCCCGCGCCCGCCAGCCATAACGGCCGGAGACCGTCAGGACGCCTTCCCCGACACGGGCCACCAGGGATTCCACTTCGACGACGCCCGGCGTCAGGCCGGCGCGGACTTCGGCGGTCAGCGGCAGCGGGGCTGTTTCCGGGCTGCCTTCGGGCGGCACGGCCTCGCCGGTCAGTGTGGCCTGGACGCGCCCGCTGGCCCGCAGTGCCTCCAAGCCGGGCCAGGCGGCTTCCAGTTGCACGTTGCCGCGTCCGGTCAGGACGCGCGCTGGCAGGGGGGTCAAGCGGGCCACCTGCCCAACATCAAAGCCCGTGAGGGTGAACCTGGCCTGTGACCGCTCGCGGGTTTCGGCCGAATAGACCAGGCGCATTTGTCCCTGCAACCGGCCGCCCATGACCCGTGCCGTGGCCCCGGTGATGTCCACGGCCGTTGGAGAGACGGCGACGTGGGCAGACAGGCTATCCAGCGCATAGCCGGCAAAAGTGACCCGCCCGGCTTTGACATCGCCTTCGGCGCGGTTTGGAAAACGTCCGAAGGGTGTGTCGAGCACGTACTGGGCTGTCAGCCCGGAGACCGTCACCCCGGCCAGGCGTCCGG
Organism: Chloracidobacterium thermophilum B; assembly: GCF_000226295.1. Lineage (GTDB taxonomy): Bacteria > Acidobacteriota > Blastocatellia > Chloracidobacteriales > Chloracidobacteriaceae > Chloracidobacterium > Chloracidobacterium thermophilum. The sequence goes on from NC_016024.1 coordinate 2,228,786, forward strand.
TCAGCGGTTCGAGGTTGCCTTCCAAGGCAATCTGTTCGGCGTCGCCAGCCACGCGGACGGGCATCTGCACCCGTCCCGTCAGAGGCAGTCCAGCGAGCAATGTCTGGCTGGTGGCGGCAAGATCGAGCGTCACATAGGCATTGCCTTCGTAGCGCGGTACGTTATCGGGCCAGCGCACGCGGCCGGCTGCCGTCACTTCGCCGAGCGGCGTTGTGAGCACCAGTGTTTCAATCTCAGCGGCCTCTTTTGTGACCGTTCCCGTCAGGCGCAGCCGCGCTTCGTTGAGCGTCCGCTGGCGGCCGTCACCGGCTGTCACCGTGACCGCTGCTGCATCGAAGCTGGTCTCGACGCGCAGGGTGTGTTTGTCGAGTGTGCGCCCAAACAGCGCAAAGTGGTCAATCTGCCCATCCACGCCATAGGTCGCAGCGGCAACCTGCACCGTACCGTCCCGGATGACGATGCGGCTCCCCTCAAGCACCTCATCCACCAGTGGCTCATCTGCTTCGGCCGGCAGCGTCCGGCGGCGTTCCGGCAGGCGGATGCGCGCCAGGTTGATGCCCCGGTCATCGAAGGTCAGGTTGAGCGCCGGGCGGTCAAGGGTCAGGTGACGCAGGGAAAAAGCCTGCCGCCAGAGGCTTTCGACGTTGATTTCCGCCGTCAGGCGGTCAGCGGTGAAAAATGGCTGGGCGTCACCCGGCAGGAAGCAGGCAATCCGCCCGGCTTCCGCCGAGGTCGAAAACAGATGCACCCGCAGATCGCCGATTTCCGCCCGCACGTCCGTCTGGCGTTCGAGTTCGGCAATGAGTTTGCGCCGTACGAAGTCGTCCAGCCCACCCTGAACCAGCCAGACGACGCCAGCGCTGAGCAGTCCCGTGACGACGAGCGCCAGCACCAGAAAAGCCATCCGCCAGCGTTGTCCACGTGTCACAGCCATGTTGCAGTGCTCACACAGGGGAATTTTGGGGGACCCGCACGAACCCGCCGCAGGCAGCTTAGCACGCCGGTTCATCCGCCCGGTTTCCGAAAGATAACGCCAGGGACTGTCCTGTTGCCCCTGCCGGACGTATCCCCGGTATTTCCGGTCAGCTACTTTACGCGCGAATCTTATGCGCCAATCTTACGGATGACGTGCGGCGGAGCAGCGGATATAGTCGTGGGCACTTTATCTGTATTCAGTTCACGATCTTTGTCTGACCCTTTTCTCTGGTTATGCCGTATATCGAGGAGAACATCCTGTGTCACCGCCGGATTCCCCACATCGTCATCTGCTTGAGTTGATTCGTCGGATCGCCGCGGGAGACCAGGCTGCCCTGGGAGAGTTTTATGACCTTACATCCCGACAGGTCTTTGGCGTGGCCAGACAGGTTTTACACAACGACAGTGATGCCGAGGAAGTGACCATGGCCGTCTATCTGGAAGTCTGGCGCCGCGCCAAAGATTATGACATCCAGCGTGGACGCCCCATGACCTGGCTCCTGATGATGGCTCGCAGCCGGGCCATTGACGCCCTACGGATGCAGCGGCCGGGCCGGCAGCTCCCGATGGAGTCCGTCACCAACGAGAATTATCCTGCCTCATTGGAATCTCCAAACACGGTGCAGGACGTGGAACAATCCCTCCTTGCAATACAGCGGGGAGACCTGGTGCACAAGGCACTCCAGAACCTCTCGCCTGACCAACGACAAGTCATTGAGCTGACATTTTTCCTCGGCTTGACCAATCAGGAGATTGCCGACCGCCTGGCAATTCCACTGGGAACAGTCAAAGGACGCCTGCGCCTGGCACTTCAGCATCTGCGGCGCTGGTTGGGTCCGGCGATGAAGAAAGGTTGGTTATGACAAACAATAGCTGGTCCGAGGAAGAGCAACCGTGGGAAACGCTTCTGGGTTATCTCCTCGAAACACTCGACGCAGATGAACGTCGGGCGATTGAAAACCACCTGGTAGATAACCCTTGGCTGCGCACCGAAGGGTTGGAAACGATGCGCCAACTGGCCACGCAGATTCTTGAAAGCTGTGCCGCCGAGCCACCGGCGAAGCTCCGCGCGCGGCTGATGTCCACCATTGGTCAGCCCTCCACCATACCCCCCTCTCCACCCGAAGCCATTCCCTATTCGACGCTTTCGCGGGCGCGCGATGGCGCGTGGATCCCCTGGCAGCCGGGGTGGATGACCCGGCTGCTTTATCACAACCTGGCCGAAGACCTCATTGTGACCTTGGTTCGCGCCGAGCCGGGCGCGTCACTTCCACCACATCGCCACCAAATCGCTGAGGAAGTCTTCGTTCTGGAAGGCGATTTGACCGTGGGTGAAGAACGCCTTGGACCCGGAGATTACATTCGGTCGGAAGCCGGCACGACCCATACCCACAACTTCACGACCACCGGCTGCACGATTCTGGTTCGCCGTTCCCTGAGCGAATGCCAAGCTGAATATCCAGGCAAAGGCGCAGAATAAAGCGCACCCGACCGGCATCGGTCGGGTGCGCTTCAGGGGAATATCTGGCAGGCGTGACCCTAAGCGGCGGCGGATTTTTCCGGCTCGATGATTTCGTTCCCGCGCCCAAACAGGAAGCGCGTCGGGTGCTCCCGCATGATCTTGTCCTGCAGGCGCATCAGCCCGTAGAGCAGGGCTTCCGGGCGCGGCGGACAACCTGGCACATAGACATCCACCGGAATGATCCGGTCCACACCCTGCAGGGTTGAGTAGGTGTTGAACGGCCCGCCGACATTGGAGCACGACCCCATCGAAATGACCCACTTCGGGTCGGGCATCTGCTCATAGACGCGGCGCACCACCGGGGCCATTTTGAGCGTAACCGTGCCGGCCACAATGATGAGGTCAGCCTGCCGCGGACTGGGACGGAAGACCCCGGCGCCAAAACGGTCCAGGTCAAAGCGGGAAGCCCCGGTAGCCATCATTTCAATGGCACAGCAGGCCAAACCAAAGGTCATCGGCCAGAGTGCCGACTTGCGCGCCCAGTTGAAAATGTAATCCACCGACGACAACACCAAACCCGGAGCTTCTTCACGCACCATGGTCTTCACCACCTTTCACGAATGCCAGAGCAGCCTGATGCCGGAGGAATTTCCAGCGCGCAGGGCAACCGGGCCACCTTTACGCCCAGTCCAGCGCCCCCTTGCGCCAGGCATAGTAGTAGCCAACCACCAGGATGCCGATAAAAATGAACGCTTCGATGAGTCCGAACAGGGCGAGCTGATCGAAAATCACCGCCCACGGAAAGAGGAAAATGGTCTCCACGTCAAAGATGAGAAACAGCATGGCGATGACGTAGTACCGCACCGAGATGCGTTCCCGCGCGTCGCTGACCGGATCAACGCCACACTCATAGGGCATCATCTTTTCGGGCGTCATGACCGTCCGGCGGATAAACCGTCCAACGGTCAGGGCCCCAACCGGAATCGCCAGCGCAATGGCAAAGAGAAGCGCAATCGGAATGTAGCCCATGATGGGGCCGCGTACCGGCATTTCTGTGGCAGCTTGTTGCAGGAGCAAGAACACCGTGGAAATCATAGCGGGCAGACCATGGGCGATGCGCGGATGACTTTCCGTAACCCAGCATACGCTGGACGGCTGTCACCCGGCGATTGTTCCGGCGGTTGACCGGTTTCGCAGCCGTGAAGTGTGGATGTTATTCGGCCGGCGGCGTCGGTGTGGACTCGCCGGACGCAGCCTCCGAACCAGGCGCGGTCGCAGGCGGTGCGGCCGCCGCTGCTGCGGCTTCCTTGTTGAGCTGCCGGGTGTCCAGTTCGCGGATGCGCGCCGCCTTGCCACGCAGCTTGCGCAGGTAGTACAGCTTGGCCCGCCGCACGCGCCCGCGCCGCACGACTTCGATTTTGTCAATGCTCGGCGAATGCAGCGGAAAGATACGCTCCACCCCGATGCCAAAGCTGATCTTGCGCACGGTGAAGGTCTCCCGGACTCCCCCGTGCTTGCGGGCAATGACAACGCCTTCAAACACCTGAATCCGCTCTTTCTCACCTTCCTTGATCTTGACGTGGACGCGCACAGTATCGCCGGGAATGAAATCGGGATGCTCCCGCAAATAAGACTGCTCGATGGCCTGTAGTTCCGGCTTGATCATGGCTTCCGTTCCTCTCGCACTATGATGATGAATGGCATGTCAGGGGCTGACCGGCTGGCGGCGACGGGTGCAACAGCTCTGTCAGCAAGCGGCGGTCAATCTCATCCAGCCGCGTTTGGTCGGTCAGTAAATCCGGGCGATAGCGCAGCGTTTTGCGCAGGGCGGCCCGCCGCCGCCAGAGTTCGATTTCGGCATGGTTGCCGGTCAGCAGTTCGGCCGGCACGGCGTGTCCGCGATAGACGGGCGGGCGTGTATAGACCGGATAATCAAGGCGTCCGGTCTGGAAGGATTCCTTCTGGGCTGAGGTCGGGTTGCCCAAAACGTCCGGCAGCAGGCGGATAACGGCATCCATCACAACCATCGCGGCCGGCTCGCCTCCGCTCAAAACGTAGTCGCCAATGGAAATCTCTTCGGTGGCCAGGTGTTCCGCGACCCGTTCATCCACCCCTTCGTAGCGCCCACAAATCAGAACAACTTGGGATTGCCGGCTCAGGTGCTGTGCCATGGACTGGTCAAAGCGGCGTCCCTGGGGCGTCAGCAGGACGACCGATGGGTTGGACTGGCGGTGGGTCAGGGCTTCGACTGCCCGAAAAATCGGCTCCGGCTTGAGCACCATGCCATCTTCGCCGCCATAGGGACGATCATCCACGACCTGGTGGCGATCATAGGTCCAGTCGCGCAGGTTGTGGATGCCAATTTCGACCTGGCGACGCTGGCAGGCGCGCCGGACAATGCCATAGGCCAGAAACCCTTCAAAAAACGCCGGAAATATCGTCAGAACATCGAACCGCATGATGTCGCTCGCACTCCCTCCGGCCGTGTGGGTCTGGTCCCCATCAGCCGCCGGCGTTCTCAGCTACCCGGCTGCCCCTCAATCCAGCAGCCCTTCCGGGGGTGAAATCCGAATCCACTTGGCAACCACATCCACGCTGGTGCAGATGGCACGCACAAACGGCACGAGACATTCCTGGCGGCGTCCGTCGGGGTGTATCCGTTCCACTACCAGCGTTCCCCCGCCATACGGGGCCACATCCACGACCGTCCCAACGACTTCCCCGCTTTCCAGTTCCACCCGGCAGCCGATGAGATCATCCTGAAAGAACTCATCGGGCGGCGGGATGACCCGCGCTGAGAGCGGTACACAAACCTGATGCCCGGCCAGCGACTCGACGGCGTTGATGTGGTCCAGACCGACGAACTTCAGAATAACGTTCCCTTTGTGAAACCAGGCCCGTTCAATCACGGCAGCCCGTGCAGTCCCACGTGGTGGGCGCAGCCACACTGGGACGCCAGGCGCAAACCGTTCGGGGTAGTCGCTCAGCGACGTAGCCACGACTTCCCCCCGCAGGCCACGGGGGCGGCGGATAGCGGCAATCGTCACGAGTTCTTCGCGCGGGTCAGCCAACACACTCATTCGACGACCTCCAACACCACCCGGCGGGCGGATGTTCCTTCGACGGCGGTCAGCAGGGTACGGATAGCTGTAACAGTACGTCCCTGGCGGCCAATGACCTTGCCGATGTCCGGCGGAGCTACGGTCAGCCGGACCACCAACGTGTGGCCGTGCATTTCAGCCGAGGCCGACACGGCTTCGGGGTCATCCACCAGGGCACGTGCCAGATGCTCCACCAAACGAACCACGTCTGCCACGACCGCTCCTCACCAGGCAACCGACCATCCGACGTTGGCGCTACCGGTGCGAATCAACCACCACCGGTTCAGGCGGAAGCCTTCGGCACGGCCGCTTCTGCTTCCCGCCGCGCCCGCGCAATCAGGGCCCGGACAGTATCCGACGGCTGTGCGCCGCACTTGAGCCAGTAATCCACCCGCTCCAGGTTGATCACCAGCTTTTCAGGGTCGGTCAGTGGATCACGATAGCCAAGGGCTTCGATAAAACCGCCATCCCGCTTCGAGCGTTTTTCGGCCACGACGATTCGATAAAAGGGCCGCCGATGCGTACCACGGCGCGTCAAGCGTATCGAAAGCACGGCTGATTTCCTCCCAACAGTCTTGAAAAAAGTTTATTTCCCAACACGCGCTGGCAGCCGCAGCCGCCACAGCACCAACATCATTTCCGCTTCTTTTTCTTTTTCGGGGGCGTATGCTGCTTGCTCCGCTTGCCGCCCCCGAAACCGCCGCCAAACATGCCACCACCACGTGGACCGGCCGGGAGCATCCCCCCCAGCCCGCCGCCCAAACCACCTCCGAACAGTCCACCCAGTCCCCCGAAAAGCCCGCCGCGTGTCATCTGCTGCATCATACGGCGCATGATGGAAAATTCCTTGAGCAGTTCCTCGACCTGACGTACCGAAGTCCCGCTTCCTCTGGCCACGCGCCGCCGCCGGGAAGCGCTGGCTGCCAGCAGGGTATGGTCTTCCCGCTCCTGCTTCGTCATCGAGTTGATGATGGCTTCTGTTTCCTTGAGTTTCCGCTGCATCATCTGGGTTTGCTGGGGCGTCAGCCGCAGGTTCAGCCCCGGTAGCAATCCATCAGGCAGCATCCCCAGCAGTTTGTCGAGCGAACCGAGCTTGCCGACCTGGCGCAACTGGGCGCGGTAATCTTCCAGCGTGAAGCGGTTTTCCAGCATCCGCTGCTGAAGGCGCAGCGCCTCGGCTTCGTCCACCTCCTGCTGCACCTTCTCGATGAGCGACAGAACATCGCCCATGCCCAGGATGCGCTGTGCAATGCGGTCAGGATAAAAGGGTTCGAGAGCGTCGTACTTTTCGCCTACCCCGACGAATTTGATGGGCTGGCCCGTCATGCTCCGAATGGAGAGCGCCGCCCCGCCGCGTGCATCGCCGTCCATTTTCGACAGGATGACGCCGGTCAGCCCGATGCGCTCGTGAAACTCGGTGGCACTGCGTACGGCGTCCTGCCCGATCATGGCATCGGCCACAAAAAGCGTCTCGACGGGATGGAGTTCGGCCTTGAGCTGGGCAAGTTCCACCATCAACTCGTCGTCAATGTGCAGCCGGCCGGCGGTATCCACCAGCAGCGTATCGAAGCCGCGCAGTTGGGCTTCCCGGTACGCCGCCCGTGCCAGCTTGAAAGGATCATCGGTCGTGGGGTCTTCATAGACCGGAATGCCGATGGCCTTGCCGATGACGGACAACTGATCGCGCGCTGCCGGGCGATACACGTCCACGGAGACGAGAAGCGGATGGCGCTTGCGTTGCTGTGCCAGAAAGCGTGCCAGCTTGCCGGTTGAAGTCGTCTTGCCTGACCCCTGAAGCCCGACCATCAGGATGACATTCGGCGTCTGGGAGGTAAACGCCAGGTCAGAGGCAGCGCCACCGCCCAGCAGTTCCACCATTTCGTCGAAAACAATCTTGACAACCTGCTGTGCCGGCGAAAGGGCTTGCCAGACCTCCTGACCCAGGGCTTTTTCCCTGACCCGCTCGACAAACTGCTTGACCACCCCATAGTTGACATCCGCTTCAAGCAAAGCAATGCGGATGTCTGTCATGGCGGCGTTGATATGCGCTTCCGTGAGTTTGCTCTCGCCACGAAGCGTCTTGAGCGTCTTTTTCAGCTTTTCCGAAAGCGCCTCAAACATCGGTCATCCTCCCGCACCCCATTTTCCCGCGTTTTATGGGGTGACATCCGGCAGACAGTCGGGGGCCATGCTCCCACAAAGGAAAGCGTTGAGCATAGCGACCGGCAGAAAACACGTCAAGCGTGATGCCAACCGCTCGCCACTCGCCTCCCAACCGGACTAGGCCATTTCCGGTCCAGCCGCTACACTTGCTTTCCCCCTGGCGATGGACGAACCCATCCCCTTGCAGTCGCTGCCGGCGTCAGAAGCCGGGCGGCTTCTGTGACATCCATGGCAGACCTGCTCTCATCCGCCCGCCTTGGACTGGCCCTGAGCGGTGGCGGCCCGCGCGGACTGGCCCATATCGGCGTCATCAAGGCGCTCGACGCCTACGGTCTCAAACCTGACTTCATCGCTGGAACCAGCGCTGGCAGCATCGTCGGCGCTATGCTGGCCGCTGGCATGAACTGGCGTGAAATGCGCGCCATCGCTGCTTCCATTTTCTGGCCGGAACTCTTTGACGGCAAAAACCTGGAACGTTTCTGCGCGCAACACCTGCCAGCCACCTTTGCCGAGCTGCGGTATCCCTTCGTGGCCATTGCCGGCGAGTGGCCCTCGCGGCGGATGGTCATCCTGCGGGAAGGTGACCTGCCGAGTGCCATCAGCGCCAGTTGCGCGCTGCCGGGCGTACGCCGGCCGGTCCAGCGCGACGGGCTTTCCCTGCTCGACGGCGGCATTGCCTGTCCGCTTCCGGCGGAACCGGTCCGTGACATGGGCGCCACTTATGTCATCGCTTCGGATGTCCTTGGGATTTCTTCCGTCCTGCGCGCCGTCGGTGTCGAGCCAACGACACCAACCGTCCGCCGGTTTTTTCCCCATCACTACCGGCAGGCGCTGGACGCAGCCGACATCCTGATTTCGCCGGCCATTCCACTCGTCGGGATGCTGCCCGTCGGTCGCGGACTCGATGCCGTCATCGCCGCTGGCGAAGCCGCAACCTATGCCGTTCTCGACCGCCAACGGCAACTGCGGCTTCAGCAAACGGCCTGAAGTGGCGGCCCTTGCCCCTGCTTCTCTCCGCCATCCACATCCGGCGCTTACAGATGTTTTTCAATGAAGGCCAGCATGCGCCCGTAGAGGTGTTTGACCCGGTAGGGCGTGACCACCCCGTGGCGGGATTGCGGATAGGGCAGGAACTCAAAGGGACGGTCGGCTTTGTGCAGGGCATCGATGAGCTGCACGGAGTTGCGCGGATGCACATTGTCATCCATCAGCCCGTGAACGAGCAGCAACGGCCCGTGGAGGTGCCGGGCGGCAGCCACGACGGAACTTCGTTCGTAGCCTTCCGGGTTATCCTGCGGCAGCTTCATGTAGCGTTCCGTGTAAATTGAGTCGTAGTTGCGCCAATCCGTGACCGGCGCACCGGCAATGCCACACTTGAACACCGTGCTGTGTGTAAGGGCGTAGGCTGTGATGTAGCCCCCGTAGCTCCACCCCCACAGACCGATCCGGTTGCCATCCACATAAGGGAGCGTCTTCAGATAGGCCACCCCATCTTCCAGGTCGCGCAGTTCCAGTTCACCAAGCCGCCCGTAAATCGGCGCCATTGACCGCATCCCTTTGCCGCTGGCCGAACGGTTGTCACATATCCAGACCAGGTAGCCCCGCTGCGCCAGCAACTGGTGCCAGAGCATGCGCTGTCCGCCCCACCGGTCCACGACCGACTGCGCCCCCGGGCCGCTGTAGGCATAGCACCAGACCGGATATTTCTTCTGCGGATCGAAATCCGGCGGACGCAGCAGCATGGCTTCCATTACGAAGCCATCGCGGGTTTTGACCTGCTGAAAGTCAGGACGCGCCAGGCCGTACTCGGCGGCCAGCGCCCGCGCCTCGGCGTTATCGGCGATGATGCGCACCAGCTTGCCGTCAGCCTGGTGGAGCGTGATTTGCGGCGGCGTCGTGACTGTGCTCGACACATCGAAGTACGCCGTACAGGTCGCATTGAACTCCGCCGCATGGGTTCCTTCGGTCTGGCTCAGGCGGGTCAGCCCTGTGCCGTCCAGTTGGATGCGGTACAGGTGATTGGCAATCGGTGAGTGTGCCGCAGCGGCAAAATACACTTGCCCGTTGGCGACGCCATACAACTCACGCACATCCCACTCGCCCTGTGTCACCGCCCGCAGGCGTTTCCCGTCCGCCGCGTGGTGGTAGAGATGCCGAAAGCCGGTCTGATCGCTCTGCCAAAGAAACGACCCATCCGGGAGAAAAGTGGGTAGCTCGACCACTTCCACCCACGCCGTCGCACTCTCTTCCCGCAGCAGCCGCTCCGGCGCCGCCGGGCGTGGCAGTGGCGGCATGCTTTCCAGCATCAGTACCGTCGTTGTGTTGAGATCAAGCCGTGTCTGGCGTCGGTTCTGTACCTCGAACAACAGCGTGTTGGGCTGCTGAGGATGCCATCCGACGCGGGTGACGATCCGATCATCGGCCGGATACGCCTGCAAGCTGACTTCAGCAGTCTCGCCCTCACAGGTGGCCACGTGCAGCGACACCAGCGGGTTCGGATCGCCGGCCTGTGGGTAGTGCGTCCGCTCCACGCGCTGCCGAAAGGGTACGTCATCGGTCAGGACGTGGACGGGCACCGCCGTATCATCCAACCGCAGGTAGGCCAGCAACGTCCCCGTCGCATTCCACCAGTAGCCCCGGCGCTTCCCACGCCCATAGACTTCTTCTTCATACACCCAGTCGAGGATGCCGTTGAACACACTGCTTGAGCCGTCCTGTGTCAGCCGGCGTTCGGCCGGCGGCGTGGCGGTCAGGTCAAGCAGATACAGATCGTTGTCCCGTACAAAACTGACGCGCCGGCCGTCGGGACTGAAGTCATATTCCTCTTCGGCCGCACCGGGTGATGTGGTGAGCCGCTGGGCACGGTCGGTCGTGAAGTCGTAGAGATACAGGTCATTGTCGGCACTGAGCAGCACGCGGCGGAAAGCAGCATCGAAAATGGCTCCCCGGAGTGTAGCTGCCGTGCGACTGTCATCCGCCGCCATGCCGGCGGCTTCCAGGGCGGACTGCATCCGCGCCGGGTCGTGGAAGGGTGTCCGTTTGCCGGTCAGCGCCTCGACCTGCACCACTTCGTACTGGCGCGTCTGGGCATTGACCTCAAAGGACAGGTACTGCTTCCCGTCGGGCAACCAGACGAGACGCGGCAGATTGCCGGAAAAATTCACCCGCTGGACGGGATCGAACAGGGCTTCCAGGGTGAGTCGCTTTGTGGACTTGTCTGCCGTCCGGCTGTTCACAGCCACACGCGACACGGCCGGTGTCGCCGCAACCAGAAGGGCTGCACCAAGGAGTGCCAGCCGGGCCGCCGACCATCGAAAATATGTCATGCCAGTGTTTCTCCAGTGATTTGACGCCATTTGCCAACCTGCCATGTTCGGCCATGGCGAATGCCATGTCCAGTCACCAGCGCCATGCGACAGTGGGTGCCGAGCTGTCTCCGGCGGCTTGGCCAACGGTGGCGGCTTCCGGCACACTGCGCCGCATGATTGTCGCCAAGCAGCTCGTCAAGGTGTATCGTGACCGCAAGCGTGGCGAAGTGCGTGCCGTGGATGGCATCAGTTTCACGGTTCGTCCCGGAGAGATTTTCGGGCTTCTGGGCGCCAACGGCGCCGGGAAAACCACGACGCTGCGTATGCTCGGCACGCTGCTACAACCCACCGACGGCACGGCCTATGTAGCCGGTTTCGATGTGCGGCTCGAACCGGAAAACGTCCGCGCCAACATCGGCTTTCTTTCGACGACGACGGCGCTGTACGGCCGCCTGACCGTCCGGGAAATGGTGGAATACTTCGGACGCCTCCACGGCCTTGACGAAACGACCCTGCGCCGGCGCATTGACGAGATTTTCACCACGCTGGATATGCACGACTTTGCCAAAGCACGCTGCGACACCCTCTCGACCGGGCAGAAGCAGCGGACTTCGATTGCCCGCTCGATCATTCACGAACCGTCCGTCATGATTTTCGACGAACCGACGACCGGCCTCGACGTGATGACCTCACGGACAATTGTCGGTTTCATCCGGCGCTGCCGGGACGAAGGGCGCACAGTCATTTTCTCGACCCACGTCATGAGCGAAGCCGAACGGCTCTGCGACCGCATCGGGATTGTTCACGCCGGGCGGCTCGTGGCCACGGGTACGCTGGCGGAACTGCGGCAACAAACCGGGGCCACGTTCCTGGAAGAGGTGTTTTTACGGCTGGTTGCGCCTGACCAGCCAGACCTATGAACCCATTAGTCGCCCGGACGAACGGCGACACAACCCCGCACAAGACGCACCATGCCCAACGATCTGCCTGCCGTCTCCCGCCCCCCGGATGTGTCCCCCCGGCCGCGGTCGCGTCCCGTATGGCGACGCCTCTGGTTCATCTATGAGAAGGAAATGCGTGAAACCCTGCGCGACAAGCGGGTGCTGTTCGGCGTTTTCATCTCACCGCTGCTCATCACGCCGCTGCTGCTGGTGGTCATTGGCTACTTTGCTAACCGGAAGGCAGCGGAAGAAAGGGCGGAAGTCCTGACGATTGCGGTTGTGGGGGCACCTGCAATGCTCCAGGAAGCCTTGGCGCGGACGCCTTCAATTTCACTGCTGCTGGTTGAAGCTGCCCAGGAGGCCGATGCCCTGATTGCCCAGCGCAAGGCACGGGCGGCGCTCATTGCCCCACCGGAGGCTGAACAGGCATTGGCCAACAACCAGACGCTGGCGCTCGAACTTGTCTTCGACCCCTCCAACGAAAAATCCATCGCGGCCATGCGGCGGGTGCAGGACGCGCTGGAGGAGTTCAACCGCGCGACGACCGGCGAACGTCTGAAGCGGCTCAACCTGGACCCGTCGCTCGTGACGCCGACCACCCTGACCAAACGCAGTGTCGCTTCGGACAAAAACATCGGCGGTCTCATTCTGGGGGCGCTGCTGCCTTACCTCATCGTCCTGACGGCGGCTTTTGGCGGAATGACGAGTGCCTTTGATCTGGGCGCCGGCGAAAAAGAACGTGGGACGATGGAAACGCTGCTGGTGTCACCGGCGACCCGTACCGAGATCATTCTGGGCAAGACCCTGACCATCGTGACCGTCAGTTTTGCCTCGGCCCTGTTTACCATCATTGGACTGGTTGGCTCGTTTGCCATCGGGTTGAGTTACTTTGCGCAGCTTACACAGGGCAAAATTGCCATTTCCTACACGGCGGTTGCCGTCATGACACTGGTGACGCTCCCGCTCACGCTGCTGACTTCGTCGCTGCTGATGATCCTTTCGGCCTTTGCGCGCAACCAGAAAGAGGCGCAGTCCTATTCGCTGCCTTTCGTCATGGTTGTCATTCTGCCGGCCCTGGTGTCGTTGTTCGTCGGGGACGAAAACCCGCTGGGGATGAGCCTCATCCCGCTGCTCAACTGTGCTCTGGCCATCAAGCAATCCCTGGCCGGCTCACTGACCGTCGGATTCTTCGGGCTGACCCTGCTTTCGTCGGCCGTGTATGCCACGCTGGCCATTGCCGTGTGCACGGCGCTTTTCAATCGGGAGGAAATTCTGTTCCGCTCCTAGTGTCAGATATCCAGGTACCCATGGAAGCCTGGGTTGGGCAGACGAAGTCCATACATGCTTTACCTGTGGACGATACGCGAAGGATACCTAGTATGCAGCTAGCCTTTTCTATGTTCGCTGATTTTTTTACGGATCGTGGCACGGCAAAAACGCTTGCACGTCCGTCAGCATATCGCGGCCTTTACGCTTTTCACAAATACTGGGGGAAGAAACCCTCTGAACCAGTGCGTTATCTCATTCAGAATGTTTCCCCTAAACACGGACTAGTGGTCGATCCCTTTCTGGGATCAGGCGTTTCAGCAGTAGAAGCACTTCAGTTGAAACGCCGCTTTATAGGAGTGGATATCAATCCTGTAGCTGTCAGAATTGCGCGGCTGCTTGTCTCGCCCCCCTCGGTAAATGTCATAAAAGAAGCCTTTGCACGAGTTGCTTCGCATGTCAGGGATGCAATAATCGAGACTTACACAACGGCGCGAAAGAAGACAGCCACGCACTACATCTGGCGTAATGGTACCATGGAAATGGTGTGGCTAACGAGCGGAGAGAAGAGAGGTCGAGTAGAGCTACCACCTGACAAGCATGATTTGGCTCTCTCGGAGTGCTTTGCAGCATATCAGCCGCAACGCTTGCGGGAGCCACGATTCTTCACAAACTCCCGCATCAATTCATCCCCTTCACTTACACTAAAAGACCTGTTCACGGGCCGAGCGCTTCGCAACATCGAGTTGCTGTTGGCGGTAATTGATGACCTGCCAGAGGTGATGCAAGAACCGATGCGACTTTCACTTACAGCGGCCATCGGTCAGATGAGCAAGATGGTCTTTGCCATCACTAGCCGAGGCAAAACTACTGGCGCAAGCAGTAGTCGAATGGAGGTTGGCTCGTGGGTCATTGGCTATTGGCGGCCAGAGCAGCATTTTGAGGTCAATGTCTGGAATTGCTTCGAGCGCCGGGTACAGAAGCTCATCAAGGCGGTCGCTGAGTCCGAATCGGCTCGCGTCTCAGCCAAGGAAGGCACGCTTTCGGCAGTCTGCACTGGTTATACTGACTATGCGCTGCTGGCGGGAGACTGTCTGGCATTGCTCCCACAGATTCCTGACAAATCGGTTGACTTGCTCATAACCGATCCACCGCACAGTGACCGAATTCCATATCTTGAACTGTCAGAAATCTGGAACGTGATCCTCGGCGAAGAACCGTCATTTGAATTAGAAATCGTGGTGTCAAATGCCAAGGAACGCGCAAAAACACTGCACGGCTACAATCAGGCGATGTCGCAGTTTCTGGAAATTGTGAGTCACAAGCTGAGTAGCAGCGGGTTCCTTGTGTTGTTCTTCAACGCACGCACCAAGGAAAGCTGGAAGTTTCTGAACAACTTTGTGGTCAGAGCAAATGAGGCAGACATAGCGTATTGCGGTTGCTTCCCGCTGATCTATTCAGCAGCATCGGTCGTACAGGATAACCGGGAAGGAGCATTACGTACGGACTACGGGCTGGTGTTTGCCCGTACAGTGAACGCGGCTTACCCACTCGCCGATATTCCCGGATGGATGTTTACTCTGCCCACACCAAAAGAGTAATGATACCGCTGACTTTCGAACAAGCTGACGCTCTGTTCCGTCAAGACAAGTTGAACCAGCTCGTTGCTGATCCTGATGGCCGGCGTTTTCTAAAGCTGCGCTCCATGAGCCGCCCCGAGTACCTCGAATGCCTCTTCAAATCGGCAGGCATAGAACGACCGAACATCGGCTCACGCCAACTTTTTGCTACCGCATTCAGCGCTGAAATCAGTGTTGCCACGATTGAGACGTGTATCCGAGAAATCTACCGCGAAGAGCGCGAGCGGCGTCTTGCCAACGAAGCGGAGCTGGTAAACCAGCTTTACCGGGTTCAGGAGTTTAATTGGGGCGGCCTTCACCAGAACAGTCTGGAAAAGACGATCGTAGATAATTACGTGAAGAAAATCACTAACTATGAGGTTCTTTGTCAGCACATTGAGAACGAGCTGCTCACGAGTATGCGGAGCTATGTGATCTGCTCTTGGTATAACCATTGGACATCTATCATCATCGAAGACATCTTCAAAGTTCATAAAAATGTGCTGCCTGCAGTGGGATTGGTGAAGAAGATTGATTTCTTCGTCCACGATACACCGTTCGATTTGAAGGTAACATATTTACCTGAAGGCTACCTCTCCCGGAAGCGCAAGGTTGCAAGACAACGGCCGGAACTAACGCTGTTGAAACAAGCGGCACGGGAGAACGGCATCCCCATCGCCGCTGATTTGGCTGATGCCGCCTTACTCCAAGACCTGTGGACCAAAGTATCGGATCACCCATCCAGTACGTGCAAGGAACTGGTCGCGGAGCTTCAGAATTTTCGTAATGAACTGGTCGCCGAGATCGAACAAGACCCAACGGACGTCATTCGCTGGCTCTACGAGAATCAAGGAGAACGTCGGTTTGATGCGTCGAATAGGCTGTTCCTTCTACTTGTTGATCAGCGGAACTACTTCGATTCGTGGAAACTGAAACGGGCAAAGCCCCTTATGGAGAAAAAGATCAACGCTTACTTGAATAGCTGTGGAAACAGTCCCGGGCAACGGATTGAGTTCGATTGGAAAGGCGAGCGCTATTCGACCGTCTCAGACGTGATAGTTGTTCGTCACGATTTAGCCCAACAACGGTAGATAGCGGACGGCGCTCCGCGCTGCCCGCTGATGCTGAGCGCTGGGCTGGCGGGGTATGCTGCAAAGCCAAAGCCTTTTGCGGCGTGGGCCAGTTGTAACAGGCACGAGGCACTAGCATTTGTGGGCGGCTCCGTGCAACATGGGCGACTGACACGAAAACTGCGCGGCCGCCCACATCACCAGCCGGTGCTGAACACGGCCCGCTGCTCCAGCATCACCTTTGTCCACAGTTGTTGGCCCCAAGGAAATCCCCATGAAGATTGACCATCTTGGCATTGCCGTCGAATCCATCGAGCAGGCGCTGGCTTTCTACCGTACGGCGCTGGGACTGGAACTGACCCACACCGAAGTCGTCGCCGAACAGGGTGTCAAAGTGGCGATGCTTCCGGTCGGTGAAAGCCGCCTGGAACTTCTGGAGCCGACAGGTTCCGATACGCCCGTCGGGAAGTTTCTGGCCAAGCGCGGCGGCGGCATCCACCACATCTGCCTTGGCGTGGATGACCTGGAAGCTGTCCTGAGCCGCCTCAAGGCGCAGGGTATCCCGCTCATTGACGACAAGCCACGGGTTGGGGCCGAAGGGTGTCTCGTGGCCTTTGTCCATCCCAAAGGCACGGGTGGGGTACTGGTCGAACTGTCCCAAAAGCAGCCACAATCACTATCTTCCACGGAAGAAACTTCATCGGCCGCCACCCATACAGTTTAGCTGGCCTGGCCGGGGTTGGCGCAGCGACTGCCGCTGCCAACCAACCGGCCTGGCTGAGGAATGACATCGTTTTATGAAAAAATCACTCATCATCTTTACCGTCGTGTGCTTTCTGGCCACCGGCGCACTGGTTGCCCAAAACTACCTGACCAAACCCCAGCCTCCCCTGACCCTCACGACCGACGACATCAACGCCTTTCTGACCGAACTTCCAGACGCCAACCTGGAAGGACTGCGCTCCGACCCCAAAGGCAAGGAACTCTTCCGCCAGCAGATTGCCCGCTCCCTGGCCATCGTGGTGGAAGCCGAGCAGCGTGGACTGTTCCAGAAGCCCGAAATCAAGAGCCAGCTTGACATTGCCTACGCGCAAATTGTCGGTGAACTGTGGAAGCGCCGCCCCGAAGCTCAGGAAAAACCCATCACCCCACAAGACGTTGCTGCCTTTTACCGGGAAAAACCCACGGCCTTTGAAGATTTCCTGGCGCAGAACCCACAGTACCGCCAGGCGCCCAAAATGGATGAGCTGAAGGAAAAGTACGGTGAGTTCCAGGTGGCCCGGATGCGTGGTGAGGCAGCCGGCATCAACAAGACACCGACGTTCCAGCTTCAACTGCGCCTCGCGCAGGCCCAGATCGTTGGCAACGACATCATCACCAAGCTCCAGGAAGCCGCCAATCCCACGGATGAGGAAATCGAAGCCTACTACAAAGCGCATCCAGAAGAGTTCGAGGAATACAAAGCCAGCCACATTCTGATTTCCACTCTGCAACCGCCCACGGGCCCTGACGGCAAGCCGACTTCCAAAAAACCTCTCACTGAAGAGGAAGCGCAGGCCAAGGCCGAAAAACTCATCAAGGAGCTTCAGGCCGGGGCTGATTTCGCCAAGCTGGCCGAACAGCACTCCGATGATCCCGGCTCGAAGAAACAGGGTGGCGATCTGGGCTACTTCCGCGAAGGCACGATGGTGCAGCCCTTCTTTGAGGGGGTGAAGGCGCTCCAGGTGGGCGCATTCTCCACCACCCCCGTCAAGACCCAGTACGGCTACCACATCATCAAGCTGCTGGATAAACGCACCAAAACCATTGACGAGCCACTCAAGCGCGAAATCACCGAGAAGCTCCGGCAGCGCAAGGTTGAAGCCAAGCTCGATGAGCTGGTCACGCGCTACGGCATTGTTGTTCCCGCAGATTTCACGATTCCCCCGGCGCCAACGTCATAGCCCCCGCACTTGTAAACCCGCGCGATTTCAGGCCGGCTTGTTAGCCATAAGCTTCTTCCGGCCACCGTCTGAAACCTACGGCAAGGAGGCAGCCCCGATGCAATTCACCGAAGAACATCAGCTTTTCCGCAAGACGCTCCGCGACTTCATTGAAAAGGAAATCAACCCATACGTTGACCAGTGGGAAAAGGACGGGATATGGCCCGCCCATGAGGTACTCAAGAAAATGGGCGACCTCGATTTTCTGGGCGTGAACTATCCACCTGAGTATGGCGGCCTCGGTCTGGACTACTGGTACAACGTCATCCGGGCCGAAGAACTCGGCCGGATTCCCTGCGGCGGCGTACCAATGGGCATCACCGTGCATACGGACATGTGTACGCCGGCGCTGGCTGAGTTTGGCTCCCACGAACTCAAAAAGCGCTTCCTGGAACCTGCCATTCGCGGCACGCAGTTGGGCGCCATTGCGGTCTCCGAACCTGATGCTGGCTCGGATGTCGCCCGCATCCGCACCCGTGCGGAATCCGACGGCGACTACTATGTGATTACCGGCAACAAGATGTGGATTACCAACGGCACCCAGGCGGACTGGGTTTGCCTCCTGGCGCGAACCTCACCCGGTGAATCGTATGAGGGTATGTCGCTCATCATGGTGCCGACCGACACGCCGGGTTTTATCGTCAGCCGCAAGATTGAAAAACTGGGCAACTGGTCTTCCGACACGGCCGAACTGGCCTTTGAAGGTGTCCGGGTTCCCAAGTCTTTCCGCATCGGTGAGGAAGGGCAGGGGTTCAAACTCCAGATGCAGCAGTTCCAGAAAGAGCGCCTCATTGCCGCTGTGACGTGCTACTCCGGGGCGGAACGCATTGTCAACCTGACGAAGAACTACCTCAAAACCCGCAAGACCTTCGGCAAGCCGCTCATTGACAACCAGTACATCCAGTTCCGCCTGGCTGAAGTTGTCACGGAAATCGAATGCCTGCGCCAGCTCTGCTACTACTGCACGGAGAAGCTCATTGCCGGACAGGATATGACCCGCGAAGCCTCGATGGCCAAGCTCAAGGGCGGGCAGCTCGTGCGCCTCGTCGCCGATGTCTGCCTCCAGTTCCACGGCGGCATGGGTTATACCGAAGAATACCCACTGGCACGTTACTACCGTGATTCGCGGCTGTTCCCGATTGGCGGCGGTGCGGACGAAATCATGATGGGCATCATTGCCAAGTACGAAGGCTTCTACAGCGAGCGTCCACGTCCCGCGACGAAAGCGGCGACGGCTTCCTGAGCCGTGGACAGAATCCCAACGCCCTGACACAAAAGCGGGGTGGCTTCGATTGAAGCCACCCCGCTTGCTTTTCTGCACTCAGGCGTCTTCGGATGCCGGGACTAGCCGCGATAATCAGGCAGGATGACGTTGCGATCCACTGCGGCCGGATTCTGTATCCAGTCCTGCATCCGGCGTGCAACTTCAGGATTGCCGTTCGGGCCAAAGTAGTTCAGGTGCTGGGGAATGCCAAACCCATCCCGGACGAAGTTGAAGAAGTCGATCACATTCCCGCGCCCAAAGGCATCGCGGTTGGCACCGAAGTACTGGCTGACGATGTCGCTCCGGTGGGCGATGGAAGTGACGTTGACAGCCGCCGGAAAGTCATTCGCGTTGGCTGCGCCACCCAGCGTCATGACCTGCACGCGGGCAAGCATCTGGTTGGCCGTAGCAGAACCATGCCGCCGCACAAGTTCCTGTTCGACCATGCGGAGCGCCTCGGCGCTGATGGCAGCCCCCTGGCTGTAGCCAATGACGCGCACCGGTTCGTTCGGATAGTTGGCAAGCTGCGACAAGATCATATTTGCCTGCGTCTGGGCCGCTGGTGGGTTCTGGAGCGCATTCCGTTTGACCCAGTCGGCCGTCGCCGGATTGACCGTGGCTTCTGCCAGATACCGTGTCGTCCGACCGAGGATGAAGGCTTCCCGGTTGGCAGGGCTGATGATGTTCATGGCCACCCGTACTGCCAGCGGCAGGTTGTTGTAGTCAGCTTCGGCGCGCGCCCGCGCCTGGCGGGTGTGGTGTGCCAGAGACACCCCGGCGGCCACGGCTGGGTCGGAGTTGTTATAGACCATCTCGACCGGTCGCCCAGTCATCCGGGACATTTCCTGAGCAAGGCTCGTTGCGCCTGCAAAGGGGGTGCTGATGCCGTTGACGACAATGACCGGCGGCCCAGCGTTGGGATTGACGCCCGGCGCCGTCACCCGAAAGGCTGCGCCGTTGAGGTGGCTATCCGCGGACAGGGGTGACACCCGTGGTGGCGCAGCCGGGTTGGGGCGCGCGCCAGTGATAGGCCCGGTTGGGAAAATCCGGGTGGGCGTCGCCGTCGCGGCCGAGGCCGCCAAGATTTGTCCCTTGCGGAGTGTACCGGCGGTCTGAAGTTCGCCCAAGCGGGTCGTGTTGGCCGGCGTGGTGGCCGCAGTGACTGGTGTTGCTGGCGGTTTGCGCGGGGTGGAGACCTTCGGTTGTACCGCTGGGGTGAGCGAAGCTGGCCGCTGGGATTGAATCCGGTTCGTCATAGGGGCAGGTTCCTCGGCAAGACCACCTGGAACTTGACCAGGGGGAAGTCGGTATGTCGTATTTGCTCAGGTTATCGGAGCTGGGCCGGGGTTGTTGCGTCCGAAAGGCCAGATTGTTTCAGAGAGGTTGCCCCAACAGAACCTCAGCGCCGGTACTGGCGGAGGTTCTCTGCCAGCTTTCGATAATCTTCAGTCTGTGGGTCGAGCTGAGCCGCGTATTCGGCGGCTTCGGCAGCTTCGTCGTACTTCCGCTCTGAGAAAGCCACCACAGCCAGTTGATAGTAAGCCAATGCCCGTGCCTGATCCTTCCTGAAGGCATTGTCCCGCAACAGCTTCGCCACCTGTTCCCGCGCCAGGGCGTACTGTTGCCGGTCAATCAGCAAGGTCGCCAAGGTGAGCCGGGGATACACTTCCAGACTTTTCCGGGTTGCCGTGGATAACGCCCACCGTGCTTCCATTTCAGCTTCGTTTGACCGCGCCGCAAACCTGCGTTTGTCGGAAAAGTACTGTTCAGCGTAGATTTGTGCCAGGCCAGCATGGGCGTAGCTGGCATACTCCGGTTCAGGATCAAGTTCCAGGCAGCGTTTCAGGCTGGCAATGGCTTCTGCCAGCTTTCTCTGGCGGTACTGCAATACGCCTAAGTTTTGGTAAGCCGGCCCATAGTCCGGGTGGGAGCGCAGCACTCCATAAACGAGGTCTTCTGATTCTACGAAGTGTTCCTGCTCAAACAGGATTTCTGCCTTCTCGATGCGCAGTTCGGGGGAGGTCGGACTTACCGCCAGGGCTTCGTCCACCACGTGCAGCGCCGACTCATAGTCCCCACTTTCCCGCAACGCACGGGATTGTTCCAGGATGGACACCAATGCTTTGTCAGGCTGCCGGCCCTTTTGACGCGGTGCCGGGGCTCCACTGACCGGCTCCGTGCCCGGCTCTGACGAGCTTGTGCTCACGTACGCCAAAAAGACGGCAACAATGACCAGCGTCAACAACACACCCCCTGCTGCGGCCACCAGTCCAACAATGAGCCAGATATTGGTCTTTGCCTTGCCAGATGCCGGAACAGAAGCGGGGGAGGCAGACAGCAGCGCCGACGGCAGCGGGGCAGAAGCCACTGGTGCTACCGGCGGGGGGAGCGAACCCGGTTGTAGGACTGTGGCTGGCGTGGACGGCAAACCCGGTGCTGAACCGGGAGTTGCAGGTGGATAAAAGCCTGCGCCAGAGTATGGGTGTGGTGTCAGTGGCGGCGAAGATGGCGGGTGCTGCACGACAGTCGGCAGCGGTGCAGGTGAAGCACCAAGGGCGGCCGGCGAACGGAGTTGTTCGTCACGCGAGGATGGCTGTGCTGTCACTGGCGACGACGCACTGGCGGTTGAAGCCTTTCCTTCCTGCTGCCGGGTTTGGACACTACCTGCCCGTGAAGCAGCGACCGCTTGAGCGTTCTCCGCAACCAGTAATGCCTTTTCAAGTTCGGCGGCAAAGGCTCCGGCCGAAGCCGGCCGCTCGGCCGGCTGGCGTGCCAGTGCCTGCCTCACAACCTCCTCAATAACGGCCGGAACAGTCACTTGGGGAGCGGCGACGGACATCGGACGGGGCGGCTCCGACAGCCGGGCGACCATCTGGGCCTGCATCGAATCCCCGGCAAAGGCCCGGGCGCCGGTCAGCATTTCGTAGGCGACAAGCGCCAGAGAATACACATCCGAACGGGCGTCCAGCGGGCTGCCCATCACCTGCTCGGGCGACATGTAGTGCGGCGTCCCGACCACAAAGCCGACCTGGGTCATCGGCACAACGCTTTCCTGTCCGCCAACGGCCTTGGCAATCCCAAAGTCCACGACCTTCACCCGGTCGCCTTCCATGACCATGATGTTGTCGGGCTTGAGATCACGGTGAATGACGCCCAAGTGATGGGCCGCATCCAGAGCCGAAGCCACCTGGCGGATGATGTTCACCACCCGCGCCAGCGGAAGAGGTCCTTCCCGCTGCAGCAGCTTCGTCAGCGACTGTCCCTGGATGTATTCCATCGCCAGGAACGTCACGCCGGATTCCGTCTGTCCAAAATCGTGGATGACGACGGCGTTCGGATGGTTGATGCTGGCCGCCAGCTTGGCCTCACGCAAAAAACGGCGTCCGGCATCGGTACCGGCCGCCTCCGGGCGCAGGACTTTCACGGCATCAATCCGCCCCAGGGTGCGATGACGCGCTGCATAGACGCTCCCCATGCCGCCTTCGCCCAGCTTGGACAGAATTTCATACCGCCCGGCCAACACCTGCCCAATGAAGGGATCATCCGGGGCAGCCGTCACTGAAACCAGAGTTGCGCCATCGTGTGGACAAAACTGGGCATTGTCCGGGTACTCGGTCCCACAGGTTGGGCAGCGTTTCATCGGTCGTCGGGGCCTCGCCTGAAAACATCGTGCTCACGGATGGCACGGGCGCGACACCCGACCACCCGGCTGCATCTACAGATCAGGCACGAAGTTTACCCGAAGAAGACACGTGCTGTCTCATACAGTTCATCATCCAGACGTTTGATGCAGGAAACGGCCTGTTCAATCGGCACGGAAACCATACGCATGCCCTGAAGCGCCGCCATACAGCCAAACTCGCTGGCGCGCACCATGTCCACGGCCTTGACACCCAACCGGGTTGCCAGCAAACGGTCATAAGCCGTCGGCACACCGCCACGCTGCGTGTAGCCCAGCACCGTCACCCGCGTTTCGATGCCTGTCAGTTCCTCAATCTTCCGCGCCAGCAGGTGCCCGATGCCTCCCAGGCGGGTGTGCTGAAAGACACGTTCCTTTTCTTCGGGCGTGAGAAAGTCCTCGTCGGGATGCGGATGGGCATCCTCGGCCACAACGATGATGGAAAAAAACCGCCCCAGCGACTTCCGGTGATTGAGAATCTGGCACACCTCGCTGATCCGAAACGGATGCTCCGGGACGAGGATGATGTCGGCGCCGCCAGCAATCCCGGCCCCGGCCGCAATCCATCCGGCATGGCGTCCCATGACTTCAACTACCATGACGCGGTCGTGGGATTCCGCCGTGGTGTGCAGCCGGTCAATGGCCTCGGTCGCCACGGACAGCGCTGTATCGAAACCGAAGGTCATGTCCGTCCCGCACAGATCGTTGTCAATCGTCTTTGGTACGCCAACAATCGGATACCCATACCGGCGGTGCATCTCCAGCGCAGCGCTGAGGGTGCCTTCGCCGCCGATAACCACCAGCGCATCGAGTTCGTACTTGCGCCAGTTGGCGCGTATCCGTTCGGCGACCTCGTCAGTTTCCAGGGGATTAACCCGCGACGTGCCGAGAATCGTCCCGCCCCGGGGCAGGATGCCCGAAATGGAATACCGGGTCAGCGGCTCAACCCTCCCGTGAATGAGACCGTTCCATCCCTGATGAATGCCCAGCACCCGTATCCCGTACTGCATGGCGCGACGGACAACGGCACGCAGCGCGGCATTGAGTCCGGGGGCATCCCCACCACCGGTCAATACACCCAACGTACGAACTTCCATGACGCTCCCTTTCCCTGTTCATCCCGAAGTTGCCAGGCGCAGAGGACACCCAGGCCGGCATCCCGCCACACACGCCGTCACTATAGCAAAGCACGAGGGGCATTTCGTTTCACCAGCGTGACATTTCGCACATTTGATCCCATGCCACGGCCGTCCAGGGACGGTCACACACCCGTCGGCAGCCGGTGCGGCCAACCATTGCCCCACAGCACCATCAGATGCGGCGCAGCGCCTGTTCCCAACGGTGCAGGGTGCTGAGCAGCAACAGCGTGATCGGCGGAAACAGCAGCCCGTCGTGGATGGCATCAAACACCGGGAACGGCGCGTTTGGACGCCGGTTGACCAGCGTCCCCAGCCAGTACCCCATCACCAGCGCCGAAGCGTAACCGGCCAGAAGCAGACCAACGACGGCACTGCGGCTGAAGGGCTGCGCCGGGACGGAGGGCGCAGTCACGGAAAGCAGGGTCTGCCGGTAGGTGTAATGCTCCAGCATCACCCACAGCCGCCGTCCCAGAAACCACAGACTGAACAGGCACGCACCCCACAGGATGAGTCGTACAAAAAGATCATCCGGCCCCAACAGCAGGGAGGGCTGAACGGCCGTGGCCGCCAGCGTGGAAAACCAGCCCACGACGACAAACAGCACGGCTTCCGCCCGAAACGCAGCCTCCCGGCGCTCGGCTTCGAGCATGTCATTGATGATGCTTTCGATGCGAATCTTGTAGGCCCGCGCCCGCGCCGCCCGCCGCCGCCGGCTTTCACGCGGATGTGGCGGAGGCGGCGCCACCGACTCGCCCCGGTCATACCGCGCCCGCAACTCCGGGTTGCCCAGCACCCGGTAGGCCGCCGTGATGTCCGCAAAGCGCGCGGCCGCATCCGGCAACTGGCTTACGTCGGGATGATACAACCGCGCCAGCCGGCGAAAAGCAGACCGGATTTCATCCGGCGAAGCCTCACGGGACACGCCCAGGGTTGCGTAGAAGTCCCCCATAACGCCACATGCGAGCCACAGGTGAATTTTGGGTTCGATACGGGCGAATCCTAGCGCAACCGGATGGCATCGGCCGACAGCTTTGCACCTGGCACGCATCACGGTTTTCCACCCGGCCGTTTCGCCTTTTTCCAACCATCCAGTACACTGAAGATGTACCCGTCACCGGCCCTTACGCCTGCCGGACGCCAAAACCCATTATCCGGGGAGAACCTGCCCTATGTCTCTGCCTGATGCCCGAACGGCTGTGTGTGAGCACCTGGCCGGACGGTTGTCGTCTGCAACGCTGTTCCGCAGCCTTATGGCGCATCCCGACTGGCACGTGCCGGTGTACGCCAGCTCCGAGGGTGAAGCGGCCGTGATGACCTTTGTGGATGCCGCCGGAGCGCGCTGGGTCAAGGTGTTTACCGACCTGGCTGCCGTCGAAGCCTGGGCTGAACAGGGCGGTGGGGTTCCCGGTCAACAGTGCGTCGTCACGGACGGTGCCAACCTCTTTGGCGCTCTTGAGGACACCCTGGCCGGTGTCGAAATCAATCCCGGCTTGCCTGAAGGCGTTCACTACCAGCAGCAGCATCTCCCGCTCCTGCGCCAGTGGGCCCGGATTGTGGAACTCGAAAGCGCCCTGGAAACGATTGACACGGGAGAGACCCCCATCGGGTTGCTGCGCGACTATGATGCTTATGTGATTGTCCTGAAGCGAACCGGCCCCGACACCGCCCAGTTGGTGCTGGCCCCTGACGCCGACGGCCGTCTGCTTGCCGCCGTCTTCACCGCCGAGGACACCCTGGCGGCGTTCTTTGACCAGGTGCTCGCTACGGCCGACTTTGAGCCAATTCCGGTACGGGTCAACGGCAGGCAACTTTTCGGACAACTCCAGGCACTGAACCTTGACGGACTGGTGTTCAACTGCAGCGGCCCGATACCACCCCGCGCCTTTGGCAGACGGCTGGCGGACTATGTTCTCACACCGGACAACGGACCCGCCCGCCAGTCACAACCAGGTGACCACTAGGCTGCCGTGGACAACGCCTCCTGACGGGCGGCTTGGGCAGCCCCCACCGCCGCGCCCACCGTGGCCGGCAGCAAACGACACACGGCCAGCGCCGAAGGTGCTGTCCGGCGCTCGACTTCCGCACGGATTGGAGCCAGCAGAACCTCGCCAGCGGAAACCAGGTCGCCCCCAATGATGAGCAGCTCAGGATTGAGCAGGTTGATAAGGCGTGCTGCCGCTATGCCCAGGTGAACTCCGGCGCGGGCAATGATGACCTGTGCCAGCTCATCCCCCAAGCGTGCCATGGTGAGCAGGTCCTCAAGGCCAATTTCCCGGTCCCGTGGGATGCCGCGCCGGGAGAGCGAAGAAGTACGATCACGGTACATCCGCTCTTTGGCCCGCCGAATCAGCCCTTCGCTGCCGACCCGTTCCTGCAGGGTGAGGTCGCCGTCCACGTCCACCGAATCGTAACCAATGGCACCGGCAATCCCCGTTGCTCCTGTCCAGAGCTGCCCGGCGTGGAGCATGGCCGCCGAAAGTTCCGGTCCGACTTCAACATAGACCACTGTCTGGCAGCCCTGGGCCACGCCGCACCGGTATTCGCCGAGCAGAGCGGCTGTCGCCCGCGAGACCAGACGGGCCGTTCCCAGGGCACCGCACGGCCGAAGCTCATCCAGGACCACGGACGACCAGAGCGTGTTCGATTCGCACCGGTCGGTCGCCCGGTTGAGATTGCCCGGCAACGCCAGTCCGACACCGCCAAACAACGCCGGATCGGACTCAGTCGCCGCCAGTTCGGCGACAAGGGCACGCACGGCAGCCACAGCTTCCGCTGGCGCATGCCCGGTCAGCGGTCGCTGACGCTGCGTGATGACTTCCCCGCTCGCTTCACAGACAATGCCCCGGAGAAACGTGGCCGCGCACTCTATCCCAATCCACAAGCGCCCGTCTGTCGCGTCTGATGTGTGTACCATGGTGCTAGTATTGCCTACGCCAAAAGGAGTTGGGGACATCCGACGCGGCACGTGCCGACATCGGATACCCAGCATAGCAAACGGCCGGGCCGGCCACATCAATCCCGAAAGTCCACACCGACCTTGGAATCCCTGCCTGTGAGACTGTCAAACCGCCTGACGCTATGCTCCGGCATCCGGCCGGAAAGGCTGCCCCGGCGCGCATTCCTGCTGCGGGCTGGCCTGGGGTTGCTGTGCGGACTGGGGCTGGGCCGGGATGCCTGCCAGCCTGTCTGGGGGCAATCCGGGCGGGTTGGAGACAGCCCAGTACCGTACCTCTCGCTCACAGTCATCGCCCAGGTGCCCACACCGGAAGCCCCGCCGACCCGCCTGACAACAACCGATCTGACCCTGTATGACGCCGGGGTGGAGCAGGTCATCGAAAGCATCGAGCCGGATCCATCGGCGGCCACAATCGTCTTTCTGGCCGATAACTCGGCCACGTTTCAGGTCGAAGTCGGCGATATGGAGCAGAAGGCACGTTCGCTCATCCGGGAACTCTTTACCGGCGACCGGCTGATGCTTGTCGGCTACGCCAAAGCGCCGGAAATCCTGTGCGATCTGACGGACGACGCAGCGCAGCTCGTTGCCGGGGCCAAGCTCTTCCGCAAAAGCTCCGTACCACACCTTTACGATGCGCTTCTGGCTGTAACCGAAGATGTCTTCCGCCCGGCGACGACCGTCAGCAAGCGCGTCATTGTCCTGCTGTCAGACGGCTACGACGAAAGCTCCCAAACCTCATTTGACGCGGCGCTGGCAGCGCTCCAGTCGGCAGACGTGGTGGTGTATGCCCTCCAGGCACCAGACCGGACGTACGGTGCGCCCCGCGCCAAACGGCTCGGCCCCAAGCCGGCCGAAGCCCTCCGGCGGCTGACCGAGGAGACGGGCGGGCGCAGCTTCAAGCTGGACGAAACCCAGGCAGCGGCGGTGCTGACCGATGAAGTACGGCGGCGCTGGTTTCGCCTGCGCTACCGTCCGCAAGGCGTGAACAGCACCACGGCCCGGCGGCTGTTCCTGGTGGCAGCCAGTGAGCAGGTGGTGCTGCGCACCAAGAAGAGCCAACCGCCGGCATCCACAATCCTGAAATAAGAAAAAGTTGACAACACCACACTCAAATCTTATAGTTCTGTACAGGACACGTCCAACGCCGGCCGGTGAGCGTCACAGCGCCCTCCAGCGGCGTTTGGTGAGCCTGATTTCAACGATTGTGTGGAGTGCAACAGGAAAGCCATGGGCAAAATCATAGGCATCGACTTGGGAACGACCAACTCAGTGGTCGCCGTGATGGAAGGCGGCGAGCCGGTCGTTATCACAAACTCTGAAGGGTCACGGACGACACCTTCTGTGGTGGCCTTTACCAAAGACGGAAGCCGCCTGGTGGGACAGGTCGCCAAACGTCAGGCGGTCACCAATCCCGAAAACACGTTTTACTCCGTCAAACGCTTCATCGGCCGGCGTTTCAACGAGGTCAAGGGCGAAATCAAGCAGGTGCCGTACAAGGTCATTGAAGGCCCGAACGGCGATGTGCGCCTGGTCGGCGGCGGGAAGGAGTGGGCGCCGCCGGAGATTTCCGCCATGGTGTTGCAGAAGCTCAAAACGGCGGCGGAAGACTACCTGGGGCAGCCCGTCACCGAGGCGGTGATTACCGTCCCGGCGTACTTCAACGATGCTCAGCGTCAGGCCACCAAGGATGCCGGCAAGATTGCCGGTCTTGAAGTCAAACGCATCGTTAACGAGCCGACGGCAGCGGCGCTGGCCTACGGGCTGGACAAGAAGAAAGACGAAACCATTGCCGTCTTTGACTTCGGCGGCGGCACGTTCGACATCTCCATTCTCGAAGTCGGCGAAGGCGTAGTCGAAGTCAAGTCCACGAACGGTGACACGCACTTGGGCGGCGACGACGTGGACGAATGCCTGATCAACTGGATCGTCAGCGAGTTCAAGAAAGACCAGGGCATTGATTTGACGACCGACAAGATGGCGCTCCAGCGGCTGAAGGAAGCCGCCGAAAAGGCCAAGATTGAGCTGTCGTCGGCGATGGAGACCGAAATCAACCTGCCCTTCATCACGGCGGACGCCTCCGGGCCCAAGCACCTGGTGATGAAGCTGACGCGGGCGAAGTTCGAGCAACTCGTTGACCATATTCTCCAGAAGACGCTTGAACCCTGCCGCAAGGCGCTCGAAGACGCCGGTCTGAAGCCCTCCCAAATTGACGAGGTGATTCTGGTCGGCGGTTCGACGCGCATTCCCAAAGTGCAGCAGATGGTCAAGGAGTTCTTCGGCAAGGAGCCGAACCGTTCGGTCAACCCGGATGAGGTCGTGGCCATCGGGGCGGCAGTCCAGGCCGGGGTGCTGGCCGGTGATGTCAAGGACCTGCTCCTGCTCGATGTCACACCGCTCAGCCTGGGGATCGAAACGCTTGGCGGCGTCAACACCGTCATGATTCCGCGCAACACGACGATCCCGACGCGCAAGAGCGAAATCTTCTCCACGGCCAGCGACAACCAGACCTCGGTCGAAATCCACGTTCTCCAGGGTGAGCGTCCCATGGCGCGCGACAACCGGACGCTCGGCATGTTCCGTCTCGTGGACATCCCACCGGCGCCGCGTGGCGTGCCGCAGATCGAAGTCACCTTCGACATTGACGCCAACGGCATCGTCAACGTCACAGCCAAAGACCTTGGGACGGGCCGCGAACAGAAGATTACCGTCACCTCCGGTTCGGGTCTGAGCAAGGAAGACATTGACCGCATGGTGCGCGAAGCCGAAGCCAACGCCGCCAAGGACCGCGAGCTGCGTGAACGCATTGAAGCCAAGAACAAGCTCGACTCCCTGATCTACTCCACCGAGAAGCTTATTGCCGAAAACCGCGAGAAGATCGCAGCGGCGACGCTCTCCGAAATCGAGGGGGTTCTGTCCGAGGCCAAATCGAAGCTCGAAACTGCATCGCTTTCCGAACTCAACAGCCTGTACGACCGCCTGACCAAAGCGACGTACAAGGTTTCGGAAGCTATGTACAAGGATGTGGCCGGTAGCCGTGCGGCCGGTGCTGGCACCAGCGGGACGGAATCCGGCAAGGGCGATGACAACGTGATTGACGCGGAATACGTGGACGTGGATGACAAACGCTAGGGACCTGCACGCCGGGGCTATCTCCTTGTGCCAGAACGGGCATAGGGGACGTGATGGCTCCGGCGTAACGGCCCGGTTCTTCACATGTGGTCACGGAGGCGACCATGGCGAAGCAGGACTATTACGCGACGCTCGGCGTTCCCAGAACGGCCTCGGCTGAAGAAATCAAGAAGGCTTACCGTCGGCTGGCGCGCAAGTATCACCCGGATGTCAATCCGGGGGACAAGGCCGCCGAGGAGAAGTTCAAAAGCATTTCCGAAGCATTCGACGTGCTCGGCGACGAAGAAAAGCGCAAGGTGTATGATCGCTTCGGCGTGTACACCGAAGCCCATGCCGAAGCCGCCAAACGCGGAGCCACCGGAAGCGGCATCCCCTTTGACTTTTCGACGTTTGACTTTGGCGGTGCTGCTGGCGGCACCTCATTCCGGGACATTTTCGCCGAGATGTTTGGTGGCGGCCGTGCCACCGGCCGGAGTCCCTTCCCGCAGGCCGGACGTGACATCGAACAGCCGGTCTCCATTACCTTCGAGCAGGCCATGGAGGGCGCCACGGTCAAGGTCACATTGC
The DNA here is from genome assembly GCF_000226295.1 of Chloracidobacterium thermophilum B. Classification (GTDB taxonomy): domain Bacteria; phylum Acidobacteriota; class Blastocatellia; order Chloracidobacteriales; family Chloracidobacteriaceae; genus Chloracidobacterium; species Chloracidobacterium thermophilum. Next base: position 2,259,407 of record NC_016024.1, read on the forward strand.
CGCCGATGGCCGGGCGACCGGCTGAAACCATCACAGCCCGTATTCCGGCCGGTGTGGACAACGGCTCCAAGGTGCGTATTGCCGGCAAAGGCTATCCCGGCGTCAATGGTGGGCCGCCCGGCGACCTCTACCTGGTGACCAACGTCGGGTCACATCCCTTTTTCACGCGCAAGGGCGACAACATTTACTGCACCGTGCCGATTACCGTGCCGGAAGCGGCGCTGGGCGCCAGAATCGAAGTTCCGACGGTCGGGGGCAAGGCGCAGTTGCGCATTCCACCCGGAACACAATCCGGGCAGAAGTTCCGCCTCCGCGAAAAGGGCTTCCCGGTGCTGCGCAGCCCCGGACAGCGCGGCGACCAGTTTGTGGAAGTCAAAATCGTCTTGCCGTCAGTCATCAGCGAAGAAACCAAGGAACTGTTGCGCCAGTACGAGCGCCTGAACCCGGAAAACCCACGCAAGTCACTCGGCGTCGAGTGACGTCACCTGTGCAGGACAAAGCCATGACGACACGCGGCCGGAAGCAGACCAAAACACGCCGATACTCGATTGGCGTCGTCGCTGAAACCTTTGGCATCCATGAACAGACGCTCCGCATGTACGAGCGGGAAGGCCTGCTTGTCCCCTCGCGCTCGGCGCGCAACACCCGTTATTACACCGATGCCGACCTCGAACGCCTCAAGTGCATTCTCAATCTCACCCGCGAGATGGGCGTCAATCTGGCTGGCGTTCAGGTCATTCTGGGGATGCGCGACCGGATGCAGGAAATGCACCAGAATATGATGGCTTTGCTCGACTACATCCGCGAACACATGGCCGACCATGCCGCCCACGCTCTGGTACGCATGCCGCCCATGTCCTTGGTGCAGATTGAACCCATCATGTCGGAAAGGCACACGACCGTCCACGTTGTGGACACAGTGCACCACAGACAGCCGTAGTCAGGACTGAAGCCGCATCCGTGGAGCAGCCTTCATGAAGGCCAAGCGTGTCATCATCGTCGGCGCCGGACTCGGTGGCCTGTCAGCAGCGCTGCACCTTGCCGCCAACGGCTTTCAGGTGACACTCCTGGAAAAAAATCCGACGGTGGGCGGCAAGCTCAACCGCATCGTGGCGGATGGCTACACGTTCGATACGGGCCCCTCACTCGTCACGATGCCGGACATCCTCCGCGACACCTTTGCCGTCGCTGGCGCATGTCTTGACGATTACCTCACGCTTCAGCCACTTGACCCGATTTGCCGCTACCGCTGGCCCGATGGGGCACAGCTCGATCTTTCGGCCGATCTCTCCAAAACGGTCGCGGCGCTGCGCCGCATCGCCCCGGAAGATGAAGCCGCTTTTTTTCGCTTCCTGAGCTACGGCGCTGACCTCTACACGGCCACGGCACCGGTGTTTCTGTTCAGTGACTTTCGGAACTGGCGCCAGCTCTGGCAACGCCTTGACCGCCAGCTTCTGCGGCAACTGCCACGCCTGGCCACGCTCAAAACCGTTGCCGACCGCACGACGGAATTCTTTTCCAGCCCCTACCTGCGGCAGTTGTTCAACCGTTATGCCACCTACAACGGCTCCTCGCCCTACCGGGCGCAGGCGACGTTTTGCCTGATTCCCTACGTTGAGTTTGCCTTCGGTGCGTGGTACGTCGCCGGCGGGCTGTACCGCATTGCTGAAGCCCTGCTTCAGGTGGCGGCGGCGCGGGGCGTCACCATCCAGACGAATGCCCCCGTGGCCGAAATCGTCGTGGAAGGCGGGCGCGTCCAGGGGGTACGCCTTGAAGACAACACCTTGCTGGCGGCCGAGGTCGTAGTATCGAATGCCGACTCGCTCTACACCTACGCCAGACTGCTTCCCGGACTGCGGCGGCGCACCTACGATGACCGGCGGCTGGCGCGCATCGAACCATCCTGTTCGGGCTTCATCCTGCTGCTCGGTACGCGCCGCCGTTTTGACACGCTGGCCCACCACAACATCTTCTTTTCGGGCGACTATCCCAGGGAGTTCAGCGAAATTTTCGACACCCTGACGCCGCCCCGGGACCCGACGATTTACGTCTGCGCCACAAGCCGTACGGACCCAACCCAGGCCCCGCCCGGAGGCGAAAACCTGTTCGTCATGGTCAATGCCCCGGCCGTCTGTGAAGCTTATGACTGGGACGACATTGCCTCCGAATACCGGCACCACATTGTGGCGCGGCTGGAAGCTCTGGGACTGACCGGGCTTTCGGAAAGCATCGTGGTCGAAGAAAGGCTCACACCCAAGCGGTTTGCCGGCTGGTTCAACGCCCATCGCGGCGCCATTTACGGGCTGTCCTCCAACAGCCTGCGCAATGCCTTCTGGCGTCCGCCGATTCGGGCACAGGAAGTCCGGGGACTCTACTTTGCCGGTGGCGGAACGCATCCCGGCGGCGGGATTCCGCTGGTCCTGCTGTCGGGCAAGCTGGCGGCCGCGGCTGTGGCTGAAGACTTCGGACTGCCGTCCGCAACGGCCTGAGCCGAAGCCGCCTTCGCCCGGAGTCAGCTTCGGTTCTGACCGCGCACCAGCGCATCCATCCAGGCAAAAATATCCGGCAGCGCGTCGGGCACGACGAGCAGGTGTTCGGCTTCGTAGAGCTTGAACGTTGTGGGTGTTCCCTGCGCCCGGAGACGTTCGGCAAGCTGCTCCGAACCCGGACGTGAGAAGTCCTTTGTCCCGGCAGAAACAAAGGCCGGCACGGCTTTGAGGGCGGACAGGCTGCCAAGGGCACGGCCGGAAATGGGTGCAATACCGGCCAGGCGGTCGGCGTACCTGGCGGCCACCGCCAACGTCGTTGCCGCGCCGAGCGAGTGGCCGACAATGAACAGGCGCGTCGCCCTGGGGGCCACCAGTGCCGGCAGCCGCTCGATGACCGGACTGTAGTCATCCAGCGGACTCGTCACCCGTGGGCAAATCAGCGCCCAGCGCCGCGCGCGGCACAGGCGGACGATTTCGCCGTCGCCGTAGCTGTCAAAAAACATGTTTTCGCTGCCGCCCGCTCCGTGAAAGGCCACGACCACGACGGGCGCTTCCGGCACTGCCAGGGCGCGTACCGGAAGGGGTCCCTTGGCCGTCGGAACGCTCAGGAACAGCTCGCCCTGTCGCCCAGCGAGGGTCGAGGCCGCCGGTTTGGCGCGAAGCTGCTGCGCCATGGCTTCGGTATCCTGCAACAGCCGGACGCCGGGCACATCGGTCTCGGCCGGGGCGCTTTCGCGCATGGACTTGAGCATCGCCAGCCGGCTGGAGAGCGTGGCCATGTCCACATCCAGCGCGTCAGGCGGGGGTGTTTTCGTCAACTCGGCCGTGGCGGTCTGCAAGGCGGCCAGCCGCCGGTCGAGATCGCGCGCCCGGCTGAGTCCAACACGCCAGCTCCGGCGTGCTGGTGCGTCCGGCGTCCCCACTACGATGTCGAGGCTTGTATCCGCTTCCTGCCGTGCCGGTTCACAGGCCACACGCACCCGGTGCGGCAAAGCAGCTTGAGGTGAGAGCCGGACGTTGGTCGTCTGCCGGCCAACCCGGAGTTGCAGCACCAGTTCGGGACGCGGCGCAGTGACCTCGTAGAGCGTGTTGATAACGACTTCACAGGCTGTTTCCCGCAGGTCGAGCAACGCCCGCGCCGGCGTGACGGACAAGGACATGGCCCAGCGGTCGGCCGCCTCCAGCGGCTGGTTGCCCAACGCCGCCGCCGTTTCATCGAGCACCTGGGCAACGGCGCCGGTATTGCCCGAAAAAAAGCCCAGCACGGCGGCCTGAACCCGTGGAATCGCCGCCGCACGCCGCTCCGGGTCGCGGCACTGCATCCAGGCGCGTTCAAGGGCGCGGGTGCGCCGGCCCAGTTCATAACGTCCTTCAGCAAAACGGATGGGGCCCGACGGCCCCTGTACGGACGGCGCGGCCAGTACGACCCCGGCCAGCGCCAGACTCACCATCCCCAACATCACGCGCATTGGTTGCTTCATCACCAGGCATCCCACCTGTGGTCTTGGCCCACAAACGCCTCCGTCACTTTTCCGGTGTGCCTTCCCCGGCTGCCACAGCCCGGCGCATGGCGCGGCCGGAATCGGCAGCGAAGCGCCATTGGAACAGCCGTGCCACCGGATACGCCAGTTGGGTGAGCGGATGCGCCGGACGTGAAAAAGCCAGAATGTCATACGCCACGGCGTCTGTGGAAGCCTCCCACTCGATGAGAAACCGCTCTTCCCCGGACTCGACATGCGCCGGCAGCGTTCCGTAGCCAAATCCAAACCGGCGTTCCTCGGCAATGACATAGACAATCCGGCAGGCATTGAGCGACCAGAACCCGAAGTGCCACGGCACAATCGCCATCACCTGCCCGACTTCAATCGGTGTATCGCAGGGGTGACAGGTGAGCCAACCCAGGTTGAACATCTCCCACCGGCGCAGGGCGGCGCAGGCCCGCCGGAAGACGGCTTCACCAGAGCCAAGCACAACGCGCGTATGGTCAACCGTGTAGCCGTCCGGCAGGGCGGCCGCCAGGCGTGTGGCCCCTTCGGCCGTGTAGGTCAGAGGCTGCCGGGCCTGGCTTTCCAGAAAGGTTTTCAACTGCTCTGCTGTCGGCGGCGTGAAAAGAAACATCACCAGCCTTCAAACAAAAAGCACCGGCGTGAAACCACGCCGGTGTGCAGGTGTTGTCAACATGCCCGGACTGTATGGCTAATCTTCACCCTGCGCCTTGGTATAACCGGCTTCACCGTCAAACTCCGGCAGCTTCTCGATGTGCATCCAGCGATACTGGCTGCCGATGCGCTGCACCAGATCGAGAATCTGGGCGTCGGTCAGGTCGCTGGCGGCATCCCGTGCTATGAAGCGGCAGCGGTAATGGTCAACGCAATCCGTCATCGCTCCCACCGAGGGATAGACCTTTGTTCCACGGTTGGAAATCATCTTGAGCTTGAGGGCGCTGCCTTCGGCAAGGGCTTCAAGTGCCGGCCCGAGTTGTTCCGGCAACTGGCCCGTCTCCACGAAAATGTCCGCGCCAACCGTCCGCCGCACTTCAGCCTTGACCATATCCGGGGCCTTCGGGAAATCAGGCAGCACCATCGGCTTGTATTCACGCACCCGCCAGTTTTCCGACTGCCTGCCCAGATTGCCGATAATGGCGTCCGTAAAGGCCCGCGTGCCGACGGCTTTGGCATCGCCCACAACATCCCGGGTCAGAATGCCCTGTTCAAGGGTGACGAGCAGGGCGTTTTCGATCTTGGCCGCTGCCTCGAACTCGCCCAGATGCCGCAGCATCATCACCCCGGACATCAGCACCGCCGTCGGATTGATGACATCCTTCCCGGCATACTTGGGCGCTGAACCATGGACGGCCTCAAAGATGGCGACTTCACTTCCGATGTTGGCGGAGGGCGCAAAGCCCAACCCACCAATCAAACCGGAAGTCAGGTCACTGATGATGTCGCCGTTCATGTTCGTGGTGACGATGACATCGAACTGCTCTGGGCGCTTCACAAGCTGGTGAGCGCAGTTGTCAATGATGATGTGGTTGGCCTCGATGTCGGGATACTCCGGCGCAATGGCCTCGAAGGTACGTTTGAGCATCCCTTCGGTCTGCTTCATAATGTTGGATTTCGTCGCACAGTGGACTTTCGTGCGTCCCTCGGAGCGGGCAAACTCGAAGGCCAGACGTACGATTTTCTCGCATCCCTTGCGGGAAATGAGCTTCAGACACTGGGCGACGCCGGGCGTCTGCATGTGTTCAATCCCGGCATACAGGTCTTCCACGTTTTCACGCACGACCACCAAATCCAGCCGCCGCCCGGTGAAGGGGGTCGGCACGCCGGGCATCTCGCGTACCGGACGGATGTTGCCGTAGGTCTCAAACAGCTTGCGCAGCGTCACGTTGGCGCTCTTTTCACCGAAGCCAACCGGTGTTTCGAGCGGCCCTTTCAGAACGACGCGCGTTTTGGTGATGGATTCAATGGTTTCGGGCAAAACGCCGGAGGGCACGCCCTGCCGAAAGACACTTGCCCCGGCCGCCCGCTCCTCCCAGGCCACAGCCGCGCCGGACGCCTCAATGATACGCCGGGTTGCCTCAACACATTCCGGCCCAATCCCGTCACCAGGGATCAGCGTGACGAGCTTCTTCCCATCCGCAGTGATGTGAAACGCCATGTAACGATGTCCTCGAAGAAAAGTGTGCGAAAGCGCACATAATATCAGGCAGTCTAGTTCCCGGATGCCGTCCGGTCAAGAAACAGCAACGGCGTCGCGCCACGTGGACGCAACGCCGTCAGAAGCAAGGTCCGGAACTGGAAACGGGGAACTAGGAAGTTGCCAGGGCTTCAGTTGGTTCCGGCGTCAGGGCGCGGAACTGAATCTGACCGTTTTCGATGAACACCTCGATGTGCGTGGCATCCTTGAAGTCGCCACGGATGACGGCGTCCGACAGCGGGTCCTCAATGAACCGCTGGATGGCACGCCGGAGAGGACGCGCGCCATACTGGCGCTCATGCGCTGTCTGCTGCACGATCCAGGCCAGCACTTCCGGCGTGGCCGACAGGGACAGCCCCCGGAAACTCAACGTCTCGTTGAGATGGGCCAGCAACAGGGCCACAATGGCTTCCAGATCGGCTTCGACAAGCGGCTCAAAGATGATGATGTCGTCCAGCCGGTTGATGAACTCCGGGCTGAAGGTCTGCCGGACGGCATTCATCACGGCGGCTTCATCGTCCGGGACACTGCCGGGATGAAAACCGAGCCGTCCCCGTTTCTGGATGTGGCGGGCGCCGATGTTTGAGGTCAGAATGATGATGCAGTTCTTGAAGTTGACCGTCGTGCCCAGGCTGTCCGTGAGTTGTCCGTCTTCCAGAACCTGCAACAGGAGATTGAACAGGTCGGGATGGGCTTTTTCGATTTCGTCAAACAGCAGCACGGAGTAGGGATGCCGCCGGACCTGCTCGGTCAACTGCCCGCCTTCCTCGTGGCCCACATAGCCAGGCGGTGAGCCGATGAGTTTGGCGACCGAGTGTTTTTCCATGTATTCCGACATGTCGAACCGAATGAGTGCCCGCTCACTGCCAAAGAGCAGTTCGGCCAGGGTGCGGGCCGATTCGGTTTTCCCAACCCCGGTCGGACCGAGGAAGAGAAAGCTTCCGACAGGCCGTTTCGGGCTGCGGACACCGGCGCGGGAACGGCGGATGGCCCGGGCCAGCGCCGAAATCGCACGGTCCTGGCTGATGACCCGCCGGTGGAGTTCATCTTCCAGACGCAACAGCTTCTGGACTTCATCTTCCTTGAGCGCCGACACGGGAATACCCGTCCAGCGGGAAATGACTTCCTCAATGTCGGCGCGTGTCACCACGGGAGTGGACAGCGGCGGGGGCAGGGTCTCCAGGGACGGTGGCACTTCGCTGCCAAAGCTGGTGAAGTAACTCGTGCGGCGGGGCGCTGGAGTTGTCACTGGCGCTGGGGCACTCTGCTGCGCTGCCCGCAGTTTGACCTGGGTGCCGGCCTCATCAATCACGTCAATGGCTTTGTCGGGCAAAAAGCGATCCACAATGTAGCGGTTTGACTGGTGAACCGCGGCAGACAGGGCTTCAGCGGTGTAGATCACACCGTGGAAGTCTTCATACTTTTCCTTCAACCCCATGAGGATCGACAGGGCCTCTTCCTCAGTGGGCGGCACGACCGGCACCGACTGGAAGCGGCGTTCGAGTGAACGGTCTTTTTCAATGCTCCGGCGGAAATCGGCCGGTGTCGTCGCGCCAATGCACTGAATTTCCCCGCGCGAGAGCGCTGGCTTCATGATGTTGGCCGCGTCGAGGGAGCCTTCGGCCGAACCGGCACCGACAAGCGTATGGATTTCGTCTATGAAGACAATGATGTTCTTGGACTCAGCCAGTTCCCGCATGATGTTTTTGAGGCGTTCTTCAAACTGCCCGCGGTACTTCGTTCCGGCCACAACCAGACTCAGGTCAAGGGCGACGATGCGCTTGTCGGCCAGAAAACGCGGAACATCCCCGTTGACGATCCGTTCGGCCAGCCCTTCGACAATAGCGGTCTTGCCAACGCCCGGTTCCCCAATGAGCAACGGGTTATTCTTGTTGCGCCGACAGAGAATCTGAATCACCCGTTCGATTTCGCTCTGCCGTCCGATGAGGGGGTCAAGCATCCGCCGCGCTGCCAGGTCAGTCAAATCACGGCTGTATTCAGCAATCCCGGAAGATTCCTTCTTATTGCCGCTGGTGGGCGTCGTCGCAGGTGCGGGGGAGAGGGTTCGCAGGATTTCTTCCCGGATGGCCTGCGGCCGCAAGCCATGCTCGTACAGGATACGCGCCGCCAGGGTGTTTTCTTCACGCAGCAGCGCCAGCAACAGGTGCTCGGTGCCAATGGCACGCAGGTTCATCCGCTCGGCCTCTTCCGCCGCATGGACAAGAATCCGCTTGGCTTCCGGCGACAGGGGCAAATCCATGGCGACCGTCGTCCGTTCCCGCCGCACCGTGCGCGCTTCGATGTCACGGCGCACTCCGTCCAGCGTCAGGTGCGCTTTGAGAAAGAAGCGGTTAGCCAGCGCCTTGTCTTCGCGCAGCAAGCCCAGCAACAGGTGCTCGGCATCAATGGCCGGCGCGCCAAACTGCCCGGCTTCATACCGGGCAAAGAAGACAACCCGTCGGGCCTTTTCGGTATATCGCTCGAACATACAGTGAGTTCCTAGCCGTAAGGTCAGTGTGAAGCTGGCTATCGGATGAGGACGTAACCGGATAGCCAGGGAGGTCCCGCTCATGCCTCCTGATTATGCGCCGACGCACAGGGGTTGTTCGTACCGAAAACGACACTGGTGTATTTTCCATGCTCCTGCCTTGGCGAAAAAGGCAGGAAGGCAGCACGTCCCAGCTTCAAAGCGCCAGCGGGCAACCTGTTTCAGGCAGCGTCTCTTTTCAGGCAGCGTCCCTGGGGGAAAGAACCTGCCGGTCAGAAACAGTAAGGCCGGATACTGTCCGGGAAATCAAGCGTGTTTTGGGAGGGGAAAAAGCAGCCGTGCCGCCAGGAAACACGCCAAGCAGCAGGATGAGCCGCAGATGGCAGGATGCCTGACCGGGCGCTCCTGCCATTTTTGCTCCGGCTGTCAGGGCTGGGCTGGAGGAACCACACCGTTTCGAGTCAGGCTCCCCAACAGGACGGGAGATGATTCAGGGCGGGTTTCACTCTTTGGCTTCACCCTTTTGCTCACGTCCGAGATTGCTGCTCAATTGACGTGCCAGATTTTCCCGTAAATCTTCCGCCGCACGCGCCAGAAGTTTCCCGGCAACAGCACTGGCCGAGGTCGCCTGGCCGAGCATGACATAAGTTTCAAGGACGGCCATTGTCTGACGACTGACCGGTACCGTGATACTTTGCGCTACCCTGCCACGACGCTTCTTGGCTTCGCCCTGTGCTGAGTTTTGCTTTGTGTTTGCCATAGCTTTTACGTTTCCCCTTTTTTCGAGCTGTTTCGGAAATGCTTTCAAGTACCAGAAGTGACTTGAAAGTGTCATCCCGTTTATAGACGAAATAACTCAAAAAAGGGAAATACTTTTCTCTGAATTGCCCCTAACCAGCCGCCGACAACGTTGTTTCCGGGGTAAATGAGGATGATTTTGCAGCACATCGCGCCGAATCAATCGCGGCACCGAGCTTTTCGGTTACGTTTCGTTTCCCTTGAAGCAATACTGTTTGGACCGTACCATCCTGATTGCGTACGAGCATACCAAGGTAATACCGCTTTTTCTGAACGAGATAGGCCAACGGGCCCAGAATCGCCGCCCGAATGCCTGTCAATTGCCGTTCGGAGTAGCTTTGTACCGCTTCCAGATCGGTGTAGCGCACAGCCAATTCCGACTGCCAGCCCTGGTGATGCAGGCTGACCAGAACAAATCCATGTTCGTGCAATTGGATGGCACTGTAGGCCCGTTCAGATTCGTCCGTATCCGCGATGTTCAAGCGATCCAGAACTACCGGTCGTTCCATGACCGCGCCAAGCTGGTGAGTTTGCGCCAGACGTTCCAACCGCTCCATATCGCGGGCTTCAATCCGGGTCGCCTGACGGACCAAATCCCGAAAGACAAACACCCAGATGGCATACATCGTGCCGATGGCAACAACCGTAAAGGTGATGCGCATGGGCAAAGGCAACTGATTGAAACCTGGTGCGTCCTGAAGGAACACAATCCAACCAAACATCATGGGCAGCAGTGGCATGGCAGGAACCTCGGATGAAAAGCAGTCAGGCAACCTGCTTCCAACATAGTCAATTGTCTTCCAGGGTGTGAGAAGAAAAGCGGCCCGAATGAAAAAAGCCGGCCATTCCGGCCCGCTGCTCCACCGTTACCGGGCAGTATTTCAGAGTGTAGCCAGGTCTTCTACGATGCGCTGCGCAGCGGCGGCCGGGTTAGCAGCCGCCGTGATCGGACGCCCCACCACAAGGTAGGTAGCCCCGGCCGCCAACGCCGCGCGCGGCGTCAACACCCGCCGCTGGTCGTCCGGGATGGCATCCGGCAGACGGATGCCCGGCGTCACAATGGCGAAATCCTTGGGCACGAGACGCCGCACTGCCGCGACTTCCTGGGGCGAACACACCACGCCCCCCAGCCCGCAGTCCACGGCCAGACGCGCCAGACGGAGAACAACCTCCTCCGGTGTTCCAGCCAGCCCAATCTCATCAAGTGTCGCCTGATCGGCGCTCGTCAGCAGGGTCACGCCCAGAATGGTCGGCCGCTGGCGGCCCGGCGGTAGCGCAGCCAGTGGCTCGACAGCCGCTTGCAGCATCGCCCGTCCGCCCAGCGTGTGGACGGTGCACAGGTGTACGCCGAGCTGCATCACCGCCGCCACCGCGCCGGCCACCGTGTGGGGAATGTCATGAAACTTCAGGTCCAGAAAGACACGTGCGCCGGTCGCCAGCGCCGCTGCCACGACCGGTGGACCGGCCGCCGTAAACAGCGTCTTGCCAATCTTGAAGCCTCCGACATAGGGGGCGACCTCCTGCATGAGCTGCTCGGCCGCAGCGCGGTCGGACGTGTCCAGTGCAACCAGCAGCCGCTCAGCAGGCGAGGACGGATGATGCATAGGCGCGGCCAAGCCAATCTGCCGTCCGTGGCAGCCACAATGCCACGGACGGCAGGCGGGAAGTCATCCAGACGGCGTGCCCGGTCAGGGTCAACCGTGGAACGCCATCAGTAACGGGTCCGGTACCGGCGTCCCGTCGTACGTGCATTGCGCGTGGTATAACGCGGGGCGGCTGCCGGCCGGCTTTCCGCCAGGGTAGGTGCCGCTGCCGCGCCCAAGCGGTCCTGGGGCGTCAGCGCCGCATAGGCCACGGCAAAACGCTCACGGGTGCCCACTGGAAGCTTGAGGTTGAAACCCGCTGGTGCCAGCGCCCGGTGCAGTTCGGGGTTGAGGGATGTCAACTCGCTGACTGGGACTTGGAGCAGGTCGGCCGCCACAACCAGCGAGGTTGGCGTATCGAGCTGAAAGGTGTCGTACCGCATTGGTGGCTCCGGCGTTACATCAAAGCCGTATTGCTTGTGATTTTTGGCAATGGCAATAACGGCCAGAATCGCCGGAACATAGTTCTGTGTTTCACGCGGCAGAAGTCCGCGCTGGTGCAGTTCCCAGAAGTCGGCATAGCCACACCGCTCGATGGCGCGCTCGACATTGTGCTCACCGCAGTTATAGGCCGCCATAGCCAGCAGCCAGTCACCGGCAAAGTAGTCGTACAAAAATTTCAGATAGCGGGCGGCCGCGCGGGTGGAAGCTTCCGGCGCCACGCGCTCATCCATGTAGGCATCCTGCCGCAGCCCAAAGCGTGCGCCAGTTCCCGGAATGAACTGCCAGATACCCCGCGCCTTGGCAAAGGACAATGCCCGTGGTTGCCACACAGACTCGACCTGAGCCAGCCAGATGAGGTCTTTCGGAACACCTTCTTCGGCAAAGATGCGCTCGGCCATCTCGCGGTAGCGCCCGGAGCGGATCAACCCACGCTCCATCGTGATGCGCCCCCGCCCAGTCGTGTAGAAGTTCATAAACTGATACACCTGCGCCGTCACCGTGAACTTGAAGTCGAAGTTCGACATATCCAGCTCACCCATCGGACGGGCGCTGATGCGGCTGATGTCCAGGGCCGCCAGTTCGTCGCGGTAAGTCCCCTGACCGGCTGCCAGCGCCGCCTGTCGCAAACCGGTGTGCAGCAGTTCAATGCGTCCCTGGAGTTCAAAAGCGTAAGCCTGCACATCCTGTCCGGCGCGCAACTCGGCTGGAGCCTGTTCAAGAACGGCCCTGGCCTGCGCAAAACACTGCCTGGCGTCTTCAAACTGACCGTTGCGGAAGGCTTCTTCACCGCGTTTGAAATGACGCTCCGCAGCCGCAATGAGGGCGCGCCCCGACGTTGTTGGAGTGGACACCAGAGGCGCTGGCGACTGCGCAACCGCGACGACCGTTCCGCATAGCGTCAACGCACAGAATGCGGATACGCGCCAAAGACCAAGGCATGACGTCATGGCATCTCCTGAAAAGTCCCAACTTGAATGGTGGTGAGCCTCCGAACGCATCAACCTGCGAGAACAGATCAGGGCGGAGTACGCAAAACGCTCGAAAAGCTCAGCCGGAAGTGCCAGCCTTCTATCATCAGGGTGAAGGCAATGTCAAACCCTGTCTCATATTTTTGGGGTCAATCGCCGCCTGCAAAGGCTATTCGGCAGCCGGGGTCTGCGCCGCCTGGAGTGCCGTCAGGGCAATGGCGTCCACGATGTCGCTGGCATCACAGCCACGGGAAAGGTCGTTGGCTGGCTTGGCCAATCCCTGCAAAATCGGCCCGATGGCTGTCGCCCGGCCCAGGCGTTCGACCAGCTTGTAGGCAATGTTGGCCGCTTCCAGACTGGGAAAAATCAGCACGTTGGCGTAACCGGCCACCGGGCTGCCAGGCGCTTTGCGCGCCCCGACGACGGGCACGATAGCGGCATCGGCCTGCATTTCACCATCCACGAGCAGTTCGGGACGCCGCGCCGCCACCAGCCGCACGGCTGCTGCCACCTTGTCCACGAGCGGATGCTCGGCACTGCGCCGCGTGGAAAACGACAGCATGGCAATCTTTGGCTCGACACCCAGAAAGGTACGGCAGTTTTCCGCTGCGGCCAGCGCAATGTCGGCGAGTTCAGCCGCGGATGGTTCGATGACAATCGCGCAGTCCGCAAACAGAAAGTTTCCGTCCGTACCAAAGGACGGGTCCTGTACCGTGACGAGCATGAAGCTGGAAACGATGTTGAAGCCCGGCGCCAGGCCGATGACCTGAAGGGCCGCCCGCACGGTTTTGGCCGTCGAATGCGTAGCCCCGGCCACGGAACCGTCGGCGCGTCCCGTCTGCACCATCATGTTCCCGAAGTAGAGCGGATCACACATTACTTCGCGGGCCTGCTCCAGAGACAACCCCTTGGCTTTGCGGCGCTCATAAAAAGCCTGGGCGAAGGCTTCGCGCTCCGGGGCGGTGGTGGGTTCCACGATGGGAAAGCGGTCCGGGTCAATCCCCAGCGCCTGCGCCTGCTCACGAATACGCGCGGCATCCCCCAGCAATGTCACCCGTGCCATTCCCTGTTCCTGGCACATCACGGCCGCGCGCAGTGTGCGCGGGTCCTCCCCTTCCGGCAGAACAATATGCCTGGACAACTGCGCGGCCCGCTGACGCAGGCGTTCAAGTAGTGTCATAGCGGTGCTCCTTGCGGATAAGGCGTCCGTTTATTCGAGCCGCAGCCGACGACTGAGGATTTTTTCGTCGGGGAACAGACTCGCCCGTGTGTCCGCATCAAATCCGATGGTGGAATCCGGCGTCGGTACGAGACCAACCAATTCCGGCCGCCCAACCCGCACCCCATAGCGTTTCGCCGCCGCCGCCACGGCATAAAAAACGTCCGCCGGGCGCGTCCGGCGCACATCGGTCAGGTTGCAGGAAACCTGTACCGTACCACGGGAAGCCAGGCGCAACCCCAGCGCCTTGACCCCTGGCAGGCCGCCCTGCGCTGCCCGCAGTTCCCGCGCGATGGAGCGGGCAATGTCCGGCGCGTCCGTTTCCAGTTCGACGTTGAAGGCAATCAGGTAATCGCGCGCCCCAATGGCCACGGCTCCGGCCGTGGGATGCGGCCGGGGCGGGCCGTAGTCCGGCGTCGGAAATGTCGGTGCCGTCCGCACCGCCCGCCGAATTGCGGCCAAATCACGGTACACCGCCTGGTGCGCCGCCTCGCCATAGCAGAAGACCGGAAGCCCATGGCGGGCGGACACCTGCTGGCTGACCTGATGGGCCAGGGCCACGCAATCGGTCATGGTCACGCCGCGTACCGGAATGAACGGCACGACATCCACGACGCCAATGCGCGGGTGAACGCCCTGATGTCTGGAGAGATCAAGGCATTCCACCGCCCGGGCCAGGCCGGCTATGGCGGCGGCGCGCACGGCTTCGGGTGAACCGGCAAAGGTGATGACCGACCGGTGGTGATCGGGATCAAGATGCTGGTCAAGGATCGGTTGCCCCAGGGCGTGCTCTATTGCCGCCACAATGGACGCCACGACCTCCGGCCGCCGACCTTCACTGAAGTTAGGGACGCACTCGACCAGCGGTGCACCCATAGCTCGTCAGCGCGCTGCCTGCAGGTGGGCTTCAAGAAACCACAGCCGCTTGTCCATCGCGCGCGAAATGCCGGTGTAGAGATCGGCCGTATCGGCATCGCCCAGTTCATCGGTTTCGGCAATGGCTGCCCGAACATGATGGGCAAATGGGGCATACCGCTCGGCCAGTGCCTTGACGTGATCCAGCCCGTCCTGAATGTCAGTGGGATATTCCGCCAGAATCGACTGCGCCGCCGCGATCCGCGCCGTTCCCAGCGCTGTACCACCCAACGCCGTCACGCGCTCGGCAAGGTCATCCACGAAGCCGTCCAGCTCGGTCGCCATCTCGTCAAACATCTCGTGCAGGGCAATGAACTGCGGCCCTTTGACATTCCAGTGGGCCTGTTTGACCTGGGTTTTGAGGTCGAGTGCCGTGGCCAACGATTGATTGAGAAGCCGAATGACCGCAACCCGAATTTCTTCGGGCAGGTCAAGGCGTGTTGCGTGCAGTTGCTCACCCATAACGCTATCCTCCTGTGGAAAAAACTGTGAAAATGTGGAAACCAGTAACCAAGCCCCGGCACCCTCTGGAAAGGCCTTGCCTTTACACGTAGCGCAGTTACACGTAGCGCAGTCGCATGGAAGTTTCCGCCAACTCATCAACGCGGGCGGCGATTTCCGGTGAGATGAGTTGCCCGTCCTGGAAGTCGGCTTTCGTAGCATAGACGAAGCGCGGGACAATCACGGCCCGAAAATCCAGCATCAGGCTGTTGGCCAGTCCAAGCACTGACATATAGCTCCGCTGTCCGCCGGCGGCGCAGAGAAAGGCTACGATCTTGCCTGCCCAGGCCGGGCCGGTAAGTTCGACAAGGTTCTTGGCCGCCGCATTCACATCGTAGTTGTAAATAGGGACGGCCAGCGTCACCACCCGCGCCTCGGCAATGAGTGCCGACAGGGCCGCCACGCCGGGGTCATCGTAGGCTGGCCCGCCATCGCAGAGCGGCAGGGGATAATTGCGCAAGTCCACGAATGCCACCTGTCCACCACGTTGGGCATAAGCCTCCGTCACGTGGCGGGCCAGAATCCGGCTGTGGCTGTCCGTACGCAGTGACGTGGCCAAGACAAGGTATTCCATAAGAGTGATCCTTAACGTGCCAGAACGCGCGCCCGGCGCATCGGGGCAGGCGACTCCAAAGAGGCCAGCCAGTGCCCGGGCGCGCATCACATGGCCCGGAAGATGAACGTTCAGCGCGCCGTCACTTTTTCCAGCGCCTCGGCATAACGCTTGGCGTGGGCTGCTTCAACTCGTCCAAAGGCTTTGAACTGTTTGGCAGCCCGCTGAAGCATAGCCTTGAACCGCTCGGCATGCTCACGGGATTCAGCCCCCTGCTCGATGAATTCCGCCACGGCGGCAGACTCCCCTTCCTGCCGCGCTTCTTCGGCAAAGGTCGGGTACATCTGCTCGGTTTCGTACATTTCGCCTTCATAGGCGATTTGAAGCAGCTTTTCGACGGTCATTTCGGACTCTGGATACATCAGTTGCAGGTGGGCAAAGGCGTGCCCGGTTTCTTCGTCAGCCGTACGCTCGAACAACTGGGCGACTTCCTCGTTGCCCAGCTTGCGGGCAAGCTGGCCGAAGTAGAGGTAGCGGCGGTTGGCCATGGCTTCACCGGCAAAGGCCGCCTGGAGGTTCTGCTGGGTTTTGGTCTGTGGTTGGTTCATGGTGTGGTCTCCTTCATAGACAAGATTCTGATTTAGATTTCATCTAAATCAGTGGGTAAAAAAATTTCAGGCCCCGGCCGCCTGGCCCGACTGGGCACAGTCCGCACACAGGCCACGCAAGGTCAGGTCGAAGCCCTCGATGACGTGCCGCCCCGGTAACGTGCACTGTGGCCACGGCCCGACCAACTCTGACTCAACATCCTCAACCCGTCCGCACTGACGGCAGACAAAGTGATGATGTGGCTCAAGGTTGGGATCGAAACGCATCACGCCCCCTTCGTGGATTTCCATCAGATGCCCGTTTTCCCGAAGCCAGTTGAGCGTGTTATAGACCGTTGCCCGCGACGCCATGGGAAACCTGGCGTTGACGGCAGCCAGCACCTCTTCGGCCGTCGGATGGTGGGTACACTGCTGCAAATACTCGACGATGGCCAGGCGCTGCGGCGTCAGCTTGAGGCCACGGGTGCGAATCAGGGCAATTACTTCTTGGGCCGTGAGTCGTTTCATAACACTGGCTAGACTAAGTCCAAAAAAGGAATTTGTCAATACCCTTTTCACCGGCCCAGCGACCCGCCAGATTGCCGCTCGCTACGGTACCGCTCTATCTCACGTGGCGACACATTCACGACTTCCGCCTGGGACGGAGTGATACCGGCCAGGATGTCAAGCGTCATCGGAACCGGCTGCGCCTGCCCTTCGGCCTCAAAGCGCAGCGGCAACCACCCAAGCCAGGTGCGCCGGTAGCGGACATAGAGCATGACCCGCTGATTGGGGGGGTCCAGCCGGACACGTACACTTTCCACCTCCAGCTTCCGGGCGGCAAGCCGGGCTGCCGTCTGCTCGCGCAAGGTGGCCAGAGGCTGCTGCCGATCCCGGGCCAGCGCCGCCAGTTCTGCCCCCAGGCGGAAGTTTGCCTGGCGATAGAGAAGATAGGTCGCCAGGGCGTAGGTCAGGACCACCAAACCAGCCAGCAGCATGGTCATTTTCATCCACGGCCAGGCTGCGCCCCGCCGGATGGCCCACACCGGTTGCGACTCAAACGTGGGACTGGAGGAACGCACTGGCTTCGGGGCGGCTTTCAGAGCAACGCCCTTTGACGCACGGGCCAGGGCAGCAGCCGCCGCGGCTGCACTTTCCATAGCGGGGAGTGACGGCTCGGGTGCCCGGTCAACCGTTCCGGCAACCGGCGCAGCCGCTTCGGGCCGGGCTGAAACCGCCTCCGGTGGCGGCGGCACGGAAACTACGGACGGCGGCGATGCCGGGACAGAAAGTGCTGGAGCCGAAAGCTTTTCCGTGGATGAACGCGCCTCAGCCGCCCGAATGGACTCAGAGCTATCGGCAGGTTTCCCGACGTTATGCACCGGCAACGGCATCACTGACGCAGGAGGCAAGTCTTCGGATGGGAGTCTCCCTCCCCGCTGGAGCAGCACTGGCGGCGCAACAGCCGCAGCCTGGCGAAGCTGGGCGCGAAAATCCAGGGCCGGATTCGACGCCGGTTCATCCGTATGCAGACGTGGCGTGGGAGCAGGCACCAGCGCCGGATCAGACAGCGGGGCCACTTCCGGCGTCGAGGCCGAGGACAGCGCAGCCTCGAACTCAAGAGCAAAGTCGAGCGCCGTCGCATGCCGGGCTGCCGGATTTTTGCTCAAGGCACGCATGACGCAGAGTTCGACGGCTTCCGGTAAATCCGGGCGCAGGTCACGGAGCGGACGCGGCGCGGCAGTCACCTGCTGCATCATAACGGTGGTTGTGACCTTGCCCGGAAAGGGCACATTGCCGGTCAACAGTTCGTAGACCAGTGTCCCCAGGCTGTAGATGTCAGAGCGGGCATCGAGCGGTTTGCCCTCACACTGCTCCGGCGACATGTAGTGGGGCGTGCCCATAACACTGCCGGTTTCGGTCGTGAAATCCGTGCCGACGGTGACGGCATCCATGAGTTTGGCAATCCCGAAGTCGAGCACCCGCGGGATTTCCTCGCCATCCACAACCTCAATCATCACGTTGTCCGGCTTGAGGTCACGGTGAATGATGCCCTTGCGGTGGGCGGCATGGACGGCCGAGCAAATCGGTTTCAACCAGCCGACGAGCTTTTCCGGTGCCACCGTTCCCTGCGCATTGAGAATGCGACGCAGGCTCCTGCCCTCAATGAAATCCATAACGAGGTAGGCCACGCCGTCCGGCGTAAGGCCGAAGTCCGTTACGGAAACAATGTTGAAGTGCTTGAGGCGTCCGGCCATGGCGGCCTCGCGGCGGAAGCGGGCCAGCGCATCGTCATCCGAAACCAAGTCCAGGGACAGCACCTTGACGGCAACCGTACGGTGGATGAGCAGGTGACGCGCCCGATAGACCGTACCGGACCCGCCGCGGCCGATCCGCTGCTCGATGCGGTATTTGCCATCCAGTGTCCGCCCCAGAAAGGGGTCGTTCTGGGAGGCTTCACGCGGGGCAGGGTCTGAAGTCACATCCAATGGCAGGCGCATTGTCAAGCCGGCCAGCAAAGCCGGTGGCACGGCCGACGCGCCGTGGGGAACAGAAGCGTCGCGCATGGCGAATCCTCAGAAGATGGGTCGGGAAGAAGTCAACCTGGCTGAAACGAACGCCACGTCCGGGAAGGCGGTGAAACTTTCTCAGAAAAGGATTCCCAAACCTTGAGGAACCATAGGTTATACGCCCACAACCGCAAGTTCAACCCGGAATCCAGCCCCCTATTGGAGCCACAGTTTGAACAACCAACTGACGAGCACCCCCGCCACCACGACCAGCACCGTCAACAGCGGTGGAAACCAGGTCTCCACCCGGTTCACCCAGTTTCCCTTTCCCAGCAGATACAGCAGGGAACGCAGCCACCACCAGCCAAACAGGGCAAACACCACCGGCGAGAGCGGATGAAAACGCAGGGCGCGCTGCCACTCCCCCTTGGCCAGCGCGCAGAAGGCGCGGGTCATACCGCAGGTCGGACAGTCCATTCCGGTGGTGGACTTCAGCGTGCAGAGCACCACCGTCGGCACATCTGGCGGGCGATACCAGAAGCTGACCAGAAAGACAAGCGTCGTAAAGACGAATCCCGACAGATATGCCATGATGGCAATTTGGTCAGAAGCCTTGGATGTATCAGGTGTGGGACGCATGTCCGAAAGCCATCAGATACGGGATGCCGGAATGCCACTTTCTCCCGGATTGGAAACCTCGTCAGCCACTTCGTCAACCCTGACGCCGGGGCTGGCGCAACGTACCGCCTGCCTTGTCATTGCCTTGGTGGTCACGATTGGCTACGCCAACAGCCTCAACTGCGGGTTTGCGCAGGATGATGTGTACGTCGTCACCGTCAACCGCGCCATTCGTGATTTGCCGCACATCTACCGCGCATTTGCCCAGCCCTACTGGGGAACGGGTTATGAAGAACTGGCCACCTACCGGCCGGTGGTCAACATCAGCCTGGCGCTCAACTACGCCGTTCACGGATTTCACCCCCTTGGTTATCACTTCGTCAACCTGGTGCTCCACGCCTTCAACTGTTGCCTGCTGTATGGTCTGGTTTACGCCTACACCCGCTGGAGCCAGCTCGCCCTGTTTACGGCGCTGCTGTTTGCCGCCCATCCGGTGCACGTCGAAGCCGTCACACAGGTGGTGGGGCGCACCGAGTTGCTGGCGGCCGGATTTGGTTTTCTAAGCTGGCATGCCTACCTGCGCATCGGCGAAGGACGGCACTGGCGCTGGCTGGCCTGGGCCGCCTTTGCCGGTGGGATGTACGCCAAGGAAAGCGCCCTGACCCTCATCGGCGTCATCGGCTTGGCCGAACTGTGCGCCGGACGCCTGCGCACCCGGCAGGAGTGGCAACGCGCGGCACTCGATGCCACAGGGTATCTGGTTGTCGCGGCGAGCTACATCCTCATCCGCCGCCTCGTCAACGGGCAGTTCGGCGTCCACGGCGACCAGACCTTCTTTCACGGCGATCCGTGGCACACCCGCTTTCTGACCATGGCGCAGGGCATGGTGGAATACTTCCGCCTGCTGGTGTTTCCCTACAGGCTCTGTGCTTTCTACGACTTCAGCTTCTTCCCGAAAGTTTCGACGCTCACCCCCCGCGTGGCGGCGTCACTGCTGTTGGTGGCAGCGGTCATCGGGGTTGGTCTCCGGGCCTGGCGGCGGCAACCGCTCGTTGCATTTGCCATCCTGATGTTTTTTGTCTCGGTGTCGCTGGTCTCCAACATCGTTGTCCCAACGGGTCTCCTTATTGCCGAACGGGTGCTCTATGTGCCATCGGTTTCCATCTGTCTTCTCGGTGGGCTTGGATTGGCAACGCTCTACCAGCAGTCACGGGGTGGACGCTACGCGGCCGTCGGGCTTTGCGTCATCATTCTGGGACTGATGTCCTGGCGAACCATCACCCGCAACCCCGACTGGACAGACAATGAAGCCTACGGTCGGGCGCTGGTACGGGATGCCCCCGGCAACCCCAAAGGCTGGCTGGCTATGGCCAATGTCCATGAAGAGGCTGGTGACCTGGCGGCGGCGGAAGCGGCGCTTCAGCACGCCATTGCGATTGTTGCTCACCGTGCGGCCCCGCGTACGGCCCTGGGACAGTTCTACCTGCGCCAGGGACGGCTGGCAGAAGCCGAGGCATTGTTCCGGGCGGCTATCGCCAGTAATCCCCTTGGCTGGAAAGCCTACTATGCCCTCGCCAACCTGCTGGCCCGACAGGGGCGCACGGCAGAAGCCCTCCAGTGGTACGAAGCCGGGAAACGGCAGTATGTGCCTTCCGCCGAGGTTCTGGCCGGAACGGCCGCCAGTTTCTACCGGGGCGGTCAGTACCCGGAAGCCTGCCGTATTTACGAAGACGCCCTGCGCCGTGATCCTCTTCTGGCAGAAGCCTGGGCCGGATACGGCCTAACCCGGCTCCGCCTCCATCAACTGGATGAAGCGCGGATGGCACTGGAGCAGGCCGTTGCTCTTGATCCCAGCCTGGCCGATGCCTGGATGAACCTGGGCAGTGTCTGTGGTGCACAGGGTGATTACCATGCTGCCCGGCGGGCCTTTGCTGAAGCCCTGAAACTGGACTCGGCCTCAGCAGAAGCCTATGCCAATCTTCGGTTGGCAACCAGCTTGGCCTTTTCTCAGTAGGCCGGACGGTGCACAATCGGGAACACCCGCACGGTCAGGCTTGGGGGGTGACTTGCATCGTCCAGACCCGCAGCACAACGTCATCTACACAGAAGCCAGAGCGCTGAACGTAAACCACCCTGGCAGTTGATGAGCGATGACCACTTCAAACAATCTGGCTCAGAGCACATCTGCGACAAACCTTGAACTGGCACGGCAGGCCTTTCAGCAGGGCAAGTATGAGGAAGCCCTGATGCAAATCTATGCTGCGCTGTGGAGTGGCGTTCACGATCCAAACATCCACTTGCTTTTGTGGGATGTTCTCGAAGCCCAACGGCTGGAACGCAGTCGGGTCAAACTGCTGCGCAAAGCCATCGAGGAAGTGGCGTTCTCACGCAAGCCCAAAGCTCCTCTGCCGGTCATCGAACCCGATCCCGATCCGAACGGGAAGCGGCGGGCGCCGCGTTTTCCGGTCTCGCATCCGGTGATCCTCGTTGCGAATGATCCCCGGCGCAAGCTCTGGGCTGAGCTGGCCGTGGTCGAAGTCACAAGTCTGGTCGGTGCGCAACTGCGTGTGGCTACAGAGTTTTTGGTGGGCGAACACATTCACCTGTTTGGCACCCGGGGCGACGCCCAGGAGTCCATTGAGGCTGTCATCCGCAACCTTCGCCCTGATGATGAGGAAGAAGGGCGTTTTCTCGCCGGCGTTGAATTCCTGACGCCCGCCGGCCACTGGCTGCTTCCCAACCAGAACCAGGCTGAAACCGCAGATGCTTCCTGAAAACTGAATTCCCTGTTCCACAGCAACCACAGCCGGTCAACCATTTCCGTCCATCACCGTTGGGCCCGGCGGCCAGCACGCAGGAGTGGATGAGCGGTGTAGCTCGTCGAAAAGTTGTTCCCCAACTGAAAATGGCGCTTGATGGTGGCCGCCGGGTCGAAGTACCACTCACCGAGTGGGCGGTGTCGCTCGTTGCGGTCAAACCATCCCCACGGGGGACGCGCCATGTTGCGGCCGCCGTTGATCCCCAGGAACGCCGAACCCAGCACGCCCAACCAGACTGCCCGGCGCTTCCCGGCCACGGTGATATGGCGTGTGCCGTAGTTGAACTGCTCGCCGTAGGTTTCGTTGCGTCCCGCCTGCGCGCGTGCCCACAGGGTGGTCTCCAGCGGCACGAGGGCATAGCCCAGGCGGCGCGGCGGTTCGCCATCACCGGGCACATCCGCCTGTCCCGTGTACTCATAGCGCACGACGCCTTTGACTGCGGCGCGAAGCTGGCGCTGGCTGCCCCGGTATGCCTCGATGCCATGCCCGCGCGGCTCGATAAACAGCAAGGGCCGCTGCCCTTCAAGTCGGATTGAATTTGCGGACTGCCCGGTACCGGGGGTGTAACGGAGAAACTTGTTGTGCGCCAGCGACTCCACAAAGACGACCCGCTCCCTGCCCTGTCCGGTCCGGGACTTGGCCACAACAACAAGACACCCTTCGAGGTCGTTTTCGTGGGCCAGCACCAGATCATCCACCGCGCCGGTGGGGTCGTACTTCCGCCCGTAGCGCGCCCCCAGACGCAGGAGATCACTCATCACCACGCCCCGGCGGTTGCCCCCCTTCCAGTCGCGGGGATGAAAGACGGCATAGTGGATGAAATAGTGGGTCGCCGTTTCGCAAACCGAAAAATAGACCCACGCGGCCAGCGGAAAGCGCAGGTCGTCAGCATTTTGCCAGTTGTTGTCGCCGCGCCAGTCACCATCGAAATCAAAGTTGGTGATGTAGTCAAAACGCGGCGTCTGCCCCAGCCCCTGGTAGAAAATCGGCGCATAGCGGGCAGCCAACGCCAGGTCGGCGTCAAAGCCCGGCGACTGGGCGTAGCCAAGAACAGACGACGCAGCCAACAGAACCCAAGTCAACCAGCAGAAGTCAACCAGCAGACCAGCCAGCCTGTTGCCCACCGAAGCCAACCTTGTGCACTGCGGGTTGGCATGAAACATCAGGCACTGGGCGTTGACGAGGCCGTACCGCCGGCTTTGTGCTGGTTCAGTACGGTTGTGATCCGATGCCAGAGGCGGGATTTGTACCGGGCCGCCGTGTTGCGGTGAATGATGCCTTTCTGCACCGACTTATCAATGACTGAAATGGCATCCAGATAGACTTTCTGAAGCCCCGTCGCCGTCTTCCGGTTGACGCCCGAAAGTTTCTTCGGTTCGACCAGCGCCAAGTCCTCAGCCGTTGGTTTTCTCAGGGCAGCGCGAAGCTTTTTGATAAAGGTGCGCAAGCGGCTGCGGTTGCGGCGATTGATGGCGTTGCGCCGCTCGGTCTGACGGACCCGTTTGATGGCAGAAGCCTTGTTCGGCATGTGGCTTGATTCGTCTCCTTCGTAAAACGCTGGCTCAAAGCAAGTCGCTTAGGATAAGGATTCAGCCTCTTTCCGTCAACGTTCACCGCATGACGGGCTGGCAAAAATTTTCCCTGACGGAAACGCCCACGGCGCTGACGCTTGCCAGGTGCATCGGCAGGCCGGTATGGTTGCTCCCACGATTCAAACAATAATTTTCCTTGATTGGATGCGCCATGACCGAGCCGCACACCCCACTAACCGACACACCTTCCTGGATGGACCGGCTCAACTGGGTCGGAGCGACGGCCTCACTCATCTGTGCCGTTCACTGCCTGGCCATGCCGCTGCTCGTCGGTGTACTCCCGATTCTGGGGCTGAGCCTGCTCACGTCCCCATGGCTTGAATGGTCTCTGATTGGCTTTACGGGCGCAATTGGTCTGCTCACGCTGCTGCCCAGCTACCATCGGAAACATCGCCGGTTACAGCCACTGGCCCTGTTCCTGCTGGGCTTCGGACTCATCCTTGGTACAAAGTTCCTGCTCGATGAAGGCTCCTCGCTGGAAACCTCCGGCATGGTCACGGGAGCGCTCTTCGTGGCCAGCGCCAATCTGACCAATCACCGCCTTACACACACCTGCACTGTCTGTCGGCACTGACGGGCCACACCAGCAACAGTCACAGAGCACTCACTTCCCGGAAGGCAGGGCTTCCAACGTGTCGCTCCGGCTGGGAAACCGTGACAACTCGGCCTTGAACTCGCCGATCTCATTGCCGCCCGTGATCCGTACGGCATAGCGATAGGCATCATCCGTAATCCACAGTCGGATTCTGCGTTCATCGGAGGGCTTCCCGTTGGCGTCGAGTGGGCGCAGCGCAAGCTGTACGACCGGGACAGTCTGCCCAGCAACCTCCAGGGTCTCACGTCCAAGGCGCTCAATCTCGACCGTCACAAGGGTGCCGTTGCGTTCGTTCAGAGCCGACAACCTGATGGTCGTTGGCCCCTCGAAATCGAGGTTGCGCGTCGTCCAGAGCAAACCGGCCAGGTCATAGGTGTCGCCACTCAGCTTGATCAAACGGCCGCCGTTGACCTGCGCCGTTCGTCCCGACTGGTCAAAAACCGTCACCGTCCGCTCAACCCGCCCTCCTTCCTTGAGGTCAGCTTCGGCGCGGTAGGGCAGCCGCGTAACCGGATCGAGATAGGTTACAAAGCGGTCGTCGAGATCAAACAACGTTGCCTTGACAAACCCGATGGTTTCAGCGCGCACAAGCAGCCGCAACCCCTCCCGCCCGTGGAACATCCCCTGCTCCACGACTTCCGTCGAGAAACGCGCCACTGGGGCATCGCGCAGGCCCAGGCTGGGCACTGTGACCCGCACGCCGTACACGAGTTTTTCCCCAACGACGAATTTGTGGCGGGCCACTGGCAGTGCCACAACACGCCCGTTGGCAGCCGAGGATTCCCCTGGCCCGACGACCCGTGGCCGCTGCTGGGCCGCAGCCGACACGCCCGCAACCCATGACCAGCCAACCAGCAGCAGGATACCTATCCGCATCCCACACCGAATCCTGCGACAGCCTGGCCGTTCACTCTGTTCATCAATCTTCGTTCTCATGTCGGCAAGTCACCTTTCCTGTAGGACGAAGCCCTCTTTTTGGAACACACCCGATGTGCGGCATCGGATGCCGCCCCCGGGCCGGATGTTGGTTAGGGTACGGCGCGATGAAAGCCCAGGTTTGTATTCTGGTTCGCAAATACTACAGCAAGCAGGTGTCACCCCAGCCTGTATTTATCCCCGCGAGCCATTCTTATGCTTCAGTTCAGGCTTCGACGTGGTCATTGGCGGAAACTGTCTTTCCTGGCCTGCCTGACCGTTCTTTTTGCACTGACGACAACTCACTCCCAAGGACAATATGTCCCCGTGCGCGCCATGGACAGCGTGCCTTTCGTTCCTGACCAGGATCAGTCCGGTGGAGCAGCCAACCCAGCCGCTCAGGGAACCGGAGGGCCGCTCCAATCCGCAGACCAAACCAAAGATGTTGCGAGCAAGGACCGCACCGGCGTCAATTTTGCTTCTGGCAAGGGTACGGTTTCCGAAGATGACTACCATCCCCTCACCGGAAAAGAGCGGTGGGAGTATTACTTCCGGGCAACTTACTGGAGTCCGGCGGCGGTGTTCGGGGCGGCCGGCCCCGCGCTGGGCGCACAGATTGGCAACTCTCCGCCAGAATGGGGCGGCGGCATCAAAGGCTACAGCCGGCGGCTGGCTTCGGAGTTTGGCAACAACATCATCACCAACAGCATCCAGTCGGGCCTGGCGGCACTCATCAAACATGAGCCACGCTATGTTCGGAGCGCCAAGAAGGGTTTCCTGCGACGAACCGGGCACGCCCTGGCCTTTGTTTTCGTCACCTACAACGACGAGGGCAAGGTCCGGCCCGCCGTCGCCAACCTGGTCGCCGACTACGGCGGCGCGTTTGCACAAATCGCATGGTACCCAAGTCGTTACACGGTACGTGGGGACGGCGTGCGGTTTGGCAACCTGGCGCTCGGCTTCAACTTCATTGCCAATCTCATCAATGAGTTCACGCCGGACATCAAACGGGTTTTCAAGCGCAAGTAGGCTGCGCCACGTGCACGCAGATCACGGCTGACGCCTTCCGGTTTCCAACTGGACTATGGCTCATGGACAGTACTTTGAAACCTCCCATGTCTCGCCGCGACAGTTGGACGTCCTGTGGGCCAACGGCTGGCGTCACTTCGGGACGTACTTTTACCGCTACTGGATCAATCTGACGGACGAGGGCGTACGGCACGTCCTCCCCCTGCGGATCAGACTGTCCGACTTTGCCCTTTCTGAGAGCCAACGCCGTATCCGCCGCCGCAACCGGGACCTGCGGGTGGTCATTCAACCCACGGTCATTGATACAGCGACGCTTGTGCTTTTCGAGCGCCACAAACAGCGTTTCACGCACAACATCCCGGACTCCATCTACTCCTTCCTGTCGCAGGAGCCGGCGTCAGTGCCCTGCCGCAACGAGGAAATTGCGGTCTATGACGGAGAACGGCTCGTTGCCAAAAGCTTCCTGGACTTGGGCAAAGAGTCCACCTCCAGCGTCTATGGCATCTTCGACCCGGATTACGCCAAACGCAGCCTGGGCATTTTGACGATGCTGCTCGAAATTGCCTACTCGCAGGCGCGCGGAGACAAGTTTTATTACCCCGGCTACGCCTACCACGAACCTTCCCACTACGACTACAAAAAGCGGTTCGTGGCGCTCGAATGGTTTGACTGGCAGGGCAACTGGCATCCCCTTCCCAACGGCCACCGTGGGTAGTGTGGACAATCGTTCACACTACAGCGCCTCTTTGCGGACAGCCGGCCACACCAAACCACTCACCGAACCGGCGCGAACAGCCAATCAGCTCACGTAACATCTTTTGTTTTCAGACACTTGAACATTCTGCCGCCCCTGCCCGGCGCGTGGCACGGAAACTGCCGCTTTGTTTCGGGTTGACATCATCCCTTTGGTTTCATCCTGTGACGACCTGAGCTTTCGTTTCCATGACCTACCAAACGACGCTGCGCCGCGCGGTCTCCCTTCGCGGCATTGGACTTCATACGGGACAGGAAGTTGAACTCACCCTGTGTCCGGCCCCGGCAGACACCGGTTATGTTTTCCGCCGCACGGATTTGAACGGTTTTGAAGTGGCAGCCGTACCTCACCATGTCACGCACGTCAGCTATGCCACGACGTTGATGCGCGCCGGTGTGATGGTGTCAACCGTTGAGCATGTCCTTTCAGCGCTCTACGGTTGCGGCATAGACAACGCCATTCTCGATGTCACGAACTGCGAAGTGCCCATTCTGGACGGAAGCGCGCGCCCCTTCGTCGAGGCCATTGCTGAAGCTGGAATCCTCACGCTGGAAAGTCCCCGGCAGGTTTTACAGGTCGAGCAACGCATCGAAGTGGTCGAAGGAAACCGCCGGTTGGCCATCGAGCCGGATGACAGTTTCTTCATCGAAAGCACAATTGACTTCGACCATCCGTGCATCGGGCGTCAGTCGTTTGCCTGCGAAGTGACTCCGGCAACGTACCGGCAGGAGATTGCTCCGGCGCGCACCTTTGGCTTTCTCGCCGAAGCCGAGACGCTGCGCCGGCACGGGCTGGTGCGCGGGGCAACGCTCGAAAATGCCATCGTCCTCGATGCCGATTCGATCCTCAGCCCGGAGCCGCTGCGCTTCCCGGATGAATTTGCGCGTCACAAGGTGCTGGACATCATTGGTGACTTCGCCCTGCTGGGGTTGTCCCTGCGGGGACGCATCATCGCCGAACGCTCCGGGCACGGCCTGCATTCGGCGCTCATCGGGCGCCTGCTCCGCGAAGCCCGGGCCTGGACAGTCAACGGACTGCCCCACGGGAACGGGCGGCCCCCTGCAACTACAGCTTCGGCGGGGGCAGCGGCAGGGTCAGGAGCAACTGCTGCGCTTGCCGCTCCCGGATGATTTCCACCGTCACCGGCGCTTCCCGCTGCTGACTCAGGGACTGAAGAATCACCGCCGAGAGGTCGTGGCTGCGCCGAACCGGTTGCCCATCTACCCGGACAATCACATCGCCCGAACGCAGCCCGGCCGCGGCGGCCGGGCTGTCGGACAAAACATGCGTCACCAGCAGACCGCCCGCCACACCAAAGAACTGCGCCAGTTGGGTGGTCAGGTCGGATGTCACCAACCCGATGGCCAGGTGTTCGGCGGCGGGGACTCTGGGCGTCGGCATATCTTCCGGTGAGCCAAGTGTGACCTCGCACACCCGCGGCTGACCGTCGCGCTCCACCAACAGCGTGAGCGTCTCTCCGGCAGCGTGGCTGACAACGATTTCATTGAGTTCACGCCGGGACTCCAGCGGTTGGTCATTGGCGGACAGGATGACATCGCCTGGCACCAGGCCGGCTTCCTCAGCCGGACTTCCTGGTACCACGGCCGTGACCACCACCCCCTGGGTGGTAGAAGCCCCGAAACGCGCACGTTCTTCGGCCGGGAACGTCGCCAGGGTTTTCCCTTCAATGCCGAGCCAGCCGTGAGGGACACTCTTCCCGGCGGAAATGATGCGGTGCATCACCCGCTTGATGTCCGCAACGGGTAGCATGCGCAGTTGCTTGCCTTTTGGTTGCACAATCGCCACCAGCCGGTTCTGGCTGTCCACGGCGACGCCGCAGTTGGCTTCAACCGGCGGGGCCAGCGATGGGTCCACGGCCCAATCCGTCACCACCTCATCCCACACCAGGCGCGAAGTGGTCTCCTCCGCCCGGCCGGGTGTCACGTGCGCAGCGGGCGGCTGAAACATGGGCAGCATGATGCGTACGGTGACGGGTTTGGCCGAAGCGCGCGCGTCCCGAACAGTCAGTTTGT
Organism: Chloracidobacterium thermophilum B; assembly: GCF_000226295.1. GTDB lineage: Bacteria > Acidobacteriota > Blastocatellia > Chloracidobacteriales > Chloracidobacteriaceae > Chloracidobacterium > Chloracidobacterium thermophilum. The sequence continues at coordinate 2,288,576 of NC_016024.1, forward strand.
GCCGCGGCGCAGCCAGAGCGTGCATGGTTGGCGGCGCGACCTGTAGCCCCGGAACCTGCAAAACACACAGCCCCGTTGCCCCGTCCCGGCCAATGAACCGGGCCTGAAACTCCTGACGGTCCTGGGTCTGAACCACAATGGTTGGATTGCCGGGGCCGGGTGGTACGTTGACAAGTTGGGTCAGCACATGCCCTTTGTCATCCACCACGATCCCTGTCGTGACATTTGTCAGCACGACATCCGAGGGCGCACATGTACCGTCGAGGGCAGCCGTGGAGACATCTTCGGCAGCGGCCGTCAGTTCTCCCATCGTCACGTGATGGTTGACGATGACGAGCCAGCGCCCCACACCAGCGGCATCTGATTTACGAAGGTCAGGCCTGCGTGGCGCCGAGGCCGCGTCACGCGGGCGCTCGGCAATCTGGGCGTAGCCACTCACACCCAACAGGAGCGCACCCGCCAAAACCTTCATGGTCAATGCGCGCGCGCTGTGCGACAGCATCATGGGTGTCACGTTAGAATATGGAGTCGTCAGATGACTCTCCCTCTGTGGATGGACGCCGGTCCACGATGGGCTGCGCGCCGTACACCACGGGGGGCAGGCGCAGGACCCGCTCACCAGAGCGTCCCCGCCACAAGACGACGACGCCATTGGCTTCCCGGGCCGGCAACGATGTCTGGCGCACGGCAGCCGGTGTCATGCGTCCGGGACGTGCAACGGCCACTGCGGCCCGGGCCGGAGCCGGCCGCGAGCCTGGAAGACTTCCATCAAGCTGACGACTCAACGCCGTTACCAGCGTCCGCTCCGGCAGGGTGGGAAGCACCAGTGCCGCTGCCACCGTGGGCGCAGGATGGAGCACCATCTGCAGGGACGAACGGACGGCGAGGGCGCTGGTGACAACCACTGCCAACGCCACGGCAGCCAGTACGGGCGTGGGTACCCAGGCCAAGAAAGGTTCCCGGAAACGATGGGCATCGCGCCCCAAACGCAGGCGAAGTTCCGCATCGAAGGTGGCGGGCGGCAGAACGCGCGGCTGCCCGGACAGTAGGGCCCGCAGGGACTGCATTTGGGCCGCATAGGCCCGGCAATCCGCACAGGCCATCAGATGGGCGGCTGACTCTGGCAGCAAGGCTTCCGGGTCATACTCGACGGCTTCCAGTTGACGACGAATCGTGGAGCAGCTCACCATAACGATCACTCCTGACACACCGCCCGGCAACGTCACAGGACAGCAACATCACAGGTAAGCGCGCAGCTTGTCGCGCAACAATCCACGGGCGCGGTTGATGCGCGATTTCACGGTTCCTTCCGAGATGTTCAGGATGCTGGCAATTTCGTCATAGCTGAGACCTTCAACGTCACGGAGCACCAGCGCCGCCCGGTATTTCTCCGGCAGCGTCTGAATGGCGCGCCCCACGGCCGCCCGGCGCTCACGTTCAATCAGGTCTTCATCCTGGAGGGGGCGCTCGTCAGGAATATCCAGTGGGGTTTCTTCCTCATCCTCGTGACGTGCCCAGGGGGTGAACAGCGAAACCAGTTTGCGGCGGCGACGCTGCCGTAGCTCGCTAATCGCCAGGTTCGTCGCAATCCGGTAGATGTAGGTCGAAAAATGAAACGTCGCCCGATAGCGCGCCGCGTTGGCATAGACGCGCAGGAAGGTTTCCTGCGCCAGTTCCACGGCGCGGTCGTAATCATCGAGCATGCGAAAGATGAAGTTCGTAATGGGCGTGCGGTAGCGCCGGACAATCTCCTGAAAGGCCTGTTCATCGCCGGCCTGGACGGCGGCAATGAGTTCGTGGTCGCTGGCCGCATCCACCGTCACGACACGGTGTATCTCGCCAGGTACGGGGTATGTCAGGGCGCTACTCATCAGATGCGACATCAACGCTCATTCCTCGCTCACAAAGTCAACATTCCACACAACCCGCAGTGACAGAGTTCGTTGGTGTTACACGCGCCAGGCAGCCCGAAGTTCCACGATCTCAAAACGTTCTGCCGAATCGTCGGCGGGCCGGCGCCACGGCGCGCGTGGATGCCGGCGCGTTTCATGGCTATAGCGTGTTCACACGGCGCGCACAAGTGTTACATTGGCAGACAGGTCTCCCCCGCGCCATCCTGAATCCGTCCGTATGTCGCTTCATCCGATGACTGAATTTCCACGTCTCCGTCCGCTCCAGCTTTTTGCCGACGAAACTGCCCAGGTCATCATTGCCTATGATCCTCAAGGCTTCACGGAACCCATCGGTCTTGACATCCGCCTGGCGCCGCTGCTCCTGCTGTGCGATGGACAGCATTCCCTGTCCGAACTGCCGGCGCTGCTTCTGCACCGTTTCGGACAGCGGTGGTCGGCCGATGACCTGGCGGACATCATCCGCCGTCTCGACGAGTGGTTGCTGCTGGACAGCCCACGTTTTGCCGCCCTGGCAGCGCGTCAGATGGCGGAGTTTCGCGCGGCAACGGTACGGCCGGCAGCACATGCCGGCGTCAGTTACCCGGATGAGCCAGAGGCGCTCCGCCAGCGCCTTGATGCCATTCTGGCGCACACGCCGGCCTGTCCGCTTGGGGCAGCCCGGCCTGAGCAGCTTGTGGGCGTTGTGGCCCCGCACATTGATTTGCGGGTCGGGGAGCGGGCTTATGCTCCGGCCTACCGGCTCATCGAACAACTTGCCGCCACCCTGCCGGACGGCGAACCGGTGACGTTCGTCGTACTGGGCACGTCGCACTACGGCGGCGACGGACTGTTCGTTGCCTCGCGCAAGGACTATGCCACGCCCCTGGGTGCAATGCCCTGTGACCGCGAATTCCTTGACCGGCTGGAGACCCGCCTGGGCGCTTCCATCAGCGCCGACGACACGCCCCATCGGCAGGAACATGCCATCGAGTTTCAGGCGGTGTTCCTGCGGCACATCTTTGACCGGCATCTGGAAGCCGGGCGGCCGGTACGCATGGTGCCCATCCTGTGCACTTCCCTGCACGAACTGTATGCCGCAGACGAGGCCTGCCGCGAGCGCACGCAGGCGGAGTACCGGGCATTTATCGAGGCGTTACAGGCGACGCTGGCTGAACAAACCCACCGGACGCTGTTGCTGGTTGGCGGCGATCTGGCGCATGTGGGCCCCAAGTTTGGCGACCGCTTCGATGCCCAGACCAGGGCGGCGGAGCTGGAGCGCGCCGACACGGAACTGCTCGACTACGTTGCCGCCGGCGACAGCGCAGCGGTACTTGACCACATTGCCCGCGACGAAGATGCGCGGCGGGTCTGCGGTTTTCCGCCGCTGATGGCTTACCTGGACGCGCTGGCGGCGTTTGGCCCTACAGACGGGCAGGTTCTGCACTATGAACAGTGGCAGGAACGCCCGACCCGTTCGGCCGTCACCTACGGCGCAGCCGCCGCCTGGCGTAGCATTTGATGGCGTGAAACATTGACCAGCAGGATGGCTAGTGCGCCAGTCGGATGCTTTACCCGTGGCGCTTTGGCATTACTTTCACCAGGCGGACGCACAGACTCTCTTTCTGCCCAGCCCTCACTCGCATTGCTCTTCCACGATCTCGGCATTGATTTGCCGGAGTGTCTCCTTGACTTTGTTTTCCCAAGTGGCTGGCTTGATGCCGCCAGATTCTGCACGCGCCTGAACAAGTATTTCCACTTCCAGCTCCGCTCCATCGTTGCGCAGTGGCAGGATCACCCCCCGGACAACATCCGAGAGCTTGTCCCAAGGCACCTTGACACGCAGTGTTACGCAGCGCCTTTCCAGTGTGCTTCGATCTGGCGGCGGCGTACCTCCACCCGGCCTGGTTGTATCGGTGCCGTCCGGTTTTTGTGGCTCATCAACCCGCTTAACCTGCAGGCCAGCTTGTGGGATGAATTCCTTTCGGATCAGAACCCACCCGGCTTCCACCGAAACATGTAGATCATCTCCAAAGTACACTTCATCGCCGCTCTTTACGGCGAAGACACGCTCGCGTACCCCTTGGATGATGGCCTGCTCGATCACCGCCGGACTTTGAACCATCGGCAACTGTGGGTAGCACAAAAAGGCCTCTCGGATGGCAGAAACCGGTTTTTCCGGTTCATCTTCCCGAAGTGCCTTCCTGAGAAGATTGTGCGGCGAGATGCGCTCCAGCAGAAGTTCCTGGCTTTTCAGATACGCGAGCGTGCGTTTGGATAGTGAGCCTTTCTCGCCAACCGTGGGTAAACCCAAATCGCTCCACTCCAGACCGCCTTCGCCGAGCTTTGCCAGATGCCGGTACGCCGAGTGCAGACTGAAAGGTATGTCACTTTCCAAAGTTCTCAACTTGCTCTCCAGCGTCCTTCGGTTGTCCTCCGACAGTTGGCGCATGAACGCTTTGTCATCGTGGATGGCGCGCAAAGCGAGAAGCCGCTTGACCTTCTGCCGCAGAGAAGAAAGCTCGCCCTCGTCAGAAGCCAGCACAAGGAGTGTGTTCTGATAGGTGCGAAAGGTTACACCGCACTTCTTCAACAGCTCATCCACAAAGGCATTGGTTGCGCGGCTCTGCTTTGGGTGTTCAGGCGGGAGGATCGCCAATTTCAGGTCTTTTGTGTCAGGCACGTCCTGCGCCCCTTTGGGCCAGAGCGTCACGCGCAGCTCAGTACCGGCGAGCTTTTCAAGCCGAGCGCGAATCTCTTCAGCCATGTGCTCATCCCCAACCGCCTCCTCTTTCTCCACAATGACGCGGTTGAGGTTGGGCTGACTGGAGAAAGAACAAATGCCCCCCTCCACGTGCAGATACCAGAGTTCCTCCTCAAGCCGGCGGAGCGCATCGCCGACCAGCGCCGGCGGGATGCCTTCGCGCAACACTGCCAGGCGCAAACGCTGAACGCCGAGGCCCTTCCTCTCACTTCCGCTAAAGGAGCCAAAAAAGATGGCGGTCGCCAATCCGCTGGCAATCCCGAAGCGGGTGTATTCGGAGCCTACCTCACGATCGATCTTCTGGGCTTTGGCATTGCCGCCGGCGATGTCTGCTGCGATAACGCCCTCGTACTCATTCCCAATGTGCTTGACCAGCTCCCGCCGCACCGTGGCATTGGCAAGGTTGAGGTGCGCCGGCTGAATGAGCGGCGCCGGGTGCTGGCGTTGGTAGAGGTCGGCCACCACCTCCGCCAGCAGCCGCAGCACGCCGCGCGTGCGTTGGAACGTGGAATATGTACTCCACCGCTCAAACAGAAGGTCAATCAGCTCCGGGTGGAACGGGTACGCCTTGCGCAGTTTGTCGCGATAGGAAGGCTCGCGCACTTCGCGTGGCACTTCATCGCCAAGCCGCTGATACATCTCCCAGTAGCCATTGGCGACCTTGCGCGCTTCGTCGGAAGGTTCGTGGGCCCACTCAAACAACCTGCAGCGGATGATCTCATACATTTCTTCGCCTTCGACCGGCGTGTAGATGGCTTCCACCCGCCCGAAGACCTGCTGTAACTGATGCAGCACCCGCTCCCCATCTTCGCCGTAAGGCGCACTGGAAGGAAGCGTGACCACCAGCGCACACCGGGGCAGCACCTTCACCGCTTCGGTCAGCTCCTGAAAAAAGGCCACAATCTGCTCCCGGAAATCTTTGGCTTTCACGACATACTCGGCCACTTCGTCCATCAGGAGCAGTGTGGGCTTGTCGGCAAGGACCTTGTGGAGCAGGTCCTTGCCCGGAGCGCGCTGCTTCCGGTCATGCTCGGCAAGCAGGGTGTAGTGGCCCAACTGTTCGGCAATCTCCCCCCACGGCGTCCGGCCCAGCGGGTCGGCCGCCGTGCCGGTAAAGGTCACCACCCGGACGGCAGGGACACTATCCAGTTGCGCCTTCTCCAGTACCTGCGAGACCGGCCCGGCGGGGCGGCCTGCCTGGGAATTGGTAAAGAGGTGATACAACGCAATCAGGCTGTGGGTCTTGCCGCCACCAAAGGGCGTCTGGATTTGAATGACCGCATTGCCGGCTTTCTGACCGGACAGGCGTGAGGCAATCACGGCGAGCAGGTTCACCAGGCCCTGCGTCGGATAGGTTTTGCGGAAGAAGGTCTCCGCATCGCCGTATTCCAGCGGGCCGCGGCCGGCAACAACATCGGAGAGATCGGCCGCAAAAACGGATTCGTCAAACTTGCCCGCCCGGATGTCCGGGTGCGGGACGGCGATTTCATGCCACGGCTTCATAGAACCTCCGCCAGGAAACCTGCGACTTTAGTCGCGGGAGGAATGGCGCTTGCGCGGTGCGCACCCTGTGGTGTGTAATACAGCCTATGGTTGACATCGCCAGCAACAGGAACTGCGTCTATCAAACCGCATACCATGTGGTTTGGTGTCCGAAGTATCGGCGAGATGTACTGACAGGGCCGGCGGCAGAGGAAATGGCGGTGATGCTGGATGCGATATGTGCAGAGCGTGGCTGGCCGGTGATCTCCAAAGAGATTCAGCCCGACCACATCCACCTGTTCGTCAGCATTCCGCCTGCCATGGCTGTGGCCGATGCCGTAAAAATCCTGAAAGGAACAACGGCGCGCAAGCTGTTTCAGCGGCATCCCCGGCTCAAGAGCCGACTGTGGGGCGGAAATCTCTGGTCGCCCTCCTACTATGTCGGCACAGCCGGCAACGTCAGCGCCGGGACGATCCAGCGCTGTATCGAACGATCCGAACACGTCACCAGGCGGCGATAACCCATGTTGCGCACGGCCTCGATTCGCCTGAATGTTGGCCCCGACCAGGCAGCGGCCCTGGCGGCGCTGCAAGCGGCTTATGCCGATGCCTGCAACCGCCTGGTGCCGACGGTGGTGGAGCATCGCTGCTGGAACCGCGTGGCCCTGCACCACCTGGCCTACGCCCGGCTGCGCAAGGAAACGCCGCTGGGCGCCCAAATGGTCTGCAACGCCATCTTTTCGGTCTGCAAAGCCTACAAAGCACAAAAGGAACTCGGCCGCATCAGGAAGGACGCCCCCGTACCCGCAGTGCACTTCAACCGCGCCAGCGTCCATTTCGACAAGCGAACCTACGCCATAAAGGGGGAGTGCCTGAGCCTTTACACCCTTTCTGGCCGCATCGCCGTCCCGATGGTGCTGGGCGAGCACCAGCGTCGCATCCTGGCGTCGGGCAAGGCCAAAGAGGCCGAGTTGGTTTGTCGCAAGGGGCGCTGGTACTTCAATCTCGTCGTCGAATCTGAAGATTCGGATCCAATCGCATCCGGCCGCGTCATGGGCGTGGATGTCGGAGAGAACCATCTCGCTGCCACCAGCACGGGCAAGGTATGGGGCGGCGGGCAACTGCGCCACAAGCGCAACGGCTACCTTGCTCTTCGTCGTCGTTTGCAGTCCAACGGCAGCCAAAGCGCCAAACAGAAGCTGCGGCAGGTCTCTGGCAAAGAGCGGCGACGCATTACCCACATCAACCACGAAACGAGCAAAGCGATCGTTGCCGAAGCGCTGCGCTTCGGGGCGTCCAAGATCGTGATGGAGGACCTCACCCACATCCGCGACCGCATCCAGGCCGGCAAGCGCATGAGGGCGAGACTGCACGGCTGGGCATTCCGGCAGCTTCAGAGCTTTGTCGAATACAAGGCCAAGGCGGCAGGGATCGCGGTCGAGTACGTCGATCCCGCCTACACCAGCCAGACGTGCTCTTGCTGTGGAGCGCTGGGACGGCGCATCAAGCATCGTTTTGTGTGCAACAAGTGTGGTCTCCGGGCGCACGCCGACGGCAACGCCAGTCGAAACCTTGCCCGGATTGGCAGTGGTGCCCCGCTGCCAAGGGCGGCCGTAAACACGCCTGATGTTGGGGATGTCAGCCATAATTGCTGCGTCTCACAATAAAGCCTTCGACTTTAGTCGAGGGTTGTTTACTGTTTTCCTTCCCGCGCGATGATTTCCTGGGTCAAGTTGACGGCTTTTTCAGCCAGTTCGAAGAGTGCGGAGGCTTTTGCCTGGTCAAAAAGCTCCCATGGCGTTCGCCAACGCGCTTCGTCGCCATAGTCGCTTTCAAAATGCACGTCGGGACCCAACACACTCGGCCACCTGCCGTACTCTGTCCCCTGTTGTCCAAGGGAAGCAACCCTCCTCCAGCGCCTTGAGTAACATTTCCCCAGGGTTGTGGGTACGACCAACAGGACCTATGAGCGCCAGCAGGGCTTTTGCAGCATTCTCGGCCGCAAGTTGACTGTTATCGGCACAGGAGCGCCAGCGTCCGAGCTGCAGGTCGTGGCGCGCTTCCTCCAGAAAGCCCTGGGCCAATTTCAGTCGGTACTGGACTTCGGGATTGCTCATGCTTCACCTATTTTTTCCCACGACATCATCCAACGGCCGCGAGGTGGAACCTTCCAACGCCAAAGGTCGCCTGCCGGAGTTCTTTCTCTGAAAAGCCCGGCCTCCTCGATCAATCGCTGCAAAGTAGCCAGGCGCTTTGCTGCATAGCCTTTGGGGTCGTCAAGGATTTGACCATCAACGGCAATGTCCAGATACAGGGAAGAAACGTGAGCCTCAAACTCTTGCGGCGTCCTGGCAAGGAAGGATACGCCAAGCCGGCACCGTATGGGGAGAAACTGCCTGAGAAAACGCCCTCGTTCCAGCGGGTCATCGGGCAACGCCTCGGCAATCACCAGCACGTCCCAGTCGCTGTCCTCCCGTGCCTCCCCGCGCGCCCGAGAGCCGAAGAGAACAACAGCCACCAGACGGTCTCCGAGCGCCGTCCGCAAGGCGGCCACTACCCGGTCAAGAAGCTCCTTCTTGTGATTTGCAGGCAATGTCATTCCCATCTGTCAAACCGGCCCCTGCGGGATGTCCCCGTAAGAAACGGCAACCTGATGCCACGGTTTCAGGACGCTTCAGGAGGTAAACAGACCTGCCTGATACGTCCCCTGTTTCTGGTAGCTTTTCCGCCCGTAGAGCAGGCCCTGCAGAAGTTGCTTTTCCTTGTCGCCATCGGGCAAGACCTCGGCAATCGCCTGCGCCACCTGCCAGAAGACTTCGTTGTCACCGTACGTCAGCCCCAGGTGTTCCTTCAGCCTCTTCGGCTCATTCTGCTCCCACAACCAGACCGCGTAGTGCATGGCGTCAATCAGGGTGTCGAATCCTGTCTTGCCGGCAAAGTTCCGGCTGCGGGCGCGTTCCAGCGGCAGCGGGAGGCGGATGTATTCTTTCTGCTTCTCCACCAGCCCGCCCTCGCCCCAGAGCGTGGCAAGTTCCACACCGATGCCCTGGGCCAGCTTGCGTACCTCGTCAAAAGGGACGCGGGCATGGTTGTACGTCCAGCGATACAGCAGGTAAAAGCGGGTCGGAGCGTCCAGACCGCCCAGTTGCGCCGATTGCAGGATGCGCTTCAGGGCAAACTCGCTCACCACTTTGCGGACATATTCCAGCAACTCGGCCACCGTGACCGGCTCGCCGGAGAGCTTTTCCACGCGCTGATACTTGCCGAAGACCTCAACGGCCGGACCGATGGCGCTCATAAAAAAGTCTGCCCCGCGAATTCCCGCGTCCCAGAACTGCGCCAGCCGGCGGCCGATCCGCTCCTCGATCTCACGGCGGACTTTGCCGAATTCGCCCGTCTGGTCGGTAGTACGTTTGCGACAGACCATGTAGATGGAGGAAGCCAGCGATGCGGTTTCTTGTGCGTTCAGCCGCGCCTGCATCTCGGTGTGAATGGGCCAGGAAGCGGTCATATACAGGCCGGCATCCAGCAGGGCGTTGATGACGGTTTCCCATGCCGCCGTGGTCTTGTGGGCAAAAACGATAACAGCCACACCATCAGGTTTGAGCACGCGGCGGATTTCGCTAAAAGCCTGGGTGAGCATCTGCTCGAACCGCCGCATGGCGTTCTCCATGCCGCCCGCTTTGCTGGCATCGGCCACCATCTCTTCGGACTTGGGCGTAAGCGGCGTGGCGAAAAGGTCGGGGTAAAGGTCGCCGATGGTGCGCTTGAGCCAGACGTAGAAGAAATCCGAGAGGGCTGAGTAGTTCACATTGTCGTAATACGGCGGATCGGTCAGCACCGCGTCAAAATGGTCGTCGGGCCAAGGAAGCGCCGTGGCGGATGCGTGATGAGCACTGCCAAGCGGGTTTGTGTGCGAGATGCTCGAGAAGTGAGCAAGGTTGCCCGTCGAATCGCCAATCAGGCTTTGCCAGCCGCTCGCATGCTGGACTGGGTTCATCTCGATATAGTCCCACAACATCGGCAAGGCCTGCCTCGTGAAAGTAAAGCCAATGGCTTGCGTTTGCGGAATGACACGGCACAGGGCAGAGTTGCGATCAGATAAGCGGCCTACAGCCAACGCCAAATACGTCGCCACGGCTTTGGCGAACTCGGGGTCGGTGCGGGCGGCGGTCATGCGGGCGTGGGCTTGGCGGACTTTGTCGGCGAAGGTGATGAGCGCTAACTTCTGCCGCACGTTGAACAGGTCGCCCCATGTCGGCATTCCATACATCGGAGGACGATCAACTTCGTGACAGGGAGTTATAATTTCCTCATCCGGCACGGGTTCGATGCCCCATTCTTCGCGGAGGCGGGCGCGTTTGTGTTCCAGTGCGGTTTCGGCGGCGCGGTAGGCTTCCAGGTCGCGCTCGGTGGGCAGGCGGTAGGTCTTGCCCGTGCGCTTCGGATGGTGGAGCACGACCGCCATCAGGCGCTGGCCCGATTTGCCCTCGCGGAAAAGGCGGCGGGTGGTCTTGTCGTCTATCGTTCCGCCGCAGAGCGGGCAGCGGACATGGGCACGCGAAACGGTGCCCTCCTCGGGGTCGAAGTCGAGCGGCTGTCCATCCGCCCCGACAATCTGGGCATCTATGCGCCGGGTTTCGCGGTTCGGGATAAGGCGCAGGGCAATTTTCTTGTTGTCTTTTTTGGCCAGCCAGGTCTGGCGCATAAGGGGGATTTCAGCGCCGCAGGCGGGGTTCTGGCAGGGCAGCGTGCGCGCCCAGAGGTAGCCGACGGGAATGGAACCATCGGGGTCCTTCGGGTAGAATTGCTCTAATTCCTTACGGGCTTCTTCGACTATCCACTTGCCCCAGGCGGAGACAGCCTGGAGAAGAGGACTTTCGGCGCGCTCGGCGGATACTTCCAGCAGCTCTAAATTGGACTGAGAGTGCTCTTCAGATCGCGGCGGAAGTGGCACATTGCTGACGCTGTCGGGCTGACCGAACTTGTGCGGGTATTCCAGCACAGCTTTGTTGAGGAGCACGGCGACGGGGTTGTAGTCGAGCGCGTAGGTTTCGCAGCCCAGGCGCAGAGCTTCGAGGGGAATGGCTCCGCCACCGGCGAAGGGGTCGAGCACGCGCGGGGCGCGTCCGCCGAAGGCCTCGCGGATACGCTCGCGGGCTTTTTCGATCTGCGGGGCGTTGCCGTTCGAGACCACCTCCCACGGCGCAATGTCGCGCACAAGTGCCAGCAGTTCCTCGCGCTGTCCCGATTCATCGGGCAGAAGCGCTGCCAGCGCCGTTGCACGCGAGGCCGCCAGCGGACGCCGCGCCCACCAGATGTGGAGCGTGGAGATATGCCCGTGGCGGATGGTTTTCTCGTGTACCGATGCCTCGGAGACCCGGCGTAGAGGGAAATCCACTTCGATCAAACGCTGGTTATTCACAGCAGACCTCGATGCCTGAGATATTCTTCGGTCCACAACACAAATTGCTCCGCATGGGGTTGTAGAACCCTCTATATCTTCTTCTTCCAGTCCACTAATGGTTTCATAGTCACCCGCCTGGCATTTCTCGAAGGCATCAATCAACCAGCGGTGCATCTCGACAGGCATTTCGTTGGTTTTAGCAAAATGTTGACCAAAGGCAGAAATGACAGCCTGGTGATTTGAAAAGGTCAAGCCTTTGGAGAACAGAAGAGCTTCCGCACAATAAAACATGGCATAGTACAACCTTGAGGCCGATGAGTCATAACCCCGCACATCCTTGAGGAGCTTTGCGGACTTCAGGAATTGCCGTGCTTTCTGGATAGCGGGCTGGAATTCCATTTCATACCCCGATCTGTTCCCTTCTGACATTGACCATAAAGGGTGACTGACGCGCTTTGTGCTTCTCGGCTGAAACCGGGAAAACAGAAAGAAGAAGCCCATGGCGCAGACATATTTCTGAAAGAAGCGGACTCAGCCTGGTCATCTCGGTTCCCGGTTTCACTTCACCCTTGAGAACGATGAGCACATCAATGTCTGAATCTTCGGTGAAATCGCTGCGCGCGTACGAGCCGTAGAGATAGACGCCCCCCCAACCGCTCGCCGTAGAGATTGATCAGCGCGGCTTTGAGTTCCTGCAGGGCCAGGCGTACCGACTGGGGCAGCTCATCGGTCTTCATCGCTTGCCTCCTGCCAGTTTTTCACCACGTACCGCACGATTTCGGCCTGCTCTTCGGGTTGCAGTCTAGCAGCGGGGTTCTGGATGGTGTGGAGCCGTGGCTGGCTTGCCGCATGCTCGACAACGTAGAGCCAGTAGTCGTTACCCAGACGCTGCGCCATCAGCCATTCGTTGGGGGTGAGCACGATGGCGCCGGTCGTGGCGCGGGCTTTGACCTCAATGTAGCGCACACTTTCCGCCTGTTTCTCTTCCGTAGGTGGCGTCCTTGAGCGGATGTCATAGCCAAGATTTTGCGTTGAGACATCTTCCGGCACACGCCCGTGCTCCCGTTCGTACGCCATGGCCACCTGCATACCGATGGCTTCAATCTGCGCATCAGACCGCATGGCTCCATTGGCCGCCGGTTGGGGGGTAACCCGCGCCACACCCAACACCTTTGGGGTTGAGGGCAGCAGGCTGGTTTCGCGGCGGATGGCTTCTTCAAGCGCCCGTTTACGTCCCTCCAGTTCTTCCCTTCGCCGCTGTTCGTTGAGCACTTCCATGTCGGGAAGGTTGTCGCCCTTTGCGCGGCGGGTCTCGTAGTCAATCAGTTTTGCGTCGGATTCCACAATCATCTGCTCCAGCGAACGCAGCCCGTATTTGCGTTTGATAGCCGCACGGCGCTGACGCTCTTCGAGCAGTTCCGCGCGATAGGATTCCAGGACCTTTTCAATGGCGAAGGCCAAGGCCTCGTTTTCGTCCGGGATGGTCCCTATCTCCGATGGGAGCTGCGCGGGTTTCAAATCCCAGAGAATGGAGGGATGGACAGAGGTCAATGCTCCCTGGATGGGATGGTAGATGACAAAGATGCGCTTTCCGGCTACCTGATTGGCGCCATCGCAGATTTCCCCCTCCAGGAAGAAAAGCCAGCCGTCCATCCGTCCATCTGGGTCAGCAAAGACGGCCCCACGGCGCACATCTTCGGCGCACCCGCTCAGCAGGCGGTCCAGCAGCGCTTCGAGCAGGGGGTGACCGGGCGCAACAAATTCTGCCTCCTGACGACGAGCCGTCTGTTTGTCGAAGGCCAGTTTGCCGTACTTCCGGAAGACCTCGCCGAAACGATCCTTGAATTCCTGTGAGACGTGGTGAATTTCGTAAGGCACGTTGGGCAGGCGCCACAGGCCATCGCGGCGGCGTTCGAGGTGGATGTTGAGAAAATGGCAGGCGCGCTCGAAGAAACGTTCGATGTATTCCGGCACCAGGCGGTTTTCACGGGCGCGCCGATCCTCGCCCAGGACGCGCTGCAGGTCAATGTGGCGTGTCGCCAAACCTTCCAGGGCGGCTTTCCGGGCTCGGTCCACGGCCTCCTGGTCGGGCAGGGCTTCGATCTCGGCAATGATGTCCTCCAGCGTGCGCCGGTTGGTAATGGCTTCGACGATGAGCTCCTTGAGGCTGCGGCCCGGGATGACTTCGCCGATGACATCAAAAACGCGGTCACTTCCCAGTGCGGTCTGAACCTGCTCAAGCTTGTGGAAGAGCGCCGTCAGCACCTTGCCTTCGCGGGTATCGGCGGCGACCAGGTTGTAGATATGCACCTCTTTTTGCTGACCATAGCGGTGGATGCGCCCCATGCGCTGTTCGAGACGGTTAGGATTCCAGGGGATGTCGTAGTTGACCATCAGGGAGCAGAATTGCAGGTTGATGCCCTCTCCGCCTGCCTCGGTGGAGACCATCACCTGTGCCTGCTCACGGAACTCATGCTCGGTGCGAATGCGCGCTTCCAGGTTCAGGCCGCCATGCAGGGCGACGACGGTATAGCCCCAGTCGGTGAGTTTCTCCTTGAGATATTCCAGCGTCTCCCGCGATTCGGTGAAGATCAGAAGCTTCTCGCCCGTTTGCCGGATGTGCTCGGCTTCCATGACGTTCCGCAGCTCGTTGAGCTTGGTTTCTATCTCGTACCGTTCGGCTTCGCGGGCCAGGCGGATGAGATCGTCCAGGGTGGCGATTTCGGCTTGCAACTCCTCGCGAGTTTCGGCGGCGGTGAGTCGTTCCAGCAGCTCTTCTTCGTGCCTGAGGCGCTCGGCTTCGGGAACATCTTCCAGCATGTCCTCATCCACCGTGCCGCGTTCGGCGAGCCAACTGCCCAGCCGGAGAAGTTCTTCCAGCCGCTCCCGGCGGCGTTCAAGCGAGCGGCGCACGGCCCGAACGCTGGAGGCCAATCGTCGCTGCAGGATCAGCAGGGCAAAGGCCACGTTCCGCTTATCCGCAACCAGGGCTTTGTTGTAAGACTTCTCCACATATTCGGTGACGGCGTTGTAGAGGCGTTTTTCCTGGTCGTTGAGCTGATAAGTCTTTGTGGCCACCCGGCGCGGCGGGAAGAGGAGTCGCCCCTCAAAGTCTTTCAGGTCTTCCTTCAGGCGGCGCAGGAAGAGCGGATTGTCGGCGTTCTGCACCGCTTCGCGGAGCTGCTCGGGATTGGCGAAGAACCCGGGCTGGAGAAGCTCCAGAAAAAGGTGAAAGTTCTCCGGGTCGCCGCGATGGGGAGTGGCGGTCAGAAACAGCAAAAAGTTGCTTTTGCGCGAGAGAAGTTCACCCAGGCGATAGCGCCCGGTACGGGTTGTCTTTTCGCCATAGCGGTAGGCGGCCATTTTGTGGGCTTCGTCAACCACCACCAGGTCCCAGTGCGCCTCGCCCAGGCTCGCCAGCACGTCGTCCTGTTTGGCAAAGTCCATCGAGGTGACAATCTGGGCGTTCTCCTGCCAGATGTTGCGGCCCCAGGAGGCATCCATGACGCTGCGGTCAACCACGGTGAAGGTTTCGCCAAAGCGTTCTTTCATCTCCCGCCGCCACTGGTCTTTGAGGTGGCCCGGCACAACAATCAGCGTACGCTGCACCAGCCCGCGATACTTCAGCTCCTTGAGCAGCAGGCCGGTCATGATCGTCTTCCCCGCACCAGGGTCATCGGCCAGCAGAAAGCGGATGCGCGGGTTGGGCAGAATGTAGTGGTAAACAGCCTCGATCTGATGTGGCAGCGGATCGACCTGCGAGACATTGACCGCAAGCAGTGGGTCAAACTGCTGCGCATAACGGATACGGTGCGCTTCCATGGCGAGGAAGAAGGCTTCGCCGCGTCCACCAAAGTCGCGCCCTGTCTCGGTCGTTGCACTTACATGCGCCAGGTCAGACGCACTGAGGATATGCGAATAAAATCGCTCGGTCTTCGTACCAACGGCTTTAATCCTGATACGGCTTCCAAGCTGCTCGTGCGTGAGCAGGCGCAACGGCTCAGGCCAAAAATCCCCTTCAAGTAAAGCACCAACTTTCAGCGCACTGTCGCCCATCTGCTCTGTGACTCCTTCAGGGGAATGGTTCGGGTTCGCAGGTCAGGTTTTTGTCTTCAATCTTGCAGCGCACAAAGCGCGTCCGAAAGTTGGAGACACGCTGCAAGGCAGGTCAACCTAAATCGCTTGTACTTTGCCCACCAGGCTTGCTCTAAATCAATCTGGCAGACAGATACCTGGCTTGAAAGGGGCAAACACCGATAAAACCTAGCTATCTCAGCGTTGCAGGTGTACCCGTGTTTGCTACGTACGGCATATCTGCTTCCGGCTAAACGGTTCAAATCCTCGCCGGCGAATACAGGCGGCCTGTTGACCAAGACTACGCTTGAGCCAGACGTAGAACCAAGTCAGAGAGGTCAGCGTAGGTTCACGTTGCCGTAGTACGGCGGGTCGGTCAGCACAGCGTTGAAAGAGTTGTCGGGATAGGGAAGTTGCGTCGCTGCCCCCAGTGAACCTGTGGGATGCTCAAAACTTTCATTATGCTCTTCCTTGCTGGCTGAACCTCGTCGAAGAACTCTCACTGCAAGGTCTCTCTGGCCAACCGCTCCAGTACCGGAAGCAAGGGCGGAATATCCTGAGAAACTGTTTTCCAGATAATCTGCAAGTCAACACCGTGATATTCGTGAATGAGTTTATCGCGCATCCCTGCGATTTCCTTCCAGGGAACTTCGGGATACCTGCTCCGGGTATCTTCCGGTATCTTCCGGTATCTTCTTTGCTGCCTCGCCCATGACCTCCAGCGAACGAATCACTGCATTGGCGGTCTTCCGATCATGGATGAATTCTTCGGGCCTCATCCCCTCCACAAACTCCAAAGCCTCTTCGGCCGCGTTCCACATGTCCTCCAGATAGTCCTTCAAGGTTCGGCTCATATTGGCAACGCCTCTTGGAGGATGTACTTGCCGATGTGGGGTTTGAGGGCCTGGCGCGTCACCAGTTCCACCCGCACGCCCAAGAGATCGCTTAGGTACTGCTCCAGTTGAAGGAACCGAAAGAAGCCGGGGGGATCGTCAAACTCCACCAGGATGTCCAGGTCACTTTCTGCCGTCGCCTCTCCCCGCGCATGGGAGCCGAAGATGGCAAGCTCCCGAACCCCGTAGCTTTGCGCCAGCTCTTCTTTGTGCTGCCGGAGAATCTGTATAAGCTGCTCAAGGTTTTCCATTTTACTTTCCTCCCAGCGTGCGTTGTACCGGCCCGCGATACTTCAGCTCTTTGAGCAGCAGGCCCGTCATGATCGTTTTCCCTGCGCTGGGGTCATCGGCCAGCAGAAATTCGGGCTTCTGAAACAGCTTTGCAGCATCATACGCTTGAGCCAGACGTAGAAAAAGTCCGAGAGGTCGCTATAAAGCACATTGTCGTAACAGGGTGGGTCGGTCAGCACGCATCAAAGAAGTTATCCGGGTATGGAAGGGCAGTAGCAAAGCCTTGCTGAACATGCAGAAACTTCATAGCCCTTGCAATTGTTCTAAAATTTGCTTCAGCTTGGGCTTAAGCCTGGGCAATTCCCTTTGAATCGTTTCCCAGAGCAGATCATTCTTGATGCCAAAGTAAAAGTGAATAAGCCGATCCCGAAATCCAGCCATGGCTTTCCAGGGAATGTCGGGGTATTGGTGCTTGATAGGGTCGGGAATATGCTTTGCGGCCTCGCCAATGATTTCAAACTTTCGTATGACGGCGCTGGAGCGCATGTCATCCCGGCAAAAGGTCTCAACGTCTATGCCTTCTGTGAATCGCTCTATGGCCTCCATAGCCTCCAGGATGTCTTTCAGGTAAAGGGTGGGGTCTCTCATAAGTACACGGCCTCTTGCAGAACCCGATCGCGGATTTCTTCCCGGAGAGCATCCACTGGAACGATATCCACGCGGATGCCCAGCCTTTCTTCAAGGAAGTCGGCCAAGCCGACCAGGTCAAAGAGGGTAGCTCCTGGAGTAAACCTGACCAGCACATCCAGGTCGCTGGTCTCGCGCTGCTCTCCGCGCACATAAGAGCCGAAGATACCCACTATCTCGGCCCGGTAGCGACGCCGTATCTCTTCCGCAACCCCCTCCAACTGACGAAGCAAGCTCTGCACGTCCCCAGCCATCGCTACCACCTTCCCCCGACGGAATGTTGCCAAGGTGAGCAAGAACCTCAAGCACAACTGCCTCGCGCTTCGCTGAACGGGTTTACTTCTCCGTAATCCCATACCATTGGCAGCGCTTGGCGCTCAAAACTGCGCTCAAAAGAGAGCACATCGGAGCGCCATCGTGTCAAAACGCATAGGCAGGATGTGTCCTCTACGTCTCCGCGCGCCGACTGATGACTGATTCTGTCTGGCTTTCAACAGCCCCCCACGTTCCGAGTACAGCTTGGCCCGGTGGGAAGGACTGAATCCACTGGCTGTGCAGGAAAGCTGGAGTGGGCGGTACAGGACTCGAACCTGTGACCCCTCGCGTGTGAAGCGAGTGCTCTACCAACTGAGACTAACCGCCCCCGCAACGAAGGCCCCAGACCCTAACAAACTCTTGCGCCAACGTCAATTCAACCGATACAAACCAGCGCACAGGCACGCCATCCCACCACTGCATACATAACCCTTTATGCAAACACGAACCCTGCGCTGCATCCTGACCGGACTGGGCAACATCGGGCGTACCTTTCTGGAAATGCTCCCCAGCCGCACCACGCTCCTGCGCGAACGCTACGGACTGACCCTTCAGTTCGTCGCCGTGGCCGATACTTCAGGCTGCCTCGTCAGTGAACAGGGGCTGGACCCCGCCGCCATTGTGGAAGCCAAACGCCGCCGCCAGGGCGTCGTCACACTGGCCGGCGGCAACCTCCACGTCACGGACATGCTGACTGCCGTCCGGCAACTGCCCGCCGACCTGCTACTGGAAGCCACCCCAACCGACATCCAGACCGGACAGCCGGGACTCGACCTCGTGCGCGCGGCCCTCCAACGCGGGATGCACGTCGTCATGGCAAGCAAAGGCGCGCTCGTCGTCGCCTTCGATGAACTGGCCCGACTTAGCGACTGGTCCGGCAACCGCCGTGCGCCACGGTTGCGTTTCAGCGGTGCAGTGGCCGGAGCGCTCCCCAGTGTCAACGTTGGCTGGCGCGACCTGGCCGGCGGCGAAATCACCACACTTGAAGCCGTCCTCAACGGCACAACCCAGGTCATGCTGACCATGATGGGGGAAGGAAAAACCTACGCCGAAGCCTTGGCGGAAGCGCAGCGCATCGGCATTGCCGAACCCGATCCGACCCTCGATGTCGAGGGCTGGGATGCCGCCAACAAGCTGCTCATTCTGGCCAATGCCGTCCTGCGCCAACCCACGCGCCTTTCCGACATTGCTGTGGAAGGCATCACGCACATCACCCCGGATGACATCCGGCAGGCCCGGCATAACGGCGGCAATCTCATTCTTCTGGCCCGGGCCGAACGCGGAGCCGATGGCCGCTATGCCCTGAGCGTCCGCCCAACGGCTGTTCCAGCCCACCACCCGCTGGCGCGTCTGGGTATGCAGGAAGCCGGCATCGTCTATCACAGCGATATTTTCGGACGGACGGCAGCCTTCAGCATGGAAGACGGCCCCCTTGGAACCGCCGCCGCCATGCTGCGCGATATTCTCTCTATCGCACCTGACGTCCTGCCCGAATAATCCCGGTCCAATGCCGTGCAAGGTACGCTTTCCAGCCAAAGCGTATGGCTGCTGCCAGGCAACGTTCGCGGATGGCTTCGCTTCGTAAGCTTACGTTCACTGCCCGAACGTCGGCTTTCGCTATGTTTTTGCCGTGGATTCAACCCATTATTCGGGCAAGACAGGATTCCAGACGTAGAGGAGGACTGACTTCCACGATGGTTCGCAAGGCAGCGGCTTGGCTTTTACTGGCAGCACTTCTTAGCTTCATACCGAGCCGGACGGCACACGCTGGCGTTCCTACCGCTGACAACCTCATTGGCGGACAATCCCAGTCCTTTACGCTCACCGACCAGTACAACCGTCCCCGTACAATTGCTTTCCCAACGGACAAACCGCTGGTGCTTATGCTTGGCGACCGTGGCGGTTCGGAACAAATTGAACCCTGGGTGCGGGAACTGTACCAACGCTACGGCGACAGCATCGAGATTCAGGGCATCGCCATCCTGCGCGGCGTGCCGGCGCCGATCCGTCCCATCATTCGGAGCCAACTGCGCAGCCGCGCGCCCAAAAGCGTCCTTCTCGACTGGGGCGGCGCGATTGCCGACATGTACCGTTGCCAAAGCGAAGTCTGTAACGTAGTGGTCATTGACCGCCAGGGGCGCATTTCCACCATCGTACGCGGCGGCGTCTCACCCGAACGTGCCCGGCTCGTCTGCCAGGCCCTTGACCGCATACGCTAACCTCACGGCTTCGCTCCTTGGACATCACCGGCCGGGCGCAACGCGCTGACCGGCAATGACCAAATCCCATCATCAAACAGCGATAACTGTTATCTCCGGGTTAAACTCATCCCGCAGGATGCTCTGAATGCCATACAGCGTGCCGGAAATCGAACTCGGACAACTGCCACATGCTCCCTGGTAACGGACGGCCAGCGTGTTGTCTTTGTAACTGATGACCTCCAGGCCGCCACCATCCCCTGCCAGCCCCGGACGAATCCGGGCGTCCAGAATGTCGTTGATTCGGTCAAGGTCGGGATTTTCCCCCCGCTTGATGTTCGGCGCAGCCGGCGCACTCACACTGACCGGCTCCGCCGCACGGATGGGAATCGCCACCTGACGCAACAACTCATCCCACTCCACTTCATTGTCTTTGGTGATGGTGATGAAGCGGTCCATCATAAAGACGCTCTTTACGTGGGGAATAGCCAGCAACGCCTCGGCCAAAGGATGGGCTGCCGCATCCTGAAGGTTGGAAAAACTAAGCGAAACGCCCGGCGCAGTAATGGGTTCCTTGAGTACGATTTTCCGGGCTGCCGGATTGGGCGTGTACTCAATGTCATAAATCTTTGGCATAGCAACACAGTCCTGAACAACAAGGTCTGACCACTGGGCCAGACAGAACATATCTGCCCGACAACGCGCGTGGTCTCTGCCAGCATCATAAGCAACCCGCCCGCCTTCGGTAGGCCGAATTTCCGTCACGGGCGCATACGTACCTTGCTGATAGTCTATGCAACGCTACCTCATCACTGACCGCCGCCGTCTGTTCCGGGAAGGCGAACCCTACACCGAAGCGATAGCTGTACGGCGCCTCGTGGCGCTGGCCCGCTTCGCCGCCAGGGAAGGCATAGACTACCTTCAGTTGCGGGAAAAGGACTGGCCGGTGCGCCAGCTCACCGAAGTGGCAGCGGCGATGGCCGCCGCTCTGGCTGAAACCCGAACCAGACTGTTGGTCAATGATCGCTTCGATGTCGCCCTGGCTGCCCGGGCCCATGGTGTTCACCTCACCACGCAGTCGCTGCCGGCAAGGGTTGTCCGGCAGTGTGTTCCGTCGGGCTTTCTTATCGCCGTCTCAACCCACAGCCGCTGCGAAATTGCGGAAGCGGAAGGCTTCGCCGACTTTGCCGTGTGCGGCCCCGTTTTTCCGTCGGGAGACAAACCGGTTCTGGGGCTGGAAGCCTTTGCCGAACTGGCACGGACGACTTCCCTGCCGCTCTTCGCACTGGGCGGGATCGGCCCCGACCAGGCAGCACACGTACGGCAGGCCGGCGCTGCCGGCATCGCCGCCATTCGCGCCTTTGCCAATGATTTTCTCGCCAGCTCCAGTCCTGACACTTGACGGGACAACAATTGTGATGACATTTCATCCACATCTCATCCAAGGAGAAAATAACCATGGCATTCCGTCTGTTCAGTTTTGTGGTGTGGTTGGCATTTTCCCTGATGGTGGCGACGCCCGTCGGTGCCCAGGAGGGTGAGCGTACCGGTAGCGCCACGCCCTCACAAACCGGCTCGGTCATGCCTGTGCCGGATACCTTGACCGGCAGTGGTCAGGCAGCCGTGCGCGTCTGGGGGGTGGCACAGACGGCCCAACCCTACGCGGCGGCTTTTCTTGTAACCCACAACCGCACCGGGAAGTACATTTCAACCCTGCAACTCAAATGGCTGCTCTTTGACCTTCAGACGGACAGGCTGCTGGAAGAAGGGCGCGCAACAGCCCGCCGGCTGCCGGTCAGCATCGTTGAATCACTGCAGGAGAAGTCGCGCCTTGAGGACTTTGTCAACCTTCTCGGAACGTCCGACTACGGACTGCCACTTGAGCCTTTCTGCAAGAAGTATCCAGACAGGGAGCTGAAGCTGGTTTTCGTCGTTGAGCAGGCCCAGCTTCTGGGGGGCGAAACTTGGTCACGGGAAATCGTCCCGACGTTTGCCGGCGAATCGGAAGGTGGAGTCAGCCACCCGAAGTATCCGCTCTGTGACACCCAGGGCAAACCTTCGTTTTGCGAAGACTGGTGGGCCATTTTCCCCTGAATGCCAAAACGTAGGGGCGGTTGGCCAACCGCCCCTACTCCCACGGCCAACTGTCCCCACGGACACCGGCCCTACGGGCCCGGTCCGGTCCTGGTTACGGCTGCCGCAGTATCTCACGCGCAATGACGAGGCGCTGAATTTCAGATGTTCCCTCGCCAATCGTGCAGAGTTTGGCATCGCGCCAGAACTTCTCGGCCGGATAGTCTTTCGTGTAGCCGTAGCCGCCGTGAATCTGGATGGCTTCTTCCGCCACTTTGACAGCCATTTCTGAAGCGTACATCTTGGCCATGGCGGATTCTTTCGTCGTACGCCTGCCGGCATCCTTCATTGCCGCCGCTTTCCAGGTCAGCAGGCGGGCGGCCTCAATCTGGGTCGCCATATCGGCCAGCTTCCACTGAATGGCCTGAAACTCGGCAATCGGACGCCCGAAGGCATAGCGTTCCCGGGCATAGCGCAGGGCCGCCTCATACGCCCCCTGAGCAATGCCAACCGACAGGGCAGCAATGGAGATGCGCCCGCCGTCGAGAATCCTGAGCGCATCCACGAAACCTTCGTTTTCCCTGCCGAGCAGGTTTTCGGCCGGCACTTTCATATCCACAAAAGCCAGGCTGGCCGTGTCGGAAGCGCGCATGCCGAGCTTGTTTTCCTTTTTGCCCCGCACAAAGCCCGGCGTGTCCGTCGGGACAATGAAGGCTGAAATCCCATGCGTCCCCTTTGACCGGTCCGTGCTTGCCAACACAACGCACGTGTCGGCATAGCTTGCGTGAGTGATGAAGTTTTTGTTGCCGTTGAGAACAAAATGCCCGTTCTGCCGCACGGCCGTGGTGGATAATCCGGCGGCGTCACTGCCGGAACCGGGTTCGGTCAACGCCCATGCGCCCAGCTTTTCACCACGCGCCAGCGGCGTGACGAACGTCTCCCGCTGCGCTTCTGTGCCGGCCATGAAAATGTGATTCGTCCCTAGCGAGTTGTGGGCAGCAACCCCCAGCGCCACGGACGGGTCCACCCGTGCCAGCTCCTCGATAATGGTGGCATACTCGATGTAACCCAAACCTGCCCCGCCATAAGCTTCAGGGATGATGATGCCCATCAGCCCCATTTCCGCCAGCTTTGGCTGGAGTTCCAAAGGGAACTGCTGCGGCTCATCCCACGCCATCACGTGGGGGGCAATTTCGGCTTCCGCAAATTCCCGAACGGAAAACTTGATCCGGGACTGTTCTTCGGTGAGGTCCAGATGCATAACGCCCATGGTCTGACTCCTTGTTGCCGACGACCGGCGGAAAGAAACGAACACCCAGCCGAAGCCACCCCACACGGCTTCGGCTCTATAAAAAAACCTTATTCAACGATAAGCTAAAACACCATCCAGAACAACCCCGGCCGAGCCGGAAGCAGAAGCGGACACCAGAGGTTCATGACGCAGCCTGCCCCCGATTCCCAACGTCCGGCGCGCTGGTGGCGCTGGCTGGCAACCCTTGGCGTCGGAAGTCTGGCGTGGGCGTTGACTCCGACCGATCTCGCCCCGAACACCCGTCCTCTGGCCGCGGTTTTCGCCGCCGTCATCACGGGACTCATCGTGCAGCCGGCCCCGGGCGGACTCGTTGTGCTGCTGGGCGTGATGGCAGTGGCCGTCACTGGCGCGCTACCGCCCAAGTCGGCGCTGGCCGGTTACGGCGATCCCACGGTCTGGCTCGTGCTGGCGGCGTGTCTGATGGCGCGTGCCATGACGCGCACCGGCTTCGGGCGGCGGCTGGCCTTCTGGTTCATTCGGGCCATGGGCCGCCGGACGCTGGGCCTGGGCTACGCGCTCGTCGCCACGGATGTCACGTTGGCAGCCGTCATTCCATCGAATGGCGCGCGCGCTGGCGGCGTGCTGTTTCCCATCGTCAAGAGCGTCGCTGAAGCGTACGACTCGCACCCCGGACCCACGGCGCGTCGCCTGGGCGCTTTCCTGGTGATGATGGTCTATCAGTGCGAAGTCATTGCCTGCGCCCTGTTCCTGACCGGGCAGGCCTCGAACATCCTCATCGCCCGGCTGGCCAAAACGACCGCCAATGTGGATTTGACCTACGGTGGCTGGTTTGTCGGCGGCAGCGTCCCGGCGCTCATTTCGCTGGCGGTGGTGCCGCTGTTGCTCTACCGCCTGTTTCCGCCGGAGATCACCCACACGCCGGATGCCACCCGCCTGGCACAGGACGAACTGGCACACCTCGGGCCCATGAGCCGCGCCGAATGGATACTCGCCGGCATATTCGTGATCGTCATCGGGTTGTGGCTGGTGCCGACAGTCCCCGTTTTTGCGGCCCTGCTGCGCAGTCTCGGACTCGAAGGCTTGCTCAACTACACCAGCGTGGCGCTGATCGGCGTCGGAACGCTGCTGCTGACCGGCGTCCTCACTTGGGAAGATGTAACCGGCGAACGCTTCGCCTGGGATGTCTTCCTGTGGTACGGCGGGCTGGTCCGGCTCGCTGAAGCCTTGGGCGAAACCGGGCTGACCGACCGCTTCGCGCAGGTTGTCGCCGGCAGTGCGGCGGGATGGGCGTGGCCGCTGGCCGGACTAATGCTTCTCGCTGCCTACTTCTATGCCCACTATGCCTTCGCCAGCATTACCGCCCACGCCACGGCCATGTATGTGCCGTTCCTGGTGGTTCTGACGGCCGCTGGCACACCGCCGCTCCTGGCCGCTTTCGCACTGGCCTATGCCTCAAACCTGTGCGCCGGACTGACCCACTATGGAACAACGCCCGCCCCCATCTACTTTGCGGCCGGCTATGTCTCGCAGCGTACGTGGTGGCGGCTGGGACTGGTGGCCTCAGTGGTCAATCTGACCATCTGGCTGACCGTGGGACTGCTCTGGTGGCGCTTCCTTGGCTACTGGTGACGGCAGGCCGGGGAAGGAAAAGTACCAAAACGTACACTTTACATTTTTGGGCTTGAAAAACGACGCGCAACCAACGACAAACAGCATTTTACGCTCCGTCGTCCGGCGGCGCGGCGTGCTTCCCCGACACGCCCGGATTTCTTTCCAAAGGAGATTGTCTCGTGCAGCCCCAACCTGTCCTTCATCCGACCTACGCCGGACTCGAACCGGCCGACCTGATGGCGATGTACCGTACGATGGTGCTGTCGCGCCGTCTCGACGACAAGGAAATCCAGCTCAAGGGCCAGAACAAGGTCTTTTTCCAGATCAGCGGTGCCGGCCATGAGGCCATTCTCGTCGCGGCCGGACGGGTTCTGCGCCCCGGCTACGACTGGTTTTATGCCTACTACCGCGACCGCGCGCTGTGCCTCGAACTCGGCATGACGCCGCTGGAGATGCTGCTTGCAGCCGTCGGCGCGGCGGCTGATCCCAACTCCGGCGGGCGTCAGATGCCCTCCCACTGGGGACACAAGGACCTCAACATCGTCTCGAAATCAAGTTGCACGGGAACGCAGTTTCTGCAGGCTGTCGGCTGTGCCGAAGCCATGTACCGGCAAGCCCGATTGCAGCTTGATGAAAGGACGTTGGGGCGTACATTCCCACCTGATGCCGTCGTCTATTGTTCGGCCGGTGAAGGGACGACGAGTGAAGGCGAGTTTTTTGAATCCCTCAACACGGCCTGCAACCTCAAGCTGCCCGTCGTCTATGTAATTGAAGACAACGGCTATGCCATTTCCGTGCCGGTCGAAGTGCAAACGGCCGGCGGCAGCATCTCCCAACTTGTGCGCAACTACCCCGACCTGTTGGTGCTGGAAGTGGATGGCACCGACCTGCTGGCCAGCTACCAGACCATGCGGACGGCCGTGGACTACGCCCGCGCGCGGCGCGGCCCGGCGCTCGTGCACGCGCATGTCATCCGCCCCTATTCCCATTCCCTGTCGGACGATGAGCGGCTGTACCGCACACCAACCGAACGGGAAAGTGATGCCCGGCGCGATCCGCTCGTAACCTTTGCTCACTTCCTGCTGCGTGAGGGCATTGCCACCGAACAGGACCTCGAAGCGCTCCGGGCCGATGTCGAACGGGAAGTCAATGCGGCGGCCGATGCGGCACTGGCCAGCCCGCAGCCAGCGCCGGAAACGGCCACCCGGTATGTCTATTCGCCGGATGTGGACCCGACTTCACCCGCCTTTGACAGCCCGCGTACCAACACAGAAGGGACGCCGGGCACGATGGTGGACCTGCTCAACGCCTGCCTCCGTGACGAAATGGCGCGCGACCCACGGATTCTCATCTTTGGCGAAGATGTGGCCGACGCAAGCCGCGAGGAAAACCTCAAGGAAGTCAAAGGCAAGGGCGGCGTCTTCAAGGTGACGCACAACCTGCAACGGCTCTACGGCAGCGACCGCGTGTACAACTCGCCGCTGGCCGAAGCCAATATCATCGGACGGGCCATCGGGCTGGCCACGGCCGGCTTCAAGCCGGTCGTCGAAATCCAGTTTTTCGACTACATCTGGCCAGCCTACATGCAGCTTCGCAACGAGCTGGCGCTGCTGCGCTGGCGCTCCAACGGAGCGTTCAAGTGTCCGGTTGTCGTACGTGTGCCGATTGGCGGCTACCTCAAGGGCGGAGCGATTTACCACAGCCAATCCGGTGAAGTGCTCTTTACCCACATTCCCGGCTTGCGGGTGGTGTTTCCCTCAACAGCCGAAGACGCCAACGGCCTGCTGCGGACGGCCATCCGCGCCGACGACCCGGTGATCTTTCTCGAACACAAGCACCTGTACCGCCAGGCCTACAACAAGGGCATCTACCCCGGACCGGACTACATGATTCCATTTGGCAAAGCCAAGGTCGTCCGGGAAGGCGATGACCTGACCGTTGTGACCTACGGCGCGCTTGTCCAGCAGGCGCTCGTGGCCGCCCGGGAAGTTGAACGCGACCATGACATTTCCGTGGAAGTCATTGACCTGCGGACGCTTTCGCCCTACGACTGGGAAGCGATCGTGGCTTCGGTGAGAAAGACCAACCGCGTCATCGTAGCCCACGAGGAACCGCTTTCCTGGGGCTACGGAGCCGAAATTGCCGCGCGCATCGGCGAAGAACTCTTTGACGACCTTGACGCTCCGGTGCGGCGGATTGGGGCGCTGGATACCTTCGTCGGCTATGCGCCGCAGCTTGAAGACTACATCCTGCCCCAGATTCCCGACCTCATCGGGGCCATAGTGGCGCTGGCCGAATACTGAGGCCGTTCCGTGATGAACCCCATGTCACAGGATTTTGAAGTCATCCCGGCGATTGATTTACGCCACGGCAGATGTGTCCGTCTGCGGCAGGGAGAAAAAACCAACGTTACGGTCTATGCCGATGATCCTCTGGCTGTTGCCCGGCAGTGGCAGGAAGAAGGCGCCACGTGGCTTCACGTCGTCAATCTGGACGGCGCTTTTGAAGACAGCGACGCTGAAAACCTTACGGCCACGGCGCGGCTGGCGCAGCACATTGACCTTCCGATCCAGTTCGGCGGTGGCATCCGCCACCCGGCCGACGCCGAACGGCTCTTTGATCTCGGCGTGAAGCGCATCATCCTTGGCACGGTGGCTGTCGAGCAGCCGGAGGTGCTCGATCAGTTTCTGGCGCGGTTTGGCCCGGCGGCGGTCGTCGTCGGGATTGACGCCCGTCACAACCGCGTGGTCACCCATGGGTGGCAGACTGACAGCCAGCACACGCCCATCGAGCTGGCGCTTCAGGTCAAGGCGCAAGGCGTCGGGCGTGTCATCTACACGGACGTTGCCCGGGACGGCATGCTCAGCGGCGTCAATGTCGCGGCCACGGCGGAACTGGCGCGGGCAACCGGGCTTCAGGTCATCGCTTCAGGGGGCGTGGCCGAACTGGCAGATATTCAGGCGCTGGCCGCCACCGGTGTGATTGAAGGGTGTATCGTCGGCAAGGCGCTGTATGAGCAGCGTTTCACCCTGGGTGAAGCCCGGCAGGCCGCGCAGCGTGGGATTTTGGAAAAATAAAAGTTTTTTATTGACAAAAATCCCCCTTCTACGGCATGCTCCGGCATGCCATGACAACGTTTTCGGCGCTTCTCAAAGAACATCGCAGTGACATCATCCGGCTGCTCAAGCAGCACGGTGAAATGACGAACGAGGCACTGGCGGCTGCCTTGGGGTTGACCCGTGTCAGCACGCGCCGTCACCTCGAAATCCTGGAGCGCCAGGGGTATGTGACCTACCGCGCTGTTGCCCACGGGCGCGGGCGACCAAGTTACTACTACTCCCTGACGGCGCAGGCCGCGGAGCTTTTTCCCCGCAGTTATGACGTTCTGGCGTGTGAACTGCTCCAGATGACCCACGAGTGTTTTGGCCGGGAGGGCATGCTGCGGGTCATCAGCGCCCGCGCCGAACAGGTGCTGCGGCATCTGGCGCCGCAGTTGGCACCGCTGGATTTTGCCGCGCGTGTAGCAAAACTCGCAGAGTTTCTCATCGAGCGGGGGTATCTTGCCGAGTACGAAGCTCTCCCCGATGGTTCGTTCCGGCTCATCGAGCGTAACTGCCCAACCATTAACGTCGCCACGGCTTTTTCGGAGTTGTGTACGCAGGAACGCCAACTGTACGAAGCGTTATTAGGGGGAGAGGTCGTTCGTGAGCAACGGCTTGCGGACGGCGACAGGGCCTGCGCCTACCGTATCTTTCCACCTTCACAGCAACCCACGACCAATCCACAGGAACGATCCCGTCATGCGAATTCTTGAACAGCAAGTCCTCGACGCACTCCGGGCGGTCCACGACCCCGACTTACACCGGGATGTCGTCTCACTGGGGATGATTCGGGACGTGACGATTGACAACGGGGCCGTGTCCTTTCGCTTTGTCCTGACGACCCCGGCCTGTCCGGTCAAGGAGCAGCTCGAACATCAGGCGCGGGAGGTCGTGGCGGCCATTCCCGGCGTCAAACAGGTGACAGTCAAAATGGAAGCCCAGGTTCCGCAGGGACGTGGCATCCCGGAAAAGGCCGGCATCCCCGGCGTGCGCAACATCATTGCTGTCAGCTCCGGTAAAGGCGGCGTCGGCAAGTCCACGGTCGCCGTCAACCTGGCCGTGGCGCTGGCCCAGACCGGCGCGCGTGTGGGATTGCTCGACACGGACGTATATGGCCCGAACGTTCCCATCATGATGGGCGTTATTGAAGAGCCACGGGTACGGGGCAACAAGATCATCCCCCGCGAAGCCCACGGCGTGAAGTTTATGTCCATTGGGTTGATCAATCGCGGCGACAAGCCGGTCATCATGCGCGGGCCGATGCTCCACGGCGTGGTGCAGCAGTTTCTGCGGGATGTCGAGTGGGGCGAACTGGATTACCTGGTGGTGGACATGCCGCCGGGCACTGGTGACGTACAGCTTTCCCTGGCGCAGCTTGTGCCGGTTTCCGGTGCCGTACTGGTGACGACCCCGCAGGAAGTGGCGCTGGCCGACGTACGCAAGGCTTTCAACATGTTCAAACAGGTTGGCATCCCGGTTTTCGGGATTGTCGAAAATATGAGCTACTTCACCCACCCCAACATCCCCGAACCGATCTACATCTTCGGGCAGGGTGGGGGCGAGAAAATGGCCAAACAGTTTGAGACAGTTTTTCTCGGCGAAATCCCCCTGAGTATCGAAGTCCGGGAAGGCGGCGACAGTGGCGTGCCGGTCGTCGTTGGTTACCCCCAGAGCACGCAAGCCAAAGCCTTTCAGGCCATTGCCGAACGACTGGCCGCCCAGGTTTCCGTGGCGGCGATGGCTTCCCCTGAACTTCCTGAACTGAACCTTGGAGGGTAAAGACATGGGACAGATGGTCAAAATTTGTGAAGAAAACCGCTTTTCCACCTTTGTCAAGAGCAAGAAGTCCGAAGGTTATCGTGACTTGGAGCGTTGGCAGCGGTGGTTTGCCGAACGTGGCATTCCATCCATCATCGCCAGTACCGCCAGTGGTTATGCCCTGTACCGCAACGGACTCATCCAGGTGGACATCCACGACGATAGTCCGGCGCGGGCAGCAGCCTGACCTCGTCTGAACCATTCTTCCCCACAATGGGGAAGAAGCCCCCTTCCCGATTGGGAAGGGGGCTTCCGATTCACAGCGCGTTGTGATCGAGGCGGGTTGACGGATTTCGTTTCGTGGCAGGAAACGAAATTTGCTGGGTTTTTGACGACCCATGCCCTGCCGTCACAGGGCAACTGAACTAACGCAGTTATACACCTCTTGGTTCCAACTGGCAACCCGGTTTCCTCCTTTTTACGCAGGTTTTCCCCTTTTATGTCTTCCGTGCCCCGGCGCCCACTGGTTTTTGGACACCGTGGCGCGGCCGGCACCTGCCCGGAGAACACTCACGCGGGTTTTCAGCAGGCGTTTGCTGAAAGGGCCGATGGGATTGAACTCGATGTGCGCTGCTGTGCGTCGGGTGAGGCCGTCGTCATCCACGATGAGACGGTTGACCGCACCTCGGATGGCACCGGGCGGATTGCCCATCTCTCCCTGTCTGACCTGCGCGGCTTTGACTTTGGGCGGGGGACAGGCTTTGGGCGTGAAACCATCCCTACGCTCGAAGAGGTCTTTGCCCGGCTTCCGGCGGACAAACTCATCAACGTCGAAATCAAAAACGACGACCTGCACAGCCACGGGGAAGAGCGCGCCGTGGCACAGCTTGTCGCCCGGTTCGGTCTGCACGGGCGCTGTCTGGTGTCCTCATTCAATCCTCTGGTGCTGTGGCGGCTTCAGCAGGCTGATGCCCGTCTGTCCCTGGCCTATCTGTACCGCCCGCAGTCGCGCTGGTATTTGCGCCATCTCCCGGTCACCTGGTGGCTCCGGTTACGGGCGCTGCATCCACACCACAGGCTGGTTACGGCGCACGGGGTGGCGCAGGCGCACCGCCGGGGGCTTCAGGTCAACACCTGGACGGTCAATGATGAAGCCGACCTGGAGCGCGTGGTGGCCTGTGGCGTGGATGGCATCGTGACCGATTACCCGGCGCGGGTCGTGGCCTGGCTGGATGCCCGGATGGAACGGCTCACGGCAGCGTGAACGAAAAGAAGTTGGTGACGGCGCGGCGTTCGCCCTGTGGCGTCCTTCCGAGCGGACGGCTCACGGCCAGCACCAAGTCATCGCCCGGACGCAGCGTGCCCAACCGCGCCAGAAACTCATCCACCGTCCGCACCGTGTGCCGATTCACTGCTGTAATCAGCATCCCTTCCTGCAAACCGTTTTCGGCCGCCAAGCCCACCGGACTGACTTCCGTGATCAGGACGCCTGCCTGCCCGGCATACAGGTCCTTGACGCCAAGCTGCATGAGCTTGAGCGGCGAGGCATCCGCCACACTCAGCCCCAAGCGGCGCAGAGCTGTCTCCGGTTCCTCCGGCAACGCATCGCTGGAGGGCCCACCTCGCCGCTCGAAACGCGGGCGCATGGTACGCACCGCTGGCGATACACGCTCTTCCGTTCGGAGCATCACCGAGGTTGGCTTGCCATCCCGGAAGTAACGGACTTCCACCGTAGTATCGCCGGGGGTTGCTGCCAGTTCACGGATGAGGTCCCGTTCGCTGGTAATGGGTCGTCCGGCATACGCCACCACGACATCCCCACTGCGCAGCCCGGCAGCATAGGCCGCACCACCTTCTTCGACGTGCTGGATGAGCGCCCCGTGGTCATTGGGCAGGCCGTACACCCGCGCGAATTGCGGTGTGACGCGATCCACCTGCACGCCCAGCAAACTGCGTGAAACCTGTCCCCGCTCAATCAACTGGCGGACAACTTCGCGCACCGTCGCCGACGGCAGGGCAAACCCAATGCCGCTGTAGCTCCCGTCGCGTGAAGCTATCTGCGTGTTGACGCCGATGACTTCACCGGCGAGGTTGAGCAGTGGGCCGCCGGAGTTGCCAAAGTTGATGGCAGCATCGGTCTGGAGAAACTGTTGCAGCGTATTCCGCCGGTCGGTCACACGGTCTTTGGCGCTGATGACACCCGTGGTCACGGTCTGATCCAAACCAAAGGGACTGCCAATGGCCACGACCCACTCGCCGACGCGCAGAGCGTCGGAATCTCCGAAAGTCAGCGGCTGAATGTCGGCGCGTCCGATGAGCTTGAGAACGGCGATGTCCGTTTCAGCGTCGCCGGCCACCAGGCGCGCCGGGAGCTGCGTGCCGTCGGCCAGGCGTACGGTCAGGCGTGTGGCCTGCTGGACGACGTGGAGGTTTGTCACGATGTGACCTTCGCGGTCAATCACAAAGCCCGAACCGGTTGCCCCGCCCATGCCACGCGCCAGGCTGGGTCCGGCGGCACGGATGTTGACCACGGCCGTCCGCGCCTGCTGGGCAACACGGCTGAAGGCCAGACTGAGGGCATCAGCCGTCGGGTTGGGCATTGCCCGGGAAACCGGCCACCGGGCAGGAGGCCATCCCCACAGCAACCCCACGCCGGCAACGGCCAGGACAAAGCCGACGCCCATCCAACGGATGCGCTGCCACCTCGTCGCCATCCTCTTTGCCCTCCCCGGTGAGACTGGTTGTGACGGCTGTTCAGAAGTCGGCACGTTGCGTTACCGAACAGACTTGCATCATGGCAGTAAGCGCCCCATGGTGCAGCGTCGCATTCCATCCGCGCAAGTGAGAAACGCCCGCATGTCCACGGTTCACGCCCGTCACCTTCACTTCGATACGTTTGCCGGTGCCAGCGGCGACATGATCATCGGCGCCCTGCTGGATGCCGGCGCTTCCTTTGACCGCCTCCAGTCTGACCTGGAACAACTCGGACTCGGCGGCTATACGCTTTCCCTGCGCCGCGTCCGGCGTGCCGCCATTGACTGCGCCAAATTCGATGTACGCCTCACGGATACTTCTGATGCCGAAGCCATCCCGCACCGGCACCCGCACGAAGGCCACCATGAGCATCATCACCCTCACCCGGAACCGCATCACCACGAACCACACCCACAGGAACTACACCGTCACGACCATCACCACGGGCGCGGCATCCGTGAAATTCTGGCCCTTCTCGATGCCGCCGATCTGAACGCGCGGGTCAGAGCCAGGGCCAAGGCAATCTTCTGGCGACTGGCTGAAGTCGAAGGGCGCGTCCACGGCATTTCCCCGGAGGACGTTCACTTCCACGAAGTCGGTGCAGTGGACGCCATCGTGGACATCGTGGGCGCATGTCTTTGCCTTGAGCAGTTGGGCGTCGAACACATCACCTCCGCGCCGTTGCGCGTTGGCTTTGGCTTTGTCGCCTGTGCGCATGGACGCTATCCGATTCCGGCCCCGGGCACGGCGGAACTGCTCAAAGGCGTGCCGTTTTATGCCGGCGACGTGGAAGGCGAATTCACAACGCCGACCGGCGCCGCCATCATCACCACCCTGTGCCGGAGCTACACCCGGACGCCGCCGTTTACCGTCACCCACACCGGCTACGGCGCCGGCACGCGCGACACACCGGGATTTCCCAATGCCCTGCGGGTGTTTCTCGGCACGGACGGGCAGCCGGCCGACCGCCCGGATGAAGAAACGCCGTCCCTCCAGCGCATTTCCACCCTTGAAGCCAACCTGGATGACCAGTCACCGCAGGAACTGGGCTACGTTCTGGAGCGGCTGCTCGCCGCCGGTGCGCTCGATGTCTTTTTCACGCCCGTCTATATGAAAAAAAACCGGCCAGCGGTGCTGCTGAGCGTCCTCTGCCGTCCCACAGACGAAGAGCGGCTGGCACAGCTCATCTTCCGTGAAACCACGACTCTGGGCGTCCGGGTACGTCCTGCGCTGCGCCACATCCTGCCGCGCCGGCAGGTTCGCGTCGTCACGCCAGACGGCGAAGTGGAGGTCAAGGTAGCGACACTGGCGGACGGCACGGAAAAGGTCAGCCCGGAATATGAAGCTTGCCGCCGTCTGGCGGAAGCGACGGGACGCCCGCTGCAGCAGGTCTATGCTGCGGCGCGTGAAGCGTACGAAAAGCAACGAACTGCCAGTGCAGAATAAGCACGAAACCCACAGCCGCACCGGCCGGAGGAGCCACCCACCGCGTCACGGTTCATCATCCGTGCGATGTCCCCCGCTGTGCGGACAAATGTTTGAGGAGACTGGATATAGCCGTCATGGACAAAACCCTGGAAGCCATTTTGTGGAAGATGATGCGGACCCTGTTCAAAGCCCACCCGTGGCATGGCGTCTCCATCGGCGAGCAGGCCCCCGCGCAGGTTACGGCCTACATTGAAATCGTGCCGACGGACGCCATCAAATACGAACTCGACAAGATGACCGGGCACCTCAAGGTTGACCGTCCGCAGAAGTATTCCAACCACTGCCCGACGCTCTACGGTCTCATTCCGCAGACCTACTGTGGCAGGCGGATTGGAGCATTCTGTGCTGAACGCACCGGGCGGACAGACATGGCGGGCGACGGCGACCCCCTCGACATCTGTGTGCTGACCGAAAAGCCAATTCACCACAGCGACATTCTCGTGCAGGCCATCCCGATTGGCGGGTTGCGGATGATTGACGGCAACGAAGCCGACGACAAAATCATTGCCGTGCTCCGCAACGATGAAGTCTATGGGGAATGGCGCGACATTTCAGAGTGCCCGAAGAATCTGGTCGAGCGGCTGCGGCACTACTTTCTGACCTACAAGGAAATTCCCGGCGCCACCGAGCGGCGTACGGAAATCACCCACATCTATGACGCCGCCGAAGCGCAACACATCATCCAGTTGAGCCGGGAGGATTACCTGGAGTCGTACGGTGAGTTTGAAACCCTGCTCAACCGGGCGCTGGCCGGCGGAGAAGCTGAAGCGCAGGCGATGCGCGCCTGACCGGCCAGCCCGGCTCCCCACGAAGCGATTCCCTTGGCTCCCTTACGTACAACGCCCGGTTGGGGGGCATCAGTGCTACTTATTTGTTGGTAGCCATTCTCATGTAGTTCAGCATCACGGTTGTCTTCTTCAGCTCTTTGTTGGGCATCGCCGAAACCATGACCACCTCACCGGATTGACGGCGGGCGCTGACGGCCTGGGTCTCACCGGAACCCGTGCGGACGACGGTGAATTCGCTGTCCTTGAGCAGCTTCTCATAGAAATTGGCCACGGTTTCCGGTGCATCATCCGAGGCCATGATGAGGCGCCCGGCCAGTGTGTTCGGATTTTCAGCCTGAAGGTTGTTCTTGATTTCCGCGTTGGGGTAGATCACCACCCACGGCGGCAGGTCTTCCGGCTTGACCTCCTTGATGCCGGGCTGAAGCTGCGGCTGGGCCTTTTGCGCGCGCGCCTTCTCCCGCTCGCTGGCACGTTTGTAAAACTCGTCCATCGGGAGCGTTTCGGTCTTCCCGGTCTTTTTGTCGCGGAAGGTGATGGTTTTCTTCTTTTTGTCGGTCGAGATGATCTCCAGTTCATCCTCGGCCGGCGCAGCCTCGGCTGGCGGCGCTGGTGATTGCTCGGTCGGGGCCGCCTGCGCAGCGGGCTGCTGGTCGGGCGGCTTGGGGGTGTCCTTGGTGTCGCACCCGACAAGCACCAGCGCAACGGCGCTGAAACTGAGAGCCAGCAGCCCGCGTCGCAGGCCCGGTTCTGAAGGAACGGAAGAAAATGCAGCAACAGGTGAGAACAAAGGTGCAGACGGCACGGTGACAATTCCTCTCCTCTGAAAAAATCAAGCCGTCTTTTTTACCAGCCAACACGATTTTTAGAAAGAGGGTAAGGGCCCGCCTGATACACAGGGGGCCGGAAGCCAGCATATCGCCCTTTTGCCAACACTGGCCAAAAGCCCACTCGGCCGAATGCCGGAGCTAGCGAACACTGGCCGCAACCCGAAAGCCAACCGAATCGAGCTTGAGTTCGGGGTCGAGTTTGTAGCGTACGGCTGATCGGCAGGCAGCAGCATTGGCAAAGTAGGAGCCACCGCGAATCGCCCGCCAGGTGCCGTTCGTCGGCCCGGTCGGGTCCTCACCGGGCGTCTTTTTGTAGTAGAGGTCATCGTACCAGTCCTGGCACCACTCCCGGACGTTCCCGTGCATGTCGTGCAGGCCAAAGGCGTTGGGTTCTTTCCGCCCCACCGGGTGCGTCCGGCCGGCGGCGTTGTCGAAGTACCAGGCCATGGCATCGAGATTGCCCGCATAT
Organism: Chloracidobacterium thermophilum B; assembly: GCF_000226295.1. Classification (GTDB taxonomy): domain Bacteria; phylum Acidobacteriota; class Blastocatellia; order Chloracidobacteriales; family Chloracidobacteriaceae; genus Chloracidobacterium; species Chloracidobacterium thermophilum. Next base: position 2,324,658 of record NC_016024.1, read on the forward strand.
TTGCCGCTTCCTCCGGCGCGGCAGGCATATTCCCATTCGGCTTCCGTCGGCAGGCGGTAGAAGAACGGGTCGTCCGCATCATTCAGACGCTGAAGAAAGGTTTGCACGTCCTTCCAGGAAACGCTGTCCACGGGCAGGTCGTCGCCGACGAACTTGCTCGGGTTGTTGCCCATAATCTGCTTCCACTGGGCCTGGGTGACTTCGTATTTGCCAAGGTAGAAAGGCTGGCTGATCTTGACCCGGTGCGCCGGCTGCTCATCCGGTTCACCACCGGCTTCCCCCATGGTGAACTCGCCGGCCGGAATGAGTACCAGTTCAATGCCGGCCACGCCCGCCATGGTCTTGGGCAGGTTGTTGAGGTCGAGCGGTTGGGCTTTGCTTTTCGCCCGCGCCGGGGTGCCAGGTGTACTGTTGGCGGCCGGCGTCGCCTCCCGGTCACAACCGGAGGCAAGGAAGCAACTCATCCACACGACACACCAACCGATCAGGATTGGTGACCGCTTTTCCGACAAAGCACTCCACATTTTTCTGTCTCCTCGTTCTTGCGCAACTCTGCCTGCTTGGGCGACAGCATCAACACTGTTCATCGTTGCAGTTTTGGAAAGCAACGCATGGGGTGAACTCTTGAGGGTGAACTTTCATTCGTATCAAACAGGAAAAAGCTTAATACCGTGTTACGAATCAGCTTCCGGGCGGAATTTGGGTGCAACCCCGGTGCAGGAACGGCCAGGGACAGCAGCTTTCAATCTTGACAACCTTATAAATTAGATTTAGTCTAATCAGTGTCGTCACTGGTCCCCGCCACCAACCAACCGGGCGTGACGGGAGGTGGTGTTACCGACGGACAGTACAGCCGCAGGAAGACCGGGCGTGGGCCTGCCGCGCTTGGGGCAAAGAGCACAGAGGTCTGCCCTATGATCTGGATGAGATTCAAATCAAGAGAAAGTCTAAGAATTTTCTGCGAACTGACCTGAACGCCATGGGTTCCCGGCCAGATCGGTGACTGACAACCACCGGGTGACGACACCCGGAGACCACCGGCAGGGGCGTAGGTCTCCAGCCTGACGTTTCAACCAGCCTGACATCCCAAGGAGGTTCTTCCGATGACACAACTCAAACGCCTTCACTTCTGTGGCGCGGCGCTTGTGACGGTCGCCCTGGCAACGACGACGTGGGCACAACAACCCCTCACCCTCAACAACGGCGCACCCGTTGGCGACAACAAAAACTCCCAAACCGCCGGTGAACACGGGCCTGTACTGCTTCAGGACATTCACCTGATTGAAAAACTGGCGGCTTTTGACCGGGAACGCATCCCGGAACGTGTCGTCCACGCGCGTGGGGCCGGGGCGTACGGCGAGTTTGTCAGTTATGGCGACTACTCTGCCCTGACACGCGCCGCCTTTCTCAGCGAAAAGGGCAGGAAAACACCCGTTTTTGTCCGCTTCTCGACGGTCATCCACCCCAGCGGTTCACCCGAAACGCTGCGTGACCCGCGTGGCTTTGCCGTGAAGTTCTACACGGAAGAGGGCAACTACGACATCGTGGGGAACAACCTGCCGGTCTTTTTCATCCGGGACGCCATCCAGTTCCCCGACATGGTGCATTCGCTCAAACCGTCTCCCATCACCAACAGGCAGGACCCCAACCGCTTCTTCGAGTTTTTTGCCCACACGCCGGAATCCACCCACATGCTGACGTTTCTTTTTTCAGACTATGGCATTCCGGCCAACTACCGTGAGATGAACGGCTTCGGCGTCCACGCCTTCAAGTGGGTCAATGCCCGTGGCGAGGTCAGATATGTCAAGTACACGTGGAAGTCCCTGCAGGGCGTCCGCAACCTGACGGCCGAAGAAGCCCGCCGCATCCAGGCGGATGAGTTTTCCCACGCCACGATTGATCTCTACGAAAACATCCGAAAGGGCAACTTCCCGTCCTGGGAACTGCGGGTTCAAATCCTTGACCCAAAGGATGTTGACCGCTTCGACTTCAATCCGCTGGACGCCACCAAGATTTGGCCCGAAAACCTTGTGCCATCCATGGCGATTGGCAGGATGACACTCAACCGCATCCCCGACAACTTCTTTGAAGCGTCGGAACAGTCGGCATTTTCACCGGGCAATCTCGTTCCCGGCATTGAGCCGAGTGAAGACCGGCTGCTCCAAGGGCGGCTGTTTTCCTACTTCGACACGCAACGGCATCGTCTGGGCCCCAACTTTCAGCAGTTGGAAGTCAACCGTCCGGTGGTGCGCGTCAACAACTTCAATCAGGACGGCGCACTGAGCGCCCGGCGCATGGCTTCCGACGTCAACTTTCACGCCAGCGATGCAGTTGCACCCTACCGCACCCATCCCGGCTACAAGGCAACTCCCGTCCCGCTGTCCGGCACAACCCAGCAGCGGCCCATCCAGAAACGTCAGGACTTTGCGCAGGCCGGCGAACTCTACCGCTCTTTCAGCGAGCAGGAACGCGCCAACCTGATTGCCAATCTGGCCAGCGACCTCAAACAGGTTCGCAACCGCGCCGTCCAAGTCAGGATGGTCAGCCACTTCTACAAAGCCGACGCTGACTATGGTTCCCGGCTCGCCCAAGTGCTGGGACTGTCCATGGATGAAGTCAAAGCCGCTGCCGCACAACTTGAATAATTCCCTTCGCGGCGGCCTTTGGGCAGAACAGGCCCAAAGGCCGCGCCCAACTGGCCTGCATCCCCGGAGGTTACATCATGACTGCTCTGCGCTCTGTCGTTCTGCTATCACTCTGGTTGTTGGGGACCCTGGCCGGAATGACGCCGGCCCAGACATCCCACCAGCAATCCACGCCGATGAACCTGCTCGATGCCGCCCGGGCTGGCGATCTGCCGGCCGTCGCGGCACAGCTCCAAGCTGGCGCCGACATCGAACAAACCGACGCCCGTGGCTCGACAGCGCTCATTCTGGCCGCATACTACGGTCATGTAGACCTGGTGACGTTTCTGCTCGAACACAAGGCCAACCCCAATGCCCACGACAAACTTGGCAACAGTGCGCTCATGGCGGCCTGCTTCAAGGGACACATCGGCATTGCCAGGGCCCTTGTGGACCACGGTGCCAAGGTCAATGCCGTCAATGCCAATGGAGCCACGGCCCTTATGTTTGCTGCTCTATTCAACCGGCTGCCAATTGCCGAACTGCTCATCGAATGCGGCGCTGACGTCAATGCCGTGGACGACAACGGTCAGACGGCGCTCAGCCTCGCCCGTGGGCAGGGACACGAGGACATGGCGGCGCTGCTGCAACGCCACGGCGCACAGTAAGCCGGGCACAGTAAACGGCCGTCCCGTTTGCCGGGTGCGTTTGCCAGCCCACACCCTTTCGGCCTAGAACTTCCGCATCACGCTTTGCGCACAAGGGAGGCACTCATCCATGGCCTTGACGCCATCCACCATGCTCGCGCTGGGAACGCCGCTGCCGGATTTCACGCTGGCGGATGTCACCACCGGACGCCCTCTGTCACCAGCCACCTTTGCCGACTGCCCGGCGCTGCTCGTGATGTTCATCTGCCGCCATTGTCCTTACGTCAAGCACGTCCAGCGGGAACTCACGGCGCTGGCCAACGAGTATGTCGCCAAAGGCGTTGGCGTCCTCGCCATCAGCTCGAATGACGCCGCCACCTATCCCGAAGACGCGCCGGAATCGCTGAAAGCCATGGCGCAGGAACTCGGTTTCCAGTTTCCCTACGCCTACGATGAAACCCAGGAAGTAGCCAAAGCTTTCCAGGCAGCCTGCACCCCGGATTTCTTTGTCTATGACCGGACACGCAAACTCGTCTATCGTGGGCAGATGGATGACAGCCGCCCCGGCAACGGCCTTCCGGTTACGGGGCAAGACCTGCGCCGGGCACTGGATGCGGTGCTGGCCGGTGAGCCGCCGCTGGACGGACAAAAGCCCAGCGTCGGCTGCAACATCAAGTGGCGGCCGGGCAATGCGCCGTCCTATGCCTGATCCGGTGTTTGAACAAGGGTGTACCTGACGAAGGCAGGCCTGAACAAAGGCAGGCCTGAACGAGGGCGAGTATGTTTACCGGCATCATCGAGGAAGTCGGCCATCTGGAACAGCTCCGGCGGCGCTCTACCGGCGGCGTTCTGTCCATTGCCGCCAGAACCGTTCTGGAGGGCACGCACATCGGCGACAGCATTGCTGTCAACGGCGTCTGCCTGACAGTGACTTCCCTGACCGGCGCCGGCTTTACGGCCGACGCCTCCGAAGAAACCCTGCGGGTGTCCAACCTGGGCCAGCTCACCCCCGGCGCAGGCGTCAATCTGGAGCGGGCCGTTGCCGTCGGCGCGCGCCTGGGCGGACACATCGTGCAGGGCCACGTGGACGCCATCGGCCGCTTTCTTTCGCGCCGTCCCAGTGGAAACGCCGTCACGATGCGCTTTGGTTTTCCGCCGGACATCGGACGCTACCTCGTGCACAAGGGCAGCATTGCGGTGGATGGCATCAGCCTGACGATTGCCGCGCTCGGCGAGGACTGGTTTGAAATTGCCGTCATCCCGACGACGCTCGCCTGGACGACACTGCCCCACCTTACGCCCGGGGCACCCGTCAACCTCGAAGCCGATGTGCTCGCCAAGTACGTCGAACGCCTTTTGCAGTATTCATCGTCTTCGTCATCACCTTCGTCGGCGTCCCGGCTGACGGCCGAGCACCTGCGCGCGCTGGGTTACTAGGCAGCCGGGCAAAACGGTCAATGCGCCGTAGCCAAGGCCCGTTGCTCACCAACGAGTTCGGCTTCGGTCAGCTTCAGACTGGAAGCTGCTTCGGGCGACATCAGGGCAACAGCGACGTGAGGCTGCCCCAGAATGTAGCGGCGAAGGTAACGCTGAATGTCGGCCCGCGAGGTTTTCCGCAGGGTTGGCAGGTAGCCGCGAAAGTAGTCCAGTCCGGTTGAAGCCCACCAGAAACTCAGCGAGTGAACGTGCTCGCTGACCTTCTCCCGCGAAAACAGGTCTTCGGCCTCAAGCAGGGTTTTGGCCACGCTGAGTTCTTCATCCGTGAAGTAGTCGGCGTCGGCAAAATGTTCGATTTCGGCATAGATGGCGCGCAGGGCGGCGCGGGCTTTCTCCGGTGTGGTTTGCAGCGTGAGGGTAATCGGGCCGACGTTGCGCTGGGTCAGGTAGATCAAATCCACGCCGGTAGCGAGACCGCTGTCCACGAGCGCCCGCTGGAAACGGCTGTTTGGCTGCCGCAGGATGAACGAGAACACATCTGCCGCGTAGGTGGCTGCATCGTCCTTGCCAATCGAAGGGCCGTGCCAGCCGATCTGAATGGTGACGTTCTGCACGGGCTGCGTCACCACGACGCCTTCACTTGCTTTCAGCGGCGGATGTTCCACCAACGGGTACTTTTTGAACGGGTCTTCACCACGCGGCCAGTCTCCGAAATACGTTGCCACGAGGCGAAAGGCCTCTTCGGGTTCGACATCGCCGGCAACGAGGACGGCGGCGTTGTTCGGCACATAGTACCGCTGCTGGATGAGCCGCATCTGATCGGTTGTTGCCGCAGCCACGGTTTCGCGCGTCCCAAGGGGATTTTTGCGGCTGGTATAGGTGGCAAACAGCCGCCGCGTCATTTCGGTTGAAAGGTAGTAGTAGGGATTTGACTCATTGCGGTCTATTTCGCCTAGTACGACTTCTTTTTCGCGGGCAAATTCCTCCTCGTCGAAAGCCGGGTACAGGGCGGCATCCCGCATGAAGCGCAGCGCCGTGGGCAGATGCCGGCTGAGCGTGGTGAAGTAGTAGTTGACCAGCTCGGTGTTTGTTGTGCCGTTGTAAATGATGCCCAGTTCGCCAATGGTGCGCAGGTAGGTTTCCTGATTTTTCACGGCCCGGTTGGCCTTGAAGAACATGTGCTCGTAAAGGTGCGACAGGCCGTTGAGTTCGGGCGGCTCGGTGAAGGAACCGTTGCGGCAGGCAAGTTCAATCGTCACCAGCGGTACGGCGTGGTCTTCATAGACGATGACTTCGAGGCCGTTTGGCAGTTGGCGGTTGAAAAGCTGGGCGTACTCCGGGGCCGAAGCATCAGGCGCTTTGGCGGGAGCGGGCCGTTGGGCAGCGCGCTGGATGCTGCCCGGCGGCAGGGCGGTTCCTACAGTTGAAAACCAGAGCGTCAGGCAGATGAGAAACCAAAGGCGCATGGTGCAGGTATTTCCGGTGTGGGAGCGTGGAGTACGGCGGCGGCAGGGGCTGGCCCGGAGGGCATCTTGGCGGGACGCGGCCGGGGCGTCAATGTCGTCGGCGGCTGTGGCGACCCCGCCGCAGGTTGACCATCCCGACTCAGGCACGCTGGGAAGTCCCTTCGTCGGACTCGTGATCCAGAACCCGCAAAGACAACAACGCGCAAGGTGTACACTGGAACCGGAAAACAACCTGCCGGGGCTGGATGTGCAGAAGCGGCGCGTTGGTGACGATGAAGGGCGTGTTCTCCGGTCTGTCGCAAGCTTACGGCAACAGCGGTTCGCACATCTCTGGTGCACGATCAATGGATCGGCTACTCAAAGAACACCGGTTCGCAACGTTGGAGGTGCATGATGCACGAGCGGATACGATTCCCCAAAGACCAGGTTGCTGAGTTCTGCCGCCTTCACCACATCCGGCGTCTGGCAGTATTCGGTTCCGCCTTGCGTTCCGATTTCAACGAGAACAGTGACATTGACATTCTGGTTGAGTTCGAGCCGGAGCACATCCCTGGACTGTTTGGCATAGCGCGTATGGAGCGCGAACTTTCAAATCTTCTCGGCGGGCGCAAGGTTGATGTACGCACGCCGGAAGACCTGAGCCGGTATTTTCGTCAGGACGTGCTGAATGAAGCGGAGGTGCAGTATGCGCAGGAATGACCGTATCCGCTTGCAGCACATGCTCGATGCCGCCCGGGAAGCTATCGAATTTGCTCAAAACAGCCGCCGTCAGGATTTGGACAGCGATCGCAAGCTGACGCTTGCCTTGGTCAAGGATATTGAAATCATTGGCGAAGCGGCTTATCGAATCACGGAGGATACACGACGCACTCTGCCAGAGATTCCATGGGAAGATATTGTCGGCATGCGCCACCGGCTGGTTCATGCCTACTTCGACATCAACCTGGATATTCTTTGGAAGACCGTGCAAGAAGACCTTCCCCCACTTACGCGGATTCTTTCCGAGTTATTGGGCGAGAAATAAGCAAGCCCAATAGCATCCAGCAATGCGTCAAGCTGAAAAATCACCTCGTTCGGCTGACGTGACTGAACAGCCTGCTGGGTTATAAAAGCCATTATGAATCGCTCGGGAACACATAAAAACGCTGTCTTACTGCACGGCGCAGAGTGATGTTTCCGGGGCATCGTAACACTATCTGCCGCAACCGCTTTTCAGCAACATGAGTGATGAAAACTGGCGGGGGCGCATGTCATGCCAGCCAGTTCCCGGCTATAAAGACGCTTCCGCGCCGGGCGCGACCACGGCGCACCGAAACCGGCAGACGGCTTCAGCCCTGTAAACCATGAGTTCTTCTCCCACAGCCTCACTCGCCTCGCCCGTTGCTTCAGCGCCAACCGCTGCATCTTCAGCCCAACCTTCCAGCCCCACGCTCACCCCGTGGCAGCGCCTGCTCCGCTTCTGCGCGCCCTACTGGCCCAGCTTTCTGCTCGGCGGGCTGTGCATTCTGGCCAGCGCCTATATCAACCTGCTGTCGCCACAGGTGATTCGTACGGCTGTGGATGACCTTGGCAGGGGCGTCACGCAGTCCAAGATCGCACGCTATGCCGGGCTGGTTGTCGGCATCGCCGCCATCCGGGGGCTGTTTTTGTTCTGGCAGCGGCGCATCCTCATCAACCGCTCGCGCGACATCGAATACGACCTGCGTCAGGCCTTCTACGCCCATCTCCAGCAGCAACCGCCGTCCTTTTTCCATCGCCAGCGGATTGGCGATCTGATGTCGCGTGCCACGAACGACATCGGCGCCGTACGCATGCTCATCGGCCCGGCCGTACTCTACGGCCTCAACACACTGTTCACCGTCCTGCTCGTTCTGCCCGCCATGGTGGCCGTCAACGTCACCCTCACCGCCTTCGCCCTCATCACCCTGCCGCTGGCGGCGGCCGCCACGAAATACTTTGGGGCGCGCATCCACGACCAGTCGGAGCGCATTCAGGAATACTTCGGACTGGTGACGGCCAAGGCGCAGGAAAACTTTTCCGGCGTCCGTGTCGTGCGCGCCTTCGCCCAGGAAGCCGCTGAAGAAGCCGCCTTCGACGCCATGAACCGGGAGTTCGTCCGACGCAACCTGCAACTCATCCGCCTGTCAGCCCTGTTTCGTCCGGTTCTCGACATCCTGTTCGGACTCGGCCCGGCCATTGTGCTGTGGTACGGCGGGCGGCTCGTTCTGCGCGGCGAGCTGACCCTGGGGCAGTTCGTGGAATTCAACCTCTACCTGACCATGCTCGTCTGGCCGATGATTGCGCTGGGCTGGGTTGTCAACCTCACCCAGCGCGGACTGGCCAGCATGGGACGATTGTCCAAAATTTTCGATGAAGCTCCGGCCATTCATGACGCAGCCGCCGTTCCCAACCTGCCGCCCGTTGCCGGCGACATCGAGTTCCGACACCTGACCTTCGCCTACCCGGGCCCTGACGGCATGCCGGGTCCGCCTGTGCTGCGCGACATTTCGCTCACCATCCCACGCGGTGCGACCCTGGCGATAGTTGGCTCCACCGGCGCCGGCAAAAGCACCCTCGCCAATCTCATTCCCCGGCTGCTCGATGCGCCACCTGGGACGCTGTTTATTGACGGGCGGCCCATCCACGATTATCCCCTGCATCAACTCCGGGCAGCCATCGGCTACGCGCCCCAGGAAGCCTTCCTCTTCAGCGATACCATTGCCGCCAACATTGCCTTTGGCGTTGAGCAGGCAACGCCCGAAGCCATCGCCCAGGCGGCCGAACAGGCCGGACTGCGCGAAGACGTGGAACGCTTCCCAAAGGGCTTTGAAACTGTCATCGGTGAACGCGGCATCACCCTTTCCGGCGGACAGAAACAACGCACGGCGCTGGCCCGCGCCATCCTGCGCAATCCCCGCATCCTCATCCTCGACGATGCCCTTTCGGCCGTGGATACCGACACCGAAGCGCGCATTCTGGGGCATCTCCGGCAGGTGATGCGCGGACGGACCACCATCCTCATCGCCCACCGGATTTCAACCGTCAAGGATGCCGACCACATCGTGTTTCTCGAAGACGGGCAGATTGTCGAACAGGGAACGCATGACCAGCTCGTGGCCCTTGGCGGCTGCTACGCGGCGCTGTATGAACGGCAAAAACTCGAAGCCGAACTCGCGGCGCTCTGAACGATGGCGGGGCCACCCGGCGGCGGCCCCTTTCAGGTAATCCCTGCATGCCGACGTTTCCCAAGCTTCCGGCGGCGCTTCTGGTTGGAATGGGCATTCTGGCCAGCCGGGTGTCGGGACTCATCCGCAACAAGGTTTTTGCCTACTACTTCGGCGACACCGATCTGGCCGGGGTCTATCGCGCAGCGCAGCGCATTCCGAACGTGCTGCAAAACCTGCTCGGCGAAGGCGCGCTCTCGGCCTCGTTCATTCCAGCCTATGCGCGGCTGCTGGCCGAAGGCCGGACCGACGAAGCCGGACGCCTCGCCGGGGCCATCTTCAGTCTGCTGGCCGTCGTCGTGGCCGGACTCGTGGCCGCCGGCATGGCGCTTGCGCCCTGGCTGACGCGCCTCATTGCGCCCGGCTTTACCGGTGAAAACTACGCCCTGACGGTCACACTGGTACGGATTTTCTTCCCCGGCATCGGCCTGCTGGTGCTGTCGGCCTGGTGTCTGGGTGTTCTCAACAGCCACCGGCGGTTTCTGCTGCCTTACGCTGCGCCCGTGGCGCTCAATCTCGTCGTCATCCTGACGCTGCTGGTGTTTGGCGGACAACCGCTCGAACACCTCGTCGTCTGGACGACCTGGGGCAATGTCGTGGGAAGCGCCGTCATGCTGGCCATACAGCTTCCGACGGTCTGGCGCATGGCACCGCCGCTCCAGTTGGGTTTTCAGCTCGACGGTGCGCCCACCCGCGAGGTCATCGGTAACTTCTTTCCGGCGCTCGTCAGCCGGGGCGTCGCACAGATCAGCGGCTATCTGGACAACATCCTGGCCAGCCTCATTTCACCAGGCGCCGTCGGCATTCTGGGCTACGCGCAGGACGTGTACATGCTGCCCGTCAGCCTGTTCGGGCTGGCGATTTCGGCAGCCGAACTTCCAGCCCTGTCCAGCGCCACCGGCACGCCGGAAGCTGTGGCCGCCCAGATGCGCGAACGCCTGAAGCAGGCCGTACGACAGATGTCGTTTTTCGTCATTCCCTCAAGTGTGGCTTTTGTCGTGTTGGGCGGCAGTATTGTCGGCGTGCTCTACCGGGGCGGACGTTTCGATGACAACGCCACGGCGGCCGTCTGGCTGACACTCGCGGCGGCAGCGATTGGCTTGCGCGCGGCGACGCAGGCCCGGCTCTACGCCTCTGGATTTTATGCCCTGGGCGACACCCGCACGCCACTGCGCTACGCACTGGCACGGGTTGGGTTGGGCGCAGGAGGCGGTGCGGTCGCGGCGCTGTACCTGCCAGGCCGGTGGGGCCTGCCGTCGGCGTGGGGCGTCGCCGGACTGGCCGCGGCTTCGGGGCTTGCCGCCTGGGTGGAGTTCGTTCTGCTGCGCCGCAGCCTGCACGGACGCATCGGGCCGCTGGCTGACAACCGCCTCGAACGTGCCGGACTGTGGCTGTGCGCGCTGCTGGCGGCCGGAAGCGCCTGGGCGGTCATCTCGCTCGTCGCTCCGGCGGTCAGTTCAGGTGCATCGTGGCGCTGGCTGGCTGATCTCGGCGGGCTGGCGCTGTACGGCGGTGTGTACCTGACAGCCGCCGTCGTCCTGCGACTGACGCCGTTCGATCTTCAGGCACGGTTGCGCCGCCTGGCCGGAAGGGATGAGGGAGTGGCGAATAGGGAATAGGAAGTAGTGAATAGGGAATGGTGAATAGAAAACAGGAAAGTGAAAAGCAGGAAACGCAAAACAGATAGCCATCAATCCTCAATTTTCCATTTTCCATTTTCCATTTCCCATTCTCTATTTCCTATTTCCTATTCTCTGTTTTCCATTTTTTTCATTTCGGGAAAATTCCATGTCTGACCTTGCCATTGCACGCTCTGTCAAACTGCAACCGATTGCCGCCATTGCCGAACGTCTCGGTGTGGCCGCCGACCAACTGGAACCATACGGGCGGTATGCCGCCAAACTGCCACTTGCCTTCAGTGCGCCGGAGAGTTCCCGACAAGGCAAACTCATCCTTGTTTCCGCCATGACACCAACCCCGGCCGGAGAAGGAAAAACCACGGTCACAATTGGTCTGACCGATGCCCTCAACCGGATCGGGCGGCAGGCCGTTGCCGTCCTGCGGGAGCCATCCCTTGGGCCGGTGTTCGGCCTCAAGGGCGGCGCCACCGGCGGCGGACGGTCGCAGGTAGCGCCTATGGACATGATCAACCTGCACTTCACGGGTGATTTTGCCGCCGTGACCGCCGCCCACAACCTGCTGGCCGCCATCGTGGACAACGCGCTCCACCAGCGGCGAAACCCCGGCGGAATTGATCTCACCAGTGTGCGCTGGAAGCGCGTTCTCGATACCAACGACCGGGCGCTGCGCCAGATCATCGTCGGCCTCGGCGGCCGCGCCAACGGCCTGCCCCGTGAGGCCGGTTTTGACATCACGGCGGCTTCGGAAGTCATGGCCGCCATGTGTCTGTGCGATTCGCTGCACCACCTGAAGGAAAAACTCGGCGGCATCTTCGTCGCCCTCACCCACGACAAACAACCCCTGTATGCCCGCGACTTCAAAGCCAACGGTGCCATGGCCGCCCTGCTGAAGGACGCCATCAAGCCCAATCTGGTGCAGACGCTTGAAGGCAGTCCCGCCCTCATTCACCTGGGGCCGTTCGCCAACATTGCGCAGGGGACAAACTCGATCATTGCGACCCGCACCGGACTGCACCTGAGCGAATACGTCGTCACCGAAGCCGGATTCGGCTTCGATCTGGGTGGCGAGAAGTTTCTGCACATCAAATGCCGAACCGCCGGCCTGTCGCCGGCCGTGGTGGTTGTGGTGGCTACGGTGCGGGGCTTGAAATACCAAGGCGGCGCTGCGCTCGAAACCCTGTCCACCCCGGATATGGCAGCCCTGGAACGGGGTTTTGGCAACCTTGAAAAGCACCTGGAAAACGTCCGTCAGTTCGGACTTGAACCCGTCGTGGCCATCAACCGCTTCACCAGTGATACCGCCGAAGAAATGGCGTGGATTCAGGCGCGCTGCGCGGCACTGCACGTGGCGGCAGCCGTGTCCGAAACCTGGGCCCACGGTGGGGCCGGAGCCGAAGCCCTCGCCCACGAAGTCCTGGCTGCGGTCGGGCGTTCCACGTCGTCGTGGCAGCCGCTCTACGACCTGACGGACTCCATCGAGCGCAAAATCGAGACGGTGGCCACGCGAGTCTATGGTGCCGGCGAAGTGCAGTGGTTCCCCAGGGCCCGGCGCGATCTCCGCCTGATTGCCGAACTGGGACTGGAGCAGCTTCCGGTGTGCATCGCCAAAACCCAGAAGTCGTTTTCCGACGACCCAACCCGGCTCGGACGCCCCACCGGCTTTACGCTGACCATTCGTGAAATCGAAATTGCCGCCGGCGCTGGTTTTGTCATTCCAATTGCCGGCGACCTGGTGCGCATGCCGGGACTGCCGGCTGTCCCGGCTTCCGAGCGGATTGACATTGACGCCGAAGGAAACATCATCGGTCTGTCGTAGGGCTGCCGGTTTCGGGCAGCCACAGCAGCCCTTTGCGCAGGACGGTGATCTGGCCCGGCTGGAGACCGATTTCAAACGGGTCACAGGCGGCGGCCGTCTCCAGGCAGCGGGTACACAGGGCGTTCAACTGCCGGCGGACATCCGCCTCGATGTGAAGCAGCGTTTCGTGCAGGTCCGGGTCGCTCACCACGCTGTTGAGCGGCTGGTTGTCTTCGGCCGCCACGATGAGACGCTCCCCACTCGAAAAGAGCGCTTCAAGACGGGTAATGGACGAAAAAAATTCCTGCCGCCGCTCGGTCAGGATTTCATTGAGCTTGGCTTCCGGCAGGTTCTGCCCAAGGCCCTTGCGCTCGGCGGCAGACTGCACCTGCATGAGCTTCAGGTTGACGCGCGCCGTGAGTGCCGCCAGCTCGTCCTCGATGGTTTCGGCCGCCGATTCCGCCAGCCGTTGGACGAAGCTTTCGCGGCTCTCCCCAACTTCGGAAAACGCATCAAACTGCTGATTGAACCACAGGCGCAGCTTCTCCCGCCGTGAAAGCCGCGCCACCAGCTCCTCGACGTGGCGCGTCAGCGCCGTCTGTGTAAGCAGGTAGCCTTGTTGCCGGTGGGGCAGATCGCGTGGCGGAGACTTCCACAACTGGTTGACCTGCACCGTGGACGGCTCGCGTGGGGGCGCATCCCAGTCCGGCTCGCCTTCTCCCCGTGGCACCCAGGCCAGAAACAGCCGCTCATCCGTATGCTTGAGCCGCGCCCGCAGGCTGTGAAACTTCAGGCTGCACTCCGCAAACCACGCCGGCCGGTAAGCCTGTGCGGTGTCCGGCACATCCGCCAGCCAGTATTGCGGCACGTCGAGCGTCGGTGGTGGTGAAGTCGTCATGGCAGCCAACCTCGCAGGGACACAAAGGAAAAGCTGACCGTAGGGGGACACGGCCCGGGCAGCTACATACGCTTACATGCGCTCTGGAGCGTCAATCCCAAGGACATCCAGCGCCGCCCGCAGGCGGCTTTCCACCAGGCTGACCAGCGCCAGCAGAAATGCCCGCCGAACCTCATCCGGTTCATGCCGGATGTTGTGCCGGTTGTAAAACCCGCTGAACGCCTGGGCGAGTTGGAAAGCATACTTGGCGATGACAGAAGGTTCCAGCGTTTCGCTGGCTTCCACGAGCACGGTGTCATAGCGCAGCACCAACCCGATGAGCGTCCAGAACTCATTGGCGGTTTTCCCTTCGTCCCGCAGCCAGGCTTCGAGCTGTGTGTGGTTCCCGGCAAGCACGGCCGCCGGGTTGGGGCAATCCAGACCGGCCTCGCGCAGCTTGCGGCGGATGCCGGCCACGCGCACCAGGGAATAGAGCAGATACACCCCTGTTTCGCCCTGCTCGGCCATGGCGTCGGCAAAATCGAAGGCAATGAGTGTCGTCCGGGCAAATTTGAGCAAAAAGTACCGTACCGCCGCCACAGCGATTTTATGGGCAATGGTGCGCTGTTCGGTTTCGGACAGCGTGGGCTGGTGCGCCTGGACGTGCGCCAGGGCCTTGCTTTCCAGCCGGTCCAGCAGGTCATCGGCTTTGACGCCCAGCCCCTTGCGTCCGCTCATGGAAATGAACGGGCGCTGACGGTCAGCTTCGGACAGCTCGAAACCCAACTCCAGGCAGCTTGCCGGCGTCAGCGCCACCTTCTCGTAGGCGACATGGGCGCTGGCGGCAACGGCGTCCCGCAGCGCATCCGGCGCCAACGACATGACGCCCCGCCGGACGAACTCCTGGGCATAGCTCTGCCCCACGTCAATGACATTCAGGTAGGCCGCGCCACGTCCGAACGTCGGCGGCGCAGAAGCGTCATCCGCTTCAGCAGCCGTTCCCATCCACACGGTGTGGCCGTCGGCGTAGCGGTGAAACGCCCGGTAGTGGAAATCCCGCTCCAGAATGCCCAGTTTCCACAGGTGATAGGCAATGTCCTTGCCGGTGTAGTTGACCGTGCCGTTTGAGCGCACAAGTATCTTGTCGGCGTCGTGTTCGTCGTCGGTCGTGGCCGCTTCCTGCCCGGCCCGCATCACCCAGCAGCCGGCGCGCCGCCCTTCGGCTTCATAGACAATCGCCCCGGCCGCCTTGAGGCGCTCAAACGCCTCGGCCCAGAAATCAAGCCGCAAAATGGCGCTTTCACAGGGAAGTACGTCGTAGCGGATGCCCAGCCGTTCCATTGTGGCCAGATGACAGTGCACGATGCGTTCGGCAATATGGGCACCCAAGGCGGCCAGTTCCCCTTCGTGGCGTTCAATGGCGTGGAGTGTCTCCGTCCGCCAGCGCAGGCGCGACTCATCTTCGGCATACCACGTACCGACGCGGGCATAGAGGTCCCAGCAGTAGTCATCGAACTTCCCGTCAATGGCCGCCACCTCGCCCAGTGACCTGCCTTCGATGTGCACGAACCCCACCACCACATCGGCCACCTGAACCCCGGTGTCGTCAATGTAGTTGTGGACTTCAACCGTCTCGCCGGTCGCGCGCAGAAGGCGCACCAGGGCATCGCCCAGCACGGCATTGCGCAGGTGGCCGATGTGGGCGGCTTTGTTCGGGTTGACGCTCGTGTGCTCGACGATGACCTTTCCCCTGAAACGTGGCGCATGCACGCCGGGCGGGGCATTGAGCGCCCGCAGCAGGGTTTCGGCGCGGTTCAGAAACAGGTTGATATAGCCGGCGCCGGCAACTTCGATCCGCTCGAAATCGGGCAGCACCGTCCGCAACCCATCGGCCAGTGTCTGGGCGATGTCACGTGGTGCGTGTTTTTCGCCGGTGATAGCCTTGCGGCGTTTGGCTACCTCAAAAGCGACCGGCGTTGCCAGATCGCCCAGGGTCGCGTTGGGGGGAAATTCGACGGCAACATCCGGCAGGACAATGCCAAACTGTCGCTCAACCAGAGTTTTGACCGCCTGGCGAACGGTTTCTCGCAACGGGTGTAACATAGCGCCATGTTTAGCATGAAATGCGGCCGGGCAGTACGGGCGTTTGTCCTCCGACCTTCCCGGCTGTGCTATCTTCAGCCGCAACAACCTTCACAAAATGCAGTCATCAGGCACGATTCACGGCAGTGTGCAGGGAGGATGCCAGCCATGGTGTGGCGAGTCGCAGGATGGATGTTGATTCTTGGCAGCCTGTTGGTGTTTGGCGAGCAGGCCATCGCGCAGCAGCGGCGTCCGGCCGCGCGTCCGGCGCCCACACGCCCGACCGTTCCCCCTGAGCCGGCTGCCCCGAAACCCAGCCGGGCCGAAAAGCTCTCCGTCGAAGAACTCAAACAGGTACGCGCCGTCATCGAATCTTCAGCCGGCAACATCGTCCTGGAGTTTTTCCCCGAAGTCGCCCCCAACCACGTGCGCAACTTTCTGCGCCTCGCGGAACAGGGTTTTTACGACCGCACGGAGTTCAACCGCATTGCCAGGGATTTCGTCATTCAGGGAGGCGACCCGGCCAAGTGGCCGGCTGACAGCCCCAACCGCCGTCTGCGCTTTGACACTTCACCGCTCAAGGCGGAATTCAACGAAATGCCCCACGACAAGGGCATCCTCTCCATGGCACACGGCAGCAATCCCGACAGTGCCACAACCCACTACTTCATCTGCCTGCGGCGGCTGGAGTCGCTCGATGGCAAGTACACGGTCTTTGGGCGGGTTGTCGAAGGTCTCGATGTCGTGGACAAAATTGCCGAGACCCCCATCGAGCCGGGCACGGCCGACAAACCTGCCGAGCGGGTTGAAGTGCGCACAATTCGGGTCATCTATCCGTCAACCGTGACCAACGCCGCCAAACCGTAACCAAAGCTCCGTCAGGCTTCCGTCAGACCTCCGGCTGCCAGCCATACTCGGCCAGATCGAGCGTCCCGTCAGCGCGGAACACGACGCCTTCGCCTTCCAGCCGCGCCCGTTGCTCTGCGGCGAGATGAAGCGATAGCCTGCCCGTGCTGATGCCGCCACGGGCATTGACCACCCGGTGCCAGGGCAGCCCGTCGGCCTGCCGGATACTCGCCCGCAGCGCCCAGCCGACGCCCTGCGCCGAAAGATGTTCCCCGATGAGGCGTGAAATCTGCCCGTAGGTCATGACGCGCCCCGGCGGAATCCGGCGCACCCAGGCATAGACGGCCGCAAAAGGCGACAGTTCATCGTTTTCATCTTCATTCTTACAGGAATCCGGTTTCATGACGCTTGATGACGCACCTGTTGACTTACGCAGCGACACCGTGACGCAGCCTTCGCCAGCCATGCGCGAAGCCATGTACCGGGCAGCGGTTGGCGATGATGTTTATCTTGAAGACCCCACCGTAAACGCATTGCAGGAGCGCGCGGCTGCGCTGCTTGGCTTTGAGGCGGCGCTCTTTGTCCCAACCGGCACCATGGGTAACCAGATTTGCCTCCGCCTGCACGCACCACCGGGCAGCGAAATCATTGTCGAGGCGCGCGCCCACATTTACGAGTGGGAACTGGGTGCGCCAGCGGCGCTTTCCGGGCTGACGCCCCGGCTCGTACCGAGCGAACGGGGACTGCCAACCTGGGAAGCCATTGCCGCCGCCATCCAGCCCAGAGTGTACTACCGTACCCGGACGGCGCTTCTCTGCCTTGAAAACACCCACAACATGCACGGCGGAACCGTTGCCCCGCCCGCTGCCGTCGCCCGCATTCTACAGGAAGCGGCTGCGTGCGGCCTGCCTGTCCACCTTGACGGGGCGCGACTGTTCAATGCCGCCGTGGCCTGTGGGCTTCGGGTCGCTGAACTGGCACAGGGCTTTTCGAGCGTCATGATTTGCCTTTCCAAGGGTTTGGGCGCACCGGTCGGCTCGCTTGTTTTCGGCACGCGCGATTTCATCGAACGGGCGCGCACGGTTCGCAAGATGCTTGGCGGCGGCATGCGGCAGGCCGGCGTTCTGGCGGCGGCCGGACTCGTTGCCCTCGAAGAAGGCCCGGCCCATCTGGCCGACGACCACGCCAACGCCCGCTGGTTGGCTGCTGAGCTGGCACAACTGCCAGGGCTGGACGTGGACCTGACCCGCGTCGAAACCAACATCGTCATGTGCGACGTGACGCCAACCGGGATGACCGCCTCCGACTTCTGCGCCGGACTGAAAAGCTGCGGCGTTCTGGCCGGGCCGGCCGGGCCGTACACCGTTCGCTTTGTGACGCACCGTGACGCGCCCCGCAGTGCGTGTCAACGGGCCGTTGAGGCCATTGCCGGATTTCTGAAAAACCGGCTTTCCTGAAAGCTCTCAAACGTCACGAGCCGCGCCAAAAAACTTGGCCGGAAGGGCAACCCTTCCGGCCACAGGCAAGGCTCCGCGGGAGCCATCAGGTTCAGACTTCTTCCAGCGCCCGGACGCGCCCGGCTGCCTGTGCTTCCGCCACGACCCGCTGCGTCACCTGCGGTGGTGCTTCGTCGTAGTGGGCAAAACGCATCGTGTAGCTGCCACGCCCGCTCGTCAGCGAGTTGAGCGCCGTGGCGTAGGTCAGCATTTCACCCAGTGGCACGTGGGCTTCGACAATCTGCCGGTTTCCCTTGGCATTGATGCCCAGGATGCGGCCGCGACGGGTGGAGAGATCGCTCATGGCGTCGCCGGCAAACTCGTTGGGTACGCTCACAACCACGTGCATGATTGGTTCAAGCAGCACCAGCTTGACCTTTTCCATTGCAGCGCGGAAGGCTTTGCGTCCGGCCAGCTTGAAGGAAAGCTCATCTGAGTCAACCGTATGGTAGGAGCCATCCACCAGTTCGACCTGGAAATCCACTACGGGATAGCCCGCCAGCGCTCCGTGTTCAGCCGCTTCCAGAATTCCCTTTTCGACCGCCGGGCGGAACTGCTGCGGAATGACGCCGCCGACGATTTTATCCACGAAACGGAAGCCTGTACCGTGGGGCAGCGCTTCAAAGATGCACTTGCAGTCGCCAAACTGACCGCGTCCGCCGGTTTGTTTCTTGTGCCGGGCGTGAACTTCGACCCGCCCCTTGAAGGTTTCCAGATAAGGCACTTTGGGAGCATGGATGGCAACTTCCACTCCGTAACGCACCTTGAGACGTTCGACGGTCAGCTCAATGTGCTGCTGGTTTGTTCCTGAAAGGATGAATTCCCTGGTTTGCGGGTCACGTGCATAACGCAGCGTGCCGTCCTGTTCGAGGATGCGCAGCATGGCGCCGGAGAGCTTGTCTTCATCGGCGCGCGATTTCGGTTCGATGGCAAAGGAAATGGCCGGTTCCGGCATGGTCACGGGAGCAAACCGCACCGGGGCCGCCTTGTCGCACAGGGTGTCCCCCGTGTGTGTGTCCTTGAGTTTGGTCAGGGCGACGATGTCGCCGGCGTGGGCTTCCGTCAGTTTGTCGAGTTGCCGCCCCTGGAGTGTGTAAAGGGCCGCAACCTTTTCCAGTGCACCCCGGCTGCCGTTCAACACGAGGGAGTCCGGGCGCAGGATGCCGGAAACGATTTTACAGAGCGAGATTCGATTGAACTGCTCATCGAGCGTTTTGAAGACATAGCCGGCAAATGGCTCATCGTCAGTCACATGACGCGGCGACACGAGGTTGTCGTCGAGCGGCGACATCCCCAGCCAGCCGCCGACGTGCGCCGGGTCAGGGGCAATTGACACCAGGGCATCGAGCAGTTGCGGGATGCCGATGTTGAGCGTCGCCGAGCCGAGGAAGACCGGCGTCAGGGATTGGGAGCGGATGGCAGCCGGCAATCCGGCCAGCACCTGCTCGTCCGTCAACGTGCCCTGCTCGAAGAAGGTTTCCAGCAGGCGGTCGTCGCTTTCGGCCACCCGCTCGATGAGGGCTTCCCGCGCCTTGGCCACGGCAGTCTGCAGGTTGGCCGGCACATCGGCTTCGACAAAGGCCCCGCTGCCGTCCGTCTGGTAGAGAAACGCCCGCTGGCGGACAACATCCACAAGACCGCGAAACTGCTTCTCAATGCCGATAGGAATCTGGAGCAGCACCGGCCGCAAATCACACTGCTCGGTCAGCACCTGCAGGCAGGACTCCACATCGGTTTGCTCCTTGTCGAGTTTGTTGATGAAGACGAAACAGGGAAGATTGAATTCAGCCGCGTACTGCCGGACGGTTTCCGTTCCGATTTCGACGCCGTTGTGCGCGTCGAGGACAATGAGCGCCGTTTCGGCCGCGCGCAGGGCCAGGCGGCTGTCGAGAATGAAGGCCGTTGCCCCCGGAGTGTCGAGAAGATTGAGCTTGTGGTCGCGCCAGACGCCGTGCGCGACACTGGTCTGCGTCGAAAGTTGGTGCGCAATGGCAATTTCATCAAAGTCCGTCAGGGCCGTTCCATCCGCGACTTTGCCAAGGCGGGGCGTCGCCCCCATGGCGTAGAGCATCGCCGCAACAAGTGAAGTCTTGCCGGCGTGACCATGACCAACGAGGGCGACGTTGCGTAGGTGAGGGGTGGCGAAAACTTTCATGCCGCAAAAACTCCTTTCCAGTCTGAGGGTTGTTCGGGGAGTGCGCCCATCGTTGGCGTGGTGGCGCAGCGATGACGCACTGCTGGAATCGAGCGATGACCACGGCATGCCACCAGGTGAAGACAGGTGGCGGAAAGCGTAGGTATTAAAACTTACTTTGCGGAGGCGCCCGCAGGCAAAACTTTTCGGGCCAACTTTTATCTGCTGCCCACTTTGACCTACCATCGCGCGACGCCCCCGGCGAAACGGGCGGCGGTCTCACTTCACGCACCGCGCATCAGGGGGAACATCACCATGTCAGCAGGTTTCATGCCACGTTGGGTTGGCCGGGCAGTCAGTCTCTGGCTTCTGTTGCTTCTCATTCCGCTGGTGCCGGCCCAGCAACGCGCCGTACCGCCCAAGGTGGCCAGGGCCCTGGCGGAGACGCGGACCATCCTGCGGGATGTGTCACGGCTGCGGGAGCTGCCCATCAAGCGTCCGGTGCAGTCGGGCTACCGCTCCCGCAAGGAAGTCGAGCGAGTGGTCATCCAGGACCTCGATGCCTCGCAAACGCCTGAAGAGTTTGCCAACCAGGCCAAAATGCTCGTCGCACTGGGGCTGATTCCCAAAGACTATGCGCTGCGCGATGAGCTGATCCGCGTCCTGACCGAGCAGATTGCCGGGTTTTACCGGCCGAAAACAGGCGAGTTTGTGCTGACCGAGAGCCTGGACGACGACGACCCCGATAGCCAGCGGGTTGCCATCGCCCACGAACTGACGCACGCGCTGCAGGATCAGCACTTTGACCTGCGCCGGTTTGAAAAACCGACCCAGGGGAACAGCGACCGCGACCTCGCCATCCACTCACTCATCGAAGGGGATGCGACCGTGACCATGATCGCCTATGCCCTGGACGGCCGGATGGACATCCAGAAACTCCCGGTTTCGATTGGCACCCTGCTGGAAAACTTCGGCGTCATAGATAACGACCCCCGGAAATCCCCGGCCCTGACGGCAGCGCCAAAAGCCATCCGGCTGTCCCTGCTCTTCCCCTATGCCAGTGGGGCGGATTTCGTCCAGGCGCTGTTGCGCAAAGGTGGCTGGACGCAGGTTTCACAGGCGTTTACCGACCTGCCGGAAAGCACAGAGCAGGTCCTGCACCCGGAAAAATACCTTGCCCGCGAACGCCCGGTCGCCATTGCCCGGCCCGACCTGGCGGCACTGCTGGGCCCCGGTTGGCAACGGCTGACCGACGATGTGCAGGGTGAGTTTGGCTACCGGCTGATTCTGGGCGAATTTCTCGATGAAAAGCAGGCCCGCCGGGCCGCCCAGGGGTGGGGCGGCGACCGCTCAACGCTCTACGAACACCGTCCGACCGGCCAGCTCTGCCTTGTACAAGTCACCCGCTGGGACAACCCCGCCAGCAGCCAGGCCTTTTTTGAAGCGTACGTGGCGCGGACGGCCCGCCGTTTTCCCGAACGGCGCTTTGAACATGCACCGGCCGAACGCTCGGCATCAGACGTGGTGACGGGCGAGGGTGTCCACATTGAGCGGCGGGGCGTGGATGTCTTCATCCTGGAAGGCCTGCCGCCGACGGCCGACCTTCCGGCCATACTCAAGCATCTGGCTGGCACGCTGCCGGGCACTTCCGGCAAACCGTTGTGAGTTCAGGCCGGGGCATCGGTTTTTGAGCTGACCGGAGCAATGTGTTACTTTTCCAGTGTTTGGCCGGACTGTCGGCGGGCCGTTCGGGCGTTGGCAACCAGGACGGCCGCCACGCACACCGCCAGTTCATTCACACGGCCAGGCTTGACACCCCGTGGCATCGCGCACGAAGACCGTTCTGCCAGCGCAGGAGAGAGCCGCATGAACGAGCCATCGCCTGTCGAGTCGTTGTCCGAACCGCCGGACGCCACGACGGCACAGGTCGTCGTTCGTCGTTCAGACGACAGCGTCGCCGGCTTTGACGCACGGCGCATCGTGGAGTCACTGCGCCGCGAGACCGGACTTCGCCCCGAACTTGCCCAGCGCATTGCTCAAGACATCGAAGCCATCATCCAGCAATCGGCGCTGCGCCGGGTGACTTCCTCGCTGCTCCGCACGCTCGTGGATGCCAAGCTCATCGAATATGGTCTTGATGCCGAATACCGCGCCTATTCCCGCCTGGGGCTGCCGTTGTCCGACATTGACCGTCTCATCAAGCAAGGTGGTTCGCCGGCGTCTCTGCTGCCGCTCACCCCGGAAGGCACGGGGCTTGAAATTGCCGCCGCCATCAAACGCGAATACGCCCTGCTCGCTGTCTTTTCGGCGCCGATTGCCGAGGCACACCTGGTAGGGGACATCTTTATTCAGGATTTGGGGGCGATTGACCGCCCGTACGCCATCATGCAGTCGCCGGATGTCGTCAAACGCCACGGCTTTGCCCTGCCCAACCGCTTTGCGGCTTCCCGTCCGGCCCGGCATCCCGAAGTGCTCGTAGCACACCTGGTGAAGTCGGCGGCGGCGCTTCAGGGCTATGTCAATGGCGCGGTCGAATGGGATGCCGTCAACTTCAGTCTGGCACCCTACCTCGCAGACCTTGGCGAGCGTGAACTGCTCCAGGTGGCGGAAGCCCTGATGTTCGAGCTGTCGGCCCCGGCCGTTGGGCGGGGCGGCATCACCCCGACGTGCGTCATCCACCTTGACTGGTGCGCGCCGGCCTATCTGGCCCGGCG
Organism: Chloracidobacterium thermophilum B; assembly: GCF_000226295.1. Classification (GTDB taxonomy): domain Bacteria; phylum Acidobacteriota; class Blastocatellia; order Chloracidobacteriales; family Chloracidobacteriaceae; genus Chloracidobacterium; species Chloracidobacterium thermophilum. The sequence continues at coordinate 2,347,640 of NC_016024.1, forward strand.
GCCGGCGATTGGTCCGGGCGGCAACCTGACCGGAAAAACCTATCAGGACTACACCCCAACGGCGCGGCGCTTTCTCCGGGCGCTCTTTGCGGCCTACCGGGACGGCGATGGACAGAAGCTTCCCCTTTCCGGGCTGCGTCTGGTTCAGCACGTCACGCCGGAAGACGATGATGCGGAATGGCAGGCCCTGGTGACAGAAGCCTGCCGGGCCGTACTTGAACGGGGCAACGTCTGGTTTGTCTTTGACCACACCCCGGAGCAGGCCTTTCTGCATCGGTTTGGCCTGCCGTACGCAACGGTTTTTGCCGACACGACCACAGATGAATGGTGCACGGCTGCCTTTCAGGCCATAGCGATCAACCTGCCCCGTGCCGCCTACCGCGCCTCCCCCGGCAAAACTGCCGAGATATTTGAGGAACTGACGCGGCTGATGGACATTGCCGCGCAGGCTCACCTGGAAAAGCGGGTGTTTCTGGAAAAACTTCTGGCCCGGGGCGAGGATGGGCCACTGGCCCTGCTGACGGCGCGCCGGGGCGGGCGTCCGTTTCTGCGATTGCACCGCACGACACACCGCCTCTGCCCGGTCGGGCTGGACGATCTGGCGCAGGCCGTCACAGGCTACCGGCTGCACGAGTCTTCCGTCGCACGCGACTTCGGTGCCCAAGTCATCGCCCACCTGACGGCCGAGGCGATTCGCCTCACCTCCCGGCACAAAACCCACTTCACGCTGGCCGAATCCCACACGGAAGGCATGACGGAACGCTTTGCCCACATGGACGCGCGATTTTTTCCCAAAACGATTGCCGAGGGCTATTCGCCGGCGGATTTGGACAACGAAGGGAACTACGTCAACAGCGCGAAGCTGTCACCGTCCGTCGCTCTTCCGCCCCGCCAGCGCGCCCAGTGGGAGGGGCAGATTCAGCGCGGCAGCCTGCTCAACGCCACCACGGATGTCTGGCTTGGCGATGAACTGCCAACGCCGGAGCAGCTTGCCCAACTCGTGGCCGACCTGCGTACCGACGGGCTGGCGACAGGGCTGATGGTGTCACCCGAATTCACCCTGTGCCGGAGTTGCGGTCATGTCGCCGTTGGAAGCCATGGGAACTGTCCGTCGTGCGGCTCAAGCCACGTGGAGACGCTGGCCAAGTCCACCAACCGCTACAGTCGTGTTTCGGGCTGGTCGCCCGCCGCGCAAGCCGAACGACGGCAGCGCGCGCGGCTCACACCTGCCGACCTGTGAGCCATTCGCCGCAGTCCAGCTGAGCCATCCAGTATGGACGGCACGGTGTGGACGGCGGCCGGCTCCGGTTATTCATCTCCCTCCTCAGCCACGGGAAAGGTGCTGACCAGATCGAGCAGGTCGGGACTCGACCGCGGCTCGCTTTCCCGAATCCAGGCGGCCAGTTGCAGACGCTGCTCACGATTGAGCTGATTGACAAGTCGCACAAGTTCCGCGCGTTGCTGCTTCAGGCGGGCATTGAGCAGGGCGTTTATCCGGGCTTCCAGCTCGGCGTCGCGCGCCTGTGGCTGGGTCGCCAACGCTTCTGCCACCAGGCGGGTCACGGCCTGTTGGAACGCGGGGTCATCTGTGGCCGGTGAAGTTCCTGTCTGGCGTGGCATCAGGTCCGGCACAGTCGGCACGGCCGCCGGAGGCTGCGGCGTCCGGGCCAGTTCGGGGCCGGTCAACCAGCCGGTGGACAGCGATACCCCCTGGGGGCCAACGGTCAGCCGCAGGTTGGCCAGTGACAGTACGAGAACGATGGCTGCCGCCCCGGTAGCCAGTCTGCCCCACATCGGGAGCAGGGCGAAAAACTCCCGCCACGCCTGCCACACCGTCGGACGGATGACGAGCTGTAACCGGGGCGCTACGGCATCCATTTCCCAGCTCTGGAGCGCCGTGCGTACGGTCTGCAAACCTTCGAGTTCAGCCCGGCAGACAGGACAGGTCTGCAAGTGACGCTCGAAGCTGGCTATTTCGGCGGGCGTGGCCTCGCCGTAGAGATACGCCACCAGGTCCGAACTGCGGTCACAGGCCATTGCGGATTTGTCCGTCGCGGGTTTGCGTGGTGTGGTCATGACAGTGCTACTCCTTGCCGGGGGAGAACCCCAATCCTTCCAGTCGCCGGCGCAGCAGGGTCAGCCCCGTGTAAAGCCGGGTCTTGACGGTGCTGACCGGAATGCCGAGCACCTCGGCGATTTCGTGAAACTTCAGCCCTTCATATTCCTTCATCACGATGACCTGCCGCATCTCGGCTGGCAAAGCCGCCAGGGCACGGCGGACGAGTTGCGCCCGTTCATCCCGCAGCAGCCGCTCGTCGAGGGCATTGTCCGTATCCGGCGGATCAAACCCACGGGTTTCAGCCTGCTCCTCCAGCGACAGGCTTTCTGCCGGCTGGCGGCGCTGGCGCGAATGCCACGCATTGAGCGCAATCCGGTAGAGCCAGGACGAAAACTTCGCCTCTCCGCGAAAGGATTTGAGATGGCGGAAGGCCGCGAGAAAGGTCTCCTGACAGACATCGCGGGCGTCTTCGTCCGAACCGCTCAGGCGGTAGGCCAGGCTGAAAATCGGGCGTTCCCAGCGCCGTACCAGCACTTCAAAGGCATGATGTTCACCTTCCAGCGTACGCTCGACCAGTTCCAGGTCCGACGCTTCCACCATAGAGCCGTGTTCTCCCTGCCGGCCACGTTGGTTGGTCATCTCTTGCGCGCCATTCGCCGGCGCACGACATAAGACGCCACCGAGGGTCGCAAAGTCGGATTTTCAAGGCTGGATGTTCAAGGGCTGGCTTCCCTGCCGGGCGCGCGTCACGGCCGGGCTGCCCTGGACAGTGTGGCATTTTGGCCGCCATGGCTGCCACACGTCCGGCCAATTTGCCCCACAGCCCGGACAAACCAGCTCCGCAACCATCCGTAGCGGACAGACAAAGTATTGTTTTTGAATAACTTGGTCAGACAAACCGCCCCTTTCCCGGTATGGCACGCAAGTTGTTCCGGGAACAGTGTGGACAGCCGCCCGACGGGGCGGCATCCACAGTCAAACGCCATTTCACAGGAAGGAAGCGCAACACGATGAAGAAAGCAGCTCTTGCACTGTTCGTTGCCCTCGTCATGGGGGTCACGACCTTCGGCGTCATCGAGACGGCCTATGCCCAGGAACAGCCGACGGCCGACAGCGGCTCCGGCACCACGAAGACGATGAAGAAGAAACGCCGCCGCCGCCGCAAAAAGAAAGCCGAAACGCCCAGTGGCTTTGTGATGGCCAACCAGTTCTAAACGCATCCGTCCGCAGGCAATGCGGAGACTTTGCGTCTCACTTTCGGGTATGGGAGCGGTGCTTCCCATACCCGTTTTTTGTGCGTCATTACCGCCGTTTTTCGGGCGTTGCCGTTGGGGGCAGGGGTTCTGCACTGCCCAGACAGGGCTTGTTTCTGAAGTTTTGCCAAGTAGTATAGAAGCTCACCACAACCCAGGCATTCCCACACCCCAAGGAGTTCCTTTCCGGCATGAACGTTGACATCTGGACGCGCGACGCGCGTACGTTGGCCACAGATGCGGTGGCCGTTTTTGTGTTCGAGGAAGAAACGCCGGCCAGCCCGGAACTGACGCCCTTTGACGCGGCTCTCCCAGGGCTGCTGCCCACGGTCTTTGGCATGGAGATGCGCGGCAAGGTCGGGGACATCGTTACCCTGCATGCGACCAGTGGCCTTGAAGCCAAACGCCTGATCCTCGTTGGCGCCGGAGCCAGGGAGAAGTTTGACTACCGGGCGCTTCGCCAGCGCAGCGCCCAGGTTGCCCGGGTTGCCGCCAAAAAAGGCGTCACTTCCCTTGGCATCGTGTTGCGTGACCACCTCGACCCCATGCTGGCAGCCGCGGCCATCACGGATGGCGTCATCACCGGTCTCTATGACCCGGCCCTGTACCGGAAGCCAAAAGAAGACACCACGACGATCACTTCCCTGACTCTGTGCCTGACGCCGGCCATGAGCGCGGCGGAAGCCACGGTTCGCCAGGGCGTGGACCGGGGCATCACGCTGGCCGAGGCCGTCAACTTTGCCCGTACGCTGGCGCAGGAACCCGGCAACAAGCTCACTCCGGCTGAAATGGCCCGGCGGGCGCAAGCCATGGCGGAACGTGAAGGGCTGGAATGCACGATTTTCGGGCGTGACCGGATGGCGGAGATGGGCATGGGGGCGCTGCTGGCCGTCGGACAGGGCAGCGCCCAGGAACCACAACTCATCCGGTTGAGTTACCGTCCGGCCGGAACCAACGGAGACCAGGGGCCGCGCCTCGCCGTCGTCGGCAAGGGTATTACCTTTGACACCGGCGGCATCTGCCTCAAGCCACGGGATGCGATGTGGGAAATGAAGTACGACATGTCGGGCGGGGCGGCCGTCATCGGCGCCATGCAGGCCATTGCCCGCCTCAAGCCGCCGATGGCTGTGGATGGCTACGTTGCTGCTGCCGAAAACATGCCTTCATCCACATCTTACAAGCCCGGCGACGTGCTGCATTCCTACGATGGCAAAACCATCGAGGTCATTGACACGGATGCCGAGGGGCGGCTCGTTCTCTGTGACGCTCTGGCTTACGCCCGCAAGGACGGCGGCGCGACGCACATCCTCGATCTGGCCACCCTGACCGGTGCCGTCATGGTGGCACTCGGTCAGGAACGCGCCGGGCTGATGGGGACGGACTCCGCGTTCATCGAAAGTGTCAAGCAGGCGGCGGCGGCGGCCGGTGAAAAGGTCTGGCCGTTGCCCCTGGACGAGGAATACGGCGAGCTGATGAAAAGCGACATTGCCGACATCAAGAACCTGGGCAACCGGTATGCCGGCTCGATTACAGCCGCCTGGTTTCTGCGGGAGTTCGTCGAAGACGTGCCGTGGGTCCATCTGGACATTGCCGGCGTGGCCTGGCTCGATAGCGACAAGCCGGACATGGCAAAAGGACCGACAGGCTTTGGCGTCCGTACCGTTGTGCAACTTGCCGAACAGATGGCCGCCGCGCAGGTGAACTAGAAACAGGGCGCTCTCACGCGACACCCCGTGGTCGTCAGGAAGGGGGCGCCCGATGGACGACTCCCTCGAACTCTGGATTGAACGTCTCGTCGCCGGCGGCGAAGGGCTGGCCCACCTGCCCGATGGGCGTGCCGTCTTTATTCCGCAGACAGCGCCGGGTGAACTCGTGCGCGTTCGCCTGGTTGAAGAAAGACCCACCTTTGCGCGCGGCCGCCTGCTGGAAGTACTCCAGCCTTCGCCGGTGCGGCGTGCCGCGCCCTGTCCACACTATGGCACGTGCGGCGGCTGTCAGTTGCAACACGTCCAATATGCCGCCCAGGTCGAGGCCAAGCAGGCGTTCATCCGCGAGGCGCTGCTGCGCCTGGGACAAATTGCCTGGGACGGGCCCGTCCCGATGCGAACCGGCCCCGAATGGGGCTACCGCAGCCGCGTCCAGTTCAAGCTGGCCGCCGATGGTCGGCGGTTGCGGGTTGGGTTCTATGCGAGTGGCACCAATGACCTGTGTGACATCGAGACCTGTCCGCTGCTGGCGCCGCCGCTGGCCCGGCTTCCGGCTGTCCTGCGACAACAGGCACCGTCCTCTCTGGCTGGCAAAACCCTGGACATTGCCCTTGGGGATGACGATGGGCTGTCTGCCTTCCCGGCTTTTGCTGACCTTCCCGGTCGCCCTGTTACCCGCCGCATCGGGCATTTCGTCTATACCTACGACGCACGCTGTTTTTTTCAGGTCAACCGGGAACTCGTGGCGGCGCTTGTCGCTGAAGTCGTGCCGGACGACCTGCCTTTCGGCGGGTTGGCTCTCGATCTCTATGCCGGCGTGGGCTTGTTCACCCTGCCGCTGGCGCGGAAGTTCCGGCAGGTGCTGGCCATTGAAGCCTCTCCGAATGCCGTGGCCTTTGCCCGCGAAAACATCCGGCACAACCAACTGACCAACGCCCAGGTCGTCGCCGAAGACTGCGCCCGGTGGATGCAGATGCGGGCGGCTGCCTTTACCGACCGGGTGGACTGGCTTGTGGCGGACCCGCCGCGTGCCGGTCTCGATAGCGCCGTCCGCACGGGGTTGGTGACAATTCGCCCCCGGCAGATTGTCTATGTCTCGTGTCATCCGGCGACCCTGGCGCGCGACCTGAAAGTGCTGCTGGCGCACGGTTATCGCCTGACGAAGCTCGTCGGACTGGACCTGTTTCCCCAGACGGCCCACGTTGAAGTCGTGGCGCAGCTTGTACGGGGCGATGCCGGCAACTGACGCCGCCCACGCACCGGAACATCAGGTAAAACCTTTTCTTCCAGCAACTAAACCTTTCCAGAAAGGCCGGTTGTTCCCGAAAAAAGCCTTCTTCCGGCTTGACCCCCGGCCGGAGGCTGCCTACTATCCCGCTCTGGCAAGGTGATTCTGAAGTCGCTCATGATGCCTGACCCGCTCCCGCAACACACGCCGGTCCTGGCGGCTGAAGTCCTGACGGCCCTTGCGCCGACGCCGGGCAAGCGGTTTGTGGATGGGACGGTCGGGCTTGGCGGTCACAGCGCCGCTCTTCTGGCGGCCGGCGCACAGGTGCTTGCCATTGACCGGGATGCCAGCGCGCTGCGCCAGGCCGCAGAACGTCTTGCCCGGTATGGCGACCAGGTGTGTTTCGTTCACGCTGACTTTCGTTCCTTGAAAACGGTACTCAACCAGCCGGGATGGTCGGAGGTGGACGGCATCCTCGTGGACTTGGGGGTTTCTTCCTGGCAGCTCGATGAACCGGCGCGTGGTTTCAGCTTTCGCCACGATGGGCCGCTCGACATGCGCATGGACACCTCGCAGCCGGTCACGGCCGCGGACATCGTCAACACCTGGGAAGAAGAGCCGCTGGCGGAGTTGATCCGGCAGTGGGGCGAAGAACGCTATGCGCGCCAGGTTGCGTACCGCATCGTTCAGGCCCGCCGCCAGACCCCCATCAGGACAACCGGCCAGTTGGCGGCCATTGTCCGGCAGGCCATTCCACAGCGCGGCCCGCAGCGGATTGATCCGGCAACCCGTACGTTTCAGGCCCTGCGGATTGCCGTCAACCGGGAACTGGACGGCCTGGAAACCTTCGTCTCGGAGGCCACGGATGTCCTTGCACCGGGTGGACGATTGGCGGTCATCACCTTTCACTCGCTCGAAGACCGCCCCATCAAACGGGCGCTGCGCCGGGAAGCCGGCATCCCGGACGATGACGCGCCGACCGACTTCTGGGGACGCCGGGTGACGCCGACGCCACGCCTACGGCTTCTGCACCGGCGGCCGATCATCCCGACAGACGCCGAAGTCGCTTCCAATCCACGGGCGCGCAGCGCCAAACTCCGTGCGGCAGAGCGACTTCCATAACGTGGCAGCCGCGCGCCCGTGCCAAGAACGAACTCAGGGGGGACATCTCAACGACATGGTGGAGAGGCTGGTATGTCTCGCTATCGCTATGTTTCCCCGGTTGCCAACCGGCCGCGCCGCCCCTCTCTCGACTGGCGGCTGTTTTTCCGGTGGTCAACGGTAGGGATCATCGGGCTGGTGCTGGCCGCAGGTTTTGGCTTCGCGGCCTGGCAGCAGTTGGAAGCCCTGCGCCTGAGTTACGAAACCGACCAGTTACGCAAACAACTCGACGAACTGACCCGTGAACGGCAACGGCTCGAAATTGAGCGGCAGCGTAAGCTTTCGCCGTTGCTGCTCAGCGGCACCACCCGCGCCCACAACTTTTCCCCGCCACGGCCAAGCCAGACCGTCCGCGTGGAGGTGCGTCGCTGATGCCTGCCGGACGGGCGCTGACCACACGCATTGCCGCGCCAATCCGCAACGCCCCAACGCCCATGACGCGCCGGCGGCGGGTTTCGGCCGCCGACCGCCCGGCAGTGACGGTGGACTGGAGACTGGTCACCATCGGCGGGCTGCTCGGCCTCTGGATGCTCATTGTCATCGGGCGACTCGTCCAGCTCCAGGTCTATCAGGCCGCAACGCTGCGTGAAAAAGCCGAGCAGCAGCAGCAAAAAACCTTCAGGACAACGCCGGCGCGCGGCACCATTCTCGACCGCCAGGGCCGTGAACTCGCGACGAGCCTCAAGGTCGCTTCGGTGTATGTGGCCCCGCAGAATATCCGTCCCGAAGAAGACCGGCGGAAACTGGCGGCCACGCTGGCAGCCGTTCTGGGGCTGGATGCGGACAAGGTGCTGGAAAAGCTCACCAGCAAGCGGCCCTTCGTGGCTCTGAAGCGCAAAGTCAGCCCGGAAGAGGAAAAGGCCATCCAGAATCTGGGGCTGCCGGGCGTTGAACTCGTGACCGAAATGCAGCGCCATTACCCCCAGGGACTGGTCGGCGCATCGGTCATCGGTTTTGTCGGCCTCAGCGAGGATGAAGTGGAAGAACGCGGCAAAGCCGGCGTCGAACGGGCGTTCGAGCAGCATCTTCTGGGCCGTCCCGGACGGGTCATCGTCGAACAGGACGCGCGCCGCAAGGTGTTCAACGTCCTCGAAACCGCCCCCGAAGTCGGGCAAAGCCTCATCCTGACGCTCGATGCGCAGATACAGTTTGAAGTTGAACGTATCCTGACCGAAGCCCTCCGGGAACAGGGGGGCAAAGGGGGGGCGATTGCCGTTCTCGAACCGGCGACGGGTGAAGTCCTGGCGCTGGCTTCTTCCTTCGGCGACCCGCTCCACGAACCACCCCGAGACGCCGAGGCGCTGCTGCGCCGGTATCGCAACCGGGCCGTGATGGACCACTACGAACCCGGCTCGGTCTTCAAAATCGTCACCTACGCCGGCGCCTTCGAGGAAAAGCTCCTGACGCGCCAGCAAAAGATTGACTGCCAAGGCGGGTCCATCCAGATGAACGGCCACACCATTCTCGACGGCGGGCGCTACGGGGCGCTGACGGCCGAAGAAGCCTTTGCGAAATCCTCGAACGTGGCTGCCATCAAAACCGGCCTCCGGCTGGGACGCGACCGGCTGCTGCGCTACGTCGAACGGTTTGGCTTCGGGCAGCCAACCGAGGTTGGTCTGGCCGGAGAAACGCCGGGCGGGGTCGGCCAGTTGAGCGATGCCCTGCTGGGCGCGGTGCCTATGGGCTACAGCGTCAATGTGACGCCGCTTCAGTTGTGCGCCGCCGCGGCCACAATTGCCAATGGAGGCGTCTGGGTTCAGCCCCATGTGGCCCGGCGTATCGTCTCGACCACCGGGGATGTGCTGCTCGACATCAAGCCGCGTACCCGCCGCGTGGTCAGCCGCGAAACCGCCCGTGAGATGACCGAGTTGATGCGGGCCGTAGTTGAACGTGGCACAGGCAAACGGGCCTCCGTGCGTGGTTACACAACCGCCGGCAAAACGGGGACGACCAAAAAGGTCGAGCGCGGACGCTACTCCGAAACGCGCTACGTGGCCTCGTTCGTCGGCTTTGCGCCGGCAACCCGCCCGGCGCTGGCGATTGCCGTCATGATCGATGAGCCACCCTACGGACGCCACCACGGCGGGGATGCTGCCGCCCCGATCTTTGCCCGCGTCGTGGAAACCCTGTTGCCGCTGCTCAAGATACCACCCGACACTTCACCGGAGATTGACCCGGCCTGGGCCGCCGGAGCGCCCATTCCCACCGAAGCCACCCCCGACGGCGAGGTGGCAGACCGCCCGGCGCCGCTACGACTCCCCACGACACAGGCAACGGTTCTGGCTGCGCCCCCGAACCCGGAAACGACTTCAGTCGTCACGGTCGGCGACGCCCGGCGGATGCCCGACCTGCGCGGACTCAGCCTGCGGGCGGCCCTGACGGCCTGCGCCAAGGTTGGTGTCCGGCTGGAAGCGACCGGATTCGGCACGGTACGGACACAATCCGTCCCTCCCGGCACCCTGATCACCGAAGGCATGGCGTGTCAGGCCACACTTGATCACTAGGCGTTTTTGTCGGCAACGCGCCGCAACCGCACCCGCGCAACCGCACCCGGATGTGTCGCAGGTTCAGTCTGCTTTGGAAAACCTGGAAAGCTGGGCATCGAGCGACCACGCGCCCGCGCCTGAAAACAGCAACGACAGCGCGCCCAGCATCAGCACGAGCGGATATTCCTGCTTGTTGAAGCCATCGTTGGCATGGGCGATGAAAGCAGCGACACCCATCGTCAAAGCCACAAACACGGCGGCCCAGCGCGTCGCCAGACCAAGCACGAGGGCCAATCCACCCAAAAACTCGGCGGCAATGGCCGCCCAGCCGAAGACCGTCGGCAGCGGAAATCCCAACTTCCCGACAAAACCGATGAACCGGCCCGGATCGCCAAAGAGCTTTTGCGAACCGTGAATGACCATCGCACCGCCAACAGCCAGACGCAGCAGAAAGGGGCCGCCAGCCGAGAGCCGGTCAAGCCACGGCAGCCAGAGCAGGTTTTTCACGTTATCTCTCCATCCGGTTGGAATTTATTTTGGTGGCTCAAGCGGAAAGACACCGATGCCTTTGTCTTCCAGACTGCCCAGGTAAAGCCTTCCCCCGTATTCGACCACATTGGTGACGGGCGCAAAGGCCGTGGGGGCCGGGTCCTGAAGGTTTCGGATGACTTCCCCCCGGTCGTTGATGCCAAGGACGAAACCGTAGTGGTCGGGCTTCGGCTGAAAGGTGCGCGGCAACCGCACCACCATTTTCCGCCAGAAGGGCTGTGGCAGCAGACGGTCAAGCACGGGGTTGCGCCGGGCAAAGAGCGCCACCCAGAACACGCCGTTCTGACCCGTTGAAACGCCGTCGGGAAAGCCCGGCAGATTCTCGATGAGCGGCTCAACCTGGCCGCGCCGCTCGCCGGCCAGCCAGTAGCGCAGCAGCCGGTACCTGGCCGTCTCGGCCACCACCAGAAACTGCTGGTCAGGACTGATGGCGACGCCATTGGCAAAGTACAGATTGTCGAGCACGACGCGCGTCGTCTTCGTTGCCGGCTCATAGGCGAGCAGGCGTCCGTTGGGGCGGTGCTCCAGGAAGTCCAGACGGTATTCAGGCTGGCCGAACTTCCACGAAGCATCGGTGAAATAGATGGTTCCGTCAGCGGCAATGTCGAGATCGTCGGTAAACCGGAAGGGCTTGCCGCCAGCTTCCGTGCTGAGTACCGACACCGTGCCGTCGGGGGCGATGTCCAGCAGGCCGCGAAAGCAGTCCGCCACGATCAGGTGGCCGCGCTGGTCAAACTTCAGGCCCAGCGGCCGCCCACCCGTGGAAGCGAACCGTTCCGGCGTCCCTCCCTCGACCGGCAGGCGGTAGATGGTGCCATCCTTCGCGCCGGCATAGAGACGCCCATCGGGGCCGACCGCCACATCTTCCGACCCAACAATGACCTCGGCCCCAAGTCGGGCCACTCCAGCCAACGCTTGGTTGACGGCATAGACCCCTTCCAGCTTTGGAGCCGGCGGCGGCGTCCAGGCAGCGGCATCAATCCCGACCGGGTAAAAGAGCAGGTAGAGAACGCCCAGCAGCACGATGCTGGCGCAGGCGAGGATGAGATTCCCAACTTTCACAGGCACTCCTTTTCACTTCATTCCCGGCTACCGGCCAAGGGCGGTAATCATCTGCTGCGCTTCACGCCGGGCCCAGGCATCCGCTGCCAACACAGCTTCAAGGGACGTGGTGGATTGTCCATCGTGCCGGGCCAGCGTGGTCTCGATGACGTAGGGAATATCCACGAACCGGATGCGTTCTTCGAGAAAGGCTGCCACGGCTTCTTCGTTGGCGGCATTGAGTGCGGCCGGGAACGTACCGCCGGCGCGCAAGGCTTCGTAGGCCAGCCGCAGGCACGGAAACTTCACCGGGTCCGGCGGATAAAACTCCAGCCTGGCCACGGCCGTCAGGTCGAGCCGTTCAACCGGCGCCGGCCGGCGTTCCGGGTAAGTCAGGGCGTACTGGATCGGATGCCGCATATCGGCTACGCCCAACTGCGCCATCGTTGAGCCATCCACAAAAGCCACGAGCGAATGCACGACCGACTGCGGATGAATGACGACTTCGATCTGCTCCGGCGGCAGGTCATACAGCCACCGGGCCTCGATGACTTCCAGCCCCTTGTTCATCAGGGTGGCGGAATCAATGGTGATTTTGCGCCCCATTGTCCAGGTTGGATGCCGCAGCGCCTCTGCCAGTGTGATCCGGGGAAAGTCCTCCACCGGCAGCGTCCGAAAGGGGCCGCCGCTGGCCGTCAGCACAAGGCGGTACACTTCCGTGCGGGCGTTGCCCCGCAGGCACTGGTGCAGGGCGTTGTGTTCGCTGTCCACCGGCAGGACTTCCGCCTGACATTCCCGCGCCCGGCGCATCATGAGTTCGCCGGCCATGACGAGCGGTTCCTTGTTGGCAATGCACACGCGGCGGCCCAACTCAATGGCGCGCAACGTCGGGAGCAGTCCGCGTCCGCCGACCACGGCCGACATTACCACGGCGGCTGCCGGGTGGGTGGCCACAGCCACCATCCCTTCCACACCAACGGCAACGTCACCCGTCCAGTCCGGCGCAACGAGTTGCCGAAGCTGCTGCGCGGCAGCCTCATCTGCCACGGCGACGAGCTGTGGACGGTAGCGCCGGATTTGTTCAGCCAGCCGTTCGACGTTCCGCCCGGCGGCGAGCGCCACGACCGTAAAGCGGGGCGCCAGGTGCTCGACGACATCAAGCGTGTTGCAACCAATCGAACCCGTCGAGCCGAGAATGGCCAGTCCTGTCATGAGCTGTTTCCAGAAACAAAAAAGTGCGCTGCCGGCGCATCCGTGCTTGACGCGAGTCTATCGGTTCCGAAAACGTATGCAACCACAAAGCCTGAGTCTGCTTTAGCGTTGATGACCGCTTCCGGTGAACCGGTCCGGCGCGGATGGATGTTTCACTATGCTGGCTTTTCTTTTTCCCGGACAGGCATCGCAGTACGTCGGCATGGGGCGCGACCTCGCCGCCGCGTTTCCCGAAGCCCGTGAAACCTTCCAGGAAGCCGATGATGCCCTGGGATTTGCCCTCAGTACCCTGTGCTTTGAAGGACCCGAAGCCGAACTCAACCTCACGGCCAACACCCAACCGGCCGTGCTGACCCACGCCGTAGCCACCTGGCGCGTCCTGCGCCGGCAGGGCTTTGCCCCCGGCATCGTAGCCGGGCATTCCCTGGGGGAATACAGCGCCCTTGTCGCGGCTGGTGTGCTCGACTTTGCCGATGCCGTCCGGGTGGTGCGGCGACGCGGACAGTACATGCAGGAAGCCGTTGCGCCGGGGGTGGGGGCCATGGCGGCCGTTCTCAAGCTGGACGCCCAGACCGTCACGGCGCTGTGCGCCGAAGCTGAGCAGGACGGCGAGCTGTGCCGCCCGGCCAACTTCAATGCCCCGCAGCAGACGGTCATTGCCGGCCATCGTCCGGCGGTGGAACGCGCCACCGGGCTGGTCCGGGCACGCAAGGGCCGGGCCATTGAGCTTCCCGTCAGTGCGCCGTTTCACTGCCCGCTGATGAAACCGGCGGAAGAAAAACTGGCGCGGGATTTGGCCGAGCTGACCTTTCACCCGCCACAGTGTGCCGTGGTGGCCAACGTCAACGCCCAGCCCACGACCGAAGCTGAAACGGTGCGGGCAAACCTCATTGCGCAGGTCTGCGCGCCGGTGCAGTGGGTCGCGTCGGTTCAGACCCTCGTTGCCCAGGGGACGACGACTTTTGTCGAAGTTGGACCCAAAACAGTACTCACCGGGCTGGTACGGCAAATCGTGCCCGAAGCCGTCACTTTCCAGGTGGAGTCCCCGCAGACCCTCGAAACCTTCGTAGCCGGGATGCGCCTGCCTTGACAAAACGCCGGCTTGTGCAACAGTCAGCAGCAGCCCTGCCAGGTACTTGCCCCAAACGACCCGATGGCTTCCGTTCCGCTGTCACGATGTGCGTGTTCGTTATCACCTTGCGTTGACGGGATGACTGCTTATGGACAAAAAAATCCTTGACCGCATTCTCACCATGGCCGTCAAAAGCGGCGTCTCCGACATTCACTTTCAGGCCGGGAGCGTTCCCCTGTTCCGCTACAACGGGACGTTGATGGATGTCAAATATGATGTTCTGACGCCACAGGACACGGAACTCATCGCCCAGATTCTGCTCAAAAATGACCGTCTGCACGCCCACGATGAGTTCGTCGAAAAGGATGTGTCCTACGGCGTCGAAAATGCCGGCCGCTTCCGGGCCAATATCTTCAAGCAGCGCAACAGCTTTGCCATCGTGTTGCGCGCCATTTCCATCGAAGCCCGGACGCTTGAGCAACTGAACCTGCCGCCGACGCTGGCGCACATTGCCGACCTGGGCCGCGGCCTCGTCCTTGTGACCGGGGCTACGGGCAATGGCAAGTCCACCACCATGTCGGCCATGATCGAGCACATCAACCGGACGCGCAAACTCCACATCATCACGATTGAGGACCCGATTGAGTTCCTCTACAAAAACGACCGCAGCATTATCACGCAGCGCGAAATCGGGCAGGACACCCGCTCGTTTCCGGAAGCCCTGCACGCGGCCCTGCGCCAGGACCCGGATGTGATTCTGGTTGGGGAAATTCGGGATGCCGTCACCTTCGACACAGCCCTGCGCGCAGCCGAAACCGGGCATCTCGTCTTCAGCGCCATTCACACGACCGATACCCAGAAAACGATTTCCCGCGTCCTGGGCTTCTATCCGCCGGAAGAACAGGCCGTGGCGCGGGCCCGGCTGGCCGACAACCTGGCGGCCGTTATTTCGCTGCGCCTGTTGCCGATGGCGAACCAGCAGGGGCGCATTCCGGCCGTCGAAATTCTGCGCATGTCGAGCGCCGTCCAGGAATGCCTGCGCAATCCCGAAAAGCTCAACGATCTTGGGTTCGTCATTGCCCGCAGCCGTGAGTACGGCATGATGACCTTTGACCAGCACCTTGTGGAGCTGTGCAAAGCCGGCAAGATCACGCCGGAAGTGGCCCGCGCCGCTGCGACCAACCGCCTTGAGTTTGACAAGGCGATGGCCGCTGAACGGGCAGCCGCCCCGCCGGCTTCGGAAGCTGCGCCGGCCGCGACCAGTCCGCCTCTGACAACGGGGGGGCCTGAAGCTAAATCCGGGACAGATGATGGCACTGGCAAAACCTATTCGTTTGTCTGATGACTGCCGCACCTGAAGCCGAAGCGGCCGGGCCAGACACCGGGCTGGACATCGCGCTGGACGCCGAACCGCGCCCCACTCTGCGCCAGTTGGGTGGGGATTGTCTTTTGCTCGGCGCGACGGCCTTCGGTGGCGGAGCCATGATCAGCCTGCTTCAGGATCGGTTCACGCAGCGCCGCCGGTGGCTCCGTGACCGGGAGTTTCTCGAAGCGGCAACGCTGGCGCAGAGTCTGCCGGGTGCCATTGCCACGAACACAGTGGCGTTCGTGGGCTACCGGCTGCACGGTCCCGTTGGCGCGCTGGTGAGCATGGCGCTCTATGCCCTGCCGTCCTTCGTGCTCATGCTCGTCTTTGCCGCGCTCTATGGGCACCTCCGGGACATTCCTTCTGCGACGGCCGTCCTGACGGGACTCAACGCCGCAGCTTCCGGGTTGGTGGCGGTGACGGCTGTGCGCCTGGGACGGCAAGCCGTTGCCATGCGCTGGCAGGGGTTGCAGGCCGCGGCCGTCTTTGGATTGGCCATATCCTTTCCGGCGCTGACGCTGTATCTCATCCTGCTGTCGCTCCTCGGCGGGTTGCTCTGGGCAGCCTGGCAGCGTCGGATGCCTCCCGTACCTGAAGCCACAACACCTGAAACAATCGTACATGCCGGCGCATCGCTGCCACTGCGACACCACCTGCTGCTGGCCACAGGGCTGGGC
The DNA here is from genome assembly GCF_000226295.1 of Chloracidobacterium thermophilum B. GTDB lineage: Bacteria > Acidobacteriota > Blastocatellia > Chloracidobacteriales > Chloracidobacteriaceae > Chloracidobacterium > Chloracidobacterium thermophilum. The sequence continues at coordinate 2,363,450 of NC_016024.1, forward strand.
CTGCTTGTGACCGGCCTGTGGCTTGGCAGCGGCTTCATCACTGAGCCATTCCTCCGGCGGCTTGTGCAGCTTGCCCTGGTCACGCTCAAGGTTGGCGGGCTGACCTTTGGCGGCGGCTTCGTCATCATTCCATTGCTGGGGCATGAAGTCGTGGATGTGCACCTCTGGCTGACACCGAAGGAAGTGTCCGACGCGGCGGCGCTGGGACTGTTGACGCCGGGGCCATTCGTCATTGCCGCCGCCTTTATCGGCTACCGGGTGGCGGGGCTGGCCGGGGCAGCCGTGACGACCCTGGGCATCTTCGGCTTGCCCCTGTGGCTCGTTGTCATGGTCGCCGGGGCCGTCGAACGCTTTCGGCAGAATGCTCTGGTACAGGGTGCGTTGCGCGGTGTGATGCCCACCGGCGTGGCGTTGCTCGCCGCAGCGGCCGTCACCATCGGAAAGGGCGCCTATACACCTGACCTCTACACGTGGGTGCTTGCTCCCGGTCTGGGCCTGACCAGCGCCTGGCTGGCCGGACGCCACCACACCAACCCAATGTTCATCCTCTTTGGCGGCGCCTTGGTTGGTCTGGCCGGCCAGTGGCTGTTTGCCTGACCATTTCTGTGCAGCATCTCACGGAAACACGGTTGAAGCCCGGAACGCAGCACAGTAATCTTGTTCCGGTTACTGAAAGCATCACTTCGGGGGCTTCAACAGGCTTTCAACCAGGCCGGGCTTGATTCAACCAAAGGCGCTTTCGATTTTGCTGCCCTGCCGCCGCCCCTTATGCCCGCTCTGGCCTGGACCTTCCATCCTGATCATCCTTTGGTGGAGTATTGCTCCAGGGCAGGCCACAACTCCGGTGCCCCGCAATCCGACCTCGGCCGGCGCCGTCTTTGAGCCGTTCACGCAGGACCAGGGGCTTTCCAACAACGGCATCACCTGCCTGCTTCAGGACCAACGCGGCTTCCTGTGGATTGGGACGGAAGACGGACTCAATCGCTACGACGGCTACGGCTTCAAGGTCTATCGCCACCGCCCTACCGACCCCAACAGCCTGCCCGCAAACTTCATCCGGGCGCTGGCGCAGGGCCCGGATGGGACGCTGTGGATGGCCACTGATGGGTGCGGGCTGTGCCGTTACGATGCCTGGACGGATCACTTTGTAAGCTATGCCCTCACACTTTCCCCAAAGGAACGCTATTTCAGCAGCATCGAAGTCAGCCAGGATGGGTTGGTGTGGTTGGGTGGCAATGACGGCCTCGTTTGCTTTGATCCCCAAACCAACGTCAGCGCCGTATATCCTCTCTGGCGTGACCTTCACCTGCGGTCGCCCGCCACGTATGTTTCAAGCACCCTCGAAATTGCCCCGGACCGCTTTCTGGTAGGCAGCAGTCACGGCATCCTGCTGTTTGACCGGCAGACCAGACGGTTTTCCGTCGTCCTGGCCGCGCCTCCGCGCCTGCAAAAAGGAGATATTGTACAGCTTCAGTTTTCCGGCCACATCGTCGGACGACTTCGGGATGGTCGCATCTGCGTTGGCTTCATCAACTGGGCCCTGTTTCTGCTTGATCCACAAACGCTGCGCGTCACCCAAGGATACGACCTGGAAGGACGCCCGCTCACCGGCGACAACCGGGGGCTGCCACCGCCACATGACGCCTCGCTGCACGGCAAGGCCGTGTTTCTGGATCAGTCCGGGAGTGTCTGGATTTTCAAACGCTTCTCGGCTCCCAGACGCCTGGACCTCGCCACGGGTGAGTTGACCTTCATCCAGAACACAGTCCCTTCGGGCACATTCAAAGCCCAGGAACCCATGGTGATGATGCAGGATCGCTCCGGGGTCTTCTGGTTTGGCGACCGCATCAACGGTCTGCTGAAGTTCTCTCCGATATGCAACCGGTTTGAAACCTATCGCCACCACCCGTTTGACGACAAATCACTCGTCAACAGCTACACCCATGGCATTCTGGAAGACAGCCGCGGCCGGCTCTGGGTCTGCTCGCAGTTTGGCGGTATCAGCCGGCTGGACCGGCGCACCGGGCAGGTGGAACGCTACAACCTCCACTTCGCCTCAGCCACCAGGCGCCCAACTGAGGCGGTCTTTACCATCTGCGAAGACCGGCGCCAGGTGCTGTGGGTTGGGACGGAATACGGACTCCACATCCTGAACCCGGAACAACGCCGTCTTCAGCCAGCCCCACTGCCGCAACTGCCAATCCTCGCCACCCAGGCCCTTTATGAAGACCACCGGGGCCACCTCTGGATGGGCATGGCGGGTCGGTTGTTTGAGGTCTCACCCGATCGCAGGACCGTCACCGACCAGACGAAAGCCTTTGGTCTCGCCCCCACGCCGCCCCCGCCGGACGCCGTGGGGGATGACATACAGTGCTTCTATGAGGACCAGCGTGACCGGCATCTCTGGATTGGGGGCATTTATGGGGCAGTGCGTTATGACCCGGTACACCAAACCCACCGGACGTACCGCATTGAGCGCAAACCGGCCTACGGCGTCCCTTATGTCACAGGGTTTGCGGAAGGGATGGACGGCACGCTGTGGATGGTGACCAAGGGTGCCGGGCTGTGCCGCTTCGACCCACAGCGCGAGACATTCACCCACATCACCGAAGAACAGGGACTGCCACACAACAACTGCTATGCCATGTTGCCCGACACCGATGGGACGTTCTGGCTCAGCAGCGACGCGGGACTGTCACACGTTGATCCGCAGCACCTGACCTTTCGCACCTACACCGTGGACGACGGACTGCAAGGGCGCGAATTCAACCGCTTTTCGGCCTTTCAGAATGCCCGTGGCGAAATGTTTTTTGGCGGCACGCAGGGCCTTACGATGTTTCATCCATCCCACGTGAAAGATGACCGGTCGCCACCGCCGGTCGTGCTCACCAAAGTCAGCATCAACGGCCAGCCACAGCCGGCCATTGAAGGGAAAAACCTCACGCTCGACGCCGACCAGAACACCCTGGAGGTGAGTTTTGCCGCCCTGGATTTCCACGTTCCCCAAAACAACCGGTATCAGTATCGGCTGGAAGGGTTTGACCGGAACTGGCGCGACGCCGGTACACGGCACGAAGCGACCTACACGAACCTTCCCGCCGGACGCTACACCCTTCACGTCAAGGCGGTGAATCACGATGGTGTGTGGAATGCCGGGACCGTGCTGTTGCAGATGGTGATCCGCCCGCCGTGGTGGCAGACCTGGCTGGCGTACCTGTGCTTTGCTCTGGCTGGAACGCTGGTTTTGTATGGTGGCCTCCGCTGGCGGCTGCGCCAGTTGACGGCCCGGACGCAGGCGCTGGAAGCCACCGTGGCGGAGCGCACGCAGGAAGTTCTCCGCAAAAACGAGGAACTCATTGCGCGCAACGTGGACATCGCCACCGGCAAACGCGAGATTGAAATTCAGCAGCGCAACTTTCTGGAGAGTCTGACCTACGCGCAGATCATCCAGCGGTCCACCCTGCCCTCCAGTACCGAAATCCACCGGGCACTGGGCGAGCACTTCATCGTCTGGAAACCCAAAGACATCGTGTCGGGGGACTTTTACTGGGTTCACCGGCATCATGACCGGGTGATCTTTGTGGTGGCCGACTGTACGGGCCACGGCGTGCCGGGGGCGTTTATGTCCATGATCGGCAACGACCTGCTGGGGAACATCGTCATCGAGCGGCAGGTACTCGACCCGGCTGAACTGCTCCAGCAGCTTCATCAGGGCGTCAGCCGCGCTCTCAAACAGCAGGACGACACCGGACTTCCTGATGGTATGGAAGCATCAGCGTGCCGACTGGACCTGACGACGGCCACGGTGACTTTTGCCGGGGCGCGGCAATCGCTGTATGTCGTGGCCGACGGAGCGCTGGCCGAAGTCAAAGGCGACCGGCATGCAATTGGCGGCCGGCAGTCCCGGCGGCAGGCGCGGGTTTTCACCAACCACAATGTGGACCTGACGCCCAACACCATGCTGTATCTGGCTACCGATGGCTTTGCCGACCAACCCGACCCCCAAGGGCAGAAATTCAGAACCCGTCGCCTACGGGAGTTGCTGGTCAAGGTGGCTGACCTGCCGCTGCCGGAGCAGCAAAAGCGTTTGGAAATCGAGCTGGCTGCGCACATGGGCCCGGAACCACAGCGCGATGACATCACCCTCGTGGGTGTGCGCTGGGTTCCACACCACCACGCCGCGCAAAACGGTGAGGCATAGCACTGGAAGCTGAGCGGCTGGAAGCCGGTTTCCGGGAGTTCCCGCTTCACACGCCGAGCAGCCAACGCGCGGTGAAGAAGTAAATCAGCAGTCCCGTGATGTCCACGATGGTCGTAAGCGCCGGGCTGGCGACCACGGCCGGGTCAAGCTTCAGGCGTGCGGCCGTCAGTGGCAGCAGCGCCCCAATGAGCGTTGCCGTCACCACCTGCATCGAGAGCGCCAGACTGATGACGAGCGCAATGTTGCCCAGGGAAAACCCGGGCGGAATCTCAACGCCCTGCGAAAGCCACATGATCTTGGCCCAGGCCAGAATCCCCAGCACTGCCGCCAGAAACACACTGACTTGCAGTTCCTTGAGCAACACCCGCCAAACGTCCCGGGGCGAGATTTCACGCAGCGCCAGCGCGCGCACGACCACCGTTGCCGACTGGCTGCCCGTATTGCCGCCGGTATCCGCCACCATCGGCATGTAGAGCGCCAGAATGATGACCTGCGTCAATGTGGCTTCAAACTCGTGGATGATGATGCCCGACACCAGTCCCAGCGCCCCCAGCCCGACGAGCCATCCCACCCGGTGCTGCACGTGCTTCCAGACGGATGTCCGCAGATAGCCATCCGTGCCGGTGCTTCCGGTAATGGCCATAAAGCGGCGCATGTCTTCCGTGTGCTCCTGGGTAATGATGTCAATGGCGTCGTCGTGCGTGATGATGCCGACCAGCGCCCCGTCGTCATTGACGATGGGGAGCGCAATGAGGTCGTACTTCTGGATGATGTGGGCGGCGTCTTCCTGGTCGTCGCTGGTTTTTGCCGAGATGACATCCTCGTGCATGATGTCGCGCACGGTGGCGTCCCGGCGGGCCAGGATCAGGTCTTTGAGCGAGACGAAGCCGAGCAGCCTGCGATCGTTGTCCACCACATAGGAGTAATAAATTGTTTCCTTGTCGGGCGCGACCTCGCGCAAACGTTCGATGGCGGCGGCTACCGTCAAATCCGGCGACAGCGTGGCGTAATCCGAAGTCATCACGGCGCCGGCCGTGCCGTCTTCATAGTTGGTCAGGCGGCGAATGTCTTCCCGTTCGGCCTCGGCCAGTGCTGGCAGGACGGCGTCGCGGGATTCCTCCGGCAGACGACGAAACAGATCGGCCCGGTCATCAGGCGGCATATCGGAAAGCAGCCGCGCCATGTCGGCGCGGGGCAGCGTCCCGACCATGTCCACCTGCAGATTGGGTTCCAGATGGCTGAAAATCTCCGTCCGCAGGACAGGATCAATATCGCGCAGCACCTCCCACACCGCCTTGGGTTCGAGCGCCGAAAGCGCCTCGGCCGCAGCAGCCGGATGGCTTTTCTCACACAGATGACGCAGTGCGCCGTTGGAACCAGGCGCAACTTCCTGGCTGGTGGAAGGACGGGCGGCTGGTTGGCGTTTCACCGGAGCACACCTCGACAGGCAGGATGGTGCGAAGCCGGTGGTCTATCCAAGGAAGACCACACAAAAGGCGGAAGTATGCGCCTTTGTGGTGCGGAGCGTCAAGCCGTCCTGGCCTGACCGGTGATTTTACCCTGATGGGCATCACCACCGGCCAGGCAGCGGCAAAACGGTAACGATTTCAGCCGCCATAGCAGCCAGGTCCGTGGCAGGGCCTTGTGAATGGGCGTTCAATCACCAAACCCGGCCAGACAGGCGGTATCTTCGACATACGAGGAAGCCATCTGGCACGGCAGCAACCAGTGGCGGTAGTGCGGCACCCGTCCGCGTACCACATCGGCATACAACGCCTGCAGGCGGCGCGTCACCGGCCCGGACTGTCCGTTGCCAATGGGACGGCGATCCACCGCGCCGATGGCGGCAATCTGCGCCCCTGTCCCGCAGAAAAAGATTTCATCGGCAATGTAGAGTTCCGAGCGGTCAATGGGACGGAACTCGGTTTCGATCCCCAGCTCCCACCGCGCCAGTTCCACGACCGTATGGCGCGTGATGCCTTCCAGAATGTCAGCATAGACCGGAGTTGTCACCAGCCTGCCACCGCGCAGGATGAACAGGTTCATCGCCGCCCCTTCCGCCACCTTGCCGGCGGCATTCAGGACGATGGCTTCGTCGTAGCCGTTGTCGCGGGCTTCGGTGGCGGCCAGAGCCGAGTTGACATACGCCCCGCAGATTTTCCCCCGCGCCGGAATGGCGTTGTCTTCAAGGCGTCGCCAGGAAGAAACGCCCACGGACAGCGGACGGGAAGTATCCACGTAGTCGCGCATCGGCACGACAAACATGGTGAAGTCTTCGCCAGGGGAGAGTTTCGTGCCGATTTGACGCGCGGTTTTATAGACCAGCGGGCGGATATAGACATCCTCACGGTAGCCGTTGCGACGCACCAGCTCCGCCGTCAGCTCGCATAGTCCATCCGCGTCATAGGGCAGGCTCATTTTGAGCAGGGAAGCATTCTGGATGAGACGTATGAAGTGTTCCCGGGGGCGAAACAGGTACATTTCCTCGTCGTCCCCGTTCCAGTAGCCACGAATACCTTCAAAAACGGCGGTGCCGTAGTTGAACGCATGCGTCATGACGTTGATGTTGGCTTCGGCCAGCGGCACGAAGCGTCCTTCAAAAAAGGCAATTTCACGATGGCGCATGAGGTTTCATCTCCCTTGAATAAGGACTCTCTCAACCAACTTACACGCCCGACCGTCACATCGGAGCCAAAAAGTCATGACGCACGTAATTGCGCACAAACACTGCTCCGCACTACACAAGCGGCACGGTATGGCTGTGAAAACGCTCGGCCGTACGCCCGGTCGCACGCCCCAGCATGGCTTTGGCCGTCGTACCAATGACGCGCATGCCGCGCTCGATCTGTTCGAGCGTGACATGACCGTAACTGAGCCGAAGCGTATTCCGCTTTGGGTTATCGCTGTAAAACAACCGCCCGCGACTGAACACCACCCCCTGCTGGCGTACCTGATAGAGCAGTTCCGTCGCATCCAGGGACGGCGGCAGTGTCACCCACAGGAACAGCCCCCCGGCCGGCTGTGTCCACACGGTTTCAGCCGGAAAGTCCTCCGCCAGCCGCCGCAGCATCAGATCGCGGCGCGCCCGGTAAATCGGACGGATTTTCTCCAGGTGCGCTTCATATCGTTTGCGGCGGCAAAAATCCCACAGGGCGGCCTGCAGCAGTGGCGAGGTTGTGATGTCGTTGTTCTGCTTGAAGGCGGTCAGACGGGCAATCACCGGACGCGCCGCCGCACACCACCCGATGCGCAGCCCCGGAAGCAGACTCTTGGAGAAGTTGCTGACGTAGATGACGTGCTCGGTGTCGTCCAGCGCCTTGAGATGCGGTAAGGCGTCGCCGTCGAACCGCAGGTGTGAACCGTAGTCATCTTCGACAATCGGCAGGTTGTGCTCCCGCGCCAGTGCCAGCAGGCGGCGGCGGCGCTCCCAGCTCAAACAGGCCCCCGTCGGATTCTGAAAACTCGGCACGACATAGACCAGCTTGGGACGCTGCACCTTGAGCACATTTTCCAGTACGTCCACACACAGCCCGTCTTCATCCACCGGAATGGGCAGCAGGCGGGCGCCCGCCAGGGCAAAGGCCGTCATGGCGCCCGGATAGGTCGGATTCTCAATGGCCACGGTATCGCCCGGCGAAATCAGGGCGCGGGCAATCAAATCCAGCGCCTGCTGTGACCCGCTGGTGACAATGATGTTTTCAGCCGTGACCTCCGAGCCACTTTCGCGCATGCGCTGGGCAAGGTATTCACGCAGCCGCTCGTACCCGGCCACCGGCCCGTAGCGATAGATTTCATCCCCCAGCGTCCGCTCGGCAAAATGGAGTGAGTTGCGGAACTCGCGTGTCGGAAACGACGCCGCATCAGGAAAGGACCCGGAAAAGGAGATAACGTCGCGCAGCGTGCTGACCTGATAAAGATCGAGCAGCGATTCAACCACCGGACTTTGCGCCCGTTCGGAAAACATCCCTTCCCAGACCATCTTGCGCGCCGGAGTCCGCCGCGCCGCGCGCTCATCAAGCCGGGCCACTTCCGCCAGCTTCTGCCGGGCGACGAATGTTCCCCGTCCGACAAACGATTCCACCACGCCATCGGCCAGCAACTCGTCGTATGCCATGGCGACCGTACTGCGATTGACCCCAAGCTGCCGCGCCCATTCGCGTGTGGCCGGCAGACGCGCGCCCGGCGCGAGCCGGCCCTCCCGGATGGCCTCCAGAACCGCCTGCTTGATTTGCAGGTACACCGGCGTTCGGGAATGATGGTCAAGCGGAACGTGCATGCCGTGGCAACCAGTGGGGGACGCGAAAGGCTGGATTGATTTTTGGCGCTTGGCACACCATTTTATGCCGGAGCAGCGTGAAGGAAACAGCCATTTCACATTTTTATCCCAGCCATTTTCGCCGACCGGAAACCGTCAGACCGGGAGTGGAGGTGCAACAACGATGTCGCAGACGTGGCTTTTTGCTCCCCCAACCCATGCCAACCACCTCACAGGAAGCCATCACCCTGAAACCGCAGCGCGCACGACCCGCATCATCCGCGCCCTTGAGCAGGACGTACACGTGCAGACCGCCTGCCAGTGGGGAATGCCGCGCCCGGCGACAACCGACGAACTGGCGCGGGTTCATACGCCAGACCACCTGGCACGGGTCGCCGAAGCCAGCCGGGCAGCGCAGGCGCGGCAGCAACTCGTGGCGCTCGACCCGGATACAGTTGTGTCGGCCGGGTCATACGAAGCCGCTGGCGATGCGGCCGGGGCCGTCCTGGCCGCCGTTGAGGCCATCCACCAGGGAAAGGCCCGGCGGGCTTTTGTGGCCGCGCGCCCGCCGGGACATCACGCCACCCCGAATCGGGCAATGGGCTTTTGCCTGTTCAACAATGTGGCGGTTGGCGCGCGGCATGCCCAACATCTGGGCTTTCAGCGGGTTCTCATCGTGGACTGGGACGTGCACCACGGCAACGGCACGCAGGACATCTTCTATGCCGACCCGTCGGTATTCTTTTTTTCCATCCACCAGTTTCCGCACTATCCCGGTACGGGAAGCCAGTGGGAACGTGGCGTCGGTCCGGGCGAAGGTTTTACGCTCAACGTTCCACTACGCGCCGGAACGCCGGCTGCCGCGTATCTGGAAGCCTTTGAAGCCGGGTTGGAAACCATTACCAGTCACTTTCACCCCGACTTTGTGTTCATTTCGGCCGGTTTTGATGCCCACGTCGCCGATCCGCTCGGCAACCTGAACCTGACCGACCGGGATTTCGTGCAGATGACGCATCTGGTCAACAAAGTGGCTGACCGCTTCAGCGCCGGGCGGCTCGTGTCGGTGTTGGAGGGGGGCTACAATCTGGACACCCTGCCCCAAACGGTTTGTCACCATGTGGCGGCGCTGGCCGGCGTGGCGGAAGAGGCGCCGGCAGCCGGGGAAAAACCATGACACGCTCTGTCATCGCCAAGCGCCTGTCCAGACGACACCGTTACGTCAAGGGAAACGGCCAACGCCCGACTGGTGGCAGACGGCCCCCGCTGGCACGGGCGCTGGCCCAGTTGCGGCGCATCAAGCAGCGTTTTGCGCGCTACATCGGGAAAACTTACGGGCACCTGGCAGCCGACTGTGCGACCTGCCCGACGCCCTGCTGCGCCGACGCCCAGTTTGTCAACGTCCACATTGTACGGCTCGAAGCCAAAGCCATGCTGGCCACCCTTCAGCACAGCCCCAAGTATGGCCCAGCCAAAGTACGGGAAGTGCTTGCCCGGGCGGCTCACGCTGTGGCGCGCTATGGACTGACTGAAACCGGCGATACCTTCGGGCAGACCTACGCCTGCCCGCTCTTTGAACCGGGCGTGGGCTGTCTCGTTCACTGGAAGGCCAAACCGGCCGCCTGCATTCAGCACGGGTGCTATGAACGCTGGGAAGACCTGCCGGAGACAGGCACGCAACGGCGCGTCGAACGCCAGGTGGCGGCTTTGGATGCGGCTGTCCACGACGCACCTTCCACCTGGCTGCCCATTCCGCTGTGGTTGCTCAGGGCAGCCGATGAGGCGGATGAAAGCCTTGATTTCCGGGACGAAGCCGAGCCCCCGCCCCGCGTACAAACAGCACGCGAAGGCTTTTCCAGCCCGGATTGACCGCGTAAGATGCTTGGCCGCAAGGCAAGCCAGCTTGCCAAACGGAGAGGTCAAGCAGAGAGGGCGTCATGCCACCCACGGTCTGGTGCGCACAGCATGCCGTGCGCTTTCCTTTCAATCCGGGATCAGATGAGCAGACCTGTCCGGCCGGACACAGCATACGGCTTGAAGGCATAGCGGGCTACTGCCCAAGCTGTGACCTGCAGTGGGACGTGCGTGAGGTCGAACAGCCGGAAACCTGCCCCTACTGCCAGACAGGCAATGTCCGGCGGTATCTGTGCCACACCTGCCAACGGCTGACCTACCTCCCGATTGAGTCGGCAGATACCACTTGCCAGGGTTGTGGGACGCCCTTTGCCCAGACAGTGCTTCCCCATGCGTGTCGCGTCCTGCGGGCAGAAGTTGTGACCGGCCGGCAGGTGTGCCCGGCCTGCCAGGAATCCATCCGGCAACGGGCACCTGCGCCGACGCCAACGACCAAACAGAGTACAAACGGAGCGACGCCCGCCGCCGTACCTGCGACCGTACCGGCGGCATCAGAAGCCGGTGCAGAACCGACGGCCGGGACGGCCGAAGATACCGGGGGCATCCGGCTCACCGGGCCTGTCCGGGTGCGGTCGTTGCACGCCACCTATGGCTCCCGCCTCGTGCGCGTTCACTTCGACTACAACCGGCGTCGCTTTTTCCGCAACGAGAAGGGGCTTTTCTACGCCTGCGGCGTCGGCGCTCCGCCAACGCACTATCACATCATTCCGAGTTGGTCGCGTTTTGGCGTCGCGGGTGATTTCGTCCACTGGTTTTCGGAGATATTCGACTGCCCACAACCAAAAGGCGGAGACATCTGGGTTCATGCGCCGGCGGTGGCGGACGCCGAAGGAACCCTGCTCCACAAAGGACTGCTGGAGATTGACCGCCCGCCGGAAGCTGTCCTGTGGCCCCGGCCACAGTCGCACCACACACCCGTTGAACCGGAAGCTCCGGCCCGGTATTTCCCTGCGCCGGTACCACCGCTGACCGCCGGTGTGCCGGTCAGTTCGGTCGTGGATGTGACTCCCGCAACGGTTGCTCAGCCCCAGCCGGCAGCCATGAATACCAGACAGCCGGCTGGCGCAACGGTCAACCGGCAGCCCCAACCGGCAAGGCGGCGGTGGATGCTCGCCGGACTTTTGCTGCTCTTTGTCGCCATCGGTGTCGGGCTGGCAATCTACTTTGTTGCACTTGCCCCTCACCGACCGGCAAACCCAACTGTCAACAGCGGGAATCCAGCGCCAGCTCCTCCTCCAAATCAGCCACAGGCGACAAACCAGACCAATCAGCAGGCCATCCTGGTTGCCATGGAAGGGCTGACGCTCGCCTTCAACGGGCAACTGACAGAGACTTATGCCACCTATTTTGACCGGACGTTGCGCCCGTATGGCAATCGCCGTGAAGCCCCGGCCAGGCAGGCAGTGGATGACCTGCAAAAGCTGGCCGAAACCTACACCGTGACGATGACGCACGAGAATCCGCAGGTGGCAGTTGACGCCCAGGGTGCCCAGGCGACGGTCACGGCCAACCGCCTGCTGAGCGGCCGTCACCGGCAAACCGGACAACTCGTGAAAAGCACCGAGCGTGTGACCTACCGCTTTGTCAAAAGGGGAGCGAATTGGCTCATCGCCGGCATCAGCCACCCCGCCGTTTTCCCATCTGCCACGGCCACGCCGAAGCGTACACCTGGCACCTCCCAACGCTGAACCATCGGCGACAGATGCCAGCCACCGCGCCCAATCGCTGAAAAGCAACCGCCGGCGCATCGGGTTTCCGAAACACCGGCGGCTGAGGTAGCGCGGGTGAAATTCCCCCCTTGGGCTATACGTCGAAGTACAGTTGAAACTCAATCGGGTGCGGACGCAGGCGCAGCGCCTCGACTTCACGCTTGCGCTTGTACTCAATGTGGCGCGTAATCAGCTCCCTGGTGAAGACACCGCCGGCAAGCAGGAACTCGTGGTCGGCTTCGAGCGCCGCCAGAGCTTCTTCAAGCGAAGCCGGAAGACGCGGAATGTGCAGTTTTTCCGCTTCGTCCATGTCGTAGATGTCCTTTTCGAGCGGCTCACCGGGATGGATTTTGTTCAGGATGCCATCGAGTCCGGCCATGAGCATGGCGGACAGGGCGAGATATGGGTTGCAGCTTGGGTCAGGTGGGCGAAACTCCAGGCGCTTGGTCTTGGGATTTTTCGAGAGCACTGGAATCCGAATCGCTGCCGAGCGGTTGCGTGCCGAGTATGCCAGATTGACCGGGGCTTCATAGCCCGGCACCAGCCGCTTGTAGCTGTTGGTGGTCGGGGCAGCAAAGGCTACGACGGCCGGGGCGTGCTTGAGCAGGCCGCCGATGTAGTAGAGCGCCATTTCCGACAGGTCGGCATACTGGTCACCGCCAAACAGGGGCTGTCCGTCTTTCCACAGCGACTGATGGCAGTGCATCCCGGAGCCATTGTCGCCATAGAGGGGCTTGGGCATGAACGTCACCGACTTGCCGTACTGAAGGGCGGTGTTCCGCACGATGTACTTGAACAGCATCAGGTTATCGGCGGTCGTCAGCATCGAGGCAAACCGGAAGTCAATTTCGCACTGGCCGCCGGAAGCCACCTCGTGGTGGTGACATTCGGGGGAGATGCCAACCGCTTCCAGGTTGAGGGCAATTTCAGAGCGCAAATCCTGCAGGGAGTCGAAGGGCGGAACTGGCACGTAGCCTTCCTTGGTCCGAATCCGAAAACCCAGGTTCTCGTCAGGGTTATCACTTGTCCAGTTGCCTTCGCCGCTCTCAAAGCGGAAAAACGCATGGTGCGGCTCGTTGAGAAAACTCACGTGGTCGAAGACGAAAAACTCAGCTTCCGGGCCGAAGTAGGCCACGTCCGCCAGACCGGTTGAGCGGAGATAGGCTTCGGCGCGCTCGGCAACCGAGCGGGGGTCGTAGATGTACCCTTGGTGCGTCAGGGGTTCAACAACATCCGCGAAAAGACAGAGGGTGGGTTCCTCGAAAAAGGGGTCAATCCAGAACCGCGACGGGTCTGGAATGAGCAGCATGTCGCTTTCGCTGATGTTGGCCCAGCCCCGAATGCTCGACGCATCAAAGCCGAAACCTTCGGTAAAGCTCTCTTCCGTCAGTTGCGAGATAGGGAAGGAAATGTGTTGCCACGAGCCGGGGAGGTCGGTGAAACGCAGGTCAACGAACTTCACGCCTTCGTCATTGGCGAAGTTCAGGACGGATTTGGGATCCATGTGGATACCTTTCGCAGTGCAAGACTCAACACAATATGCTGCCCGCCGCCGTGGGGGAGCGACGTCAGGCGTTCAAAAATCTTCGGGCCGGATGGAACGTGCCGCAGATCACGCCACACGGTGCGGCTCCGGCGGGTGAGATGCCGTGTGACCATTGCGTGCATCGGCTGTCCGGGTGGATTGCTCCAGGTGGACTTCGTGGGCAGCCGGCAGGTTAAAGGCCAGATCAAAGATGTGTGCGCCAAACTCCTGCACAATTCCCTCACAAACCCTGATGGCCCGGATGCTGTTGCCGCGTTCATCAAGACGCGGTGAGAACACGCCAATCCCAAATCGCCCCGGAACGACAGCCAACAGCCCGCCACCAACTCCACTTTTGGCCGGCAGTCCCACGCGATAGGCCCATTCGCCGGCATAGTCATACAAACCGCAGGTGAACATGACGCTGAGAATGTCCCGGACATACTCGGCAGCAATGGCACGTTCGCCCGTCAGCGGATTGACGCCCCGGTTGGCGAGTGTCGCGCCCATCACGGCCAGATCACGGCAGGAGACCATCAACGAACACTGCTGAAAGTATAAATCCAGGGCCTCGTCCACGTTGCCGTCAATCATACCGAAGTTGAGCATCAGGTGCGCAATGGCGCGATTGCGGTGGCCGGTCGTCCGCTCGGACATAAACACCGACATGTCGGCAAAGATGCTGTGGCCCGTGTAGCGTTGAAACAGGTCAAGCAGGCGGTTGAGCTTGTCGGTCGGGTCAGTTCCCTTGATGATGCTCGTCATGGCAATAGCACCGGCATTGACGAGCGGATTGTGCGGACGCTTGGAACGCTCATCGAGCTTGATGATGGAGTTGAAGGCATCGCCCGTCGGCTCGACGCCCACCCGCGTCCGAACATAGTCGCGGCCGTGGTCTTCGAGCGCCAGCCCATAGACAAAGGGCTTTGAGATGGACTGGATGGTGAACAGGTAGTCGTAGTCTCCCACCTCAAAGATTTGCCCATCCACGGTGGCAATGCAGATGCCGAACAGGTCCGGTGGCACCTTGGCCAACTGTGGAATGTAGTCGGCTACCCGGCCGTCCTGAAGGGACTTGTATTTCAGGTGCAGGTCATTGAGAACGGAAAGGATACGCAGCCGTTCAGCACTCTGGCGAACGGATATGGCTTCGGCTGAAACGTTGGCTTGAAAGCTCATCAGAAAACTCCGCCGGTGAACAAGACCACAACCCCCAGACCGGTTTCAACCTATGGAGCAAAGACTCATCCGGTTCACCCTCTGCCGTGTCGGCAGCGGTGGGATTCAGCCCGGCTCCGTCCTTCACCCAAGCCCAATCTGACGCATAATTCCAGTGCCGTGGGAAGCGTATCCCATCCCGCCCCCCGGCGCATAGCGACGCCGGGAATTGTCGCGTAGTGACGGACCGCCTGGGAGCGCGGGCATCCTGCCCGCATGGGGGTATGGGGCGACCGTGATCCGTGGGTTGAAACCCATCGTGGGTGAACCCACGATCCCGTGGGTTGAAACCCACGGATCATGTCGCCCACCAATCGTCCCCGTCGCGTCAGCGACGGCTGAACCCCACCGTGGATGTCCCGATTCGTGGTGTATCCGTACGATGGCGCCCGCATTCCCCTGCGGGCGGGAAATTGTGTCGTTCCGGCGATATTCATCCGTCGCTACGCGACGGGGTGTGGGGGGTGTCGCGCTCCGTGGGTTGAAACCCACGGCTAAATTCATCCGTCGCTACGCGACGATGCATAAGGTGCAAACCTACAATGGGTTTCAACCCACGGTCGCTTGCCCCCACACACACCCGTGCGGGTGGGACGCCCGCGCTCCCAGGCCTGTCGCGCCAGCCGTGAGACAGAAACCCGTGGACGTGGGCGTTGGTCGTGGGTTGCAACCGCATGTTTGCCGCGTAGCGGCAACAGAATTTTGCCGTGGGTTTCAACCCACGGATCATGTCGCCCACCAATCGTCCCCGTCGCGTCAGCGACGACTGAACCCCACCGTGGATGTCCCGATTCGTGGTGTATCCGTACGATGGCGCCCGCATTCCCATGCGGGCGGGAAATTGTGTCGTTCCGGCGATATTCATCCGTCGCTACGCGACGGGGTGTGGGGGGTGTCGCGCTCCGTGGGTTGAAACCCACGGCTAAATTCATCCGTCGCTACGCGACGATGCATAAGGTTCAAACCTGCAATGGTTTTCAACCTACGGTCGCTTGCTCACACACCCGTGCGGGTGGGACGCCCGCGCTCCCAAGCCTTTCCCTCCGGGAGGCCAAACGGCTTGCCCCACATCCCGCCTTCGCCTATCGTCGCAGGTGGTCGTCGTCCGTTCTATGCCGTACGTGCTGGGCGCCAGTGTTTGGGCCGATGCCGTTTGAACGGGAAGCTGCGGCCTTCACTTTGGGGCAAGACGCCATGGGCGTCGTGCGATGAAGTGCAGCCAGGCTACCCACCTGTCCATGCAGGTTCAAACGACGCGCCACGACGGCGGTGGTGGTTGGCGACGACCTCCTTTGGCATCTCCCTCGTCAGGCGTGGGGGCCAGCCGACTTCCCCACCGGGTTTCCCAAGTATGCTCCTCGTGATTGACGTTGGTAATACCAACACGACGCTGGGCGTTTATGCCGGCGAAACGTTGATTGCCCACTGGCGGCTGACGACCGAACGTGAACGCACCACAGACGAGTACGGCATTTTGTGCCGCAACCTGTTTACCATTTCCCAACTCGATCCGCGCGACATCACCGGCATTGCCATTGCCTCGGTCGTGCCGCCGCTGAACTTCACCTTTTTCCGCATGGCCCAGACGTACTTCGGGCGCGAGCCATTTTTCGTGCGCCCGACGGAAAACGTCGGCATGCCCATCCGGTACGACGTGCCGCAGGATGTCGGCGCAGACCGCATCGTGAATGCCGTGGCCGCTTATGCGCGCCACGGCGGACCCTGTGTCGTTGTGGACTTCGGTACGGCGACGACGTTCGATGCCATTTCTGAAGACGGAACCTATCTGGGCGGCGTCATTGCGCCGGGCATCGTCATCTCGGCCGAAGCCCTCTTTCAGCGGGCAGCCCGCCTGCCCCGGGTGAGCATCGCCCACCCGGCTCAAGTTATTGGCGCCTCCACCATCGGCAGTATCCAGTCGGGACTGTACTTCGGCTATATCGGACTCGTGGAAGGGATTTTGCAGCGCATGCAGGCGGAAATGGGCAGTTTGCGGGCCGTCATTGCCACGGGTGGACTGGCACGGCTGATTGGCAAGGGTTCGCCGCTCATCACCGAAATTGATGAAAATCTGACGCTTGAAGGGCTGCGCCTGATTTACCAGCGCAACGCCCGGACGGCTTAGCCCGGCGCAGCTTCCAGCACCTTCGCATCGCCTATGTCACCGACTTCTCCGCCCCTGCGCATTCTGCTGACCGGCGGAACGCTCGATAAGGTCTATGACGAGCGCACCGGCAACCTCGTTTTTTCCCGGACGCACCTGTTCGACATGCTCGATCAGGCGCGGTGCTACCTGGCCAACATCACAATTGAGCCGGTCATGCTCAAGGACAGCCTGGACATGACCGAAGCTGACCGGGCCATCATCCGTGCCGCCGTGGCGCGTGCACCGGAACACCACATCATCGTGACACACGGGACGGACACCATGACCGAAACCGCCCAGGTCGTGGCCGCCCAGGTTACAGACAAAACCGTGGTGTTTGTGGGAGCGATGATTCCCTATGCCTTTGGCGGCTCGGATGCCCTGTTCAACCTGGGCTTTGCCCTGGCATCCGCCCGGACGCTGCCGCCGGGCGTCTATATCGCCATGAACGGCACAGTCTTTGACTGGCGCAATGTACGCAAAAACCGCGAGCGGGGACGCTTCGAGCCGCTCCATCCCTGATGCCACACGGCAAGGAGACCGTGACCTGCATCAACTTACGTCAGAAGGTGAATGGATGTCCCGGACCAGACGCTGGTGAGGGTGTCTGCATCGCCGATAACCTGCATGTGCGTGGTGTCGCCGACGGTGTAGAGGGTCACATCCTCAATAGCGCCGATCGTCTTGGGCGGAGCCATGAAGTGCCGGACAGCCACTCCTGGTCCCTGCTCGCGTAAGGCAACGGCTTCTTCGTACAGTGCCCGGCGGGTGTCTTCCGGCAGGTCGAGTGCGGCAATGGCTTCTTCATCCTGTACGAGCGCCATGCTTCCGTCCGCATCCACACTCCACAGGTAAGGGATGTCGAGAAGGAAATGCAGGTGTTCAGGTTGCACATAAACGCCTAGAATCTGGCAACCAAA
This sequence comes from Chloracidobacterium thermophilum B, assembly GCF_000226295.1. Taxonomy (GTDB): domain Bacteria; phylum Acidobacteriota; class Blastocatellia; order Chloracidobacteriales; family Chloracidobacteriaceae; genus Chloracidobacterium; species Chloracidobacterium thermophilum. The sequence goes on from NC_016024.1 coordinate 2,381,335, forward strand.
CACATGCTTGACGACGTGTTCCTGGTGTTTCGTAAGCTGTCGGACTTCCATCATTGACGCCCATGAACATCGAGCTGTTTTTCAAAGCGGCATCCTATGCCCTGGTTACGGGTGGCTTTTTGACGCTGGCGCTCACCGGACGGGTGGATGTGGCGACGTGTATCCTCTACAGCCTGGCGCTCATCGCAAGCTGGTTTGCCGACCGTCCGGGGCTGCGGCTGCAAATCAGTGAACGGGTCGCCAACTGGTGCGTCGTGGGATATGCGCCCTTTGCCTACCTGGATTTGCGGTATCTCAGCAGTTCGTGGATTACGGCGCTCATTCACTTCGTGCTGTTCGTCTCGATTTTCAAGCTCTTTCAGGTCAAGCGCGACCGTGACTGGGTGTTTCTCTACCTGCTGGCCGTGTTTGAAATGCTGCTTGCGGCCGGTCTCACCATTGATGCCCTGTTCCTGCTGCTGCTTACGGGTTTCACGCTGACCGGACTGGCGGCCCTTCAGGCGTTTGAAGTGGTGCGGACGGGTCGGAATCTCCGTCAGCCCCTGCGCACGGTGACCTTGTCCTATGACGGTCAACAGGCGCGGCAGGCCAGTCGTCCGGTACGCTACCTGCTGGTGATGACACTGGTCATGGCGGCGCTCATCGGAGCCCTGAGCGTCCCGACCTTCTTCCTGTTGCCGCGCTGGAACACGGGCCTGCTGTCCCAGACCTTCAGCGAAGACACGGCGATGACCGGCTTTTCCGACCTTTCCATCACGCTTGGCTCAGTGGGTAACATCAAAAGCGACGAGCGCACGGCCCTGCGCGTCCGGGTTGAAACGCCGCTGCCGCCCTACCTTCACTGGCGCGGCATGGTGATGACGCACTTCGATGGCAGGGAATGGACACGGCCGGAAGCCAACCGGCGCGTGGCGGTCAGGCTCCAGAATGGGGAGTACATCCTCAATGAACGCCAGCCACGGGGACAGGTAGTGGTGCAGAGGGTGTACCTGGAACCGATGAACACCAGCGCCCTGTTTCACTGCGGCCAGCCGGTACTTGTCTCCAATCTGCGTGGCCTGGCGCAGGATGCAACCGGAACGCTCTACCGGGCGGAACACGGAGCACGCCTAAGCTACACTGTGCTGTCCCATCTGGATGAAACGCCGGAGGAGCAGTTACGACAGGACCCGCTCCAGTATGATGCCCAGACCCGCGCCACCTTCCTGCAACTGCCGGCGACGTTTGATGCACGGGTGACGCAACTCGCCCGTGAGATCACCGCCGGTGCCACTAATGGCTACGACCGGGCGCGTGCCATCGAGCAACACCTCAAAACACGCTGTGCCTACACGCTTGAACTCCAACGGGGAAACGAGCCGGACCCCATTGTGGACTTCCTGTTCGAGACACGCCGCGGCCACTGTGAGTATTTTGCTTCGGCGATGGTGCTGATGTGCCGCTCGCTGGGGCTGGCCGCGCGACTGGCCGGAGGCTATCACCTTGGCGAGTACAATGATCTCAACAATACCTACCTCGTTCGGCAATCCGATGCCCACGCCTGGGTCGAGGTGTATTTTCCGCAAACGGGGACGTGGGTCGAATTTGACCCCACACCAGCGGCAGCCGCCAGCCCACGGACCGCAGCCTCCGGGTTGCTGACTTCAGCACGGCGCTACATCGAGGCTCTGCGCACGTTCTACATTGACTATGTCATTGCCTACGATGCTCAGCGCCAACGTATGCTGGCGCAGGATGTCGGCCGCACTGCCGTGCAGTATCAGACAACGGCGGAAACCCGCCTCTACCGCTACCGCGAGCAACTCAGAATGTGGGCCATCTCCCAGTTGATATGGATGTACTCGGCCGTGACGGGTACGGAATTTTTCCATCACCTTACGGTGTTGCTGGTGCTGGCGGGCATCCTGTTGCTGATGCTGGCCGGCTACCTGCTCTGGTGGCGCATCCGGCACACGCCACGGCTTCTCTTTGAACGTCGGTGGTTGAGCTGGCTTGCCCCGCTGTTCCGCTGGACGCTGCGCCAGGACGAACGTCAGTCGGCCGTCCTGTTTTACGATGAGATGGCCGCGCTGCTGAGCCGCGCCGGACACCGCCGCGCACCACATCAAACGCCACTGGAATTTGCTTTGGCAACCGGCTTCGAGGAAGTCCTCACCATCACCCGGGCCTACAATCAGGCGCGCTATGGCGACCGGCTCGAACTCGACACCCGGCAGATTGACCGGGCACTCCAGGGGCTGCGCCAGCGTTTGCGGCAGCGCCGGTCAGGGTTCTGGCGCGGGTTCCGGTGGCTTGGGGGCCGCTAGGCGGCAACTGGGCCGCGGCTGATTCAAGCCGTTTGGGCAACCCGTTTTCCATTCCCAAGGTGCAGGCTGAGAATGGCCAGCGCCGCCGGTGTCACACCCGGAATCCGCGCGGCCTGTCCCAGGGTTGCCGGACGGATGCGCGCAAACTTGTCAGCCATTTCACGCGACAGTCCCGGCAGCCGCGTGAAGTCGAGGTTTGCCGGAATGGCCACATCGGCGGCTTTGGACAGCTTCCGGGCCGTGGCCTCGTGGTGACGAACGTAGCCAGCGTACTTGAGGTCATTGACGGCAACTTCCAGTTCGGACTCGTCAAAGTCCGTCACTCCGGCCCGACGCAGGGCGGCCGCCAGATGTTCCGCCGTAACTTCCGGGCGCCGCGCCAAAGCTGACAAGCGCTGCTTTTCCCGCAGAACAATCCCGGTCTCGGCGGCAAGGGCGTCGGCTTCCCAGGAGTCCGGGCGGATGGAACAGGCTTCAAGCAGCGTGTGGCAGGTCTGGATGCGTGCCTGCCGCTGCTGGAAACGCTGGTAGTCGTCTTCACTGACCAGGCCGATGGCGTGGCCGAGTGGCGTCAGGCGCTGGTCGCTGTTGTCAATCCGCAGCAGAAGCCGCACTTCGGAGCGGGAAGTAAACATCCGGTAGGGTTCATCCACGCCTTGGGTTGTCAGGTCGTCCACGAGGACGCCAATGTAGCTGCTGGCGCGGTCGAGCACCACTGGCGGGAGACCCTTGGCCAGACGGGCAGCATTGATGCCGGCAACCAGTCCCTGGCAGCCGGCTTCCTCATAACCCGTCGTGCCGTTGATCTGCCCGGCATGGAACAGTCCCCGGATGCGCTTGGTTTCCAAAGTCGGCTTGAGTTCCGTGGGGTCGACCATGTCGTATTCGATGGCATAGCCCGGACGGATGAGTTGCGCCTGTTCGAGACCGGGAATCGTGCGCACGAGGCGTTCCTGCACCTCAATCGGGAGGCTCGTCGAAATCCCGTTGACATACACCTCGTGGGTTTCAAAGCCTTCGGGTTCGAGAAACACCTGGTGGCGCGGTTTGTCGGGAAACTTCACAACCTTGTCCTCAATGGACGGACAGTAGCGGGGCCCGATGGACTGAATCTGCCCGCTGTACATGGGCGACTTGTCCAGGTTCTCACGAATCACCCGGTGGGTTTCTTCATTGGTATAGGTGATGTAGCAGGACAGTTGGCGGCGAGTGATGGCTTTTGTCCCAAAGGAAAAGGGTGTGGGGTTGGGGTCGCCCGGTTGCTCCTCACACTTTGACCAGTCAATGGTTTTGGCATGGACGCGCGGCGGCGTGCCGGTTTTGAGCCGTCCCACGCGAAATCCGAGGCGGCGAAAGCTTTCGGCAAGCAGCAGGGAAGGCAGTTCTCCGGCGCGGCCGGCCTGGTAGGTGCGCGTACCGATGTGAATGAGGCCGTTGAGGAATGTCCCGGTACAGATCACCACGGCTGACGCGCCGAGCCGCCGGCCGTCCCACATCTCGACGCCGACGATGCGTTCCTGTTCGACCATCAAATCAATGACCTCGCCCTGCCGCAGGTGGAGGTTTTCGATGGTTTCGAGAAAGCGCCGCATTTCGGTTCGGTACAGCGCACGGTCGGCCTGCGCGCGTGGCGACTGCACCGCCGGCCCACGGCTTCGGTTGAGCATCCGAAACTGGATTCCCGTCCGGTCAATGATCCTGCCCATCAGCCCGCCCAAGGCGTCCATTTCGCGTACCAGGTGCCCCTTGGCAATGCCGCCAATGGCAGGGTTGCAGGACATCTGGGCAATGAGGTCGAGGTTGAGCGTGATGAGCGCCGTCTGGCAGCCGAGCTTGGCAGCGGCGTGGGCAGCCTCGCATCCGGCGTGTCCGGCGCCAATAACAATGACATCAAAAACTTCGTTGAACGGCATACCCTCTGGGAGCGCGGGCATCCTGCCCGTGGAACAACCTGGGAGCGCGGGCATCCTGCCCGCATGGAAACCCGTCTGAAAACAAAGGGGAGTGTACCGAGGGGCCAACCGGACTGACAACCACGCCCGGCGCGTCTCACGCCTCTCCGGGGGCCAGTTGCCGTCGCTGGAGGGTGCGCAGCACGGCATCAGTCCACAGAAGCGTCGGCGACCTTTCAGCTATCCTGAAAGTGCTGACCTGTAAACAACTGCCGTGAACGCCTGGCACGGCAGGACTGAAAACATCCTGGCCATTTCCCCGCGTTCCCGGCAGGCGAGGCGCATTCACTCTGGCCGCTCCAGTGGCGGTACGACGGCGCAGTAATCCCGCTCAAAACGTGCTGTGTAGTCACGCAGCAGTTCCGTCACCCGCTCATGGCGGTCAGAGCGCACAACCAGTCCAACGTGATACCGTTTCTTGACCCGGTACACAATTTCCGGGTCGGTAAACGAGGACGTGTCCGGGTACTCCTGACGTGCCAGGGAAAGGGCGACACCACCGTATTCCTGGCGCGTCGGCGGCAGGACATAGGGAACCTCCCCACGCCCCAGCTCAATTTTCGCCCACTCCGCCCAGATGTTGACTCCGCTGGCGGCCTCAAGCGCCTCGGCAATGTAGGCGCCGCCCACCCGACTGGCAATTTCCAGAAAATAAAACTCGCCGTCTTCGGCACTCTTGATGAACTCGGCATGCGTCGCGCCACGCCGCATGCGCAGCCCCGTAATGAGCTTGCGGTTAATGTCCAGCAGGGCAGCCCGCTCCGGGCTGTCATAGGGCAGGGTTTGGGTGGTGAAGACCCCGCCCTCGTGCGCGACACTCATCGGTGGCCGCCCATACCGGTTCACCCCGGCAAAGACGACCTCTCCGTTTTCGACCAGCGAATCCACGTGATACACATCCCCGGCAACAAATCGCTCCAGGACATAGTTGCTCGACCGCTCGCTGAGGCGGTCGCGGGCATCCAGATAGTCAATCGTGCGCCAGACCTGCTCGCTGTCGTAGAGCTTCTTGATGCCAATGGCCGAGACATCCGAGCGCGGTTTCATCACCCAGGGCGGCGGGATGCGCTTCATGTAGTCTTCCAGGTCCTGGTAGTTGAGCACGTGAACGAAGTCCGGCACCCGCACGCCAGCCTGCTGTGCTTCGATGCGCATGGCGAGTTTGTCGCGGAAGTGCCGCGCCGTCGTGCTGCCCATGCCCGGCAGGCGCAGGTGTTCCCGGATGAGCGCTGCCGTCAGTACGTCGAGTTCTTCCAACGCCACGACCGTGTGCAGCTTGCGCGGCCGCGCCAACTGCGCCACGGTGTAGATGAACAACTCCGGCGAGGCATCATTCGGCAGGGGGATCAACTCGTCGAGGCTTTCAAACGGCCAGTCCTCGTGGCGGAACTTCTCTTTCGTCACGAGAACGACCCGGCATCCCTGGCGCTTGACTTCGCGCAGGAATTCGACGCCTTTGAAATAACTCGCCAAACAGACAACAGTTCGCTCGTGATTCGTCATGGGTTGGGCCCTGACCTCTCCTGAAGCTTGGAAAAGCGACTTGAAATGGCAGCGTGTGACCGCAGGATAACCCGCCAACCCGGCCGCAGGCAATCGCCAATCTGATGAACTGTCCGGTGCAGACACCGGTCAGCTGTCATGGGTTCTCCGGGGGATAGGGTTCAACCCGGAGTGTGCCGCGCGCCGTCATCAGTTGTAACGCCGCGCCCCCGACCCCAAATCGCCCACGGGTGCGCAGCCCAAAGGGGCTGTCCGGTGGAATGTCCGCATCACGGTTGAGGGGATAGCGAATATCCAGTGGTGTGCTGGCCGCCAAAGTGACGTCAGCGGCAAAACCGCGTGGCACACTCAACACAATGTCTCCAACCCCTACCTGCAAATCCAACCCAGAACCGCGCCAGCTTCGTCCATTGAGTTCGACTCTGGCCGCGCCCGTCGCCAGTCGTCCGACCACCGTTCCGGCTACGCCGCTCAGCACAACCCGGCCGCGCTGCACGGTAAACACAATGCCGCCGTAGATGTCAGCCAACGACAGATCGCCGTCAAAAACGGCGATTTCCAGGTCCGTGTATTCCGGGACGACGACCTTGTAATCTATGCGGTAGGGCAGGCGCAGCAGCGGACTGGCCAGCCCTTCGGATACTGCGCGGCGCTCTTTGCGGGACAGGTTTTTGACAGCCGGACCCAGTGACATGAGGTGCAAACGGACATCGCGGGTGTCAATCTGGAAGCCAATCCGTTCCGCCAGAGCCGCCAACTCGGCGGACGATGCGCCTTCCACCCGAATCGTCGCCTGAACCACGAGTTCCGACCGTTTGCTGCCGGTAACGGTCAGACTGCCCTGCGGCGGAAGGGTGATTTTGAGCGCCCGGCCATACTCGAAGCGCATTTTCTGCTCGCGGACGTATTCCTGAAAAAGACGCCCGTCGTCAGTCTTTCCTTCGGCCTTGAGCGTGGCAGTGGCCGGCGGCACGGTTGGCGACGGCGGCACTTGTTGCGCCAGTGCACCTGTTTCGGGCCAAAGAAGCCAGACCAGACCAGCGCCGACCAGCCACAGCCGGCAGACCTTCCCGCCCGGCCTCATGCGGCCACCTCGGCTGAACGGACAGGCAGCAGCGCCGTAAACGCCTCGAACAGGTACGCCGCATCGTGCGGTCCCGGCGCAGCCTCCGGGTGGTACTGCACACAGAACACCGGCAGGTGGCGATGGCGGAAACCTTCGAGCGTACCGTCGTTGAGATTGATATGGGTCACTTCCAGTTCCTCCGGCAGACTTTCCGGGTCAACCGCAAAGCCGTGATTCTGCGAGGTGATTTCAACCTTGCCGGTCGTCAGGTTCTTGACCGGATGGTTGGCCCCACGATGCCCATACTTGAGTTTGAAGGTTCTGCCGCCAAACGCCAGCGCCAGCACCTGGTGTCCGAGGCAAATGCCGAAGGTGGGCAGGCGTTCCGCCAGGAGGCGCACCTCGCGGGCAATATCGGCGAGTGGCTCCGGGTCACCAGGCCCGTTCGAGAGAAATACGCCATCCGGCTGCAGGCGCAACACCTCTTCGGACGTGGTGGTTGCCGGCACAACCGTGATGCGGCAGCCGAGCGCCGCAAGATGACGCAGAATGTTGAACTTGACGCCGAAATCATACGCAACGACATGCCACCGTCGTCGTTGGTACTCCGTGGAGTCTTCAGCGGCAGCCAGCGGCCACGTGTAGGGTGCGGTGCAGGTCACGGTTTTTGCCAGAGCCGCCCCAACCATACCCGGCGCACCGGCCGCTTTGGCCACCAGGCGGGAGGCCTCGCGCTCAACCGTGGAGATGACGCCGCGCATCGCCCCCCGCTCGCGGATGTGCCGCACCAGCGCCCGCGTGTCAATGCCCTCGATGCCGACAATCCCATGCCGCTTCAGGTAATGGCCCAGCGACTCCGTCGCCCGCCAGTTACTGACCACCGACGACAGTTCCCGCACGATAAAACCGGCCACGAAGGGTTGCCGTGACTCCACATCTTCGGGGTTGACCCCGTAGTTGCCAATGTGCGGACAGGTCATCGTTACCAACTGTCCGGCATAGGAAGGGTCGGTGAGCACTTCCTGGTAGCCCGTCATCGCCGTGTTGAACACGACTTCACCCGTTGTCTCACCGGCGGCGCCGATGCTTCTTCCGTAAAACAGGCGCCCGTCTTCGAGCGCGAGGATGGCTTCCACGTCAATCCGTCTCCACGTTTGAGGCTGTTTCCGCCGCAGCGGTTGGGGATGAGTCTAGCACGCGCCGGTCAGAGGGCGGTGCGCCTGCCCTGCGTTGTGCGGCCCTGCATTGTGAGGGATGTTCTGTTTCCCACCGGTGCAGCATGGTGTCCAGCTCTGCCTGCAACCGGGCCGTTGCGGCGGCAATGTCTTCTGCCGTTGCGCCCCGCCGCACCCAAATCGGTGGCCCGTAAAACACATGCCCGACCGTGAAGGGCTTGGGAACCCGGAAGGCATCCCAGGTGTTCAGCGTCCAGTGGCGTTCCGTCACGATACAGACCGGCTGGATGGGCGCGCCACTCAAGCTGGCCAGCATCGCCGCCCCATCTTTGGCGCGGTAGCGCGGCCCTTTGGGACCGTCAATGGTGAAGGCCGCATCGGCTCCCTGCCGAATGGCTTTGACCATGGCTTTGAGCGCCGTCACGCTGCCCCGCGTCGCCGATCCCCGCGCCGCCCCAAAGCCGAAACGCCGGATGACCTCGGCAATGATGTCCCCATCCCGGCTCTGTGAGGTCATCACCACAATGCCACGTCGCTGAAAAAACAGCGTCGCAGCCAGAATCTGGTTGTGCCAGAAGGTGTAGATGATGGGTGTCGTCGGAGGCAGATGGCCGTGCAGCGGGTCGGGCAGGTCGCGCAGGTTGGACGTATCCAGGCGTATCGTCCACCCCAGAATCCGCAGGACAAGCGTTGCCAGTCCGGCCCACCACCGTGTCATGGCTCGTCGTTCGAGGCAGTCTCCGGCGGTGACTCCACGGCCAGAAGGTTCTGTTTGCTTTCGGTCAGTGGATTGGTCGTCGGGGCTAGGGGGCCGCTGTGGCGCTCCATCCGCAGGCGAATCGAGCGCGCATGCCCGTCCAGACCTTCGGCCTCAGCCAAGCACGTTATCATGTCGGCCGTTTTGACCAACCGCCCCATCGTGTAGCGGATGAGGTTTGTCCGCCGCACAAAGTCATACACGCCCAGCGGGGAGAAAAAGCGCGCCGTGCCGCCCGTCGGCAGCACATGGCTCGGCCCGGCAAAGTAGTCTCCAACGGCCTCCGCCGAGGCAGCGCCGATGAAAACCGCGCCGGCAAAGGTGATGTCCTCAGCCAAACGCTCTGGCTCAGCGGTCATGACCCCGACGTGTTCCGGCGCCATCCGGTTGACGAGCCGGACGGCCTCAGACAGGGACGCCACCAGGAAAATCGCCCCGAACCGCTCCAGCGCCGCCTCAACCACTTCCCGCCGCGAAAGGGTTGCTGCCTGATAGGCAAGCTGCTCAGCTACGGCCATGGCCAGCGTTTCGCTTGTGGTGACACAGACGGCTGCCGCCAGCTCGTCATGCTCGGCCTGGGCCAGCATATCGGCCGCCACGAGCACCGGGTCGGCCGTATCGTCGGCAATGATCACCACCTCGCTCGGCCCGGCAATGGTATCCACATCCACCACGCCGTACACCTGCCGTTTGGCCTCAGCTACATACCGGTTGCCCGGCCCGACGATCTTCGCTACCCGTGGAACGCTCTCGGTTCCATACGCCAGCGCAGCAATCGCCTGCGCACCGCCAACGGTATAGACCTCGCTGATGCCGGCCTCGATAAGCGCCGCAGCCAGCACCGGCTGGGTCAGAAAGGACTTGGCCGGAGTGACGGCCACCAGCCGGGGGACGCCCGCGACCTGTGCCGGGACGGCCGTCATCAGAACCGTCGAAGGATAGGCCGCCTGTCCACCGGGCACATAGATGCCCACCGCGTCCAGCGGCTGGATGCGGTGCATGAGCTGGACGCCATCCGCCTGCTCCATCACCCGTGTGTATTCGCGCTGGAGTTCGTGGAAGTGGCGAATGTTTTTGGCCGCCATCCGCAGCGCCGTCCGTACTTCCGCTGACACCTGCCCGGCCAGCTTTTCGAGCAGGGCCGTTTCGACGCGCACGTTCTGCGCCGACAGGGATACGCCGTCGAACTTCTCGGTCAGAGCGAACAACCCTTTGTCGCCCATCTCCCGTACCATCTGGATGATGTCTGATACCGTACGGGTCACATTCGGGTCAGCAACGAGCGTGTGACGCCTGAGAATCGTGGCAAGGCGCTCCTGCCCTGCCGCCTCATCGAGCCGAAAAACCTGCATAAGCTTCAGACTATCCTACGGAACGAAGTTCTTTGCCGGTCTCTGCGGCCGGAGCGCTTGCATCCGCTTCACGCGGCCGTCCGAACACATAGGCAATCCCCACACTCAGGAAGTACAGCGCCAGCATCGGAACGGCAAAGATCATCATGTTGGGAATATCCGAGGTTGGCGAGATAATGGCCGCCAGAACCAGGATGATCATCACGGCCAACCGCCAGATGCGGAGCAGAAACCCGGCCGTCACCAACCCCAGACGCGCCAGCACGAAGACAACTGTTGGTAACTCAAAGACAATGCCCAGGCCAAGCACGATGGTGATGATGAGGTCGAAGTATTCATTGACTTCAATCATCGGCTGGAAGTCCTTGGCCGTGTCCAACAGAAACAGACACGCCCGGGGAAAGGCGATGTAGTACCCAAAGGCCGCGCCGAGCAGGAAAAAGCCGGTTCCCAGGATGAGCACCGGGTACACATAGGCGCGCTCGTGCCGGTAGAGTCCGGGCGCAACAAAGGCATAGAGCTGATAGAGCGCAAACGGGATGGAAAAGAAAATGGCGGCGTAAAAGGCGACCTTGATATACAGGTTGAAAGCGCCCTGCACGGTATGCACCACCAACTGCCCCAGCGGATCAGGCGCGGCTGCCAGCAGTTCCGCCGAAGGCAGGGCAAAGCCCTCCGGCACGACCCGCTGCTGGATGACGAGCGTCTGGGCGGTTTCCAGGCGGCGTTTTCCCTGGGCATCCCGCGCAATTCGCGCTGGCACGGCCGTTCCCGGCGGCACGGTCAGCCCATCAATGGCGACGCCGGCCCCAAAGACATACGTCACCTGGGCGCCATCAGGTAAGTCAGACAGGCTTGGCAGTGGGGCACTGGTTCTGACCTGCGCCAGCCGCGAGGCCCGCAGGGCTTCCGCCACGGGCTTGGCCAGAAAACCATAGATGACATCGGCAAAGCCCCAGCACACGATGAAGGCAATGGCAATGAACGCCACGACATAGAACACCCGCCGCCGGAGTTCGTCCAGATGGTCGAGAAAGCCCATTGTGGCGGCAGCTTCCTCTTCTTCAGGCGGCCCGGCAAAAGGCTCGTCGGGTCTGATTTTTGGTTCATCCGCCATGGCACACACCCTGGCAGCGGCCAGCGCCTGCACGCCGGCCGCCGGACCTAGCCTTCATAGCCAATGGTCTCGACGGCTTCTACCGTCCCCGGACGGGGAACGAACACCGGGCCGGGAAACGCCACATCCGCCGGAGCTTCCACGGGCCGGAAGACCACAGCCGAAGCCGCAGAGGGGGAGACTGGTGGCGCTTCTGCCAACTCCGCCGCCGGTAATGCCTCGGCAAAGGACTCAGCGGGCGGCTGGGCTGACGATGCGGCCGCTGGGCGGACGGATGCGCGGGACAGGGACCCTTCGGCCGGCATGACTTCCGGCACGACTTCAGCCTCGGCCGCAGACGGCTCGGCCGCAGACGGGGCGGCAAGGTCAACCGAAAGGTCTGGCAGCTTCACCTTCGAGGACAAATCCCTGGTCAGGCGCAACCGCTCGCTTTCCACCTCCGCTTCCCAGGTTTGCTTGAAGTCGTCGGCAGCCCGGCGCAACTGCGCCATGATTTCTCCCAGCCGACGACCAATCTCTGGAAGCTGGCGGGGGCCAAAAATGAAAAACCCAACGAGAAAGATGAAGATGAGTTCTGGCGTGCCGATTCCAAACATCGTGTCCGTTGACGCTCCCGGCCGCAGTGGCGGCGCGTTTCCTCACTTTACCGGAGAAACCCACGCAACGCATCCTTCGGCTGGCAGGTCAGCGTGGCGGGGTTTCAATCGCCTTCAAGGTAAAACAGGCTCAGGCGCGGTACACCGTAACGTTCCCGCAGTTGCCGCGCCACGTAGTTGGCATGGGTCTGGGCATAGACGGCGGCTGACATCCCCTTGCGGTGCGCCTTGAGCGCGGCCGTGGCGGCTTGTGCGGCTTCCGCCTGGACTTCCGGCGGCGCATCCGCCTGAAGTGCAGCAAGCAGGCGGTCTTCCAGTTCGGACAAGGTCATTTCAACGGCTTCGAGATGAAGCGCCGCTTCCCCCTGCACCTGCCCGCCGAGCGTCCGAAGCTGTGCCACCACCGTTGGGAGCAACGTCCCAAGGTGCGCGTGTGGTGCATCAGGACGAATCCGGGCAGAAAGCTGCTGGTGTGCGGCTGCGAGCGCGGCGGCCGCCGTTTCCAGAAAGGCCGCGACTTTGGCGCGTGACATGCCGCCGGTTTCAGGAGCAGTGGCGGCGGCCGGCGGCGAAGCCGCCCCAACCTGGGAGGCCCGATAAGCGGTGAAAGCATCTTCGACAAACGACTGGCAGTAGCCCAGGGAACGCACGGGGCGCGGACGCCCCTTTGGCTGGCGGGACATTTTCCTCGCATGCGCTTCGCACGCCTGGGCAATGGCGCGCAGCACCACTGGCAGCGGAATGCCGGCTTTCTGCCAGCTTTCAACCAGCGCCCAGTCGAGCGGCGACAGGTGATAGGGCTTGCCACGGTGCGCCGTGAAAGCAGCTTCGATTTCGCTGAAGTAGCTGTAGTGGTTGAAATGCTTTTCAGGCAGCGCGGCCGGATCAGGCGTCACCGTGCCGGTTGGCGACGGCAAAGGCGCTACTTCGTCCGGCTCAGGAAAGGGCAGATCAAGCGCCACGTTCGGCGGAGGGGCGTCCGCCGGCAGAGGAGTGGCAGGCGGCTGGGGGCGCTTCCCCGTGGTCCGAAAGCCCAGGACGGGAAACGGAAAGGTCAGGAAGCGCGGCGGCTTTGGCGGATCACCCATGGGCGATACTCAGCCGGCAGGTCTGGCTACAGATAGCGTTTGGCGAGGACGTTGCCCTCGGCATCCAGTTCATAGTAAAGCGGCGCACCGGTGGGAATGTTGAGTTCGAGCACTTCCGCCGGCGACAGGCGATCCAGGTGCATCACCAGTGCCCGCAGGCTGTTGCCGTGCGCCACGACCAGCACGTTCTTTCCGGCCCGCAGCAAAGGCAGGATATGCGCTTCGTAGTAGGGCAACACGCGCGCCGCCGTGTCGGCCAGGCTCTCGCCGTTCGGCGGGCGCACGTCATAGCTTCGCCGCCAGATTTTGACCTGCTCTTCACCGTATTGCCGGGCAGTTTCTGCCTTGTTCAGTCCCTGCAAGTCCCCGTAGTGACGCTCATTGAGCGCCTGATCGCGTGTGGTGGGCAGGTTGGTAAAACCGGCAGTGGCGCAGACCAAGTCAGCCGTCTGAATGGCCCGCTGCAACACGGAAGTAAACAGATGGTCGAAGGTCAGGCCGGCCAGCTTCGCACCGGCAGCACGGGCTTCCTCCTCCCCCTTGGAAGAAAGCGGCACGTCCACCCAGCCGGTGAAGCGGTTTTCAAGATTCCACTGGGACTCCCCGTGGCGAAGCAGAACCAGGTAGGGCATGCGCAGCCTCGAAAGGGTTGTTCGGGTTACGGCGCACCACGTACATCAGCGCCCGACGAAGTTGGGTTTCCGTTTTTCAAGAAAAGCGCGTACGCCTTCCTCCTTGTCCTCGCTGGCAAAACACAGGGCAAACAAATCCACTTCCCGGCGTAGCCCTTCGTCCAGGCCGGAGCGGGCCGCAGTTTTGACCGCCTCTTTGGCCATGCGGAGCGCTACCGGGCTTTTCTCGGCAATTTTGGCGGCCAGCGCCATGGTTTTCTCACGCAGCTCCGCGTGGGCAAAAACGTGGTTGACCAGCCCCAAAGCGTGCGCCTCTGCCGCCGTGATCATCTCCCCGGTGAGGATCATTTCCATGGCCTTGCCTTCCCCGACAAGGCGGGTCAGGCGCTGGGTTCCGCCACCGCCGGGAATGACTCCCAGGTTGATTTCGGGCTGTCCCAGCTTCGCCTGTTCGCTGGCCACCCGGATGTCACACGACAGGGCCAGTTCCAGCCCTCCGCCCAGGCAGAAGCCGTTGATCATGGCGATGACCGGCTTGGGGAAGGTTTCCATGGCATCAAACGCCCGGCGCTGGGTCATGACTTCCCGCTGGCTGAGTGCCGTCTGCCCGGCAAACTCCCCAATATCCGCCCCGGCAATGAAGGCCTTGTCTCCGGCGCCGGTGATGACCAGTACCCGCACCTCCGCATCTGACTGGAGGGCATCGAGCGCCGCCAGAATTTCGTTTCGCGTTGCAATGTTGAGCGCGTTGAGCTTGTTCGGCCGATTGACCGTCAGCACGGCAATGCGCTCGTGTTTTTCGATAAGCAGATTTTCGTACATAGCCCTATGTCCCGCGCCCGGCTGCTGGTTTGCCTGAGCTGCCTGCGTTGTTACCTGCGTCCGGGCAGGCGATTTCCAGTGGTTTCAGTGTGGCGTGCCGAGGTCTAGTGGGCCGCGTGAGCCTGCTCTTCGAGCCACCGCTCGGCGTCAATGGCAGCCATACACCCCGTGCCGGCGGCCGTCACTGCCTGGCGATAGGTAAAGTCCTGTACGTCGCCGGCCGCAAAAACGCCCGGCACGCTGGTATGGGTCGAGCCGGGTTTTGTCAGGATGTAGCCCTGTGGATTGAGTTCGAGCTGCCCGACAAACAGGGACGTGTTCGGCTGATGGCCGATGGCGACAAACAGTCCGTCGCATTTGTAATCGAACACTTCGTCGGTCTTCAGGTTACGTAGCCGGAGACCGGTCACGCCCGTTTCCCGCTGCCCGTACACTTCTTCCACAACGGTCTCCCAGAGAAAGGTGATCTTGGGATTGGCAAAGGCCCGCGCCTGCATGATTTTCGAGGCGCGCAGCTCACGCCGCCGGTGAATGAGTGTCACCTTCGTGGCGTATTTCGTCAGGAAGGTCGCTTCCTCAACGGCCGTATCGCCGCCGCCCACAACGGCGACTTCGCGATCCTTGAAGAAAAAGCCATCGCAGGTGGCACAGGCGGAAACGCCGTAACCTTTGAGATGTTCTTCCGACGGCAGCCCCAGCCACTTGGCGGAGGCGCCAGAGGAAACGATGACGGCATCGGCTGTGTATTCGTCATCCCGCGACCAGACCCGGAAGGGGCGGGTTTTGAAATCCACGGCCGTTACGTTGCGCGTCAGGATTTCCGTCTCAAAGCGCAAAGCCTGGGCGCGCATGTTGGCCATCAGCTCCGGGCCCAGGATGCCGTGCTGAAAGCCGGGATAGTTGTCCACATCGGTCGTAATCATCAGTTGCCCGCCGGGGATGTTTTCCGGGCCCTCGCCTTCAAAAAGCAACGGCTTCAGGTTGGCTCGCGCGGCATAGATGGCGGCTGTAAAACCGGCCGGCCCCGAGCCAATGATGATGACTCTGCGATGCTGACTTGTCACGTGGGGAACTCCTCCAGAGACCGACGTAACCAAACCACTTGGCCGGTTCGTCACAAAGTGCCCGGCATCTTATGTCTGCCACCTTTGGCACTGCAAGCTTGTGCGCCATGCACTGGCCAGACCGGCCGGCAGACAGGCGTCCAACCGACCGTCCCGGCCGGGCAATTTGACAGCCCGTGATACAGTTCCGGGTTTGATCGCCCGCTGGTCAGGGACGTGCCCCCCAAGGGCCCCGTCCAGCGGCGTATGTTCACCAGGGAGGACATCGCATGAGCTTACGTGCATCAGGTGAAACGGTACGTCGGGGGCTGCGTTTCTTTTCATTCAAGCCCTTGTTCACCTTTATCCTCGTCCTGCTGTCCATGGCCGGCAATCTGGCTGCCCGCGCCCAGCAGGGCCGCCCGACCCCGACCTCGCCCCAGACACCACAGCCGGACGAAGCATCACAGACCTCATCACCTTCAACCCCATCCGCTGAGTTGACCCTCGACCTGCCCGCCACACCACCACTGCTCGGTTCTTTTTTCCTGCGCAACGCTGAACCTTCCCCGCAGGCCGTTCCGTTTGTCGCCACGGCCTACAGCCTGAAAGGACGCACGGCGTCGGGGGAATACGTCCGGCCCGGCATTGTCGCGGCTGACCCCCGCGTGTTGCCGCTCGGCTCGGTCGTCAAGGTTCACGCCGGGCAGTATTCCGGTGTCTATCACGTCAAAGATACCGGCGGCCGCATTCGGGGACGCCACATTGACATCTACATACCCTCCACCCGCGATGCCATCCGCTTTGGGCGGCGCACTGTCCGGGTGGAAGTCATCCGTACTGGACGGCCACAGCGCACCAGACTGGGAACGCGGTAGCCGCGCTCGTCCTTTCGGGCGGTGCCTGGCAGCGCGGATGGATGAAAACCTCATCCGCGCTTTTTTATGTCGCTCCACTTCAGGTCGCTCCACAGCCCTCACCTTAAAAGCCAGCCCTGAACACACCCCATGCAGACCGGACTTGACCGCCTGTTCACCCACCACCTCGACCTGCTCCGCGACCGCCGCGTAGGACTCATCTGCAGCCCGGCTTCGGTGGATGTCATCTACCGCCACGCGGCTGACCTGTTTGCCGCCTGCCCGGATGTTCATCTGACGGCGCTGTTCGGCCCGCAGCATGGGTTTCGGGGCGAGACGCAAGACAACATGATCGAATGGGAAGGCTGGCCGCGTGATCCACGGCTGGGCGTCCCGGTGTTCAGCCTCTACGGGCAGACGCGCCAGCCAACCCCGGAGATGCTGGCCGAGGTGGACATTCTCGTGTTCGACGTGCCGGATGTCGGCACGCGCGTCTATACCTTCATCTGGACGATGGCGCTGGCGATGCAGGCGGCCCAGGCGCAGGGCATTCCGTTTGTCGTGCTGGACCGCCCCAACCCGATTGGCGGTCTCGACATCGAGGGGGCCGTTCTCGAACGTGAATGGGCATCCTTCGTCGGGATGTACCCCATCCCGATGCGGCACGCGATGACGGTCGGCGAACTGGCGCGCATGTTCAATGCCACCGAGGGTATTGGCTGCGAACTGTATGTCGTTCCCATGGAAGGCTGGTCACGGCCGCAGTGGTTTGACACCACCTGGCTGCCGTGGGTGATGCCTTCCCCGAACATGCCGACGCTCGATACCGCCACCGTCTATCCCGGCATGGTGCTGCTCGAAGGCACGACGCTTTCCGAAGGACGCGGCACGACGCGCCCGTTTGAAATCTTCGGCGCACCGTTCATTGACCCCTATGAACTGGCAGCCGCGCTCGAACCGCTCCAGTTGCCGGGAGTCCACTTCCGGCCGCTCTGGTTTCAGCCAACGTTCAACAAGTTTGCCGGACAGGTGTGCGGCGGGCTTCAGCTTCACGTACAGAACCGCAACACATTTCGCTCGTACCGCACGGCCGTCGAAATTCTCAAGGCTGTCCGACGCCTGTATCCACAGGAACGCCTGTGGCGTGAGCCGCCTTACGAATACGTCTTTGACCGGCTTCCCTTCGATGTCATTGCCGGACAGGCGCGGCTGCGGGCTGCCATTGAAGCCGATGCCGACTGGGCTGATATTGCCGCAGCAGACGAACCGGCCCTGGAAGACTTCCGCCGCCGCCGCACCGCCTATCTGCTCTATTAGCCACGGGAGCGGTGTGCCTTACTCGATACGCAGGCGTCCCCGCGCGGCAATCTGCCCACGGGCATCGAGCCGCGCCGGCGTCACCACCACGACATAGCCGCTGCCGGGCCGGTCGCAGTCATAGACAAAGCTGTAGTTCTGCTGAAAGTCGCTGCCGTAGATGACTTCCTGCGCCGGAAAGACGAACCGTTCACCCCGCTCTTCGAGTTCCAGGAACAGTCCGCTTGGATTGAGGGAAAAATGCCGGGTGAGGGCGTCCACGTGGCCGGCCCGCAGGCGGTCCCGGTAGCGCGCAATGATGTCCGAAACCCGCTGGTTTTCAAATGGATCGGGCGGGGGCAGCGTATCAGCGGCGCTGGCTTGTGGCTCGGCGGGCAGGGTTTGCGCCACAGCCATCCCGGATGACAACGCCGGCAACGGATGAGGTGGCGTCTCCGGCGAGACCAACAGCGTCGAAAGTTTGTTTTTCAGGTAGTCCACTTCGTCACGCAGCGAACGCAGGTCGGACTGAAGGGCTGTCAAATCTGCGCGCAGCGCCGTTTCGGGGGCAGGCCCGCCGGCCGCCTCCGGTCTGGAAGCGTTGTCTGGCTTGGGCGGCGCGGGTTGGCTTTCAAGCCGCTGGAGACGTGCCTGCAACGCGCTGATTTCACCTTCGAGTTGCTGCCGCTGGGTACGCAGAAGCCACCAGAACACAACGGCCACAACCACGAGTCCAACCAGCGCCACCACAAGGGTCAGCAGTGCCACCGGCCACACATCAGGAGCGGCCGCCACGGACGGGTCATCAAGCTTCCACCCGGCAGCTTTCACCGGCCAGACTTCCGGCGGCGCCCCTAGCTGCCCGGCGAAGGATGCCAACAGCCCGGCCAGGATCGCCAACCGGCAGACGGCTGGAAAGACACAGCAGCGTTTCCGAACCCAGCCCCACACCGTTCGCCACTGGCAGGCCGGTGTCGGCTCCCCCCGGCGATGCTTTTGCCGGGTTTCCAACGCGCCGGCGCACCATCCCGTGCCTGGCAAACCTGCCGGCCGCTGCCTTACCAGCCGGTCACTCATAGGTCATCGCTCCCCCCGGCGCGGCTCAGGTTCTGTCCATCTGTGGCGGCTGGTCGTCATAAAAACCAGCCCGGCGGGCCATGTCCTCAATCAAGGGATAGGGCTGGTCGGGCAGGCTCGTGACCAGTTTCAGGTCTGGGTCGGCATAGAGCACGCCGGTCACAAAGACCGAAAGTGGCGTCATCGCCGGATAGTGTCGTCCACCGGACAGGTAGCCGTTGATGGTCGGCCAGCGTTTCTCCGGGATAAGGTCCGTGTTGCCCCGCGAAGTAAACAAGGTGAGCAGCACGTCCAGCGGAGCGTTGGCCCCCGGCAGGCGGATGTTGACCTGGCGGATGTCAACGTCCGTCTCCATACCAAAACGGCGTTTGAGGTCAGCTTCACTCCAGCGGTCAAACCAGTTCACGGACTGCGGGCCATACTCCTGGGCGCCATCGCCAAGTACCACCTGCGCCAGATTCACCCCGGTAAACGGAGCCGTTCGCCGGCTGAGGTTCTGACTGGACGCCACCGCGAGCGCCCCAATCGGGACGTTGGTCTTGGCGCGACTGATGTCGCCTTCATTGAGCAGGGTCACATCGTGGATATGCAGGTCGTGCAGGCAGGCGGCAGCTTCCGGCAGCAGGCTGCCGCTGGCCCGTGTCTTGAGCCGATCCAGCAGCGTTTCGGCTTCTGCCAGCAATGCCTGCCCGGAACGCTCAAAGTCGGCAAAGAGCAGCAAACCCCAGGCATTCCCGCCCAGCACCACATGAATCCCGTGCGGCAACTGGTCTCGTCCCAGCCGGCGCTCGATGGCCGCACCGGCCGCCTGAAGAATGCCGTAGGCCAGAATGTGGCGGAAAAAGAGCTGGGCGCAAAACCGCTGGTAGGCATCGCGGTAGCTTTGGTTTTCGGGCAGGGTGGTATCGCGCTGGCGCTTCAGAATGAGGTGTTCCCGCTGCACGAAGGTTTCGCTTTTGAGTTCATTGACGCGCAGCAGATAAAAGGTGGGAAGGCTCAGATTGTGGTCACGCAGACCCGGCATGTCGCTGACATCCATTTCCATAGGCGCCGCTTCCTCATTCGGCGCCAGCAACAGCCCCAGATGACGGCGAAACACACTGGCCTTGCGCAGCCTGACGCGGGAGGACAGGTTTTGCTCGGCGGTGCGGAAAAACTGCCGTCCGGCCAACCGCAGGCTGTCCAGCACCAGGATTTCCGTCCCGCGCCGGACGGCCAGATCGGTTGTGCCGCCGCCCACGTCAATGAACAGATCGAGCCGGTCGGAACTGGGCGGCAGGTTGGCCCCGGCTGCAGCGGCAGCGCTTTCATCCACGTCAGCGCGGTAGTGGGAAGCCGCTTCAAAGTTGCGCACGCCGTGGCAAAGCCACTGGATCACCTGGATGTTCTCCCGGTTCTGCTTGTGGAACACATCCCGGTCGGTGCGGCTCATCGCCAGCGGAAAGGTGAAGGTGTAATCCGTCACCTGCGCCCGCCGGTTGAAAAACAGCTCGGCGTGGGCAAACAGCAGCAGCAGACGCAGAAACAGTGCACGGTAGGCAGAGGTCTGGGACTGTCCCCACTTGAGGTTGTCGTGCAGGTCCCAGGCATTCGCGCCACTGCCGGCCGCCAGCAGCATGCGGTTGAGACCATCGGAGTAGAGGTTGGGAATGGCGGCGGCAAACAGGTGTTCGACCGTCAGCATCTCCGGCGCTACTTCCCGCAGCGATGCAGAGCGGCGCGTCAGCAGGGTCGTCGAGAAATAGCCTTTGGCTCCGCCCCAGTTGAACGGTGCAAACCCCAGCCGGTTGGCTCCGTCGCCATTCCACAGACGCAGCGGGGCGAGAGAAAACCGCAGGGTGTCGGTCACACCACCGGCCGCAAAAGCCGCTGACGTGTTGCTCGTGCCAAAATCCACGGCGAGGTGGGCCGAAGTCGGCGTCCTTGCCCCGGCGTCCGGCAGCCGGGCGAGCCAGACAACGCCCCGCTCCACATCGCGTCCCTGGGCCGGCCACCACCAGCTCAGGGCGCGCGGACGATTCGCCCGGACCTGTCCGGTGGCATCCGCCGTTTCCTGCGGACGCAGCAGGGTGACGTATTCATCCTGCGACGCACCAAGCTCATACAGGTCGCCCAAGCGCCCGTTTTCATCCACCAACCGCCAGCGCCCGGAACGTTCCCGCAGACCCAGCCCGTGGGCCGCGTAAAAGTACCACTGCGGGTCCACCCTGGGCGGCCAGAGAGACAGAGAAGCCACGGCCAAATCCCGGGCCTCAAAGTAGCGCGCCGTCCAGGTGACTTCCCGCCCGCAGAGCTGAAACGTCCACACCACCTGCTGCCCATCAAAGGCGATGCGGGACTGCAGGCCCGTTCCGTCTTCCGCCAGCAACTCCGGGAAATACGCCAGGAACCGGCTCGTGACTGGCGCCATACACACAGAAATCCGTGAGGCATCGGTCAGTCCCTGAAGCTTGTGCACCGGATGAATGAGCGCCAGCCGCTGGTCTTCACGCGGATAATCCACCCGTCCGACGAAATCGCTCACAAAGAGACTCGCCAGGTCAACGATCTCATCCCTGGCGTCAAGCGCCAGCGTTTCGAGCCGACCGCGCACTTCGACCCCGATGGCATTCGGTCCCAGGGCGCGGTAGCTGACCGGCGAGGGCTGTCCGGGACCCAGGGCGGTTGTCATCCAGGCTGGCGGCTGAGGAAACTTGTCCACCAGGAAGTAGGTCTGCCCGCCGCGCTCATTCGGCTTGCGTAAGGGGTAGATGTCCAGCAGGTCTGTCGGTTTGGGCTGTTCGCGTACAAGCGGCCAGGCGGCCGGGCTGGAAGCCAGCCGTGGGGCCTGGTCAAGGCCGTAGGGTGCCGGCCCGAAGGCTTCGTCACACAGCCGTTCGAGAAGCCGGCCGAAGCTGAGCGGCAACACGTCCCGTGCCAGGCAGCGCAAATGCCGGTGGCACTTGTCGCGCTCAAAGGTATCGGTCAGCAGCACGGTCTGCGTACGTGCCCAGGACAGGTGTTCACCTTCGAGATACGGGCGCAGATAGTTTTCCTGCGACCAGTGTGAACGGGCGCGCGCCGGAAAAAACACGACATCGGGATAAACTCCGCCCAGGGTTGTCGTCCCCACGCACAAAAGCTGAAACTCCCGCAACCCACCGCCCTGCGGATAGGTTGTCTCCAGCGCCGGTTGCAGCGCCGGCGGATATTCCCGCGCCAGCAGCGCCGGTGTCAGCGGTTCGGTCAGATAGGCCACGCCCATGGCGTGCAGGACGAACAGCGTCAACCACTCCCGGCACGCCAGTTCGTCGCCCTGTTCGACGGCCTGACGAAAACGATAGGCCGCTGCCCAGACCGTGGGGAGCGTCTCAAAAAAGCGGGGATTGGGGGCCGGCGGCGTGACCCGATGGGGATCAATCGGGAAAAAGGTCTGCGCCCGAAACCCGCCGACTTCGCCGAGCATGCCCTGGTTGATGAGAAGCCCCATAATTCCTCCCTGCCCTGTCCGTCTTCACACCCGCCCGGACACCACTGCGTTCAGGCGGCTGTATCCCGCTTTTGCACGAGAAACGTGTTTGACAGTTCGCCGTAGCGATAGCCCGTCCAGGCATCCTCCAGCACTTCCAGCACCTGACAACCTGCCTGGGCAATGATCCCGAAAACCCGCCGCTGCGGCAACACGTGCATTTCAACTTCCCCCAGGCGCGCCTTGGCCGTGCGCAGGTAGTCTTTGGCAACGAACGCATAGCCTTCCCGGTAGGTCGTGACCTGAAACAGCGCCACCCCACCAGGCAGCAGCGCCGACAGCAGCCCCTGCAGGATCATCCGAATCACCGGCGGCGGATTGTGCTGCAGGACAATGACGGTGTACACCGCGTGTACTTTGGGAAGGCGGACCACATCCTGTGGGTGTTGTATCTGAGAAAAGGCGATGTTGGTCAGTCCCAGCCCGTCCGTCCACTGCTTGGCCAGCGCCAGATGGGGCGCGGAAATGTCGTAGGCGTAAACCCGGCCGAAATGTTGGGCCAGCGCATGCGTCACCCGCCCGACGCCACAGCCGTACTCCAGCACAGCTTTGTCAGCCACCCCATCGGGAAAACAACCGTTGCGCCGCAAAAGATGGAGAAACTGCTCGGCATTGCCATGACCGGAGGCATAGAACCACTCGCGATTGGCAGCGAGGTTGGTCTGTTTGAATTCTTCGCTCGTCAGCACCGACCAGTGCGGCTCTTCCCGGCCGAGCTTCTGCCAGCTTGCCTGAATGTGGGCGAGCAGTCGTTCCAGTGTTGTGGCATTCACTTCATCTTCGAGCACCAGGGGAGGCTCGAAACCACTCAGGGATGGGCCACAGAGGATGCGCTCACGCTCCCGAAACTCCCGGCAGCCAAAGAATGCCTGCCGCAGACTCGTCAGGTCCGGGTAATGCAGATGGGCTGGGATGTCTTCGGGCAACGGCTCCCGCCCCAGAATCAACCGGTACGCCCACCGTACAGCTTCCGGGGTGACTTCCGAGGGCAACGGCGGAGCCGGCTGGGAGGGCTTGGTGTCAGTGGACATCATTGGTGTGTGGGAAAGGGCTTCAAATTGAAAGCTGTCTGGGAATCTGCGGCTGTCGGTCAGCACCCGGTTGAAGTTGTTTCTGCCTGCCTCACGGCCCACCACGGAGACGCGCTGCATCGCCCGTACCGGGTGGCACCACAACTAGCTGGCCGCCCCGGTTCGGGCAAAGACATTTGCCCAGACGAGCCGGGCATAGTCGCCGCGTTTGAATTCCGGCGGCGGTGTCCAACCGTAGAAGTCAAACGAGGTCAGTTCCACCTTCACCCGTCCAAAGCGCAGGGCTTCCTGGGGGGCATTGTCCGCCGCCAGGCCAAACAACCGCGTCCGGCGCTTCATGCGCTCGATGACGGCACTTTCCACCCCCGGTGCAATGAGTTTGTCCAGGTCGGCGCGAATGTCGGGACTCCAACCCATGGTACGGTCGGGCGAGACCATATCCACCATGATTTCGCGGATGAGGTCGAGCGCCAGCCGATAGGCCAGCCGGTCCCGCTCCTGCCGCGCCGGATCAAGTTGGTAGAGGTGACGCAGCCCGCCCGGATCGTCACTCCAGCCACGGGCATCGGCATCCCATTCAATCTGGTATTGCAGCAGGTGGACGAGTACGGCCGTGGACAAAAACACCTTTTCGGCATCCACCGGCTGTCCCCCGACCATATAGACCGGAAGATCGGCCAGCCGCAGCACACTTGGCGACATATCTTTCGCACCCGAGGCCAGACTGTAGGACTGCCCGCTCCCCACGCGATTTCCGGCAAAGTAGTTGAGGGCGGTGATCGCGGCGGCAACTTCGGTGGCGTTGAGGGGATTGCGTTGGGTCTGCCCGCCGTTGCTCCAGCGCTGAAGGGCGTCCGGCTGGGCTTTTCCAATGAGGTAGAGTTCGTCGAAGGTCGGCGCCAGAATGTCGCGGTAATAAACCAGACTGTGACGTGAACGCAGGGTCAGGTCCTGAGGATCGGCATAAAAACCGGTCAGCACCTGCCGCGCCAGCGCCACGCGCTCTTCCTCATTGAAGACAGCAAAGGCTTCGTGCGTGGCAAACTGCTGCGCCATCCGCCGGGCTTCTTCATTCACGTAGCGCGCGTCGGACTGCCGGTCTTCGGGAAGCGGACTGAACGGCGGCGGCGGCGGCAGGAAGTAGGGCATCAGCAGACAGCCGCCGATGCTCCAGTTGAGGTTGCTGCGCTGGCGCTCGCGGGCCAGAAACTGTCCGATGACCGGCAGCGCACAGGCACCGGTGCCGCCATAGACGCTACCGCAGATGAAGAAACGCACTTGGGTTTGCTTGAGCGTGTTGAAGTCAATCTGACTTCCGGCCGGTGAGTTGCGGTCCATCAGCGACGCCGCAAAGGCCGCAATGACGGGCGAACCGATGAAAGGTTTTTGATAAAAGCCCCGGTTGATTTTCACATCCAGGTCCTTGTCCTCGTAGAAGGCGTGGAGCAGAGGCGTCCCGTCCTTCTTGCCCGGAAACTGGCCGAGCAACTCGCGCAGGGTCGAAATGGGTTTGTCGAAGCCGGGCAGTGCCAGCGGGTCAAAGTCCCGTACCTTGGTGTTGACCGTCATCGCCCACGGGCTGGCCGCCAGCGGCTGGGCGTCCAGCGGCGGCGGCTCGCCGTTGCCGTCCTGCATCAGGTGCTGAATTTGGCGATAGCGGCGCAACGTCTCGTTCAGGACGGTGAGCGCACCGGCGCTGCGGTCGGGGTCAATGCGCCAGATTTCGAGTTCGTCACTGGCGCTTGTGGGAAGGTTGCCCTGCATCCGCGTCGGAAAGCCGATGGCCAGCAGCCGCACGAGCGCATCAGCGACGCGCGTTCCATTCCCACCGGTCACGATGATGATGTTTTTCATGACACAGGCCCCCGCATCTCAAATCAGAACGTCCCCGGCACAGTTCTCACCGTCGCCGGGGATAGAGATCACGCCGCCACGGACTCACTGCATGAGCCAGCAGCATCAGGAACGCATAGAACAGAATGCCAAAGACCATCCCGACCATCAGACCATAGCCGCCGATGATGTTGGCGTTGGACACGACGAACTTCCAGCCAATGAAACACAGCACAATGAGCGGGATGAACCCCAGGCAGACAAAGCCAACGGTTTCTCCCAACGACCAGTTGCGGGCCTGTGGGTTGGGCGCACTTTGCTTGCGGAGAAACTTCACCCCCAGCATTCCCAACGTGCACAGCAACCCGGTAGCGACAAGGTAGAGAAACCACTTGTCACCAACCACCTGCCACTCGCTGTCGCTCGTGTCGCTGACGAAATACTGGATGAGTTGTTCCGGCAGCGCCAGATGATAGCCAGTCAACCCAAACCATGGCTGTTGAATGTATGCTGCACCGAACTCCATAACGACTCACCCCAATATCGAAAATGCCGGACATCCCTCACTTGGGGCCAACGGCCAGGTAGATGTTGGCCACCATCTGGTTGCCCACCGGCGACCGTTCCCAGGTTCCCTGCCAGGTTGCCAGCAGATTGTAGGTGCGATTGGCCTGTGCAGCCACGCGATCATCGCGGGTGTTCCACTGTTCCAGCCAGGGCGGCAGGCGCTTTCTGGGGTCCAGGCGTCCGGTCAGGCGAAAAATGCGCCAGACCGGTGTTTTGGTTTTGCTTTCCCAGGTCGGCTGAACGGTCATCACTGTCCCTTGGGGCCCGACCGTTACCTGCAGATCGTCCAGCCGGGGATAGGCTTTGCCCGGCTCTTCCTGCGCCGGATACACCGGCGTGAGTTCCCACGTCACCAACTCCGCAAGCTGTGCAGCATCGGCTGTGTTCGTCGCCGCCTCAGACCACTGCGGCGCAATGGTGATGGACAGGCGGCGGTTGTTTTCCCGGCCAATCTGCACGTTGAACGATGGCAACGTCTCCGACTGTTTGTGTTTGATCCTGGCCACGCGCGGCCCCAGCCCCGCGCCGGACGCCGCGCCGGCCACCTCGACCTGCGGCGGCCCGGCAACAAAACAGGCAGACAAGGGCAGTTCGTGAATTTCCGGTTTGCTTTCAAGCTTGCGCAGCTCGCGTCGCAACCGCGCCACATTGTTGTCGTGCTGGCTGGCATCGCTTGAAAACACGAGCAGGTAAAACGGCCGCCAGGTCTGCCTGTCCTCTTCCGTCCGGTACGTAATAACCTGTTTGCGGTCCAACTCTGAGAACACTCTGCCGTCGAATTGGCTCCGAATGCCAAAGAGCGTGGCCTGCCAGGGCGGGTTTCCGTCACGGCCGGCCAGGAGTTTGAGACATTCATCCCGGAAGGCCACCGACAGCGTCGTGCCAATGGACTGCACACCATCCGTGACGAGCACGTGCATGCGCGGCGGCGGGCCCTTGGGTTTGCCTTCCAGATTGACGGAAAAACTGCGCACCGCCGCGGCCAAATCCGTATCGGGCAGGTTGTAAAACGCTTCCGTGTCCGGGGTTGGCGTCAGAGCAGCCCACGGGCGAGGCGGTTCGACCACACCGCCCACCCTGCGGAACTGAATCCTCATGGGCGGCTCAAACAACGGGCCGATTTCCGTCAGCAGGCGCAGGGTTTCGCGGTAGGCGCTTGCGCCCCGCTGATTCAGATAACCACGCATGCTGCCGCTGCCGTCCAGATACACAATCAGGTCATCACTGGCCAGCGCTGCGCCCGACGCCGCACACACCGGCTGGTCAAGACCCGCGAGGGCATTTTTTTCAATCAGTTCGTTCCAGCGTGGCGGAGGCGTTGCACAGCCGCCAAGCATCCCCAAAAAGGCGCTCAGGAAAAAGACGCATCCGACTCTCCAGCGCCACTCAGGCCGCCGGTGCTTCAGCGTCAGTCGTATCTGTCCTTGGAACATGAGGTTATGTCTCACGGTAGCCCTGCCAGGTCGGCAGCCACGGAAAACGCCTCGTCAGCGGTTGTCGGGCAAAACTTGGGACAAATACTTGTTTTGAAAGCCATCTGCAAGTCATGGGAAGCCTTGGCAGTGAAGATGCCGCAGGGCGCGCCGATGGCCGGCCCAGTGCAGGCGCATCAACGCCGCTTCAAAGGGCAGCCAGGCATAGGCGTCGTGCTCATCCGCCTGAAGCTGCACCGTGTCCGTCTCAACCGGTGCGGCAAAGGCATGCTCCCGGTTGAAGACTGGCCCGGCGGCCGCCGGCGCAAACCAGGCGGCGTTCATCAGAGAGGTTTCCACCAGCTCCAGCGCGGTCGGTTCAGTTGCCTGTCCGGTTTCCTCCCACACCTCGCGCCGGGCGGCTGCCGCTGGCGTCTCACCCGGCTCCACCCGCCCGGTGACGGGCTGCCAGAAACCGCCACGGGCGTCTGTCCGCCGCAGCACGAGGTATTCCGTCTGCGCGCCTTGCCGCCGGAAAAGCCAGACCTGCACAGAAGCCTGCTCCACCTGCCGCCAGACGACCGCCCGCTCAAACACGTCGCCGAAGTGCCGTGTGACGTGACCGGCTACGTCATGGAGTGTTGGAGTCTGTCCGGTTTCCCTGGCAATGGACGTTACGGCCTTGTCGGTAATGCCGCAGGGCACGATGAAATCAAAATCCTCCAGGTGTGTCGTCACGTTGAGGGCAAAACCGTGGGACGTGATCCAGCGCGAGATGCGGACCCCCAGCGCCGCAATCTTGCGCTCCCCGGCGACCCACACCCCTGTCAATCCCGTAACCCGCCCGGCGGCAATCCCGTACTCAGCAACAGTGCGGATGAGCACTTCTTCCAGATCGCGCATGTAGCGGCGGATGTCGCGGCGGTCCGGGTTGAGATCGAGAATGGGATAGCCAACGAGTTGTCCCCACCCGTGATAGGTGACATCCCCGCCGCGCCCTGTTTCATAGACGGCAATGCCCCGCCGCTCCAAAACCGCCTTTGGCGCAACGATATGCTCCGGCTCAGCCGCGCGCCCCAGCGTGATGACCGGCGGATGTTCCAGCAGCAGCAGCGTATCGGGAACTTCTCCCTGCCGTCGCCGGGCGACGAGCTGCTCCTGCATGGCCAGCCCGGCAGCGTAATCCACGACACCGAGCGGCCAAACCTCGACGATCCGTTGTGCGGACATAAACTCCTGACCACAGACGAGCTACGGAGACGTAGTGACGTAATCCATCGTCTCCAGGTCACGGTCAGCGACATCCGGCTGTCCGAAGAACTTCAGCCACAGGAAGCCCACCGTGCCAGCCGTCAGCGAGGCCAGCAGAATGGTCATTTTGGAAGCGCTCACGATCAGGGCATTGTCGGGAAAGGCCAGGTTCGTGATGAAAATGGACATCGTAAAACCAATGCCCCCCAGCAGCCCGGCGCCAAGCAGGTGTTTCCAGTTCAAATCCAGTGGCATCCGGCAGATGCCCAGCAGCACGGCCGCAATGCTGGCCAGAACAATACCGACCGGCTTGCCAATGAACAGTCCCACGAAAATCCCGACCCCGTTGGCGCTGGAGATAAGCGCAAGCACCCCCTGCTCGATGACAATGCCCGTATTGGCCAGCGCAAACAGCGGCATGATGCCAAAGGCAACCGGCCGTTGCAGCCAGCGTTCGAGCCGATGGGAAGGCGAAGTCTCATCCTCGCTTTTTTCCGTGAACGGAATGGCAAAGGCCAGCAGGACGCCGGCTATCGTGGCATGAACGCCCGACTGGAACATACAGAACCACATGGCGATGCCACCCAGCAGGTAGGTCCACAG
This sequence comes from Chloracidobacterium thermophilum B, assembly GCF_000226295.1. Classification (GTDB taxonomy): domain Bacteria; phylum Acidobacteriota; class Blastocatellia; order Chloracidobacteriales; family Chloracidobacteriaceae; genus Chloracidobacterium; species Chloracidobacterium thermophilum. The sequence continues at coordinate 2,410,179 of NC_016024.1, forward strand.
CGCCCTGATACCCCACCGGTTAAACATCAGCAGCACGACCAGAATGGCCAGCGTTGCGCCCAGGTAGCTCCAGGCCAGCGCCCCGGAGTAAAACAGGGCAATAACCACAATAGCACCCAGGTCATCAATTACGGCAAGTGCCGCCAGAAACACCTTGAGCGAACCCGGAACACGGTTGCCCAACAACGCCAGCACCCCCAAGGCAAAGGCAATGTCCGTCGCCATCGGGATGCCCATACCCGGCTGGGTGGCCGTGCCGTTGTTGAATGTGAAGTGAATGGTTGCTGGCACGACAATCCCACCCAGCGCCGCCACAATGGGCAACAGCGCGTGACGCAGGTTGGAAAGCTCGCCGACGTACAGCTCACGCTTGAGTTCCAACCCGATGAGCAGGAAGAAGACCGCCATCAACCCATCATTGACCCAGACCTCGACCGGAAGCCCCGCCACCTTGACGTGCCAGGCATGCAGATAAGCGTGCCCCAGCGGCGAGTTGGCCAGAATGAGAGAAACCACCGTGCAGACCAGCAGCAGAACACCACTCGCCTGCTCGGACAGCAAAAACCGCTTAAAGGTCGGCGACAGTCGAATTTCGATGATGGGCATCAGCCGTCCTCCGTTGGCAAGGGTCAGACCTTCCCCGAAAACATTTCCGGGGCATCCAAAGCACACGCTGACCGACTACGGTCAACGCACGGCAATTCCGGGACTTTGAGCGTAAACAGTGGTGATACTTCCGGCAACTATCTCGGCCACATCAATCAGTGGTTGCGGATAGATGCCGAAAAACAGGACGGCGGCGGCCGATACCACCATTGCAGCCCGTACGCCGGGCGTCAGGAGCAGCGGCGCGGCGTCCGCCAGATTTTCACTGGGCGGATTCAGGAACATCGCCCGCAGGAAACGGGCGTAATAGTAAAACGCAACCACCGCATTCAGGACGGCAATGACGGCCACGTACGTCAGCCACGGCTTGCCGCTCTGAATGAGCGAACCAAAGAGCAGGTACTTGCCAACGAAACCGGCTGTGGCCGGAATCCCGGCCAGTCCCAGAACGAAGATAAGCATGAGTACGGCCACGCTTGGCGCTTTGGCAAACAGGCCGTTCAGGTCATCCAGTTTCTCGCCGATGACCCCCTGCCGATGCAGGGCGATGATGACGGCAAAGACGCCGGTGTTCATCAGCGTGTAGGTCATGATGTGAAAGGCCACGCCCTGATAGCCCATCGGCGTGCCGGAGACGATGCCGAGCAGGATGTATCCGGCGTGCGCAATGCTTGAATAGGCCAGCAGCCGCTTGACATTGTCCTGTGTCACTGCGGCCAGGTTGCCAATCGTCATCGTCAGCACGGCCACGACCGTCAGCATGGCGGCCCAACCCGGCAAATCCTGCATCTCCCGCAGGGGAGCCAGCGCAAACAGCAGCATGCGCGCCAGCAGGACGTATGCCCCGGCCTTGGGGCCCACCGACATAAACGCCGTCACCGTCGTCGGCGCGCCTTCATAGGCATCCGGCGCCCACATGTGGAACGGCACGGCCGCAATCTTGAACAGCAGCCCGGCCGCCACAAGCACCATTGCCACCAGCAGCAGCAACCGTGGGTCGCCGTTTTCCGCGCCGGCGCCCTGGACGTAGTCGGCGATGGTTTCCGCAATCAGCCCCAGGTTCGTGTGCCCGGTCACGCCATAGACCAGCGACAGGCCGTACAGAATGAGCGCCGAGGAAAAAATCCCCGTCAGAAAGTATTTCATCGCCGCTTCGTTCGAGCGCCCGTCGCGCTTCAGATAGCCCACAAGCACATAGACGCTCAGCGACATCAGCTCAAACGACACGAAAAGTGAAATAAGGTCGCCGCTGACGGCAACAAACATCATGCCCAGCGTCGAAAACAGAATCAGCGCGTAGTATTCACCGCGCTGCTCCCGTTCAAATTCGAGATACCTGATCGAGTAGAGAATCGAGAACGCCGCCGCGACGATGAACACAAAGCGGAACACGACGGACAACCCATCAATGAACAGCATCCCGTAGAAGGCGCTGACAGGCAGCCGCTCGGCCACGCCCATGACCTGCTGGGCCAGCGCCAGCGCGACGAACCCCAGCCCCACCAGACTCAGGTAGGCCGTCACCTGCTTTTTGCCACGCGGCAGCGCCACGTCCAGCACCAGCGCCGCGCAGGCAAACAGGGTCAGGATGATTTCCGGCATGATGAGTGCCGTCTCACGCAGGGTCGGCAGCGGAGGCAGTTCAACAAGCAGAGGCAGCATGGTCAGATTCAGCATAACGGTAGATTCCTGGAGATGACCCGACAGTGACTTTTCACTGTGGCGTTTCGGCCGCACGGGTTGGCGAAACAGCCGCTTTCCCGGCCGCAGCTTTCTCAATGCGTGCCGCGTCGCGCTGGGCAAAGTAGTTCGGCCGCATCTGGCGCACGACGACTTCCGTCGTACCATTGAGCAGGGTGACAAGCGGCTTCGGGTACACGCCAAAGATGATCATGGCCGCGACGAGCGGCGTCAGGTAGGCCCATTCACGGGCGTTCAAATCCGGCAGGTCGGCATTTTTCGGGTTTTTGACCGGCCCCAGAAACACCCGCTCATAGAGCCAGAGCATGTAGGCCGCACCCAGAATAATGCCCGTCGTCCCCCAGAAAGCCCAGGTGATGTTGGCTTCAAACACACCGCGCAGCCCGATGAACTCTCCCACGAAGCCGTTGAGCAGCGGCAGACCGACGCTGGCCAACGTCGCAATCATGAACATCACCGAAAAGGCCGGCATGCTGCTGACGATGCCGCCGTAGTCGGCAATCTGGCGCGTATGCCGCCGCTCGTAGAGAACCCCAATCATAATGAACAGGGCCGCGCTCGTGACCCCGTGGCTCAGCATCTGGAGGGCCGCACCGTTGATGCCGTTCGGGTTGAAGGCAAACAGCGAAAGCATCGTCGTTCCCATGTGCGCCACGGATGAGTAGGCAATCGTCTTTTTCATGTCCTTCTGCGCCAGCGCCACGAGTGACCCATACACGATGCCGAGAATGGCCAGTGTGGCCATCACCGAGGCGACGCGCGCATCCAGGGCGGCGTCGGGAAACATGGGAAAGTTGAACCGGACAAAGCCATACGTGCCAATCTTGAGCAGAATCCCGGCCAGAATCGCCGAACCGGCCGTCGGCGCTTCGACGTGCGCATCCGGCAGCCACGTGTGAAACGGCACCATCGGCACCTTGATGGCCAGCGCCAGGGCAAACCCGGCAAACAGCCACAACTGCAAGGACAGCGGCACCAATGGGTTGCCTTTCTCGTCGCGGGCGCTGCCAATTGCCTGAAGCGCGTAGATGTTGAAAGTCCCGTATGCCGTCGGCTCGGCGTCATACGTCCCGCCGCCGGCCAGCGCCGCGCGGTACACCCCGGCCCGGCGGGCCGTTTCGATACCTTCCAGCACCATGCCGCGCATGGGCGCATTGTTGCCGACGATGACCTCTGCCGCGGCCTTGACCTCGTTCGGATACTTGGCTGCGGTTTCAGCCGCCGTGAAGTAAAACTTGAACACGGCCACCAGCATCAGCAGCGAGCCGACCAGGGTGTAGATGAAAAATTTGATGGCCGAATACAGCCGCCGCTCGCCGCCCCAGATACCGATGAGCAGGTACATGGGCACGAGCATGACCTCGAAAAACACATAGAACAGAAACAGATCGGCAGCCGCAAACACGCCAATCATGAACGACTGCATGATGAGCAGCAGCGCGTAGTATTCCTTCTCGCGCTTTTCGATGTAGCTCCACGAGCACAGCGCCACAATCGGCCCCAGAAAGGTTGTCAGCATCACCAGCGTCAGGGCCAGCCCGTCCACGCCCATCTGGTACTTGGCCCCGATGGCCGGAATCCACGCGGCCGTTTCCATAAACTGCAACCCGCGCACGTCGTAGTTCCACATCAGCACGAGCGAGAGCGAAGCCAGGAAACACAGCGTCATCCAGAGAGTGGCGAACTGCTTGATGAGGTCAGTGCGGCGCTTGTCAAGGAAAAGGACGATGACGCCCCCGACCAGTGGCAACCAGGTGACGAGGCTCAGAATGCCGATGGGCCCGAAGTACAGCTCGGCCGGGCCGGAGGATGCCAGAAAAACGTTACTCAGTATCATGCCGTGTAATCCCTCGATGAACTCCCTGAATACGCTCTTGTTTCAACGTCCGGCGGTGAGGTGCAACGCACCTACGGAGCCAGAACGCGCCCGGTCTGCGGCGACGAGGACGCCGGCGCCGGCGTGCGGCTCGGCGCAAACAGTTCCTTGAAGAGCGGATACCCCATACCGGTAATGAACAGGAACAGCCCCAGCGCCATGACCAGGACGTAGTTCTGCATCAGCCCGGTCTGCAACGTGCGGAAGACCACCGAACCGGCGCGCGTCAGCCAGGCGAACAGGTTGACGATGGAATCCACAACGAAATCCAGCCCCCACGCCCCCAGGTTGATCTTTTTGAACGCGCCCACCAGATAGACATCAATGAACTCATCCCAGAACCACTTGCGCACACTCAGCACATACAGCGGGCGCAGGGTCCGGGCCAGTTTGTCGGGCAGTTCCGGGCGTACGACATACAGAAAGTAAGCCAGCCCCATCATCGCGAGCGCCCAGACGACGCTCACCATGGCCAGCAGCCATTCGGTCGGGTTGACGCCGGTGACGGGCTTTTCAGGATACAGCGTGGTGTCCATCACCGGAGCCAGCCAGTGGTGGACGTAGTTGGGTATCGCGCCGCCCGTCAGTTCCTCCGAAAAACCGGCAAATCCAGCTCCGAAAGCAAATACTGCCAGTACAATGAGCGGTATGGTCATCACCGGCGGCGACTCGTGCGGATGAAAATCCTTTGTCGCCGGAGCGTGATGGTCGTCGCCGTGATGACCTTCCTGGAAATCCGGCCCTTCCAGGAAGCGTTCTTTGCCGAAGAAGGTCAGGCACATCAGGCGCGTCATGTAAAACGCCGTCACACCCGCCGTCAGAAAGCCCATCACATAGAGCGCCAGCCCCACGTCGTGGCTGAACACGGGCGTGTGCAGCGTCTTGGCCAGAATTTCGTCCTTACTGAAAAACCCGGAGAACGGGAAGATGCCGCAGATGGCAAACAGCGAGACCATCATCGTGGCAAAGGTGATGGGCATGTACTTTTTGAAGTTGCCGTAGTAGGTCATCTCCTGCTGGTGGCCGCTGGGCGAGCCGCCGTGGATGACACTGCCGGAACCCAGAAAGAGCTGGGCCTTGAAAAACGCATGCGTCACGACGTGGAACACGCCGGCGACAAAGGCCCCCACCCCGCAGCCGACGAACATGTAGCCAAGCTGCGAAACCGTCGAGTAAGCCAGAGCCTTTTTGATGTCGGTCTGGGTAATGCCAATGGTGGCCGCCACGAAGGCGGTCGCCATCCCAATGACGGCCACGGTCAGCATGGCCGTTGGCGCGCGCTGGAAGAGCGGATTGCACCGCGCCACGAGATACACCCCGGCCGTCACCATCGTGGCCGCGTGGATAAGTGCCGACACCGGTGTGGGGCCGGCCATGGCGTCCGGCAACCAGGTGTAGAGCGGAATCTGGGCGCTCTTTCCGGCGGCACCCAGAAACACCAGCAGGGCAATGACCGTCAGCGTGCCGGTCGTGAAACTGAGCGCCGCCAGCCCCAGCGGCTCCTGTGGCAGCGCCTTGACCATCACCATCACGTCGGCATAGTCGAGCGTGCCAAAGACGGCAAAAATCGCCATCATCGCCAGCATCAGCCCGAAGTCGCCGACACGGTTCATCACAAAAGCTTTCTTGGCAGCCACCGCAGCTTCGGGCTTCTTCAGGTAGTAGCCGATGAGCAGATAAGACGCCAACCCAACCCCTTCCCAGCCGACGAACGTCATCAGGAAGTTCGCGCCCAACACCAGGTTGAGCATCATGAACATGAACAGGTTCAGGTAGGCGAAAAACCGGTGAAAACCTGGATCGCCGTGCATGTAGCCGATGGCGAACAGGTGAATGAAAAAGGCAACAAAGGTGACGAACAGGATGTACAGCCCGGAAAGCTGGTCGAGTTGGTACGCCCACTTGATGGAAAAGTCCGCCAGGCGTCCGGCACTCGGTCCCAGCGTCGTCGTCAGTGCCCCGCCCGGCATCCACTCAAACAGCGTGACCACATAAGGTGTGGCCACTTCTTCGGAAGCGCCGGCTTTTTCGGGTGCAGCCTCCGACGCCTGCGGATTTTCAGCCGCTTTGGCCGCTTCCTTGGCGCGTCGGGACTCCACATCCTCGCCGGACACCCGCGCCATCAACTCGGCTTCGCGCTGCTTGGCTGCTGCCTGAACCTGGGCATCGTGCGCATGGTGACTGAACGCATAGACGGCAATCGCCGAGCAGATGAATGAAGCTGCCACCATCGTGCAGGCAATGGCGCCGATGACCTTTTCAGAAAAACCAAGCCGTTTGGCAAACAGGCCGTTGATGATGAAGCCGAGCAGCGGAAAGAACGGAACGAGTGCAACGAATTCCATCGAAGTCACCACTTGAGCAGGTTGATTTCGTCAGCCGCCACCGTTTCGCGGTTGCGGTACAGCGCCAGAAGCAGTCCCAGCCCCAGTGCGGCTTCGGCTGCGGCCACCACGATGACGAAAATCGTCATGACGTGGCCGTTGTAGGCGTAGAGACTCCCCTGGGTCTGCCAGTAGCGCGCGAAGGCAATGAAGTTGAGGTTGGCGGCGCTCAGCATCAGCTCCACCGACATAAAGATGACGATGATGTTGCGCCGGATGAGCACACCGCCAATGCCAATGCTGAAAATGATGGCGCTCAGCACCAGAAACTTCGAGGTGTCCACCTCCTTCAGCCCCTGGAGGTAGCGTTCCATGAACGAGGCTTCGGAAGCCTGTTGCGCGACCCATCCGGCCGCCAACGCCAAAAACGTCATCATCGGGCTTTCTCTCCCAGGGTCTAGTCGTAGATTTCTTCCTGTCGCCGGTCACGCGCCAGCAGGACCGAACCCACAATCGCCATCAGCAGCAATACGGAAGCAATCTCGAAGGGCAGGACAGCGCGTGTGTACAGTGTCACCCCCAGCGTCTCCGTATCGGCCGAGATGACACCGGCTGGAGCGTTCGGGTCAGGACGGGCGTTTTCGATGGCCATCCGGTCGGCGGACGGACGGGTTTTGAAAAAGCCCCCCCGCTGCTGCGTGTAGGTCACAGCGCCCAGCAGCGAAAGCCCCACCAGTGCCGCAATCACGGCCCCTGCCTTGTCCTGCCGATTGAACGGATTTTCGACTTCGCTGCGGGTGTTGACGAGCATCAGCACAAACAAAAACAGCACCAGAATGCCGCCCACATAGACCAGAATCTGCGCCCCGGCCACAAATTCCGCCCGCAGTAGCAGGAACAGCCCCGCCGTGGCAATCAGCGTCGAAATCAGAAACAACGCGCAGTGAACCGGATTACGCGCCGACACGGTAAAAACGGCAGCAAAGAGCGCCACCAGCGTCAGCACCCAGAAGAAGACGGCTTCCCAGCCAACGAGCAACATACTTCTCCCCTTTCATCCAGCGGACCGACCAGCCCTGACGGGTATCACCCCAGGTCAGACTCCGGCCGGCTTGACGCCGGGCGACAACTTGACCTTGCGCGTGCTGACGGGAATCGTCGTCCGCTGCGCACGCAGGTTGAAACTCTTGGAATTGCGGTTGATGGCGTTGAGCAATGCCAGAATCGGAAATACCGACAGAAACCCGGCAACGGTGAAAAACACCTTGCCCTGCCATTCCATTTCCAGCACGCCCCCGACGGAGCGCACCAGCCCCAGTTCTTTGCCAATGATGAACACTGTGGCCGTCAGGACGATGTTGGCCAGCGCCGCTGGCATCAGCCACTTCCAACCCAACTCCATAAGCTGGTCATAGCGGTAGCGGGGAAACGTCCAGCGCATCCAGATGAAGAGATAGAGGATGAGGCCGCACTTGATGGCAAAGGCCATAACGCCGATGAGCGTCAGGACGGCTTCGCGGTACGCTTCAGGTGCCTGCGCGGCAATGGCGTCCATCCCTGGTACATACCATCCGCCCAGGTAGAGCGTCGTCCCAACTGCCGAAACAACCACCATGTTGGCGTACTCGGCAATGAAAAAGATGGAGAACCGAAAGCCGCTGTATTCCGTGTGAAACCCGCCGACCAGCTCGGACTCCGCTTCAGCCAGATCGAATGGCGCGCGGTTCGTTTCAGCGACGACCGAAACCAGAAAGACGATGAACGACGGAAACAGAAAGAGCACAAACCACACGCCGAGACTTTTCTGGGCCTCGACAATGCCCTGCATCGAAAACGTGCGGGTGAAAATAAGCGCCGAGACAATGGTCAACCCGATGGCGGCTTCATAACTCACCATCTGTGCCGAAGACCGCAGCGCACCGAGCAGCGGATACTTGCTGTTCGACGCCCAGCCGCCCAGGATGATGCCCAGCACCCCAACCGACGAAACCGACAGGATGAACAACAGCCCGATGTTGATGTTGGTGATGCTCGCGTAGTGCGGGCCGTAGGGCAGCACTGCCAGAACCACAAACGCACACACCATGCTGATGATGGGTGCCAGTGTGAAAACGGTCTTGTCGGCTTTGAAGGGAATGACATCTTCCTTGATGAGCAGTTTGATGCCATCGGCAGCCGGCTGGAGCAGTCCCAGCGGCCCTGTGCGATTGGGTCCGACCCGCACCTGAATCCACGCGCTCACCTTGCGTTCCGCCAGCGTCAGATACGCCACGGCGGTCAACACCACGACCAGCATGACGCCAATCTGAATGAGCGGCCACACGATGAAGTCCGCTGCGTCGGTTGCCGTCAGGTTGGCAGTTATCCACGTCGGCAGGTACGTGTAGAGCCACTCCACCAGCGACTCAATCCACTTCGGAGATGCGTTCAGCGCCAGCATCCAGGGCCAAGAGGTCATCATCATCGGTCAATCTCACCCAGCACAATATCGAGCGAACCAATCACGGCCACGACATCCGACACGAGCGAACCAATGGCCATCTTGCGCAATGCGCCCAAGTTAACAAATGAAGACGGACGCATGCGCAGCCGGTAGGGCTTTGTTCCCCCATCGGAAACCAGATACAGCCCCAACTCGCCTTTCGGGCCTTCGACCGAGTGATACACCTCGCCGGCCGGAACACGTATGACTTTTGGAACCTTTCCCATCACCGGGCCATCCGGCAGCCTGTCGAGCGCCTGCATGATGATGCGGCGGCTCTGGCGCATTTCTTCCATGCGCACAAGGTAGCGGTCGAAGGTATCGCCGTTTTCGCCAATCGGGATGTCAAACTCCAGGTCGGCATAGCACTCATAGGGATCGGTCTTGCGCACATCGTAATCTACACCTGACCCGCGCAGCGGTGCCCCGGTCAGGCCCAGACTGATGGCGTCTTCGGCCGAGATAACCCCAATCCCAACGGTACGCCCCAGCCAGATGCGGTTTTCGTTGAGCAGCGTCTCGTACTCCTCCAACCGCTTGGGAAACAGGTCGCAGAAGGCGCGTACCTGCTCCTCGAACCCCGGATAGGCGTCGTAGGTCATCCCCCCAATCCGAAAGGCGTGACAGGTCAGGCGCGCCCCGAAGAAATTCTCGAAAATCTTGAGAATTTCCTCCCGCTCGCGAAAGGCATAGAGAAAAACGGTAAAGCCACCGATGTCGAGCGCGTGCGTTGCCAGCCACAGCAGATGGCTCGACAACCGGTTGAGTTCAGTCAGAATGACCCGCAGGTACTGCGCCCGGGGCGGCACTTCAATCCCCATGGCCTTTTCAACCGTTTCGACATAGAGCAGCCCGTTTGAGACGGCGGCAATGTAGTCGAGGCGGTCAAAATACGGCGCAATCATCGGATAGAGCCGGTTCTCGAAGATTTTCTCCGCACCCCGGTGGAGATAGCCAATGTCGCAGTCGAGGTCCACGACGCGCTCTCCATCGAGCTTCAGGATGACCCGCAGCACGCCATGGGTCGAAGGGTGCTGCGGCCCCATGCTGAGTACCATCTGGTCGGCGTCGAACAGGGTCTCCGTGTGATGCGTAACAAGCGGAATCTGGTTCATGGGCACTTCCTCACAGCGTTTCGGGCGCGCAGCCTGGGAAACAGCGCAACCCAGGCAGGGGCACCGGGGCCAACCATCATTCAAACTTCCCGGTGAGATCAGCCCCTTCCGGGATTTCAAGGATGTTTAGGTTCTCGGCCACCCATTCGTTATGGCGGTATTCAACCGGGTACTCCTTGCGGAGTGGAAACCCGACCCAACCCTCCGGCAGGAGGATGCGGCGCAGATCGGGATGCCCTTCAAAGCAGATACCGAACATGTCGTACACCTCACGCTCCAGCCAGTTGGCTGCGGCCCAAATATCGCAGACGGTGTAGATCGGTTGATCCTCAGGCAGCTCCGCCTTGACCCGCAGCCGCCGGTTTTCCGCGATGGAATACAACTGATAGACCACCTCAAAGGCCTTGCGGTCGGGATAGTGAACGGCCGTGACATCGGTGAGCATGTCGAACTTGATGGAGGCGTCGTAGCGCAGATACCAGAGCAGGTCGCGCGCCCGTTCCGGCACTACCCGCAGGATTTGCTGCCCATTGCTGGTGACGGCCTCCTTGATGTCGTCCTGAAAAGCCGCGCGCAGGGACGCAATGAAGGCGTCGTCCTTGATCTCGGCATAGGCCGGCGCAGCCTCTTTCTTGGCTGCGGCAGCCTTGGCCGGGGCCTTGGCAGCGGCTTTCGCCGGAGCTTTGGCCGGTGCGACCGGAGCAGCGGACTCGCCTTCCGGCGGTGCTGCCGCCGCCGCTTCACGGGCGGCTTTCGCCGCTGCCGCCTTGGCCTTGGCAGCGGCTATCTTGGCCTCACGTTCCGCATCCGGCACGGCCCCTGCTTCGGAAGCCGGCGGCGCGGCATCTGGTGTCGGCTTGGTTTCCTCAGACATGCGTTGCAAAAACCCCAATCTGTGCAGGTTTGGGCGTCCTACAGGGGCGGAGATACCCTGCGCACGGGCTGCTTATAGCCCAGAGTTGGCGCTGGCGACGAGTCTTCTTTCCGCCTTTTTTCCGTTGCAAGTATATGATTCTGAATGTGTTAGAAAACTTACGCTGCCCATTCGGCGTCATTTGCGGGCCGGGCGGCCGGTGAACCTGCTGCCCCCAACTGGAGATGATGACGGGCACGAAAAAGGGCGGAGGACTGTCCCCCGCCCCGGTCTCCTAAGGATGGTATGGCTGCCGGCAGTTACTTTGCAGCCGGGCGACCGTTGCTGCCAGTTGCCGTAGCGACCGCCGCAACGGGCGCAGATGCTTGCCCGGCGGCGACGGCGCTTACTCCGTTCCCGTTGACAGCCCCCTTGGCGGTCGCGCCAGCGCCGTTGATTGCAGACTTTTTGGCACGCCCAAGCTGCACGAGCTTGGTCTCGCCGTTCCTGATGCCGAGCACTTTCTCGCGGAAAAGTTTTTCCATCATCCGCTTTTCTTCGGCTGCGGTCATCGGCACTTCGCCGTCACGTGGACGCACACGCGCCGCGTCTTCAGGATTGACGTTGAGGGTGCAGGGCCCATCCGGCAGCTCGACATTCCGCCCCTTGGCGTAGATTTCGTGCTTGCCGTGCTCCTTGTACCACTTCGCCACCGTGGCGTTTTTGTGCATATCCTCGATGATGTTCCGCCAGCCAACCCCCGTGTTGTAGGCGCAGAAGGAAATCTCACCTTCCTGAGTGCCGTAAGGGATGATGCACATCTCGGTCCGGCGGAAGTCATAGTTGAACAGGTCTTGGAACCACATGCCGGCGATGAACAGGAAGTTCCACCGGTCACGCCGGCGCTTCTCAATATCTTCCCGTGTCCGGTTGCCCTTGACACTGCCGTAGTCGCGCCCGGAAATGCCCAGCGACTTGTCAAATTTTTCCAGCAGAGCCTTGAGTGTGAAGTGCGTCGGCGACTTGTAGGGATCATAGTTGCGCAGCAGCGACAGGGCCATCATAAACGACGAGAAAACACGCCCCCGCCCGGCATCCGTAATCGCCTGCATATCCTTGAGAAGCTGCGGCACATTGATGAACTCCGGCACCGGCACCATCTCTTTGGTTTCCTTGTCAATCATCACGGCCGTCCCAACGCCGCAGTTGGGATGGCAGCCGCAGCTCAGATGACCGAACTGGGCTTCCGGTCCATGGGCCAGATCGGCAAAGTCGGCAATCGTGCTCATGACGGAGATGGGAAACCAGTCGCGGGTTGGTTCCGTGATGCCAACCTGTTCTTTGACATCGTAGGCCAGGTGCGAAAGCGTGTAGCGCTGGCGCAGCCGCCGCTCGTCGGTGATGTCCTCGTCGCGTCCGGTAAAGGAAACCGGCTGGAAGGAGATGAAGGCAATTTTCTTGGGATTGTCCAGCGCGAAACGAATCACCGGGGCCACCTGATCGTTGGTGACACCGTTGACCAGCGTGACGACGAGCACGATTTCCACGCCGGCTTCGTGCAGGTTTTCAATTGCCCGGAGCTTCACATCAAACAGGTTCCCCACCTGCCGGTGGCTGTTGGCGTCGTTGCCGATGCCGTCGAACTGGAGATAGACATACCGCAGGCCGGCTTCGGCCGCCTTGCGGCAGAACTCCTTGCTTTTGGCAAACTCGATGCCGTTGGTGGCGCACTGGACGCTGTTGTACCCCAACTCACGGGCATACCGGATGGCCTCAAAGAAGTGAGGCGACAAGGTTGGCTCGCCGCCGGAAAACTGCACCGACATCTGCCGCCGTGGCTTGATGCGGATGGCGTTGTCGAGAATTTCCTTGACTTCCTCCAGGGACAGTTCATGGACAAAGCCAACCTGGTTGGCGTCCATAAAGCACGGGTCGCACATCATGTTGCAGCGGTTGGTCAGGTCAATGGTCAGTACGGAACCGCGTCCGTGCTTGATGGAACTTGTGCCGTGGTTGTGCAGCCCGGCGTCGTTGTGGGCGTCAATGTCACGTCCCGGAAACTGCGATTCGATATGAGCCAGAAAATTGGCGTCAATGGCCATCAGGTCCTCAAAGCGGCCATGAATTGGGCATTCTTTCTCCATCCAGACTTCGTCCCGCCCGGTCTCCGGGTTGTGGCGCTTGACGATCTGGGCCTTGATTTCCCCCACTCGCTCATTGATGAGAATGGTGTAATCCACCTCACCGCTCAGAATTTTCTCGCGCGCCTCCTTGACACACTTCGGGCAGAGCGAGTCGGTTGTCCGTGGCCAGCCGAGCGTCGGCTTGGTTTTCTGCCACGACTTGAGCATGGGCTTGTCAGACCACTTGGGGGTGAAGGAAGGGGCTGGGCGGTACTTGTTGACTGACTGTATGGCTTCAAACAGCCCTCCTGCGAGCTTTGACAACGCCTTCTCAGCGTGTTTGATGGGCTTCATGAGTCCTGTGTTTCTCCTGTGTGGGTTTTAGTGATTCCCCGGTATGAGTTTCTGACTTCGGGTAACAAGCTTTGGTTGCACCCGTTGCCACCTGGTGAGCACCGCGCAACCGGCATCAACCGACGGCTTCAGCCAAGGTAATCAAGCCAGCAGCCACCGGTTAGGATGCTGCCCTTTGGGTAAAACACAGAAACCGTCCTTTGATGCGCACGCATCTTGTTGTCCCTCCTGCAAGGTGTCAAGACAAACCCGTGCAGCGCCAGTGTATCCGCTGTTCTTCATCCACCCGAAGCTGGCGCGTTCAAGCCGTACGGGCAGTTCCGGGAACTGCCCCTACCACTCGCTACCACTCACCGCTCGCCACTCGCAGGTTCCACAAAGCTTCCACAGGGGACTGTAAACAACCGGTGAGAAGCCACACTAACTCTTACCTACTAAACCGAACAAAAAAAAAGATTTCAATCTATAGATGGAGATAACTCAAAGTCTCTCAACAATTTGCCTTGGATGCACCGCTTCGCTGCCGGATGTGAGCGCAAAAGAGGGCTTGACACTTACTTTAGCCTTCAATAGATAACTCTCTGTCCAGAAAAGATTTCACAGATTCATCCAAGGGTGAGCAAGGGGAACGCACCACCAACCGGTCGCGGCAGCGGAGGGTTGTCTCTTTTCACAGCGCCGGAGGCTGCTGAAGAACGTGCGGTGGAACACGCAGCAGTATCGGTCAGGGTAAAACCACCCGCGCCCCGCATCTTGCGGCAGGAGGGAGACACGCACGAAGGAGCAACTGGATCATGGAAGCTGAGGACAAAGCACTTACGCCGGTGTTTGAAGACATCCACCTCAACTGTGTCGAGTGTGGCGCGCCTTTCGTCTTCACCGCTGGCGAGCAACAATTTTTCTTTGACAAGGGTTTGAAAAATGCACCCAAGCGGTGCAAGCCGTGCAAAACACGCAAGAATGAGCGTTTCAATCAACTGCTCAGCATGATGGCGACGGATGGGAGTCGTCCGCGCATCCAGGTCGAAGTGGAATGTGCGGAGTGCGGTATCCAGACGACCGTGCCATTTTTACCAACGCAGGGGCGCCCGGTGCTCTGCCGGGATTGCTTCGTCCGCGCCCAGGTCACGGCCCAGGTCACGCCGCCAGTCGCGGCACCAGCCTGTACCAAACCAGCCGTCAAGTACGTGCCGCCAACCGCGGCCTGAACCTTTCGCCTTGAAACACGGGAGACCAGACAGGCTGAAGGCAGCCACCAACGAGCCGGGTTCACCACTTCACCCCTAGCGAAAGGCCCACGACGTTCCATGAACGCATCACACGGGCGATGTCACGGCAACACAGCCGTTGACATCGCCTTTTTTCGGTCCGCTGTGCTTTTCCGGCAGCGCTTCCTGAACTGGCGCTCTATCCGTACGGCCTCTCCTGCAACGTCACATTGACCGTCAGTGTCTGCCCGGTGCGCACGATGGTCACGGGGATAGTTTCGCCAATTTTTCTCTCCCGGAGCGAACGGTACAAATCCTCATTGGACCTGATGGGTACGTCACCCACTTTGACCAGCACATCCCCAACGATGATCTGTCCGCCCCGCTGGATGACCCGGTCACTGGCATACAGGCCCGCCTGTGCGGCCGGGCCGCGCGGTGCCAGGCCTGTCAGAATCAGCCCCTCACTGACCGGCAGGTTCAGCCGCTGCGCCAGCCGGGCGTTGAGCTGATACGTTCCGGTAATCCCCAACCACGGACGGCGTACCCGGCCATATTCGAGCAGGTCGGGGATAATCTGCTTGGCAATATCTACCGGAACGGCAAAACCGATGCCGACGCTGCCTCCGCGCGGGGAATAAATTGCCGTATTGATGCCAATCATCTCGCCGGCTGAGTTGAGCAGCGGCCCGCCGGAGTTGCCGGGATTGATGGACGCATCCGTTTGGATGACATTCTCGATGGTGCGTCCATTCTCACTGCGGAGCGGCCGTCCCAGGGCGCTGATAATGCCCGAGGTGAGGGTCAGGTTCAGCCCAAACGGATTGCCAATGGCCAGCACCTTCTGGCCGACTTTCAAATTACGTGACGACCCTAGCGGCACGACGCGCAGGCGCTCCGGCGGTGCCTGGATGCGGATGATGGCCAGGTCATTGTCCGGGTCCGCTCCAACGACCGTTGCCGGGTAGGAAGTGTTGTCTGCCAGGGTGACATCCAGCCGGCTGGCCCCCTCGATGACGTGGTAGTTGGTCAGGATATGACCTTTGGTATCAATGATCGAACCCGACCCGCTTCCCTGCTGAGGATAGGCCCCAAAAAAGAAGTCTTCGACAAACGAGGTCGTGTTGATGTTGACCACGCCGGGGCTGACCCGCTCGTACACGCTGATGTTGTTGCGCTCATCCGCTTCAAGCTGCGGGGCGGACGCCTCCGGCAGCGGCTCGGAGCCGGAATTGACCGTGGA
Organism: Chloracidobacterium thermophilum B; assembly: GCF_000226295.1. Lineage (GTDB taxonomy): Bacteria > Acidobacteriota > Blastocatellia > Chloracidobacteriales > Chloracidobacteriaceae > Chloracidobacterium > Chloracidobacterium thermophilum. The sequence continues at coordinate 2,426,064 of NC_016024.1, forward strand.
AGGCAGGGGCGGCGGTGTCTGCCGGGCATCGAGCCATTTGGCGGTGAAGTAGGCAGCAACTGTAATGCCACCGCCGCCAATAATGGAAGCTGCAATGACCAACCAGATGACTTGGCGAATCGTCAGGCGAAGCATGGTTAGTATCCAAGCAATCGAGTTCAGATGAAAAAGTCCGGCAGCAGCTCGGCTGAAGCATCTACGGCGTAGGGCGTGAAGTCGGTAACGCCAGCGCTCCGCAAAACGTCTTCGTCAATGAAGAAGTTGCCCGTGCAGGCGCGGCTCGGCTGGGTCAGAATGGCATAGGCGGCATCGGCCATGATTTCCGGCTTCCGGCAGCGCCGAATCGTCTCGTCGCCACCGAGCAGGTTGCGGACGGCAGCCGTAGCAATCGCTGTGCGCGGCCACAGCGCATTGACCGCCACGCCCTGTTCACGAAACTCCTCGGCCATGCCCAGCACGCACATACTCATCCCGTACTTGGCCATGGTGTAGGCCACGTGCGGGGCAAACCACCGGGCTTCCATGTTGAGCGGCGGTGAGATGTTGAGGATATGCGGATTGTCCGCCTTGAACAGGTGCGGCAGACACGCCTGCGAGCAGACGAACGTGCCACGGGTGTTGATCCGGTGCATCAGGTCATACCGCTTCATGGGCGTTTGCAGCGTCGGGGTCAGGCTGATGGCGCTGGCGTTGTTGACCAGAATATCAATGCCGCCGAAGGTTTCGACCGTCTGCGCCACGGCTGCGGCCACCTGGTTTTCGTCCTGAATGTCCACGACAAGCGGCAGGGCTTTCCCGCCGGCGGCTTCAATTTCCGCTGCTGCCGTATAGACAGTTCCGGGCAGCTTCGGGTGAGGTTCGGCCGTTTTGGCGGCAATGGCGATGCGGGCGCCATCGCGCGCAGCCCGGAGGGCAATAGCCAACCCGATGCCACGGCTGGCACCGGTAATGAACAGCGTCTTTCCGGTCAGATTTGCAGTTGTCATTGACAGTTTTCCATTTTGGTCCAAGGTGCGGCCACCGGGAAATGCCCTGCGGGCCGGACTGTCTTGTAACACAAGTGTCCGGCAAAAAGGGCGTCTTTCCTACGGATGGACTGTGTTAGCATGGGTTCAACAAGCGTCCCACACTTGAACATTGCAAGTCATGGAGGGAGTCGCCATGGAAGACATCAGCAAGGTTGCCTGGGCGTGGTTTGGGGTTTTGCTGGCAATTTGCCTGATCGGGGCTTTTGGTAACTACGTGCCAAAGCTCTTCGTCAAAATGCTTATGTTTCTCAACTGAGGCTTTTCCTTACCGGGGGCAACGCCTGTACAAAGGTTTGCCCGACCGGTACGAGTTCAGTAGGTTGAAGGCAGGTGGCACTGGCGTCCCCTGCCTTTTCCTTTTGAAGTGAGTATGCGTCATGGAAGTCTTCGATCCCGCCTGGCGTGCAGCGTCGCTGGCTGGCGCAGCGGACAGCTCGGAGATGCGCCGGCGGCTGGTGCATGTCGGTATGGGGATTTTCGCCCTGGCCGTCGTTTCGTTCTGGCAAACCCTGTTGATGGGGCTGTCCGGGTTGGCTCTGGCCTGGGTACTCCCCAAGTGGATGCCCAGCCTGCTCCGCCCGCATGAGCAGGCGCAGGGTTACTCAGTGGGCGTCATCGCCTACCCGGCAGCGGTAGTGGTGCTCACCCTGATCTTTCCGAAGGACCTGTGGGTTGTGGCCGGCGGCTGGGCCATGATGGCGTACGGGGATGGCATGGCGGTGGTCTGTGGGCAGGGCATCCGCGGCCCGAAGCTGTGGTGGAATCCACGGAAAAGCCTCTTCGGAACACTGGGATTCATCCTGTTCGGATGGCTGGGCACACTCGTCACAGTGCTCGTGGTAGGCGGCCATCCCTTCACGCCACTGGGACTCGCCCTGGTCATTCTGGCGGCCGCTGGCGTGGCAGCGCTGCTGGAGTCGCTGCCCTATGACATCTGCGACAATCCCCTCGTGGCCGGTTCGGCGGCTGGCGTGCTGTTCCTGGCCACCCAACTCGACTGGACGGCCTGGCAGGCCGCCCAGGCCGGCGTCCTTGCCCGGCTGCCCTTGGCCTTGGCGCTGGCCGTCGTTCTGGGGCTTGTCGCCCGCGCGACGAAATCCGTGGACTGGTCGGGGGCGCTCACCGGCGCCGGCTTTGCGCTGATCCTCTATGCAACGCTGGGCTGGCTGGGAGTGGGCGGACTCATGGCGTTTTTCATTGTCGGCACAGTCGCCTCGAAAATCGGCTATGAGAAGAAGCGCGCCAAGCGTACGGCGCAGGAAATCCGTACCTGGCGCAATGCCGTCGCCAATGCCGGCGTTGCGGCCTTGTGTGCCCCCCTGGTCGTCCTGACCCCCCACGCCGGACTCTTTACGGTTGCCGTCCTTGGCTCATTTGCGGCGGCGGCTTCAGACACCGTGGCCGGAGAAATCGGCCGGGTCTATGGCGGCGTGCCCTACTCGATCACGACCTGGCGGCGCGCCCGGATTGGTGACAACGGCGCGGTGTCCGTCATTGGTCTGCTGGCCGGGTTGCTCACGGCCATTGCCTTTGGCGCGCTGGCCTACGCTGCCGCCGATGCCAATCTGCACCGGGCGGTCTGGTGCATTGCCATCGGGGGCATGGGCGGCAACCTGATGGACAGCCTGCTCGGCGCTACGGCCGAAAACGCCGGCTACCTGGACAACGAAGCCGTCAACTTCGTCTGCACGCTGTGCGGCGCGCTGCTTGCCGTTTTGCTTTTCGCGTTGTAAAAGCGAAGGCAAACCTGAGACTTGGCACAAGGCGCAACGTGCGGCGAGGTAGAGCATCATGGAGCTTCTCCAAAACCGGTATCGTCTGGATGGGGGACTCGGCCAGGGTGCGTTCGGGATAACGTATCTGGCCACAGACACGCACTTGAACCGGAAGTGTGTTGTCAAGGAACTGATCTGGAGCGGCGACCCAAAGATGGTCAATGAGGTGCGTAATCGCTTCGCAAAGGAAGCCATCCTGCTGGAAAGGCTAGGGCGCGACTCGCAGGGGGGCATTCCCGAACTGTATGACTACTTCAGCGAGAACGAGCGCCATTACCTGGTTCAGGAATGGATTGACGGTGAGACCCTCACGCAAAAGCTGAAACGTGAAGGGCCCCAGACGGAAGCCGCCACGGTGCATCTGCTCCTGGGGGCGCTCCGGGTGCTGGACTACATCCACACGAGAAAGCCCCCGATCATTCACCGCGACATCAAGCCGGACAACATTATGCTGCGCCGCACCACAGGGCAGGTCGTTCTCATTGACTTCGGTGTGGTCAAGGAAGTGACCCACACGGATGGTTACACCATGCAGACCGGGACGATAGGGTATATGCCGCCGGAGCAGGTGGTCGGACGGCCCACCTTTGCCAGCGACCTCTACGCCTTGGCCATGACCGCCATTACCTATGCCACCGGCCAGCATCCACATTCCCTTGCAAACCAAGGTAGCCTGGAACTCGACTGGCGCAGCAGGGCCCCACAGATTTCCCCGGCGCTGGCCGACCTTCTGGACCGGGCCATCCGATACGACCCGCAGAAACGGTTTTCATCGGCTCGGGCGTTTGCGCTGGCGATTATCCAAACACTTCGTCTGCCGGCATCGGAGGCAAATGACTGGCTGGCACCCAGCCGAAGCACGAATGCCAACGTCAGCCGGGCCACAGACCCCCTGCCTTTTACACAACTTTCGGCAACCCAACCGGCAGGTGGATCCCCGGACTCGCCGACGATACCGCTGGTGTCCGTGCCGTCATCCCCTTCCAACAACCCCTCCATTCCACCGACCCACCGGGGACAACCATCCGCCCGCCAGCCGGAACAGGCCGGCCCTATACCGTCCCCGGTATCCACCCGACTTGTTTTATCGCTGGTGAGCATCAGCCTGGCCCTGGTTCTGTTCGTTGGCGCCGGACTGCTGATGTGGCGGATGTTTACCCCGGCATTGAATCAATCCACGGCGTCATCCAAATCAACCAGGGACGAGTCAGAGGGGAAGACAGCACGCCCGTCCCAGGCTCCCCCCGATATGGTTCTGATTCCAGGTGGCGTTTTTCGGATGGGCAGCCCGAGCGCGGAAGACCCGGCTAAGCCCTCTGAAGTCCCCGCCCACGAGGTCATTGTCAGTCCTTTCTTCATTGACAAATATGAAGTGACCAATGCCGCCTACGCTGCCTTTGTCAAAGCCACGGGACACCCGGCACCACCGGGCTGGAAAAACGGCACGTATCCGAAGGGCAAGGATAACCACCCGGTAGGCAATGTTTCCTGGGAAGATGCCCGGGCCTATGCCGCTTGGGCCGGAAAACGCCTGCCGACAGAAGCCGAGTGGGAATTTGCGGCTCGTGGAACCGAAGGCCGCCGCTACCCCTGGGGGAATGAGTTCAACCGCTGGCTGCTCAACTCGGCCGAGACCAACGTGGGGCATACGGAACCGGTCGGCAGTTTCCCGGCTGGTGCGACGCCGGAGGGTGTGTGTGACCTGGCAGGAAATGTCGCTGAATGGACGGCCTCTGATGATACGCTCTACCCGGGAAGCACCCGCAAATTAGTGCCAGGTACCAAAATCGTGCGCGGCGGCAGTTTTTCGCTCTCAGGCAAGTATGCGGCGGCGACGAAGCGCACGCAGGTGCCACCCGATACACGCGACCCGGCGCTGGGTTTTCGCTGCGCGCGGGATGTCGAACTGCCACCGTCCAAAAACCAATGAACTGATGCCCTAAAAACTCCACAGCCCATGCCTGCCCGATGGTGTATCACCCATCCCGTAACCAGGGTACTTACCTGCGTATTTGGTGTCAGTTTCAGTCTGGGACTCGATCTGGGCTTCACCATCCGGGCTTGGGGACAGGGCGACAACCCTTTCAGGAAAGAACCGGTCAGGAAAGAGCCGGTCAGGCGCAAGCCCGTTCGCAAACCATCTCCTGCCACACGCCCGTCCGCCTCGACGACACCGGCAACTTCCACTACGCAGCCAGCCAACCCCGCAACACCAGCAAGTCCAGCCACGCAGCCGGCCAATGTGCCATTGCCGCCGGCCTCCCGTCCCCTGGTCAACACCCTGGGCATGGAAATGATTCCACTTCGCTTCAACGGGCAGGTCCTGTACTTCAGCAAGTATGAAGTCACCCAGCAGCAGTGGTACGCCGTGATGGGCAACAACCCCAGTTACCAACGGGGCGACACCGTGCCGGTCAACCGCGTTTCGCTGGAGGATGTCTTGCAGTTTATCGAGATGCTCAACCAGTTGGAACGCAACAACTCCTTCCGGTACCGCCTGCCAACCGTCGAGGAGTGGGAATTTGCCGCCCGGGGCAGCGGTTCACCTGGTCTCGACGCCGTGGCCTGGTACCAGCCCAATTCGGGCGGGCGGCCCCGTCCCGTCGGCGGCAAACAGGCCAACGGGTTTGGCCTGCACGACATGTTTGGCAATGTCTGGGAGTGGTGTGCCGGCGGATTCATCCGCGGCGGTGCCTATGACAGCCCTGCAGAGCAGTGCAGTCCGAGGGGCGGGCGCAAAGAATTGCCCCAAGCACGCGACAGCAACATCGGCTTTCGGTTGGTGGCGACACCGGTCGCGGAATCACCCCCTCAGTGACGCCTGGCCCTCCGCCACACCGCCGGATTGGAACCCGTCAGGATTTCTTCGCTGTTCTGCGCCGCGCCGCCGACGGTTTGTGGTTGTCAGCCGCCGCTGCTCCGGTAATGCCTTTCAGCTTGCTGGCTTCGACTTCACTTAGCGACACGATAGCTTCGCGCCGACCTTCCAGATCGGCTTCAGCCGCAGCAACACCGGCTTTGGAAGGCGGATTCAAAGCCGCCGGTATCTCTACAACCGGGGCGACCTTGGGCAGTACCCTCCGAATCTTGCGCTGCAACACGCTGAACACCTTGTTGACGGTCTGGGTCGCGTCCACCGTCTCAAAGTCATACTGCCGCGCCAGTTGATCGAAGGTTGCCAGCAGCCGGGTCTGGTACTGCACGAAGCAGTCATACATGTCATCGCCCGGCAGAAAATCCATCCCGGATTCCCAGTAATCAAAGCCGGTACTCGTCAGCACCCGTGGAATGAGATGCGCCAGGTCAATCTTCAGATAGAACACCGCATCCGGCTTGAGGGCAAAACCATAGACGCTCTGAATCCAGTCCAGTGCCGCGCCGCGCACAATGGCACGCGCCATCAGTGAATACACATAGCGGTCGGTCAGGACGATGAACCCCGCCCGCAGCGCCGGAATCATCTGGTTTTCCAGACGGTCGGCCAGGTCGGTCGCATAAAACAGGTCCATGGTCCTGGCGCCAAGGGTGTGACCTTCCTTGGCTTTTTTGAGGCCGCGCCCGGCAAGCAGCGAGCGCGTCAGTCCGGTGTCCAGGACGGCAAACCCGGAGGATTCGAGCCAGGTTTTGAGCAGGGCAATCTGGGTCGAGCGCCCGACGCCATCCGTGCCTTCGAGAACGATCAGGCGGCCCGGCAGGTCTTTTTCCTGAAAGCCCGGAAGTCCGGCGCCAAAAAACTGAACCTTTGTCATAAGGTACTCCAACGTTGACCGTCGCAGGACGGCCGCCACGGCATCCACTCACCGCCGGCGACGGCGAAACTGTGGATCGCGCAGAACATCCTTCAGGTGTGGCTTGACGAGACTGCGCACGATCCGCTGCTGTTCGGTGATGGGAAGCGTGGCGTCAATGACCGTCAGGTTATACTCCTCCACGAGTCGCTCGTATTCCTCCAGTATCTTGCCCTGAAAGATACGGAACGACTCATAAGGGTCCTCTGACCAGCCCATGTCGAGACCGGCTTCGTAGTATTTCAGCTCCGGCCGCCCCACCAGAATGCGGTCCAGCGCCGTTTCCAGCGGTACACGAAAATAGAACCCGATGGTTGGTGGAACGGCAAAACCATAGACCTTGCGGACCCAGTTGCGGTCGTTACCCCGGACGGAATCCCGTGCAAAGGCCGTGTAAACGTAGCGGTCGGCCAGCACAATCGCCCCGGCTTTGAGCGGAGGAACAATCTCGCGCTCGGTACGGTCGGCAAAGTCCGTCGCATGGATCAAACTGAACGTGGTCGGAGAAAGGGAATGGGTTTCCTTGCCGAGCTTGGTTGTCTTTTTGACGAGCGGCGAGGAGTTCCACGCGCTGAAAAAAACGCAGTACCCTTCGGCAATCAGCCACTTGTGCAACAGATCAAGTTGCGTGCTTTTGCCCGAACCATCAATCCCTTCAACGATAAACAGTTTCCCGGGAAATCCAGTTGTCAAACCAGCTTGCATGTTGTTGCTCCAGGCGGCCGGCCGCGCCCCGTGACCGGCCGCCACGCCGATCAGGTCGTGCGTGCCGCTTCCGTACGTGTCACAATCCGCATGTGAGGTTCCTCAATGACAACCTTGCTGTAGGGCGCGACGGAGTGCGTCAGCCACACATTACCGCCAATGACGCTGCCCCGTCCAATGACGGTCTCGCCGCCCAGAATGGTGGCCCCGGCGTAGATCACCACATCGTCCTCGATGGTCGGATGCCGCTTGATGTGGCGGACCAGCGAGCCGTTGGCATCCTTGGGAAACGACAGCGCGCCCAAGGTCACGCCTTGGTACAGCTTGACGTTGTTGCCGATGACCGTCGTCTCTCCAATCACCACGCCCGTGCCATGGTCAATGAAGAACCGCCGGCCAATCTGTGCGCCGGGATGGATGTCAATCCCCGTCCGCCCGTGAACATACTCGGACATGATGCGCGGAATGAGCGGCACGCCACGGGTAAACAGGTCATGGGCGATGCGGTGAACCAGAATCGCCTGCACACATGGATAACTCAAAATCACTTCATCGTGGTCATGCGCGGCCGGGTCGCCAAGGTACGCCGCTTCCACATCCTCGGCCAGCATCTCCCGGAGCGCCGGCAGCCGGTCGAGCAGGTCCCACACAATGGCCTGGGCTTCCGCCTGGCAGTCCGAACATTCCGCACAGCGTTCCCTGGGCAGCTTCCGGTCGTGGCACAGCGCCAGCGCAATCTGCTTCGGTAACTCAGTGGCAATATCTTCCACCAGCCCCCTGACCCGTTCCCGTGTGGCCGCCTGCGCCACGATGCCGTAGTACCCCGGAAGCAGCAGCTCCCGAAAGTCAAGCAGGGTTTTGATGATGGCGTCGCGTGACGGAAGCGATCCGTGGTTGGTCTGCAACACGGACGGCAAGGTGTATGACTGCATCAGCGCGTGAACGGCGTGGGTCAATCGTGAGTGCGTCATGTCGGAACACTTGTGGCGGGCCTGGTGATAACGGCCGCGGCCACAACTCTAAACGAGAACCGCCCGGACGTGAAACCATTCCGATGCCTTTGCGCCGTGGAAAACCTTGCACATCAGGCCGGGTCGGACAACAATCGAATGTGCGTTTTCTTACCTGTTCTCCAGGGGGTTATCATTCTATGTCTGCACCCAAAGAAGCAACCCGGCACGAGCGCGCGCCGCTGGCCGTGGCAGATTTCGACCACGTTGAGTTTTACGTCGGCAATGCGAAGCAGGCGGCCCATTTCTACCGTACGGCGTTTGGCTTCGACATTGTGGCCTACCGCGGCCCCGAAACCGGCGTGCACGATTGCGTATCATACGCCCTCCAGCACGGGACGATTCGCCTGGTCGTCACCGGCGCGCTCACCCCGGACCACCCGGTTGCCGAACACGTCCGCCGGCACGGCGATGGTGTTCAGGCCGTAGCTTTTCGCACCCCGGATGTCGTCGGGGACTTCACCCGGGCCGTCGAACGTGGCGCGACGGCGCATCGCGCGCCGGAAACGCTGCGTGATGACCACGGCATCGCGCATATCGCCGAAATTGCCGCCTATGGCGACACGATCCACCGTTTCGTCGGCCGCGACGACTACACCGGCCCATTCCTGCCCGGCTTTGTGCCGCGTCTGGTCAAGGCCCCGCACACCGGCTTTCTCCACCGCATTGACCACGTGGTGGCCAACGTCGGCTGGCACCAGATGGAAACGTGGGTGAAGTTCTACGAAGACATTTTCGGCTTCTTCCAGTTCCGGCACTTCGACGAGAAAGACATCTCGACGGAATACACGGCGCTGCGGTCAAAGGTGATGGCAAGCGCGAACCTGGCCATCAAACTGCCCATCAACGAGCCGGCCGAAGGCAAAAAGCGGTCTCAAATCGAGGAATACGTGGATTTTTACGGCTCGCCCGGCGTCCAGCACATCGCCATTGCCACGCCGGACATCATCGGGGCCGTGTCCCGGTTGCGGGACAACGGCGTGGAGTTGCAGAGCGTCCCGGCAACCTACTACGACACCATCACGGAACGGGTCGGCAACATCGAAGAAGACCTCGCCGTGCTGCGCGATCTCAACATCCTCATTGACCGGGATGACCAGGGCTACCTGCTTCAGATTTTCACCAAGCCGGTTCAGGACCGGCCGACGGTGTTTTTCGAGATCATCCAGCGCAAGGGCAGCGAAAGTTTCGGCAAGGGCAATTTCAAGGCACTGTTCGAGGCCATCGAACGCGACCAGGCCGCGCGCGGCACGCTCTGAACCGGAACTCCCCAACCGGAACAACCTGTCTGCCGGGGATGTCCAGCCAGCGACACCCCGGCATTCTGGCGGCGTTTTGACCGCTCACCCCTCAGAGGGGTCGTCAGATGTCTGGCGCGGGCCGACCAGCAGAAAGCGTTGCTGTTCGGTGTAGATGGGCCCTGCCGGCGTCAGGGTGCTCTGGTAGAGCACGAGTGCATCGGCCCGGAAACCGGTTCGGGCCGGAGCAATATCCAGTTTCGGGGAGACGGTCAGGGTCGGGCGCATCCGTCCCAGGGTGATGTGCGCGCGGAAAGGTCTTTCTTCGGGGGTCAGTCCGGCATCGCGGGCGCTGGCTTCGGCCAGCGCCGCCAGCGCCATCAGCGGCGGTGTTTCCGGCACAAGACAGGCCAGTGTCCGGGGCTGCCGCGCCGAGGGAAACCAGCGCGGCTCGGTCAGTTCCAGCTCCAGACGCCCCGGCGCGCCGGGTCGGGACAGTGCCGCTTCCAACCGGCCGACCAACTCCGCCTGCACCGCTGGCGTCACCTCGCCCAGAAAGCGAATCGTCAGGTGCAGGTTGGTTTCCACCACCCATTTCACCTGGTGCGCCCACGAAGCCTGCGCCAGCCGCCGTTGGTAACGGCACAGCACGGTCTGGGCGGCAGGGTCAGGCGCAAGGGCCAGAAAAGCGCGCATCGGTCGTTTTCTCCATCCGGTACAGGGCGGCTGCCACGCACAGCCGCCTACTCAAAACGATACTTTTCAATGCGGGCCAGGCCGCCGGTCGTCCCCACAAACAGGGCGTCGGGACGAACCGCCAGCGCCGTGACGTTGGCCGAAGGCAGCCCGCTCTGCCAGATATGCCATTGCCGCCGCCGCAGGTTATACACCAGCAGACCACGGTCGAGTGTTCCGACGTACAGCCGCTCGCCATCCGTCACCATGGCGTTGAGGTTGACTTCGATGCCTTTCGTTTCAGGAAAGCGCACCATGTCGCCATTTGGCTGCAGGGCGCAGACGCCACCGCCGTAGGTCCCGATGTAGAGCAGGCCATCCACACTCAGAAGGGCGCTAATCCAGTTGGCCGGCAGTTCGGCGTTGTCGGTGCGCCACGTCCGCACCACGCGCAGCCCGTCGAGTTCCGCCAGTCCGCCGAGCGTCCCAACGTAGAGCCGGCCATCATGCATGGCGCAGCAGTACAGGTAGTTGCTCGGAAGTCCGTGAAAGGCCGTGAGGCTGCGGCCGATGCCATCCTGCCAGAGGGTCAGGCCCTTGGCGGTGGCCACGGCCAGCGCCGCCGGGCCGCTTCCGCTATTGACCGGACACAGGTGTGAGACGGCATTGCCGATCAGCATGGACGAGGCGGTATCGTAGCGCCGTACCACGCGGCCGTTGGACTCAAAAGCCACAATTCCCTGCGAGGTTGCCGCCAGCATCGGCGACAGGCGCGACGTGGCGCACAAGTGGTTGATTTCGCGCACAGTCTCATCCTGCACGTGGCGCAGCACATCGCCGGTTTCGGGGTCCAGAATGTCCAGCCCCTGCTCGAATGTGCCGACCCAGAGCCGTCCAGTGGCATCAAAGGCCAGGCTGGTCACATGGCCGGACTTCAGACGTTGCCCCGGACTTCCCGGACGGTCAAACCGCTCCCATTCAAAACCGCCATTGGCTTTGGGGGACACCACCTGCACACCATCCGGCGTAAGCGCCAGCAGCCGTTCACCGACAACAGCCAACCTGACCTGACGGGGTGCCTTCACTGACGCCGGGGCGGGAGACAGACGCGCGGCGCGCAACATGGCTTCTGTCATCGGCTGGACTTCGACCACGCCGCCGACCACCAGCCCGGCGTAGAGTTTGCCTTGATGCACGGCCAGCGAGCAGACATTTGCCTGGCGCGAAACCAGTTCGAGCTGTTCGTCGCGCGTCAGCCGCGCAATGCCGGCGTCGGTTGCCACGTACAGATGCCCCTCATGCCAGGCAAAGTCCGTCACGTGGGGGGAGGGCAGCCCGCTTGCCGGAGGCAGGTGTTGCACACTGCCCTCCCGCCAGATGAACAGCCCATGCGCCAGTGTGCCGACGTACAGGCGCGTCCCTTGGGCATGCAGCGCGGTGATGCCGGTCATGGGCGTTGCCTGCGGCGGCTGAAAGCGTTGGGTGAACACGCTGCCGTCGAAGTCATACAGGCCGCCGTCGAGCAGCCCGATGATCAGGTAGTCCGGCGTGGCCAGCAACCGGCTGACGTGGACGGCCGGCGGACGGCGAAACTCGTGCCGGACGAGCCTGGTGCCGTCGTATTCGAGAAGGCCCGCCGTGCGCGTCCCGATAAAGAGCCGGTCACGAAAGACGGCCAGCGCCGTCAGGGCGTGGTCGGGCAGGCCGTCAGCCGGCGTAAGCTGGCGGACCACCCTGCCATCGGCGGCCAGAATCAGCAGCCCGCCGTTGGTTGCGGCGTAGAGCTGCCCGCGAAACTCAACCAGCGATTGGATGTCGGAAGTATCGAGCCAGAGTGTGACGCCGCTGCTATCCGGCGTGGAGAGCGGCATCGAACGGATGTCCGGCTGTCCGGCCGCGGCCGCCGCCAGCCGTACTTCCTGGGCGGCGCGCCGGGCCGACCACCAGAACCATACCCCGGCCGCGGCCACGAGCAGGGCAGTCAGCCCCAGCGACAGCCACAACGTACGTGACGACAGGGAGCGTATCACCACAGACACTCCCTTGCGTTTAAAAATGCCGCGTAATACATTTGAAATCTCACCGCTTCACGAAACCTTCTCTTGTCCCTCGCTGGTTTGCACCCTGTCCCGGTTTCGATGACCATCGCGATCGTCCTATGCAGTTCTCACCAAGGAGAATACACCCATGAGTCTTGCCACGTTGGAGTCGCTCAAACAACACCTGTTCCAAACCCATGCGGAGTATCGCAGCCTCGTCCGTGAACACCAGCGCGCCGATGCCCGCTTACAGGAAATTCTGGCGCTGCCCCATCCCCGCCCCGATGAACTGGAAGAATCCGCCCTGCTCAAACGTCGTAAGCTGTACCTGAAAGACCGGATGGAAGAAATTTTACGGCAAGCACGAGCTGCCGTGTAGCCAGCCTTTGACCAACCTTCCCTAGCGAGGGACATACGCTTTGCATGGAGCGCCGCCTGCTATGGGTGGCGCTCCGTCGTTTTTGGCGCAGCCTGTGCTATAGGTTACGCGCCAACGGCGCTTCGCCGGGCAGTCTGCCCAACGGGCAGCCATTTCACAGCGAGGCCGACCATGACAGCGCCACGACGGGAACGCATCCGTTTGCCCAAACTGCGGGCAGCCGACTTTCAGCACCCACTGGATGTGGCGGCTCTGGATGCTGTCAAGCAGGCGCGCGGTCTGGATTTCATCATTCGCAAACTCAATGAATACGGCTGGGAGCGCTGGTTTCGGGTGACGAACATCGCCGACAACGTGCGCGTCACGCCCCGTCAGTGCAAGCGCATTCACGATCTGCTCCGCGAAGCCTGTGCCATTCTGGCCCTGCCGGAACCAGAGCTGTATCTCGACCAGGACCCCATCCTCAACGCCTACACGTTTGGAACGGAACAGCCGTTCATCGTTCTTCAGTCCGGGCTGGTGGATTTCCTGTCGGAGGATGAGCTGCTTGGCGTCATTGCCCACGAACTGGGCCATATCAAGTGCGGCCATGTGCTGTACAAGATGATGGCCAACTTCCTTTCGATCATCATCGAGCGGATTGGGGAAGCGACCTTTGGGCTTGGTTCACTCGTGGGGACAGGCCTTTTGCTGGCGCTTTACGAATGGGACCGCAAGGCCGAACTTTCATGTGACCGGGCGGGGCTGCTCGTGGTCCAGGACCTGGACACCTACCTGACGCTGCTGCTGAAGCTGGCCGGGGGGAGTCGGGCGGTTTTTGACCAGCTCAACGTCGAGGAATTCCTGCGTCAGGCCGATGCCTACGAAGAACTCGACCGCGACCTGCTCAGCCGGGTGTACAAGTTCCTGCAGGTGTACCGGCGCACGCATGCTTTCCCGGCCGTCCGCGCCAGGGAAATCAAGCAGTGGGCGGAAACCGGTGCCTATGCGTCCCTGCTGGATGGGAGTTACTGGATGCGTCCGACGCCGCCCGATGACGTGCCGGGCCGGGCGTGGTCTCCGGCGGACAGCCCCGGCCCGCCGCCGACGGGTGGCGCGGTGGTGCTGCCGGTCTGTCCGGCCTGTGGTGCCGGACAGGTCGATCCCCAGGCGCGGTTCTGTTACCAGTGTGGGCATCCGATGGACCGGCCGGCGGCCAGATCAGCCCTGCCGCCACCGTTGCCGGCAGAAACGGGGCTTCGTTGCCCCAACTGCGATGCGGTCATCTCGAAAAGCGACGTGTTCTGCCCGGTCTGCGGCTTGAACACACAACTTGGATGAGTCCAAAGCCAAGGACCTGAAACATCACGATGCTGGCCAAGCGCATCATTCCCTGCCTCGATGTCAACGCCGGGCGCGTTGTCAAAGGCGTCCGCTTTCTTGACCTCGTGGACGCCGGCGACCCTGTTGCCCAAGCGCGGCGCTACGATGCCGAAGGCGCGGACGAACTCGTTTTTCTCGACATCACCGCCTCATCCGACCGCCGGGCGATTGTCACCCAGATGGTACGCGCCGTGGCTGATGCCGTGTTCATTCCCTTCACGGTCGGCGGCGGCATCCGTACCGTGGACGACATGCGCGCCATTCTCCTCGCCGGCGCCGACAAGATTTCCATCAACACGGCCGCCGTCCAGCAACCACAGCTCATTGCCGAAGGCGCGCTGAAATTCGGCAGCCAGTGCATCGTCGTCGCCATTGATGCCCGGCGCATCCCGGAGACAAACCCGCCACGCTGGGAAGTCTTTCTGCACGGCGGACGTACTCCGACGGGCAAAGACGCCATTGCCTGGGCCATCGAAGCCGAACGGCTGGGCGCCGGCGAAATCCTGCTGACCAGTATGGACCGCGACGGCACACAGGACGGCTACGATCTCGAACTCACCGCGCAGGTGGCCGCCGCGGTGTCCATTCCGGTCATTGCTTCAGGCGGCGTGGGGACGCTTGAACACCTGCATGCCGGTTTGACCGTCGGCGGGGCCAGCGCTGCGCTGGCCGCTTCCATTTTTCACTTCGGGCAGCACACCATCGCCGAAGCCAAAGCCTACCTGCGCGCACGCGGGGTGTGCGTCCGGCAGGTTTGAAATCCGGGCGCGCCAACTGCCGGAACCGGCGCAATTGCACCCAAGGCATCCAGTTCCGCCTGTTTGGAGCGCACGAGGTCATAAACAGCCGTATCCAGCCAGGCACGGGTTTGAAACCGGGGATACACCGCCAGACGCGGACGCAGTACAAAACCCCACGCCGCCAGTTCGGCCGCATAGCGCGCCGGAGCCAGCCAGGGGGCATCCGGGTTGATCTGGTCCGGTTCCGGCGAAATACCGCCCAGGTCACGCGCTCCGGCCAGCACCAGTTCCCGACGGTCGGCAGCCTCTGGCACGAGGTTGGGCGGAATCTGGATCACCACGTCCGACGGCAGTATGGCGCGCGCCAACCGTACGACGGCGGCCAGCGTTGGAACGTCCGGCCCCGTCCAATCCGCCATGGCCGTTCCCGGATGGGGAACGAACGGCTGAAGGATGACCTCCTGAATGTGTCCGTACTGGTGATGCAGTTCGGCAATCGCCTCCAGCGAGGCTTCGCGGTCGGCCGGTGTTTCACCGATGCCGATGAGCAGACCCGTCGTAAACGGCACCTGCGCCCGTCCGGCCGCAGCCAGTGTCGCCAGCCGCAGGTGGGGTGCCTTTCCTGGCGCATGCTGATGGGCTGGCTGCCGGAGAAGCTCCCGGCTGGTTGTTTCCAGCATCATGCCCATCGAAACACAAACCGGGCGCAGACGGCGGAATTCTTCCTCTGTCTGATTGCCGATGTTGATGTGCGGCAGCAAACCCTGTTCGAGCGCCAGCCGGCACACGGCGGCCAGATAGTCGTGGTAGTCCCGGAAACCCCAGGCAGCCAATGTTGCCCGCAGGCGCGGAAAGACCATGACGCCTTCGCCGCTCATAATAAGCACTTCATGACAACCAGCCTGTTTTCCGCGAACAAAACAGCTCGCCGCTTCTTCGAGGGAAGCCAGCGGTGTCGGGCGCGCGAAAGCGCAGTAGCCACAGGCAAAAAGACAACTGTAGGTGGGAATGAACGTCAGGCTGTGCGAGCAGGTGACGACTTCCAGCCGGTGCGGTTCCGAACCGGAGGCTTCCCAACCTGCGCCGGTGCCTTCCAGGCCTGTGGGCTGGGAACCGCCCCGTTGCATCTTTTCCGGGCGTGCGTATGCTGAAACCAAGTCAACCATCCTGCCGTTGGCGTGCCGGACCATAGCGGGTCACGCAATGGCTGAAATGTGAGGGATGCCTATTTCCAAGGTCGAAGGTAACACACAAGGTCTCAAATCCAGTCAGGTCAAGCGGCTCGAACGCCTGCTTGCGCGCCGGGTTCCGCCACGGGACATCATCACTCCGGAGTTGGCGCGGCAGATGACGGAACTTTCGGCTGAAATCCGGCGGCAGGTCGGCGTGCTCATCAGCCGGCACGGACAGGTTGAATGTGTCATGGTCGGCGACGCTGGCGGCATCGTCATTCCCGATCTCAAGCGGGTGCGCGTTGGGCAGGGGCGTTTTCGCGGGTTGCGGTGTCTGCACACGCAGCTTTCCGGGCCGGGGCTGACCCGCGACGACCTCAACGACCTGGCATTGCTGCGTCTCGATCTCATGGGCGTCATCAGCGTCGGCGACAACGGCCTGCCAAACTGGATTCACGCCGCCCATCTTCTCCCCGCCACCGATGCTGTCACGGACGATACAGCAGAACCTTGGGCCTACTTGGACAAAGTGCATCCGAGTCAGCTCCAGGTGGATTTCCTCGACCTTATCGAATATCTCGAAGCTGAGTTTGCCCGCACCCGGCGGCTGCGGGACGCGCGTGACCTGCGGGACCGCGCCATGCTGGTTGTGGTCACAACCGGGGCACTGGCAGACGCCGAAGCCTCCATGGAAGAACTCGTCGAACTGGCGGAATCGTGCGATTTGGTCGTGGTGGACAAACTCATCCAGCGGCGACGCGAACTTGACCCCAAAACCCTGCTTGGCAAAGGCAAGTTGCAGGAAGTCATCATCCGCAGCCTCCAGCATGCGGCCGATGTCCTGCTCTTTGACCAGGACTTGTCCCCGGCGCAGGTACGGACCATCGAAGCGGCAACCGACCTGAAGATTCTCGACCGCACCCAGCTCATTCTGGACATCTTCGCCCAGCGCGCCCGCAGCCGCGAAGGGAAAGTTCAGGTCGAACTGGCGCAGCTCAAATACCTGTTGCCGCGTCTGGCCGGACACGGGGCGGATATGTCCCGACTGGCTGGCGGCATCGGCGCCCGTGGGCCCGGCGAGACGAAACTCGAAGTGGACCGCCGCCGGGCCCGCGACCGGATTGCCGACCTGGAAAAACTCATCACGAGCCTGCGCAGCCAACGCCAGACACGCCGTGCGCAACGTGACCGGCAGCAGTTGCCAGTGGTTTCCATCGTCGGCTACACCAACGCCGGAAAGTCCACCCTGCTCAACACGTTGACCTCCAGTGAGGTCGTGGCCGAGCGCCGCATGTTTGCCACCCTCGACCCCACAAGCCGCCGGCTCCGCCTGCCGCGCGACCGCGACATCATTATCAACGATACCGTCGGGTTCATCCGGGACCTGCCACCCACGCTGATGGCAGCTTTCAAGGCGACGCTCGAAGAAATCGAAACTTCCGATTTGCTCCTGCACCTGGTGGACATTGCTGCTCCCGACTACGAACGGCGCATCGCCGCCGTGGAGGACATCCTGGCGCAACTGGGGCTTTCGCACCTGCCACGCCAACTTGTCTTCAACAAGGCGGATCTCCTTCCGGCCGAGCAGGTCGCAGCGCTCTGCGTCCGCCATCAGGCAATTGCCATCGTGGCTTACGACCGGGCAACGCTGCCGCCGCTATTGCAATCCATAGATGCCTGGCTTTCTTCACCTGGCAACCGGGAAGCAGGCGTGGGCGCCGGATATGCCCCCTGGGAACCGGTTGGCAACGCCAGCGTGCTTGTTTCCTGAAGCACGTTCCCGACGGGTACTTTTGCCCTCAAGCCGGTGGCTGCCTGCTGCCCAGGCCTGAAACGTCGTCAAACGCCACAAAATGACTTTTCTTGATTGCACCTATGATTCAGCTATGATGCGCGCCTTGTTGCGCGATTCCTACCTTTGCTGGGCGATGTGACTTTCTTTTATCGTGTTACGTTTCATGTTCCGGTCTTTTCCATCATCCGTTTTTCCTCTTCACGCCGCCTGGGCCGTCCTGACCCTGGCGGCCTGGCTGTTCTGTGGGGTGGTGATGACCACGCCGGTCATGGCCCAGGGAGGACTCCAGGCCGATGCCATGCAGGACCCCCTCCAGCCGCAACTCATTGAAGACGTGCAGTTCCGGGGCAACCGCCGGATTCCTACTGACACCCTGCGCCTGTACGTCACCATGAAACCGGGCGACCTCTACAGCGCCGAGCAGGCCCAGCGCGACTACCAGGCCGTTCTCGCCCAGGGCTTTTTTGACCCCCTGCGCAGCAATATCACCCTCGAACCGGGCAATACAGGCGGCGTCATCGTCGTCTTCAACCTGACCGAATATCCGGTCATCCGGGACATTCAGTACGAAGGATTGAAGTCCATTCAGCTCAGCGATGTGCTGACCCGCTACAAAGAAAAGCGCATCTCGCTTACCAAGGACTCCCCCTACGATCCCGTCCAGGTCAAGCGGGCAGAAGCCGAACTCAAGACCATGCTCAGCGAACGTGGCCGCCCCAATGCCATCGTGACGGCCGAAATCGAGGACGTATCGAAGACCTCCATCATCATCATCTTCAATGTGGACGAAGGCGCGCGCGTCCGGGTCGCCAAAATTGACTTCGAGGGCAATCAGGTCTTTTCGAGCCGCACGCTCCGCAAGCAGATGAAATACACCAAACCGTCCGGCTTTCTCACCCGCTTCACCTCCAAGGATGTCTATTCACCGGAGAAGTTCGAGACGGACATGCAGTTGGTGGCGCAGTTCCTGCGTGAAAAGGGCTACCTGCGCCCGACGATTGGCAAGCCTCGCATCGAGAACATCGGCAAGGTCGGCGGCGGCATCCCGCTTATCAGCAAAAAGTCCGACGGACTGCGGATTGTCGTCCCGATTGACGAGGGCATCCGCTACCGGTTTGGGGAGATCACCACGGAAGGTTCAACCATTTTCACACCCGAACAGGTGCTGCTCATTTCAGGGATGCGCAAGGGCGACATCGCCAGCGCCAAAACCATCCGGGAAGGCGTCTATGAGCGCCTCAAAAAGGCCTATGGCAGCCGGGGTTACATTCAGGCGGATGTCAACGTCCAGCCCACCTTCAAGCCACCCGCCCCCGGAGAATCCGAAGGCGTCGCGGATTTCACCATTTTCATCGAGGAAGGTTCGGTCTATACCATCGAGCAGATCGAGTTTTCCGGCAACAACACGACCCGCGACAAGGTGCTGCGGCGCGAGCTGCTCGTCAGCGAAGGTGAGCCGTACAATCAGGAACTGATGGAGTATTCCATCCTGCTGCTCAACCAGCTTGGCTACTTCGACGAAATCAAAAAGGAAGACATCCAGACGACGACCGACGAACGCCGCAAGACGGTCAACGTCGTCATCAAGGTCAAGGAACGTGGACGCCAGCAGATTCAGTTTTCTGGCGGTGTTTCCGGCATTGGCGGCTCGTTCATCGGCCTGACCTACACGACAAACAACCTGTTTGGCTACGGACAGAGCGTTGCGGTGGACATCCAGGCCGGAAACCTCTTTCGCAACATCGCCCTGTCGTACAGCGATCCCTACTTCCTTGACCGCCGGATTGGGTTTGGCGTTTCGGTCTTCAGTCAGCGTTTCCGTTATGCCAGCGGCATCAGCGGCGCGGCCATTGCCAGCGGCTTTTTCAACAGCTTCACCGGACTGGACGAGCGAAACCTCTTTACTCAGGACACCACCGGGGCTTCGCTATCGCTTTCCGCTCCGCTGGCCGTACTCACCAACCGGTTTCCCAAGTTCAGCCGCGTCTCGCGGATTGGCGTCAGCTACAGCTACAGCCGCTCACGCATTACCGATCCGCCGGTCAACCGTGACAACAACCCCGACAACGACATCATCGTGACCTTCGCGCAGCCGGGCATTACGATCAGTTCCCTGACGCCCTCGTTCGTCTATAACACGGTCAACAATCCCATCAACCCGACGAGCGGGCGTAACTTCACCCTCAGTTTCACCTGGTCGGGACTGGGCGGACGGGTCAAGAACCTGTCCCCGGTGCTGGAATACCGTGAATTTCGCCCCTTCCGTTTTCTGGGTCAGGGCATTGAAAAACCGGCTGTGCTGGGCATGCGCTTCCGCGCCGCCCACGTGAGCGCCTACGGCACGCCCTTTGACAGCAACTCGCTGGCCTTCATTGGCGGCGTTCCCCAGTTCAACCGCTTCTATACGGGCGGCGAGTTCGAGATTCGCGGCTACGGGATTCGTACGATTTCACCGGTTGCCCCCATTGAGGACCGCCGGACAACGACGGACGTCCGGGTCGTGGATGCTCTGACCGGACAGGTGCTGCAACCGGGCCTGCAGGTCAGCCCGACGGTCATTCAGGAATACACCTACACGGACAAGCTCTTTCCGCTTCCGCCTGGCTCTTTCCAATTCATTCCGGTTGGCGGCGACTCCCAGTTGTTGCTGAACCTTGAGTATCGCATCCCTATTGTCGGGCCGCTTTCGGTAGCCCTATTTGCCGATGGCGGCTCGGTGTTCAACCTCCGCTCCCTGAGCGATCAGAGCATCCGCGCGCGGGCGCTGCCGGCTACGCTGGGTTCGACGCCCGATTCACCCGTGCCGGGCCCCATCATTCTGCGCCCGGACGGCACCCGCCTTGACGGCACCCGTCCCAACGATCCCAATCCCAGCGGCCCCCTGCCGGATGGCTTTCGGGTGGCGTTCGTTCAGGCCCAGCAGGCTTCCCGGACGCAGGTCAACCTGAGCCAGACGCTGGGCGGCATCGGGCGCAACTTCCGCGCCTCGCTTGGAGCCGAGTTGCAGGTCAACCTGCCGGTGTTACAGGTACCCTTCCGCCTGATTTTTGCCTATAACCCCGGCGCGAAAACCAACGTCTTTGACCCACGCCAGCTTGGTATCATTGAAGAACGTGGTGTCATCCGCTTTACTGTCGGGCGAACGTTCTAGGGTGGCGTGGTTTGCTTCCGTGCCGACCTTCCTGGTTACTGTTTTGTGAAGGATACAGCTTATGCCCCTGTTTGCATGTCTTGCGTTGAGCCTCCTGCCTCCGGTTGGCGGAAGCCTGCCGGTGTCCCCCGCCATCACAACTGAACCACCTGCACCACAGGCGGCCCCGGCTCCGCCCCGCATTGCGGTCGTCAACACCCAGGCGTTTGGTGAACTCATCAACGAATACCGGCAGCAGGTCGTGACACTCCAGACCGAGTTTCGCCCGACACTGGATGCCATCCAACGCTTAGGGGCCGAGATTCAGGCCGAAGAAGACGCGCTTCAGCGTCTGGCCGACCAGCTTGCGCCCGATGTGCGCCTCAAACGCACCGATGACCTCGAACGCAAGAAAAAGGACTTCAAACGGCGGCAGGAAGACCTCAACGAAGCCGTCGAAAAGCGGGCCGCGATTTTGCTCAATCCCGTCCGCGAAAAGATTTCCAAGGCGCTCGAAGCCTATGCCAAGGAGCGTGGCATTCACATTCTGCTCGACGTTGTCACGGCGGCCGAAGCCGGAGGACTCGTCTATCTCGCGCCCGGCATGGACATTACCGAAGACTTTGCTGCCCGCTATAATCAGAACAACCCGGTCACGAAGCCGGCAGCTTCCCGCTAGTCAATGGTTTTGTGCGCCCATAGCTCAGTTGGATAGAGCAACTGCCTTCTAAGCAGTAGGTCGTAGGTTCGAGTCCTACTGGGCGCACTGCATCCGCTTCAACCAGTCCCGGCCGGCACCGGAGAACCGTCGCCGGACCCAACCAGAGAAAGCCATTGGGCAGGCTTTCCTGTCCGGTCAGGCTGCGGGACGGGCCGCAACCTCACGCTCATAGCCAACCACCTCCCATGTCACGCCGGCTCGCTGCTTTTCTGCTTGGCTTTTGGTTGTTTGGCGCGTGGCCGCTGCCCCAGGCGGCCCTCCTTCCCACGGACCTTCCCAAGTCCGTGCCCATGCTGGCCGAGCAACCGCTGGCTGACTTCCAGGCGCGGCGGGCGCGCCTGCGGGCGCAGTTGAAGGACGGGATCGTGCTTGTTCCCGGACGGATCGAAACCTCACTGGGCGTGAGTGAGAAATTTTTTCAGGACGAAAACTTTTTCTACCTCACCGGCGTGGAAGCGCCGGGCGCAACGCTGCTGCTCACTCCGGTTCCCTACCAGGGCGCGCAGGAAATCCTGTTTCTTCCGCGCCGCGACCCGCAGATGGAACGCTGGACGGGCCCCCAGCCGGGACCGGATCAGGAAGCCGAGCAACGCTTTGGCATGGAAAAAGCCCTGCCGACCGATACGCTCTCCCAAGTGTTACGGGAAATTGGGGCCGCACTCCCGGACGGCAGCAAAATTTACCTCATCGCCAACCCGCAGGAGACGCAAGAACGGGCCGTCCGCACACTGCTGGAGCTGGTGCAGCAAACTGTCCCGGCACTTCCCATCACTGATGCCCGCTCGGCCGTCAATCTCATGCGCATGTGCAAGACACCGGCTGAGGTGGACCTGCTGAGGAAAGCCATCCGCATCACCGGCGCGGCCTTCCGTGATATTCCCAGACACCTGACGGTCGGATGCTACGAGTATGAAATCGAGGCCGTCGTTCTGGCCGCCTTCTACCGTAACGGTGCGGAGCGGCCGGGCTACCCCTGCATTATCGGGAGCGGGCAGAATGCCACCATCCTGCACTACAACCGCAACCGGGACCAGATTCGGGATGGTGATCTCGTGGTCGTGGATGTCGGCGCACAGTACCGGGGCTATACGGCTGACATCACACGTACCTTTCCGGCCAACGGCAGGTTCAGCCGGCGGCAGCGCGAACTCTACGAACTCGTCCTGGCAGCGCAGGAAGCGGCGGTCAAAGCCTTTGTACCCGGCAAAAGCCGGATGAGTGACCTGACCAGGGCCGCCCGGGAGGCGATGCGTTCCAGCCCGCTGCGTGCCGGCAACAACCTGACCCTGGACAACTTTTTCATCCACGGGCTGGGGCACTTCATCGGCCTCAACGTTCACGACGTGGGCGACTACGGGCAGCCACTCCCGCCGGGGAGCGTCATCACCATTGAGCCGGGGGTTTACATTCCGGCCGAACGCATCGGCATCCGCATCGAAGATGACTACCTCGTGACGGAGACCGGACTGGTCAAGCTTTCCGGCGACATTCCTTCGCGCCCGGAAGCCATTGAGCGGGCCCTGCGCCAGGCGCACCGGCTGCCCCGTCAGCGGGATTCAGTCAAGGATTGAGTTCGATGGCCGGCGGCGGTCATACCGGATGCTGACGCGCTGCCCCGGCCAGTAGCGGTATTCTCTCCCGGCTGTATCCACCACGTCAAACGACTCGTACTCGACACTGGCCACTTCGTACCGGTAGCGTACCAACGTGCCCTGGCCTGCCGGGCGGATGTCGAGCACCTCACCTTCAATGATGCGACCAGACTGACGTAACCAGCGTCGCCGGGCGGCCTCCGGGTCTTCCCGGCCCAACAGACGCTGCCACCAGCTCCGCCAGCGGCTCAGCGTGCCTTGGGAACGTACTTCCGCCATGGCCAACCATCCGGTGCGGCTAGTTCTCAGAGTCCGGGGTTGCCGGGACGAAGACTCCGTCCCGAAGCACCAGGTCATCCGCCGTGCCAAACTCGCCATCCGCCCCCGCCGAGACAATGCTGTACTGGGTCAGCAGCGGTGTGGTCAGCGGACTGGTCGCCGCCAATGCACCCGTGGGCTGGTAGCGCAGCTTCTTGCCCCACGCATCCGTCACCAGGTTGGGTGCCAACCCTGCCGTCCGCAGTTCCTGAAGCTGAGGCGAGGGCAGTGCCCCCCGCTGCTTCTGGTAGGCCTGAATCGCCAGGGCAAGTTCGAGCATCCGCGCCCGGCTGGCGGCGCGGGCACGTTCCTGCTCGTCAGCATACCACCGCGCAGCCCGGTAGCCGCCATACACCAGCAGCGCCGGCAGCACCAGACTGGACAACACCACGCCAGCCTGTGCCCAGCGCAGACCGCCGAAGTGCGCCGGTTCGCGCCGCGCCCGGCGGGAGGCCCTCAGACTCACATAGGCACCGAGCAGCGCCGGGACAATGAGCCAGGGGGTAAAGAAACTTCCCAGCCCCAGAATGGCACAGGCGAGGCCGCACACTGCCTCTCCCACCCGTGGCAGGGCGACAATTTCATCCGTCTGTGGCGCGGCGATGGCGCGCGCGCCGCAGACACAACCAGCCTGTAAGTCTTGATGTTTCCGACCACAGCAAGGACATACCATCGTTGCCGGTTTCCTCCTCCGTCGCTCCGGGCCGGGATGCGGTTTTGTTTTCATCTGGCGTCTTTCGCCCTCCGCATAACTCGCGTTAAAGCGCCTGCTAGGTAGCCCGGTACCAGGAGGGCGCCTGTTTTTTGGCCAGTGCCGGTTCCCATACCCCATCCTGTTCCGGCGCGGCCGGTGTGGTCGGCTCAGCCGGGGGCGTGTCGCCAGTCATGTCCAGTCGCCGGGCTTCCAGATAGGTGTGGTACATCCGGTGCACGACCGTCCAGTGGGACAACACGGCCAGCACCCACAGCACCGCCCGCATTTTGTGCAGGAACGGGTTGTCTTCCGGGCCGATTTCAGTCAGCGAGCCGATGATGATGAGCACCACCCGTTCCGGGCGCTCCAGAAAGCCGACCTTGCACTGCTGGATGAGATTTTCCGCCCGCGCGCGGGTGTAGCTGACCAACACCGAACCCAGCAGCGCAATGCCCGCGAGTGTGACGTAGAGCGTACTGTGCTGGGGCGTATTCCGCGCATAGAACACCATGATGCCGATCAGGACGATGACATCCGAGTAGCGGTCGAGCACCGAATCAAAGAAGCCGCCAAACCGTGTCACCCGTCCGGTGAGCCGCGCCACCCGTCCATCGAGCATGTCGAACAGATTGGCCACGATCATCACCAGTCCGGCAATGAAGAAGTGACCCCATCCATAAAGGACAGCACAGCCGATGTTGATGAGCAGCCCGATGAAGGTCAGCGTATTCGGGTTGGGAAAGATTCGGGCAAGGTAGCGAACCAGTGTATCCAGAACCTTTGTGCCAGCACTGCCAATGCGTTCACTGAGCATGAAGCCGCTGGAAACCTTTCTCCGCCAGGGTGACTGTCCGTTTGACCCGTAAACGATTGAAAATGACAATCCAGCCTATGTTGCCCCCAACCTGGCTGTCAAGAAACGGGCTGACCGAATCACGGGCCCTACCGGATGGGTTCACGCAGCGCCTCCGCCAGCCAGGTGTAGCGTCGGGCGGCTTCCACCTGCCGCACGGCCAAGCCAATGGCACGGGTTGTTCCCAGCAGCACCGCCGTCCGTTTGGCGCGCGTCAGCGCCGTGTAGAGCAGGTTGCGGCTCAGCACCGGAAACGCCTGCGTATGCAGCACAATCACCACCGCCGGATACTCCGACCCCTGGCTTTTGTGGACGGAAAGGGCAAAGCCGTGGCTGAGTTCGTTGACATCCGCCCAATCATAAGTGACGCACCGCCCGTCGTAATTCACGGTCAGGGTTTGATCCTCAAGCTGGATGTCCACGATGCGCCCGATGTCGCCGTTGAAGACTTCGCGGGTGTAGTTGTTGACACGCTGCACGACCTTATCCCCGACCCGGAAGCGGCGTCCCAGACGCTCGATTTCAGGCTGCCCCGGACGCAGCGGATTGAGCGCCTGCTGTAAGCGCCGGTTGAGTTCGACGGCACCGATCTCCCCCCGGTTCATGGGCGTCAACACCTGGATGTCGTTCACCGGGTCGTACCCAAAACGCCGGGACAGACTCGCCACAACCTGTTCGAGTCGCGCCTGGATGTCTGCCGGGGTGTCGGCCGCCACGAAATAGCAGTCGGTGGTTGTCCGGCCATCCGGTCGGATGAGCCGGGGAAACTGCCCTGCCCGAATCCGGTGGGCATTCTGGATGATGGCGCTCCCCTCGGCCTGGCGAAACACCTGGGTCAGACGGCAGACCGGCACGACTCCGGCGGCAATGATGTCCCCCAGCACCCGGCCCGGGCCGACGGAAGGCAACTGGTCCACATCCCCCACGAGCAGCAGCCGGCCCCGCGCCGGCATGGCCTTGAGCAGCGCCGCAGCCAGTGGGGCGTCGAGCATCGAGGCTTCGTCCACGATGACGGCATCCGTGTCGAGTGGGTAATCGCTGTCGTGGGTGAAGCGTCCCCGGGCCGGATCGTAGGCCAGCAGCCGATGCAGGGTACGCGCCTCGACGCCGGTCACTTCGGAAAGCCGCTGGGCAGCGCGTCCGGTCGGTGTCGCCAGCTCAACCCGCAGCCCAAGCCAGCGGAACAAACCAACGATGGCCCGCAACGTCGTTGTCTTGCCACAGCCGGGGCCGCCCGTAACCACTGCCACGCGCTGCGTTGCCGCCGTCAGCACGGCCTGCTGCTGCTCCGGCGACAGTTGCAGCGACTCCCTGGCCGCGTAGGCGTCCAGCCACTGCCGCGCCGGTGCTTCCAGTTGGGTCAGGGGACGCAGGGTGAGACCACGCAGCAGCCGCGCAATATGCTGCTCGGCATAAAACAGGTACGGCAGGTGATAACTCGCTTCCAGCACGTTAGGCGGCGCGGGCGGACGGGCCACCAGTTCGGCCTCGGCGGTCAGAGTTGCCAAGACAGCGTGCAGGCGCTCGGCATCAGTCACGCCCAGAAGCGTTTGCAGGGAGGCGAGCAGCCGGCTTTCTGGCAGAAAACAGTGCCCCTGGTCGGCGGCTTCCTGAAGCACGTGGAGGCAGGCCGCCCGCAGACGCATTTCCGCATCCGGCGCTATGCCCAGATTGGCCGCAATCGCGTCGGCGGTTTTGAAACCCACCCCGTAGATGTCCCGCGCAAGCTGGTAGGGATTTTCGATGACGGTCTGAATCGCACGGGCCCCATACTGCCTGTATATCTTGGCGGCATAGTGGGTGGAGACGCCATGCGACTGCAAAAACAGCATCACGTCTTTGATAGCGCGCTGTGCTTCCCAGGCCTGTGCAATCAGCTCAACGCGCTTGCGGCCGATGCCGGGCACTTCGCTCAGGCGGTGGATGTCCGTCTCGATGATCTGCAATGTGGCTTCCCGGAAGTGGGCAACGATGCGCCGGGCCGTGACAGGGCCGATCCCTTTGATGAGACCGGAACCCAGGTATTTCTCGATGCCGGCCAGCGTTGCCGGCTGGGTGACTTCGTGCTGGGTAGCTTTGAATTGCGGGCCGTGCGTGGGATGGGTCGTCCAGAACCCGGACAAACGGAGCGTCGCCCCTGGCGACAGTGCCGGGAAGTACCCGACCACCGTTACGGCCTCACGCTCACCGTTCACCCGGAGGCGCAACACCGTGTAGCCTGTTTCCGGGTTGGTATAAGTCACACGCTCGACGGCACCAACGAGAACCGAAGGCGGCCGGGAGTTGTTCATCACGGGAGATCAACCCAGACGTCGCCCTGTTCAACCGTCGCAGGAAAGGTCATCAGCCTTTTGGGTGCCAGCGGGTTGCTGGTGCATTCACCCGTCGCCACATCAAATGACCAGTGATGCCACGGACAGGTCACTTCCGTCCCGATGAGCACCCCTTCGTGCAAGGACGCCCCCATGTGCGGACACCCTGCCTCACTGGCATGAATGCGGCCGTTGCAGTTGTAAATGACCACCTTGTGCGACGCTAACGCAAACAGACGCATCTGCCCCGGACGTACCTCGGTCAGTGCGGCAACTTTGACACGCGGCATGGATGAACTCCCTGACAAACCCCAAAAACGACAACGCCCCGGTTGCCCGAGACGTTGTTGAACAGGCATTTCCCAAAGCGGGATAAGCCGTACCACCTACCATAACCAGTTGACCTTCAACTAGTTGCAGGCAGAATCGGGACAGATGCGGTCAGGCGGAACAGCAGGATAAAAGATGAAAATCAGACGCTTGTCGCCGGGAATTTCCTGCCCCTGACCATAGTCATTCCAGAGCGAAGCATTGTTGGTAATGTTGCCGTCCGCCGGCGCATTGCGCAACCCGGAGTAGCACAACCCAATGTAACGCGCGCCTGGCGCAATGGGGCTGTTGTGAACCTGGTAGTCAATATACCAAGTCGGCTGCTGCGAAGGATTGGAAAAGCCAAACCAAGGCATGCCCGAATCCCGCTCCCACTTGACAGGGTCCCCACCCGGTGCTTCGTAGAACATGCCATCCTTTGGGTAGCGCCCCCGGTTGGTCTGGGCAAATATCTCCAGCGATGACCCAATCGTGCGGGCCGTCTGTTGAAACCAACCACGCCGGGCGGTTTCCCGCGCCTTGACAAAGTTAGGCACGGCAATCGCCGTGATAATCCCCAAGATGAAAACGACCATGATGAGTTCAATCATCGAGAACCCACGTTGCGTACGATAAGGCGTCTGACGACGAAGCTCCAGCGAAAAGGTGCTCGACATGCCTTCACTTCTCCTTCACCAAGAAACCGGAAGCGGCAGCAGGCATCTCGCCTGACCATACCCAATGGGAGCAGAGTTGCCTTGAGTTGAACGTTGGCACAATGTGATTTCTGCAAACTTCGATCCAAAATGATGAAAACGGCTCCCTCCGGGAGCTTGGCGCATCTGCAACAAAAGACCTTAAATCTTTGGTCAAGAAAAGCTTGCGCCGGAGGTGACACATCGTGGGCGGGAAACGGAAGCGCCGGGAAAGAGCCAGACCGTGGTTTTCCGGTGACGGATTTTTGTTACCACATTGTGGAAAGCTGACACGTTTTGTCAGCTTTCCCGGTCATGCTTCAGGGAAGGAAGACACGCCAGTGGAGGTCTTGCCCTCTCCCGCCAAGACGCTGCTATGAGATGTCCGCGCTGTTTTTACGAAGTGCCGGTGGATGCTGACCAGTGCCCGAAGTGCAAGCTGGCGACACCCAAAGTGCAGCAGCCTGGCGTCAGCACCGGTCTGGCCGGCAAATACGCGGCACTCCAAGTCAAGGCAAAAACAGCCGCTGGCAAGACCGCCAGGCTCACCAAGGGCAAGACTGGCACTCTGGCACAGGAAGAAGCCAAGCCAGGACTTCCCCTCAACCGCTGGCAGCTCATCGCCTTGCTTGGTGGCGTGCTGATCCTCTTCGGACTGCTCGGTTACGGAGTCAGTGAATACCGCTTCTGGCACACGCCCGCCCCGACAGAACAACTCGGTGCGCTTCACCTTGTCGAGCGGGCACCGGCCAGCGGAGGCGGAAACATTGGCGAAGCCATCACCGCCTACCTGACCCGTCTCGTCGAAGAAAAAAAAGTTGAGCAGGTGGAAGGGTGGGAGGTCGAGTGCCAGGGTATGAAGTGCCGGGTGACGTACACCATCAAACTCGTCAACCAGAAGGAGCCACAGGTAGCCATCTGGGAAGTGGATCTCGAAAACCGGAAAATATCGCCTCAAAATGGCTGGGCCATTGATTTGACCAGGTAAGTTCACCACTGATTTCACTTCACACCCAAAGATGCCATCCATGCCAACCTCCTCCCCCACCAAACCACGCCAGGTCCTGCTCTACGACGGGCTGTGCGGCTTCTGCAACTGGGCCGTCAGGTTCGTCATTACCCATGACACCCAAGGGACGATGTACTTTGCCCCCCTCCAGAGTGAATATGGCAACCAAGTCATCGCCTGCCACCCGTGGCTGGCCACGGTGGACTCGGTGGTGCTCGTCGAAACCACGGATGACGGCATTGAACAGGTTTTCGTCCGCTCGACGGCTGCGCTGCGGATTGCCGCCTACCTTGGCGGATGGTGGCGCTGGTTGACGCTGGGCTATGTCCTGCCCGGATTTCTTCGGGACTGGCTCTACGATGCCTTTGCCCGTATGCGCTACCGGCTGTTCGGGCGGTATGAGACCTGCCTTGTTCCTTCGCCGGACATCCGCGCGCGTTTTCTCCAGGTGTAACCGTAAGTTCTCCTGTGATTTGCACCCCAATTGCCGCCTCAACCCCGGATGACCTGCTGGCGGCCCTGCCGGTGGCGGCCGCGGCGGCGGACTGGCTGGAGCTGCGCCTTGATGCCCTGCACAACCTTTCGGTCGAGGCCGTGCTCCGGGCGCTTCACCACGTCCTGCCCCGTCGTCCCCGGCCGGTCGTGGTCACCTTTCGCCCCCGCGAACAGGGTGGCTTTCGGGACCTCTCCCACGCCGACCGCCTGCGGTTCTGGCACAGCGCCCTGACGACGCCGGCCGAGGCCTTCGACCTTGAAACCGATCTCATCGCGCAGCTTCTGCCGACTTATCCGCCCGACCATCCGGTGTGGGCGCGGGTCGTGGTTTCCCATCACGACTTTCAGGCGACACCGGCCGACATCCACGCCTTTGCTCTGGCGCACTTCCCGCCTCATGCCGGCACGGTCAAACTGGCGGTCAAGGTCAACCAACCGGATGACGTATGTCGCCTGTTTGACTGGCTGACCGGGACACCTTCGGCAACACCTTCCACCTGGCAGAAAATCCCGGTCGGAATGGGCGGGCTGGGCGTTCTGACGCGCATTCTCGGCCCGGCTTACGGCGCGCGCTGGACTTACAGCACGGGCCACGATGGCCGGGCCGTGGCTCCGGGACAACTCACCGCCACCGAACTCCGCGAAACCTTCCGTCTGTCCTCCCTCGACCGCCACACCATTGTGGCCGGACTTCTGGGCTGCCCCGTTGCGCACTCCCTTTCCAAAGACCTGCACAATGCCGCCTTTGCCCACCTTGGACTCAACTGGGTTTACATCCCCGTTGAAGTCTCCCCGGACGACCTCGCGCCGTTTTTACGCGACGCCATTCACCCCCGCACCCGGCGTCTTCCCTGGACGGTTGGGGGCTACAGCGTCACCCTGCCCCACAAGGTCGCCATCCTCCCTTACCTTGACCGGCTCACGGCAACGGCGGCGCGTGTCGGCGCGGTCAACACCATTCTGGTTTCCGGGCAGGAACTCATCGGCGACAACACCGATGTCGCCGGAGCAATGCGTCCGTTGCAGCAGCGATTTGCCGTGGAAGGAGAGCCGGTGGCCGTTCTGGGCGCGGGTGGTGCGGCCCAGGCGGTCGTCTGCGGACTCGTCGCGGCCGGTGCCCAAGTCACCGTGTTTGCCCGCCATCCCGCCCGTGCACAGGACCTTGGCGCCCGGTTTGACGTCCCCATTGTACCGTTGGACGATTTCCACGGACGGCGGTTTGTGGGACTCGTCAACACTACCCCGGTCGGTATGGCCGGTTATGCCGAAGGTGCCTGCCCAGTGCCTCCAGAACGGCTGGAAGGGCTGGCCTGGGTCTATGACCTCATCTACCGCCCACGGCACACAGCGCTTTTGCAGGCTGCCAGCCAGCAGGGTATAGCCACGCTCGACGGGCTTCCCATGCTCATCGCACAGGCCGCCGAACAACTCGCCCGCTGGACAGGCCGGGACGTTCCCGAAACCATCCTCTTTGCTGCCGCCGAACGGGCGCTCCACAGCGTCAGGCCAGCGCCTTGACCATCTTGAGGGCATCATCGCCATCGGCGTAATAGCGTGCCAGACGCTGGGTCACGCTGTATCCGGCGTTGGTATAGAGCTGGCAGGCAGCAACATTTGTGGCGTGAACTTCAAGGTGGACAATCGTTATGCCACGGCGCCGGAACCCACGCTCGGCGGCTTCCAGCAGGCGGCGTGCATGTCCCTGGCGACGTGCTTCCGGCGCAACGCCGACGGCAATGATGTGTCCGCTGCCCAACAATTGCCCCCGGCCACGTCCCAGCGAAGCGTCGCGGTCCACCAGCCCGACCAGAAAGCCCACCATGCGACGCTGTCCGTCCAACGCCTTGTAGGAAACCGAATCCGGCGAATCGAGCAGGACGCGGAATGTCGCCAGATCGTAGGTCTCACGTTCAGGAAAACACCGGCGGTTGAGTTCCCAACAGGCATAGGCGTCCAGCAGGTTCAGGGGCAGGACATCCACCGTTTCCATGGCCATCAAGCCAGCCCATAGGCAGCCATGGTGGTGGGCGTTTCCCAGGCGCGCACGAGTGTCACCTGATAGTGCGGCGTGTTGATGCGCTTGGCGACCTGGTGAAACACGAAAGCGGCAATGTTTTCCGTCGAAGGGTTAAGTTCCCGGTCAAAAGGCGGCAGTTCGTTGAGGTGCTTGTGGTCAAGGTAGTGCATGACTTCCTCAGTTGCTTCGCGGACCGCCCGAAAGTCAACCAGGATATGGTTCCCGTCCAGTTTTTCCCCCCGGACAAACACCTGAATCCGCCAGTTGTGGCCGTGTACGGATTCGCCCTGTCCCCGGTAGTGGCGCAGGGCATGGGCGGCCGAGAATTGGGTTTCGACCATCACCTCGTAAAAATGCCTGTTCATAGCCGGTTCCGAAGCGGACAGCGCCCCCTGTGTTGTAGCTCCATTGGGCGTCGGCATCCTACGTGGTGATCATCACCAGATCGCGCCCCAGCGTGAAGGTCGGCTTTCGCCGGGCCTTGATCTGGCGGGTGGCACTCTGCGTCAGCGCCGTCACCAGCATCGGGAGGGCAATCGTGGGATCACAGTAGGTCGTCACGCTCCGTAGTTCTTTTGCCGCCCGACTCCAGTTGTCAGCATCCTCAACCGGATGCCACATAGCACCGCCCTCCAGTGTCACCTGCACGACGTACTTCAGCGGTCGCAAACGGGCATTGACAACCGTCCCGGTGGCCTGGGCCTGGCGTACGAAGTCACTACACAGACTTGACCCAAAGTACAGTCCGCCGACATTGGTGGAACCCAACAGAATGTGAGCCATCTCGACCACATCCTGAATGACATCGAACAGAAACGGCGACTTGCGGTCAATCCGCCCGGCAGCAATGCCGCGCACCAGCGGCGAGGTCGTCACGCCGGGACAAAACACCGGAATGCGTGCCTTGTACGCCGCGGTCAAAATCCCATCTTCGTTGGCTATCTCGGCCAGTTCGTGGCCGAGGAGGTTCAAAAACTCGCGGGTAGGGTAGGGCCGCGTCAGGTCCTGCATGTTGACGAAGCTGCGCAGCCACTCGTCAGCTTCCCGCACTTCTTCTTCGCTCAACAGCGTGTCGTACAGCCGGGCAATCCCATGCGACTGAAGCTCACTTTGGGCCGTCAGCGGTGAACCCTGGTAGTGCTGGCGTCCGAGTGATTCATGCACGTCGTGAAAAACCGTCAGCCCGTCGGTGATGATTACGTCCACATACCGGTTGCGAATCAGCCAGGCAAGCAGCCGCCGCATTCCGGCCGGAATCAGCGGGCCACTCACCCCCAGCACAATCGTGCAGGTGTCATCGAGCATGTTGAGCCAGATGTTGTGGGCAATGGCCAGATTGCGGGCCTGAAAAGAAGTCGCCTCAAACTTCGCCAACAGCCCGGCCACGCTTCGGTCACGGTCAATTTCGATGGGGTCGGTTGGGCGTTTCAGATACGGCGATGCTTTCGCTTTCTTGCTCATGATCTCTTGTTTCGTATGCCAGAGCGTGGGTTCGGCGCGCCAGCTTCTCAACATCAATACAGGCCAAAACCATCACCACCGCCGGAGCCACTCGACAAAGCCGAGGCGCGCTTTCGGTTCAGCTCAGATAGGTATAGCAGGACACATAGCTTTCATACTGCCGGCATAACTCGTTGGCGCGTTCCGCCGACAGCCGCCCACGTTTGACCTGCTCCGCTGCCAGTTCGCCAAAGCCCTCCTGGAGTGCTGACTGCTCATAACGCGCCGTCTCCACGGCTTCACCCAGGGTCCCTCCCGGAACAACCTTCGTAATGAGGTAGCCTTCATCTTCAATCACAATGTGCGCCTCGTTGAGTGGCCCAAACAGGTTGTGGCCACTTCCCATCACTTCCTGATAGGCCCCGACGAGAAACACGCCCAGAAAATACGGCTCTCCTTTGAAGGGATGGAGTTCGAGTGTTTCCTTGATGTCTTTCAGGTCCACAAACTTGTCAATTACGCCGTCCGAATCACAGGTGATGTCCACCAGGGTCGCCAACTCCGTCGGGGTCTTGTCCAGTTTGTGGAGTGGCATAATCGGAAACAGTTGATTGATGGCCCAGCTATCGGGAAGCGAACGGAAGATGGAAAAGTTACACAGATACTTTGCGGCCAACATCTGCCGCAGTTCTTCATATTCTTCCATCATGCTCTTGTCATTCTGGGCATACTTGGCCGTCCGTTCGCAAACCTCCCAGAAAAGAATTTCTCCTTTGGCCCGGTCTTCGAGGGAAATCAAGCCCAGATTGAACAGTGTGTAGAGTTCATCCTTGTGCTCGATGGCATCGTGGTAATACTCGGCATAGTTTTTCGAGTTGATGCCCATGCACAGGTCCTTGAGTTCGACGATGACCTGGGGATCATTGTCATCCACCTTGACGGCTTCGTACTCCCCCACCACCGTTTCGATTTCCGCCCGGATATTGGCCACAAGCACGGCGTGGTAGGAGGTCAGCATCCGCCCGGACTCCGTAATGATGTTTGGTTCCGGTACGTCCTCGTCCTCGCAGACGCTTTTGATGGTATAAACCACATCATTGGCAAATTCCTGGACGGTATAGTTGGCCGAGGATTCTGAACTCGTCCGGCTGCCGTCATAGTCCACACCAAGTCCGCCACCGACATCCAGATAGTCAATGTCAATCTTCATGGCCCGAATCTTGGCATAGACCCGTGCAGCTTCCTTGATGGCGTTCTTGACTCGCTTGATGCTCGTGATCTGGGAGCCGATGTGAAAGTGGAGCAGACGGAGCGAATCCACCATTTCATGCTCGCGCAGCACACGGATAACTTCCAGGATTTCGCTTGTCGTCAAACCAAATTTGGCTGATTCACCACCAGATTTTTCCCACCGGCCGCTCCCTTTCGAGTAGAGCTTGACGCGAATCCCAAGCAGTGGAGAAACACCTATTTCCCGCGCCAACTGGATGACCATTTCCAGTTCGCCGATCTTCTCGATGACAATGACGACATTTTTCCCCAGTTCCGTCCCCAGCAACGCCATGCGGATGTAACTTTCATCCTTGAATCCGTTGCAAATCATCAGGGAATCGGCTGATTGCTCGTTGGCCAGCGCCGCATAGAGTTCCGGCTTGCTGCCGACCTCGATTCCGAAGTCATAGCGCCGGCCGGCACGCAAAAACTCCTCGACAACTTCCCGCCGGGGATTGACCTTCATCGGAAACACGCCGTAGTACCGCCCCTTGTAGTCGAACTCACGGATGGCACTCCGAAAGGCCCCGGTCAATTTTTTCATCTGGTTGACAAGAATTTGTGGAAAACGCAGGAGCAGAGGGGCATGAATACGACGACGCTGAAGGTCTTCCAGGATTTCCATCAGGTCAGCCCCACGGCGGTCATACTCGCTGGGATGCACGACCAGATGGCCTTTTTTGTTGATGCTGAAGTACCCGGCGCCCCAGTTTTCAATACCATAGGTCTGTGCGACCTCCTCGAGCTTTGCTTTCATCACCTGCCCTCGTGCCTGGAATTACGTCTGTAGATAACGACGTAAACAAGCCCGTGAATGTAGCAAACACAGCGTGTAGCGTCAAAAAAAAGTCCATCCCGGCCAATCGCGCTCAAAGCCAGCCATTTCAAGGACATAGCCGTTCTTTTCGGCCCTTCTGCCGGGGCGGCTGCGCACGTGGCTCCCGGCGTGTCTTTACATTCTACAGGCCGGCTGACTATACTCGTGCGCTGCTTTTTCGGCTGCCGGAGTGGTGGAATGGTAGACGCGCCGGACTCAAAATCCGGTGGGGGCAACCCCGTGAGAGTTCGAGTCTCTCCTCCGGCACTGTTTTCCCGCCACGGTTTTTCCTGAGTTTTCTGTCACCCATCCTGGGCCCGGGGCGCTGTTGTCCCGTTGCTTACCGGCGACAGCTCTGGTCTGCGTTCGGCTGTTCCAACTTCCGGCGCAGCCATACTGTCAAGACGCTCGGCCACCGGCGCCAGCCACGCCTGCACGCTCTGGAACAACCGTCGCACGGGGCTTTCCGCCGGGCGCAGACGCGCACCATTGGCCACCAACCGCATTGATGCAGCCTGTGCCGCATCGCCTGCCGGACGTCTTTCTGCACGCCGGGCAGCAACACCACTCACCAGGTCTTCAAGCGCCGCCTGTATCCCGGCCCCGCCGTCGGCAATGACATTCCAGCCCGGCTGATAGTAGGACGCCACGCCTTCGAGCATCTGGATCAGGCGAAAGGCATAGGCCAGGTCTTCCGGCAGCAGAAACCGCACCCGGCTGCGTTCGACGGCCTCGCCGACGGCAGCAATACGGTTTTTGGTATTCGATTGCAGGACGTTGATCTGACCAATCTCGGCAATGGCAGCCCGGGCCTGGTCACGCGGCGTGTCAGGTGCGACGAGACCCAGCCGGTAAAATCCTTCCACGACTTCATCGGTGTGGCCGCGCAGCGCCGCGCGCACCAGATCGGTCAGCGCCTGCCGGGTTTCCACCCGAAGCGTCTGCACCATGCCAAAGTCGAGCAACGCCAGGCGTCCGTCCGGCAGCACCAGAAAGTTCCCCGGATGCGGATCGGCATGGTAGTAGCCCTCACACAGAATCATGTAAGCATACAGGTGCACCAGACGGTCGAGCAGACGCCGGGGCTGGCGGACAATCCGCCGCACGGCCTCCACATCGGCAATCCGGCAGCCATCCACAAACTCCAGCGCCAGCACCCGCGGCGTACACAGTTCGTCAATTGTCTCCGGCACGACGACATCGGGAAACGGCGCCAGTATTTCCCGCAAACGGATGGCATGCCGGCGCTCGGCGGCAAAGTCAGCCTCTTCCCGAAACCCGGCTTCAAAGCGTCCCACAACGGTCAGGATGTCTTCCCAGATGGGCGTTCCCGACACCCGGCGCAATGCGCCCGCCATCCGCCGGATCAGCTCGAAATCGGTTTCCAGCAACTGGAGCGTGTCCGGTTTGAGAAACTTGACGACGATTTCACGCCCACGCCACTGCGCCCGGTGAACCTGCCCGATGCTGGCCGTTGCCAGCGGTTCCGGGTCAAAACGCTCGAACAGTTCCGACAGCACGCGCCCGTACTCACGTTCGAGAAAGGGTTTCACCAGGTGGATGGGCACCGGGCGGACAGCATCCTGAAGCCGGGCCAGTTCAGCGGCGTACGGCGGCGGCAGGGTGTCCGTACGGACGCCGACGACCTGCCCCACCTTGATGAACACAATGCCCAACTGCTCCAGCGCCTCACGTAACCGGCGCGCCGCGCGGGCTTGGCGTGCCGCGCGGGATCCAAGGGGCAGGAAACTCACCAGCCAGGCGAGAAAAAAGGGCAGCAGAACCCGGAAAATGGTGACGAAACGACGAAACAGGTGTGTTGACATACCACGGATGCACTCCGGCGCGACGCAGCCCCGGAACCTCATCGGCAAGCTTCAGCCGGGGGATAGACCAACTACTGATCACA
This sequence comes from Chloracidobacterium thermophilum B, assembly GCF_000226295.1. Taxonomy (GTDB): domain Bacteria; phylum Acidobacteriota; class Blastocatellia; order Chloracidobacteriales; family Chloracidobacteriaceae; genus Chloracidobacterium; species Chloracidobacterium thermophilum. The sequence continues at coordinate 2,463,353 of NC_016024.1, forward strand.
GCCTAGCCCATGACGCCGGAAATTGACGCTGCCGGAAGCCGTCCGGCCAAAAAACGAATGAAATTCGTCACCAGCCCGGTGTAAAAACCTGTTTACGGTGTCACTTCCCACTTCACCAAGGACTTACGTTTATGAGCAACCCCCTCCTGTCCCTCTCCTCGCATTCACTTCCTGATCTTGACTCGCAACCGGACGGGAAATCGCGCATGACGCGCGTCGTGAGCATGTATTTCAACCGGGCGGCCGACATCCTGAACCTGGACCCCAACTACCGGCTCATTTTGGGTCTGCCCGGCCGGGAACTGGCCGTCAACCTGCCGGTCGAGATGGATTCGGGAGAAATCCAGATTTTCCCCGGCTACCGCGTGCAGCATCACGTCGCCATGGGGCCGATGCACGGCGGATTGCGCTACCGTCCTGACCTGACCCTCGATGACCTGCGCGCTCTGGCGCTCTGGGCCACCCTCACCTCCGCCGTTGCTGATGTGCCCTTTGGCGGCTCGATGGGGGGCATCATTTGTGATCCCAACCAACTCTCCATTCACGAACTCGAACGTCTGACCCGCCGGTATGTCGTTGAAATCCTCGACATCATCGGCACCGAACGGGACATCCTGGCACCGGATTTCAGTACCGATCAGCAGGTCATGGCATGGATTATGGACACCTACTCGATGCATGCGCGCCAGACCGTTACGGCCATCGTTACCGGCAAACCACTCGAACTGGGCGGCTCGCACGGCTCGCACGAATCCGTCGGCTACGGCGTCTGGTGTCTGCTTGATGCCACATTCAAGCACCTGGGCAACAAACCGGCCCAACCACGGGTTGCCATCCAGGGAGCCGGACGCCGTGGCGGTTCGGCTGCCAAGCTGCTTCACCAGGCCGGCTACAAGGTCATTGCAATTACTGATTCCGGCGGCGGTGTCTATCATCCCGACGGCCTCGATGTCCCGGATGTGCTGGAATACTTCGCCCACAACGGCTCACTGGCCGGTTACACCGAAGCCGACACCCTCACTGACGAAGAACTGCTCACCATCGACTGCGATGTGCTCGTCCCGGCCTACCTGCAAAACCAGATCACGGCCAAAAACGCCTACAAACTCCGCTGCCGTATCCTGTGCGAAGCCGCGTACGGGGCCAGCACGGTCGAGGCCAGCCAAATCCTTGACGACTCGGACATTTACGTTATCCCGGCGATTATGGGCGAATCCGGCGGCACCATCGTGCGGTACTTCGAGTGGGTGCAGAACCGGATTGGCTTCCGCTGGCGGCGGCACGTCGTCCTGGAGCGTCTCCGCGACAAAGTCACGGCGATGTACCACAATGTCGTCAAGGCGGCCGAGACCTACGGCGTGAACCTGCGGGATGCCAGCTATCTCGTGGGTGTTCAGCACATGGGACGCGACCTGGCACTGCGCGGCATCTATGCCTGATGTCCTCGCCCAGTGGATGGCGCGGCTGGCGGGCCAGCGCGTCCTGGACATTGGCTGCGGACGCAACAAAACCCCCGGCGCGCTGGGGATGGATGCCAACCCCCACGCGGACGCCGATCTGGTTCACAACCTCGATGACGTGCCCTACCCATTTCCCGAACACGCCTTCGATGCCGTCATCGGGCGGCACGTCATCGAGCACGTTCAATCACCGCTGGCGGTCATCATTGAACTGCACCGCATCGTGCGTCCCGGCGGCTGGGTTCTGCTCGTGGCCCCCCACTGGACGAATCCCGACTTTGCCACCGATCTGACCCACCGCAACCATCTCAACAGTTATTCCTTTCGCAACCTGACCGTCGGGCAGGAAGTGTTTGACTTCTACGCCCCGGTGCGCTTTCGTCAGCGCCCGCCCTACGTTACGCTTCTGAACCTGTGGCGCGCCTGTGGACTGGAATGGCTCGTCAATCTGGATCGTCGCCATCCCCGCTGGCGTTTCCTGCGGCGTTTCTGGGAACAATATCTGAATGCCGTCGTCCGGGGAAAAGAAGTCTATTTTGAACTCGAAGTCGTCAAGCCGGATGGCACTCCACCTGCACCATGAACCACCTTCCATCTGCGCCCACTCTCCGTGACCTTGCGGCTGCCTTTGGCTACACGGTGGAAGGGACAGCCGATGCGGCCGAAATCGTTATCACGGGCGTGGCTGGCCTCGACGAAGCCGGGCCCACGGAGCTTACCTTTCTGTCGAACCCACGCTACGCGGCCAAAGCCCGGACGACGCGCGCGGCGGCGATCATCGTCAGTCAGGGTGTTGCCACGGAAGGGCTGCCCTGCCCGGTCGTCCGTGCACCGGACGCCTACCTGGCCTTTGCCCGCATGGCTGGCTGGTTTTACCGGCCGCCGCGGCCTTCGCCCGGCATTCATCCCACAGCGATCATTGCGCCCTCGGCGCGGCTAGGGGCGGAAGTATCTGTTGGACCCTATGTGGTTGTCGGTGAAAACGTCGTTCTGGGCGACCGGGTCCGGCTTTTCGCCCACACGGTCATTTATGACGGCGCCCGCATCGGCGACGACTCGGTGCTTCACGCCCACGTTGTCATCCGGGAACAGGTCGAACTTGGCTGCCGGGTTACTGTCCACAACCACGTCACCATTGGCTGTGATGGTTTCGGCTATGCCAAGCGCCCGGATGGAAGCTGGGAAAAAATCCCGCAGGCCGGGCGCGTCATCATTGAAGACGACGTGGAAATCGGCGCCGGTACACAGATTGACCGTCCCAGCGTGGGGGAAACCCGCATCCGGCGCGGCGCCAAGCTCGACAACCTCGTGCAGATTGGTCATGCCGTCGAAGTCGGGGAGGACACCCTGCTGTGCGCCCAGGTTGGGATTGCCGGCAGCGCCACGATTGGCTCACGGGTCATCCTCGCCGGGCAGGTTGGCGTCGCCGGCCACCTGACGATTGGCGACGGCGTTACGGCACTGGCCCAGAGCGGCATTCCGAACGATGTCCCGGCCGGGCAACAGGTCGCCGGCTATCCGGCAGTGGACCGCCGGCAATGGCTGCGCGTCTCGGCGGCCCAGGCGCGACTTCCTGACCTGCTCAAACATGTCCAGCATCTCGAAGCCCGCCTGAAGGCACTCGAACTGGCGGCGCGCGAAAAAGACCCTTCCCGGAAAGGATAGCCCATGATGACAGTCCATCGTTTCTGCTTCCAAAGATACGGCATTGCGTTGCTGGCGGCGCTTGTGCTGCTTGCGATGACACTGCCCGGCCGCGCTGCCGCACCGGTGGCCTTTACCAGCGCCTACACCGACCTCAACCTGCGCTGCCGTTACGACAACACAGGGGCTTCAGAAGGCAGTGACGCGCCGATGTACTGCACCGGTTATGGCAACTATCGCCTCCTGGTGAGTTTCAGCGCCTTCGCGGCCGATATTTTCGTCGAAGCGCGCAACCGGAGCTTTTCGCGTCTGCTTGCCGAGGGACAGGCCCCCGGCTACACCCGCGAAAAAGGGCGCAAAGCCGAGTGGCGACTGGCTGATGGCAAACCCTTTGCCGTGATTTTGCGGGCCTTTACGTACCGCACCGGCCCCGATGACGCGCCGGATTTTTCCCGCAAGGTTGGCGAACGGCTGGTCATCAAGGGGCTTGCGGGCTTCGAGCACATTGACTTCACCGTGGACACCCGTGCGACGCCCAACGCCAACCTCCGCGCCCGGCAGCTTGCCGATGACGGCTATTCTGCTGTTGGGAGAGCAGGTGTGTCGTGGTGAAACGAGCTTGGGAGCGCGGGCGTCCCGCCCGCGGGGAAGGTGGCCCGTCGCGGCGCGATAATGGGGATGTCAACCCAGCGGTGTGGGGTTGGGGACGTGGGATGATTCAATTCAACCGTCGCTACGCGACGGGGGCGCTCGGGGGCGACGTGATCCGTGGGTTGAAAACCCGTACCCCGGCGTTGAAACGCCGGGCTAAATTCAACCGTCGCTGACGCGACGCGGGAGGATCTCAACCCGGCGGTGTCGTGATTGCCCGCACATAACGATGTGGATTTTGGGATACCTACGCCGTAGGACGGAAACCCGTGGACGTGGGCCGTTGGTCGTGGGCTGCAACGCATTTCTGCCGCGTAGCGGCCACTGAATTTAGCCGTGGGTTTTAACCCACGGATCGTGGGTTCACCCACGATGGGTTTCAACCCACGGAATTTTTGCCGCGTCAGCGGCAACTGAATTTTGCCGTGGGTTTCAACCCACGGACCACGGTCGCCCACCAATCATTTTCCGTCGCGTCAGCGACGGTTGAATACAACCCTTGTGATGTGAACGGAATGGCCACCGGAAACACCCCTTGGGTTGATTCCACCCGCACGAATCCCCGACGGACGGCATTCATCCGTCGCTGACGCGACGGGGACGATTGGGTGGCACCGCGATCCGTGGGTTCAAACCCACGGCTAAATTCAGTTGCCGCTGACGCGGCAAAAATTCCGTGGGTTGAAACCCATCGTGGGTGAACCCACGATCCGTGGGTTCAAACCCACGGCTAAATTCAGTGGCCGCTACGCGGCAGAAATGCGTTGCAGCCCACGACCAACGGCCCACGTCCACGGGTTTCCGTCCTACGGCGTAGGTATCCCAAAATCCACATCGTTATGTGCGGGCAATCACGACACCGCCGGGTTGAGATCCTCCCGCGTCGCGTCAGCGACGATTGAATTTAGCCCGGCGTTTCAACGCCGGGGTATGGGTTTCAACCCACGGATCACGGTTGCCCACACACCCCCATGCGGGCGGGACGCCCGCACTCCCAGCCTCGTCGCGTAGCGACGGATGAACACCATTCGTTAGAGTTCAGGCAGGCAAAATGCCCACACCCCTGCCAGGGTGCGGGCGGGACGCCCGCGCTCCCTGGGGAAGCACCCATGCGTAAGGATCGCCGTTCATCATCTGCGCGCCGTGGATGGCAGGGTTGCCTGCTGGTTGTTGGCCTGCTCGGTCTGGCTGCGGCCTCACTCTGGCTGCTGTGGCATTTCCGTGACCGGCTCATTCCCGGACCGCCGCCGCTGGCCGGAAAACTGCTGCACATCCACGCCATTGACGTTGGCCAGGGCGACAGCTACCTCATCGTCACGCCAGAGAAGAAAACCATCCTCATTGATGCCGGGCCGGCCGAAGCCGGGTCAAAGGTGGTGGCATTTTTACGACAGCAGGGCATCGCCGAACTCGACCTCGTCATCGCCACCCACCCCCACGCCGACCACATCGGCGGCATGGGCTACGTTCTGGAAAGCTTCAAGGTCAAAAACTTCCTCGACAGCGGACAGGAACACACCACGCTGACCTACCGCCGCATGCTCGAAGCCGTCAAAAAGCACGTCGGACGACTCACGCTGGCCCAAGCCGGACAGAAGTTCAATCTCGACAACGGCATCACCCTCTCCGTGCTCGGGCCACGGCAACCCTGGCTGCAAAATGTTTCCGGCAGCGACCTCAATGCCAACTCCGTCGTCGTACGGCTTGACTACGGACAGTTTTCCATGCTCCTGACTGGCGACGCCGAAGACGAAACCGAAGACCGCCTCCTGACCGATGGTGCGCCGCTCCAGGTCACGGTGCTCAAGGTAGCCCACCATGGCTCCCGGCATTCCACCAGGGAGCGCTTCCTGCGCGCTGCCACACCCTCCGTAGCCATCATTTCCTGTGGCGCGACGAACCGCTACGGCCACCCCGCGCAGGCGACGCTTGACCGCCTGCGCCGTCTCGATGTTGCGCTCTACCGTACCGATCTGCACGGCGACATCACCCTGACCACCAACGGGCAGGAATACCGCATCACGCCCACCCGCCAGGTGGCCGCAAGCGAACTCTGGCGCGGCCGTCAACCTGATACGGCCAATGATTCCGGCGATGAAATGCCGCGCCGCCGCGCCGGGTGACACTCTATGTCGCTACGGCGTGCCTGCCGGCTGGAGCTTGTCGCGCGCCAGGCGCGCCGGAGCAAAGTCCGGGTCCAGGCGCAGTGCGGCCTCAAAATGGCGCTCCGCTTCGTCCGTCCGGCCCTGCCGGAGCAGTACGGATCCCAGGTTGAACCGGATCGTCGGCGTATCCACACCCAAATCCAGCGCCTCGCGCAAGATGGCTTCAGCTTCGGCTATCTGACCAAGGTTTACATAGGCGATAGCGCAGCTCGTCAGCGTCGGGGTATCCCGCGGCCCGTAGCGCCGCGCCTCGGCAATCTGTTCCAGGGCGTGGGCGGTGTCACCCTGCAGGGCAAGCGTCCGGGCATAAAGGGCGTGTACCAGCCCCCAGTCGGCGTCAGTCGGCACGACTTCCGGCGGTTTGGCAGCAACCATCTGACCCAACCTTGCATGGGCAGCTTCGATGCGTCCTTCACGCAGGTCGAGTTGTGCCAACCCCAGCAGCGCCAGAAAGAAGTTCGGCACGCGCGCCAGTGCCTGTTCATAGTAAGCACGCGCCTGTGCCGGGTCAGTCGTCTGCCAGGCGTGGGCCAGCGACGTGTAGGGCAATGGATGCTGCGGATCGGTTTCCAGAAAACGTGTGAACAGCCGCCAGTCGCTTTGCCAGTCGAGGTTGCGCCGACTCGTCCCGTAGGCATAACCGATGAACAACACCAGCGCCATGCCCACACTGACGCCGACCCGCCAGGCGGCTGCCGGCTGCTGGCTGGTCATTCCACCCAGTCTGACCAGCACCCAAGCGACGGCAATCGCATAAGCCACAGACGGCACATACAGCCAGCGTTCTCCAAGGGGCGTCCACAGTGGCGCAATGATGTTGCTCACCAGTGCCAGCGTGATGAACCAGAAGCCCACCGCAAAGGTCAGCAGCGGAAAACGTCGCACGGCCGCCACCGCCCCCACGACCAGACCAAGCGTGACCAATCCGCCAAGCCCTGTGCGCCAGCTCCAGACCGGTGTCAGCGCCAGATTGTGCGCGTCATACCAAGGCTTGAGGGGAAACCCCAGAAACACCAGCCGATACCATTCCAGGGAAACGCCTGCCATGGTGACGAGCCGTTCCCAAAGCGTTTGGGCATACATGGGATTGCCCGACAGCGCCCCGGTTGGCTGAAACCCCTGCTGGCTCACGAGTCGCAACCCGGCATAGGGGAGCCAAGGGATGGCCAGCCAGAAGAAAGGGCGCGTCGTGATCCACCATGCTGACCAGCCCGCGCGCCAGAGATGCCGCCGCACGCGCAAGACCTCTGCCAACCACAGCGCCGCCGGCAGCACGACCATGTTTTCCTTGGACAGCATCGCCGCCAGATAGGCCGCTGCCGCCAGGGCGCGCCACCGTCCGGCATGCTCTGCATTCCGGCGCGCCTGCACCCAGCTCCACCACATCAGCCCGCCAAAGCACATTCCCAGCAGCTCAGCCCGCCCGACGACATTCGCCACGGCTTCAGTGTGTACGGGATGCACGGCAAACACCAGCGCCGCCAGCAGCGCCAGCCAGGGAGCTGCGCGGTAGCACCGCAGCAGCCACCACACCCAGGCCGTGTTGGCGGCATGAAGGAGGAGGTTGGTCAGGTGATAGCCGACAGGATGCAGCCCCCACAGGGCATAGTCCACGGCCAGCGTGGTTGCCAACATGGGACGGTAATTGTTGCCGCCACTCTGCCGGTGCTCCCAGTAGCCGGTCAAAAACAGGCGTGGCACGTCAGCCAGCGACCGGATGGTAGGGTTGTTGACGATGATGGGCGTGTCGTCATACGTAAACCCATTGCCGAGGGTGTTGGCATAGACCAACCCCGCCAGCCCGACAGCCAGCAGCCACGGCCAATGCCGATGTGCGGCAAACTTCTGGATGTTCACCATGAAAACTGTCGGACAGCGCTGCGCCGAATGAATGCACAGATACGGATTGCTGTCCGCCCTTGGCACAAACTAGTCTTCACTTTTGTTTTCCGCTTTGGAATAAAGCGGACTGATTGAAGGAAAGAAGAAAAAAGATGAAGCCTGTCATCTGCACCTTCTGCAACTCTGAAATCTACACCTACGTCGGCCCCGAACCGGTCGAACTCAAGGCCGTTCACTTCAAGCCGACCCGTCCGGGTTGGGGCGCGCCCAAGCCGGGCGATCCACTGTATTGTCCAGTCTGCGGCAGCCGGTTCGTCGGCGTTTCCGTACAGAACAAGCAGCTTCGCATGGTGGTCAGCTCCGAGTATGCCGGTTCAGGCAACGTCGGCAAGCTGTAGGCGGCCCCCGGACTGCTGCACTTTCCCTTCGCGCGTCAGCTTCACGAGATGCGCCTGTACCGACCGCGCCGCCAGCGGGTGCAGCGCCGCCGGCGTGTCGGCATAGACCACGGCCACCAGATCGGCGACAGTCGTCGCCCCGGAACGCAAGGCTGCCAGAATGGACTCTTCCCGCTGCTGGCGATGGGCCAGGTAAGCCGCCAGAACTGCCTGCGGCTCGCCCAGCGCCGGCCCGTGACCGCCCGCAATGAGCTGCACCGGCAACGTCTGAAGCCGCCGCAGCGAAGCGAGGTATGCCGCCATATCGCCCTCATCGGGATCAATGAGCACGCTGCCCAGCCCCACCACCATGTCGCCGCTGAGCAGTGTGCCGGTCGTTTCCTCGAAAAAGCACAGATGGCCCGGCGCATGACCCGGCGTAAACACTGCGCGCAGCCGCCAGCCGGGCCAGCCCGGCGGCGTGGTGCTCCACCTTCCCATGGCCGGCGACGCCGGGATGAACTGCCCGTCGCCGTCGGCCAGCCACTGTGAAACCTGTACCTTGCCTTCCAGCAGCCGGGCAGTGATGGGATGGGCGGCAACCGGCACATTCCAGCGCCGGCTCAAGTGGGCGGCTCCTCCAACGTGATCGGGATGGTGATGGGTCAGCCAGATGGCCGTCACCCGCGCACCACATTGTTCGGCCAACCACGTCAGATGGGCATCGAGGCGTGCCTGCTCTTCGGGGTAGGGTGAAGCCGGATCAATGACGACCAGTTCCCGGTCGCCCACCAGGTAGCAGTTTGTATGCGTGGCCGGCGGCAGGGTCGGCGTACGAACCGGAAAGGTGACGATCCCCGGCGCCAGTTCGATAAAAGCTGGCGGCTCGCCATGAGCGGCAGGATGATCATGTAGCAACTCGCGCAGACGCTGGAAATCTTCCCGCCCGGCAAAACCTTCGGTCGTCCAGCGCAGCAGGCTGCGGACGCTGTGCAGGGTTGGCGGCACAAGCCGCACCGCGCCCTGCGCCCAGGCGGCCATGGCTTCCGCTGGCGTCACCCACTGTCCGTCCACCATTTCATCGGGCCAGAGTTCGGGTTCGTCCGCGCCGTCGAGCCGGCTGACGAAAAACGTGGTGTCGTAGCGGCGCGGGACACCCACCGGCGTCACCCATCGCCCGCCCGGGATGAGGCGGCGCGCGTCAATTTCGACGGCAAAGCGCGCACACACTTCGGCAAAGGTCAGGCGGCCGGCCATCAGGTCGGCGCGTACGGCCAGCCGCGTTTCGGGCGCAGTCAACCGGCTTTCGGCCAGCAGGATGCCCGCTTCCTCGAAGACCTCGCGCACCGCACATGCACACTGGGCGGCGTGTTCCGGGTCGGTGGCGTGGCGTACGGGTACCTGTTCGTCTTCCGGGTCGCGGCGACCACCCAGAAAGGCGTGGTAGCCGCCGAGAAAGGGCGCAGCCTGGGCGCGCCGGGCCCAGAAAAAGCGCCAGTCGCCGGTTTCGTTCCGGCGCAGTAGGATCACAGCCGATGCGTACTTGGGAACAACAGAAGTCATGGTGAATCAGAGGGCGCCGGTGTGGCCGCAACGTTCACAATACACGCTTGGGGCGCACCACGTCACGTATTGTTGGTTGTGGTTGTTGCTGGTTGGGCTGTGGGGAGGCTGCCTGTGGGCGCTGCCGGCCGGTGCCAGGCCGCTTCCGGCCGGGCTGTTTGTGTCGGATGAGCCGCTGACGGTGGCTGTTCTGCCGCCCGACATCGCCGACGACGTGGGCGGTGTTACGTCGGAAGGGCTGCTGGCGGCGCTGGAGCAGGCTTTGGCGCGGGAAGGGCTGGAAGTAGTGCCACGCGCACAGGTGTTTGCGGCAGTCCCAGCCGGCAGGCCGCTGGATTTCAACCCGACCTGTACGGCGGCGCAGGCGCTTGGGGCGCGGGTGGGCAGCGAAGGCTACGTGCTTGTGCGGCTGCGGCGGGGCGAACGCAGCCTTTCCGACCGGCAAACCATAGTGGGCGGGACGCTGCATCTGTTCGCGGTGGAAACCCGTACGGGGCAGCTTGTCGCCAGCGAGCATGTGGATTTCATCGAGGGAAAAGAAGGTTTTTTGCCAGCGGTGGCCGCGGGCATTGAGGCGGCGGCGCAGCGTTTTGCGTCCGACTGGCGGCGGGTGCGGGGACAGACGCCGGGGATGGGGTGTGCGGCGGGCGGGGATGGTGCCGACGAGGTGCTTGACTTGCGGGACGGGGTGTTGCCGCCCGGCGTGACCGCGCCGGTGCCACTGGTGCGGGCGCGCCCGGAGCCGACCGGACTGGCGCGGGCGGCGGGTGTCACGGCGACGGTAATGGTTGAAGTGTGTGTTGGCCGGGACGGGCAGGTGCGGGAGGTGGCAGTGGTGCGTTGGGCAGGGTACGGGCTGGAAGCGGCGGTGGAGAAGGCGTTGCGGGCGGTGCGCTTCCGGCCGGCCTTGCGGCAGGGGAAACCTGTCGCGGCGTGGTTTGTGGCCGCGTTCAACTTTCGGTCATCGCCTGCGGATGACCGGTAGTGTGGAGGGGGTTACGGCCAACACATACAGTTCGTTGTTCTACCACGTTGTTTTCAGCACAAAGCAGCGGACGAAGTTCATTCGGCCGGAAATTGAGCAGCGTGTTTGGGCTTACTTGGGGGGTGTGGCATCCCGGCAGGGGGCAAAGGCAGTACAGATTGGGGGTGTGGAGGATCATGTTCACGTGCTGCTGATGGCGCCGCCGACAGTTTCGCCAGCGGAGCTTGTCAGCCGGATCAAGGGGGATTCGTCGCGCTGGATACACGAGGTGTTTCCGGAGTTGCGGAACTTTGGTTGGCAGGACGGGTATGGAGTGTTTTCGGTGAGCAGGTCGAATGTGCCGCAGGTGGTGAAATACATTCAGAACCAGCGTGAGCATCACCGGGTGCGGACGTTTCAGGAGGAATATCTGTTGTTTTTGAAGAAGCACCAGGTGGCGTACGACGAGCGGTATCTGTGGGGGTGAGGAACAACCTGGGAGCGCGGGCGTCCCGCCCGCATAAATCCAACGGATGGCATTTCAACCGTCGCTGACGCGACGGGGGGGGTTGGGGGGCGTCTGCGATCCGTGGGTTGAAACCCATACCCCGGCGTTGAAACGCCGGGCTAAATTCAACCGTCGCTGACGCGACGGGGGCATTGGGGGCATCGCGATCCGTGGGTTGAAACCCACGGCTAAATTCAACCGTCGCTACGCGACGATGGAGGATTTCAACCCGGCGGTGTCGTGATTGCCCGCACACAACGATACGGATTTGGGATACCTACGCCGTGGAACGGAAACCCACGGGCCGTAGGTCGTTGGTTGTAGGTTGCAACCGCATTTTTGCCGCGTAGCGGCAAATGAATTTTGCCGTGGGTTTCAACCCACGGATCACGGTCGCCCCCAATCATTTTCTGTCGCGTCAGCGACGGTTGAATTCCACCGTGAATGCTAATCCGTTGTGTATCCGTACGGTGACGCCCACATTCCTGTGTGTGGGGGAGATGCCCGTGTTGTTTGGTGATATTCAACCGCGATCCGTGGGTTCACCCACGATGGGTTTCAACCCACGGAATTTTTGCCGCGTAGCGGCAACGGAATTTTGCCGTGGGTTTCAACCCACGGATCACGGTCGCCCCCAATCATTTTCCGTCGCGTCAGCGACGGATGAATCATCACGTGACAAACCCACCACATCGCCGGGTTGGAATCCCCCCTCGTCGCGTAGCGACGGAACTGGAACGCGGGCAAGATGCCCGCGCTCCCAGGGAAAAAAGAGGGGCGGGTTCATCACCCGCCCCTACATCATTCACCCGCCGGGTACGGGCGGGATGATCACCCCGCCCGCACGGGCTGTGAAGATTACTGCCACCGGCCAATCACCGGACGGTCCGTCGCCAGACCGTAGTTGACCGTCAGATTGGCAACACCGGCCGTGTTGCTGTTGCGCAGGAAGAATGTCCCGGCACGGAACACCCCGATGGTTGTCACACCATCGTTGTCCCAGTCGCCGGCCACCGGCACATCATTCGGCGCACCGAAGAAGAACTGCAGGTCGGCCGGACCCGCCGTGTTGCTGTTGCGCAGCCCGAAGAACGCCACGCTCGCCCGGAACAGACCAATGGTCGTCACACCATCACCGTCCCAGTCGCCTACGATGGGCGTATCGGTCGGCAGCGCGTAGTTGATGACCACATCCGCCGGACCCGCCGTGTTGCTGTTGCGCAGCAGGAAGACCCCTGCCCGGAACAGCCCCACGGTCGTCGAGCCGTTGCCATCCCAGTCGCCCGCCAGCGGAATATCCCCTGGCTGCGTGCCGCTAATGGCAAAGGCCGGCACATCCGCAAAGCCCGCCGTGTTGCTGTTGCGCAGGAAGAACTGACCGTTCCGGAAGATGCCGATGGTCGTGACGCCGTCCGCATCCCAGTCGCCCGAAAGCGGCACGTCACCCGCCGTACCATAGAAGAAGTCGGTATCGGCATTGCCGGAGGTGTTCGAGAAGCGCAGGTAGAAGAAGCCGTTTGACGAACGGAACATCCCTACCGTGTCCGGGCCGGCCAAGTCCGGCGCCTGCGACACTGTCACCGTCTGCGCTGGCACACCCGGCGCCGTCACCGTGATGGTCGCCGACCGCGCCGCGCCGCTGTTGCGCCCAACCGAGAACGTCACCGTCCCCGTCGGACCGCCCGACGCGCCGCCCGTGATGACCAGCCACGGCGCACTGCTCGTCGCCGTGTACGTGCAGCCGGCCAGCGTCGTCACCGTGAAGCTGCCCGTGCCGCCCGTCACCGGAAGCGAAGTGCCTGTCGCCGTGCCGAGCGTCAGCGTGCAGGTGCCCGCCTGCGTGATGGTGATGTTCTGTCCGGCCACCGTGACCGTCGCCGAACGCGGTGCGCCGGTGTTTGCCGCCACCGTGAAGTTCACCGTGCTCGAACCGGAACCGCTCAACGGACTGGCCGAAATCCAGGTCGGGAGACCCGTAATCGTCCAGGTGCAGCCGGCACCGGTCGTGATCTGGAACTGACCCGTGCCGCCAGCCACAGGGAAGCTCGCCGGCACAGCCGTCGCCGTGTACGTGCAGCCCGAAGCCGGACCCTGGGTGAAGGTGAAGGTCGTCGGCGGTGGCGACGTGCTGGTTTCACTCGGCAGCGTCACCGTCACCGAACCCGTCCGGTTCGCCCCTGTGTTGTTGGGGGAGACGTTGATGATGATGTCCGCAAAGCTCGGTCCCGGACCAGCCGTGCGCGGCACCACACCGACAATGGTCACAAAGGTCGAGCCTGTCGAGACCGTCGGCAGCGCATCGCAGACCGACACCGCACTCCGGGTCAGCGAGCCAATCGTCAGGTTGCCGCCCGCCGGATTGATGGCCCCCAGATTGACCGTCCCCCCGGCTGGAAGCACCGTGAAGGGCGGGAAGGTCGGCGCTACCAGACCGTACGTGCAGCCTGTCTGCAGTGCCGCCACGCCAGGCCACCGGATGTCGAGGCTCAGCCCGTTCGGAGCGCCGGCATTGTCGTTCTGGAAGTCAGCCCGTGCCGATTCAAAGACGTTGAACAGCCCGCCGATGTAGGCCCGCCGCCGCGTCGGGTCAAGCGCGATGGTGTTGACCGCCATGGCCACGTTGGTCGCGTTGAAGAATCCCGTGCCAAAAGCCGGCGAGACGGAACCGCCCGGATAGTAGTTGATTTCTGGCAACGTTGCAGTTGGAGCAAAGACCGACGCCAGCGAACCCACACCGGGAACGGCATAGGGTCCGGGCTGGAAGGGCACCGTCACTCCGGGCGGCGGTTGCACCGCCAGCCAGCTAGAACGCGGAATGTTCAGGCTGTCCACCGTATCCGTAAAGGCCCCGTTGACCCCACACCGGAAGACACGCACCCGCGTGGTGTTGCTCGTGTACTGGGTGCCGCCAGCCGTACCCGGCCCGATGCGGAACGAACCGCCAATGATCGGCCGGTCATCGGCCTGCAGCGCAATCGCCCGCACAGTGCCTGCCGCCGTAAAGTTCAACTGCGCAAAGGTGGCATCGTGCCGCCCGTTGGTCTCAAAGCGCGTGAAGGCTGTACGTGGCAAATTGCCAGGAGCGCCTGTCTGGTTGAGGATGGTTGTAAATACACCACCCACGAGAATCCGTCCGGCATTGGGGCCGAGGCTCTGCCGTGCCAGGGCGAAAATCTCGCCGCCACGGCCGTTGGATGTGGCACCGCTGCCACCACCGCCCACACCAGCCGTTCCGGTCGGGAAGACCGTGCTGGTCGGCCCCGAAGAAAAGGTCAAATCCAGAAACCCGGCGCTGTCAAACCGCGCCAGATTGTACCGCGCTATACCGTTCGCCTTGCCGAACAGACCGCCTACGACAACGCTGCCGTCCGGCTGCAGCAGGATAGCGTTGACCCGCGCCCGGTTGTAGGCCACAGCCGGATTCGTGCGCGGGACACCGGGTGGTGGAATCGGATCATCGCAGAGGGAATAGTCGTCCACACCGGGCAGCGGCGCCAGCGGATCGCCAAAGCTCGTGTCCAGTGAGCCGTTGGGCAGCAGCCGCGCCAGCCCACCCCGCGGAATCCCGTTGTAACACTTGAACTCGCCCCCGATGAGAATCCGCCCGTTGGGCTGGAGCACGATGGCATTCACGCGCCCTTCGTTGGGGTTGAACTTCTCACCCGTCCCCGTCACCGGCGGCGTCGGCGTCGCATCGCAGTTGCCAGTCAAAGCCGGCAGCGCCGTCTGGGGATCCACTGTCGTGAAGCCAACGCCGGCGGTGCCAAAGCCGGTTGGGCCGCCCAGACGCATCACGGGATACCCCGGCGCATAGCTTGTCAGCCCAGCCCCCGGAGCAAACAGCGGGTCAATCGTCCCGTCGCTTTTCAACCGGATGAGATTGTTCCACGGCTGAAATGGCCCACCCGGACCGTCGGAAACCCGGTTGAACTGCCCGCCCACGTAGATGTTTCCGGCAGAATCCACGGCAATCGCCCGGATGGAGGGCGGATCGACAAAATCCACCCGGCGGAAGCCCTGTCCTGGCGTGATATTGATGTCCTGCGGTGGTGACACAAACGTGCCGTTATCTACATCGTTGCGGACAAGATAGCCGGAAATGTTCCGGAAGCGCGCTACGACGTTGACCGTCCCGCAGGGGTCAATCCGGTACAGCACGGCTTCAAGATCGTCGAGGGAGGCTGGCAAAGATGCGTTGCCATTGACCCCGACATCGCCCCCGATGAGCAGGTCGCCGTTGGGCAACAGCGCCGAGGCGTAGAACTGTGTCGGCCCCAGCGCCACAAAGCCCGGGAGCGTACCGGGATTGGGACCAAAAGGCGGCGGCGGCGGCGGCAGTGAAAACACCGGACCCAACGGGCTGGGAGGAGAATACAAATTGGTGAATGTCGCCACCAGTTTCTGTGCCGGGGCATTCAAGTTCTGTCCATACACCGTGGCATTCAAGAATGCCCCGCCAAACAGCGCCCCGCCGTTTGGTAATGGCTGGTTATTCGCCGCCATGGCCCGCACCACCGCCGGGTTCGCCGGGAAGAAGGGCGACCTTGTGAAGAAAGTGGGCTGAAGACCAGGGGTGATAGGATCAACGTCAACAACCAGACCGCCAGTCACTGGACTCAGAGCCACATCTGCAAACGCCGTGGTGGTTTCCTGCCCGCCAACGTGCAGGACGGATAGTAGAAGCGGTGGCGGTGGTGGAAGTGGGGGAGAGGGTGGTGGTGCTGTAAAATTCGGTGGTCCCCCAGTAAGCACCAGCGCCCGCACCGGGTTGGGAACCGATGTAGCAGGGTTAGGATTGAAGACAGTATCCAGTCCGGCAAAAAAAGAGAATTTGGCAACACGCGGACGAGCAACGTTCGGGGGGGAAGCAAACGTGACACAGTTGCCAAACTCCCCGCCAACGAAAATCTCACTCACGTTGGCAGGACTCACGCTGACGGCAATGGCGTTGATGGGACCGTCAAATCCTTTGAAAAAGTTGGTGAAGAAACCAACAGAGAAACTGAAAAAATCACCATCCGTGGGGAAAAACGCCACATTGAGGCACTCAAATGAAGGCGGTGGCGGAAATGGGCCGCCCTGAGCCAGATTGAAAGCGCCACCCACAACGATCCCCGGTAAGCCAAGACCACCCAATCTGTCAGCAAACTTGATCGCCCGCACCGGACCATTGACAGAAACCTGCACAGCAGGGGCTGTTTGGGGCCCCCAGAAAGTACCTGGGGTTGAATCAGGCCCCCCGTTTGGTAGAAGACGGGCGAGGTTTGTCCGGCCGCCAATCGTGCCGCCGTTGAGACCAACATAGATGTAGTCTGCGGTGGGATTGGGCACAGAGGGCGGCAAGAGCAAAGGTTCAACTTCCAGCGCCAGCACGGCTACAGTCGGCGGCGTCAGCGGCGGTGGGCTGAAGGTGGTATCCTGCGCGCCGTTCGGCAGCAACCGGAACAGCTGGGGCGCTGTCTCACAGCCGACCACGATGCGATCAGCCAACAGAGGCGTGCTTTGAACCACCAGAGCATTGACCACCGGTATGAGTAGCCCGGGAACAAAAGAAATATCCACCGTGCCGTTGGGATTCAACCGCATGAGGTTGCGGTAAACCTGGTTGGTTCCCGGAACGCGGTACACAAAGTTTCCGCCCACGATGAACTTGTTGGCATTGGCACCCACCCGCTGCACCGCAATGGCGCGAATCTCACCCGGCTCGGGAATGTTCACGCCAATCCGGTTCAGCAAATCCGTCATCTGAAAAGCGCCGGTGCCGCCGGAGGCATACCCGAAACTCCGGTCGGCACTGCCCGGCCCGGCGCCCAGCCCAGACACCGGCTGCGGGCCGCCGGGTCCGGGGCAGCCTTGACCATACGCGGTTCCGCTGGCGCCAAAGCACAGCAGCACCGCCCACGCAAGCAGCCATCGGAAGGATGGCGCTCTAAGATGCTGATGAGAGATCATTGTGTCCTCCTCATAGAAACTTCTGCTTGGTTGACTGAAGTACGGCTGCGCACGATACGCACACCGCGAAGCGATGTCAACCGAATGGTTTACTCGAAATACCAGTCTTTATGTGCACGACTACGAACTGGTAGCCCCAAAAAATTTCCGCCAACGCTAGCCCTTCTGACAGGTGCGCGTCAAGCCAAGCGTTGTGCCGGTCACGTTTGCTCCGAAGCGTTATGCCTTTGCCGGAACCATAAGGCCACTCACCTCCTCGAAGATGTTTACCCCGTGATCAGCGGTCACGTGGCGACCGCTCTCCGGCGCCGTGGGGTGCCGGAGAAGCACAACGCCGCCAACCGGCCGGTTGTATCCCTGCCCACACGATGCCCCCTGCGCGACGCTGGCGACGTACCCGTTGGATGCCGGGCTGGATGTCGGGTTGGACGCGCCGCCATAAGGGCTGGGTGACGGGACAGGCACCGCCGGGCAGACCAAACGCGCTCCCAGCCAGCCGTGCGCTGCGGTTCGGCTGGAGAGCCAGTTCCACCTTGTGCCGGTATTGAATAGGTGGGACTGCCTGAAAAAGCAAAGGCAGCCAAAAAGCTTCACAGGACAATG
The DNA here is from genome assembly GCF_000226295.1 of Chloracidobacterium thermophilum B. Lineage (GTDB taxonomy): Bacteria > Acidobacteriota > Blastocatellia > Chloracidobacteriales > Chloracidobacteriaceae > Chloracidobacterium > Chloracidobacterium thermophilum. The sequence continues at coordinate 2,481,082 of NC_016024.1, forward strand.
TTATAGAAAGCACAACAAGAGGCTCCAGAAACAACGATGGGCAGCAAAGATGCTTTGCGACCCGAAGCTGACGACCTGGCCAACCTGGCGCCGCCCATCAGGATGCGGAGACGTTGTTGCATAGTTTCAAGATGACTCTGGGCGGCACTCTATTACAGCGTTTGCGGGCGTGTCAAAGGTTTTCTTGGCGGGTGTTACCGTGGGGTAACGCTGCCTGGGAGCGCGGGCATCCTGCCCGCGTGGGCGTTGGGCATCGCACGATCCGGGGGTTGGAATCCGTTACGGGTTTGAACCTACGTTATGTTCAGGCGTCGCTACGCGACGCGGGACGATTGGGGGGAACATCCTCCCCCGGCGTTGAAACGCCGGGCTAAATTCAACCGTCGCTACGCGACGGGCCTGGGAGCGCGGGCGTCCCGCCCGCACAAATCCCCAACGGATGGCATTCAACCGTCGCTGACGCGACGGGGGATGGCGGGGGCGCTGCGACCCGTGGGTTAAAACCCATCGTGGGTGAACCCACGATCCGTGGGTTGAAACCCACGGCTAAAATCAATCGTCGCTACGCGACGGGGGGATTCCAACCCGGCGGTGTGGTGGGTTGGTCACGTGATGATTCATCCGTCGCTACGCGACGGGCCTGGGAGCGCGGGCGTCCCGCCCGCAAACCTGGGAGCACAGGCATCTTGCCCGCATGGGCCTGCATGAGTTAGAGGCATCACCGCGAGCCATCGGTTGAAACCCATCGTGGTTTTGAAACCCATGCATCTCAACCGTCGCTACGCGACGGGGGATGGCGGGGGCGCTGCGACCCGTGGGTTAAAACCCATCGTGGGTGAACCCACGATCCGTGGGTTGAAACCCACGGCTAAATTCATTTGCCGCTACGCGGCAAAAATTAGGTATCCTAAAATCCGCATTGTTGTGTGCGGGCAATCACGACACCGCCGGGTTGAAATCCTCCCTCGTCGCGTAGCGACGGCTGATTTTTGCCGTGGGTTTCAACCCACGGATCACGTCGCCCCAATTGGTTCCCGTCGCGTAGCGACGGATGAATGCCATCCGTCGGGGATTCATGCGGGCGGGACGCCCGCGCTCCCAGGGGTTTCGGTGGCCATTCCGTTCACATCACAAGGGTTGTATTCAACCGTCGCTGACGCGACGGGGGGATGGGGATCGCCCATGATCCGTGGGTTGAAACCCACGGCTAAATTCAACCGTCGCTACGCGACGATGGAGGATTTCAACCCGGCGGTGTCGTGATTGCCCGCACACAACGATACGGATTTGGGGATACCTACGCCGTGGAACGGAAACCCGGGGCCGTAGGGCGGAAACCCATAGGCCGTGAGGCGGAAACATGGGCCGTGGGACGGAAACCCGTGGATGTGGGCCGTTGGTTGGGGTTGCAACCGGTTTTTGCCGCGTCAGCGGCAACGGAATTTAGGATCACGATGCCCCCGATACCCCCCGTCGCATAGCGACGGTTGAATTTAGCCCGGCGTTTCAACGCCAGGGATGGGTTTCAACCCACGGATCACGATGCCCCCGATACCCCCCGTCGCATAGCGACGGTTGAATTTAGCCCGGCGTTTCAACGCCGGGGATGGGTTTCAACCCACGGATCACGTCGCCCCAATTGGTTCCCGTCGCGTAGCGACGGATGAATGCCATCCGTCGGGGATTTGTGCGGGCGGGACGCCCGCGCTCCCAGGGTTTCCGGTGGCCATTCCGTTCACATCACAAGTTGGAGGCGTCCCACAATCATCCCCCGTCGCGTAGCGACGATTGAATTTAGCCCGGCGTTTCAACGCCGGGGATGGGTTTCAACCCACGGATCACGTCGCCCCAATTGGTTCCCGTCGCGTAGCGACGGATGAATGCCATCCGTCGGGGATTCATGCGGGCGGGACGCCCGTACTACCAAGCTTGCGGGCGGGACGCCCGCGCTCCCAGGCCCGCACTCCCAGGTGCTACGCTGCAACAACGACTACGAGCACTTCCCCCTGCAAGCCGCCTGCGGCCAAACGCGCGCCGTCGCTGCGCCACGCCAGACATGCCACGCCACCCGCCACATCGTACCGCCCCACCGGCGACACCGTCCGGCCGGGCTTCTCCGGCGGACGCCACACCAACACCCCATCCTCCGCCCCCGACGCCAACACTCCCCCATCAGGACAGTACGCCAGCGCCGTCACCAGCCCGCTGTGCCCTTCCAGAACAATCGGTGTCGAACCCGCCGGCCCGTCTCCGGCAAAATCCCACAGCGTGACCGCCGCCCCACCACCCGTCGCCAGAAACCGCCCCGCCGGATGCCATGCCAACTCCCGCACCTTTATCATGTAGCCCGACATCACCAGGTCCTCTCCGGTCGTCACATCCCAGACGTGCACCGTGGCATCCTGATCGCCCACCACCAGATACCGCCCCTGCGGCTGCCACCGTACCGCCAGATGCGACCCCTTCCAGGCAAAGACTTCCGCCGGCAGGTCAGCGCCCGGCGTCCAGACCGTCAGCAGCCCATAGCATGCCGTCACCAGACACCGGCGCTGCGGATGCCAGTGCAGGTCGGCAATCGTACTCGTGTGGCGTACGTGCTCGCTGATGAGGTCGCCCGTGGGCGTCCAGAAACGCAGGACCTTGCCGGCCGCCGAAGCGAGTACGGCAGGCGCGCCGTCCTGATAGGGCGGACTCCACGCCACCCGCTCCACCCACGCCGCACCCGCCGGCAGGCTCACCAGCCGGTCGCCGGTCGTTGGCTCCCACAGGCACACCTGCCGGTCCTGCCCGCCGGTGGCGAGTACCGTGCCGTCCGCCGACCAGCTTAGCGTCATGCCGCCCGTCCGGTGCGCCGCGCATGACCAGCGTTGCTCCCCGGTTGCGCCGTCCCAGACCGTCAGCGTCCCGGCCGCCGACAGGGCCGCCAGATGCCCGCCATCCGGCGCCCATTCCAGCGCCACGACGCCATCATCCAGCACCGCCTGCCAGTCCACTTCAAGCTGGCGGGTCGCCCCCTTCAGAAACGCGGCAATCGAAGGCAAACGCACGGCACTCCCTCCCCTGAACGGCACTCCCTCCCCTGATCGGTCGCCCTAAGACGAAACCAGACAGGACCGGAAGCCGGCTTCCAGCGCGGCGCGGTCAAGATGCCGCCCGATGAACACCAGTGCGTTGTGGCGCGGCTCGGCGCCCCACGGGCGGTCGGGGCGTCCGTCAAACACCATGTGGACGCCCTGAAAGACGAACCGGCGCGGGTCGCCGGCAAGGCTGAGGATGCCCTTCATGCGGAAGATGTCCGGGCCCTGCGTCTGAAGCAGCTCCCCAATCCAGGCATTCAGCCGCTTGGGGTCAAGGTCGCCCGGCAGCTTGATGCCGACGGAAGTCACCTCGGCGTCGTGTTCGTGGTCGGGCTTGTAGGCGCGGCTGTGGAGCGGAGCGACTTCCCTGCCTCCCTGCCGCAGCACGGCTGCAAACTCTTCAGGATGATGCTGGGTCAACAGTACGTAATGCCCGGTCTGGGGTACGTCCAGCGTCAGGCGCGTCGGGCCATCGGCAGCCAGGCGAAGCTGCCGCAGCCGGGGTTCGGGCGTCAGGCGGTGGCCGGTCGTCACCGGCTCCGGTTCTTCGGAAAACAGGACGATGGCCCGGTCGGTCAGCGCCGCCAGCGGGTCGTCCGCACCTTCCGGGGCCGGCAGAAACAGCAGGTCAAGCGTCGGGTCGGGGCCGGGCTGTAACTCCAGCGTCGCCTCGCCGGCCGTAAGCGCGTAGAGGCCGCCGTACTCGAAGGGATACTCCGGCTCCAGAAACTGCGGGTCCACGGCCAGCGCCCGGTCGAGGTCAAACGCGCCAATGTCCAGCAGGGCTTCGACGGGTGCATTCGCGTGCTGTGTGCGCCGGATGTTCGCCGTGGCGTTCATGGCGCGGATGCGCTGTTCGAGGCGCTCCAGCGTGGCGGCGTCCACGAGGTCGGTCTTGTTGATGAGGATGACATCGGCAAAGGCAATCTGCTCCTGGACTTCGTTCGTATCGAAGTGTTCCCAGACGTGTTTGGCATCCACGAGCGTCACAATGCCGTCAAGACGGGTCTGGCGCTGGATTTCCTCATCCACGAAGAAGGTCTGCGCCACGGGACCCGGATCGGCCAGTCCCGTCGTTTCCACGAGGATGTAGTCAAACTTGTGGCGGCGCTTCATCAGGCTGCCCAGAATCCGAATCAGATCGCCCCGGACGGTGCAGCAGATGCAGCCATTGTTCATCTCGAAGATTTCCTCTTCGGCTTCGATGACCAGCTCGTGGTCCACCCCGATTTCCCCGAACTCATTTTCGATGACGGCAATGCGCTTGCCGTGCTGTTCGGAGAGCAGCCGGTTGAGCAGGGTCGTTTTCCCGGCGCCCAGAAAACCGGTCAGCACCGTGACCGGGACGCGCTGCGGCGCGGCCTGTGTGCCAGCCGATGACATACGTGAAGTTCCTCCCTGGATGGATTTCCGGCACGGCCGGAGTGCCACGGCGTGAATTTCTGGAACGGCCGGCTTTGCCAGCCGTCCTGAAGTTGGGTAAAGTGCGGCACAGCCTGACTGTAGTTAGGAATAATCCTAGTCGCAACCCGGCGCGGTGCAGCCTGATGTTGAACGGCAACCTAGCCATGTCTCTGCTTCAGATACGTCAACTGCGTGTGCAGTATCCGGGTCCTGATGGCGAGCCGCCGACGCCGGTGCTGGACATCCCCGACTGGGGCGTAGCCGCCGGCGAACAGGTCGCGCTGGTGGGCGCCAGCGGTTCGGGCAAGACGACGCTGCTCCACGTCGTGGCGGGCATTGTCCTGCCGGACAGCGGCGAAGTACGGCTGGGCGATACGGACATCACGCGCCTTGACGAAGCCAGCCGTGACCGTTTCCGCGCCGCCAACATCGGGTACATCTTCCAGCAGGTGCACCTGCTGCCGGCCTTTACGGCGCTGGAAAACGTCCTGCTGGGGATGACGTTTGCCGACAACCGCGCCGGTACAGCCGAAGCGCTGGCGTTGCTCGAAAGCGTCGGGCTGCGGGAGCGGGCGCGGTACTTTCCCCGGCAACTCTCGGCCGGGCAGCAGCAGCGCGTTGGGATTGCGCGGGCGCTGGCAAACCGGCCCCGGCTGGTGCTGGCCGATGAGCCGACCAGTGCGCTTGATGCGCGCCACCGCGATGCCGTCATTGACCTGATGCAGCGCCTGTGCCAGGACATCGGCGCGGCGCTCGTCGTGGTCACGCACGACGAGGCCGTGGCGCGCCGGTTCCCGACGACAATCCGCTTGGCCGACATCAATCACGTCAAATGAGGCGCACCAATGCACACCCTGACGGTCATCTACCGCAACCTGCGCCAACGCTGGCTTTCCACGGGTCTGACCGCCCTTTCCATCGGGCTGGGGGTGGCGCTGGTCACGGCCATTACGGCGCTGCGCCAGCAGGCGCAGGCGAATTTTGACAATGTGGCGGCGTCGTACGAACTCGTCGTCGGAGCCAAGGGGTCGCCGTTGCAGCTTGTACTCAACACGGTGTTTCACCTGGATGTGCCGGTGGGCAACCTGCCATACAGCTACTACCGCAAGCTCAAGGCCGATGACCGCGTGGCCTACGCCATACCGCTGGCGCTGGGGGATAACTACCGGGGCTTCCGGCTGGTCGGCACGGAACCGGAATACTTCAATCTCGTGCGGCTCAAGGACGGGCAACCGGTTGCGGTGGCGCAGGGGCGTCCGTTTGCGGCTGACTACGAGGCGGTGATTGGCAGCGTGGTCGTGCGGGAAACCGGGCTGGGGCTGGGGCAGACCTTTGTGGCGCGGCATGGGGTCGAAGACACGGCGGCCGCTGAGGAACACGAAGACGCACCGTTTACCGTCGTGGGCATCCTGCGCGAAACCGGTACGCCGCTGGACCGGGTGATTTTCATTTCGCTGGGCAGCGTGGATGAAATTCACCAGGAAAGCCGCGACAAGGGCGGGAAAAGCCTGCTCGAACAGCTTGAAGCTCTGCCGGCTGAACCGTCCGGCAGCCCGCCGGAAGACAGGCCAGAAGACAGGAACGATCACGATCACCACCATCACCACCGCAAAAAGCCGGCGGCTCCGCCGGTTGGCGATACACCGGGCGGCGACAAACCGGCCGTTCTGCCGGGCCAGACCACATCAGCCCCAGCCGCACCAAATCAGGCCGCAGTGGGCGTACCGGGACAGGCCATAGATGAAGTGACGGCGATCATCGTCAAGCTGCGCTCGCCGGGTTATCTGTTTCTGATGCACCGTGAAATCAACAAGGGCAAGGATGCTCAGGCGGCGCTGCCGGGCGTCGAGGTGCAGAAGCTGTTCACCATCGTAGGGACGGTTGACCGGGCGCTGCTGCTGATGTCTGTGCTGGTCGTCGTGGTGGCGGCGGTTTCGGTACTTGTGGCGATTTACAACTCACTGGCCGAGAGGCGGCGGGAAGTGGCCGTGCTGCGGGCGCTGGGGGCGCACCGGCGGACGGTTTTCGGCTGGCTGGTCTGGGAAGCGGCCATGACGGCGGCGCTGGGCGGCGTGGTGGGCGTGCTCCTGGGGCATGCTCTGCTGGCAGTGGCGGGCAGCAGTTTGAAGTTCCTGAGCGGGCTGCCGCTTGATCCGTGGCGCTGGACGCGGCTGGAAGTCGGGCCGGCGTGGCTGACGGCTTACGTGCCGTTTGAGGTGGCGGTCATTGCCGGGACACTGGTGCTGGGAGCGGTGATGGGGCTGCTGCCGGCGGCGCTGGCATACCGGACGAATGTGGCGCGGCATTTGAGCGAGTGAAGGTGGGCATCACCTGGGAGCGCGGGCATCTTGCCCGCAAGCCTGGGAGCGCGGGCGTCCCGCCCGCATGAATCCCCGACGGATGGCATTCATCCGTCGCTGACGCGACGGGAACCAATTGGGGGGCGACACGATCCGTGGGTTGAAACCCATCGTGGGTGAACCCACGATCCGTGGGTTGAAACCCACGGCTAAATTCCGTTGCCGCTACGCGGCAAAGATGCGGTTGCAACCCACAATCAACGACCCACGGGTCTCCGATGGCCCACGGCCACGGGTCTCCGCCCCATGGCACGGGTATCCGACGCCTCCCGTCGTCGCGTAGCGACGGATGAATTTTGCCGTGGGTTTCAACCCACGGATTGGGGCAACCCCATCCACCCGTCGCGTCAGCGACGGTTGAATCATTGCGTGACCAACCCACCACGTCACCGGGTTGTCCCCATCGCGTAGGGAAACGCACCGCATCGGCCCGCGTCGCGTAGCGACGATTGAATTTTGCCGTGGGTTCAACCCACGGATTGTGTGATGCCCAATGTCCACGTGGGCGGGACGCCCACGCCTTACATTCACCCGTCGCTACGCGACGGAAACCAAATTGGGGGGCGCGGCGGTCCGTGGGTTGAAACCCATCGTGGGTGAACCCACGATCCGTGGGTTAAAACCCACGGCTAAATTCAGTTGCCGCTACGCGGCAGAAATGCGGTTGCAGCCCACGACCAACGGCTCACGTCCACGGGTTTCCGTTCCACGGCCCACGGGTTTCCGTTCCACGGCGTAGGTATCCCAAAATCCACATCGTTATGTGCGGGCAATCACGACACCGCCGGGTTGAAATCCTCCCCCGTCGCGTAGCGACGATTGAATTTAGCCCGGCGTTTCAACGCCGGGGTACAGGTTTCAACCCACGGATCACGGACGCCCCAATGCCCCCCGTCGCGTAGCGACGGTTGAATATCACCAAACCACACGGGCATCTCCCACACACGGGAATGCGAATGCCACCTTACGGATACACAACGGATCAACATCCACGGTGGAATTCAACCGTCGCTGACGCGACGGAAAATGATTGGTGGGCGACCTTGATCCGTGGGTTAAAACCCACGGCTAAATTCAGTTGCCGCTACGCGGCAGAAATGCGGTTGCAGCCCACGACCAACGGCCCACGTCCACGGGTTTCCGTCCCACGGCGTAGGTATCCCAAAATCCACATCGTTATGTGCGGGCAATCACGACACCGCCGGGTTGAAATCCTCCCGCGTCGCGTCAGCGACGGTTGAATTTAGCCCGGCGTTTCAACGCCGGGGTACGGGTTTCAACCCACGGATCACGGACGCCCCAATGCCCCCCCGTCGCGTAGCGACGATTGAATTTAGCCGTGGGTTTCAACCCACGGATCGCGAGGACCCCATATCGGTTCCCGTCGCGTCAGCGACGGTTGAAATTGGGATGCGGGCAAGATGCCCGCGCTCCCAGGCCCGTCGCGTCAATAACGGTTGAACGCTATTTGTTTCATGCGGGCGGGACGCCCGCGCTCCCAGGCTTGCGGGCGGGACACCCGCATTCCAATGTCGCGCCAGGCATTGATGCCGGAAAGCGCACAGGCCGGTGTTCCCTGCCCTGGAAACACCGTGTCGCCCACCAGCCAGAAGTCGGGCAGGCCCACATCACGTGAACCAATCCCGAACAGGTTGCTGTTCCACAGGGTTGTCCGCAGACCGCCGACCATGCCTTGCGCGCGGCCCGTGTAGCGCGCAAAGGTGCGGGGCGTTCCCGGCAACGCACACTCGATGCCTTCCCGAAGATTCGGAAACACCCGCTCCGCTGCCGTCAGCAGCCGCTCCACCACGGCCGCCCGCCGCGCTGCATAGTCTTCCGGCGACAACTCCCACCACGGGGATACTTCCGTGTGCGTGGAAAGATTCAGTGTCCGGCGACCTGGCGGGGCGCTGGCGCGATCATCCACTTCGCTCAAACTGAGAAAGGCGCTGTTGCCGTCGTCCAAGGGCGCGCCGTACTCCAAAAGTACCTGGTGATTGAGCGGCGTATCGTCGGGAATGACCTCCGCCCGGACGCCCAGATAGAGCGTAAATGCCCCCCAGCCCACGCCAGCCTTGTTCAGAGGACGCTTCATCTGGCGCGACACATCCGCCGCCACCAGCGACGGCACGTTCCAGATGGGCAGGTTGGCCACCACCCGCGGCGCATGCACGGTCAGCCCCCGGTCAGTCTCCACCGTGTAGCCGCCACCCGCAGCCGGAGTGATGCGTGTCACCCGCTGGCGCAGCCGAAGTACGCCGCCCAGCTCACGGAACGCTGCCACATGCGCCTTGATAAAGCTCTTCATGCCGCCGCGCGCGCGCCGGATGCCGTGGCGGTAAATGTCCAGCCCGGCCGCGCCGTTCAGAAAAGGCGCCCGCGCCGCTGTTTCCTGCACCGTGATGAGCAGTAGCCCGTCAAGAAAAGCCCGCAGCGGGGCATGGTCAGCCAGCCGGTAGCGCCGCAGCACGTCTTCCACGGTCGAAAACAGGTAGGGCGCTGCGCGGAGAAAATCCGGCGAAACCAGACGCAGGTTGGCGACGACATCACGCCAGTGGCGCAGCGGCAGCACCGGCAGTTTGGCCGTCGCCGTCCAGAGCGTGTCGGCCGTCCGGTCCACAAGCTGCCAGAAGGCGCGCAGCCGCTCCGCCTCTTCGGGCGTCCGGGCAAAGCGCACCACGCGCTCATGCGCCCAAATTTCAGGGTTGTGCGCGATGTGAACACAGCGGTCGGGCAGGTGAACATCCACCTGTTTGATGAGGGTGCTTTCGGGCAGCGGCCATCCAAGCCGGTTGAACACCTGCGTGTGGAGACCAGCCGGGTCGAGCCCCATCAGCACCGTTGCGCCCACATCGAAGTTGTAGCCCTTGTGGAAAAAGTACCCGGCGCAGCCGCCAGCCTTGTCGTGGGCTTCGAGCAGCAGCGTCCGGTAGCCGTCGTGCTGGAGTAACAGGGCAGCCGTCAAACCGGCCACGCCAGCACCAATGACCACCACATCGAAGGTTGTTTCGGCTAAGGGACGCATCACCAGGCATCATAGGGAGGGCGATGCACTCGTGGGAAGCTCACCTGCCAGTTGAGTCCCCGGACGCACTGGCGCCGGCGCACGTAACAGCTCCAGCGCCTGCCGCTGCACTTCCGGGTCGCTGCCAAAGCCGGCCAGCCAGTGGGCCTCCGGCTCGCGTCGCCACCAGGAAAGCTGGCGTTTGGCATAGTGGCGGGTGTCGGTTTTCATCTGCTCGACGGCTGAGGCGTAGGTACGCTCACCCCGCAGGTACTCGATGAACCGCCGGTAGCCATGCGCCTGGAAGGCTTCGGCATCGGGCGGGACGCCGGCCGCCAGCAGCCGGCGGATTTCATCGAGCAGACCGGCAGCGACCATGGCTTCGACGCGGGCATTGATGCGGGCATAGAGTTCGGCGCGCGGCGGCGACAGCACCAGCAGCCGCATACGCGCCACAAAGGGCGGTGGTGGCGCAAGCTGCCGTTGCCGTTGCGACAGAGGCGTGCGCGTGCACAGGAAAAACTCCAGCGCCCGCATGGTGCGCGACCAGTCGTTGGGTTGCAGGCGCGCCGCCGTCGCCGGGTCGAGCCGCCGGAGCATGCGGTGCAGCCACGGTGCGCCACGACGGGCCCGGATGGCATGCAGACGGGCGCGCAGACGCAAGTCGGTCGGGTTGTCTTCGGCAAAGAGGCGGCCGCGCAGGGCGTCGAAGTAGAGACCCGTGCCGCCGACAAACACGGCCGTGCGCCCACGGGCTTCGATGTCAGCCAGACAGGCCGTGGCTTCGCGGGCGTAACGGCCGGCGGTGTAGTGCTCGGCCGGGTCAGCAACATCAATCAGGTGGTGCGGCACAAGCGCGCGCAGCGCTGGCGGCACCTTGGCTGTGGCCACGTCCAGGCCGCGATAGACCTGAATGGAATCGAGGTTGATGATTTCTCCGTCCAGCGCCCGGGCCACAGCCAGCCCCAGGTCACTTTTCCCGGAGCAGGTCGGCCCGACGATGACCGGAATGGGGCGCGGGGTCATCCGTGGCGGCGGCGTATGTCACTGCGCCGCACTTCGGCAATTTCATCGTCGGTGCTGCGCCGGCGTTGGCCGCGCCGTTCATCCACTTCACTGATACCGGAAGCGCGCCGGACAAGGTGAATGGCACGGTCACGGGTTTTTTTGACTTCGCGCCGGCCATCCTCCCACTGGATTTCGATAGCGCCGTCGGGGCCGGGGGTGATGATGCGGACGACCTCGCCGTACTGCATCCCATGCCCGGCGGCAAAGGAGACTTCATCGCCGATTTGGTACTCAAAATGCTGACGCTGCGCCATGGCGCGTAATCCTCGCTTGCAACGGACATCAGGCCGCCCCAAGGCAGAAGTCATAGGGCCATCTGTGACGGCAGCCGTGCGGCGGCAGGTGCGGATTGTAGCGCAATCTTGTCGGCGTGGCGCCGCCGGGCTATAGTCGGGCTGCATTGGTCACGGGTTTTCTGCGGAGGGTTGGCAGAATGGCTAATGCACCGGTCTTGAAAACCGGCGTCCGAAAGGACATGTGGGTTCGAGTCCCATGCCCTCCGCCACCTCCCTCCTAATCTGCATTCGCCGCACGGATGCCGTCGCCCCAGAATTCGGACAATGACGAAGCAGCCCAGCGGGCCCGGATGCTCACGGCGGCCGGGCTGGCGCTGGGGCTGCCGATGACCATCCTGGGTTCGTTTCTGGTGGGCTACTGGCTGGACCGCCAGCTTCAGACGGCACCGCTGTGGTTCTTTCTGCTTGGGATCGCCGGGCTGGTCAGCAGCGCCCGGCTGCTCTACCGCCTGTGGGAGCAGCTCCGGTAAGTCGCCCGCTCAGCGTCCTGCCGGCCAGAGCCACCACAGCAGCGCCAGCAGCACCAGCAGCGCCAGCGTGGCCAGCGCCGCATCCAGCCAGCGGTCCTGACGGGCAGCGCGCGCGCGGGCTTCAGCGTAGGGAATGCGCGTAAATGACACCATTGTGTAGAGCGGCAGAAACCGGTCGCCCAGCAGGTTCGAGAGGGCGTATTCGAGACGCCGCCGCATCAGAAACCACGGCGAGGCCACCTTGGCGCGCATTTCCAGGTAGTTTTCGTAGGCGAGTTCGGCCAGGGCATCGGTGTTGACCTTGCGCTGCTGCTGGTAGTCCAGAAAGGCTGCGCTGGTGTCGCCGTTGTGCCGGCGGAGGCATTCATCCAGCACAAAGCAGTCTTCAAACGAGGCGTTCATGCCCTGCCCGTAAAACGGCACGACGGCATGGGCTGCATCGCCGATGAGCACGACGCGCCCGGCGTACTGCCAGGGAAAGCAGCGGATGGTCACCATCGAGCCGGTCGGGTTGTGCTGGAAGTCTTCCACCAGCGTCGGCATCAGGGGCGTGACATCGGGGAAGTGGCGATCGAAAAAGCGCCGGATGGCATCTTCATCGGTCAGGCTGGCAAAGCTTTCCGCGCCTTCGTATGCCAGAAACAGCGTGCAGGTAAACGAGCCATCCAGATTGGGCAGCGCAATGAGCATGAAGTCCTGGCGGGGCCAGATGTGCAGGTAGTTTTTCTCCAGCGCATGCTGGCCGCCAGGCAGGGCCGGGATGGTCAGTTCCTTGTAGCCGTGCGGGAGAAACGTCTGGGCGTAGTCATAGCGGTCGGTGCGCTGAAGCGCCTGGCGGATGGCCGAAAAAGCCCCATCAGCGCCAACGACCGTCCGGGCGCTTACCTGACGGACAGTGCGCGTGCGGGTGTCTTCAATCTCCAGCGTCATGGAAGAAAGGTTCAGCCCCACGCAACGCGACTGGAAGTGGATTTCCAGGTTGGGCCAGTGGGCAGCGGCATCGAGCAGGGCGCAATTCAACTGGTGACGCGAAATGGAGAAGATGGTTTCTTCCGGTGTGCGGCCGTAGGGCTGGAACGTCAGCTCCCCCTGCAGGCTGTGGATCATGCGCCCGCGCATGGGGATGGTCAGCGGATGGATGACCGGAGCGAGGCCAAGGGCTTCAAGGGCATGCAGCCCCCGCCGCGACAGCGCCAGATTGATGGAACGGCCGCGCGGTACGGAATGCGTCCGCATATCCGGCAGGCGTTCATAGAGGGTGACGCGGTTGCCCTGGCGGGCAAGGTAGAGCGCCGCCAGCGTTCCAGCCAGTCCGGCACCGCACACCGTGAAACTGGGCGCAACCATCAGTTCGTCAGACATCGTGTGAAGACAGGCTTACAAAGAGGTTTGACATTCGGGGTGGGGTTTCCAACAATCAAGCCTGGCCGCACCACAGCTTTCAAGCACAAGTGACGCACGCCCAGGCAACCAAGCAGACCACAATGAAACAGTGTCCAGCATGTGGGCAACAATACGAAGACAATGTGACCTTTTGCCCGGTGGACGGCAAGGGTCTCATTCCGCTGCTCATTGATGGCAAATACCGCATCGAGAAAAAAATCGGCGAAGGCGGCATGGGGCAGGTCTATCGCGCCATCCACGTCGAGATTGGGACGCCGTTTGCCGTCAAGGTGCTGCACGCCCAGTTTGGCGAGGATGAAAAAGCCGTCGCGCGTTTCCGGCGCGAGGCGCAGGCCGCCGCTCAGATTCGCCATCCCAATGCGGTCAGCGTCACGGACTTCGGTGTGACGAAGGACTCCAACCTGGTGTACTTCGTCATGGAATACCTCGAAGGCGAATCGCTGGGGGAACGACTGCGGGAAACGCATGCGCTGCCGATGGAAGACATCCACTTCATCTATTCCTGTGTGTGTTCGGCCCTGCATGCGGCGCATCTCAAGGGCATTGTTCACCGGGATGTCAAACCCGACAACATTTTTCTGCTGCTCGATGAGGAGCGGAATATCAAGGATGTCAAGGTGCTCGACTTTGGCATTGCCAAACTCAAGCGTCAGGACAAAAACACCCTGACGGCTTCCGGGACGGTCATCGGGACGCCCGATTACATGTCGCCGGAGCAGTGCCAGGGTCTTGAGTTGGATGCGCGCTCGGACATCTACAGCCTGGGGGTCATCCTGTATGAGCTGTTCACCGGGCGCGTCCCCTTCCAGAGCGAAAGCGCCATGACCACGCTCATGGCGCATGTCTCCCAGCCGCCACCGCCGCCAGTCACCATCAACCCTGCCGTACCACCCGGCATCAACCGTCTCATTCTGCGCACTCTGGCGAAGCAGCCCCATGAGCGGCCGGAGACCGCTCTTCACTTGCTCGGCGAACTTGAACAGGCCTTGCAGGAAGCCGGTGTGCAGCTTGGCACGGCTTCAATGACAAATTTGCTCAAAACCCAGCGCCACGTCGGCCGCAGCACGGTGGGCGGAAGCAAAGCACCCACGACTGACGTGACTGAAGGAACGCCAACCACCAATCGCACGCTGGCGCTGTCGGGGGCGAATATCGCTGTCGAGCGGGCAACCGTGGAAAGCCAGCGGGCGACAGGCTTGAACCGCAAAAGCACCTCTGAACCGGGAGGTGAAACAAAGACGTATGTCGCGGTGGATGGCAAGCGGGCTGTGGGCGCCAGGCTATGGCTTCCCTTTGCCGCCGTGGTGGGACTGGTGGTGGTCGGGCTGATCGCCGGCGGCGGGTGGTATCTTTCCCGGCGCGCAGCCACAGCCGGGCAGGGAGCCACAAACTTGGACTCTCCCAAACCACCCCCAGCGCCGCCGGGAATGGTCTATATCCCCGGCGGGACGTTTATCATGGGCAACAACGCCAGTGCTGACGACTTTGAAAAGCCGGAGCATGAACGCCAGGTCGCCCCGTTCTTCATGGACCGCACGGAAGTCACCAACGAGCAGTACGCCCGGTTCGTCCAGGAAACCGGACACCCGCCGCCACCCAACTGGAAAGGCGAGAAAACCTTTCCGCCAGGGACGGCCAAACTGCCCGTTGCTGAGGTCAGTTGGGATGACGCGCAGGCTTTTGCCAAATGGGCCGGTAAACGTTTGCCCACGGAAGTCGAATGGGAGTATGCCGCGCGGGGTACTGACCGTCGGCTTTATCCGTGGGGGATGGAGTTTGATCCGACAAAACTCAACGCCGGCCGTGACATCAGCCAAATCAAAGACCAACGCCGCCAGGTGGGAAGTTTTCCGGGCGAAAGCCCCTTCGGTCTGCTGGATATGGCTGGCAACGTGGCGGAGTGGACGGACAGCGGCTATGACCTCTATCCCGGCAGTCAGGCCGTCATCAAACCTCAGTTCCAGCCGCTCAAGATCATTCGTGGTGGCTGCTTTGCCGACGACGCCCGCAAGACGATGGTGACGCGCCGCCTGATGAATGAGCGTACGTTCCGCGATCTTTCAACGGGCTTCCGCTGCGCCAAGGACGCTCCGCCAGCCAAGGCGGCCGCCACACCATAGCGCGGTGGGCAGGTTCCACGTCCTACATATCTCACACCATCTCACATCATCCACCTCGGTCATGCCGCGCCTAAAGCTGACGGTTGAGTACGACGGCACGGAGTACGCCGGCTGGCAGGCGCAGGCGAATGCCCGCAGCATTCAGGCGGTGCTGGCGGCCGCTTTCACACCCCTGCTGGGCCAGCCAGCACAACTCCACGCGGCCGGGCGTACGGATGCCGGAGTCCATGCTCTGGGGCAGGTTGTCCATACGGATGTCCATCAGATGCGCGCCCCGGAAACCTGGCGCGCGGCGCTCAACGCCCACCTTCCGCCGGACATTCGGGTGCGGCAGGTTGAGGTGGTTGGTGCTGATTTTCACGCCCGGAAGTCGGCGCGGGGCAAGCTCTACCACTATGCGTTCTGGTGTGGACGGGTCGAAAGCACGCGGTGGCGGCGCTACAGCCTGCACGTTCCCCAGCCACTTGACTGGGAAGCCATGCGGGAAGCGGCGCAGCACTTTGTCGGACGCCACGACTTTGCGCCCTTCAGCGTGGCCGACCGGACGGTGCAGACTACGGTGCGTACGATTCACTGGGTGACGTGGCATGGGGTCTCCGCTCCGGGAGGCTCAGCCCAGGATGGCTCCGGCAATGCTTCCTTCAGCCCGCCGGAACTGCTGGCCGTGGCGTTTTACGGAGACGGGTTTCTGCGGTATCAGGTACGGCGCATGGTAGGCACGCTGCTGGCCGTGGGGCAGGGCAAGCTGCCGCCGACGGCCGTGGCCGGGATACTTTGTGGAGCAAAGGAGTTTGCCGCTGCTGCCACGGCGCCAGCCCAAGGCTTGACGCTCATGCAGGTTGATTACTAGTATTCGCAGCGCTTTTTTGCATACCCGCACCGGCGTTCAGACGCCGTACTTTACCGGTCGGTTTCATCCAGTGAAGTTCTGAATGCACGAATTGGAAACCCTCATTGAACCCGGCTCGCCGGACGCTTTTCTGCTGCGCCAACTCGACCCCAACCGCCTGCCCAAACACGTGGCCATCATCATGGATGGCAACGGACGCTGGGCGAACCGGCAGGGCAAGGCCCGCATTGCCGGCCACCCGGCCGGCGTCGAAGCCGTGCGGGCGACGGTGGAAAACTGCGCCCGGCTGGGCATTCCCACCCTGACGCTCTACGCCTTTTCTTCGGAGAACTGGCGGCGGCCGCGGGTTGAAGTCACAATGCTGATGCGCCTGCTGCACCAGTGCCTTGAGCGTGAAGTGCCGCTGCTGAACCGCCATGGCGTGCGCCTGCGGTTCATCGGCCGGCTGGAAGGCTTGTCGGCCGAGATTCGGAAGGCCCTGGACTATGCTGTATCCGCCACGGCGCACAACCAGCGGATGACGCTCAACGTCGCGTTCAACTACGGCGGTCGGGCCGAAATTGTGGATGCCCTGCGCAGTGTGGTACGCGAGTTTATGGGGCTGGGGCGCTCGCTCGACACGCTGACCGAAGCCGATGTCGCCCGCCACCTCTACACGGACAGCGACCCCGACCTGCTCATTCGTACCAGCGGTGAAATGCGCCTGAGCAACTTTCTGCTGTGGCAGATGGCCTACACGGAAATCTTCGTGACCGATACCCTGTGGCCGGATTTCAACCGCACCCACCTGCTCGAAGCCCTCGTGGCCTATCAGCGCCGGCAGCGGCGGTTTGGCGGCGTTGAAACCGTTGGCGTTCCGGTGTCGGCGCTGGCATAGTGCAGGTGTGACCGACCTGAACGCCCAACCTTGCCACCGTATCCAGACTGAACAGGGTCGCTACTACTTTGCCGCCGGCCTGGCGTTGATGCTGTCGAGTGTGGCGTTTCGCCTTGGCGCGCCGGCCGCCGGAGTGACGCTCCTGGCTGCCTTTCCGCTGCTGCTCGTGCTGGCGCGCTATGAAGTGCTTGTCTTTGACGGAACACACCTGCGGCGGCGCGGCCCCTACGCCTGGTGGCAGGCCCGGATGCTGGGTGGGACGACTTCCCTACCCCTTGCCCAGCTTGAGTTGAGCATCACCGAAGTTGTCTATCTGCCGCTGACGCTGGCGCGCTACCGCTTTCGGACGATTCTCGTCGGCAACGGATTTGAAGCCGTGTTGTTCTCGAACACGGCCGGGTACGCGCCGTTCGTGACGGCCGTGTTTTCGGCTGTGGATGAGTCCAAGCTCGACTTTCATTCCCGTGCCTGGCTGCAATACGGCGCGCCGCCCCCGCTGACCGCAATAGCCGACGCCTTGGATGACCAGCATCTGGCGCAGTTTCCGGCGGCGCTGCTCCGCCGTACGGCCAACCACTTCACCCTGACCGGCCGCCTGCGGCTGGCGCAGCGCTACTTCCGGCAGGCTTATGGGCGCGACCGTGGCAACCCGCATCTGCTGTGTGAAATGGGCTATTTTTTCCGCCGCTTTGCGCTGGCCGAGCATCCTCGCTGGCAACTCCGCGCAGCGGCCTGCCTGCGGCTGGCCGCCCGGTTGGCCCGGCAGGAGCCGCATCTGCTGGAGCGCATCGGCGAAGCCTACTGCGAGCTGTTTGACTTTGTGCGCGCCGAGCGGTGTTTTCGGAAGGCATTGGAGCTGGACCGGCAGCTTTTCCGGGCCTATGCGGGTCTGGCCGAGTTGGCCTTCCGGGACGGACAATTGGCGCGGGTGGCGCACTTTTACTATGCAGCAGCGCACAGCACCAGCGACCCGGCCCTGCGGCGGCGGGCGCAGAACGAGGCGCGCTACTACGAACGGTTGAGCCAGGACGATGATTACCTCGACGCCGAAGTGCGCCGCATCACCTGGCTGCACCATATCCGCCAGATGCGCACCGTGGCCGGCGGCATTTTTTTCATGGCCTGGCTGGTCGTCGGCTTGACAGGCGCACGCTTCCCGGATGTGCAGGACATCGGGCTGGCGCTGATGGGGTCATCCGGGCTGGTGTGGCTTGGGCTTTCCTGCAGCCTGCACTGGCAACGGCGGCGGTCGGCGCTCCCGGAAACCGTCACTTGAGCGACAGCGGCGCCCCTCACCCGGTGGGCAGTGCAGCCCGCGCGTAGCAGGCGGTTAAAGTCTTTGCATCACAGGTCACACCGGCGGCAAGCCGGGCCGCCAACCGGGGTGCCGCGACGGGCGCCAGCCAGGGCGGTGGCGCGATCCGTGGCAGGTCGCCCACGAAAGCAGACACATCGCCATTGTCGAGCAGCGCCAGGGCGTCGCCGGTCAGAAGCCGTGGACAGTCTTTCGGAATGTGGCGGAAAAGCTGCTCCAGTACGGTTTGGACTTCTCCAGTCAGAGCAGCGGTGAGGGGCCGGGGTTCGGCATCGGGCCCGGCGGAAAAAGCCTGCCCGTGGACTTCGCGCCGGTGGGAGACATTGAGCACCACGACCGTCGTTGGCTGCTGAAGCGGCAGGACGGCATCGGCGAGAACTTCCAGCGTAGTGGCCGTGGCAATGGGGCAGTCGAGCGGCTGCGCCAGTCCCTTGACGGCCGCCAGTCCGACGCGAATGCCGGTGAAGCTTCCCGGACCGATGAGTGCGCCGAGCGCCGTCAAATCCGTCGGGCGCACCCCCGTGCGTTCAAGCAGGTAGGCAATGTCAGCGACCACCTGGTGGGCGCTGGGTTGCAGGCTGCGGACGCCCCATTGCGCCTGGATTTCCTGCCCGCGCAGAAGAGCCAGGCTCATGCGCGGCGAAGCCGTATCCACGATGAGCCACCAGTTCGCGGGCGTCAGCACCACACCAGCAGCGGTCTCCACAGGTAGGGCATCCGGGGGCAGGGTGTCGGGCGTCATGCACCGGCCGCTTTGACGGCCGGCGACGGCCGCCAGCGCAGCACGGGCTGCCGCGCCGCAGCGGTTTCATCGAGCCGGCGCAGTCGCGCCAGATGGGGCGCGGTTTTGACGACTTCCGGGTTTTCCCTGCATTCCTGGGCAATGGCGCGCATGGATGCGATGAACAAATCGAGTTCGGCGCGGCTCTCGCTTTCGGTCGGCTCGACCATAATCGCGCCCGGCGCAACGAGGGGGAACGACATCGTCGGCGGATGAAAGCCGTAGTCAATGAGCCGCTTGGCGATGTCGCCGTTGCGTACGCCATACGCCTGCTGCCGTCGGTCATTGAAGACGACCTCGTGGAGGACAGGGCCATCAAACGGCACTTCGTAGTCGTCCTGGAGATGATGCTTGATGTAGTTGGCATTGAGGACGGCCGTTTCCGTGGCTGCCCGCAGTCCTTCCGCTCCCATGGCGCGGATGTAGGCCAAGGCGCGCACCATCATGCCGAAGTTGCCATAGTACGCCTTGACGCGCCCAATCGAGTGGGGGCGGTCGTTGTCAAACACCACGGTCTGGTCATCCACCCGGCGCAGGGTCGGACAGGGCAGGTATGGCTCCAGCTCACGGTTGACGGCGACGGGGCCGCATCCGGGGCCGCCGCCGCCGTGTGGCGTGGAAAAGGTCTTGTGCAGGTTCAGGTGCATGACATCCACGCCCATGTCGCCGGGGCGCGCAATGCCAACCAGGGCGTTCATGTTCGCGCCGTCCATATAGACAAAGCCGCCACGGGCGTGGATGAGTTCGCAGGCTTTGGCAATGTCTTCTTCAAACAGCCCCAGGGTGTTCGGGTTGGTGATCATCAGCCCGGCGACTTCATCGGTCATCGCTTTGTCGAGCGCCGCCAAATCAAGCAGGCCGTTCTTCCTGGAGATAAGTGTGATGACCTTGTAGCCACACATCACGGCACTGGCCGGGTTGGTGCCGTGGGCGGCGTCGGGAATGAGGACGTACCGGCGGGCGTCGCCGCGCGCGGTCAGCGCTGCGCGAATCATCATCATGCCGGTGAGTTCGCCGTGCGCGCCGGCCGTGGGTTGCAGGGAAACCGCAGCCAGACCCGTGATTTCACAGAGGGCTTCTTCGAGCTGCTTCATCAGCAGAAGATTGCCGCGAACCGTCGCTTCCGGGGCGAGGGGATGCGACCGGGCAAAGCCGGGCAGTCGCGCCGCCCACTCGTTGATTTTCGGGTTGTACTTCATCGTACACGAGCCGAGCGGAAACATGCCGGTATCCGTGCCGTAGTTCCAGGTCGAAAGCCGCGTGTAGTGCCGGACGACTTCAGGCTCGGTCAGTTCAGGCAGCTCGGAGAGGTCATCCTGCCGCAGCAGGTGGGACGGAACCAGTGCAGAGGGCGCTACTTCGGGAACGTCGCTCGGCGGCAGGTGGTAGGCGCGGCTGCCGGGACGGGAGTTTTCAAAGATGAGGTTTTCGTTCTGGCTGATGTGCGGACGGGCTTTCTGGATGCGGGGTGTTGTGGGAAGCGCCATTGGAAGCAGAATGTTCGGGCGAACCTTTGAACTTTGAAATCGTCTGCGCGGCGGGGGCGGCACAGAGTGAGTATCCTAACCGAAAGCTTCCGGGCTTTTCCACCACGGACAGTCGCCGGGTTGGCGTCCGGTTGGGGCGAAGACCAGCGTTTCAGGGTGTGGGGACGCGGGGAAACAGGCGGAAAAACCCTTCGACATCCCACCGGTACTCGCCCGACCGCGCTGGCATTGGCGGCTCTTCCGGCCTTGGCACTGCCTGTTGGGCCAGACGGGCAAAGGTCTTGGCATCAAAACGGTACAGCAGGAGACCGGAGATCATGACCCCTTGGGCACCAGACAGTTCACGTCCCCAACTGGCATCCAGAGGGCGTAAAAACAGGAGCACAACGTTGTACTCTGACGTGGGGTAGCGGGAGACATCGGCGGCAATTGCCGCGAGGGACGGGGCGTAATAGACCCGTTTGCCCGCCAGTGCCAGCAGGTGAGGCGGATCGGTCGGGATTTCAAAATCCGGCGAAAACACAATATCAGAAGGTGTGACAGCCTGCCGGACGGCATTGCCCAGCGGTTCGATGATGGGGGACGGCTCTGGAAAGAGCGCCCGGAAACCCAGGTGAACCGGAAGGATGTATGCCAGTGCCGCCGTCAGCAGTACAGCCGCCACACCCATCCGCCGGCGCGCACAGGCTGACCACCGGGGCACAAGGGCGGCAGGAGCGTGACCGGCAGCAGGACAAACGGCACGACGGCGATGACCAGCGAGAATTTGAGGGCGCTGAAGTCGTGAATGGCCGAGTGGTTGCGCAGGGCATAGACCTGCAAAAAGCACGGCACGGTGATGAGCGCCATGGTCCAGCCAGCCAACGCCACCCCGGACACCACACCGGGCAGCGGCGCCTGGTTGCGGGCAGCCTGCCGCCACCACCAGCCGCCCAGCAGCAGACAGCCGGCCAGCGCCACAAAAGCCAGCGCGGGGCCGGCAGCGCCAAACTGCGCCGGGATGTATTCCCCCCAGAAGATGGCGTTGAAACGCGCCGTAAAATCGGCGTTGACATCCGTTGCGCCAATGCGTCCGAGAAACCGCTCCTTCAGGCGCGGCAGCATCCCCAGAAAGGCAAGCTGGACGAAAAACAGTCCCAGCGCCAGCAGCCCGCCCATACCAAACCAGAGACTGCGCCACCACCAGGCTTTGACATTTGACCACGGCAGAGGGATGTCGCCGGTGGCCAGCCGTTTCACATAGGCAACGCCCACGAGGCACACGAACAGCCAGTCACAGGCGAGGCCCCATGCCATCGTCAACGCCTGCCATCAGTTGCTGCTGGTACGGGCAGAAGGGTAGGCGTCACGGATGGCTTCCAGCAGGATGAACAGGACGTAAGGCAGCAGTACGGCCTGGTCGGCGAAATAAACGTTCTGGTGCCAGTAGAGCGGGCCGGGCAGCAGCAACTCCAGTGTCGGCGGCACGGTGGCCAGCAGGGTGGACGTGCCCCGGTCAAGGCCCAACCGGCGCAGCACAAGCAGGCTCAGGCCGCCGAGCGCCACGGCAATGAGGCCGTGGTTGATGAGATTCCAACTCATGAGGCTGCTGACCGTTGGCGCCCCCTCACTAACGAGGCTGTAGGCGTAGGCGGTCAGGACAAAACCCGGTGGGTACGACACATAAGGGTTGCGGCTCAGCAGGGTTGGGAACTCGACGGAGCGGGGTTCGTTGAGAAGGGCAAAGCGCAGTGTCCAGGGGCCTTCGGCATGCCAGGCGCGGGCAAACCGCAGCGTGTTCGCGGTAAGCCACTGGTGATGCTCAAAGCTCAGCTTTCCAAACCAGGGGCGACGCGCCTGTACCGTGCAGGCAAACAGGCCGACGGTGAAACCAAGCAGCACGAGGCAGGCGGCCAGCGATTTCGGGTGCAGGGTCAACCAGGACTTACGCGGCATGGCAGCATGGTGACACTGTACCCTCAGCCCGACAAGGCGGTGGCCGGCAGCGAGGGAGGGTTGGCCCCACCGCCCACCACCGGCCGCAACCCGCTGACCGTCAGATGAACAACGGCGCCATCACCAGCGTGATCGTGGCCAGCAGCTTGATGAGCACGTGCAGGGAGGGTCCTGCCGTGTCCTTGAATGGATCGCCCACGGTATCGCCCACCACCGCCGCCTTGTGGGCATCGCTCCGTTTGCCGCCGTGCGCGCCGGTTTCGATGTACTTCTTGGCGTTATCCCACGCGCCGCCGCCGTTGTTCAGGAACAACGCCATCAGGATGCCCACAATCGTCCCGATGAGCAGCAACCCGCCGACGACTTCTGCGCCGGTGGCGCTGTTCGCGGTCATCCCCTGGGACAAATACACCTGGCGAAACACAATCCCGACGATGATCGGCGTCAGGACGACCAATGCGCCCGGCAGCACCATCTGCTTGAGCGCGCCGCGCGTCACGATGTCCACGCAGTGACCGTAATCCGGCTTGCTCGTCCCTTTCATGATGCCCGGATTGCTCCTGAACTGCCGCCGCACTTCTGTAATGACATCCTGCGCCACGGCCCCGACCGCCTTGATGGCCAGCGAAGCAAACAGCATCACCAGCATGGCCCCCACCATGCCGCCGATGAAGACTTCCGGCTTGGCAAGGTCAATCCGCTCCAGCGTCGGGCCGTAGGCAAACGGCCAGTAGCTGCGGACTTCATCCATGTAAGCCGAAAACAGCAGGAAGGCCGCCAGGGCCGCCGAACCCACGGCGTACCCCTTCGTCAGCGCCTTCGTGGTGTTGCCGACGGCATCCAGGCGGTCTGTCTTTTCACGCACTTCATCCGGCTGTTCCGACATTTCAACAATCCCGCCGGCGTTGTCGGTGATGGGCCCAAAGGTATCCATGGCCAGGATGTAACCGGCCGTACCCAGCATACCCATCGTGGCAGCGGCCGTCCCGAACAGCCCGGCCTTGGCAAAGCCCGAATTCATGCCCAGGTAGTAGGAAGTCAGCACGGCAATCGCAATCACCACGACCGGAATCGCCGTGGACTCCAACCCGACGGCAATCCCCATGATGACGTTCGTCGCCGGCCCCGTCTGCGAGGCATCAGCAATGGACTTCACCGGACGGTAGCGATACTCCGTGTAGTACTGCGTGATGAACACAAAGGCCAGCGAGGTCAGAATGCCCACGACGCCACAGGCAAAGAAGCTCAGGTAGGCATTGGGGGCGGCAGTGCTGGCCAGCAACCACTTCGACGCCACGAAAAACCCGGCCGTCGCCAGCAGGCAGGTGACGTAAAAGCCCCGGTTGAGCGCCTTCATCGGGTCGGATTTCTCATCCGTACGCACAACCATCACCCCGACGATGGAAGCCAGCAGTCCAAACGCCCCCACCACCAGCGGGTAGAGCAACACGCCAAGCTGCTGCGACTTTTCAAAAGCCGTGATGTTGGTCATCAGCAGGGACGACGCCAGAATGAGCGCGCCGATGTTTTCTGCGGCCATGGATTCAAACAAATCTGCGCCACGACCGGCACAGTCGCCCACGTTGTCGCCCACCAGATCGGCGATGACCGCCGGATTGCGCGGGTCATCTTCGGGAATCCCGGCTTCGACCTTGCCCACCAGGTCCGCGCCCACATCCGCGGCCTTGGTGTAGATACCTCCGCCCAACTGCGCAAAAAGCGCCACAAAGGACGCCCCAAAGCCATAACCGGCAATCAGCAGCGGGATTTTGCTCATTTCCGTAATCTTGAGCAGGCTGACAATGGCAAAAAGGCCGGCAACGCCCAGCAGCGACAGCGCCACAACGAGCAGACCGGCAACCGCGCCCCCGCGCAGGGCCGCCTGCAAAGCGCCGTTGAGCGAGGTCAGGGCCGCCGAGGCCGTACGGATGTTCGTCCGAATCGAAATCCACATGCCGATGTAGCCCGACGCTACCGAACATGCAGCCCCCAACAGGAAGGAAATCACCGTCACAAACGCCAGCGTGCGCGGGTCCTTCACCGGGTCATTCATGCCTGGTGTTCGGACAAAGGCGTACAGGATGAAAATCAGCGCCGCCAGCGCCACGGCCAGATAGGCAATCGTTGTGTTTTGACGCCGCAAAAAGGCTTCCGCCCCTTCCTTGATGGCGTCGGAAATCTTCCGCATCCCTTCCGTGCCGGTATCGAGCGCCAGCACGTTCCTGGCCAGAAACGCGGCAAACCCCAGCGCGACGATGATGAGTCCAAAAATGACGGCATACTCCATAGATTGACCAACCCCCAGAGCACGGCGCACCGCCCACCGGGCGCCGCACCAGTTTCGTTCACGAGTCGAGAAGCAACGAACAAAACGTCAACTTTATAACGTTTACAGACGCACTTCAACCGGATGCGGGACAAAGGAAACGCCGGTAAACGGGTTGGGAAGGCGCTCATTTCGCGGCCGGGTGATTGGCCAGCCGGGGGCTGAACCACATCGCCGCCACGAGGGTGAGCAGGTAGGGCAGGGCAAGAAAGAATTGATAGGGAATGGTGTCCAGTCCCAGCGCCTGCAGGCGGAACTGGAAGGCGCTGGCGGCGCCGAAGCCGAGCGCGGACAGACTGACGCCGACGGGATGGCGTCGCCCGACAATCACGATGGCCAGAGCAATGAACCCCCGGCCGGCGGTCATGCCTTCGACGAACGTGTTGGAAAGGCCCAGCGCCAGGTAGCCTCCGGCCAGCCCGCAGGTGAGTCCACTGAACAGCAGCGCGCTCCAGCGCAGCCGCGCCACGCTCAACCCCACGCTGGCCGCAGCGGCGGGATGTTCCCCGGCGGCGCGCAGGCCGAGTCCGTGGGCGGTGCGGAACAGCCAGTACCAGGCAGTGACGATCAGGACAAGCGCCAGCACAGGCACACTCCACAGCGGCAGGGTTGGCACTACGAAGGCAGCGTTGGAGTCGCCGACGAGTTCCCGCCGTGCCACGGCCGTTGCGCCGAGGGCAAAGATGTTGAGGGCGGTGCCGACAAGCAGGGCATCACAGCCCAGGTTGACGGACAGCAGGGCAAAGGCGGCCGTCAGCGCCAGTCCTCCGATGACAGCCGCTCCCAGTCCGAGCCACGGAGCAAGCCAGGTGTTGGCCGCAGTGGCGCACACGGCAACGCCGGTAAACGCTGCCACGAGCATGACGCCTTCGATGCCGATGTTGACGACCCCCGCCCGTTCGGAGATAGCTTCGCCAAGCGCCGCCAGCAGCAGCGGCGTCGCCAGGGTCAGCGTTGTCAGCATCAGGCCGGTGAGGATGTCAGTCATGGCTTCTCAAAACATCGCCTCCCAACCCGGCGCACGACTTACCGGCTCTCGCCAATCCGCAGCCGGTCATGGTTTACCCAGTGATTCCAACCGTTTCAGCCAGGCATCGAAATGCGGGCAGGCAGCCCGAAGGGCCGCAATGCCAATCCGGTGCAACAGCGTCGGGCCGTCTGAGGTTTCCTTGTAGTCGGCTATCAGAGCAGACAAGCGCGCCTTGGGATGCGTGGTTTGACCGTCGTTGATCAGTTCCGGCCCGCCAGCCCGCGACCGGATGGCATGCAGCCTGTTCGCCAGCTTGGCCTGCCCGAAATAGTCGGCAACGGTTTCAGAGTCGCTGAAGAGCCAGGCTTCGAATTCGTGCAGCGCCAGAAACGGAATAAACCTTTGATGGTTGATCGCTTGTGCAAAGCTGGCTTCCAACCGGGCAACTTTTTGCTGCGCCGAACCAGCCCCCTGTGCTGCCTGCTGTCCCGGAAAGCCCTTCGGCAGCCCGTAGTAATCAAGCATGGTCGTCACCCAGGCATCAGAATCTCCGAGCAGGCGCCGAAGGTCTCCCAGAATCTGTTGCCAACCCACCGCGCCGCCGCGAAATCCGCTTCCGGCAGGTAAACGTTTTGTCCACAAAACGACGGGATGGGCAACATGTACGCCGTATGACGCCAAGTGTGGCGTCAGCACCCGTTTGACAAAAATTTCTTCGCTTTGCCCTTCAACCAGCATCAGCAGCCGGGTCATGGACGCCCCCCCAGGACGTTCTTCTCCCACAACTCACCCAGGCTGTACGCTTCCAGCCAATCCCTGAGCCTGTCTTTGTTGAGTCGGTTGAAAGTCGTTTTCAGCCCGTCATGCTCGGCGACGATGACCTGCTCCGGCGCAAAGTGGTTGAGCAGGGTCACAGACTGCGTCGCCAGCAGCACTTGTGACCGCCTGGAAGCCACTTCCAGCATTTCGGCCAGCATCCGAATGGCAAAGGGATGCAGACCGAGTTCCGGCTCGTCGAGCAAAATCAGCGCTGGCGGCGAAGGCTGAAGCAGTAACGTCGCCAGACAGATGAAACGGAGCGTACCGTCCGAGAGGGCATAGGCGTCGAAGTACGCCGCCGAGCCTTTTTGACGCCACTCCAGCTTGATCTTCTTCTCGTTGAGCCGCGAGGGTGCCAGTGTGAAGCCTTCAAAAAACGGCGCGACGAGACGGATATACTCTTCGATCTGCTGGAAGTGACGCGGATGCTTTTCCTGCAACCAGTACAGGTACGCCGGCAGGTTGGCCGCATCAGGGCGCAAAAACCGGTTGTCTTCCAGATCGGCCATCCGTTTTGCCGGTGAGCTGTCCGAGGTATCGTGAAAGTGATAGACGACGAGATTCCGTACCTTGGGGAAAACAAACCTGGGAATCTGGTTCCTGTAGGCGACAGCCGCTTCTTCAAGCTGGCTTTCCTTGTGACCAACGGCGATTGGCTCGCCATACGTCCAGTAGCCACTGTATTCGACGCGCTCGTACTCAAAGATGAGCGTGTCCTGAACCGCCTTGAGTTTGAAGCCGTAGGCGTTTTTATCGAAGGTAAAGTCCAGTGACAGCGCCGGCGTTGTCTTTCGGCCGTGGTGCAGAAAACGATCCGGCTCACCGGCGACATACAGTTGCAGGTTGCGTGAGAGCACCCGCTCCAGCAACCGGAAGACGCCAATCAGGTTGGATTTTCCTGAACCATTCGCGCCAATGAGGATGTCGAGGTCGGTGAAGGTCAGCTCGGCGTCGGCAATGGACTTGAAACCGGTAATCCTGAGTTGGCGCAAGGTACGCATCGCAAGCCCCCAGCCATTCCATCATGGAAAGAAAAAAAGTGGCATCGAAAGGTTTTCCGATGCCACAAAGCCAGACTGGTAAAGCTCACCCACGAGCTATTCTAGTGCGGCACGTTACCGACATGTTGCCGACAGGTAAAAGTTTCCCAATCGCCCCGAACACGCCCCCTGAACGCGCTCCCTGAACATGCTACGGCTGCCGGTCACCGGGCTTGGGCGGCTCCGCACCTGAACGGGTTTCACTACCCGAACGGGTCTCGCTGCGGGAACGAGTTTCACCAGCCGGACGGGTCTCACTGCCGGGACGCGGCCGCGGCTTGACTTCCATTGCCACCGGCCTGGCTTCGGAGGTTTTGGTTTCCGGCCTGGACTCGCCCTCTGCCGCCTTGGGCGTCGGCCTGGGCGACGTGGCCGCCGGCGCGGGAGCAGCCGCTGGCGCAGTCGCTGAGGCCGGCGATGCCGCGAAACCGCTCATGCTCCGCGCCATGCCGGTCGCCACGGCTTCAAAGGCCAGAATGCCGCTCGTCAGACTGGCATTGACAAACTGCGCCGTCAGCGTTGGTAACTCAGCCACACCCTTTTCCTGTACGGTCTCCAGCCCGTTGAGCACGGCGGCGTAGCCGTGGCGGGCATGGTTGAGGAAGTCTTCCGAGGCGGCAGCCACCATGCGAAACCACAATTGCAGCCCCTCGCTGAACGTCAGCTTCTCAAACTGGGCAGCAATGTCGAGACGCTTGGCCGCCGGCAATGTCACCGTGAGGTCTTTCTGAACCTGGGCGCAACAGGCCAACCGCCGTCCGGCCGCCAGGTCACTGGGGTCGAACCAGCGCCGTTCCTTGGCATCCGGTTCGGACAGGGCAGCCGCCATGGCTGCATCCACACGGATTTCACAGGTCTGACAGATGCCGTGACCGCCGCAGAAATGAAGCAACGGCTGGCCGGACTGCTGGGCTGCACTCAGTAAAGTCGTGCCGGGCGCCACTTCAACTTTCTGCCCGGACGGCTGAAACGTCACGGTTGGCATAAGGTCTTTCTCGCCAGAATTTCAGAAATGTGCCGGGGACATACCGGGAAAGGCAGAGCTTTTTCTGGCCCGCAAGCCTAACCCAGACGGCAGGCTGTTTGGAAGCCGTGAAATCAGTGAAACTTCCTGCTAGAACATCGCGCGCTGCGCCAACCGTGATGTCCGGTTGCGCCTGACATCACCACCCCCGGCGCCGCCCCTTGGAAACCGCATTTGCCACACGACGCCATGCCACACGACCTACCCAAAGCCTACGAACCCAAACATATCGAACAGAAGTGGTATCCGTTCTGGGAGCAGGGCGGGTACTTCCAACCCCAGGGAACGGGCCAGCCGTTCTGCATTGTCATCCCGCCGCCCAATGTTACCGGCTCGCTTCACATGGGGCACGCCCTTCAGCACGCCCTGATGGACGTGCTGACCCGCTGGCGACGGATGCAGGGCCGGTGCACGCTCTGGCTGCCGGGCACCGACCACGCCGGCATCGCCACACAGATGGTTGTGGAAAAACAGCTTGCCGCTGAAGGTATCAAACGGACTGACCTGACCCGCGCCGAGTTTGAAGCCCGTGTCTGGGCCTGGAAAGCCGAGTCCGGCGGCACCATCCAGCGCCAGATGCGCCTGGAAGGTGTCAGTGTGGACTGGTCGCGGGAGCGGTTCACCCTCGATGAGGGTCTCAGTCAGGCCGTGCGCGAAGTCTTCGTGCGGCTGTATGAGGAAGGCCGCATCTACCGTGGCGCCTACATGGTCAACTGGTCGCCAAAGCTTCAAACGGCCGTTTCCGATCTCGAAGTCGAAATGAAGGAGGTTCGGGGCAAGCTTTATCACTTGGCCTACCCGGTCATCGGACGGGAGGAAACAATCATCGTCGCCACGACCCGCCCGGAAACGATGCTGGGCGATACGGCCGTTGCGGTGCACCCGGCCGATGACCGCTACCGGCATCTCATCGGGCAGCGCGTCCGGCTGCCCATCGTGAGCCGCGACATTCCAATCATTGCCGATGAAGCCGTGGAAATCAGCTTTGGCACCGGAGCCGTCAAAGTCACCCCGGCCCACGACCCCAACGACTTCGAGCTGGGCAAGCGCCACGGGCTGGAATTCATCGTCGTCATCGGGAAAGACGGCACAATGACTGAAGCCGCCGGAGCTGGCTTCGCTGGTCTTGACCGCTTCAAGGCGCGCGAAAAGGTCATCCAGCAGCTTGCCGAACTCGGCGCGCTGGTCAAGGTCGAGGACTACACGCACAACGTCGGACACTGCCAGCGTTCCGGCGTCCCTATTGAGCCGCTCGTCTCCGAACAGTGGTTTCTCGATGTCAAACCGCTGGCCGAAAAGGCCATTGTCGCCGTGCGCGAAGGACGCACGCGGTTTATCCCCAGTTCGTGGGAGAAGGTGTACTTCGACTGGATGGAAAACATCCGCCCGTGGTGCATCTCGCGGCAACTGTGGTGGGGACACCGCATTCCGGCGTGGTATGCCCCGGACGGCCGCCTGGCCGTGGCGCGTTCGGAAGCGGAAGCGCGTCATCAGCTTGGTTTGCCCGATGACGCGCCTCTGACGCAGGACGAGGACGTTCTGGACACGTGGTTTTCTTCGGCCCTGTGGGCCTTTTCGACCTTCGGCTGGACGGGCGATCCGGCGCGTGACGCCGCCAACCCCGACCTGCAACGCTTTACCCCGACGGATGTGCTCGTCACCGGCTTTGACATCATCTTTTTCTGGGTGGCGCGCATGATGATGATGAGCCTGCACTTCACCGGCGATGTGCCCTTTCGCTGCGTCTTCGTCACCGGGTTGGTCCGCGATGCCCAGGGACAGAAAATGTCCAAGACCAAGGGCAATGTCGTGGACCCGCTCGAAGTCTTTGAGAAATACGGCACCGATGCCGTACGGTTTTCGCTCGTCTCGGCCGTGACTGGTGCCAACGACATCAAGCTCCAGGAAAGCAAGATGGAAGCGGCACGGAACTTTGCCAACAAAATCTGGAATGCCGCCCGCTTCACGCTCGGCAACCTCCCGGACCCGGCCGCGCCCCTGCCCCGCCCGGAAGACAAGCCCGGACTGGCCGACCGCTGGATGCAGTCGCGTCTGACGCGCGTCACGGCTGAAGTCACCGAGGCGCTGGAAAACTTCCGCTTCCATGACGCCACTCTGACGCTTTACAAGTTCTTCTGGAACGACTTTTGCGACTGGTACATCGAACTGGTCAAACCCGTCGTCTCGGCGGCTGAGGACACACCGGAGCGAACGGCTGCCCGCGCCCGTCTGGCCGCAACGCTGGAACATGCCCTGCGGCTGCTGCATCCGTTCATGCCCTTCATCACCGAGGAACTCTGGCAGCAGGTGAGCCGCTATGTCTGGGCGGACGGCGAGCGGCCGTCCAGCCTGTGCATGGCTCCCTATCCACAGGCCGCCGTTGCCGACCTTGACCTGGAAGCCGAACGGCAGATGGAAGCCGTCATCAACCTGATCAGCCGCGTCCGAAACATCCGTGCCGAAATGAACCTGCCACCGAGCGCCCAAGTCGAGGTGCACTTTGCCGCTGATGCTTCCCTGAGCCAACTGCTGCTTGAGCAAAAGCCAGCTATCCTGCGGCTGGCCCGCGCCACGGCCGTCGTCGCCCACGACGAACTGCCCGATCTGGGCTTCTGTGCGCGCAGCGTCACGCCGGAAGGCGTCCGGCTCGCACTGCCGCTGGCCGGACTCGTGGATGCCCAGGCCGAACGCGCGCGCCTCGAAAAGGAAATCGCCAAACACGAAAAGGCGCTGCATCAGCTTCTGGAAGTGGTCAACCGGCCTGGCTTTGCTGAACGCGCCGCCCCGGAAGTCGTGGCGGAAAAGCAGGAACAACGGCTGGCGCTCGAAAACCAGCTTGCGGCCCTGCGGGAAACCCTCGCCACCTTTGGCTGAAAAGACCGTCAGGAAACCTGCGGTGCAGCCGTTCCGGCCGGCGGCTGCGCCCGTCAGCAAGCAGACATTGCAGCCGCCGGGCAAGGTGATACTGTAACGCGCTTCAATGACCAGCCCCCACAGGCAATTTCCCAGAGAAGGCTTTTTCAGGATATGACGGCACCAGCACTGGCAACGGCAACGGGCGGACGCCCGCGCGTGATCATCTGTGGCGGCGGTCTCGCCGGACTTGCCGCCGCCAAAACCCTCGTGGACAACGGCTTTGAGATTGAACTTCTGGAGCAGCGCCCCATTCTCGGCGGCAAGGTTTCAGCGTGGAAGGATGCCGACGGCGACTGGATTGAAACCGGTCTGCACGTCTTTTTCGGGGCGTACGTCGAAATCTACGAACTGATGAAGGAACTCGGCATCTACAACCGCATCCTGTGGAAAGAACACAAACTGACCTACACGCTTGCCGGCGGTGAACGGTTCAGCTTCCGCACGACAAAACTTCCCTCGCCGCTGCATCTGCTGCCGGCCGTGTTCGAGAACCACTACTTTTCGCTGCCCGAAAAGCTGACACTGGGCAAGTCGCTGTTCCCGATGGTGTTTGGCAATGAGCAGTACATGGCCGAGCAGGACCGTTACACCTACCAGGAATGGCATCGGCGCTGGGGCATCAACGAGCGCATGCTCAAGAAGATGTTTCTGCCCATGACGCTGTCGCTGAAGTTCATGCCGCCCGAAGAAATTTCGGCCAAAGTCGTGCTGGACGTGGCCGGGACGTTCCTGCGCGAGCCGCACGCTTCCCGCATGGGTTTTCTGAAGGGTTCGCCCCAGGAACATCTCACGCAGCCGCTGGCCGATTACATCACGAACAAGGGCGGCCGGATTCGTACCAACTGCAACGTCAAAACGCTGCTCCTCAATGAGAAGCGCCAGATTGCCGGCGTTGAACTCATCACCGGCGAGCGCATCGTGGGCGACTACTACCTGACAGCCCTGCCGATTCACAAACTCCAGCGGGTCATTCCGTCCGAACTCAAGGAAGACCCCTTCTTCGGCAACCTGGACCAGTTTGAGGGCGTCCCCGTCGTCACGGTGCAGATGTGGTTTGACCGCCAGATTTCCTTCATTGACAACATCCTTTTCTGCCCCGACGGCATCATCCCGGTCTATGCCGACTTTGGGAACACGACTCCGGATTACTTCCTCGACCAGAAGGCCGAAATGGCGCAGCGCCGCTCACGCATGGAGTTTGTCGTGGCACCGGCGCGCGACATCATCGGACAGAGCGATGAAGAAATCGTTGGGCGCGTTTGGGAAGATGTCAAATCCTGCTTTCCGAACACGGCGCCCAGGGCCAAAGTCACCAAGGCCGTGGTCGTGCGTATCCCGCAGTCGGTCTTTGCGACGAAACCCGGCATTGACCGCCTGCGCCCGACCCAGAAAACACCGGTGCCCAACTTCTTTCTGGCCGGCGGCTATACACAGCAACGCTTTTACGACAGTATGGAAGGTGCGGTATCCAGCGGTCGGCGTGCGGCGGCAGCCATTCTCGAAGCCCATCGGAGACAGGGAGCGCTGGCGCGCGGCTGAATCCCGCGTGGCTGAATCCTAAGACACACCCAGGATGTCTTCCTTGCATTCGCGGTTGAAAGCGTTTCCCTCCCTCACCTTCATCCTGTTCTGGCTGCTGGCGTCGGCCCTGCTGCTGACGCCCGGCCAGATGCGCGCGACAACCACCGTTGACCTGCTCGTGCGCGGCGGCACCGTGGTGACGATGGACGCCCAGCGGCGCATCATCCCCGATGGTTTTCTCGCCGTGCAGGGCAATCGCATCGTGGCGGTTGGCACGGCCGCCGAAGCTGGCCAGTACCGGGCCAGGACGGTCATCGAAGCCAGCGGCAAGGCCGTCCTGCCGGGCCTCATCAACGCGCACACGCACGTCCCGATGACACTGTTTCGCGGACTGGCCGACGATCTGGCGCTTCAGGAATGGCTGACGAAGTTCATCTTCCCGGCCGAAGCCAAAAACGTCACCCGCGAAATGGTCCGGGCCGGGACGCGCCTCGCCTGCCTGGAAATGATCCGCAGCGGCACGACCTGCTTTGTGGATATGTACTACTTCGAGGACGACATCGCCGATGTCACCGAAGCCGCCGGACTGCGCGCCATTGTGGGACAGACCATCATTGACTTTCCCGTGCCGGACGCCCTGACGCCGCAGATTGGACTGGCGCAGGCCGAGCGGTTTATCCAGAAGTACAAAACTGGCCATCCGCTCATCACGCCGGCCGTAGCACCCCACGCGCCCTACACCTGCGCGCCGGAAACGCTCATCGCCTGCCGCAAGCTGGCTGACAAGCATGGCGTTCCACTGGTCATTCACCTTGCCGAAGCCGATACCGAAACCCAGACCATTCTGGAGCGATACGGCAGGCGTCCGATTCCGCACGTCGAACGGGTTGGCGTGCTGGGCGCACGCACGATTGCCGCTCACGTCATCCAGACCCAGCCGGATGAATACGCCATTCTGAAAAAGTACAACGTGGGCATTGTCCACTGCCCGCAGAGCAACATGAAGCTGGCGGCCGGTGTGGCCGCCGTCCCGGAGATGCGCGCCGCCGGACTTGCCGTGGGGCTGGGAACGGACGGTGCAGCTTCCAACAACGACCTTGACCTGTTTGAGGAAATGGACACGGCGGCCAAGCTCCACAAGGTTGTGCGCCGCGATCCAACGGTACTGCCGGCCGAGACCATCCTCGAAATGGCCACGATTGAAGGCGCCCGGGCCATTCACATGGCCGACCGGATTGGCTCGCTCGAAGCCGGCAAGCTGGCGGATTTCATCATCGTGGATGTGTCCAACCCGCGCCAGCTTCCCAACTACCAGCTTGCTTCGACGCTCGTCTATGCCACCAAAAGCAGCGACGTGGAAACCGTCGTCGTCAACGGCAAACTGCTGATGCGTGACCGGCGCATCCTGACACTTGACGAAGCGGCCATCCGCCGGGAAACAGCCACCTTCCGCAAGCGGATTCTCGAAAGTTTGCAGAAGTGATCTTACGCCTGATGAACCCCTTATGCTGATTGAGTCGAAAATCAAAACCGACAGCGAAGAATTCCAGACCAACTACACCGCCATGCTGGCGCAGTGCGAACAACTGCACGAGCGTCTGGAACTTGTCCGGCAGGGCGGCGGCCCGGCCGCCCAGGAACGCTTCCGCAGCCGTGGCAAGCTGCTTCCCCGCGAACGCATCGAGCAGTTGATTGACCCGCGCAGTGACTTCCTTGAGCTGTCGCCGCTGGCGGCCTGGGAGATGTACGACAACGAAGCGCCCTGCGCCTCGTTCATTGCCGGCATCGGGCGCGTCCACGGCGTGGAGTGCCTCATCACGGCCAACGATGCCACGGTCAAGGGCGGCGCGTTTTATCCGATGACGGTCAAGAAAAGCCTGCGCGCACAGCAAATTGCGCTTGAAAACCGTCTGCCATGCATCTCGCTCGTGGAATCGGCCGGGGCCAACCTGTTTTACCAGGCGGAAATGTTCGTCGAGGGCGGCCGCGGCTTCGGCAATCAGGCGCGGCTGTCGGCGCGGGGCATTCCCCAGGTGGCCCTTGTGTTTGGCAGCAGCACGGCCGGCGGCGCGTATGTGCCGGGCATGTCCGATTACGTCGTCATGGTCCGGCGGCAGGCCAAGGTGTTTCTCGGCGGGCCGCCGCTGGTCAAAGCGGCCACGGGCGAGGACATTGACGACGAAACCCTGGGCGGCGCGGACATGCACGGGCGCGTGTCGGGCGTCAGTGACTACACGGCGGAAGACGATGCTGACGCCATTCGGATTGGACGCGAGATCGTCGCCAGCCTCAACTGGCGCAAACCGCCGGTGCCCAACTACCAGACGCCGGAGCTGCCGGCCTATGACCCGGACGAACTGCTGGGCATCATTCCGGCCAACCCGCGCAAAAGCTTCGACATGCGTGAGGTCATCGCCCGGATTGTGGACGGCTCGCGGTTTCTCGAATTCAAGCGCGACTACGGCCCGACGCTCCTTACCGGCCACGCCCACATCGAGGGCTTTCTGGTCGGCATCATCGCCAACAACGGCATTCTGTTTTCGGAATGCGCCCTCAAAGCAGCCCACTTCATCCAGCTCTGCAATCAGGCACGCCTCCCGATCATTTATCTGCACAACACGCCCGGTTTCATGATTGGCCGCAAGGTCGAGCACGAAGGCATCGTCAAGCACGGCTCGAAGATGATCCAGGCGGTGTCCAATGCCACCGTGCCGCAGTTTTCAGTCATCGTGGGCGGCTCCTACGGGGCCGGCAACTATGCCATGTGCGGCCGCGCCTACGACCCACGGCTGCTCTTTTCCTGGGTCAACAGCCGGATTGCCGTCATGGGCGGCGAACAGGCGGCCGGCGTCCTGGTGCAGGTCCGGCTGGCGGCTATGAAAGCCCGTGGGCAGACGCCCAACCCGGAACAGTTGGAAGCCATGCGGCGCGAAGTCGTCGAACAGTTCGAGGCGCAATCGTCAGCTTACTACGCCACGGCGCGACTCTGGGACGACGGCATCATTGACCCGCGCGACACCCGGCGCGTCCTGGCCATTGGCATTTCGATGTCCTACAACTCCGGCTTTGCCGAGGAACCGGCGCCCCGCTATGGCGTCTTCCGCATGTAGCTGCCGCACA
This sequence comes from Chloracidobacterium thermophilum B, assembly GCF_000226295.1. Taxonomy (GTDB): domain Bacteria; phylum Acidobacteriota; class Blastocatellia; order Chloracidobacteriales; family Chloracidobacteriaceae; genus Chloracidobacterium; species Chloracidobacterium thermophilum. Next base: position 2,517,266 of record NC_016024.1, read on the forward strand.
TGGGCAGGTATGCGCATGTGTAGGGGCAGGTTCCCATACCTGCCCCTACACATGCGCACAGGCGGGCACCTCATCCAGGGCTTCTTCCGGCTCCGGCAGCCACTCGCCGGCGGCTTCCCGTTCACCCATGCGGGTAAAGTAGTCGGCGATGCGTTCGGTGAGTTCCGTCCGGGTCTGGGCGTGAAACACCTGGGTACGGAAGATAGCCCCGCCCGGCAGACCCTTCGTAAACTGCGCACAGAGCTGCTTGACCTTGCCCATGGCGGCCGTTTCCGTCGGACACTCGGCCAGCATCAGGTCAAAGTATTCGAGCAGGACATCCCGTTTGTCGTAGAGCGTCGGGCGGTAGGGCGTTTCGCCGCGCATGGCTTCGGCGGTTTGCCGGAAAATCCACGGGTTGGCCATGGCGCCGCGGCCAATCATGACGCCATCCACGCCGGTTTCACGGAAACGGCGAATGGCATCCGCCGGCTGGCGGACATCCCCGCAGCCGATGACCGGAATGGAGACCGCCTGTTTGACCTGGGCGATGATGTCCCAGTTGGCAAAGCCGCTGTAGCCCTGCATGCGCGTCCGCCCGTGAATGGCAATGGCCTCAACGCCGCAATCTTCCGCCAGCTTGCCGACTTCCACGGCCACAATCGAGTTGTCGTCCCAGCCGGTACGAATCTTGATCGTGAGCGGAATGGTGATGCGCCGGCGCATTTCCCGCAAAATGACGGCCAGATGCGGCAGATCGCGGAGCAGCGACGAACCGGCCCCGCGTCCGACGACCTTTTTGGCCGGACAGCCGCAGTTGACATCCACAATATCGGCGCCGGCTTCCTGGGCGACTTCGGCGGCATCGGCCATGCGCTTCGGATCAACCCCAAAGAACTGAATCGAGATGGGACGTTCCGCGTCGGTGAACTTCATCATCTTGTGGGTCTTAAGATTGCCGCGCGTCAGGCCCTCGACGCTGATGAACTCCGTCACGATCAGGCCCACGCCCCCCAGCCGCTTGATGAGTCCCCGAAAGGCGGAATCCGTCACCCCGGCCATAGGGGCCAGCACCAGCGGCGGTTGAATGACGACGTTCCGAATGGAAAAAGCGGTTGGCAGTGCAAAGGTCATGGCAGGTCTTCGTTCGAAAGAGCCGTTTCGATTTCCGCCGCCGAGACGGTCGCCGTGCCACGCTTCATGACGACGATACCGGCGGCAATGTTGGCCAGATGCATGGCCGTTTCCCAGTCAGCACCGGCGGCCAGCGCGGCGGTAAAGGCCACGAGGACCGTATCACCTGCGCCGGTCACATCCACCGGCGTCCGGCTGCCGTGAACCGGAATGGACAGCGGAGCAGTTCCACTACGGGCCAGCGTCATGCCCTCTGCACCACGTGTCAGCAGCAGGGCATCGAGTGCAAGCTGCTCCCGCAACCGTTCCGCATGGTAACTGGCGGCGTCAAGGTCGTGGAAGGTTGCGCCGGCCAGCCGTTCGGCTTCTTCCTGGTTTGGCGTCGCGGCGGTCAGACTGTGAAAGTCTGCCAGCCGGTGCCGTGAATCCGCCACGACTGGCAGGCGGGTGGCCTTGTGCCAGGCCCGAAGCAGTGCAATCACTTCGGGCGGTGTGCTGCCGTAGCCATAGTCGGACAGTACCACGCCAGTGGCCGTGGGCAGGGCGGCGCGTACCCGGGCCGTCAGGGTTTCGACGACACCCGGCGGCAGAGGAGACGTTTCCTCACGGTCCAGCCGAATCACCTGCTGGCGCGCGGCATTGGGCAAGCCGGCCAGGACGCGGCTCTTGGTTGGCGTCGGACGCCCCGGCAGTACCACCGCCGGCGTGGTGCAGATGCCACGCCGCCGCAGGTCGGTCAGAACGCACCGCCCGGAACGGTCGCGGCCGATGACGCCAATCCAGGTCGTCGGGATGCCCAAGGCAGCCGCATTGGCCGCGGCATTGGCGGCGCCGCCGGGGATGATTTCCGTGAACTCGTGCCGCAGGATGAGCACCGGCGCTTCCCGCGACACGCGGGCAATCGTGCCGTGGATGAACTCATCCGCGATGGCATCGCCAATGACAAGCAGGTGCTGCGCCGGAAAGCGCGACAGGATGAAACGTAAGGACGCGGACAGCGGCATGCGGGCAGAGAACCTTTTTGCGAACGGGCGCGCGCTCACCGGCCGTTGCGTGGCGCGGCACGGGGTAATCGTTAGCCGACCAGCAGGACATCCGCAATACGCCGGGCGGTCTGGCCGTCCCACAGCTCCGGGCGACGTGGTTCCAGCGGAAAGGGACCGGACAGGCAGGCTTCAGCGGCGGCCAGAATCGCAGCCGGTTCGGTGCCCACCACCTGATTGGTGCCTTCCCGGACTGTAATCGGGCGCTCGGTCGTCGTGCGCAGGGTCAGACAGGGGATGCCCAGCACCGTGGTTTCTTCCTGCAGTCCGCCGGAGTCGGTCAGTACCAGCCGCGCCTGCCGCCACAACTGGAGAAAATCCAGATAGCCCAGCGGAGGCAGGCAGCGCAGCCGCGTAAGGTCAGGCAGGTCAAGGGCTTCCAGCCGCGTCCGGGTGCGCGGATGCACTGGAAAGACAACGGGCAGTCGCCGTGCAAGCTGGATGAGCGCCTGTACAAGACGGCGCAGTGTGGCCGGATTATCCACGTTGGAGGGACGGTGCAGGGTGACGACGGCATACTGCCCCGGCGTCAGTCCCAGTGTGTCGAGAATGGGAGATTGGGCTGCGCGGGGCAGGGCCGCCAGCAGGCTGTCCACCATGATGTTGCCGACGCGCCGGATGCGCGCCGGATCAACCCCCTCGCGCAGCAGGTTGGCGTCGGCGTCGGCGCTGGGTGTCAGGAGCAGGTCGGCGACGGCATCCACCAGCCGGCGGTTGGTTTCTTCCGGCATCGTGCGGTCGAAACTGCGTAGTCCGGCTTCAACGTGGGCGACCCGAAGGCCGCACTGCACGGCCGTCAATGTCGCCGCCAGCGTGGCGTTCACGTCTCCGACGACCACCACCCAGTCCGGCCGCCGGGCCAGCCAAAGCGGCTCCAGTGCCAGCATCGTACGGGCGGTCTGGTCCGTAGCCGTTCCTGACCCGATGCCCAGCGTATGGTCCGGGGCCGGTATTTCCAGATCACGAAAAAAGGCATCGGTCAGGGCCGGGTCGTAGTGCTGTCCGGTGTGGATGATGCAGTGCGTGACCTGTGGGCGCTGCGCCAGTTCGCGGGCAAGCGGAGCCAGCTTGACAAAGTTGGGACGCGCGCCGACGACACTACAGATGTTCATGCCGGCGGCCCCGTCCTGCCGTGATTGTGTCTGCCGAAGCACATTCAATTCCAGAAAAGGCGCGCAGGATGAAGCTCCCTTCAGAAAAGCCGGGAAACCTGTGTACCCAAGACGAACGTTTTACCTGGCGTGATGTCATATTGAGCAAGAGACCAACGGAGGTTCCCGACCATGAATGAACCGATGTATGCCATGCAACGTGCCAACGGTGAATGGCTGATGACCGAAATCGAGGGGCAGCGTTGCCTGCCGGTGTTTCAGAATGCTATGGCGGCCCGCCGCGTTCACCAGCGGGTCGGCACCTTGATGGTGTATCGTCCGCAGCCACTCGATAGCGAGGTCATTACCAAACTCCAGCGCCAGACACCGGACCTGCGATTCTGGCTGGTGGATGATTTCGCTCCCAATCCCGACCTTACTCCGGGCCGCTGGCTTTCCCCGGATGAACTCATCACGGCGGGTGATGCCGGCGGCTACGCCATGGCGGCATGACGCAGGACCATACCCACGATATTGACCCCCAGACCCAACTGCACACGACGTATGTCTATGGCCCGGTGCCCTCGCGGCGGCTGGGCGTCAGTCTGGGGGTCAATCCTCTGCCTGTCGAAACAAAAGTCTGCAACTTCGATTGTCCCTACTGTGAATGCGGCTGGACGGTTTCCGACCGTCCGGCCGGAAACATGCCGCGCTTTGAGACGCTGGCCGCCGAACTCGAAGCCAAACTCAGGCAGTGTCAGGCGCAGGGCATCCGGCTTGACGCCATCACCTTTGCCGGCAACGGCGAACCCACGCTTCATCCACGCTTCCGGGATTTAGTGGAAGAGACCTGCCAGTTGCGTGACCGCTATGCACCGCAGGCTAAGGTCGCCGTTCTTACCAATGCCACCCGGCTGCGCCGACCGGAAGTGCGCGCTGGCTTGCAGCGGGCGGATATTCGCCAGTTCAAGCTCGATGCCGGCACGGAAGCCATGTTCCGGCGTGTGGATCGCCCCTACGGACAACTCACCCTGGCGCGCATCGTGGAAGACATCTGTGCCTTTGACGGCCCTAAGATGCTTCAGAGCATGTTCTTCCGTGGTGTCTCAGCGGGTGCGCCGATTGACAACACCACGCCGGAAGAAGTCGCCGCCTGGCTGGGTCACGTAGCGCGGATTCAGCCCACAGAAGTGCATCTCTACAGCCTTGACCGTACACCGGCTGAAGCGACGCTGGAAAAGGTCTCCCGGGCCGAACTCGAAGCCATTGCCGAGCGGGTTCGGGCGCTGGGCATCCCGGCTGAAACCTTCTGAACCTGTCTCCGAAGAGAATAAAGCGGCTCGCCGCGCCGGCTGACTGGGCAGTGACCGCGTAAAGAAAAGACCGTCACGACGCGGGAAGGATTTTTTGGTGCAAAAACCTCTGCCCGGCGTTAGAGTCCTTTGTCGCCCCACAGTTTCAATCCTGTTTCAAAGACGGTATGGCTTATGGACGTTGCCTACATCACCAATGCCGAGCGTCTGGCAGCTCTCCAGCGGTATGACATCCTCGACACACCGCCAGACGGGACGTTTGACCGCGTCGCCCGGATTGCCGCCCGTATCTTTCACGTTCCGATTGCCCTTGTCTCCCTGGTTGACCAGGACCGCATCTGGTTCAAAGCACGGGAAGGTCTCAGCGGCGTTACTGAAATTCCCTGCGCCCCCGGGTTGTGCGCCTCCGTGGTTTGCCAGGATCAGTGCTACCTGGTTACAGATGCCCTGCAAGACCCCCGGACACGGGAAAATCCCCTCGTGGTTGGCGAGTTTGGGCTGCGCTTCTATGCCGCCGCGCCGCTCATCACCCACGATGGCTACCGGCTGGGGACCGTCTGTGTCATTGACCGGGAGCCACGGCCGGCACCCAAACCCGAAGAGTTGGCCATTCTCGAAGACCTCGCTGGCATTGTGATTGACCAGATGGAAGTCCGGCTGGCGGCACGGCAGACACTTGAATCTCTTGTTCTGGCCGAGGGCGGTTCAGACAATCTGGCCAACCCGGAAGCCCTCATCACGATTTGCGCCTGGTCCAAGAAGGTGCGGATTGACGGCGAGTGGGTCAGCTTCGAGGAATTCCTCGAACGGCGCTTCGGGATGCGTGTCACCCACGGCATCTCACGCGATGCGATGCGGCGGGCGCTGCTCGAATGGAAAAGCAGAAGTGCATCCACAGCGCCACAGGCCGCAGCCGCCGATTAACCTTCGGGTGCGCCCGGCATCCGGGACTCAAAAAAACGCCGAGGCAGCCCGTCATTGCAGGCTGCCTCAATGTTTTTCACCGGAGTGTGGTGCACCCGACAGGATTCGAACCTATGACCTTCTGATTCGTAGTCAGACGCTCTATCCAACTGAGCTACGGGTGCCAAAGTGGTGCGGATGAAAGGACTTGAACCTTCAAGGGCCGAAGCCCACATGGTCCTGAGCCATGCGCGTCTGCCAATTCCGCCACATCCGCATTCTTCATCCCGCTGCTTTCCGGGAAAGCAGCACAAAGTTGTACCTTGCCTTACCAAAGCTGTCAAGTTGCCGGTGCAAGCCCCAAAAGCAAAACTCAAAATTCGAGGCGTGGCAGGCGTCCCGTGGTTGAACGGGCGGCTTCCTGCCGGCCGCGTTCGACTTCAAGCATGAACGTTTGCAGCTTGATGCGGTCCTTACGGCCCGGCGCGGATTCAACCCCTTCGCGCACATTGACGGCGTAGGGTTTGACGGTCCGAATCGCCGTGGCGACATTTTCGCTCGTCAGTCCGCCGGAGAGAATCACCCGGACATACTGCTTGGCGGCGGCAGCAAAGCGCCAGTCGAACAGGCGTCCCCCCTGCCCATCCGGCGAGTCACCCTCCAGGAGGATCGCCGAAACCGGATAGGTTTTCACCCGCATCACATCGAAATCATCGCCGACGCGCAGCTTTTTGACGAGGCGCCAGGCGCTGAACTGGCGGCAGTAATCGGCGCTTTCATTGCCGTCAAGCTGCACGACCGAAACCTTGGCCGCTTCCACCATGGAGCGCAGCGCCTCGAAGTTGAACTCGTTGTGAAATATGCCGACCACCGGTACGAACGGGGGCAGACGGTCGGCAATCTCGCGGACGGCCGCCGGGGCAATGTGGTATTCGCTGCGTGGATTGAGGTCGAAACCAAGGGCATCAGCGCCGGCATCGAGTGCCAGCACAGCATCCTGGTAGGTCATGATGCCACTGATTTGCGTCTTGACCATGGTCACACCTCCCTGGTTGTGCAGCCCGGCGGTTTCGTCCCACGACCCGACGCTTGGCTGGTGTCTTTCTGAACTGACTTCCCACAAGCGCCTGGCTCAGTCCCGGATCCTTCTTCCATTATCCGCCAGGCGGGGATGTCCGACAAGCACGACGTATGACGCCACATTGCGCTGGCGTGCTGATTTACGCCACCATCGGCGGCGGAGTTCTGCGCCCACTGCCTGGGAATCTTGTGAACCGGGGGCCACACTCACATGCCAACTCGCTACGACATCGTCGGGGGACGCCCGTTGCAGGGCACGCTACGGGTTTCAGGCGCCAAAAATGCTGCCCTGAAAATGATCGTGGCGGCGCTCATCGCCGACGGCACGACGACACTGCACAACGTGCCGCGCATTACGGATGTCGAAATCACGCTCAAACTGTGTGAAGAACTCGGCGCGCGCTACCGGTGGCGGGATGAAACAACGGTTGAGATTGACGCCCGCAATATCAACAACGCCGTCATTCCCCTCAAATACAGCGGCTCGACCCGTACGCCGATTCTGTTTGTGTCGCCGTTGCTGCACCGGCTCGGCAAAGCTGAACTGACCACCATCGGGGGCTGCTCGATTGGGCCGCGCCCGATCAACTACCACATCGCCGGCCTGCGGCAGTTGGGAGCGCACGTTGAAGAAATCTCGCGGACGTCTTATCGGTTTCAGGCCGACCGGCTTCACGGCAACATCATCAACCTTGAATACCCCAGCGTCGGGGCGACGGAGAACCTGCTGATGGCGGCCGTCGGCGCGCGTGGGCGGACGGTCATTCGGAATGCCGCCATCGAACCGGAAATTCTCAATCTGGCCGGGATGCTCCAGGCCATGGGGGCAGTGGTCTATCAGGATGTCAACCGGACGTGGATTGTCGAAGGCACGACCCGTTTTCGGGCCGTTGAATACGAAGTTATGGATGACCGCATCGAAGCGGCCTCCTTTGCCGCCTGCGCCGTGGCGACGGGCGGTGAAGTGCTGGTCAAAGGGGCCATCCAGCGCGACATGGTGACGTTTCTGGACTGGCTGCGCAAAGTCGGCGGTGAGTTTGACATTTACCCGGATGGCATCCGGTTTTACCGCCAGGACCGGCTGCGTCCGGTCAATCTGGAAACTGACGTGCATCCCGGCTTTATGACGGACTGGCAGCCGCCGTTCGTCGTCCTGCTGACCCAGGCGGAAGGCATTTCGGTCGTTCACGAGACGGTCTATGAAAGCCGTTTTGGCTACGTCGAGGCCCTGGTTTCGATGGGCGCACACATCCAACTGACGAACGACTGTCTGGGCAGCCGGGAATGCCGCTTTACCAACAAGAACTACCTGCACAGCGCGCTGATTTCGGGGCCGACGCTACTGCGAGGCGGGACACTGCACATCCCTGACCTGCGGGCGGGCTTTGCCTACGTCATGGCGGCGCTCATTGCCAGCGGAGAGAGCCAGATTTATGGAACCGAGTTCGTGCAGCGGGGTTATGCCAACCTGATCGGCAAACTCCGCGAGATTGGAGCCGACATCAGCGAAACACCGGTGGAAACGGCTGAATCACCGTGAGCATGGGCAGACACAGACAGGGGCGTACCGGCATTTGGTGGCGCTGGCGGCAGGCCGGGCGGCTGGGTGGCCGGGCCGGATGGCTCTGGCTGGTGTCCCTCTGGTTTGTAGCCCTCTGGTTTGCGGCTGGCGGGGCAGTGGGTTATGCCCAGTCGCCGGGCAGTAATGGCCGGGAGTTTCTTGCCGACCGCATGGTGGCCACGGTCAACGGGGATGTCATCACCCAGAGCGATCTGGTGTGGTTTCTGGCCTTTGATCCCGATGTCAACCTGGTCTCGATTTCGGAGGCTGACCTGCAACGGGTTTTGGCAGCGAAAATTGACCTGCTGTTGCTGGCGCAGGAAGCCGCCCGCTTTCCGCTGGCCAACCTGACCGCCGAAGAAGTGGCGGCGGCCAAACAGCGCCTTATCAAACGTTTTCCTTCCGAAGCCGTCTTCCGGGAGCGATTGGAATTGGTTGGGCTGGACGCCGAAACCTTCGAGCGGCTCATCCGCGAGCGGTTGCAAGTGGAGAAGTACATCAACTTCCGGTTTCAGACCTTCGTACTGGTGACGGATGACGATGTGCTGGAGTATTACGCAACGCGGGTGCGCCCGGCGCTGGCCGCTTCCGGCACTGTGACCCCGGAAACACCCAACGACGAACAGCGGGCGCTGATTACGGAGATTCTGTCACGGGAACGGGCCGAGCGGGAGCAACGGCAGTGGCTGGAAGCGGCCCGGCGGCGGGCCGATCTGGTGCCCATCGCGCCCTACGCGCGGGCTGTCATTGGCGGGCAGGAGTCCAGGGGCGCAGCGACGCCGGAAGCCGGGCCGCCCCCCGCTCCGTAACCGGCAGGCGCACATGTCACGTCCGTATTGGTTCGATTGTGTCCTTGGGTGGCGCTCAATCCGGGCGACCGGACTGGGCAACGGCGCGCAGATGTAAGCGCCTGCCAGACGCAACTCTCTGTCAAAATCTACTCGCTGACACGGCGAACACGAAATATCCCTGGCATGATGACTGCAAAGGAACGTGGAAGTTCACTCAGGTGCTCCCTGACAGCCAAAGCCACCAACTCCGCTTTGCGAACGGGTGTCACGCCTGCCAGACGAATCAGTATCACTCCATGCATGTGGAGGCGCTGACGAAATACCAGCTCGCCGAAATCCTTGTCTGTAGTCAGCAACAATGCCGTCTCCTGATTCGCCAGGTTCAAGACAGCATCATCAGGTATCCCTGGCTTCAATTCAGCAATGTATAAAACCTGATGCCCCTCCTGGCGCAGACGTTCCACAATGGGGCGGTCAACACTTTCGTCAGCCAAAAACTTCATGAAAGTGTCTCAAGCCAGGGGGTAAACGACATCTGCACGCAGGGCGTCTCTGGCAAATGCCAATGCGGACAGGATGGCTTCGCGGGTCAGGTGGGGATGTGCCTCAAGAACCTGCTCTATTGTTTCGCCCGCTGCGAGTTTCTCCAGGATGAGTTCAACGGTAATGCGTGTCCCAGCAATGACAGGTTTCCCCATCATCACCTTTGGGTTTGATACGATCCACTGCTTTTGCATCTTCTCATCTCCACGATTGTTGCGTCGCACCCGACGACTCGCACTTCAGCCGCGCCGCAAAGCACAGCGGGGCGGCATCGGATGAAAGCGCATGCCGGGGGGCGTCTGTTTCTGATTCTACTGTGGCGAATCACGCATAACGATTAGAGAACACCGATTTTGGTGGACCAAACCGCCATCAGACATTCAGACATACTGAAGCTGACCTGCAACGGGTTCTGGCAGCGAAAATTGACCTGCTGTTGCTGGCGCAGGAAGCCGCCCGTTTTCCGCCGTACCTGGTTTCGTTGTGGCTTTTGGTGGCGCTCAATCCGGGCGACTGGGCTGGGTGCCAGGCTGGGCGATGGCGCGCAGTTTGTCCAGCGCCCGGGTGTAGCGCATTTTGGCTGCGGACAGTCCCAAGTCAAGGCTCGCGGCAATTTCGGAAAACTCCAGCCCCACGCTCAGGCGCAGCAGGACGATGAGCCGGTCTTCTGGCGTGAGACAGGCCAGCAGGCGTTCAGCGTCAAGGCGGGCTTCGGTCTGCTGGAGCTGGCGTTGTTTGTCGTCGGGCAGGTGGGCGGTTTCTTCACTCTCCAGGGTTTCCAACCGGTGGGTTTTCTGGCGGCGCTGATAATCCAGGCAATGGTTGGCCGTGACGCGCCACAGCCAGGTCTGGAAAGCCGCTTCGCCACGAAAGCGTGGCAGTTCAAAAAACACCTTGAGCATGACTTCCTGGGTGAGGTCTTCGGCTTCTTCGGTCTGGCGGGTGAAGCGCCGGCACAGGGCCTGGATATTCGGGCCGTGCCGGCGCATCAGTGTCTCGAAGGCGCCGGTGCGATAGGGCAGTTCCTGCTGTGCGCGGGAAACGAGGGTGGCATCGTCCTCACCGGTCATGGTCAGCCCCTCAGAAGTTGCCTTCAAACTTCCCGTCAACGGCTTTCCGTCAACGCCGGGCGATAGCGACTTCATCGGCTATCAGGCGGGAGTTGGCGACGGTCAACAGCCGTCCGTCGTCGAGCCGGACGCTGGTCTTGATGGTGCCGACTTCATGAACGGTCGCCTTGATCCCTTGCCACTCGATGCGGTCGCCTTCCTGCAGAAGGTCGCGCATGTACACACCAGCCACGATTTCACCGGCCAGCGTGCGGGTGCCCAGCCCAAGGGACAGCGCCAGCGCCGCACCGACGGCAATGAGGGTAATGCCGATGACTTCCTGGAGCAGTGCCGTACGGATGTCGAGTTGCTCGATGGAGAGCAGCACTACCAGCGCCGTCAGGACGCCCATGGTGATGCGGGACAGGGTTTGGGCGTACTCGATGCCGGCACCGTCAGCCACCCGGCGGACAAGTTCAGCCAGCCAGCCGGCCACCATCAGCCCCACGACGAGTACGATTACGGCCGCCAGAAACTTGGGCAGAAACAGCATGACGGAGGTAATCGCGACCCCGGCAGCGGCCAGGCCCAGGGCATCGGCAGCCGAGATGGTGAAGGCCAGCATCACAAAGGCAAAGACGAAGGTACCGAGAACAGAAGACAGCGGGCGGGTCATGCCCCACTGCTGGGCAAAGGCCGTCAGGCCGGATTTTTCGGACAGGCGATCCACGCCGAGGCGTTCGAGCAGCCGCCGGGCCACGGAGCCGGCCACCTTGCCGAACAGGTAGCCGAAGGCCAGCAGAAGCAGGGCGCCAAGGATATTGGGAACGAGGCTGGCAAAGCGTTGGTAAAGCGAGACGAGTGGATCACTCATCCAGGTCAGGGTTCGGTTCAGAGTTTCCATGGAGTCCTCCTTTGGGTCTCGGTTAGTGGGTAGGGTTGTAGGGTCCGTTGGTGAACCCAGATGAAGAGCGGGGCGAGAAAACGCGCCAGAGCCAGCCACAGGCGGCCGAGCATCCAGCTCAGGATGTCGCGGGCAGCCACGCGGCGGCGGGCTTTGCGGATAACTGACGTAAGGTATGGCGGTGCGGGCGGCCCAACTCGGCGCAGCGCGGCCGCCAGTTCAGCTTCAAAGGGGTCTGGGTTGGAGGGCATAGACCGCAGCCGTCCTTTCTTCAGGATGGCGATGGCTGTCCGCAAGAACAGCCATCACCCGGTATGACGGCACGGCGGGGCGAAAAGTCACAACCGGCAGACACAACCTGCCGATGCCCTTTTCCGAATGAAGAACGGGGAATCGGGGAACTTCCGGCGTCAACGGCTTACTTTGCGGCAGAAGATGGTTTCAGGCCGCAGACCAGCCTGCCTGCTGCCGGGCCGAGTACCTGCTGCCAGGCCCGGCTCAGGCAGACCTGGCTCAAGTCAGCCTTGATGCACTGTAAAAAGTTTCGGAAAGCGTATGCGGGAAAGCCATTTGCGGCTTATCCGTTGTTGAAATAGTCGGAATCAACCCGCTTGAGCTGGTAGGTTGTCACAGGAGTAACGCCTACATCGTAGTCAATCATGAGTTCTGCCAGGCGTTTCCCGTCAATAAGCACAATCCTGGCTTCAATGGTTGATACGTATCTTACAGCTTCCTGGGAGAACGAAGAAGTCGTGATAAAAACACCTTTTTTGGCCCGTTTTCCGGCAAGTGCGCCAACAAATCTCTGTATCTCCGGCCTTCCTACACACTGATCCCACTTCTTTGCCTGGATATAAATGGTGTCGAGTCCCAATCTGTCCTGATCAATAATGCCATCTATCCCTTCATCCCCGACCTGGCCGACCGCCCTCGCCGCCTCGCGGCGCGATCCTCCATATCCCATTCTGACCAAAAGCTCAACAACCAGTCTTTCAAAAAAGGCGGGGGTGCTTTTCTTGACAGTGTTGAGCAACTCCTGCGCCAGACTGTCCCTCAGCTCTGCGTAAGCTTCTTCCAGTACCTCCTCTGGAGTTTTTTCCTCCTTGCAGATTCCCTTTTTACTTTGCGTCTCTTTTTGTACTTCGCGTCTTCTGAACTCAGTGAACTCAGGGAATTGGGCGAGAAATTCGTTTTTGATTTCCGAAGGATTTTCATTCAAAACTTCTCTTCCCCTTCTGGTAATCACATAATGTGAGCGGCGTACTTTATCAATGAGCCTTGCCTTTACCAGGTAGGTCTTTGCCCATCCTACACGGGAATAAAAGACAGGCTGCTTGCCACTTGGCAGAAGCTCTCTTAGCTCCTCTTCGGTCAGGGAAAATTCTCTGGCCAAAGTGTTCACCACATCCTGAACCGAATGTTCTTTTCCATCAGCGAAGCACCGCAGAAGCGGCAGCATTAACGTCTGGTAGTCAGGTATAGGCATCAGACTTCTCCCGGCGACAGGCCGTACGAGGTTTCACTTCGCTTCCAGCCAGTTTGTCCCGATGCGCGCCTCGACCACCAACGGCACGCGCAACGTCGCCACCCCTTCCATCACCGACCTGACCAACGCCGCCACCCCCGGTGCGTCATCCGCCGGCGCCTCCAGCAACAACTCGTCATGCACCTGCAACACCAGCCGCGCCCGCGGAAAAGCCGCCGGCAGCCGCCGCGCGACCTCAATCATCGCCAGCTTCATCAAATCCGCCGCCGTCCCCTGAATCGGCGCATTAATGGCCTCCCGCTCCGCCCGCGACCGCACCGTGAAATTCCGACTGTTCAGGTCCGGCATCCGCCGTAAACGCCCATACAGCGTCCGTACCACACCCGTCCGCCGCGCGTTCTCCGGCGTCTCCTCCATGTAGCGCCGGATGCCGGGATATGCCGCAAAATACGCATCTATTGCCTTTTTGGCCTCCTTGCGCCCGATGCCCACATTGCGCGCCAGACCATACGCCCCAACCCCGTAGGCAATCCCAAAATTCGTCGCCTTCGCCAGCCGCCGCGTCGCCTGAAGTTCCTCCGGCGTCTGCGCCCCAAACACATCCCGCGCCGTCCGCTCGTGGATGTCCTCCCCGGCCTGAAAGGCGGCCGTCATCCGGGCATCCTCCGTGATGTGCGCCAGCAAACGCAGCTCAATCTGCGAGTAGTCCGCCGAAATCAGCCGACAGCCTTCCTCCGCCACAAACGCCCGGCGCGTACGCCGTCCCATTTCCGTCCGAATCGGAATGTTCTGCAGGTTCGGACGTACCGACGACAGCCGCCCCGTCGCCGTCACCGTCTGGGTAAACGTCGTGTGCAAACGTCCCGTGGCCGGATGCACCAGACGCGGCAGGACTGTCACATACGTGTTCAGCAGCTTCTCATGCTCCCGGTATTCGAGAATCAACCGGGGCAGGTCGTACCTCTCCGCCAGCTCTTCCAGCACATCGGCGCTGGTCGAAATCCGGCCCGTGGCTGTCTTTTTTGAAGTCTCGTAGTTGAGCTTCTCAAAAATGTCGGCCACCTGCTGCGGTGAGTTGATGTTGAACGGCTCCCCGGCCAGTTCATAAATTTCGGTCGTCAACCGCTCCAGTTCCCGGCGCAGCTCGGCTTCAAGCTCAACCAACGGGGCGGGATCGATCCTGACACCGGCACATTCGACATCGTAGAGCACCGGCGTCAGCGGCAGTTCCATCGTCTCGTACACTGTCAGCAGCCCCTCGCTTTCCAACTTCGGGCGCAACACCGCCTGCAACCGGCTGACCACATCCGCCGGGTCAAGAGCCTGCACGGCCCCCGCCTCCAGCCCCAGATACGTTTCAGCCAACCCGGTCAGCGTCAACCGCTCGGCCTTGACGCCAGGATCAAGCAGATACCCCGCCAGATGTACGTCGTCACGCAGACTCTCAAACCGGAAGTCCTGCCCGGAAGCCAGCGCCTCCGTCGCCGGTACGCCACTGTGCGGCGGACAGTTGATGAGATACAGCGCACGCTTGGCGTCATGGCAGGCCTTGTTGACCAGCCCATTGGCCAGGATTTCCAGCAGACCATCCCGCGTCCCGGCATCCAGCGCGGCACGTTCAAAGCGCAGAGCATGCCCCGGGCCAAACGACAGGCTGCCGCGCGTCATCACGCCAGCGTCGTCTTCAAAGTGAAACGCAAAGCTGTCACGCGCATAGACGCTGTCAAACGCGCGGCGCAGGCCCTCGGAAGTGGCCAACTCGTGGTAGCTGGTCGTCACGGCGGCGGTCGGCGTTGCGGACGGAACCTGCTCCGCTGCCGCCAGCAGTTTGGCAAATTCAGCCGTCAGTGCCTTGAACTCCAGCGCCGAAAAAAGCTCATAGCAGGCGGCAGCGTCCGGCGGCTGGCTGCGAAAGGACTCCAGGTCCAGCGTCACAGGGGCTTCCTGGCAAATCGTCACCAGCCGTTTCGCCAGCGCAATGGTCGCCTGGTGATCGCGCAGGGCTTCCCGGTACGTCTTGCGCGACACCTCCGCATGGCGCGCCAGGGCCTCATCCAGCGAGCCGAACTGGCGGATGAGCTGCACCGCTCCTTTTTCACCAATGCCGGGCGCACCGGGGATGTTGTCAGAGCTGTCGCCCCAGAGTGCCAGCACATCCACGACCTGCTCCGGCGGCACACCTATCCAGGCTTCAACGCCGGCCCGGTCGCACCACACAAACTCACCGGACTTGTTATCCACCCGCAGAATGCTGATGCCGTCGCGGACAAGCTGCGTCATGTCCTTGTCGTTGCTGACAATGACCGCTTCCAGCCCCTGCTCCACGGCCAGCCGTGCCAGCGTGCCGATCAGATCATCGGCCTCGTAGCCATCCACCTTGACACGCGGAATCCGCAGCGCGTCACAGACTTTTTCGATGACCGGAATCTGCTCCTGCAAATCCGCCGGCATCTCGGCCCGGTTGGCCTTGTAGTTCTCAAACCACGCCTTGCGAAACGAAGGCGCGGCCGAATCCATCGCCACCACGAGGTACTCCGGCGCATAGGTCTTTTGCAGCTTGCGCACAATCGAGGTAAAGCCAAAAACGGCGTTGGTCGGCTGGCCGGACTTCGTCGCCAGCCCCCGTACGGCATAGTAGGCGCGGTAAATGTGCGCCATGGCATCAATCAGAAACAGGCGGTGACGGGCGTTCGGTGAAGTCGGCATACGTAAAGTGGCGTGCCCGCGTACAGGGCCAGACAACGGCGCTAGACAGTGCGCTGGCGCAGATAATCGCTCAGCGCCGTCAACCCGCGCTCGATGGCTTCCAGCGAAAGTGAATAGCTCAAACGCAAGTGACCTTCACCGGCGCAGCCGAAGGCCGTCCCCGGTACGGTCGCCACCCGCGCTTCATCCAGCAGCCGCATGGCAATTTCGGCGCTTGTTCCCCCCAGCGCCGATACGTCGGGAAACACGTAAAACGCTCCGGCGGGCACCGGCTTTACCGGCAACCCAAGTTCGGCAAGCCCGGCTATCAGACGGTCGCGCCGCTGCCGGTATGCCGCCCGGCATTCCTCAAAAAAGCTCGCCGGTACATCGCGCAGGGCCGCCAGGGCTGCCCACTGCGTCGGCGTGCTGACCCCGTTGGTCGAGTAGAGCACCGAAGTCTTGATGCCGGTGATGAACGGCTCCGGCGCGACGGCGTAGCCCAGCCGCCAGCCCGTCATCCCGTAGGACTTCGACAGGGTATAGACCGAAATCGTCCGCGCGTACATCCCCGGCAGACTGGCGATGGAGATATGTTCGCCCTCATACACCAGGTCTTCGTAGGCTTCGTCCGATACCACTACGAGATCGTGCCGCTGGGCAAAACCGGCGATGGCCTCCAGGTCGGCGCGGGTCAACACCTGCCCGGTCGGATTGTTGGGTGAGTTGACGAGAATCGCACGGGTACGTGGCGTCAATCGCGCTCTCAGCACCGTCTCAATGCCTTCGGCGCGCATCCGGGCCGCTTCCACACACACGGCGCGGCCGCCGGTCATGTGGATGAGATCGCGCGTGGGCGTCCAGTAGGGCGACGGCAGCAGAACTTCATCGCCCGGATCAAGCAGGGCATTGAACGCGCCATACAACCCCTGCATCCCGCCCACGCCGACAACCACGTGCGCCGGCTCGGCCGGAATGCCGTTTTTTGCCCGTACCTTGTCCACAATGGCTTCGATAAGCGGCGGAATGCCACTTGACGGCGCGTAGCGCGTCTTGTTTTCAGCCAGGGCACGGCGCATGGCTTCCTTGATAGGCTCCGGGGTCTCAAAGAACGGCTCGCCGCCCTCGAACTGATGGATGGTTTCACCGGCCGCCTTAAGTTCCAGGACGCGATTCCGAATGCGCACGATTTCGGAAAAGCCGACATCAGCGAACCGGACGGACAAACGCAGGTTGGAGCCGGTTGGCAAAGGAGTGGGTGCAGACATCTCTTTTTCCTCGATGACTTGGCTTCTTTCGATAGGCCGGGGTGAGCCGTACGTATGTTCCATCACACTGGATGAACAACCAACCTTACGCCATACCGGGCAGCGCCTGCCAGTCCAAAGGTTTCGGCCGGGGGCCGCAGGGCTGTCCACACCGCCTTGTGAAACATCTGTCCTTCAAGCACTTCTACGTTTTGGGCTAAAGTTTTGCTTTCGCTTTGACAACCCCCTGTGGCTCTGCTACGGTCGGGGCCTTGGAGTCAAGGCATCGTTCGACCAGGGATTCACCGGCTGCCCGCACCGATGGGTCTTCGCAACGGTGCCGGGGCACGTTTTCCGCAAGAAAACGTCATGATTTGCTCTGTTTGTGGGTATATCCAGGCCGACACGGAACGGGTGTGTCGGCGCTGTGGTCACATCGCTCCAACGCGGAATAAACCTGCTTCTTTGGCACGTATGGAAAGCAACCTGCCACCGACGAATACCGAAGTGCCGGGCGCTGGCGGCCCCTTCCCACGCGAAGTGCAGTCCGCCGGTACCGTTCCGGCCTGGCGCGCCGAGTTGAGTGCGCGGGTGCGGCAGGTCAAGGCGCGGCGGATGATGGAATCCGAACTCGAAGCGGCCCGCCGTGAGCAGCGCGGCAGCGCCGGACGGATTGCAGCCCCCGGCGCGTCCGCCACAACAGCTTCCGCGCAGGCCGCGGACGATCAGGCCGCAGAGATGACCGGGGCCGTCCCGTCGCCGGGCGCAGATACTCCGGCGGAATCCCTGCCGCTGGATGACCTGGAAGCCATCGAAAATCCCCTCGTGCGGGGCGCCCTGCGGCGCGTCCGCCGGGCGGCAGAATCACCGCGCCCACCCGCCAGCTTTCCGCCCCGGCGGGCAAGCAGCCTGACGCCGGAAGTTCTGACGGTCACAGCCACAGCCGTGACCACCACGGCACCAGCGGCCGAAGTCCCGCCGTATCTGGACATCAGCGAAATCGCCAGTGAACTCGATGCCGCGCTGGGCGACTTTGACCTGCCCACCGAACCGCCGGCCACGGAAACGAAACCTCCAGACACACCCGCTGCGGCCCCGGAATCAACGCCATTGCCTACGGCAGCGGCAGCTCCGAAACGACACCTGCGGCGCATCCGTCCGCTTGTGCGCGAACGGGTTTTGGCCGGCATCATGGATAGCGCCGTCGTGGCACTCTCGTGCCTGCCGCTGCTGTTCGTGGTTGTCCTGACGGGAACACCCCTGTTTCATCCGGGCGTGGCTGTGGTTGTCGCCTGCGCGGCGGCGCTTCTGGCGGGCATGTACCTGTTCGGCACCGTGACGGTCGCCGGGCAGACTTTCGGCATGATGTATATGGGCCTGCGCGTGGTGAGTATCTACGAAGACCACGACCTCAATCCCGTCCAGGCGCTGCTCCGTACCCTTGGCTGCGGGCTGTCCCTGCTGCCGCTCGGCGCGGGTTTTCTGTGGGTTCTCATTGACCGTGACCAGCGCGGTTGGCATGAATACCTCTCGGCGACGCAAGTCGTGCGCGAGTGGTACGTCGAGACACTTCCCGAAGCGTGACACGTGGGAGTGAAAACGGGCCGGGGTGGCGGAATGGTAGACGCAACGGACTTAAAATCCGTTGCTCCGCAAGGGGCGTGCGGGTTCGACTCCCGCCCTCGGCACTCCCAGCAAAGGTCCCAGCAAAGGTTCGGTGCGCAGTTTCATGCCCTGGCCGCCGGCGGCCATTTCCGCTGAAACCCTGTCTCCTGCTGCGCGGGCGGCGCTGTACGTCCCGGCCAAAGTGTACGAACTGGGCGTGCGGCTGCGCATGGCGCTCTACGAGACGGCTTACCTCAAGCCCAGGCAGCTCAGCAAGCCGGTCATTGCTGTTGGCAACATCACGGTTGGCGGAACGGGCAAAACACCGCTGGTCGAATACATTGCCCGTTATCTCACCGACGAAGGCCATGAAACCGTCATCCTGACACGCGGCTACGGGCGTACGGCGACGGACCGGACGCGGGTGATACTCAACGACGGACAACCTCTGCCGGACTGGTCGCTGGCGGGCGACGAGCCGCTGATGCTGGCGCGCCGGTTGCCTGATGTCAAAATCATTGTGGGTGCTGACCGCTACGCCAACGGCCGCTTTGCCGAAACAACCTACGGTTGTGATGTGTTTGTCCTCGATGATGCGTTTCAGCACCTTCAGCTTGCGCGCGACCTGAACATTCTCGTCCTGGACGCCACTGACCCCTTCGGCAACGGGGACCTGCTCCCTTTCGGCCGCCTGCGTGAACCGCTCTATGCCCTTCGACGAGCTGATGCCATTGTGGTCACACGGACAGACCGCACCTTTGACCAGGAACACCTGTTGAGCGTGCTGGCGGCATGTGAAGTCACGGCTCCGGTGTTTTTTGCCTACCACGACATTGTGGGTGTCCACGAACTGGGAACGCGCCGGGCACAGGCGCAGCGCAGCCTCATCGGGACGCCGCTGGGCGTGTTTTCGGCGCTGGGCAATCCGACCATCTTTGAAGACGACCTGGCCAACCTGGGGGCCAATCTCGTTTTCAAAAAGCAATTTCCCGACCATCACCGCTACACGGCCGCCGACATCGCCGCCCTTGTTGCCGAGGCCAAAGCTGCTGGCGCGCAGCGGCTGGTGACGACCGAAAAGGATGCCGTCAAGGTCGAAGGCTTCGACTTTGGCGGTCTGCCGGTCTCGGTCGTCGAAATCAAGACCATGTTCGACGAAGAAGTGGGCTTGAAAAGTTTGCTGCTGCGAACGATTGTGAAAAAGAAGGGCAGGTTGGGTCGCCACGCAGGCAGTGCAGGCGGGAACAGTCGGTGATACTGTGTTTATATCTTGGCGTTTTCAGGAGTCAGGGCCGTGACAAAAGCATTCAAAATCATCGTGGAAAAGCACTCCGACGGCTATGTTGCCTACCCCCTTGGTCTAAAAGGTGTGGTGGTTGGTCAGGGAGATACCTATGAAGAAGCACTTGCCGATGTGAAATCGGCGATCAGCTTCCATATTCAGACATTCGGGCCGGATGTTATTGAAGGTGAAGAAGCCATCCTGGAAGCGTTTATTGCAGAGACAAGCGTAGGGGTCTGATGCCCAGGTTCCCAGTTGATGCGCCTGTTGAGCGAGTCATCAAGGCGCTGGAAATCCTGGGCTTTCGCCTACTCCGAGAAGGCAACCACATCGCGATGGCGCGCGAAAACCCGGACGGGACGCGAACGCCTTTGACAATCCCTAATCATCGTAAGATCAAGGGGTCAACGTTGCGGACAATTCTCACTCAATCCAGCATACCCAGAGAAGACTTCTTGAGAGCCTACGATGCTACATAATAGGGGGCGGCCCAACCTGCGCTGCAACCAACCGCCCTTCGCGCTGGCCTCCGCTGTGCTTCGGCTTTCTGCGCTTCGGGCGGCGGCTGAGCGCGAACGTTCTACCGCAAGTAGTTCCGTATCTTCTGCCAGTCGCCGTCCGCGCCCTTCGCTGGCGCGTTGCACACTGGCGGCGACCACGGATGCACGTCACTATGTTTGTTATTCGCGCCACTTTACGGCGTATCTTCGAGGTGCCGGCCTCTATCGGGGAACTGTGTGAATTCTTCGCCGACCCACGCAGTTTCGCCCGCCACATGCCGATCATCGAACACATCACCCCGGTGGCTGACAGTGATGATGTCACCCGCTGGCGCTTCTGCGTCCGGGTGCCCATCGTGGCGCCCATCACGTGGGAGTTCGTTATGTACCGGCGCATCCGGGCGGAAACCGGCGAGATTGCCTACTCGGCCGCCGAAGATTCACCCGACTTCTTCCAGTGCGACGTTCACGTGCGCCCCAACCCCAATGGCGCTACGGATGCCGATGTGCGCCTGCACATGCGCGTCTGGCGGCCGCGCGCGCGGGACATCCATCCGCTAGCCGGCATCGTTGGCGAACAGTGGATTTCGCGGGTCGTCACCGACCGGATGGACAAAATGGCCACGGCCTTTGTCACCAGCGGACTGCGTGAAATCCAGGCCCGCACTGCGGCCGCCCACACCACATCCCTATCGGTAACTCCCCTGCCCGATGCCGGTGCAACGTCTGAAGATCAGCCCTTGTCGCCACTAGTGGCGGCGACATTTGCCACAGCGCCGCACGCAACGCATGTCAACGGGTACGGTGAAGTCCCTCCCCCACTTGACCCGGAGCCGGTTCCAGCGTCCGCTGACCAACCTCAGCCGATGACGCCCAGCGTGCTGGAAACAACGTCGGCGTCCGACGATGCAACCTCCGAAGCAGAAGCCGTTGGCGTCACGGAAGGCTTGTCATCGAAGCGTACGGAGAGCAGTTTGGAGACGCCCGGCTCCGGCATGGTCACGCCATAAATCGAGTCGGCGGCTTCCATGGTGCGCTTGTTGTGCGTGACCACGAGAAACTGCGTGTGCCGACTCATCGCCCGTACCTTTTCGGTGAAGCGGTCAATGTTGGCTTCGTCAAGCGGTGCATCCACTTCATCCAGCACACAGAACGGACTCGGCCGGTAGCGGAAAATGGCCAGTATCAGCGCCATGGCCGCCATGGCCTTTTCGCCCCCGGAAAGCAGCAGCACCGACTGCAACCGCTTGCCCGGCGGCTGGGCGACAATCTCGATACCGGACTCCAGCGGGTCATCCGGCTCGATGAGCAGCATTTCGCCCCGGCCGCCTCCGAACAGTTCCTGGAAAATTTCCCCGAAATAGGCATTGATGCGGTCAAAAGCCTCGCGGAAGCGATGCTTCGTGCGCTGGCGGATTTCCCTGAGCGTCTCTTCCGTTGCCGCTATCGAATCCAGAACATCCGCCCGCTGCGCCGTTAGAAATTCGTGGCGGCTTTCGGCTTCAGCCAGTTCTTCCAGCGCCAGCATGTTGATGGAGCCAAGGGCCGCAATGGACTCCTTGAGTGTCGCTATCCGTTCTGACAGTTCCCGTTCCAGTGGCTCCGGGTCCGATGTCGGGACCTCGGCCGGTGGCAGCGCGTCCAGCGTGCAGCCCAACTCGGTCTGGCAGTGGCGGTCGAGATACTCCAGTTCAGCCGCGATTTTGGCGGCACTGACTTCAACCGTCGCCAGCCGTTCCCGAAGGTCACGTTCCACGGCCTGGGCCGCCTGCTGTTCACCGTCGAGACGTTCCAGTTCCCGGCGGCTGGCGGACAAACGGGCTTCGGCAGACGCTACCTGCTTCAGGGCTGCGGCAACGGCCGCTTCCGCTGCCACTTCCTGGCTCAGGCACGCGGCAAGCTGCTGCTGACAGTCACTGCGGCGCGTCTGAAGTGTGGCGCGCTCAACAGCCAGGTGCGCCAGGCGTTGTTCCAGTTCGCGCCATTCCCGTTCGAGCCGCCGCAGTTCCCCTTCGGCGGCGCGGTGACGTTCCAGCCGGCCGGCCGCCTGGGTACGCAACTCGGCCAACGCCTGCGCGGCCGTCTCAACCGCCGGACGAAGCTGCGCCAGGCGTTGCTGCCCGGCCAGCACAGCCTGTTCGGCGGTTTCCCGCTGGGCAATGGCTGCGGCAAGTTCGGTTTCCAGGGCGGTGCGCCGGGGCGCAAGCTGTCCGGCTTCAGCGTCGAGCTGGCGCTGCTCGGCGGCCACGACAGCGACGTGCTGGTTGGCCCGCTCCACGTCCCGGCGGCGCTGGGCAACCTCCACGGCCTGGGCGGCCCGGTGGGCTTCAAGCTGGCGCAGTTCGGCATCCAGGGCGTCGCACTGCTGCCGCGCCGCCGCCTGCCGGGTCGCCAGTTGCGCCTGTTCCTGCTCCAGTGTTGCCAGGGTTTCGGCGGCGGCCCGTGCCTCGGCATGCAGGGCGCGCAGTTCACGTTTGACACGCAGAATGCTCTTGGCCGTTCCCCGTCCGGCCGTCAGCCGCAGCGCACCCAAAACCTGCTCGCCGGCCGGAGTGATGAACAGCCGCGCCGGGTCATCGGCGGATGCTTCCAGAGCCGCCTCCAGCGACGGTACCAGCCGGGCTTCGGCCAGATGTGGGAAAGACTGCCGTACGGCGGCCGCAAGGTGCTCCGGTACACCCAGCACATCCCAGAAATGCGTCGGCGGCGATTCCGGTCTGGTGGCGGCCGCGCCGGCCCCATCGGCGCCGCCATGAATGCCCGTCACGAGCAGGGTGGCGCGTCCGGCCTGGGCAGCGGTCAACCAGTCGGCGGCCGCCCGCGCTGCGGCTACCGTTGGCACGATGACTGCCTGCAAAACTTCGCCCAGCACATCTTCCACGAGGCTTTCGTAGCCATCCCGCACCACGAGAACGTCAGCCAGCGTGCCAAGCGGCTGGAAACCGGGAATCTCCGCGGCCCGCTCAAAGAGCAGCCGCACCGTGGATGTGTAGTGGGCATGCTGCCGGTCGAGTTCCTCCAGTGCCTGCCGGCGGTCTTCGGCGCGCTGGTGCGCCCGCCGGACTTCAGCCAGCCGGTCGGTCAGTGCCCGGTGGGCGGTCTGCACTTCAGCAAGTGTTGTCTGCGCCGCCGTCAGTTCCGCCTGAACGGCGGCCAGCCGTTGCTCGTGATCGTGCAAAGCGGCCTCCGCCGCGGCGCATTCGGCCAGTGCCTGGGACTGCCGTTCGGCCGCGCGGCGCTGTTCCTGTTCCAGCGATTGCCGCTGCCGCGCCAGCCGGGTGGCTGCCTCGGTAAGCTGTTCAACCTGGTGCCGGAGTCGTTCGGCGCGGGTCAGGGCCGTCAAATGCTGCTGGCGGGCTTGTTCATAGTCCGTTTCGGCAGTGTGTACCTCGGCGACGGCCGCCTGATGCTTCCGGTTGGCCTGGGACAGTTCGGCCTCGATGGCCGCCAGTTCCGCGGCCAGTTGCGCCGTCTGTGTCTGCGCCTGTGCCAGAGCGTCCTGCAACCAGCGTTGACGTTCGGCCGTCTGCTCGCTGGCGGTGGCCAACTCGGCCGCCCGCTCATCGAGACGCAGCACCTCGGCTTCCAGACTGGCCTTGGCGTGTCGCAGCCGTTCGCGTTCGCGTTCGGCGGCCGACGCTGCCGAACGCGCGGCGGCAAGGTCATCTTCGGCCTGCCGGGTCGCTTCACGTGCGGCGGTCAGGGCCACGGTCAGGCGGGACAGTTCAGACCGGCACTGCGCATGCTCAGCCGCCAGCGCGGCCTGGGTTCCCGTCAGAGACACCCGGCTGGACTGCAAACGCGCGTAAGCCAGCGCCAGATATTGCCGCTGGGCCGCCCGGAGTTCTTCCCGCAGGGCGACGAACCGGCGTGATTTCTGCGCCTGACGCTTGAGATTGGCGATGGAGCGCTCAATTTCGCCGATGAGATCGGTGAGCCGGGCCAGGTTCTGGCGGGTGGCTTCGAGCTTGAGTTCGGTCTGGTGGCGTTTGGCTTTGAAACGTCCGATGCCGGCGGCTTCTTCGATGAGCGCCCGGCGTTCCTGGGGCTTTGCGGAAAGCACCTGTCCGATGCGTCCCTGCTCGATGATGGCATAGTGCGCCCGGCTCAGGCCCGTGCCGCTGAAAAAATCCTGGATGTCACGCAGCCGGCAGAGGCGGCCGTTCATCAGGTAGTCGCTGTCCCCGCTTCGGTACAGCCGGCGTCCGATGGTGATTTTCTCCCCGGCGAGCAGGCGTGGCAGCCGGGGACGCCGCCGGGCCGCAGCCGCCGGGGGATCGGTTGCCGTGGCGTCTTCCTGCACTGACTCGTTGGCGGCCAGCAGGGCGACGGTTGGCTCGTCAGCTTCCGCCAGCGGACGCCCCTCGGCAAGGTCCTCCACGGCGGTGAAGGTCAGCGTGACTTCCGCCAGGCCCAGCGGCTTCCGCTGCCGGGTTCCGTTGAAGATGACATCCTCCATTTTGCCGCCGCGCAGATTTTTGGCCGACTGTTCCCCCAGCACCCAGGTGATGGCATCCACGATGTTGCTTTTGCCGCAGCCGTTCGGACCCACAATGGCCGTGACGCCAGGATGGAACAGGACTTCGGTGGCGTCGCAAAAGCTTTTGAAACCACGGAGTTCGAGTTTATCGAGACGAAGCATGGCGGGTTCAGACCGGGCGCCGGTGGAGGCCGTTCGCGCCGCAAAGCGCAAGATGTGCGCTTTCAAGCGATGCCAGACACTAAAGGTTGCGGCCACGGGCTGTCAATTGTTGACCTGCCGGGCGTTTCCGCCAGCGCGGACGACACCCGTGAACCGGCTTGGCGTAAGGCACACCTTGGGTTACAATCGCCGGTTACGGGCCGCTATGGTGTAACCGGTTAACACGCCGCCCTCTCACGGCGGAGAGTACGGGTTCGAGCCCCGTTAGCGGTACCACCCCGACCGCCTTCTCATCCCATCCTGTCAGGTTGGCTTTCCCGCACATGGCCTTGCTCGTCGTCGAAGGGCTGCGGACGCACTTCCCTACCCGCGCGGGTGTCGTCCCGGCCGTGGATGACGTGTCGTTGACCATTGAACGGGGCGAAACGCTGGCGCTGGTCGGCGAGTCGGGTTCGGGAAAGTCCGTGACGGCACTTTCGATCATGGGTCTGGTGTCGCCGCCCGGACGCATCGTTGCCGGCCGTATCAGCTTTGCCGGACGTGAGTTGCGTACGCCGGCCGAAGCTGCCGCGCTGCGCGGTTCGCACATGGCGATGATTTTTCAGGACCCGATGACCTCGCTCAACCCGGTCTTTACCGTCGGGGAACAGATCGCGGAAGCTCTCCGCCGCCACAAGGGGCTTTCGTCCCGTCAGGCCTGGCAGCAGGCGGTGGAGGCGCTGGCGTCAGTGGCCATTCCCGATCCGGCACGGCGCGCCCGCCAGTATCCCCACGAAATGTCCGGCGGCATGCGCCAGCGCGTCATGATTGCCATGGCGCTCAGTTGCAACCCGCAGCTGCTTATTGCCGATGAACCAACCACGGCGCTCGATGTGACGATTCAGGCGCAGATTCTGGAACTCATCGCCGTCCAGCAGCGGGAGCGCAACCTGGGCGTGCTGCTCATCACGCACGACCTGGGCGTGGTGGCGCAGGTGGCCCACCGGGCCGCCGTGATGTACGCCGGGCGCATTGTCGAGACCGCACCGGTCGAAATCCTGTTTTCACGTCCGCAACACCCGTACACGCAGGGACTTCTGGCAAGTGTGCCGCGTCTGGGGCGGCAGGAAGCGCGCCTGCCGACCATTGAAGGCGTCGTGCCCAAACTGACGGCCCTGCCGCCCGGCTGCGCCTTTGCCCCGCGCTGCCCGGAAGCCCGGCCGGAGTGTCGGCAGGGCGAGCTGGCCCTGAAAGTCCTCGACGCGCAACAGGGCCACGCCGTCCGCTGCGTCCGACGCTAAAGCCTTTGCCATCAGGTGGCCGCCAGCAGCCGGAGTTGCTTTGGCGTGAGAAACCACCGCAGCGTCGCCTTGCCGCCGCCCAGCCCGAAGCGCCCGTCCACGCGGCAGAGAGCGCCTTTTTTGAAGTCCAGGCGGTCGGCATCGAGGCTTCCCCAGACCAGAAAGGCCACCAGCCGGCTCAGGTCAGGCTCATGCCCGACCAGCAGGACGCTGCTGCCGCGTTCCAGACGCAGCAGCGCCTGGATGACCCGTTCCGGTGCGGCACCCAGGGCGAGTTCCGGGACTTCCCGCAGGCAATGGGGCTTTTTGAGGACTTCCGCCACGATGTCCGCTGTCTGGCGCGCGCGTGCCAGCGGACTTGTCCAGATGGCGTCGAAGTCGAGTTCCAGCCGGCGCATGGCCTGGGCGGCCGCCCGCGTGTTGGCACGGCCTTCCGCCGTCAGTGTCCGTTCGGCATCCGTGCGCGAGCCATCGGCCCCCACGTCGTGGGCAATGGCGTGGCGCATCAGGTACAGTTCCATGGCAAGTCACCTCTTTTCCTGAGCAAAGCATCGGCCGGCGGGAGCGCCAGGCAATGACCACCGAAACCAACCTACCATCCCCGGCTTCCGCGCCGCGTGTGGCATTTCAGGGCGAACCGGGTGCGTACAGTGAAATGGCCGCGGCCCGGTTCGGGCTTCCACAGCCCTACCCGACCTTTGCCCGGGTGTGCGCCGCCCTGCTCGCACGGGAGGTCGAGTTGGGCGTCCTGCCGACGGAAAATGCCATTGCCGGCCCCGTTCCTGAAGTGCAACAGCTTCTCGCCACCCAGCCGCTGGTCGTGGTCACGACGCTGTGGCTCCCCATCGAACACTGCCTGCTGGGGCTGCCGGACGCCACGTTGGCCACGGCAACCCACGTTCTGTCGCACTGGCAGGCGCTGCGGCAGTGCCGCCGCTTTCTGGCCCGGCATCCGCACCTGCGCGCCACAACGGTCTATGACACCGCCGGCGCAGCGCGGCTGGTGCGGCAACAGGCGCGGCCCAACCTGCTGGCGATTGCCTCGCGCCAGGCCGCCCGGCACTACGGGTTACAGGTTGTGGCCGCGCAGATTGCCGACCGCCCGGACAACGCCACCCACTTCGTTCTGTGCCGCGCTGCGGCAGGCACTCCATAACAGCCGGGCAGGCCGTCTCCGACGGCGGCGCACTCAGATTGCCTCTCCGTTCCGGGACGGGGATGGCAGCGCCACACGGAATCCGAACACCGTGATGTCATCCCGTTGGGCTTCAGCCCCCATGTGGGCCGCCAGCTCGGCTTCGAGCCGGACACACTGCTCGGCCGGCAGCAGCCCGGACACGCTGACCAGCACTTCCAGCAGGCGGCGCGCCCCGAACTTCTTTCCCCGGTCATTTGACTGGTCGGCAAAGCCGTCCGTGGTGAGATACAGCATCATGCCGGGCATCAGCGTCACCTGCTGCTGGGTGAAGCGCCGGGGGCTGCGTTCACGGCTGCTGCCGCCGACCGTCGCCCGGTCGCCTTTGAGTTCGGTCAGTACGCCGTCGGCCACAAGGTAGAGCGGTCGGCGCGCCCCGGCAAAAGTCAACCGCCCCGTTTCCCGCTGCAGGGTGCAGACGGCGGCATCCATCCCGTCCATCAGCGCTTGGCGTTCGCCCTGCCTGAGCACGCGCTGAATTCCGTGATGAAGCTGGTGCAGAATCTCGGCCGGCTGCCGTACGCCCTGGTCAGCCACGATTTTCCCAAGCAGGTCACTCCCAATCGTGGACATAAACGCTCCCGGCACACCGTGACCGGTACAGTCGGCCACGACCAGCACCACTTCCCCATCCTGCTGGTGCAGCCAGTAAAAATCGCCCGATACGATGTCCTTTGGCTTCCACAGGACGAAATGCTCGCCCAGTGCCGCCGTCAGTGTCTCGGCCGAAGGCAGCATCGCCTGCTGAATTGCCCGGGCATAGCTCAGGCTTTCCAGCATCTCATGCCGCTGGGTTTCGATTTCCAGGTTGCGCGCAGCAAGTTCCTCGTTCTTGCGCGTCACTTCCTGCGTTCGTTCGGCAACCTTCTCCTCCAGCCACCGGGTACGCGCCACCAACTGCCGCAGCCGCCAGCGCACGCCACCGTACAGCGCCAGCCCGCCCAGCGTGACAAACCCGATGCAGGCCGGCCACGTCTGCCACCACGGCGGCCGTATCTCCAGCGTCAGCAATGGCTTTCCAGTCCCCCACACGCCGTCGTGATTGGCCGCCATCACCCAGAACCGATACTGCCCCGGCGGGAGATTCGTGTAACTCACCTCCCGGCGCTCTCCCATGTCGCGCCACTCACGGTCGAAGCCTTCCAGCCGACACCGGTAGCGATTGTCTTCCGGGACGTGAAAATCCAGCCCGGCGTAACCAAGGTCAAGGGCATTCCGGTCATGCGGCAGCCTGAGCGCCATACCTTCCCACGCCGGCTGCGCCACGCCGCTGACCCGCACCTCCGTCAACACCACCGGCGGCGGGACCGGGTTGTTCACCAGATTGGACGGATGAAACACGTTGAGACCATTCGTGCCACCAAAAAACAGTTCCCCACGGGCATTGCGAAAGGCTGAAACGCGGTTGAATTCCGGCCCCTGAAGCCCATCGGCCACGGTGTAGGACCGGAAGTGCATCCTGACCGGGTCGAAGTGCACGATGCCGGCGTCGCTGCTGAGCCAGAAGGTTCCATCCGCGTCGGGAAACATCGCATAGCAGTTGTTGTGTGGCAGACCGTCCCGTTCCGTGATGTGGGTGAAGGTTTCCCGCGCGGCATCGAAGCGGCACAGCCCGGCCCCTTTCGTCACCATCCACAGCGTTCCCTCCCGGCCCTCGGCAAAGTGCGTGACATAAGGCATGCCATATTCCGGTCGTGTGTCCACGCGATACTCCCGGTACGACTGGTGCACCGGGTCGTAGCGCAGGGCGCGATAGGCCAGGCCAATCCACATCTGTCCATCCCGTGGCGAGACATGGATGGTCTGAACATCAATCCGTCGTACGGACGAGGCCTGCTGCACATCAGGCGTGTGGTCCCGGCATTGCCGTCGGTCGGGTGAGATTTCGTACAGGCCTTCTGCGCCGCCGACCCAGAGCGCGCCCCGGGCGTCTTCATATATGACCTGTACCCACACCTTGCCCGGCAGCGCCGGCAGGCTCTGGAAGCTTCCCCGCACCCGGTCCAGCCGCTGGAGGCCGAACGTTGTTCCCACCCACAGGTCGCCCCGCCGGTCTTCATACACGGCCCAGACCTCATCTGAACGCAATCCCCGGGGATCGGCAGGGCGGGCGCGGTATCGCGTCACACGGCTGGTCTGCCGGTCAAGGCAGTTAAGGCCGCCGTGCTGGGTCGCCACCCAGACGTTCCCCTGCCGGTCTTCAAAGATGCCCCGGATGTAGTCATTCGACAGGGAGTTTTCGTCAAAAGGGTGATGCCGATAGAGTTCAAACCGGTTGCGGGTCGGGCAGAAGCAGAACAGTCCGGCAACGGCATCGCCAAACCACAGCACGCCGGCACGGTCGCGCAACACGCAGTCCAACTTGGACGTGACCAAAGCGCCCGGGCGTTTCGGATTGGGCGCAAACGTCTGACAGGTGCGGCGGTGGAGATCGAGTTGCTGAAGCAGGCCGCCGGGTCTGCCCAACCAGACGGTCTGGTCTTCCCACAGGAGCACTGCCGCCCTGGATTGTCCCACAGCCACTTCCGTCGGCAGGGCATCCAGTGCCCTGCCCATCGTATCCAGTTGCATTACGCAACGTTCCCGGACCGGGTCGAACAGTGCCAGGGCGGAATCCCCCACGGCCAGGCGCAGCCAGCCCTCCGGCGTCATTCCATGGATTCGCCATCCTCCACCCTCCACGCCATCCTTTGAAACCAGCGCCGGAAACACCACCCTTGCCTCCCCGGCTGCCGGATCGAACCGCAGCACTCCACCCGCGCCGGAAAGCCAAAGTTGCCCCTCCCGATCTTCAAAGGTCTGATACACACCGCGGCCGGGTATGTTCAAATCGCAGCGGCGGAAGTCTTCCCGCTGGCGGTCCAGTCGCCACAAGCCACCTTCGGCGCACACCCACAGGATGCCCTGCCGGTCTTCATAAAAACTGTGGATTCGCTCGTACCGCGACTGGCTCGCGTAGCCAACAAAGGTAGCGGGTTT
Source organism: Chloracidobacterium thermophilum B (assembly GCF_000226295.1). Classification (GTDB taxonomy): domain Bacteria; phylum Acidobacteriota; class Blastocatellia; order Chloracidobacteriales; family Chloracidobacteriaceae; genus Chloracidobacterium; species Chloracidobacterium thermophilum. The sequence goes on from NC_016024.1 coordinate 2,547,558, forward strand.
CATACAGTTGATGAACAAAGTTGCCCGGCAGGGAGCCGGGTTGGTCGGGCTGGTGGCGATACACCCTGAAGGTCCGCCCGTCGTAACGATTCAGTCCGTCTTCGGTGCCAATCCAGAGAAAGCCACGCTGGTCCTGCCAGAGGCAATGAATCGCATCACTGGACAGCCCTTGTTCACGGGTGAACCGCTCGAAGACGGTCGTCGCCGGACGTGGGTCGCCCAGGGCAGACAGAAGCGCCATCTGCCAGCCCATCAGGAGCACAAGACTACGGAGCCACCACCATCGCATGGGAAATACGTCGACACCCCGTTGCCTGTCCCGGACAGGGTGCACACGGAAATGCCTTGCAAGAGCGTCAGCTTACACACGCCGGGGGCACGAGTGTAACCACCGCCACACAACCGGGCAGCACTTTTTCACAGCCCTGGGCTGATGTCTATCCAGCCGTGCCCGGGTCAGCCGGGCATCTCGCTGAGGGCGGCAGCAAAGAGCGGAATGAGCAGCTCGTGATGCCCCGTCAGGGCAATGCCGCGGCCGCGGCTGCCGGCCACCGGACGGCGTACGACGTTGGTCAGCGGGCGATAGTGCTGGATGAAATCAAAGTTGACCGTCGTGAAGTCGGTCAACGGATAGCCCAAGTTGCGCACCGTCGTCACAGCCTTGAGAAACACTTCCGGCAGGATGACGGCCGAACCGAAGTTCAGGTACACGCCGCCGTCATGCAGTTCCCGCACGAGGCTGCACAGCAGGCGGAAGTCGTGGTGCGTGGCCGCGCCGATGTGCGCCCCGACGGCCGTAGGGTGAATGTGCGTGATGTCCGTGCCGATGGCGACGTGTACCGTAACCGGGATGCGCCGCCGGTATGCCTGGACGAGCACCGACTGGTCGGCGTAAGGCGGCTGTGCCGCTTCCAGCCAGCGGCCAAGTGCCTCGCCCAGCCCGATGCCATCCGCTGCGGCGGCTGTGCAGGCGGCATTGATGCCCCGCCCGGTTTCCTCCGCGCCACCAAAAGCGCCGCGCCCCAGGGTGGCATCCACGTCTTCCGAAGTCGCCCCGACGAGCGCAATTTCAAAGTCGTGAATGGCGCTTGACCCGTTGCCGGCAAGGGCCGTAATGAAACCCCGCGCCATGAGGTCAATCAGGATGGGGCCCAGCCCACACTTGATGACGTGGCCGCCGAAACCGGCAATCACCGCGCGCCCCCGGCTCCGGGCAGACCGCACGGCCGTAACGGCGGCGCGCAGTTCATTGACGGCAAGCAGGTTGGGCAGGGAAGCGAAAAAGGTCTGGAGACTCGCCCCCGGCGGACATGGACGGGACAGATCACGCGCCGAAACCTTGCTCGGACGTTCCGCCAGCGGATAAGTGTTCAGTCCCGTGAACTCCAGCGGCGGCGTGGCATAGCAACTTTTCGGCGGCAGATCATCCACGACAACGCACCTCAACTCCCGGCAGGGGCCGCCTGCAACAGCTCACCGCGTGGCAGGAAAATGCGGAAGGTTGTCCCTTTGCCGACTTCGCTTTCGACGGTGATGAACCCTTTGTTCTGGGCAATGATGCCTTCAACCACGGACAGGCCCAGCCCCGTGCCCTTACCGACGGGTTTGGTCGTGAAAAACGGCTCGAAGATGCGCTGGCGCACCTCCTCGCTCATCCCCGTGCCGGTATCGGACACGGCCAGCATGACGTAGGGGTGCATCTGCATGGTTTCGTCGCGGACGGCCTTCCGCCGGAACATTGCCCGGCTGCGCGTTTCCGGCCGGGCCTCATGCCAGACATTGAGTGTCATCAGCGTCAGCGTACCGCCCTTGGGCATGGCATCCCGCGCATTGACGGCCAGGTTTGTCAGCACCTGCTCCAGTTGTTGCCGGTCAGCCACCACGATGCCCAAATCCGGCGACAGGTCGGTGACGAGGGTAATGTGCGGCTCCAGCAGCGGGCGCAGCATACGGACGGCATCGAGTACCAGATCATTGAGATTGAGGGGTGCAAGCTGCTGCGGCTGTTTGCGCCCGAAGGCCAGCAACTGCCCGGTCAGGACGGAAGCCCGCGAAACGGCCGTCAGAATGTCCCTGGCGTAGCGGTGGAGCAGATCAGGCGAGGAACGCTCGACCGAAGTCGGCGCAAGGCGGCGTTCGAGCAGACCGGCGTACCCGGCAACAACCGTCAACAGGTTGTTGAACTCGTGGGCAATCCCGGCGGCCAATTGTCCCGCGGCTTCCATTTTCTGGGCATGCCGCACCTGTTCTTCCAGCAGGCGCTGCTGGGTGATGTCCTCGATCATGCCCAGCAGGTACTGTGGCTGCTCCTCGCCGTTGCGCAAGGCTACGACCGTCAGCCGTCCCCATACCACCTGACCATGTTTGGTAAGGTAGCGTCTTTCCGTCTGAAAACTGGACAGCTTGGCGTCTTCGACCAGCCGGCGGGCCAGGCGCATGGACTCTTCAGTGTCTTCAGGCGGAATGAAATCCGTATGCGGCCGTCCGACGATCTCTTCCGGCGCGTAGCCCAGCCACTCACAAACCGCACGATTGGCACGCAAAATCTGTCCGGTCAGCGACACGAGGACAATGCCCAGTGGGGCGGCATCGAAAATCCGGCGGAAACGTTCCTCACTTTCGCGCAGGGCGCGTTCGGACAGCCGCCGCTCGGTCAGGTCCCGCCCAATCCCCTGAAAGGCCACCGGCGTGCCGTTTTCCAGCACGAGCCAGGTGATCATCTCCAGGGTAATCCGGCGGCCGTCGCGGGCCAGCAGGGTTGCCTCATAGCGAACCGTTGTTTCCGTGCCATCGAGCAGGGGTTTGATGGCCGCCAGTGCAACCGGGCGGCTTTCCGGCAGGAGGAGGTCCACCACATTGATGGAACGCGCCTCGTCCCGCCGATACCCGAACAGCTTTTCCGCTGCCGGATTGATGTCCAGAACGTGACCCTGCAGGTCATGGCAGTAAATGACATCCTGGGCGCTGTCAAACAGGGTGCGATAGCGCGCCTCGCTTTCGCGCAGGGCTTTTTCCATCTGCCGGCGCTTGGTCACGTCCCGCGCCGTGCCGTGGATGCCTACCGGTACGCCGTGCTCATAAAACAGCCGGGAGCTGATTTCGAGCGTAACGCGCTGTCCGTTTTTGGCAATGACATCGAGTTCGTACTGTGTCGTTTCCGTCTTCCCGGCGAGTTTGTCGGCAATGGCTTGCAGCGCCCGCGCCCGGTGCTCCGGCGTAACGATGTGGGTCAGCGTCAGGTGCCTGGTATCCGCCGGGGTGTAGCCCAAAACCCGCTCGACCTTGCGGTTGATGGAGAGAAAACGGCCCTCGAAGTCGTGGACATAGACGATGTCGTTGGCATTCTCGAACAGGTCACGGTAGCGCGCTTCGCTTTCACGCAACGCCTGCTCGATGTGCTTGCGGTTGGTGATGTCGCGCAAGATACCCTGGATGGCGACTGGCCGGCCATCCCGAAACAGAAGCCGGGAGTTGACTTCAAGCGTCACCCGCCGCCCATCCTTGGCGATGAAATCCGCCTCGTAGTGCAACTCGACGTTCCCGCCTTCAACTTTGTCACGCAGCGCCCGGCGTACCCGTTCGCGGTGCTCAGGAACGACGAGGTGTGAAAACTCCCGCACCGACATCGCCTGAATTTCCTCGGCGCTGTAGCCCAGAATGCGCTCGCCGGCCGGACTCCAGGCCAGACGGCGGCCATCGAGTCCCAGTACGAGGATGATGTCGGAAGCGCCGTCAAAGATTTCCCGGTAACGCAGTTCGCTTTCGCGCAGGGACTGAATCGTCCGGCCGGCTTCCTGCAGCGCCGCTTCAAGCTGGGCGATGCGCTGCTGTGCTGCCGCCAAGGACGTGTCCCCGGCTGGCAGCGGCTCACACTGACCTTCAAAACCGGTTGCCGTCCCAGCTTCGTCCATCATTGGCTTATGCGCGCTCTTCCACCGTGGTCAGACGGTCGCCGGCGTAAAAGCCATAGCGCCCCGCAATCTGCTCGTAGCCCGGTTTTGGGCTTGGATACACCCAGGCCACCTGCGGCGTCGCATGTGCGCCGTCGTCAAAGTTCACCCAGTTGCACGTGCCTTTGTAACCGCACGTGTAGGTGTTGGCCGTCACCTTGAGCACGTCCTGATTGACGGCCGCCGGCGCAAAATACCAGTTGCCTTCAAAGGCAAGCACCTGGTTGGGATCATCCGTTGTGGCAAGCACAGTTCCCGTCGCGCGTTCCTTGATTGTCACCCGCATATTTTGACACCACTGACTGAACCTACGGTTTCGGGAACGGCCGTCTGCCGGCCGCAAAACATCGTGATAGTAACACTTGAAGGCGTTCTGGCGCTGGTTGCGTTCCGCATCATAGCGCGATTTGCCGCTCATGCCAGCACGGGCAGTCCGAACATCTGGCAGCAGCGGCTACCCTCGTGGCAACGTTTGGCGTACAGTTACGCCCACTCACGAACCGGCCACAACGGTCACTGGCAGTCTGGAGGTTGCGCTGCACGATGACGGACCCGGCTTCAACGTCACCCCCCGCACCGGTCGTTTTTCGCCAGACCTTTCTTTTTGTCGGGCTGTGGTATGGGTTGGCTGTGGTGCTCACGCTGATTCTGGTTGTTCTGGGTGGCATTGTGGAAGCCCTCATCTGGACGCGCCTGGCTCCGGCTGTTCCCTTTCTCACGATTGGCCTCTGCCTGGTGCCCTTTGGCGTGGCGCTGTGGAAACATGCCCACCAGTGGGCTGAAACCTACACGCTGACACCGGACAAAATCGAAATCAGCACCGGGATTTTCTCCAAAACGGTACGCAACATCCCCCTCTCCAAAGTGCAGGACGTGACCGTGGAGCAGACGCTGCTGCAACGCCTGTTTGGGTTGGGCCATGTGATTGTGGACAGCGCCGCCGCGACAGGAAACATCACCCTGCGGCATATTCATCAACCACGCGCCGTGGCAGATCAGATTCTCCAGCGCGCCGGAGTCCAACACCCATGACGCAAATATGGCGCTCCCGGCAAAGAGAACGTCTGTGGTGGTGCGTGGTGTGGGGCTGGCTGCTTCTGAGCAGCGCCACGGCGCTTTCCGGGCCGGCGGCCCCAGGGCAGCGCGTCATGCGCGACGAAACCGCCGGACGGCCGTTTCCCACCCGCGAGTTGGGCATCCGCCAGAGCTTTTCGCCAAACGCGCCGTGGCCGGCCGACATTGCAGCCGCTGATGAGCGTGCTCTGGCACGGGAATTTGGCGTGACCTGGCTGCACCGCGGCCGGCGGGAGGCCATCAGCTTTGTGATGTACCGGTGTCCGAACCAGGGGCGCGCCTTGGGACTGGCCAGGCTGATTGGCGGCGAGGCCCTGGGCGACACCGTGCTGACGCTCGCCGCTGGTGACGACACAGAAAAACGCGCTGCCGTCCGGTCTTTTCTGCGGGACAAACTCACGGCCTGGCAGGCGACGCTTCCGCCGGAAGAAACCGATCCACGTCCGGTCGTGCTACGCAAGCTCCCCACCCAGGCCCTCCGGCCCGACACGGAGCACTATGTGGTTGGGGCATTGGGACTGGGACGCGCCACCTGGTTGCCGGCCCCGGCTCTGCTGACGCCGCCGGGCAGCGCCTTTGCCTGGGCCGACTACACGCCCGCCGCGCCCTTTGACCACTTTCTGATCGCTGAATATCCCACGCCGCAGGATGCCACGGCCGCCATGGAAGCCGCCCGGCGGCTGGCTTCGGCCACCTGTCTGGTGGCACGCCGGGGCAATTTCATTGTGATTGCCGACGGCATCCGCGACCTGCTCCGCGCGCAGGCGGCGGTGGAGCGCGTTGAGTACGACTATGTTGTACGCTGGCTGGGAGCCCCCCCACCCCGTTTCGGTACGCCAGCCCGCACACCGCAACAGGACATTCGCAACGTCGGCCAGCTTCTCGTCAGCGTTGCTTCCTTTGTCGTCCTGGCCGGGTTTGGCATGGTGGTGCTTGGCACAGTGGCCGGCGGGGCATTCTTCTACTGGCGCCGACAGCGGGCCGGCGATGGCTTCATTGCGGCCGACACGATGCTGCGGCTCGATCTTCACGAAAGCCGGACGCTGCCCGACACCCGGAGGGCGTCCGTCAAGCGGTTGACCGATTGACCACCCAACCAGAGTTTGTATTTGCCACCGAAAAGTTCTGCCGCCATCTCGATGAGCTTGCCGCACGGGAACGGCGTGAAACTGCCCCGCTCCAACTGGCGGTCCTGGCCACGATGCGCGAGTTTGCCAGCCGGGCCCGGTTTATCCGGCTGGGCGGTATCCGGCATCACGCCTATGAGTACGGCCCGGTGGACGGCCCTGCCGTGATGCTTCTGCACGGCTGGGACTGTTCTTCCTACTGGTTCTATCGGCTTGCCCCCGCGCTTGGGCAGCACGGCTTCCGGGTCATTGCCTTCGACTTTCGCGGCCATGGCTTTTCCGACGCCGATCCACAGGATGACTACACCCTGCCCACCCTGGCGCAGGATACACTCCGCCTGGCTGACCTGCTGGGCATCCAACGCTTTCACCTGGTGTCGTTTTCGCTCGGTTCGGCCGTGGCGCTGCTGGTCGGCAGGCTGGCGCCGGAGCGCGTCGGACGCCAGGTGGTGATGAACTTTGGACTCTTTGACTACAGCGCGCTGCGGGCGCAGCTTTTGCCTCCCATTCTCAAGACGATCTTCGACACCCTTCGGCGCATCCCTTCAAAAACCCTGGTGTATCGCTACGTTTCCCTGACGCTTGCGCAACGGGAAGTTACGTGGTGCGACGTTGAAATGGGATTCACCAGCCTGGTGTACTGCCATTCCCAGGCCGCTTTTTTAGCCGTTACCGACCTGGTCCGCCAGGAACGGGTGGCACAGGTGCAACAAGCCACCGGACAGGCGCATCCGACGCTGGTCATCACGGGCGAATTTGATCCCGTCGTTCCCTTTGCCGACAGCTTACGGCTGGCCCAGACCATCCCGGTGGCCCGCCTGCACATTCTGCTGCGCACCGGACACCTGGTGCTGTTTGAGCGGCCGGACGACATTGAACGGCTGACCGCCGAGTGGCTGGCGGCTGACTGAGGCACCGTTGGCGCGGAGCCTACCGGCGCGGAGCCTACCCATGAGAGACGATCTGCGTGGCATCATCGCCCTGACGGCACTGACCTTCCACGAAGCGCGCCAGCGCAAGGTGCTGCTGCTGGCCTTTCTTCTGGGTCTTCTGTTTCTGGGGCTGTTTGCGTGGGGCGCCCGCGCCACGGCCCGGCAGGCGGACGACCTGCCGCTGGCCATTGCCCGCATGCAGTTGAATTTTCTGACGCTGGCCGGGCTGTACGTCGTCAACTTCCTCGTTGCTGTCACCGCTGTGGCGCTGCCGGTGGACACGCTGTCGGGCGACATGGCTTCGGGCATCATCCACACCCTGCTGACGAAGCCGTTGCACCGTGCGGCGATTGTCATCGGCAAGTGGCTGGGCTTTCTGGCGCTGCTGACGCTCTACTTCAGCTTTATGGCCGGGGGTGTCCTGGGGGCGACGTGGCTGCTGGCTGGGTACGTCCCGCCCGGCGTCTCTGCCGCCTTTCCTCTGATGTGGCTGGGAGCCGTCGTGCTGCTGACGATGACCATTGCCGGCGGCACACGGCTTTCGACGCTGGCCAACGGCGTCGTCATTTTCGGGCTGTACGGCATTGCCTTCATTGGCGGCTGGATGGAACGCATCGGGACAGCGCTGGGAAATGCCACGGCGCGGAATCTGGGCATTGTCTCAAGCCTGCTCGTGCCGACCGAAGTGATGTGGCAATACGCAGCAACTTTCATGCAGCCCGCCCTGCTGCGGCAGGCGGGACTGACGCCCTTTTCGGCAGCTTCCACACCGTCGCCGCTGATGGTGGTCTGGGCCATAGGCTGCATTGCCGTCAATCTGGCGCTGGCCATGTGGTGGTTTGCCCGGCGCGACCTGTGACCGATTTGCTGTGTCCGGCAGCGGGACGTATGGTGGAAGAAAGGCTTGATCTTTCCCCGTGGAGTTTTCCCCATGCTCGTACTTCCTGAACGGCCACGGCGTAACCGGCGCACGGAAGCCATCCGCCGCATGGTACGCGAAACCTCGCTCACGCCGGCGCATCTGGTCGCGCCGTTGTTTGTTGTTGACGGCGACCGCGAACGCCAGCCCATTCCCTCAATGCCGGGCTATGAACGGCTTTCGATAGACCTGCTGCTGGAAAAGTGCCGCCAGCTTGCCGACCTTGGTATTGGCGGCGTTGCCCTGTTTCCGGCGCTGCCGGCATACAAAAAGGACAAAACCGCCTCGGAAGCCACCAACCCGGACGGTCTCTTTCCGCGTGCGGTCAGCGCCGTCAAGGAGCAGGTGCCGGAACTGACCATTTTCACCGACGTGGCGCTCGACCCCTATTCCTGCGACGGTCACGACGGGCTGGTCTCGGAAACGGGTGAAATCCTCAACGATGAAACCGTCGAAGTGCTGGCCCGGATGGCCGTGCTCCACGCCCGCGCTGGCGCCGATTACGTAGCGCCGTCCGACATGATGGACGGGCGGGTTGGGGCCATTCGGGAAGCCCTCGATGTCGAAGGCTTTCACAATGTGGGCATCATGGCATACTCCGCCAAGTACGCCTCGGCCTTCTACGGCCCGTTCCGGGACGCGCTCGATTCGGTGCCCAAATTTGGCGACAAGAAGACCTACCAGATGGACCCGGCCAACGTCCGGGAAGCCCTGCGGGAAGTACGGCTCGATCTGGCCGAAGGCGCGGACATGGTGATGGTCAAACCGGCGCTGGCTTACCTCGATGTCATCCGGGCGATCTGGGAAATTTCGGACGTGCCCATCACGGCCTACCAGGTCAGCGGCGAATACGCCATGGTCAAGGCCGCGGCCGAGCGGGGCTGGATTGATGGCGACCGCGTCATGCTCGAAATCCTGCTGGCCATTCGCCGGGCTGGGGCCGATGTCATTTTCACCTACTTTGCCGAGGAAGCCGCACAACAGTTGGGATGACCCGCGAGGCGCTCAGGGAACTGCTGCTGGCCGTCCGGCAGGGAAGCTGCACACCGGAAGCGGCTCTGGCCCAACTGGCCGGACTGCCGGCGGAGCCGCTTGTCGGAGACGACGGGCAGCCCTTTGCCACCCTTGACCACGGGCGCGCGCTGCGGCAGGGCTTTCCCGAAGTCGTCTATGGCGCCTCGAAAACGCCGGAGCAGGTGGCGGCCATTGTCGGCCGCCTGTACGCGCATCACCCCAACCTGCTCGTCACACGTGCGTCGGAAGCGGCTTACCAGGCCGTGCAGGCGCTGGCACCGGAAGCCCGGTGGGATGCGACCTCCCGCCTGCTGTTCATCCGGCGCGATACGACCCGCTATGGCATCGGGCGCATTGTCGTTGTCTGCGCCGGCACGACTGACCTGCCGGTGGCGCGCGAGGCGCTTCTGACCTGTGAGGTCATGGGCAACGAAACGACGCTGGTGGCGGATGTCGGTGTTGCCGGACTGCATCGCCTGCTGGGCCACCTGGAGACACTGCGGCAGGCGCGCGTCATTGTCTGTGTCGCCGGCATGGAAGCGGCGCTGGCCTCGGTTGTCGGTGGACTCGTGGCCGTTCCGGTGATTGCCGTTCCGACCAGTGTCGGCTATGGGACGGCCCTGGGCGGCTTTGCGGCACTGCTCGGCATGCTCAATAGCTGTGCGCCGAATGTCACCGTGGTCAACATAGACAACGGGTTTGGTGCTGGCTACGTTGCGGCGCTCATCAACCGGCAGCCGGGTATCCAGGAAAGCACCGGCTGACGGGCAGGCTTTCCGGGCCGCGGCCCATTGGCTGCAAATTCGCTCCAAATGGCTGTTGCACCGGGTGAAGCCAAAGGCTTACCGTGAAGGTTTGCAGGCCGTGTTGGTTTGCAGAACCTTCACCCCCGTGCCTGATGCAGCCAGCCTGCGTCTTCACTGTGTCTGTTTTTGGAGGAAAGTAACCCTGATGCCTGATACCCAGCAGCATGAGATGCGACTCAAAACCGGTCTGGCGGAAATGCTCAAAGGCGGCGTCATCATGGATGTCGTCAACGTCGAGCAGGCGCGCATTGCTGAAGAAGCCGGCGCCGTGGCCGTGATGGCGCTGGAGCGCGTCCCGGCCGACATTCGCCGCGATGGCGGGGTGGCGCGGATGTCCAACCCGCGCATGATCCGCCAGATTATGGAGGCCGTCTCGATTCCCGTCATGGCCAAGGTACGTATCGGACATACGGCTGAGGCCCAGGTGCTTGAAGCCCTTGGGGTGGACTTCATTGACGAGTCGGAGGTCCTTACTCCGGCCGACCCCTATCATCACGTCAACAAGTTTGCTTTCCGCGTCCCGTTCGTCTGCGGGGCGACCAACCTGGGTGAGGCGCTGCGCCGCATTGGCGAGGGCGCGGCCATGATTCGGAGCAAAGGGGAAGCCGGGACGGGCAACATCATCGAGGCGGTGCGCCACCTGCGGGAAATCCGCCGCGACATCCGCCTGCTGACCGTTCTCGACGAAGACGAGCTGATGGCCGAGGCCAAGCGGCTTCAGGCCCCCTATGAACTCGTGCGCTACGTGGCGCAGCACGGCAAGCTGCCGGTGCCGCTCTTTGCGGCCGGTGGCGTCGCCACTCCGGCCGATGCGGCGCTTTGCATGCAACTGGGTGCTGAAACCGTGTTCGTTGGTTCGGGCGTCTTCAAATCCAATGACCCGGCCCGCTTTGCCCGCGCCATCGTCAAAGCCGTGACGTTTTATCAGGACCCGGCCAAGGTGCTCGAAGCCTGCGAGGAAATCGAAGACGGACAGCCCATGCGCGGGCTGGCAATTGAAACCCTCCCAGCCGAACAGGTGCTTGCCGCGCGCGGCTGGTAGCCCAACCTTCCTGACCGTCTGCAAACCCTCGCGGACGGCGTTGGACATCCATCCTGGGCGTTGCCTATGCTGTAAAGGCTTTTCGGCAACGCCCTTTTGTTCTGGATGCCCACGATGTCACTGCGTGAAATCAGAATTACCCGTGTGACACCCGTCGGACCGGCGCCGACCTACAACGTGACCATGCGGGCACCGCTGCACAACTATTTTGTCAACGACCTTCTGACGGCCAACAGCCACTCGGTCTGCTACGGTGTGCTCGCCTACCGCACGGCCTATCTCAAGGCACACTATCCGGCGCACTTCTGGGCGGCGGTGCTGACCAGCGAGCTGAACGACAGCGACAAGGTTGCCCGTTACATCGAGCGGGCACGGGCGCAGGGCGTCGAAATTCTGCCGCCGGATGTCAACATCAGCGAGCACGGTTTTACGGCGACCGCCGGCCGGATTCGGTTTGGTCTGATGGCCATCAAGGGCATCGGGGAAGCCACGGTGGATGCCATCCTCGAAGCCCGCGCGCAAGGCGGTCCGTTCCGTTCGCTGTTTGACTTCACCGAGCGGATTGATCCCAAGACGCTCAACCGGCGGGTGCTGGAAAGCCTGGTCAAGTCGGGTGCGCTGGACAGCCTGCCGGGGACGCGCGCCCAGAAGTTTGCCGCCATCGAAGCTGCACTCGAACAGGGGCTACAGGCGCACCGCGCCGCTGCAGCGGGACAGGTCTCCCTGTTTGACACACTGGCGGCTGACTCCGACCAGCCCCCGGAAACTGAACTGCCCAGGGTTCCCGACTGGACGGCCGAGGAAAGCCTGGCCGGTGAAAAAGCCACTCTTGGGTTTTACCTGACCGGCCATCCTCTGGCCGGCTTCCGTGAAACCCTGGCGGCGTTCAAAAGCCTGTCCTACGCCCAACTGGCCGGTCAGACGGCGGGCGATACCGTCAGCATGGGCGGCGTCATCAGCGAATTTACCGTGAAAAACACGAAGAAGGGCGACCGCTTTGCCGTCTTCAGCCTCGAAGACGAAACCGGAAGCATCGAGGTCATTGCCTGGCCCGAAACCTTCAGGCGGCTTGGCGAGCAGGTGGCGGATGGAGCCGCCGTACTGGTCACCGGCCGGCTGGAAATCGAAGACGGCAAGCCGACCAGAATCGTGGCCGAAGCGGCCGAACCGCTGGAAGGGCTGCGGGAGCGGCATGCCAAAAGCGTCATGCTGCGCTTTGCAGCGGACGCACTCGATACTGCACAACTTGAAAAGCTCCGGGATGTGCTTGACCGCCATCGCGGAGAACGCCCCCTGATCTTCGTGCTCTCTCTGCCGAATGGTGTGGAAGCCCGCCTTCGCGCGCACCACACCTTCAGCGTGCGGCCCTCACTGGCGCTCGTGGAAGAACTGCAAGCTGGCTTCCCCGGCTGTACGGTTGTGCTTCAGTGAACGAAGCGCGCCATTTCTGGACGCAGGTTTGCTTATGACATCCCAGGTTGTCTCGCCCCAGCCCGAACCGGCAGCACCAACCCCTGAACTGGCAGCGTCGGCCGTCGCGCCGGAGCTGCCGCCGGAATTCAACAGCATCATCAACCTTCAACTCCCGGTCGAGGATGGTGTCCCCTTGGAAAGCGTCTGGCATCGGCTGCAAATCAATCTGCTCGACGACTGCCTGCACCAGCACTGGCGTGGGCGGACGGACTTTTTCGCCAGCGGCAACATGTTTGTGTACTACAGCCTGCAACAGGTGAAGACGATGGAGTACAAGGGGCCGGACTTCTTCGTGGTGAAGGACGTGGACGGCTCCTTCATCCGTGGGGCGTGGGTGGCCTGGGAGGAAGGCGGACGGCTCCCGGATGTCATCGTCGAGTTGCTCTCGCCTTCAACCCAGGCGGTCGATCTGGGTCAGAAAAAACAGCTCTACGAGCGGGTCTTTCGGACGGCCGAGTATTTCTGCTACGGCCCTGACCCGACGTTTGGCAAAACGCCGACACTTCAGGGCTGGGTGCTTGTCCGCGGGCAGTACGAAGCCATTGAACCCGATGCCCGTGGGTGGCTGTGGAGTCACCAGCTTGGAGCCTGGCTCGGTGAGTGGGAAGGGCAGTACCACGCGATGCAGAATCGGTGGCTGCGACTTTACGACCCCACGGGGCAGCTTATCCCAACCCGGGCCGAAGCGGCGGAAGCCGAGGCCGAACGCGCTCAGGCTGAAGCTGAACGCGCTCAGGCCGCAGCCGAGCGTGCTCAGCTGGAAGCCAGACAAGCCCGCGACGAAGCGGAAGCCGAGCGCACCCGCGCTGAAGCCGCCGAGGCCCGGGCCGCCGCCCTCGCCGCCGAGATAGAGCGTCTGCGGTCCAGTCTGAAGGGAACGGACCAGGGCCCCGGCCTCGACGAACCGGCCTAGTCCGCTCCTGTCTCCTCACCGGAGGACTCCACCAGGCTCGCATCCACCACCCGGTCGTCTTCTGCCAGGGTGATGATCTTGACCCCCTGGGCATGGCGTCCGGTTTGCCGGATCGAGGCCACATCCACCCGGACAATCTGCCCCTGCTGTGTGATGACCATCAGCTCCTTGCTCTCCTGGACAGGAAGCACTTTGACCACACCGCCGGTTCGCTCCGTGACGTTCAGCGTGACCACCCCCTTCCCGCCCCGGTGCTGAACGGGATACTCCATGATGGGCGTCCGCTTGCCGAGACCGAGTTCAGACACGGAAAGAATCTCTTCGGTTCTCCCGACGACGGACATCCCCGTGACGTAATCGTTTTCCTCCAGCCGGATGCCAATGACGCCGTGCGCCGGGCGGCCCATCGGGCGCACGTCGCTTTCGTTGAAGCAGATCGCCTGGCCGCCAAAGGTCGAAATGAGGATATGCTGGTTGCCGTCGCTCTTCTGGACGGCAATGAGTTCGTCATCCTCCGCCACCCCCATGGCAATAAGCCCGTTGGAGCGGATGTTGGCGTATTCCGACAGTTCGGTTTTTTTGATCATCCCCCGGCGGGTCACAAAGACGACGAATTTCCCCGGCGTAAATTCACGCACCGCGATGGTTCCGGCCACCCGTTCGCCTTCCGGCAGTTCAATGAGGTTGACGATGGCTTTGCCGCGCCCGGCCGTGGCGGCATCGGGGATTTCATGCACCTTGATCTTATAGACCTGCCCCTTGGCGGTGAAAATGAGCAGAAAGCTGTGCGTTGAGGCAATGTCGAGGAATTCGACGACATCCTCGGCCTTGGTCGTCATCCCCCGCCGCCCTGTACCGCCACGTTTTTGCGTGCGATAGGCCGAAAGCGGTGTGCGCTTGATGTAACCTCCGCGCGTGATGGTGATGACCACTTCCTCATTCGGGATGAGGTCTTCAATCGTGAAATCCGTGCCTTCATCCACAATCTGGGTCCGGCGGGGTGTGCTGTAGGCTTTGCGCACTTCCTGGAGTTCCTGCACGATGACCGCCCGGAGCCTGGTTTCCTTTTCCAGAATCTCCCGCAACTCGGCCATGCGTTTGAGGAGATTTTCGTATTCGTCCAGCAGCTTCTGGCGCTCCATTCCGGTCAGCCGCTGAAGCTGCATTTCAAGGATGGACTGCGCCTGAACCTGGCTCAGGGCAAAGCGCGTCATCAACCCCTCGCGGGCTTCGGCGCTGGATTTGGCTCCGCGAATCAGGGCGATGACGGCATCCAGAACATCCAGGGCTTTCTTGAAACCCTCCAGAATATGCGCCCGGTGCTCGGCCTTGCGTAGCTCAAAGGCCGTCCGCCGCCGGACAACCTCGCGCCGGTGCTCGATGAAGTGACGTAGTATCTCCGCCAGGTCGAGAATCTGGGGCTGCCGGTTGACGATGGCCAGCATAATGATGCTGAATTTTTCCTGCATCGGCGTATGCTTGAACAGGTTGTTGAGCACCACCTGCGCCACCGCGCCGCGTTTCAACTCAATGACAATGCGCATGCCTTCCCGGTCGCTTTCGTCCCGCAGGTCCGCAATGTCCTCGATTTTTTTCTCGCTGACCAACTCGGCAATCTTTTCAAGCAAACTGGCCTTGTTGACCTGATAGGGCAACTCGGTCACGACAATCGCCTGGCGCTCCCGTTCCCCCTTGCCGGCGACGTAGTCAATCGCGGCCCGGGCGCGCATCGTCACCGAGCCACGTCCGGTCAGGTAGGCGTCCCGAATGCCCTTGCGCCCGCAAATAAAACCGGCCGTCGGGAAATCCGGCCCCTGGATGAACTGCATCAGCTCCTCCACGGTGGCCTCTGGATGGTTGACAAGATGGATAGTGGCATCGAGCACCTCAGCCAGATTGTGCGGCGGGATGCTCGTGGACATCCCAACGGCAATCCCAGCGGCGCCATTGACCAGGACATTCGGAAAGCGGGCCGGCAGGACAACCGGCTCCCGAAGTGAGTTGTCGTAGTTTTCCTGAAAATCAACTGTTTCCTTCTCGATGTCGGCCAGCAGCATCTCGGCAATCGGTGCCAGACGCACCTCGGTGTAACGCATCGCAGCCGCAGCATCCCCATCCACACTGCCAAAGTTGCCCTGCCCATCAATGAGCGGCATGCGCATGGAGAAGTCCTGGGCCATGCGCACGATGGTGTCATAGACCGGCTGGTCGCCGTGCGGGTGATACTTACCAATGGCATCCCCAACCACACGGGCGCTCTTCTTGTAGGGCTTGTCGTAGGTGTTGCCCAGCTCGTGCATCGTCCACAGGACGCGCCGCTGCACAGGTTTGAGGCCATCACGGACATCCGGCAATGCCCGGCTGATGATGACCGACATCGCATAGTCGAGGTAACTCCGGCGCATCTCATCTTCGATGTTCGCCGGGATGATTTTTTGTTCCGTCATAACGCCACTTCAGAAAACAAAGTTGAACCAGCCTGGAAAAACATCATCGGCTCAGACGCAGGGCAGACTGGCGCATCTGTCAGAGGGGCAGCCGCCAGGCCAACTGCCCGACTTGTCACCACTGCGCTGGCTTCAATGGCTTGCTTCACACCTCGGCGAACTGGCTCGGCCAACTGCTGAAGCAACCCACGATCACTCACACCTGTACTCCTTGAGTTTGATGGGATACGCCTTTCCGTGCCCGTCTGATCCGCACGGCACAACCCAAACTGCAGGGACTACCCTAGCCGCTCGATGAGGGCGCGGATGTTTTCGACGCCACGCTGCAGGTTGTCGAGCGAATTGGCGTAGGAAATCCGCAGGTAGCCCTCGGCCCCGAAGGCCGAGCCGGCCGTGACAACGACATGCGCTTCTTCGAGCAGACGTTGGGCGAAGTCCACATCGCGCAGCCCGGTTTTTTCCAGAACAGCCGAAATGTCGGGAAAGGCATAAAAAGCCCCTTCCGGCATCCGGCACCGTACCCCCGGCAGGGCCGCCAGCGCCGACACAATCCAATCCCGCCGCGTGCGATATTCCGCCAGCATGGCAGCGACCGAATCCTGGCTGCCGCGCAGGGCCTCGATGGCGGCCCACTGGGCAAAGGTCGTCGGATTTGAGGTCGAATGGCTCTGCACCTTGGTCATCTCAGCCACCCAATCCGGGTGCGCCAGAGCATAGCCAATCCGCCACCCCGTCATGGCGTAGGTCTTTGACAGCGAGCCGGACACCAGCACCCGCTCCCGCAGCGCCGCCGGTAACGCTGCCGCCGAAAACGGACGCCCCGGCGGATAGACAAACCGGTAGTAGCACTCATCCGAAATGAGCCATAGGTCCCGCGCGGCGCACAGCTCGGCAATCTGGTGAATGTCCTCCGGCGCGATGACCGCCCCCGACGGATTGGAAGGTGAGTTGAGAATGACGACCCTGGTGCGTGGCGTCAAAACGCGCTCCACCATCGCAGCCGTCAGCCGGAAGTCGTGCTCGTGCGTCGGAATGAAGACGCTGACGCCGCCGCAAAAGGCGACGATTTCGGGAAACGTTACCCAGTAGGGCGCCGGAATGACCACCTCATCCCCCGGATTGACCACACTCACCAGGGCATTGAACAACGTCTGCTTCCCGCCGGCCGACACGATGACGGCGCTGGCGGGATAGGTCGTTCCCGTCTCGCGCGCCATGTAGTCCACAATGGCCTGCTTGAGTTCGGCAATACCCGAAGCCGGCGTGTAGCGCGTCTTGCCTGTTTCGAGCGCCTGGATGGCCGCTTGGCGGATGTTCTCCGGGGTGTCGAAATCCGGTTCTCCGGCCCCCAGGTCAATCACCGTATGCCCTTGGGCGCGAAGCCGGGCCGCCGCCGCCGTGGCGGCCATGGTTGAAGAAGACTGCATGTGATCGAGCCGCAGGGCACGCCGAAACACCACCATAGCCAAGCCTCAGACAACCTTGTTTTGCAACTGCATAGACTGCGGATTGTGACCGAAAACCCACGTGGTGTCGAGTCAGGGCGTCGCACAGGGCTTCATTTCCGACGCCCCGTGTTGATCACGACGAGGATGCCACCGGCAAAAAACGGGCGGCGGTGAATGGAAACCATCCACCGCCGCCGTACTCTTCAGACCTGCCCGGTGACATCAATCAAACCGGCCGTTGCCGCGTCCCTGCTGCCAGCCCCACTCACGATTGCCGCGCCAGTCGGGGCCATAGTCATTGCCGCGTCCGCGTCCCCGTGGTCCGCGTCCCCGTCCGGGTGCGCCACGCAGATCGTTGTACCCCTGCTCATAGCCGGCGCGATAGCCATCACGGAAGCCGCGCCGGTAGTTGCCATCGTGCCGCCACTCACGCTGGAAGCCCTGCATGGCATTCTCATAGGTTGCATTGCGGAAGTTCGGCAGGAATCCCTGGCGGCGGTCCTGGCGTCCCTGTTCAAAACCAAGCTGAAATCCGATGCCCCGCCCGCGCTCACGTACCCACTGCTCCGAAGGTGGGCGGCGATTGAAGCGCGGGTCACTGACGCCCCACGGGTCCCGGTTTTGCGCCACAGCCGGTTGTGGTCCGCGTCCCCGTCCGCGTGCGCCACGCAGATCGTTGTACCCCTGCTCATAGCCGGCGCGATAGCCATCACGGAAGCCGCGCCGGTAGTTGCCATCGTGCCGCCACTCACGCTGGAAGCCCTGCATGGCATTCTCATAGGTTGCATTGCGGAAGTTCGGCAGGAATCCCTGGCGGCGGTCCTGGCGTCCCTGTTCAAAACCAAGCTGAAATCCGATGCCCCGCCCGCGCTCGCGTACCCACTGCTCCGAAGGTGGGCGGCGATTGAAGCGCGGGTCACTGACGCCCCACGGGTCCCAGTTTTGCGCCACAGCCGGTTGCGGCGTTCCAGCCAGAAACAACACACCAAACAACACGGCGCTCAAGATGAAGATTCGGCTTCGCAGGGTGATCATCATCGCGTTGTCCGCCACGATCAAAGATGTTCACCTGCCATGGAGAATAACCCGCGTGCCACACCTCGGACAATGGCGTTTTTCAGGCGTTTTTCGGGTTGACCGGCGGGTTCCTCCACCGTCTTGCCCAAATGACTAACCCATATCGTGCAGCGCTGTTTGGACGGACACCCCAAACCGTCACCGGCCAGCCAGCCGTTGTCTGGCAGCATGTTCAGAGCAGGATGCAAAAAAACTGACTTTGTGCCCTTCTACAGCGTCCAACCGCACTGTGTTGGCATACGCTGCCGGAAGTTCCGGGAGCACCCGGCCGACCAAAGGAAAGGCGACTGATGACAGACTCCGCCGGGCTTTCGGGCCATTATTCCGTGAGGAAAAGCCCTATGACCTTCCGTTTCATCCTGTGGCTCAGTTTGTGTGGGTTGGTGAGCGGCTGCCTCACCGCCCACCCGGCGCAGTCCCAGGCCCTGCCCAATCTCACCCGACACACCCTGTCACACGGCGGTCGGACACGTACCTACCACTTCCACCGGCCCAGCCGCCTGGCCACGACGCCCGCGCCAATCGTCTTCGTGCTGCACGGCGGCGGCGGCGCTGGCGCTGAAGAGCTGGAACGCCGCCTTGGTTTTGCCCGGCTTGGCGAACAGAAAGGCTTCATCACCGTCTATCCGGCCGGCGTGGACGGGCAGTGGAATGACGGACGTGGCAAGACCTTCCGCCGCGCACGCGGCAACACCGACGTGGACGATGTCGGCTTCTTCCGGGCGTTGATTGACCACCTCGTGAAAACCGGGCAGGCGGACCCACAGCGCATCTATGCCACCGGCTTTTCCAACGGCGGCATGATGACCTACCGCCTGGGCATCGAGCTGGGCGACAGGCTGGCCGCCATCGCCGCCGGGATAGCCAACCTGCCGACCCGGTGGCGCGATACCACGCCGCCGCACCCGCTGCCTGTTCTCATTATGAACGGCACGGATGACCCGATGATGCCCTGGAACGGCGGCGAAGTACGGGTTCTCGGACGGGGCTACGGCACAGTGCTTTCAACCCGGGAAACGGCTGATTTCTGGCGCCGGGCCGCCGGACTGCCGGAAGAGCCAGCCGTGGAACGCCTCCCTGACCGCATACCGGATGACAACTGCCGGGTGGAGGTGCGCCGCTGGGCCGGCCGGGACGCGGCCCATGAAGTCGTGCTCTACGCCCTGCTGGGCGGCGGCCACCAGATACCCGGCGGCCAAACGCCCAAAGCTCCCCGTCTTGTCGGCAACCAGTGCATGGAGATTCAGGCCACTGAAGTCATCTGGGAGTTCTTTGCCCGCCATCGCCGCCGGTGACAGAGCCGGCACCCGGGCCGGACGCCAACCCGCTTTCCGGCTTGTTCTCCGGCTGGCGGATTTGCAGCATGGACACCAGACCCATTCCGCAAGGCAGGTAGCCGTCCCGTGGTGCACGTCGTCAACCGCCAACGCCATGAACGCCTTGACCGCGCCGGACTGGCGCAGCTTGCCCAGGCAACGCTGGAAGCCGTCCTCGGCCCCCGTCTTGCAACGGCCGTGGATGTCAACCTCGTTTTTGTTGGCGACACCGCTATCCGGCGGCTCAACCACACCTACCGGGGCGTGGATGCCCCAACGGATGTCCTGTCTTTCGTTCACCTGGAACTGCCTTCACCCTACACGCACCGGCCGGCCCAGCGTGAAGCCTGGTTTTTCAGCCAGCCGGCAACGGGTCTCAATGGCGAACGTCCGCTTTTGGGCGAAGTCATCATTTCCACACCGACCGCGCGGCGCTATGCCGAACGCCATGCCTTGACATGCGCGGAAGAAATCCAAAGACTCGTCATCCATGGCATCATTCATCTGTGTGGGTACGACCATGAGACCGATACCGGGCAAATGACGCGCCTGGAACGTCGGCTTCGGCGGCGCTTCCTGCCTGCCGCCACAAACGCGCCGCCGGCTCATCAGCCGTGAGCCGCACACCGGCGCAGCGGGTGGAATAGTGTACGTCGTTCTATGGAGTATGAGCTAGCCTTTGTGCTTCTGACCATTGGCGGCCTGTTTTTCCTGGCTCTCGTCGAAAGCGCCCACGGCTCGATTTCTGAAGTCACCCTCCGCTCACTGGCTGCCGAGTTGCCCGATCCTTCGCCGCAGCGCGCCTTTCTGCGCCATCTGCTCAGCCACCGGCTGGATTTCTGGTTGAGTCTTTCACTCGGTCTCCAGTCGGGAACGCTCATCCTGACGGCGCTGGCCGTTCTGCTGGCCAATCGTTTTTCCTCGCCATGGGCATTGCCCGTGGCACTGGTCACGACGCTGTTTCTGGTCATCCCGGCCCGCCAAATCCTGCCGCGCATCCTTGTCCAGAATCAGCCCGAAGCCTATCTGCTCCGGCTGCTGCCCTGGTTTCGGTTGTACTTCCAAGCCGTCCAGCCCCTCGTCCGTCCCATGCGGCAGCTTATCCAGTGGTTTCGCATCGAGCCGGAGCGCAGCCTGGTTCCTGACTCGACGCCCCCCAACGAAGAGGAGAGCATTCAGGCGCTGATTGATGTCGGCGAAGAAGCCGGCATCATCGAGGAAGACGAAGGCGAACTCATCCAGTCGGTCATCGAGTTCAGCGACACAGCCGTGCGCGAAATCATGACGCAGCGCCCGGAAATCATTTCAGTTCGTGCGTCAGCCACTGTCCGTGAAGCCAGTGAAACCATGACGCGCGAACGGCACTCGCGGCTGCCGGTTTTCGAGCAGGACTCCGATGACATCGTGGGTTTTGTCTTCATCCGGGATGTCCTCGATTGCCTGCTCAACGGACGTGACCAGGAGCCGGTACGCAACATCGTCCGCCCGGCCTACTTCGTCCCCGAAAGCAAGAGCATCGCCGATCTGCTCGAAGACATGCGCAAGTCCGCCATGCAGATTGCCCTCGTCATTGACGAATACGGCGACGTGGCCGGACTCGTCACCATTGAGGACATCCTCGAAGAAATCGTCGGCGAAATCGAAGACGAAGACCAACAGTCAGAAGAAGCAGAAGTGCTTCAGGAAACCGATGGCGCGTGGCTGGTGCGCGGCAATACCGAAATTCGCAAGATCGAACTCGTCACGGAGCGCGAGCTGTCCGGCGACGACTTCCAGACGGTCAACGGCTTCATTGTCTCCGAGTTGGAGCGCGTACCTTCGACAGGCGAACACTTCATCGTCCGCGGGCTGGAAGTTGAAGTCCTTGAAAGCGACGGGCGCGCCATCCGCCGCGCGCGGCTGCGCAAAGCCGCCTCCACGTCACCAGCGACTGAAGAAACTTAGCGTGGATTCACCCTGCTGGACGGCGCGGAAGCGGCGCAAGTCGCCAATCGTTTCCACCACGGCATGCTTGGCGTGGTGCTCGACGATGAACCAGCCGTCCTCGTCCAGAAGCGGCTGGGTTCCCAACAACTCAAACAGCGGATCGTACAGCGGTGAAGCGTAGGGCGGGTCACAGAAGATAAGATCGAAGCGCCGCCCGACCTGGATGAACTGTTTGACGGCGCTGACGGCATCGCGCTGGACAACTTCCGCTTCCTCACCAATGCCGCACCGCGCCAGGTTTTCCATCAATGCCACCAGCGCACGGCGCGAGTGTTCCACGAAGGTTGCCCGCGCTGCCCCCCGGCTGAGCGCCTCGATACCCACGGCGCCCGAACCGGCGCACAAATCCAGAAACGTCTTATCGCCGATGCGCGGAGCAAGAATGTTGAACAGGGTCTCGCGCAACCGGTCAGACGTGGGACGCACACGCAAACCCGGTTCACTTCGCAGGCGCCTGCCTTTGTGAATCCCCGCGATGACACGCATAGGCTACTCGGCCGCCAAGACCAAACCGACGGCGTTCCAAAACCGTTGCCCGTGGGCCATCGGCAAGCATGCCGCGCCCGGAGACCGGCTTCAAGCCACGACCGGCGTCAGTTGACCACGTTCCAACCGCCAGACCTGCTGACAGGTGGCGGCCAGCCGGCTGTCGTGCGTGACAAGCACCAGCGTCAGACCCTGGTCGCGCTGAAGTTCATGGAGCAGACCGAGAACGTCAGCCGCTGTCCGCTCATCGAGGTTGCCGGTTGGCTCGTCGGCCAGCAGCAGCGGCGGCGCATTGGCCAGCGCCCGCGCCAGCGCCACCCGCTGACTTTCCCCGCCGGAAAGCTCTGCCGGCAGGTGATGCTGGCGCTGCTCCAGACCGACGCGCTCCAGCAGCCGCCGGGCCCGCCGGCAGCTTTCATCCCATCTGACGCCGGCCATCCGCATCGGCAGGGCGACGTTTTCCAGGGCCGTGAACTCCGGCAGCAGGTGGTGGAACTGAAAGACGAAGCCGATGCTCCGGTTCCGAAAGCGCGCGCGCTCCGTTGGCGACAGTTCCCACAGGGACGTGCTGCCAATGCGTACTTCACCGGCCGCTGGCGCATCGAGGCCGCCCAGAACGTGCAGCAGCGTGGACTTTCCCACGCCCGACGCGCCCACAATGGCGGCCGCCGCTCTGCCTTCCACCGCCCACGACAGGTTTTCAAAAACCACGAGCGGCGGCTGTCCGGGCGACGCTGGCGGATAGCGGTAGGTCAGTTGGTGGACGGTGAGCACGGCTGACAGAACATGACGGCTGGACTCCGGCCGGGCCCGACACCGGGTAGGCGCTGCCGGTCATTCCTTGCGTTTGGGCCGCAGGTTGGATGCCAACACCCGCTTACGCAGACGAATGGACTTGGGCGTGACTTCAACCAGCTCATCCTCAGCAATGAACTCCAGGGCCTGTTCAAGCGAAAGCTCCCGCGCCGGCACGAGCCGGATGCCTTCATCGGCCGTCGAAGCCCGCATGTTGGTGAGCTTTTTCTCGCGGATGACGTTCACATCCAGGTCATTTTCACGGGAGTTCTCACCCACGATCATGCCCTCATAGACGGGCGTGCCGGGCTTGATGAACATTTCGCCGCGCTCCTGCAGGTTGTAGAGCGCATAGGCCGTCGCCTCGCCGGCGCGGTCGGCCACCAGGACGCCATTGAGCCGGGAAGGAATCGGCCCCAGCCAGGCGTCCCAGCGCAGAAACATCGTGTTGAGCAGGCCCGTGCCTTTCGTGTCGGTCAGAAACTCGGAGCGGAACCCAATCAGGCCCCGCGAGGGCACTTCAAACTCCATGCGGACGCGGCCCGTGCCGTGGTTGATCATTTTGGTCATCACGCCGCGCCGCCGGCCCATCGCCTCGGTGACGACGCCCACGAAGGTATCGGGGCAGTCCACCACGGCCAGCTCAATGGGTTCCTTGAGCACTCCCTGTTCGTAGCGCGTCACCACTTCCGGCTTGGAGACCTGAATTTCATAGCCTTCGCGGCGCATCTGTTCGATGAGGATGGCAAGCTGCAACTCCCCGCGGCCCGTCACCTTGAAGGCATCGGGTGAGTCGGTGTCCTCGACGCGGATGGAAACATTGCCCAGCAGTTCTTTTTCCAGCCGTTCCCGAATCTGGCGCGAGGTCACATACTTGCCCTCACGTCCGGCAAAGGGCGAGGTATTGACGCCAAAGACCATCGAGATGGTGGGTTCGTCAATCTGAATGAGCGGCAGGGCTTTGGGCTGTTCGGCATCGGCGATGGTTTCGCCGATGTTGATGTCGGGCACCCCGGCTACGGTGATGATGTCTCCCGAAGCGGCGCGCTCACACGGCACGCGCTTGAGGCCCTCAAAGGTGTAAAGCTGCGTGATGCGGTGCTTCTCGACCGAGCCATCCCGCTTGCACAGGCTGACCGCCTGCCCGGTTGTCAACTCGCCGGCGACGATGCGGCCAATCCCCAGGCGGCCCACATACTCGTCATAGCCGATGTTTGTCACCAGCACCTGCAGGGGGTCCTGCCGCCGGTCAAGCGGCGCCGGGATGGTCTCAATGATCTGCTCGAACAGCACCCGCAGGTCAGAAGCGTCATCTTCCGGCCGCCGCTTGGCAATCCCGTCGCGTCCAATCGTATAGACAATCGGAAACTCAATCTGTTCCTCGTTGGCGTCGAGGTCAATGAACAGGTCATAGACTTCGTTGACCACTTCCTGAATGCGCGCATCGGGGCGGTCAATCTTGTTGATGACGACAATGGCCCTGAGATTGAGTTCCAAGGCTTTGGAAAGCACATAGCGCGTCTGCGGCAGCGGCCCTTCCGAGGCATCCACGAGCAGGATGACGCCGTCCACCATTTTCAGAATGCGCTGCACTTCGCCGCCAAAATCAGCGTGTCCGGGCGTATCCACGATGTTGATTTTGACATCGCCATAACGCACGGCCGTGTTTTTGGCCATAATCGTGATGCCGCGCTCGCGTTCGAGGTCGAGGTTGTCCATGACGCGCTCGGCCACTTTTTCATTGGGGCGGAAGGTGCCTGACTGGCGCAGCATCGCATCCACCAGCGTGGTCTTTCCGTGGTCAACGTGGGCAATGATGGCAACATTTCGCAGATCGGCGCGGGTTTTCACAGCATCTACCTCATCTCAGGCTTCAGCCGTCGGGCATCCGGCTGGAAAGTTCAAAAAAGGGCGTAGAGTAGCGCACATCCACTGAAAACGGCTACCGGACTTTGCACGAAAGGCCCTGCCGGTAACGTCTGTTGCGCGAAGCCGGCTTGGTGGCTTCCATCCCGGCACGGTAGATTGTGCCGCCAGTGGGTGGTGGGCAGGATGGAAGGGGTCAAGAAAACCGTTTTGAGCGAGGCAGGACCAATGACCGAACGCATTGCCGTGGCGATGTCAGGGGGCGTGGACAGTTCCACTGTGGCGGCCCTGCTCAAGGAGCAAGGGTACGACATTATCGGTTTCTCCATGCAGCTTTGGAACCAGCGCCGCATCAACGTGGATGCCGACGGCAATCCGCTGCCGTCCCGGTGCTGCTCCCTCGACGACCTCTACGATGCGCGGGCCGTGGCCGAGGCGCTGGGCATTCCTTTCTACGTCCTCAACTTCGAGGACGACTTCGAGGCCCGTGTGGTACGGCCGTTCGTCGTGAGCTACCTCAACGGCAACACGCCCAGCCCGTGTGTGGCCTGTAACAGCCGGATGAAGTTTGACACCCTCGTGGCGCTGGCCCGGGATGTCGGCGCGGCGAAAGTCGCCACCGGACACTACGCCCGCGTGCAGTTCAACACCACGACCGGACGCTGGGAACTGCGCAAGGGCCGCGATGCCCGCAAGGACCAGTCCTACTTCCTCTTTGAACTCACCCAGGAGCAGCTTGCCAGTGCGCTGTTTCCGCTGGGCGAACTGTCGAAGGCTGAAACGCGCGCCATTGCGCGCCGCCATGGTCTGCCGACCGCCGAAAAGGCCGAAAGCCAGGAAATCTGCTTCATTCCCGACGGCAACTATGCCCGGTTCATCGAACGCTATCTTGCGGAAGCCGGTGGTACGGTTGCCGGCGAGCCGCAGTCTCCGGTAGCGCCGCGGCTGGTTCAACTTGGATTGCGTCGCAACCTGCCGCAACCGGGCGAGATTGTCACCACGGACGGACGCGTGCTTGGACGGCACAACGGCATTCATCGCTACACCATCGGCCAGCGCCGCGGCCTTGGCATCACGGCCGGCGACGGCCGCCCGCTCTACGTCGTCGGCCTCGACGCCGCCCGGGGGCAGGTCATCGTCGGGCCCGAAGAAGCCCTGCCGGGCAAGGCCCTGACGGCGACGCGCGTCAACTGGATTGCCCTGCCAGAGCTGACCGCGCCCCGCCGCTGTGCCGCACGCATCCGCTACCGCCACGAAGAAGCGCCCGCGACGCTCCATCCGCTGCCCGACGGCAATGTGCAGGTGGTTTTCGATACTCCACAAAAGGCTATCACGCCGGGACAGGCGGTGGTGTTTTACGAAGGTGAGCTGGTGCTGGGCGGCGGCTGGATCACTGCACAAGACTGAAACACCTGCGCTGCCGGGCAGAGGTTTCAGGGACAACCGCGCCACGGATGGACGAAGACCCGGAAAAACCTTTCAGAGTGTAAGATTTTTGTTGCCTGGCGGGAGACGGCTGTTGCAGAGTTAGGAACTCTCAACGACGCATAGGTTTCAAACAAGCGCCATGGCAACGACCCCGACAACCTGTGTCTGGCTGCACGGCGACGGGCTGTCTCCCTATGATGCTGCGTTGCAGGCCTATCCGGCCGCGCCGGTCATTTTTGTCTTCGATGAACCGCTGCTGACGGAAGGCTATCGCCTGACGTTCAAGCGGCTGTTTTTCATCTACGAGTGCATCGTGGACCTGTACGAACGCATCCCGAATCCGGTCAAGGAACTGCGGCGCGGAAACGTCGTCGAGGAGGTGCTCGACTTCTGCCGGACGCACAGGGCCACGCATCTGGCCGTCACAGAGACCTATGCCCCACGGTATCGGGAGTTCGTGCGCCTGTTTGAGCAGCAGGGATTGAACGTGCAACAGTTTCCAAAACCCAAACTCGTGCCGTATAGTGGCCCTGCGCCCAAGCGCTTCATGCCTTTCTGGAAAAACATCGAACGTACTGCTTTTCGTGACTGAAAACCTTGTGACGTGCCTGTGCGCCGTCCTTGTTCCGACTCGTGGTTAACCATGCCCCTCGCGCGCCTTCTTCACCGCACCACGGCCAAGCATCCGCGCAGCCTCAAGCAACGGGATGCACTCATCGAACTGACGGCTGACCTCATTGAGCGGGCCAACCTGGAAGTCAAGGAAACCTACCGTTTTCAGATTGACCGGCAGGACATCGTGATTCCCAATCTGCCGGATGATTTTCACGGATTCACGATTGCCCAGCTTTCAGACATCCACCACAGCCCGTATCTCTCGCTGGAGCACCTGGCCGAAGCCGTGACGGAAACCAATGCCCTGCAACCGGATGTCATTGTGCTGACAGGAGATTACGTCACGCACACGGCGCGCTATGTTGAGCCATGCGCCGAATGTCTGGGACGGCTGCGGGCACGGTTCGGGGTCTTTGCCGTTCTGGGCAACCACGATGTCTGGGTTGGAGCCTCTGCCGTCACCCAGGCTTTCGAGCGGCACGGCATCCCGGTACTGCACAACACCAACCTTCCGCTCTACATCGGTGGACGGTTCATTTACCTGTGCGGCCTCGGCGATACGACGACGCGCAACCACGACCTTGTCGCGGCCCTCAAGGGCACCCGCCGCCGGGACGTGCGCATCCTGCTTTCACACAATCCCAACATCATCAAGGAAGCTTCACTCGCCGAGTGTGATCTTGTGCTGTCGGGACATACGCACGGCGGGCAGGTCAAGCTGCCGGTCATTGGTGCCCCGATTTCCTACAACCGCCACGGCAAGCAGTACACCCGTGGCTGGGCGCAGATGAAAAAGACCCAGATTTATGTCAACCGTGGGCTGGGAACAATCTTTCTGCCGATTCGCTATCAGTGCCCACCGGAAATTTCCCTGCTGCGGCTTCTTCGGACGCCTGACCAAAGACCAACCTGAACCAACTCCATGACGCACGGACGACCACGACAACGCGGCGCCGAGCGGGGAAGCGGATTTCAGGAAGCGATCAACCATACCAACGAAGCGTATGAGAAACTCGGACGGGCGTGCATTACACGCAAAGCCATTCCGGGAAAATACGTTGTGCCCATCGGTATCCGTCGCCGGGGGCTGGCAGTGCCGCTTCCTCCCTCGCTTGCGCCCCTGAAAACCGGGGATGCCCTCACCACCACGGCATTTCGGCAGGCGCTGGCCGCCGGCCGGGAAGGCGACCCGCGCGCGTTCATCCCGGAATCGCGCGGCGAACCGGATTACGGCGGGGTTGTGGCCCCGCACGGACGGGGCATCTTCTACGATGCCAAGACCACCAGGCGCGACCTGCTGGACTTCGACAACCTGCACCCCCACCAGGTGACATTTCTGGAAAGAATGGCCGCCTGTGGGGCCATTGCCGGGTTTCTCGTCGAGTTCGCCAAACACGGAGCGGTTTTTTTCATCCCCATTCAGATGGTCACGCTCTTTCGCGCCGCCCGTCGCCGCAAGAGCATTCCCTACCACGTCTGCGCCGCGCACCTCACACCGGTCCGGGCCGGGCGCGGATTGGTCATTTACGACTACCTGCCGGCCATCGAGCAGCAGGAACAGCGGTATGGGCCGGACTACGCCTGCCTGTGCTCCAGCATCAAAGGTGCGACACCCTCCCTGACAGCCCCAAGGCATGAGGCTGATGACCCCGCACCAGTTCCCCGCCTGCCGGAAAAGCGGAGCTAAAGCCGATGCCGAAGCCACTCATCCTCATTGCCGATGATGAAGAACTGCTGCGCGAGCTGTATGCCGAACTGCTTCAGCCGCACTATGAGATTGTCCTGTCGCGCAACGGGACAGAAGCCAGGGAGAAAGCTCTTTCCACGCCGGGTCTGCGCGGCATCCTGATGGATGTCCAGATGCCCGGCATGAACGGCCTGCAGGTTGCCAGGGAAGTTCTTGTCAAACGTCCCGAAGTGCGGATCATCATCATGTCCGGCACAGACGTGACCTACCGCGTACGGCAGATGTTTGCCTCTGAACAGGTGGCTTTTCTCGTCAAGCCCTTTGAGCTGGAAGCCTTGCTGTTGCTGGCAAAACAGCATTTCAGCCCGCCGGTCCCGGAGTAAACCGGGTAAAAACCAGGCTCAGCGGTCAAACCCCACAATCAGCTCCGGCATTTCGGCGGACAGAATCCGTTTGACCAGCGAGAACTTGTGTTCCTGCCACCGCTGCTGGAACACCTTGACGGTCGGAGCTTCCGGCGTGGCGTATGTGGGATCAAATAATGGATTGCTGCCGCCAAAAACCACACCTTCTCCGGCGCGCCGGATGTAGCCGCCACCCACCGTAAAAAACTCGACGATGAGTTCATCAGCCTTTTCACCCAACTGGTTTTCGATGAGCTGGCGCAGGCGTCCCAGGGCCGGCGTGGTTTCTGTCGTCTGACTCGGCAGCACAACCAGAAACAGGTGATCAGCCAGAATGACCAGGAGAAACCGCAGGGTGGCTTCGCCGGGATGAGTCTTCATAAGCTGGAGCAACGCCTGCCGGTCATCGGGCGGCAGCGAGGGGAAATCCTCCATGGCCTTGTCCACGTCGAGACGGAACATTTCCGTGCCATCGAGGTGTTTCTCCACCTGGTCGCGCTTCATCACCTGCACGGTGTTGCCCTCGGCCCCGTAGCTCTGCGACAGGTCAAACATGATGCTGTGCAGGTTGGGCAATACGCCGGGAAAGCTCAGCAACAAATCCCGCTGGCGGATGTTGGGGATGGCCTGCTCGAACATCGTCCGCAGGACCATCGTTTCGCGCACAACGTCGCGCAGATCGCCCCGGCGCAACAGCGTACCGACCTTGAGAAACGATACCGGGTCGTCAAGACGCTTGCCCAGGAAATCCACGTAGAAGCGATTGAACAGATCAATATCCGCTTCGGTGAGAGGTGAGTCGCTGGCCTGACGGTGCTCCATGGTGAACCTGGTCGTACTTCAAAACATTGCCCTCTGGAAAGCCGGAGCCTGCTGAAAAAAATGTGCAACCACAGGATGAAAACGACGTGAAGACAGAAACACCATGGTAATCATTCACTCCGGGAGTGTCCATACGGGATGTGGCGGCATCAACGACCCAGCAGCGTGACGTACCGGCACCAGACTCGGTACTGGTGGAGTCTCTGGCTTGCCGTTTGTCTGACCGGGATGGCCTGGGGGCAGGAAAGCCGCCCCCCCTTTGCCGAAGACGAAGAGGCGCAGAACCGTCTCCAGCGGGGGATTTCCCTGTATCAGCAAAGCCAGTATGCGGCAGCCCTGGAAGTACTTGAACCGCTCGTCATTCACCATCCCGAACAGGCGGTCGCCTATCGGATGCTGGGTTTGTGCTACTTGCAACTCAAGCAGTACCAGCCGGCCGTCACGGCACTGCGCAAGGCTATTGAGCTGACACGCGCCCAGGAAAAACGGGAGGACGCCGTTGCCCGTCTGGCGCTGGGCAGGGCACTGTTTCTGGCGGGAGACCCGGCGGCAGCCCTTCCCGAACTGGAATACGCCGCGCAGCGCCCCGAAGCCGACGCTGCGACCCTGACACTTCTGGGCTATGCCTACTACCGGCAGGGGAACGAAGCCGCCGCGCGGAAAACCCTGCTCCAGTCCGTGGCGCGGGATGAGCGGCAGACCGAGGCGTGGCGGCTGCTGGCCGAACTCGATGTTCAGGCGGTTACGGCGACCCCGGATGACCCGGCCGCCGTCAAACGCGCTCAGTCCAGTATCGAGAAAGTCAACCGTTTCGAGCCAGTCGTTGCGGCCGGACTGCGGGGGCGACTGCTCGTGGCCCAGCGCCAGTTCGCCAAGGCCATCCCGGAACTCGACCGCGCCCTGACGGCCCAACCCGATGAAGCGACGCTCGTGTTTGCTCTGGGGCTGGCGCTGTCCCGCGAGGGGCAGCTTGAGCGCGCCACAACCACACTGACCAGGGCGACTTCCCTGTTGCCGCAGGAAGCCGGCGTCTGGCGGGAGTTGGGTTACGTCCACGAACGTGCCGGGCGTACCGAAGCGGCCATTGCCGCCTATGAAAAGGCCGCAGCGCTGACCAACGGCCAGGATGCCTTCGTCACGCGCGCCCTGGAACGGCTCAAAACACCGTAACTTTCTCATTCCTCCTCGCCAGGCGAGCCGTTCCAGATCAGACGCAGAGCTTCCAGGGCATCGGCGCGCACCAGCTCGTTGTCGTCCTTCACCACTGCCCGCCGCAGCGGCCGGATGGCTTTTGGGTGCCGGATGCGGCCCAGTGAACGGGCTGCGCCAGCGCGCACGAGGTAATCCGCATCACCGGCAAGCAGAGGAATCAGGGCGTCCACGGCGCGCACGTCTTCCAGCTCCCCAAGGGCAACGGCGGCGGCATAGCGTACCCAGTGGTGGTCATCTTCCAGCATGGCCAGCATCGTCTCGAAATTCGGCTTGTAGCGCAGCCGTCCGAGCGCCAGTGTGACCGAACTCCGC
The DNA here is from genome assembly GCF_000226295.1 of Chloracidobacterium thermophilum B. Classification (GTDB taxonomy): domain Bacteria; phylum Acidobacteriota; class Blastocatellia; order Chloracidobacteriales; family Chloracidobacteriaceae; genus Chloracidobacterium; species Chloracidobacterium thermophilum. Next base: position 2,578,709 of record NC_016024.1, read on the forward strand.
ACCAGCGGGTCAGCGTGGTGCAGATCAGGCAACAGCGTCTGGGCCGTGCCTTCATCGCCCAACTCCCCGATGGCATCGGCCACAGCCACTCGTACCCACCAGTCCGGGTCATGCAGAAGCGGCAGAAGTTTTGGCAGGGCAGACACTTCTCTTTGCAACCGCAACGCTTCCACCGCCTGCAGGCGAACCTGGGCGGAAACATCCGACAACTGTTCGATGAGCAGTTCCACGGGCGGAGAGGAGGGAGAATCAGTGGCGTGACTCATACAGGCTATGACCGTCTGCAACGCCAGCGACCGGCCCAACGGGACTGGCAGCCGCACCGGCAATTCAGGGTGTGTTGACGCTCGCGGAAAGCAAAACTTACACTCTATGCTGCTTTGTGAACAAGGACCCGCCGCCCGCCGGCAACTGTACCAAAGCCAACCGCCCGGCAGCGATTCGCTGTGAACTCTTCTGACAAAGCCACATGACGACAACGTACCTGGTGCACAAACAACCCGGCTTTGCCCTTACCCGACGGGGAAAAGTTGTCCGCTGGATCGCTGTCACCCTGGGTTTTTGTCTGGTGGCGGCTCTGGTCAGCGCTGGGATTCTGCTCTACGTCCGGTATCCGTCCGCCTTGGGCACACTGGATGTGGTGACGACCCCACCGGGCGCTGAAGTCTGGCTCGATGGGCGGCGCGTGGGCACGTCCCCCTGCACGATTGAACGGGTTGGCTCCGGCTTTCATACGCTGCGCGCAGTGCACGAAGGGTTCCTGCTGGCCGAGCGCGAAGTTCTGGTTGAGCCAGGTGAACAGCCGGAAGCCGTCAGCTTCGTCCTGCAACCCATCAAGGCTGAACCACCGCCGGCAGCGCGCGCCAGTGACAGCGCGCCGACCGAGCGGATTGCTGAGTTCATGCAGCGCGCCGAAGAGGCTTTTCAGCGCGGCGACTGGGTGACACCGGCCAATGACAACGCGCTGTACTACGCCGATGCGGTGCTGCTCATTCAACCGGACAATGAACCGGCGCGCGCCATGCGCACCAGAGTGCAAAACGCCCTTGTGCGGCAGGCTGAGCTGGCTGCCGGCCGTGGCGACCTGGCCCTGGCCCAGTCCACCTACAACCTGCTGCTCAACCGCTTTCCCAGCGACGAACGCAGCCAGTCCGGCATAACGCGCATTGCCAACCTGATTGATGCCAACCGGGGGCAGGCCGCACACTTTCTCGCTCTGGCAGAAGCGGCCTTTGCCGCCGGGCGCTACCTTGATCCGCCTCACAACAACGCCTACTTCTACCTGTCGCAGGTTCTGGCCCACGAGCGTGGGCATCCACAGGCGCAAGCCCTGCGGGCGGAAATCCGCCAGCGCATGCAAGCGCAGGCTGAAGCGCGGGTGGAAGAAGGCGCGCTGGAACAGGCCATTGGCGAATACCGGCGGCTGGCACGTCTTTTCCCGGAAGACCGGACACTGCTCTACCGCGCCGGACAGCTCGAACGGCAGCGCACGGCTGACCGGTCACGCGCTGTCTCGGCCGTTTCGGTGCCGGCGGTTCGTCAGATGCCAGGACATCATTCCGAAACCACCGGAACCCTGCGCTTTTCCGCCACGGGTCTGGTTTTCGCCGCCCCACGTGGCACAGAAAGCCTTTCCCTTGCCACAGAAGACATTGCTGAACTGCGTCTGGTGCGCCACGAGCTTTGCGTGACCACAACCAAAGGCGTGCGGTATCGGTTTACCGGCCGCGACCTCAAACACGGCGTCGCCCTCTGGCAGGTGCTGCGCCGGTCCCCAACTCCAGCTTCCCCATCCTCCAAACAGGAATCTTCTGCGCACCCCAACCACCAGCCCCAATGAATTCACCCAACGACAACAACCGACTCCCGCGCCCGACGGACAAGCTCACCGCTTTCCTCAGTGAACACTTCCCGGCGGCCATCCTCTCCATCGAACCCCTCCTGGGTGATGCGTCAACCCGCATGTACTTCCGCATTCGCCGGGAGCGTGAAACCTTCATTGCGGCGGTCTATGCCGAACCGTTTGATGTCACGACATTTGCCTACCTGGATGTCACCCGGCTTTTCCAGTCGGCCGGCATTCCTGTGCCCCAGGTGTTTGCGGTGGATGGCCGCCGGGGTGTGGTGCTTCAGCAGGATGTCGGTGACTGGCGGCTTCAGGATGTGCTGACCAATCAACCGGACGTGGCCCGCCGGGTGGACTACGACCTGGCGCTTCACCTGATTGTGGATATCCAGAAGACAACCCCACTGGCCCAGGCCTGCAACTCTGTCGCCTGGCGGCAGGCGTTTGACGACGAAAAGCTGTTCTGGGAAATGAACTACTTTTTCCGTAACTACGTCGAACGCTACGGCCGCTGGGTGTTGTCGGCGGAACAGGAAGCTCTGGTGCTGGGCGAACTCTTTGCCCTCACCTACCGTCTGGCGCGGGTCCCGCGCGTTGTCTGTCACCGCGACTACCACGCGCGCAACCTCATGCACCACGCCGGACGGCTCTGGGTCATTGATCATCAGGATGCCCGCATGGGGCCGGCCACTTACGATCTGGCCTCGCTTCTGGGTGACCCCTACGCGGCACTGGACGAGGACTTTCAGGCCACACTCAGGGAGCGGTTCTGGCAGCTCCACCGGGCTGCCTTTGGCGCGCAATACTACGCCTCCCGCCGCCAGTTCGAGCAGGAATACCAACTCATGCTGGTGCAACGCCTGCTCAAGGCCATTGGGACCTATGCCTATCAGTTCGCCGTGCGCAACAATCCGGTTTATTTGGGCTACATCCCGATTGCCCTGCACACGACGGCCCGTGCTCTGGAAGGCATTGCCGACCTGCCCATGGTGAAGTGGCTCGTCGAGTCGGCTATCGAGCGTGAGGCGCCACGGGCTGCCGCTGCGCCGGAAGTGGCCTTCACGGCGCCCCTTCCCACAACACCTCTGGCCGGTACGTGAAACAGAACCACGCACCGGCCAGAGACAAAAAGGGCATCCGATTGGGCGCATCCGGTTTGGGAACCAGCCCTTCAGCGCTGCGCCGTGGCTTCTGCCACCGGCAGTTCGGCGGGCGTCGTTGTGCCAGAAGGGATGCCGGCGGTGATGGGCGCTGCGTCCGTGCGCTTCTTCTCGAAGCGCCGGATGTATTCGACCAGGTAGTTGATCTGTTGCAGGGTCAGCTTGTCCTTGTAGGCCGGCATGACCTTGCCCTTGCCGTTGACAATGGAAGTGACCATCCCCGGTGATGAGTTATTGGCCTGCCAGCCGGCATCCTGAAAGTTCGTGGCATTGATGGCTTTGTTTCCTCCACCGTTGACCTGATGGCATCCGGCGCAGGCCGCGTAGTTGCGGGTTTGCAGCTCGGCCAGCATCGCCTTGTAGTGGGCGATTTCATCCGCCGGCGTGTCTTTGGGAAGACCGTCCGTTGAGCCTTCGTACAGCACTTGCGCCTCCCGCAGATAGGCCGGGGCCGTACGCGAAGCGGCGATGGAAGAACTCCCCAGACGCGGTTCACTGGCATTGCGCGCGCCAACAAAACACCCCGTGGCCATCACTGCCGTCAGGCCCAGCAGGGCGACTGTTTTCACTTTGTCCGTCATGATCGTACTCCTTGTGCAAGCCTCCGGGTCGTAAGGCATAAGCCACGCTTCCTGCCGGGTGTCAACCGGGGATTCCCGGCACACGCGCCTTGTTTGACCACTGGGGGACCACGCCAGCACTAAGGCTTGTTCTGGCGCTCGGCCACCATGCGCTCAACATCGCTCAGGGTCGGCAAACCATTACACTGCCTTCCCTTGAAGGCGCGCAGATAGGCCACCAGGTAGCGAATCTGCTGGGGACTCAACTGGTTGTAGTAGGCCGGCATGGCCCCGCCGCCGTTGCCAATCCCCTTGCCGTTGTAAATCGAGGAATAAATCCCGCCGTCCGAGTTGTTTTCCTGCCAGCCGGGGTCGGTGAAGTTCGTCGAACGTGGCACGTTCCCACAACCGTTGTGCCCGTGGCAGCCGACGCAGTTGTTTTGAAAGAGGGCGCGCCCTTCACGATAGATTTCAACCGGATCGCGGTACATTTCGCCCTCATCCAGCACCACCCGCGCTGGCGAGCCCAGAGGGTCATTTCCGGCCACGTCCTGCTCATTGACCTGTTGCAGGTTGAGCGGCGTCACCCGGTCACGTAACGCGGCGGCCTCACGTGCGCCCGGCGTGTTTTGCGCCACACTTTCGCGCCGGATTTCCTCTGCCGTCTTGAGTGTAGATGTCTGATTCTGAAGCGGCATCGGTGCCTTCGGATAGCGGGTTTCATTCGGATCACGTGAGCCGACGAAGCAGCCACCGACCAGAAGCGCCAAGGCACTGCCAAGGACGATGATCTTGATGCTTTTCATGGTTCAACCTCGCGCACGTCGTGGGACGCATTCACGACAAATCAAGCACTGGCGGGGGAACGCCGCAGCCGTGTCAACCGGGGGGGTTCAGGCTCACGCGCCCGTTCACGAAAGGTCACGGTGAGCAGTTCACCGTTGGCGACATAATCCACCATGTCAGCGTTTGACAGGATTCTCGGCAGCGAAACACTGCGGGCAATCCTCCCAACACACATATACAGGTCCATACCCACCCGCTGAACCTCGATGTGCTCGTTTTCGGTCAGGAACGGAATCCGTACAACAAAGCGCCGAATGTCCGGGTCATCCGTGGGCTGGCGTTCTTCGACCCACATGTTTTTCTTGCTGTAGAGCACCTGCCCGATGTCGGTTTCACCGAAGGCCTTGGCGCCGACCTGGCGCAGCGCTTCGACTCCCAACGGTTCGCAGGGTTCCAGAAACAGTTTGAAAATCGGCAACGGGGCAAAGGCTGACTCGATATCTTCGAGGTATCGCCCGTGCAGCTTGGCCCAGTAATCGAAGTAGCTGCCGAGTTGGGCTCCGTGCAGTGCCTCGCCCACGGGGTAAATCTTGTTGACAACGACGGCATCAATCGTCAGGCCATAGATGTGGGTGAAAGTGTAAGCCCGCTTGCTTTCCAGAATCGAAAGCTTTTCCGGGTTGATCACCAGGCGCAGAGTGACGTTTTCTCCGGTCAGAAACGTGCTGACCTGGTTCATCGCATCCAGCAACTGGTTGACTTCGTTAAAGAATTCCGGGTCAGGACCATTCGACGAACCAAACGGCTTCATCATCGAGGACATCCCTTGGTACACCCGAAACAGCTTCTTGCCCATGCTTCCGCCGACGATGAGTTCGGGGTAGGCCAGCAGCCGCAAGGTGTTGCCGGTCGGCGACGTGTCGAGAATGACGACCTCCCACAGTCCCGACAGTGCCTCGCGGTGGAGGCGTACCAGGGAGAAAATCTCATCCAGCCCCGGCTGTGTAGAAAGTTCCGACGCCACCGAAGAGCGGATGCCACGTTTTTCGTAGCTTTCAGACACGAACTTCTCGAAGTTGCCCATGTTGCGCTTGGCTTCGTAGAGCGTGTCGATTTCGAGACCGAACAGGTTTTCGGCAATGGGGGTCGGGTCTGTCCGCGAAAGCGACATCTGAAAGACATCGCCCAGCGAATGGGCCGGATCGCTGGAGATGACCAGCACCCGCTTGCCAGCCGCTGCCAAGGTCACGGCGGTGGCCGCCGAGACAGTCGTTTTGCCCGTCCCCCCTTTGCCGGAGTAGATGATGACTCGTGTGTTCGTCATGATAACCCTTTTCGGTGTATGCCGCCGGTTTGCCTGACACACCGTGGCGAAAGACCGGTGATGATGCCCATAAATCAACCAAAGAAGATGTCAAAGGGTGAGTAGCTGCCCTTGCAGATACCCTCTGCCCAGGCTTTGTAGCGACCACCCGTGAAGACCCGGACGTTTTCCGCCACCCGGTCCCACTCAAAGCTGTTGGCTGTCTCGATAAACTTCTTGCCCTTTGGAATGGAAACCTTGAAGCGAATGGCCAGGTCAGCCGGCTCGGAGTTGACCGCAATACCGTGGTGTGCCAAAGGCACCAGCGGATGGTTGAGAACTTTCCGTTTGCCGCCTTCAATAGGGACACTAAAGCCCGGCAACTCAACGAACAGCTTGACTTCAATCCCCTGTACGCTGGCGTTGAAGTTCCCCTGCAGGCGGGCCACCCGCCCACCCTGATTGACCGGTTTGCCCAAGCCATCAATAGGGAACAATTCGAGCCAGCGGCTGATTGAATCCACAATCCCTGTGCCGCCGCCGGCAAAGCGGAAGTCAATGCGTGATTTTTCGCCGCCTTCGACTTCCGAGAAGTAATACACGTCAATGTTGTCGAGGCTCTGCCCGGTCTGTTCCAGTGCGTTCCACAGCGGCCCAATCAGCCACACATCCTTGATGTAGTCGCCAAAGTTGGGCGAGTTGCGGAAGGCGTCCTGCATCTCCAGCCAGGTATCAATGACCTCCTCGCTGTCGAGCGGCACGCGCACGGACAGATCGTGAAAAAGATTGCCGCACAGCAGGCGCTGTTTCCGTGCGATGATGTTGTCGTCTATGGCTTTCGACCGCCAGTACCGCAGACAATCCACAACGCCTTCAAACTCAAAGCGGTGTGAGAACTTGCCGACTGTAATCTTGCCGTCACCGGCCGCCACCCGGCGCGTCGGTGATTCGTTGGCAATGTCGGATTCTCCTTCCACCCGGCCCAGAATGCCATCCACGATGGATTGCCCAAAGAAGGTGAGCCGGACAACATCATCCTCAATCTTTTTGGCCTCAAGCTTCAGCTCGCCGTCAATCGGCAACAGCGGCGAAGCCGATGGTACATTGGAAATTCGGGCCTCGGCCCGCAGCGTTCCCCAACCTGTGGCATCCAGGTCGAGGTCGTAGTTTGAAGTGGTGAGTTTGCTTGCCATACAGCGGTCTCCTGCGGGAGGAACTCAAAGAAGGAAATCTCGGCTGACAACCGACATCAGCCCTCGGCCCCGGTTCTGCGACACGGGGCGGAGTATCAACACTGGCAGGGGACGCAAAGGGCGGAAGCCTTGTTTTCGGACGTGGCTTCCATCCGTCCGGGTCCGCAGTCGCCGTCAGGTGTTACCGTCAGGTGGTGCCTTCGGGCGGCTGCGGACGGCTCCGGGGTTGAGATTTCACGGCTTTTCAAGCCGCCTGGGGAGGCTTACTTCCAGTGTACTTCACAGGATTGAACCAATCCGCGACAATTCGTTGCGTTGACGCCAGTACGGCTCATCCACCATCTCGATGTGCAGGTAGTCCTCCATGTACTGCGTCCGTGACACCCCACCTTCCGTAAAGACGACGGCATCGGTCGGGCAGGTGCCGGCCACAAAGCACAGCGAACAACTGATGCACCGGGTTTGGTCAATCCAGTAGGTTTCGCCACCGTCGAGGACCGCCTCAACATCCCGTGGCAGGATGGCATTCACCTTGGGCGGACATTCATCCGTGCAGAAGCCGCACCCGATGCACAACTCCTCGATGATGGTGTAAATCTGCCGCTCGCGCTTCTTTTTCGGCGCCGCTGTCTTCGGACGCGACAAGCGACTTGGCGGCCCTGGAATGGGCGGCGGGGCCGCTTTGGCTGCGGCTTTGGCCGGAGCTTTGGCCGCGGCCTTGGCGGCGGCCTTGGCGGGTGCCAAGGCCGGTGTTTCCGCCGGCGCGCCGTTGGTCGTTTCTGCTTTCTCCTCTGCTGCCATGGTGACTTTGCCTTTCACACCGCGAAAATAACGGAGACTTTTTTCAAGTTCCGTGTTGAAAAAATGTCCACAACCGTCACCAGCGGCAATGTGAACTTTGTTACATGCTTCGGCACAGGGCCGGGAAAGAGCCGGCGGATGACAGACAGACGGCCATCCGCCGGTTTCGGCTGCCTACCGGTTCTGGAAGAAACCATCGGCAAAGTAGAGGAACACCAGCACAAAGGTTCCGGTGTAGAAGAACACCGTACCCCACAGCTTGGCAGTGGCCAGGTTTGAGACCGGGAAACGCACTTCCTGGAGGGTCTTGATGCCCAACCGTTTGCCCATCAGGCGCACCCAGCGGCTCTGGATGTCACCTCCCTCAGCCCGCGAGCCGCGATCCTTGAACCAGAGCGCGAAGCTCACGAACCAGATGAGGTGCCCGAGCAGCAGCATGGCCGTCAGGTGATTGTCGGTCCAAATCCAGGTTGTTTCGTTCCACATGTAGAGGAACACCCCGCCCGTGTGACTGATGTTGTGCGTGAGGTAGTACGCTTCATTTCCACGGGCCATCATCGTCGCAATCCAGCCACCATCCAGATACCAGGCAATGGCCGAGAGCGGCTTGATGGAGAACAGGATGCAGAACCACAACTGGTCCTGAATCGAAACACCGCACGTACCGCCCTTGACCGGCCCGATGCACGGGAAGTCCGGCGACTGTTTCCGCCACTCAAAGTCGCGGTACCACGGGCTTTGATAGTTGTGGAAGGCAATGCGCAGCAGCGGAATGAACCCGAACAACCAGCCGCCAATCATCAGCCAGAAGAAGATGGCGTCGTTGATCTCACCATCGCGGTGCTGATCGCGCAGGTTGGAATAAAGCACGGCCGGCGTGCTGGCCAACCGCTCGTTCCACTCAAGCATGTTGGCATGCGCTTTTTCGAGTTCCGGGCGGAACTTGTCCAACTCGGCCTGGGCTTTCTGCTTTGCCTCTTCCGTCTGGGCATCGTCAATCTGGTTGAGCAGGCTTACGGCCTTGAGATGCGCGGCCAGATAGGCTTCATCAGCCTTGCGGGTCGCTTCAAAGGTCTTCTGGTTCTGGAGATACCAGATGCCCTTGTCCACCCAGAACAGGGGGTTGACCTTGCGCAGGAAATGCGTCCAGCTTCCCCACTGCACGGCATACAGTTTCGGCTGCCCCCATTCCGGCTTGTAGTTGATTTCCTCAATGGTCGTGAAACTGTAGGTTGGAGAGGACCCGATGCCGAGTTCTTCATTGAGAATGCGGTCGCCGACCTGCAGGTTACGTGCCTTGACCAGCTTGGCGGTTCCGTCCGGGTTCTTCACCCAGTCTCCACCGGCCGTGGGGTCCCACGGATTCTTCGGACGAAACACCCGGTAGCCGATATTGCCGGCTTCGCCATCCATCTGAATGGCCCGGAAGGAGCGGAACTGATAGATACCAAAGTTGAGATCGAGTTCTGCGCCGGTGTTCCAGCAGATCATGCCGTAGCCAAAGACCACGGTGACGAAGCTGACAAACATGGTCGTCCCGACGATCTTCGTCTGGAGGTCGGGATTCTGGAACCAGGTGATGAACTTCGAGCGCGCCTGCTTGTACGCGCCGGAAATGTTCAGCCCATGCAGGTACTGCCCGCCGTGGAAGACGCCCGCCGCCACATAGAGCAACCCGACCTGCACGTGGTTGAACGTGATCATGTTGTGAATCATCCGACCGGGATTGACGATCTTCTTCCCGTAGATGATCACGTTCATGTCATTGAGCATCAGGTACGACGGGTGATTGCGCAGCGCCAGGAAGCCGACGATGGCCAGGGCAAAACTCACGTACCCGATGGCCGTCAGGTGCACGTGGAAGACGGCCTTGGTGTCTTCCAGGTGCGTAATGTTGATACTGCGCGGCGGCCGATACCACCAGTACGCCCCAAGGGCCACGAACAGTACCCCCCAGACGAAACACATCGTGGTTTCGCCGTTGATGGTGTTCATCGGGTGCATGACCTGGTTGAGGTAGGGGTCAAACCAGCCATAAGGAAACGGTGCCTGTTCGAGGGGCATCAGCCCATTGGGCGTCATCACCTGGGCCGGCTGCAGCGGGACTGGCGGCTTGTCCAGCACAAACCACAGCACAAAGCCCCAGATGAAAAACAACAACCCGATGTAAATCGTGTGTGGACTCAGGGCGTCGGCGTAGGTGCGCCGCAGAATCGGCCAGGGCGTATTGGCAAAGCTCCCCCACGGCAGCCCGACCTTGTACCACGGCCCTTCGGGCGTGAACCACTTGATCTGGCACAGTCCCTTGAGTCCGGGGACGTAGGGCAGGAGCCAGAAAATTTCGCCGATCGTGGCGCCCCCCCGCGCCCCGTAGTAGTGGGCAGCGCCGGCATAGACGAGCCAGAGTCCCAGGCCAATGTGGAAGCACCCCCAGCCAAAGAGCCGGAAATCGGTCATCGTCAGAGGATACTGTCCAAAAAACGGGAGCTTACTGGTGCTGAACTCACCAATGAGCGGCAGCCACACCCTCTGAATCTGTTCTGTGTCGTACGGGTCGTAAATCCCCAGTGAAATGAGACGTGGACGCAGCGTGAGATTCACATACCCGTCGTTCCACATCGTCATACTGGCGAAAAAGTACGTCCCAATCAGACATGCCAGCCCACCAATCAACATCATGTGCGCACCGAAAATGCGCTCCGGTGGCATCGGTAGTTCCAGCTTCTGGTACCACCGCTTCACCCCGTTGGCGTAGGACGAAAAGCTAGCCATAAGCAACTCCCTACTACAGAGGACTTTCTCACCAACCACAGCCGCCACGTGGAAGCCACCTGGACGAGGCGTGGTGTCGTCAGCAACTTGACTTACGGGGACGCCGAAGCGGGGACGGAAACAATCCAGGACGGCGCGAGCGCGCCTCATTACAGGCCTTCTGCCGTCGCCCGTTCATCATGGAATCAGTGCGTAGAAAGTATCGGTGGCAACCGGCAGCGCTACCTGAACGTGATGGTTTCAACCTACTTTGACGGTCAATCGAGATCAAACATTACTTCAGCGTCAGGCTTTGCCCGGCGCTTCAGAACCAGTTGACGGTCGCCCCAGGGACACGTGCATTGGTCATAACCCGGCGTCCGTGTTAGGTTTCCAGAGCTATGCGTGACCGGCAACCGATTGGCATTCTCAGTTTTCAAGGTGACTTTGCAGCCCATGCCGAGGCGCTTCGGCGGGCTGGCGCAACACCGCGTTTCGTGCGGCACATGGCCGACCTGACCGACCTGGCCGGACTTATCCTGCCAGGTGGAGAAAGCACGACCATGCTGCGCTTTCTCCAGGCGGAGCCGTGGTTTGCAGCCATACGGGAGTTTGCGGCGGCGGGGCGGCCGCTGCTGGGCACCTGCGCCGGGGCCATTCTGCTGGCGCGCGTCGTCACACAGCCGGCCCAACCCTCACTTGGCCTTGTGGACATGACCGTACGGCGCAACGGCTACGGGCGGCAGGTGGATAGCTTTACCGCGACGCTGACCATCCCGCGCCTGGGCCCTGACCCGCTCGAACTCGTCTTCATTCGCGCGCCCATCATTGAGTCCGTTGGCCCCAGTGTTGAGGTACTGGCCACCTGGGGCGATCATCCGGTGTGGGTTCGGCAGGGACAGATTTTCGCGGCCACCTTTCACCCGGAAATGACGGACGACGCTCGCATCCATCAGTTCGTCTTTGGCTTGAACCGGCCCTGAGCGCCTGCACGGGCACTTGAACGAAAAAAATAAATGGCACGCGGTAGCCGCGTGCCATGGTCAGGTGGTGCCGAAGGGGGGACTCGAACCCCCACGGTTGCCCATACGCCCCTCAAACGTACGTGTCTACCAATTCCACCACTTCGGCATAATCTGCTTTGTCACTATACGTCCAAGCCGGGGTTGAAATCCAGAAAACCTGGCAATCCTTACTGGTTCTTCTTTGGCGTTTCCGGCTGGCTGCCGGCCTTTTGTCCGCCTTCTGATTCGGACTGGGACTGGGCTGGCTTGGCGTCTTTATTTTCCTTGTCGTTTCCCTTGTTTTCCTCTTTGGGCTTATCCTCACCTGCTTTAGGCGTATCCGCAGCCGGAGCCGCCCCGGCTGGGGTCTCCGTCACGGTGGCATCTTTCTTTTCTTCCGGCTTCGTCTCCTCTTTCGGCTTCTCTGACTTGGGCGGTGGCGGGGTATCCTTGATGCCCGAAGCCGCCGAACGTGGCAAAAGAATTCCTGGAATGGAAAAGGTGAACGCCAGCGCCATGAACAACCCGCCCAGAACAAACGTCACCCGTTCCAGGGGCTTTTGTGCGCCGCGCGGGCCGAAGGCAGTCTGGCTGCCGCCACCAAACAGAGCGATGTCACCCTTGCCGGGTTGAAGAAGTATCACACCAATGAGCAACAGGCAGACAAGGACAAAGAGCGCGTACAGCGCGTAAACGTACCAAGGCATGTCTAAGACTTCACTACTCCACGACTCGACATCAACGCTTCTTCAATCCAGCACAGTACGCAACTACCTACGCCGAGGCCACCTGCGACCGCTGTATGAGTTGGGCAAAACCGTTCGGCGAGAGGCTCGCCCCGCCCACCAGCGCTCCGTCCACATCGGGCAAGGACGTAAACGCCGCGATGTTGTCAGCCGTCACGCTCCCGCCGTACAGAATACGCAGTGCCTCTGCCGCTGGCGCGCCAAAGCACTCTTCCCAGGTGGCCCGCAGATGCCGGTGCATCACCTGCACCACTTCCGGCGTGGCGGCCCGGCCCGTGCCGATTGCCCATACCGGCTCATAAGCGAGCACTATACGGGGGGCTTCGTCCGGTGTCAACGTACCGGCAATGGCCCGGAGCTGCCGCTCAACGACGGACAGCGCCGTTCCGGCTTCCCGTTCCTCCAGTGTCTCGCCTATGCAGGCTACGGGCAGAAGTTGTGCATTGAGGGCACGTCGCACCTTGGCCGCCACGACGGTGTCGGTTTCGCCGTAGTAACGGCGCCGCTCGGAGTGCCCGACAATGACGCCATAACAACCGACTTCGCGGAGCATTTCGGCGGCCACTTCTCCAGTAAAGGCTCCGGTTGGACCTTCGGCAGCCACATTCTGGGCTAACACCCGCAGAGCGCTCCCCGCAGCCGCCGCCACCACGGAGGAGAGCGCCGTGAACACCGGGGCAATTCCAATCTCAATCCCCGTGACCTGGGCGATGTGGGGGAGAAAGGTAGTCACATAGGCGACGGCCTCCGCGACCGTCTTGTGCATTTTCCAGTTTCCGATGATGAGCGGGGTACGTAGAACCATATTTGGAAACTCACTGGCGACACATCATTGACGAGCCGCTGTGTTCGTGGGATGACTTTAGTGTGCGCCTCTCAAACGACCAAGCAAAACCGAGTCGAGGGAGAAACGAAGCAGCGCATCCGGCAGGACAAGCCGGGCAGAGCCTGTCGGGATGGGGAAGTCGGCAACCTTTCACACCTTTCAACCGTAAGCAAGGCTCAGGTTGTAAGCGAAGCTCCGGGTACCAGAGAGACCTCCGGCGCAGAAAAATCACACCGGTAACACTATCCCCAAGCATGAGAACAACCCACCGGCGACGGGATAGCCTCGATGACTCACTCGATGACTCAGGGGAGAAACCACGATGATTCGTTACACCTTCTGGCTGCTGACCACCACCTTGTGGATTATTGCTTTGGCTGATGCGCTACGGAGCGGTGGCACGCTGGGCCGCAAAATCGTTTCCGTCGCCCTCATTCTTGCTTTTCCGGTGATCGGCTCGCTGGTCTATCTTTTTTTGCTCCGGGACTGGGTGCAAGGTCGCGCCTGACGCGGGCAAATCACATCCAGCCGGCGGCTAAGTCGGCAGCATACGCCAAAACCAACGCCCGTGCAGCGGATGCTCCCGTATCCTGGACGAACTGGCCCTGGACGAACTGGCGGTCACAGGGCCCAGACGCTCCACAGGGACCCTGTGTTCGGGACTCCCTTGAGAACACAGAACTGTTGACTGGAAAGCAGCTTGCCCGGCGTCAGGTTTTGGCTATAATCGGTGATTGCTTCGGCTTCTCGAAATCATCCACAGCAGTTCAAGATGAGGTCAGGTGCGATGATACGTTGCCCGCAGTGCGGTACGGACAATCTTGATGGCTCTGAGTACTGCGACGAGTGCGGCTACCAACTTTCCGCCATGCGTGGTGTACCGACGTCAGGTGCGCTGCTCCAGGGCGGTACTCCATCTGCCCCCCCTCCGCCACCCGCCGCAGTCCCTCCACGGAGCCAGGTTTCTTATGGAGTGGTATCCCCGGCCGGTGCCAGACCGACCCCGCCTAGTTTATCTCCGGCTGATTTTTCGCCGCCACCGCCGAATGTCCCTTCAATTGCCATAGCGCCACAGTCCCATTCGGCTTCTCCGGCTACCTCATCAGCAGCCGATGTCTTTGCAGTGCCACCGCCGCCAGTTCCACCACCGATACCTTCCCCAGCAGTGGCGTCGTCCCCGCCGGCCACACCACCGCCGGTCATGCAGGGACATCCTGTGGGGTCGGCTGTTCCGACAGCCGCTTCCCAACCCACTCCATCACCCAAAATGCATTCGCCTGGCTCACCGCCAGCGACACCATCGGCTTCACCACCAGCATCGTCTTCTGTGCCACGCGCCAAACTGGTTATCCAGCGGGGTGGAACGGTTGGCAAAGAGTTTCTGCTGACGGAAACCGAGTCCAATATCGGGCGCTGGGATGCGGATGGGGGCATTTTTCCTGACGTTGATCTTGACCAGGATGACCCGGAAGCCAAAGTTTCGCGGCGCCATGCGCGCATCCTATGCCAGGACGGGCAGTATTTGCTTGAAGACCTGGGCAGCACGAATGGAACCTTTGTGAATCGCGGACGACGCCTTTTGCCCGGTAACCGGCACCCCCTCAACGACGGTGACGAAATCATCGTCGGCAAGACTTTTTTGAAGTTTCACTACATTCGCTGATCCCCTGTTGCACCCGGCCGTGGCAGGGGACGGCGTGATTTGCCTGCTCTCAGCGTTGCCAACTCCATGGTGAACCAAAAACAACTTGCGCCGGAGACCATCCTCGAAGGACGTTATCGCATTGTCAAGCGCATTGGCGGTGGCGGTATGGGCAGCGTCTATCTGGCCTATGACCAAAAATTTGGGCCTGCCAATGACAAGACGCGCCGCGCCGTGAAGGAAATGTACGACCTGTTCACGGACCCTGCCCAGCGTCAGAAAGCCATCGAGGATTTCCAGCGCGAGGGGCAACTCCTTGCCAGCCTGGAACACCCCTCCATTCCCACCGTCTATGATTACTTTGTCAACGACGGCAAATACTACCTGGTGATGAAGTATGTGCCGGGGGATGACCTGGCCAAAAAGCTCAAAAGCAGTGAACTGGGCTACATTGATGAACGGACTGTGACCGAGTGGGCCATCCAGGTCTGTGATGTCCTCGATTACATTCACAATCAGAACCCACCCGTCATTTACCGCGATCTCAAGCCAGCCAACCTCATGCTTGATGAGACCCGGACTCCCCCGCGTGTCATGCTGATTGACTTTGGCATCGCCCGTTTTGTGGCGCCCACCCAGAAAGGGGTCACCGCCATTGGGACGATGGGGTATGCTCCACCCGAACTGTTTTCCGGGCAGGTTGAGCCACGTTCAGACCTCTACTCCCTTGGAGCGACGATGTTTCACCTGCTGACGGGAGCTGACCCACAGGACAATCCGCTCCTGATTTTTGACTTCAGCAAAAATCCCCGTCCCCGCGCCATCAACCCCAAACTGACCACAGGCATCGAGGCGATTGTCATGCAGGCTGTCGCCCACAGGCCGCAGGACCGTCCAGCTTCGGCGGCTGAAATGAAGCGCATGCTGGAAGAGCATCTGCGCCACCTTGACAGCCCGCCGATGCCCAGTCTTGAGCCTATCTTCTGCATTGCCTGTGGGGGCAGCCTTGCCCCGGATGATGCCTTCTGCCCCCACTGTGGCGCACCACAACCACAGGCTCAGGGAGCCAGCGGACGTAAGGCAGCCTCCAACCGCCAGGTTGCCTGCTTACAGGTGCTCGATGCACACGGGAACCCCAAGGCCGCCTACGAACTCAGTAAAAGTACGATGCTGCTGGGGCGCACCGACCCCCATACCGGTAACTTCCCGGAAATCGATCTGACCCCACACGACGCGGAAACCAAGGTTTCCCGGCGGCATGCCCGGTTGTTTCAGGAAGGCGGACGGTTTTTCATTGAAGACCTGTCGAGTGTCAATGGTACGTTCCTGAACGGTAATGTGCGGCTGATCCCCAAAACTCCACACCCTCTGCAAAACGGTGATGAACTCAAGCTGGGTGAAACGCGCGTACGCTTCACGATTCAATGACTGATACCCCGCCCGGTGACGGCTCGCCGGGTAGCCTTGGCTAGGTTGCATGACGTCACGCAAGCTCCCTCCGGCGATTCATGTCCGTCCACCATCGGGAGCGTCCTTTGAAGTCCCGCTCAGAAGCGTCCGGCTAACGATTGGGCGGTCGTCACGCAATGACCTCTGTCTGAACGATCCCTTTGTTTCACGCCTTCATGCCGAAATCCGGCGTGATGGCGAGTTCTTCGTGCTCTACGACAGCGGCAGCGCCAACGGCACTTATCACAATGGGCAACGTATAGATTCAAGTGCGGCACTCCAGTTCGGCGATGTCATTCGCATTGGCGAAACGGAGCTGCGTGTGGCGGATGGCACAACCACAGCCTCCGGCTCCTACAAAACCCCACTGGCTTTTCGCTTCACTGAAGGCGGACAGACGGCACCGACCGAACGACTCAGCACTCACGCCATCAGGGATGTGCCGCCCTCATCTGAGTGGCAGGCTGTGACGGCTACCTCATGCCTGCCTCCTCCGGCCACTCAACGGCTGGCGACACCCAACTGGTTGCCCATCTTCAGCAAGGTCGTGGAAACCCTTGCCGTGGATCAGTCTCTGGAGGAAACCCTGGATACCATCCTGGGACTGGCATTCGAGGCCATTGCTCCAGAGCGCGCCTACCTCCTGCTCCGGGATGAGCACGGGCAGCTTCAGCTACAGGCCCACCGCACCACCCAACAAACAGCTCACTTGGAGGTGACACTTCCCTGGTCGATCCATGCCCATGTCCTGCAGGATGGAAAACCCATCCTGGTCAGCCAAGCGCTGCAGGGGGGACCGTATTACACCGACACCCCATCTGCCTCGCTTATCGCGGCACCATTGCTGGCCGGAGGCGAAGTGCTGGGCCTGCTGTACATGGACAACCCTTTCACTCCCACTCACTTTGACCAGAACCATCTCGACCTGCTGACCACGATTGCCCGCGTGGCCGCCATCAAAATCGAAAACACTCGGCTGCTTGAAGCACGCCTCGAAAAACGCCGCTTTGAAGAAGAACTCCAGGTCGCCAGCGAAATTCAGCTCAGCCTGCACCCGAGCCGCCCTCCGCAACTAGCCGGCTGGGACATTGCCGGCCTCAGCTTTCCCTGCCGTGAAATTGGCGGGGACTACTATGACTTCATTCCCCGTGGCAACGGCAAACTCATCCTTGCCGTTGGCGACGTGGCCGGCAAAGGCATGGGGGCAGCGCTGATGATGTCCAGCGTCCATGCGGCGCTCCGCGCCCAAGCCCAGACGGCGCGAACCCTGGCGGACATTGTTGCCGCAGTCAATGATTACCTGGTCGAAAATTCCCCCGAAAACAAGTTTCTCACTCTGTTTTGTGCAGAACTCGACCCGGTGACCGGCATCCTCCACTACACCAGTGCCGGGCACGATCCAGCGTTGCTGGTGCACGCGGATGGCACCTACACCGAACTCCCGGCCCAAGGCATTCCCATGGGGATTACTCCCAACGTCTCACCGGCAATTCACCAGGTCTGTCTCACGCCGGGTGATATCCTTGCCATCTACACTGATGGACTGACCGAAAGCATGAACGAAGAAGGCGACATTCTGGGACTCGAACGCCTTGTGCAGACAATTGTCAAAAACCGGGGCCTGAGTGCTTCGCGTCTGCGCGACCGCGTGGAGGAAGCCGTGAGCCGTTTTGTCGGACGCGCCCCTGCTGCTGATGACCTGACTTTGGTGTTACTCCGTCGGCTTCCTACCTGACGCTGTACCCACCAGCTCGCCGGCCCCTGAACTGGTTATGGACGATAGGCTGGCAGCGATTCTGTCCGAAAGAAGTTCTGAAGCAACTCGGCGCATTCGTCGGGGTATTCCAGGGTCGGTAAGTGACCGGCCTCGCGCACCGTGGCGGTCTGCCCCCGCTGGATGCAGTCAAACATGTCGCGGTGGTTTGCAGGTGACAGCACATCATCGAGTGCCCCCCGTACGAGGAGGATGGGAAGAGGAACCTGCCGCAGAGCATCCCAGAACCGGACGCGGATGATGACATCACGGACCGACTGCGCCAGACCATACGCCGCGCGAGGATCGGTTGTCGCAAAGTCTTCGTAAAGCTGGGTTCGGTACGGTTCGGGCACCCGCCGGTAGCGCCACAGCAACAGTTGGCGCACATACGGCAAGGTGGCGGCTTCCTGCAAAAGTACCTGCGCCTGAGTCCAGAGCAGGTCCGTTTCAGCCTCCCGGTCGCGTCCCGTCGGCGGCGGAAGACACTCCGTGCCGATCAGGGTCAGCGAAGAAAAGTTTTGCGGACGCTCACGGGCAGCAAGCAGGCTGACCACCGCCCCCGTCCCCTGTCCGACGACATGGGCATCCCACCCCTGGACATAGCGCAGTACGGCATGGAGGTCGGCTACAGCATCCTCGACCTCAAAGGTTGTGCCGAAAGCAGTGGCCAGCGAGCGCCCTGTGCCCCGTGGGTCGTAGAGCACGCAACGATATGACCGAGACAGGCGCTTGACCAATGGCCGCCACATCTGACACGTTGCGGCCCAGCCATTGACAAAAATAATCGGCAGGCCCCTGTCGCCAATGACCTGCACATACAGTCGGACACAATCCGTATCGAGAAAAGGCATCGTGGCTGTCGAGTTGGCGTCCGCCGCCAGGTTGAGATGGCTCTCCCCCGGTTGGGGCGTTGTTCAGACAGGAACTACAGGTAATGTTGGAACGAAAATTCGAGATTCGCATCCCGGCATCAACGGCTAACCTGGGTCCGGGATTCGACACCATGGGACTCGCTCTGGGTCTCTACCTTCACGTCCGGGGACAAATCCGACCGGCTGGCCAGCCGTGGCGTCTTTCGGTGAGTGGGCCTTATACCGATGGCATTCCCCTCGACCCGGCGGACAATCTTATCTGCCGTGTTGCACGCCATACAGCCGCCAGCGCTTACGTCAATTTACCCCCGCTCGACCTGCACATCAGCAATGCCATTCCACTCGGCAGCGGTCTGGGGAGCAGCGCCGCCGCCATCATCGCCGGGGTGTCGCTGGTGGAAGCCGTGACAGGGATGGAATTCGCACAACCGGAACTGCTGCGGCACGCTATGGTGTTTGAAAACTACACGGATAACCTCGCCCCGGCCCGCTACGGTGGATGGATTACCTCTTGCGGGCGCGCGCACGGCACCCCCATTCTCTTTCATCGCACGTTCCCTGCCGACATCCATCTGATTATTGTTACGCCGGACTTTGCGCTTCCCACCGAGCAGATGCGGGCCATCCTGCCGGACGCCATCCCCCGCGCCGAAGCCATTTTCCAGATGCAGCACGTCATGATGTTTGTGGGGGCGCTGGAACATCACCGCTATGAGTTGCTGCGTGAAGCCATGCGCGATCACCTGCACCAGCCCTACCGTGCGCCATTTGTCCCCGGCCTGGCGGAAATTCTCGAACTCGAACAGGACGGACTCTGGGCGACGGCCCTGAGCGGAGCTGGGCCGTCAGCACTGGCACTGGCGTCACACAACCTTGAAGGCATTGCCGCTGCCATGCAGCAGTGTTTTGCTGCCCATGGCCATCAGTCAGTGGTCTATCACCCGCGGATTGACACAATCGGGCGCACCATTCGCTACCTGCACCCGGATGAAGACCTGTGTGCAACCCCTGCCGAAGCCCTTCACCCTGCCTGACCTATTGGCAGTGGGACAGGCAGCAGCCGACAGGAGCCAGGGCCCAGCGACTAGGGCAAACGTGCCAGAGCTTCCTGCGCCTGAGTGCGCCAAAAGGCATCCGTCTCTTTTTCGGTCAGCTTCAAAACGTTTTCGTAGCTCCGGCGAGCATCGGCATGGTTTCCTAAAGCCGCCTGGATATGTGCCATGTTCCACTGCACGCCAGTTTCCAGGGCACGGTCGGACAACTGGCGGAGGGCATTGAGGGCCTCGCGCTGTAGTTCAAGGGCCTTTTTCAGGTCGCCGGACTCGGCATACACCTTCCCCATCCAGGACAGCAGGGCAATCCGCAGGCGCTCTGACCGCGCCCCGCGCTGAACGGTGCGCCCCGTCTCAATGGCCTGCTGAGCTTCGGTGCGCCGGCCGAGCAACTCTGCACAGCGTTCCAGCCAGACGGCATTTTCAACGATCCCACGGGCCCCATCCTCCAGCTTTGTGTAGGCATCGAGTCCAAGGTCAAAAGCCTGGCAGGCCGTCTCCATATCCCCCAGCCGGAAAAATAACCGACCAGACAGTGTGACGAGCATGGCATCCAATTCCTGATCAACGAGGGAACGACTGCTCAGATTGGTGCGCGATGTGACTTGTCTGAAGAACTCCAGACCGGCCGCCGCAGCGCGCCGGGCTGCCTCCGGGGATTTGCCCTCCAGTGCATCCAAGTAGGCAAGGCTGACTTCAGACAACAGGGCAGCCCGCTGATTGCCCGCGTTCTGTCCGAAATCACGGGCGCGCAGCCAGGCCTCCCGCGCCCGCCTGGTTTGCCCCAGATCGAGAAAGGCCGCACCGAGCATATACAGCGCTGTAGCCTCACGCCCGGCGTATTCAACCTCATCGAAAATGCGGGTGGCCCAGGCAAAGCGCACCAACGCCAGCCGTGAATCATCCGGGTTGGCCAGAAAGAAATACCCGAGGCCCTCGCGGAAGAGGCGTTCGGCCTCGATGGCGCGGGACGCCGAGTTGAGTGTGGTGATGTTGGCCGGCACCGGGGGAAGTCCCGCCAGAAGCTGTCCGAGTTTGCCGGGCCCGGTCGCCACCGGCGTCAACCGACGGGAAATCACCAGCCGTCCCAGCTCTGACCAGGTCGCCTGAAGCTGATGGCGGGCCAGGACAACATCCAAAACCGTATTCCACGGCTCATCGTTGACGACCACCGTATCGGCGACCCGCTGCCACTGTTGTGCCTCTGGAAAATCGAAGCGGACACCAGCCTTGACCAGGATGCCCTGGATCACATCCGGGAGCGAACAGCTCTGACATTCAAAACTAATCCGTGCCCCCACATAGTCGGGGTCGCCATAGCGCAGCTTCGGCTTGGAAGCCGAGTTGGCATCCACCGGGGATTGCGCCGGGGAAAGTGTTGTCAGCAGGCAAAGCCAGAGACCAAGTAAGCGCAGACAAGCAATAGGTGAAACCATGGTTCTTTTTCTCGTGATGTCTTCTGTCATGTGTGTGATGACCACAAGAGGGCCCGTTCACGAGAAAAGATACATCAGAAAGGCAACGAGCAGGACCAGGAAGACCACGACTGCCGCCACCACCCAGCGCAGCCAGAGCTGACTGTCAGACGACGACTGCCCGTAGGTGGCCAGGCTGCTTCCGACCCAAGCTGTACTGGTTGTGGAGGGCAGGGTCTCCGAAGCTACACGCGGCGGGGCAGCCACTGGTGGCGGCACATTTGTAGGAGGGGCAGCCGTGGATGGTGGACGACGCTCAGCCGGACGCTGCCTGACGCTGGAAGCTGGTGGGACAGAAGTGTCCATCAGCGGCGGGGCGCCATTGGAAGGTGGGATGGAAGCATCCAGAATCTTTTCCACCAGCGGCGAAACCGGATCAAATGATGGGCTGAAGAGTCGCGCCACCCGTGCCAACTCTTCCGCAAACTCGCGGGCGCTGGCCGGGCGATCAGCTTTGGACTTCGCCAGGGCACGCATCACAAGGTCGTCCAAGGCTTTGGGAATTTCAGGATTGAGTTTGCGCAGGCTGGGCGGCGGTTCATTCGCGTGGAGCAGGGCCACTGCCACCGGCGTTACCGCCGTGAAGGGCACCTGCCCAGTCAGCATCTCGAACAATACGATGCCCAGTGAGTAAATATCCGAACGGGCATCCAGTTCCTGCCCGGTACACTGCTCCGGCGACAGGTAGTGCGGCGAACCGATAATCATCCCCTGACGGGTCAGCGGCGGGCCGCCCTTTGAAGTATCGGTCACAATCTTGGCAATGCCAAAATCAATAACTTTGGCGAAGTAGGACCCGTCCGGCTGGGGCGACAGAAAGATGTTTTCCGGTTTGATGTCGCGGTGGATGACGCCGCTGCGATGGGCGGCTTCGAGCGCCCCACACACCTGACGGGCAATGGCAATGGCCGTGGCATAGGGAAGCTTCTTTTGGCGTTCGAGGACTTTGCGCAGCGATTCGCCCTCAAACAACTCCATGACGATGTAGTTGGTCTGGTCTTCCGTAACGCCAAAGTCCGTGACGGCAATGGCATTCGAGTGCCGGATACGGGCCATTGCCTGTGCCTCACGCTGGAAGCGCGCCACCGAAGTGGCATCGGACACCAGCGACGGATGCAGCACCTTAACGGCCAGTTGCGTATCCATCAGCAGGTGACGCGCACGATAGACCGATCCCATGCCCCCCTCACCAATCTTGGCCTCGATGTAGTACTTTCCATCGAGCGTCCGACCAATGAAAGCGTCCTGTTCTACGGTTTCCAAAGCGCCGCCATCAAACGGACAAAACCGCATCTGGTCGTGGAATTCCTTGCCACAGATGACGCAGCGCTTCATAACCGTTGTGCTTTGGAACAGGGAAGGGAGGAACAACGGACCGACCGTTGCAAAACAAATCAGCGATGTACAGGACATACCAAATCTACAGAAGCCGTCTTTCGCTTGTCAAACAGACTCTCGGCGCACAACACTGCCCCGCCGGTCGGGGAGCGTCATGACCATCAACAATGTGGCAGTGGATTCGTCAGGCGTGGGAGCGCAGTGAACAGGCGCTCGACGTACTCACCCAACTTCACCGGGACAATACGCTGGCGCGCCTGGCGGCCGGGGAAATCCGCGTGGATGAAACCCATCTGAACAAGGCACTGGCGACGACCCCTATGCGCGGTGTGCGGGAGGTCACACTCCAAACGCAAGAGGGCAGCTTTACCATCTCAGCTCGCAGCGAGCGGTTTTTTCTGGCCCGGGTGAGTGTCCCACTCCGTATCGAGCACATCACCTTCACACGCTATCGGCGGCGCATCTATATCGTGCCGGCCGGCCCGGTCGCTGTCCATGGCACACGGCTCTGGCAGCGGGCTGCCGCCCATCTGCTGACCCTGCTGTTTCACCACGTGCTGGGCGAGGCGCATGCCCTGCGCGAAGCCGGTGACCCCTCGGCCGGGCTTCACTTCGACGGGCGTGGCCTGGAAGTCAACCTCAATCAGATTCCCGAAATGCGGGCAGCGCTCAATCTGGAATACACCCTGGCCGGACGGCGACTGCGCCCATTACACTTTGTTACCGTCAACTCAATTACCCCCGTTCCGGGGCATTTCATCGTCCGCACCTCGGTCAACTGGACAGAACTGGCCGAGGCGCTTCGGCGTCCGACAGTCTGAAGTTCAACATCCGCAGCCCACCAACCCCATGCTCATTGACACCATCACCAGCCGCAGCAACCCATTCGTCAAACGCTTCGTCACCGCCCGCGAGGGACGGGATCGGCACGTCATCTTCATTGAAGGGGTGCGTCTGGTCGAGGAAGCCCTGCACAGTCACATCGTCTTTGAAGCCATCGCGTACAGCCCACGACTGTGCGACACCCCGCGCGGCGCACAACTGCTCGCCAACCTGCAATCGCAGCCCTGCCGGGGCGCCCTGCTGACCGAGGCGGTCATGGCGCATATCAGCGATGTGGAAACGCCACCGGGTATCGTGGCGCTGGGACGCCGCCCGGTGTCCACAATACCGGACATCACCAACTGCCCGGCGCCACTGTTCCTGCTGGCGGATGGTATCCAGTCCCCCGGCAACCTAGGGGCGCTGATTCGCACTGCCGAAGCCGCTGGTGCAACGGCAGCCTTGGTCACGGTCGGCACGGTGGACCCCTTCCAGCCCAAAGCTCTGCGGGCATCGGCCGGTTCGGCCTTCCGACTGCCCATCATCGCCGGCCCCAACGTGGCTGATGAACTGCGGAAACTTCATCGGCAGGGCATCTGCCTTGTCGCGGCTGACAGCCAGGGCGACACCCCCTACGAGGCTTTCGACTGGCGGCAGCCGGTGCTCATTTGGCTTGGTTCGGAAGGCCACGGTCTGCGCTCGCTGACCGACGAATGGCAAGCCCGGCTTGCTGCCCGCCTGATGATTCCCATGGAAGAACCGGTTGAATCCCTGAATGTTGCCGTGGCCGGCGCCTTGCTGCTCTATGAAGCCCGGCGACAGCGCCGACCATCAGCCGGGTCTCCGCCACCTGCCCCTCAGCAACCGCCGGCCGGGGGAGCGACCGATGCGCCGTAAGCTCATTGTCAATGCCGACGACTTCGGGATGTGCGTCGGTGTCAACACCGGGATTATCCGTGCTCACCAAGCTGGCATTGTGACGAGTACCACACTGATGGCCAACGGTCTGGCCTTTGATGACGCCGTGGCCCGCCTCCGCGATGCGCCCCGGCTGGGCGTCGGCATCCATCTTGTCCTCTTGGGCGGCCAACCGGTTGCTCCGCCATCTGACGTGCGTAGCCTGCTCGGCCCCGATGGCACCCTTCCCAACGATTTCGGGCTGTTTCTGCGCCGCCTCCTGCGCCGGGAACTCCGCCCGGCGGAAATCGAAATCGAGTTCCGCGCCCAGGTGGAAAAAGTCCTCGCCGCCGGGCTGCAACCCACGCATCTGGACAGCCACAAACACACGCATGCCCACCCACAGGTGCTGGACGCGATGCTCCGGGTCGCTGAAAGCTATGGCATCCAGTCTGTGCGGCGGCCGCATGAACGCCTGACCTTCGCTTCGCTGGCCGGGTTGCGGCCCGGTGAAATCCTGACCTTCATCAAACAGAAAGCCAGCGCGCTGGCCCTGGCCCGCTATGCGGCGGACTTCCGGGCGCGGCTGCGGACAGCCAGCGTCCGCACCCCGGATGCTTTCTTCGGCTTTGCCCACACCGGATTGCTCAATCCCGCCCTTATCTGCTATATCCTTCGCCTTTTGCCCGTCGGGACGAGTGAACTGATGTGCCACCCGTCTGAGATGGATGATACCCTGCGGCACTACCCGACCCGTCTCAAGGCATCGCGCGTCCGGGAACTGGCCGCCCTGACTGATGCCCGGGTGCAGGCTGAAATCACCCGGCAGAACATTCAGCTCGTGAGCTTTGCCCATCTCGATCACTGTAATGAACCGCGTACGACCGACCATGCTCGATGAAACCGACCAACTCCCGCCGCCGGAAATTTCGGTCGTCATCCCCATGCACAACGAAGAGGGCAGTGTCGAAAAGCTCTACGAACGCCTGTGCACCGTTCTGGAAGCCCACTACCCCTCGTTTGAAATCATCTTCGTGGACGATGCCAGCCGCGACCGGACGTACCAGCTTCTGGCCGACATTGCCGCCAGCGATTCCCGGGTGACAGTCATCAAACTCAAGCGCAACTTCGGGCAAACGCCGGCCCTGGCCGCCGGTTTCGATTACGCCCGGGGTGACATCATTGTGTCCATGGACGGCGACTTGCAACATGACCCCAGCGACTTGCCGGCCCTGGTGGAACCCATTTATGCCGGCTACGACCTGGCCAGCGGATGGCGGCATAAACGGATTGACAACCTCGTGCTGCGCCGTATCCCCTCGCGGGTGGCCAACTGGCTGATGGCCAAGCTGTCAGGCGTCGAGCTGCACGACTTCGGCACGACCTTCAAAGCCTACCGGCGCGACACCATCAAACGCATCCGGCTGTATGGCGAACTCCACCGGTTCATTCCGGCGCTGGCAAGCTGGAACGGCGCGCGCATCATTGAAGTCCCGATCAAGAACATCAACCGGGAAGATGGGCAATCCCACTACGGCCTCTCACGGACCTTCCGGGTGCTGTTTGACCTCGTTACCGTGCGGTTTCTGCTCAAGTACGTCACCCGCCCCCTGCACTTCTTTGGCATGCCGGGCCTGCTCAGCCTCTTTGTCGGGATGAGTATCTGGGCAGTACTGACGACCAAGAAGCTCTGGACAGGCGGCGACGTTTTCACAGTCCATGCCCCCTGGATGATGATGGGCACGCTGTTGATTCTGGCCGGTATCCAGCTTTTTTCGACGGGCCTGGTTGCCGAGCTGCTGGCACGTACCTATTTTGAGTCACAGGGGCAGCCGATTTACACCATTGAAAAGGTAGTGCACTATCCCTCGGCGCGTCCGCCGGCCTCGGCAACGCCGCTCCGCACCTAGCCTTCCCGCAGATATGGGCGCAACCGGTGAGGCGTGCCGTCTATGACGGCTTTTGCCGGCCAACCGCAAACATTTGGGTGCCATGTTCGACAAACTGAAAGCGATTGAAGAGAAATACGACGCCCTCACGGCACAACTCAGTGACCCTGAGGTGGTTGCTGATGCCGCGCGTTATGCCAGGCTGGCCAAGCAGCACAGCGAACTGACGGAAGTCGTGGAGAAATTCCGGGAGTACCGCACCATTGACGCCAACCTGACCGGCGCGCGGGAACTGCTCAACGAAACGGATGACGCGGAAATGCAGGCGCTGGCGCGGGAGGAAATTGCGCTGCTTGAAAAGCAGCGGGCAGAATGTCAACTCGAACTGGCACGCCTGCTGACCCCCAAGGACCCCAACGACGGCAAGAATGTCCTGCTCGAAATCCGGGCTGGAACCGGCGGCAATGAGGCGTCGCTGTTCGCCAGCGAACTGCTGCGCATGTACCTGCGGTATGCCGAACGGCAGGGCTGGCGGGTGCAGATTCTGGATGAATCCCTGTCGGAAGTCGGTGGACTCAAGGAAGGTATTATGCTTATCGAAGGGGCGCGGGTTTATTCCCGTCTCAAGCACGAGTCCGGGGTTCACCGGGTCCAGCGGGTGCCGGCCACAGAATCGGCCGGGCGCATTCACACCTCGACGGTGACGGTCGCCGTTCTGCCCGAAGCCGAGGAAGTGGAGGTCGAGATTGACCCCAAAGACGTTCGGATTGACACGTTCTGCTCTTCAGGCCCGGGGGGGCAATCGGTCAACACTACCTACTCTGCCGTGCGCCTGACCCACCTGCCTACAGGGATTGTCGTGTCCATGCAGGATGAGAAATCCCAGATCAAGAACCGGGAAAAAGCCTTTCGGATTTTGCGTGCCCGGCTGCTTGACCTGGAGCGGCAGAAGCAACACGAAGCCATTGCCGGCGAACGCCGCGCCCAGGTGGGCACCGGTGAGCGCAGCGAAAAGATTCGTACCTACAACTTCAAGGAAAATCGCGTCACGGACCATCGCATCGGACTCACCCTGCACCAACTCGACACCGTACTGGAGGGCGATCTGGACAGCTTGCTTGACCCACTTGTGGCCCACTTTCAGGCGCTCAAAATGCAGACTGAAGTTGCGGCCTGAAGTCCACCCCCATGGTCGAGACACCCCAACCAACCACAACCCTCGTGGTCGCCGCCGTCTGTGTGGACGGCCCGCGCGTGCTGCTGACCCAACGACCGCCCACTGGACGGTTCGCCAACCAGTGGGAATTTCCCGGCGGCAAACTTCACTGGAACGAAGCTCCTGAGGCTGGACTCCAGCGCGAACTGAACGAAGAACTCGGCGTGCAGATTGCCGTCGGCTCCCCCCTGCACATCATTCACTATGCCGTGGATGCCCGGCAGGCCTTCGCCGTCATGTTCTACTGGGCGCGCATCACCGGCGGCGCTCCGGCCCTGCGTGGTGTTCAGGCTGCCTGCTGGGTGCGGCCGGAAGACATGACGGCATTGGACATTCTGGCCCCCAACCGCCCGGTGGTCGCCCGCCTGTGCCAACTCGCGGCCCGGCCCGGCGGGCTGTGTCCGCAGTTTGATTGAGACAGTCCGGCCGCAGCGCCGGCGTCCGGCTGGAGCCCGGCAGGTGTGCAGAGCATCAGGCCGACGGCAGGTTGTCCGCCGTGTCCGGTTGGCCCGGCACTTTCCAGAAGCCGCTTGGAATAGGGTGCTCAAGGGCTTCACTTTCGACCACGCAGACGCGATCGCGTCCATTCTGCTTGGCGCGGTACAGCGCGCGGTCAGCCAGCTCCAGAAGCTGCTTGGGGTCGCTGGTGTCCGAGGGCAGGGCAGCCACCCCCAAGCTGACGGTCAGGCGCCCGCCGGGCTGCGACTCCCGCCCGGCAAAGGGATATTCGGCCACCCGCCGCCGCAGCCGCTCGGCCAGCACCGCCGCCTGGCTCTTGGGGGTGTTGGGCAACAGCACCACGAACTCTTCACCACCGTACCGCGCCAGAACATCACTGCGCCGGAAACAACGTTCCATCAACCGGGACAGGTCTTTGAGCAACTCGTTGCCAGCTTCGTGGCCATTGGTGTCGTTGAAGTGCTTGAACCGATCTACATCAAGCATGATGATCGACAGTGGGTGTCCGCTTCGTTCTGCGAGTTCAGCCTCACGGGTGAGTTTTTCCAGAAAGTAGGCGTGATTGAATAGGCCCGTCAGGCCGTCGGTGATGGCCCGGTGCCGGGCGCTGTGGTAGGCCCGCAGCATCGCTTCAAATTCACGCTTCTGGGCAATAAGCGCCTTGACGCGCATGAGGAGTTCCTTGCGGTTGATGGGCTTGGTGAGGACATCCGTCGCGCCGACTTCCAGCCCGCGCAGTTTCTCCGTGGTCTCCGGCGAGGCCGTCAGCATCAGGACCGGCAAATAGCGGGTGGCCTCGGTTTGTTTGATGAGACGGCACAGTTCATAACCATCGGTCATCGGCAGGGAAGCATCGAGCAGGACGACATCCGGCAACCGCGTAGCTGACTCGAAGTAGTTGGCATGGAGCATGGCCGCCGTGTCGTTGCCGGACGCCACGACAAGCTGCACCCGGAGGTTTTCGCTCTCCAGAATCGTGCGCAGAAGATTCCCGCTTTCGGCGCTGGCATCCACGATGAGCACCTGAGACATTTCCAGTTGCGAGGCGGACAAGCGGTGCGGGAGACGGAAAATCAGACGGCAGCCCTGCGTGGCGTCGCCCTCGACCGTCAGGGTCGCGCCGTGGAGTTGCAGGATGCGATAGGTCACACTCAGTCCCAAGGCAATACCACGGGAGGGCACATGGCTGGCCGCTTTTTGCAGGGCGCGATAGGTTGCCAGCCGCTGCTCGGCCACGATGCCGGACATATCATCCTGAAGGGTGATGACCAGGCTCTGGACATGGCTGGAAACACGCTGTAACTCACCGGTCAGGCGCAGCATCCCACCCCGTGGGATGTACCGGAGGGCGTCGTCCAGAAGCTGGGAAAGGGCTTCGTACAGCCGGGCTTCATCGCCCACAATCATTCCAGCCGCCGGATCGAGCCGGACTTCCAGCCGGACCTGCCGGCGCTCCGCCAGGGGTGCAAAGGCCGACTGGACGGACTGAAACAGGCGCGCCGCCGAAAATTCACGAATATCCAGGGCATCCCCGCCTCGTTCGAGCCGAACCAGGCGCATCAGATCATCCACAATGTGGAGCAATGCCTGTCCGCCAGCTTCAATGTGGCGCAGAAAACTGCGTTGGGTATCGGTCAGTGGCCCATAGGTGGCATCCTGCAGCATCTCGCAGTAACCCAGCACCGTCGTCAACGGGGCGCGCAGCTCGTAATCCACGTTGGCAATGAACTTTTCACGGTCGCGGATGGACTGCTCACCCAACTCGGTCAACCGCTCGATGGCACGCCGCGCCGCTTCCAGTTGGCGGCTCATCTCCACCACCTGGGCTTCCGCTTCGGTCAGGCGGGCGCACCATCCGCTTTCGCGGATGAGAAACGACCACGACAACTCCTGTCCGGCCAGGGCGGCTTCCAGTTGCCCATCTGCCGCCGATTCCACCAGCAGGACGCCACACAACAACTGATCAAGGGTAAACCGCCGCAGCAGCAGCGCCGTGCTGTCAGCCACCGCAAAGGGGAAGCCAGGCAGCGCAGCACGTGGCACGCAGACCAGAAGGTTCGCCCGAATGGCGTCGAGCCGTTCGGTCAGCGTTGTTTCAAGGGTCTCACGGGCAAACTCCTCGTAGCCCACCGAGGCCAGCAGACGAAACCGCTCGTCATCAAAAAAAGCCACGGCCAGCGGCGCCTGCGCCAGGTGCCGGGACAGCGCCGTGGCCGCCTGTTGCAGACGGTAGATCAGAGCCGGCGTGAGTGATTTGGAAACCCAGGTCTTCAAAGTTTTCAGGGACAAGCCACCACCCCCCTCAACCACCGCACAGGGAGGCTTTCTCACTGGACGACACAAAGCCGGAACCCGCTGCAAGGCTGAACTGGCGCTTGCCGCCCATTATGCCGACGGCCGCGACGTGGCTGCAAGCATCCCGCAGGCGGCGAAAATGTCACGCCCGCGCGGACGACGAAGATAGGTCGGCAACCCCTTCGCCCGCAGCAGTGCCTGAAAGCGCAGCACACGCTCCGGCGGCGACGGTTGAAAAGGAAGTCCTGGCACGGGGTTGTGCGGGATGAGGTTGACCTTGGCCGCCTCCCGCGCCCGCAGTGGCGCCAGCCAGCGCAGCAGTGCCCGTGCCTGCTCATCCGCGTCATTGACGCCATCCAGCAGCACATACTCAAAGGTGATTCGCTCGCCCGGCTGCCGGGGAAACATCAGGCACGCCTCACGCAAGGCTTCCAGCGGGTAGGTCAGGTTGACCGGCATCAACCGCGCCCGCAACTCATCGGTGGCCGCCGTCAGCGAAACCGCCAGGCGCGGACGGTCCGGCTCGCGTCCCAAGGCGATGATCCGGGGGACAATCCCAACGGTTGACAGCGTCACCCGCCGGGGAACAATGTGCAGTCCTTCCGGGTCGGCCAGGACACGGAGCGCGTGGAGCACGTGGTCGTAGTTGAGCAACGGCTCCCCCATCCCCATCAACACCAGATTGACGCCAGCCGGACGCGGTTGTTGCCAGCGATGGACAGCATCCCGCAACACGTACAAGACCTGCGCGACGATTTCGCCCGCCGTCAGATTCCGCTGCAATCCCAGGGTCGCCGTGGCGCAAAAGGCACAGCGCATGGGACAGCCTGCCTGCGAAGAAAGGCACAACGTGATCCGTCCGCCATCGGGAATCCAGACGGTTTCAATGGCATGCCCGTCGCGTACGGTGAACAGGTAGCGGCGTGTCCCATCCGCAGCCTCGAAGACTTCCATCAGCGACAGCGGCCGCAGGTCGGACTCAGCCGCCAGCCCGGTGCGTAGGGCGCGGGGCAGCTCCAGCGCCGCTTCGGGCGTTTCGACGAGCCGCCGGTGGAGCGCCTGGAAAAGTTGCCGCCCGCGATACGCCGGCAGCCCACGCTCCACCATGAAGGCGCACATCTGCTGGCAGGTGAAGCCCAACAGGTCGTGGCCCGCCATGGCGACGGATGCGGATGACATGGGCACCAACAACCTCCCTTCTCCTGGCTTCAACCCGGATTCCACGTGCACGGGCAACAGCCTATCAAAGCATGCCCGTGACCACTGACCAAGCCAGTCCCGTGCCCGGCGGCAGCCGCCCAAAACACCCGCCCTGGGCTGGAAAGCATACGCGCCGAAGCACAAAGTACGTTAGCCTACGCACAGGACGACCGCCGCTGGCTTACATTTGTAAAAAAATGTTTTGACCTGCCCTCCGGTCGGTCATCCACCAGAACCGACAGAGCAGCTTTACTGAGTCTTGTGCTTTCCTTGGCGGCTGTTTCCTTGACCGTTATGCTTTCCTTGCCTTTCTGTCCAGGGTGAAACGACGATGCCGACGCGAGCTTTCTGCGACTGCTGTGACGAACCGACCCGGCAGCTTTTCGACATCACGCGCATCCCGGAACTGGCTTCCGTGGTACGCCAGTTCGGCTACCGGGCCGTGTGTCAGGCTTGCTATGACAATCTCTTTGAGGAACTCGAACGCGAACGGGAACGCGAGGAAGAAGACGTGGATGCCTAGCCCGGCCCCGCGCCGGGTGCCCGTTCGCCATCCCGCGAATCGCTGAAACCGGCGCTATCAAGCCCAGCGCAAGGTTTTGAAAAACCATGAACAAACAAGCTGAAGTCGTCATTATCGGCGGCGGCGTGATTGGATGCAGCATTGCCTATTTTCTGACCCGGCACGGGTGCCGCGACGTGCTCATTCTCGAACGCGAGAACTTTCAGGGCAAACACTCCACCGGACGGAGCGCTGGCGGCGTTCGCCAGCAGTTTGCCACCCCGGTCAACATCTGCATGTCGCGCTTTTCCATTGATTTTTTCACGCACTTCGAGGAGCTCACCGGACAGGACCCCGAATACCGGCGCTATGGCTACCTGTTCATTGCCACCGAGCCGGCCCATGTGGACTACCTGCAACAGAATCTGCGCGTCCAGCAGGCGGAAGGTATCCCCGTGG
Source organism: Chloracidobacterium thermophilum B (assembly GCF_000226295.1). Taxonomy (GTDB): domain Bacteria; phylum Acidobacteriota; class Blastocatellia; order Chloracidobacteriales; family Chloracidobacteriaceae; genus Chloracidobacterium; species Chloracidobacterium thermophilum. The sequence continues at coordinate 2,611,008 of NC_016024.1, forward strand.
AGTTTCTGACCCGCGAAGACATTGCCAAACTTGTTCCTCAGCTTTACGTCGAAGACGTACTGGGCGGCACTTATTGCCCAACGGATGGCTTCGTTGACCCCTACAGCATCATGCAGGGCTTCAACCGCAAGGCCCGCGAACAGGGGGCGCGCATCGAACTGGAGACCGAAGTGCTGGATTTCACCGTGGAGCACGGACGCATCACGGGTGTGGTCACGAACCGGGGGCACATTGCAACGCCGGTAGTTGTCAACGCCGCCGGGGCCTGGTCGCATCTGGTCGGACGCAAGCTCGGCGTGGACATCCCCATCCGTCCCACCAAGCGGCAAATCGTGACGACCGAACGCTTTGATGAACTGCCCCGCGAGTTGCCCATGCTCGTGGATTTGAGCACCGGCTGCTACATGCGCAAGGAAGGCGACGGCGTCATGCTGGGCTGGGCCGATCCCAACGAGCCGGAAAGTTTCGATACGACCTTCAACCCGGACTTCATTGACGCCATCATCGAGCGGGCGCTTCCGCGCGTGCCCTGCCTGGCAAACGCCTCGATCAACCTGCGCCGCTGCTGGGGCGGACTCTACGACATCTCGCCCGATCACCACGCCATCGTCGGCCCGGTGCCGCAGGTCGAAGGCTTCTATGTCTGCACCGGCTTCAGTGGGCACGGCATCATGCACTCGCCGGCCATGGGAACGGCCATTGCCGAAATGATTTTGTTTGGCGAATCCCGTACCCTCGACGTGAAACCGCTCTCCATCGAACGCTTTTCCACCGGCGAACTGCTGCACGAAACGGCCGTCATCTGACGCCCCATGGCCCCTACCTACGCCATCTTTGGCGCCACTTCGGGCATTGCGCGGGCGGTCATTGCCGAGCTGGCCCGGCGCGGCATCACCTTGGTGCTCGCCGGACGCAACCTGCCCGAAGTCGAACGCATTGCCGCCGATACTCACCTGCGCTACGGCGTTCCAACCCACAGCCTGGCGTTTGACGCCTGTGACCTGTCCAGCCACGGCGCGGTCTGGACGGCAGCCGTGGCATGTACCGGCCGCCTGGATGGCATCCTCGTGGCTTTCGGAACGCTGACCGACCAGAAACAGGCCGAGCAGGATGTTGCCGCTGCCGAAGCCATGATTGCCTCGAACTACGTCGGCGTGGTGTCGCTGGTGACGCACGCCGCCAACTACTTTGAAAAGGAACGCCGGGGCGTCATCGGCGTGATTTCCTCTGTAGCTGGCGATCGCGGACGCCAGAGCAACTACGTCTATGGCTCAGCCAAGGCAGGCGTCACGGCCTTCTGCCAGGGGCTGCGGCAGCGACTTTTCAAAAGCGGCGTACGGGTCGTCACCATCAAGCCAGGAATTGTGGACACGCCGATGACCTACGGGATGAAGCTCCCCCCTCTGGTTGCCAGGCCGGAGCGCGTCGCGCGGGACATTGTGCGCGCCCTGTACCGCGCCGACGGCGACATCTACACCCCGTTTTTCTGGCGCTTCATCATGCTGGTCATTCGGATGATTCCCGAACCCATCTTCAAACGGCTCTCACTATGACCGATGTCCGGCATCGCTGGTGGTGGCTGCTGCTCCCCATCAGTTGGATGGCGGCGATTTTTGTGTTTTCAAGCGACTGGCTTGCCTGGCGCAACACCGCGCCGGTGGCCTACGGCTGGCTGCGGTGGTGGCGGCCCTACCTGGATGAGCAGCAACTTGAAAGCCTGCACCTCCTCCTGCGCAAGCTGGGGCACGTCACCGAGTATGCGCTGCTGGCCGTGCTCTGGTACGTGGCCCTGCGCCGGGCCCACCGGTGGCAGGCGTGGCAGGCCGGACTGGGCGCAGCGGTGATTTCCATCCCCTATGCCGCGCTGGACGAATGGCGGCAGACGTTCACGGCGGAACGCAGCGGAAGCCTTGCCGATGTGCTGCTGGACAGCCTTGGTGTCGGACTGGCCATCGGCAGCATTGGCCTGTTCCATGTGATACGAATCAGCGCAGACGCTGGCGCAGGCGTCCGAGATATTCGTACATAGCCCGCTCGGACTGATGCAGTCCGGCGCCGCTCGGATAGATGTCGCCCGGCGTCCATACGCCATCTGATCCTGCGGCCTGAAAGTCGGTCGGCGCCGGCAGCGCGTGCAATCCCTGCTTCCGGCAGGCTTCCAGCGCGCGCGGCATGTGCGCGGCCGAAGTGACGAGCAGAAACGGGTCCTGTCCGACGAGTCCGGCCACGGCGGCCACTTCCTCGACGGTATTGCGCCCCACGGGCTGGACGGCAATCCGTTCGGGGGAAACACCAAGGGCGCAGGCGGCGTCCCGCATCACTTCGCCGGCCGGGCGCGGCGTGAACACGGCTCCGCCGGATGTCACCAACCGGGCCGCCGGCAACAGGCGGTGCAGCCGGATGCCTTCGATGAGCCGTCGCAGGGAGGCGTCCGAAAGACATTCCGTGGGCGGCAGGTGTTCATCACCGCCCACGCCGCCCCCCAAAACGACAATCCAGCGGATGCTTTGGGCCTTCGGCGGGATTTCACCCCGTGGGGCAAACATAACCTGCCCCTGCTCCAGGGGTGCCAGCAGGGCATTGGCTGTCCAACCGTGACTGGCCACCACGAGAACCGCGGCGGACACCGTCACCACGGCTTTGCCTGCCCGTTGCCAGCGGGAAAACCACAGCAGCCCCAGTCCCACTCCCAGCCCAATCAGCACGAGGGACAGCGGAAACAACAGCGGCACCAGAAACTTTTCGAGAGCGAACACACGCTATTCCACCGTCACGCTCTTGGCGAGATTGCGCGGCTGATCCACGTCGCAGCCGCGCCGTACGGCAATGTGGTAGGCCAGCAACTGCAACGGCACCACGGCCAGCACGGCGGAGAGCAGTTCACTTGTGGCCGGAATGGGAATGACATACTCAGCCAGCCCGGCAGCCTCGGTATCGCCTTCCGTGACAATGGCGATGACACGCCCATCGCGGGCTTTGACTTCCTGCAGATTCGACAGCGTCTTTTCGTACCGCAGCTCGGAAGCCGCGTGGCCAACTTCCCGGGGCATCACCATGACAACCGGCAGGCGCTCGTCAATGAGCGCGTTCGGTCCGTGCTTCATTTCCCCGGCTGGAAAGCCCTCGGCGTGAATGTAGCTGATTTCCTTGAGCTTGAGTGCGCCTTCCAGCGCAATGGGAAAGTTCACGCCGCGGCCGAGGTAGAGAAAATCTGACGCCCGGAAAAACTCTCTGGACAGTTCGGCAATGGCCGCGTCCTGCTCCAGCGCAGCTTCCAGTTTGACCGGCAGGGCCAGCAGTTGTTCGACGTGCTTCATCACGGCCGTCGGCGATAATGTCCCCCGGCACTGCCCCAGATGCAGTGCCAGCAGGTAGAGCGCCACGATCTGGGAAGTAAACGCCTTGGTGGAAGCCACCGAAATTTCCGGCCCGGCATGGGTCAGCAGGACGCCGTGGGCTTCGCGCGCGGCCATCGAGCCGGGCACGTTGCAGATGGCGAAGGTGTGGCAACCACGCTGCTTGGCTTCGCGCAGCGCTGCCAGCGTGTCGGCGGTTTCGCCGGACTGCGTGATGACAACGACCAGCGTCCGCTCATCGAGCAGCGGATTGCGGTAGCGGAACTCACTGGCGTAGTCCACCTCGACCGGCAGGCGGGCCAGTTCTTCGATGAGGACTTTCCCAACCAGTGCCGCGTGCCAGCTCGTCCCACAGGCTGGAATCACGAGCCGGGTGAATGCCTGCCAGTCGGCGTCGGGAATGTCCGTCGGATCGAGATACACCCGTCCTTCATCCAGACTGACCCGCCCGGCCAGGGTTTCCCGGATGGCATGTGGCTGCTCGTGGATTTCCTTGAGCATGAAGTGTTTGAAGCCGCCCTTCTCCGCCAGGACAGGGTCCCAGGTCACGCGCTGCACGGGCGGCGTCACCGGCCGCCCGGCAAAGTCCGTGAAGGTGACTTCGCTGGGGCGCACCACGGCCACCTGCCCGTCTTCGAGAAACACCACCTCGCGGGTGTGCTGGAGAATGGCTGTGACATCGGAAGCCACGAAGTTTTCCCCCTGCCCCAGCCCGACAATCACCGGCGGGCCAAAACGCGCCGCCACAATCACATCCGGCTCATCAGCCGAAATCACGGCCAGGGCGAACATCCCCGAAAGTTCGGCAATGGCCTGCCGGACGGCATCCGCCAGCCCCAGACCCGCCTGCCAATACTTACCGATGAGGTGGGCAATCACCTCCGTGTCCGTCTGCGTCACGAAGGTATGGCCTTCCCGTTCCAGTGCCCGCTTCAGGGAAAGGTAGTTTTCGATGATGCCGTTGTGGACGACCACCACCCGCCCACTGGCGTCGCGGTGCGGGTGGGCATTTTCCTCGGTGGGGCGTCCGTGGGTGGCCCAGCGGGTATGTCCGATGCCGTAACTGCCGGTGAGCGGTGCCCGCTGAATGACGGCTTCCAGGTTGTAGAGTTTTCCCGATGCGCGCCGCAGTTCAAGCTGCCCATCGGCTACAACGGCCAGTCCGGCCGAGTCATAACCCCGGTATTCCAACCGCTTGAGACCATCGAGCAGAACCGAAACGACCGGCTTGGCACCGACATAACCAACAATACCGCACATGGACAGCAGCCTTCTTTCAGGGCAGGGAATCCGTCTCCGGTGCTTCATCCGGCGCAGTGTTGCCGGGCGACGCATCAATGGAATGACCGTAGCGTTTTTCGACCAACCGCTGGTTATTCAGGCGAAAAACCAGGCGGTTTGGCTCAATCCTTTCGAGGACACCATCGTAAAAACGCATCCCGGCGCGCACCACGAGGGTGGTTTCGTCCTCGACGCGGATAAACGCTGTCACTCCCCGGGCCGATTCCGAAATGCCCAGTACTTCGACCCCGGCGATGAGATAGGGTAGGGTGTCCTCGCGCTTGATTTTTTTGGCTTCAAGCTGCTCGCGGTAGGCAGCCACCCGTGCTTCAACCGGGGGATACTTGTCTTTGGCCGGACGTGGTGGAGCTTCAGCCGGCGCGGCCGGGCGGCCAGGCGTGGCAGCCGGACGTGCTGCCTTGCGCTTGGCGCTCGCCGGGCGGGTCGTCTGGGCCAGTCCACTGGCGCTGTCCAGGGCCAGCAGCAGGGCACCCACCGCCAGCGGCTTCCACCACGCGGCGTGGTGCCAACAATACCGAGGGAAAGTATCTGTCTCCATGGGGGGTACATCACTCACTGGGGTTGGTGTAGTAACCGGCGCGGTGGCGCACTTTCCAATCGGGATGGCGCGGCACTTCAATGCGGATGGTGCGGAACGTGGCTGCTTCATTTGCCGGTGTATAGGCCAGAACGAAGCGTTGCCGCAAATCGGTGTCAATCTGCTCGAACGCCGTAAAAAACTCACGGTCCAGCCGTGGGAAAAAGGCCTGTCCACCGGTTGCCGCGCATAGGCGTTCCAGGTCCGCCCGATTGACCGTCCGCTGGTCGTCCGTTGCGGTCAACTCCGGTTGCCCGATGCCCAAGGCGTAGATGCTCACCTGATTCTGCCAGGCGTATTCGATGACTTCCCCGACCCGAACCAAACCTTCGCTGTCAAAGCCATCGCTGATGGCAACCACCACCCGCCGTCGCTCGTCCGTTGCTTCCGGGATCAGCTCAATGGCGGCATACAGAGCCGCATAGAGCGCAGTTCCCGGTGGTGTGGCCTGCCTGGGATCGAAGGGCATCACCCGTCCCAGTGGCGACGGCAGCCGCTCATCCAGAGTCGCCAGCGACTGCCGCAGGGCGTCCAGGCTGCCCGTCAGCGGTTGTGCCAGCAGCAGGTCCTGCTGACAGGCGAGCAGGGCCGCACGATCCTGGGGCAGTCGCAGGATGCGTTCGAGAAACGTCAGCGTCGCCCGCTTGGCCAGTGGCAGGCGGCCGACCATGCTGCCGCTGCAATCAAGCACCACGACAACCGTCGTGGGCAGGTCAGGTGCCCGTCCCAGTGCGACGATATCCTGCTCGACGCCATCTTCAAAGAGCTTGACATCGGCGGCCGTAAGCGTCGTAACCGGACGATTGAGTCGATCCACCACGGTGAACGGCACAAGCACCTGCTGGGCGCGCAGTGTCACCAGGGTGTCATCCGGCACCGCAGCACGCTCCTGGGCTGTGGCTTCTGCAGCACCCAATCCCAGGCTACACAGGGCGGCCAGCAGACCCGGCCACAGACTTCCAACCCAGACCCGGAACCGGACCAGGGCAGTCCGCTGACTACGGCTCCGGGTTGCCGAATACGCCCCGTGGGCTGTGTCCGTTGGTTTTGGCCAGTTCATTGATGGCAGCCCGCAACTCGTACCTTTCCGCCGCCGGTATCAGCATCCGCCGCAGACGTTCAAGGCGTTCCTTCGTGTCAGTCAACTCCATCAGCGCCATCTTCTGGTCTTCGCTCATCTGCAACAGCGACGCCACGAGAAACGACAACGCCCGTGGGTCTTCCGGCAGCTCATCCGGGAAGCTGTCGTCCTCGCGACTCATCGCGCGAATGGCCTTGACCGTTCGCTTGAAGGTCGCACGCACGGCTTCAACAATTTCGGTGAGGTCTTCCCGCACCGGCTGATCATCGAAAAAGGTGACGAGACCTTCCAGATAAGGCTCATCCTGAAAGTATTCGAGGGCATGGTAGCGTGCCAGTCCGGTTGTGAGGATATTCATCCGCCCCTCTTCCAAGGGCACCATCGCCAGGATGAAGGCCGCACACCCGACGCGCCCCACAGGCGGCGGGAAACCTTCCCGTCCCCTGACAAAAGTCACACCGAAGATTTTTTCCCCGGCCAGGCAATCACGCACCATGGCCTTGTACCGCTCCTCAAAGATATGCAGCGGCAGCATCATCCCTGGAAACAAGGCGACCGGGAGCGGAAAGATGGGAATCCGCTTCGTACCTTCAAGGATGGGCAAGGGTTGGTTCATAGCAAGTCATCAACAACACGAATTCTAACCAGCGTATGATTTCACACCTGGTCGGGTTTTGTCGAAGCCAGATGCCCTGTTGCAGCCGGAAAGGGTACGGACCCCGCCGGTGGCCTGGGCACCGCCAATACCACCGGCGCGGCAAAGCCCGCCTGGCGACTCACAAACGGATAGTATAACGCACCGTCAGGTTGCGTCCCGGTGCATCTATCCCGGACGAAATCGTGCGGTAGTTCTGATCGAGCAGGTTGTCCAGGGCCACCAGCAGGTGATGCCGCTCGCCAAAGCGGTATCCTCCGCGCAGGTTGAGTGTGGCCCATCCGGGCAGGCGTGGAAACAGCGGCGCGCTGGCAACCGCCCCCAACACACGGGCTTGAACTTGCGCCAGAGTTTCGCCGGTCAGCCGCAGCCGGTCATCAGCCGTGCCCAGCCGCCCATCGGGGCCGGCTTCGACAAACCCCCGCACTGTTGCGCCCCGGCGGAAAAAGTTTTGAATCTGGGTGCGCGTCCGGGCCGCACCAATCCGGCGGTCATCGAGATTGAGCGACGACAGGCGCGTTTGCCGGTGGGCGGCCGCCACGACACCTTCCACCCACCAGGCGCGACCGGGCGGCTGATAGCGCAGCCGCAGCAACCCCTGTGGCGGCGGGGTTCCGCCTTCCACATCAGGCGGCCGCCCGGTGGCGCGGTCTTCCGCGTGCAGCCAGGTGAAGTTGCCACTCAGCGACCAGCTCGCCGTCAGCCTGACGCCCAGCGAACTCTCAACGCCGTAAATACGCGCACCGGTGAAGTTGGCCCGGACGCGCACGGGACTCGTTGCCGGCGCGACGAACACCGCCCCCGTCGGCAGTTGCGCCGTGATGATTTCCGTCCCCAGGCGCGTCCCCACTGCCCCCGGCGGCAGGATCAGGGTCTGTGTCGTGAGCAGGTCATTGATATTCGTCACAAAGCCGGTCAGATCGGCATCCATCCGTCCATTGCGGTAGCGCAGGCTGCCTTCGTAGCTCAGACTGCTTTCCGGGATGACCTGTCTGACCGGCAGCCCGGTTGACACGGCGGAAGCGTCGGCAGTTGTGCCGATGAAGGCCTGCCGTCCGGCAACGGCTGGCGCAGCGATTTCATAGACACCATTGCCCTGCAGACCCAGCGATCCCAGGTCGGTCATGTTGGGCGGACGAAAGCCACGGGCCACATTGCCGGCCAGCACCCAGCCGCGCCCCAGTTGCCAGGCCCCGCTGAAACGGAACGTCCAGGCTGCCGTGCGTACGCTGTCGTCCTCGACCACGGCACGCCCTCCGACGAGCGCATTGTCGCGGGCGCGGGCGCGGTAGGAAGCCACGCCATAGCGCAGGCTGGCCGCCAGGCGCAGCCGGCTCGGCACAGCTTCCCACACATCCTGCACAAAGAAGCCGTAGTTGTTGAAATATGCGCCGTTGGGCACGCGCGGGCGGGCCGCCGTGGCGATGCCGGTCACGGGATGGGCATCGAAGGCGCGCGCCCGCATGACATCGCGGTACACATCCGCGCCGCCCAGCACCGTGTGCCGTCCGGGAAGCGTCTTCGCACCAGACAACGCCAGGCCAACGGCCCGGGTGCGTTCATACTGGGCGTTGATGAGCGCCTGGGGATTGCCCTGCCCGCCCTGATTGATCCGTTCTTCCCGCTGGATGTTGAAACTGCCGGTGACGGTCACACTGTCCAGACCGCCCACCCGCTGGCCGTCATAGCGCAGGTAGCCAAAGTCCAGCATCAGGTTGCCCAGTTTCGCCAGCAGGTTGCCGTCACCGCCCAGCAACTGATCGGAGCGTTGGCCGCCGTCCTGCTGTCCACGCTGGTAATGGACGACGAACTGGTGTCCGGCGCGGGGTGTCGCCACGGCCTTGAGGCTGCCGGCATATTCGGTGAAGGCGGTATCCGGTTGGCGGGCGCCGTAGAAGCGGTTTGAAGGCAGGTCAAAAAACCGGGTCACGGCCGCACGGGAGTCCACACCGCCGCCGGCGCGCAGGGTATTGATGCGCCGTCCGGCCAGGTTGACCACGCCACCGAAGCGTGGGGTGCCGAAGGACAGACGGGTGGCGTGGCCGAAGCCGGACGTGGCACTGATGCCAAAGAAGGTGCTTTCTCCCTGAAACACAAAACCGCCTGTGGTCAGAGGCGCGGTGGCCGTGAGCAACTGGACGCTTCCCCCCAGGCTGTCGCTGCCGTACTGCGCGCCGTGCGGCCCGTGCAGCACCTCCACGCCGCGCAAGCTGCCTGGTTCGAGCAGGTTGAAAAACGTACTGATGCCGCCCCGCTGCGCGCCTGTCGTGTAGCGGACGCCATCCACGAACACCGACACCCGGCTGGCCACGAGTCCGCGCACGAAGACGCCGCCCAGCGTGGCGCTGGTCTGCTGTACGGATAGCCCGGCTTCCTCGGCAAAAGCCTGGGCCAGTCCCTGGGTGGCGCGTTCCTGCAGGCGTCCAGCCGGAATCACCGTGACGGTCTGCCCCAGTTCATCCTTGTCCTGGACAAGGCCAACGTCGGCCGTCACTGTGACGGTCTCGGCGACCGGCGTGGGCAGTACGGTGAGATCGCGCACCGTGGTGATGCCAGCCGCGAGTGAAACCGCCAGCCGCACGCCAAGCCCATCGGAGGTGGCCGCAACGAGTTCATAGGTTCCGGGCGTGACATCATCGAACAGGTACCGCCCATCAGCGGCGCTGACCGTGGTGGCCGCGACCGTCTGGCGCGCTGTCAGAAGCGTCAGCCGCGCTTGGGCAACGGGTGTACCGTTCACGTTACGCACGTAACCGGTCAGCGTCGCCGATTCCGGGACTGGCGTTTTGGCGAGCGTTGTTGCGCAAGCCTCCCCCAACAGCCAGGCGAGAAACAGCAGGCAGGCCAAAAAAGGCTTGGTGTCGGCTTGGTTCACTTGGTTCACTGAATTGAAGGAAGCCCCAAGCGACCACCGCCTGGTCAGCAGTGCAGGCAGCGTACATTTCGCTTGGGGCGCAGCGTTTTGAGGAAAGACTGAAGAGGAAGGTGGCGGAGAAGGAGGGATTCGAACCCTCGGTACGCTTTCGCGTACACCGGTTTAGCAAACCAGCGCACTAGGCCACTATGCGACTTCTCCGCGCGCGCTAACGATGCACAATGAGTATCAAGCGCCTTGCCACAAGCTGTCAAGAGACTTGGCGACGACCAATCCCTGCAGGAAAAATGGCAAACGGCTGCCAGGCCAACTCCCTCACTCAAGCCCTGATGTCCCCGGTTTTGATGCGTATGAACTTCAATGTACCGCGCCAGCTCAGATTGACTTTGGGAATCAGCCTGACGCTTCTGGCCATGCTCTTCACTGGTGGACGCCTGGCCGCCGACCGGCAACCCCAGCCGGAGTTTCGCCTGACACCGGCTGGGACGCTCATCCGGGACGCCGCCACCCACCAGCCCGCCGTCGGGGCACTTCCCGTCAACCTCATCCGCTCACCCGATGGGCGCTACCTCATTGCCGTCAACAGCGGCTTTGGCATCCAGCGCAACGCCACCCACAAACTGCACCAGTCGCTGGCCGTGATTGACCTTGCCGCGCGTCCCGCGCCGACCGTCATCCAGAACGTCTATGTTCCCGTTCCGCAAAGCGTCTGTGTCGGGGCCGTGTTTGTCCCACAACCTCACCCCGATGGCACCTGCACGTTCTATGTTTCCGGCGGTCAAGAAAACAAAATCTGGCGCTTTCAGTTTGTCCCCGGCGCGCGGCAGCCGCTCCAGCCCGGCGTCAGCAACTTCAACATCCCGCTCGAAGCCCCGTTTATCGAAGTGTCCGGCCTGGCCGCCGAGCCGCCTTCGCCGCGCTACAACAACAACCTGGCGGCCGTCTTCCCCCTCGGCCTCGCCCTCAGTACCGATGGCGAAACGCTCTACACCGCCAACAATCTGGGTGACAGCCTGGGTCTGATTCACCACCATCAGGGCGAGCCAGAACTGGAAAGCCTCAAACTCCAGAACCCCAAACGTCCGAACCAGGCCACGTACCCCTACGAAGTCAAAGTCGTTCCAACCGGGCAAGGCGACAAGGTATATGTCTCCTGCTGGGGCGATGGCTCGCTGGCTGTCGTTAACCCAACGACGAAAGCCGTCCGTTTCGTGGACATCGGCCGGCATCCAACCGCCATGACACTTGACCGCGCCCAAACCCGACTCTACGTGGTCAACTCGGACGGAGATGCTGTGAGCGTCATGGACACAGCCACGGATACTGAAATCGAACGCATTGCCCTGCGCCTCGATGAACGGAACCGGGGCGGAACAAGTCCGCAAAGCCTTGCCCTCGACGAAGACGAAACCACACTGTACGTTGCCAATGCCCGCGCCAACTGCGTTGCCGTCGTCAGGCTGGGCGCGCAGGCACGGCCAACCGCACAACGTCATGACGCATCCGAAGCGCGTCATCAGGCTGCGTCAAAAAAGCCCTCTCGCAAAACGAAAGTCCGTTCCGAACCGGAGTCCACTGCCGAGCCTGAGAGACGGCAACAAGCCTCCGTTGTCAAGGGCTTCATCCCGACCGGGCTTTACCCGTCGGCCGTTGCTGTCGTCGGCAGGACGCTGGTTGTCGGCAATGGCAAAGGCACCGGCTTTGAAAACTCCTCGGTTGTCGCCAACACCTCCGGGCGGTTTCCCAACGCGCCCAACGATCGCTTCCCGGCAGAAGCTGAATCGGGAAGGCAGGGCGGGCAGTACAGTGTCGCCCTTGTGGCCGGAACGCTCAGCCACATCCCGCTGCCGGATGACCGGCAACTGGCGGACTACACGCGCCAGACACTGCAAAACAACGGACTGCTCGGCCCCCACAAAACGCGCCTTTTCAAGGGCCCGTCGCCCATCCGGCACATCATCTACATCATCAAGGAAAACCGTACCTACGACGCCGTTTTTGGCGATCTGGAGCGCGCCGGGAACGGGCTTCCGGCCGACGGCGATCCCTACCTCGCCATTTTCGGAGCCGGAGAGGCCGCCGTCGCACACGACGGCACTCCGCAGGACATCACCCCCAACCACCGCGCCCTGGCGCTGCGCTTCGGTCTGTTTGACCGCTTTTTTGTCAACTCTGAAGCCAGCCCCGACGGACACAACTGGGCCACGGCCGCCCTGTCGAGTGACTACACCGACAAGGCTTTTCGCTGGGAGTATTCCCGGCGGTCACGCACCTACGACTACGAAGGTTTCAACCGCCTGCCAAACTTCGCGCCGCGCCAGGGCGTTCCCCCGGCTTTCGACCTGCCGGTTACGGCGGATGACATCGAACGCTACCTCGTCCGCTTCATCCCCTACCGCCAGGGGGCCCGCGACATTGCGGAACCCGACACCCTGTATCTCTGGGACGCCGCCGCGCGCGCCGGATTGACCTACCGCAACTATGGCGAATTCGTCGGCACAGTCTCCCAGGCTGAGTTGGACGCCATCAACCGCAACCAACGACGGAGCTACCCCGACCTGACGCCCAACGTCACAGCCACCCCGACCAAAAAAGCCCTCGAAGGCCACGTGTGCCCGACGTTCCGCAACTTCGACATGCACACCCCCGATGCCATGACGACCGACTCCTACCTGGCGGCGTTGAACAGCCATGGACAGACCGACCCGCTCATCACCGTGCAGCATCCCGACCCTCGCTTCCGTGGTACGTCGCGGCTTGGCGCCTGGCTCGCTGAGTTCCAGCAGTGCGTGGAGACCCGGCAGACCACCGGACGCGATGAACTGCCAAATTTTTCGATTGTCCGGCTGCCCAACGATCACACCAGCGGAATGATGCCCGGTCTTCCCACTCCGCAGTTTCACGTGGCGGACAACGACTATGCTCTGGGGCGTCTGGTGGAAGCCGTCTCGACCTCACCATACTGGAAAGACACCGCCATCGTTGTCGTCGAAGATGATGCTCAGAACGGCCCCGACCACGTGGACTGTCACCGGTCGGTGGCCCTGGTCATCAGCGCCTACAACCGGCCGGGCCAACTCATTCACGAATATCACACGACCGTCAGCCTGATTCGGACCATGGAACTTCTCCTGGGGCTGCCGCCAATGAATGCCCTGGACGCCAACGCGGTGCCCATGGACATCTTTCAGGACAAACCCGACCTCCGCCCATACCGGGCAATCCTGCCGCGCGTGGCGGCCGGTAATCTTCTCGTCGCGCCGCCACAAACCGCCCGCGAAGCCGCCATGGTGCGGTGGTGCCAGGCGATGAACCTGGCGCATGCCGATCTCGAAGATGCCGATGCGCTCAATGCCATCATCTGGTACGCCACCTGTGGCAGCCACCGTCCCCCGCCGGCGCAAAGTCCTGATTTGCCGGTGTTTGCCGCCCTCGCTCAGGGGGTTGCCGGGCGCGATGAGTGACGCTCCGGCGCAGAAAACGTTGGTAAAAAACTTGACACTGCGGATGACAACGGGATAGAGAACGCCCGTCCTTACCATTATTCCCGTAATTTTGAGAGTCAACGAACCATGGTGCTTCGCTTGAAGAAGCAACTTCGTCGCTTTTTTGTGATGACAGTTGCCGTACTCGGTCTGGCCACGGCAGCCACGGCCCAGGTCGAAGACAACACCCATCAGCCTTACAAAGGGTTTAGCTGGGGCTATTGCACATACTACGCCGCGCAGGTTTTCGACCGCTTTGCGGCGGCGGAAGGCGGCATTGACTGGCGCGGCAACGGCGGCATGTGGCTGCGCGCCGCACAGGAAAAAGGCTGGCAGACGAGTACCAACCCGCGCGATGCGCGCGTGGGCGCCATCATCGTCTGGCAAAATGACGGTCGGGGACACGTCGGCGTTGTGGATGACGTGTATCCAGATGGCATCCTCATCAGCGAGATGAACTGGCGCGTCAACAGCGATGGCGACGCCACGGGTGGTTTCAACCGCATCAGCCAGTCGTTTTTGCCGTTTTCGACCAACCTCGACCGTGGCGTGCGGCGGCGGTATTTTTTTGCCGGATTCATCTTCCCGGAAAAGGTGGCGACGGCGCGCAAAAGCTTTTCCACGCAGGACGCACGTGGGAGGGGCCGCCAGATTCGGACGGTGGATGCCGTTTCGCGGCCGCGTGTCGTCCGCAAGGGCCGCCCCTAGAGCGACCCGACCTGGGATAAGGCGGTTTTCCGGCCTCGAACCTTCCCCCCTGGGACAGGTGTTTTTCTGAGCTTTCCGCAGCCTGCGCGGCTGGGTTAGCCTCTTTTTGTGTGCTGACCTGCACGGTTACGTCGGTCTCCACAGGGTCGTATCGTGCGGCCCGGGACGCGGGCGGTTTGGATGGTCAAAAGGGAAGAAGTTTCATGAGCACCACCCCATTGCCCCTTTGGGCACGCGAGGTCTCCGCCCGGCGTTCAGCCTGGTATCTTGGGCTGACGACGTTCAGCATCCTCGTGCTCGAACTGGCGGCCATCCGGTGGATTGGCTCGCAAATCCGGGTCTTCGCCTACTTTGCCAACCTGGTACTCATGGCGGTTTTCCTTGGGATGGGCCTTGGGGTGGCCCTTGGCCGCCGGTATCCGCATCTTTTCGAGTGGGTGTTCCCGGCGCTGCTCGTCCTGGCTGCCGTTCTGGCTTTGTCCAAGCAGGTTGGGCTGATGGACTTGGGGTTTCCTGACCCATCCATCAGCCTCTGGGGAGCTGATGTCAGGATGGTTTCTTTCGGCCAGTTCTGTCTGGCGACGCTGGTTGTCGTTGGACTGTTCTGGCTGGTGGCACTGGTGTTTTTGCTCATGGCCATTCCGGTGGGCTGGTGGTTCGGGCAGCTTCCGCCCCTGCGGGCTTATGCCTATGACCTGCTTGGCTCACTCATCGGCGTGCTGGCGTTCACCGCGGTGGCGGCGCTGCACCTGCCACCGGCCGTCTGGTTCGGACTGGGGTTGCTTCCGCTCGCCTGGGTCAGCCGCCGGTGGTGGGCAATTTTAGGCATCGGCGTCATCCTGCTGACCGGCTGGGCCAGCCAGGGGGCTTACTTTTCGCCCTACAACCGCATTGATCTTGCAACCGACGATTTTTTCACCGGGGAGGGCCAGCCCCCCAACCCGGTTGCACGCCCGGAATACATGCTCAGTATCAACCGGGACTTTCACCAGTATCTACTTGATCTTTCCGTTGCCACAGTCAGCCAGGAACCGCCCGGCGCGCTTCGGGGGCAGGTTCAGAGAATCTACGAAATTCCTTTCCGTCTTACGTCGCGGCGCGACCGCGCGCTGGTTGTCGGGGCCGGCACAGGCAACGATGCCGCCGCGGCCCTGCGAGCCGGATTTGCCCATGTTTCCTGTGTCGAAATTGATCCGGTGATTTTACGCCTGGGGCGTGAGAAACACCCGGAACAACCATACACCCGCCCCAACGTCCGGCTCATCAACAACGACGCCCGCGCCTACTTCGAGCAAAACCATACCGACCAGTATGATGTCGTCTGCTATGGACTCGTGGACTCCCACGCCATGTTTTCCGCCCTGTCCACACTCCGTCTGGACAACTACCTCTACACGGTCGAGGGGCTTCGTTCCGGCTGGAAGCACGTCGCACCGGGCGGCATCATGTCCGTTTCCTTCTCGGTTTTCGCCGGCGACTGGATGCTCTACCGCCTCAACAACACGCTTCTGGAGGCGACCGGCCTTCAGCCTTTGGTGATTCTGCACGGCTATAACTACGGGGTGACGTTTCTCGTAGGGCGCGAACTGATGCCCCAGACGGTGCAGGCCACAACGGGCTTTCCGGTTCACGTCCTCCCTGAAATGGAAATCCGCATTCCAACCGACGACTGGCCGTTTCTTTATCTGCGCCCCAATACGGTGCCCTATGCCTACCTGACCGTTCTGACGCTGATCCTCGTCACGGCCCTGGTGGCTGTCCGGCAGACGTTCGGGGCCGACCTGCTTACCTCACGCCGGTTTGACCCGGTGCTGTTTCTGATGGGTGCGGCCTTTCTGTTGCTTGAAACGCGGATGGTCACAGAGTTGGGTCTGCTCTTTGGTTCGACGTGGGTCGTCAACGCCTCCGTTTTTGCCGGCGTTCTTGTCATGGTGCTGCTGGCCAACGGCTACGTCATCCGGCGGACGGCCTCCCGGATTCAGCCGTGGTACGTCCCCTTGGTCATATCCCTGCTCGCGGTGTGGTGGTTGGGGGCTGGGACGCTCAATCAGTTTTCGCTACTGACGCGCGGCATCCTGGGCGGACTGCTCTTTGCCCTGCCGGTGTTTTTTGCCGGGGTCATTGTCTCCACCCTTCTGAAGCGGGCCCAGGATGTCCCCGGCGCACTCGGGTCCAACATCCTGGGTTCAGTGGTCGGCGGCTGCCTGGAATACCTTTCCATGTACGCGGGGCTGCGCAAGATGACCCTGCTGGCGATGGCGCTCTACCTGACGGCGTATCTCATTCTGGCGCGGCAGGCGGCCCAGCCGGAAGCGGCTGAAGCAGCGCTTCCCCGCGAAGCCGATGCCTGATGGGGTCAGAACGGACACCCTAGCGACGGGGCAGGGCAACGGGCGCTTCCGCCACCTCCGCTGCCGGCTTCAACCCCTGAGTCAGTTTCCGAATGTCACTTTCTTCCAGGGTTTCGCGTTCAAGCAACTCGCGGGCGCACCGCTCCAGCACCTCGCGGTTGGTCTCAAGAATCCGGTAAGCGCGTTCAAACGCGCCCATGACAATATCCCGGATAGCTTGATCTATTCGTGCCTGCGTGGACTCAGCTACTCGGCAGCCTCCCTGAGCCAACTCCGGTACATCCAGAAAACGCGGCTTCTGGGCCTCAAAGGCAACATAGCCCAGCCCTTCATCCATGCCGTAACGGGTGATCATGTCGCGGGCAATGTCGGTTGCCCGCGCCAGGTCATCGGCCGCGCCTGTCGAAATCTCGCCAAACACGAGCTTTTCGGCTGCCCGGCCGCCCAACAGCACGGCAATTTTGTTTTCCAAATCGGCGCGCGTCATCAGAAACCGGTCTTCGGTCGGTCGCTGCAAGGTGTACCCAAGCGCCCCAATCCCACGGGGAATGATCGAAATCTTGTGGACGGCATCCGCCCCCGGCAAAGCCAGTGCAACCAGCGCATGCCCGATTTCGTGATAGGCCACGGTTTCGCGCTCCCTGGCATTGATGACGCGGTTTTTCTTTTCCAGACCCGCCACGATGCGCTCCAGCGCCACTGTAAAATCCACCAACTCGACCGCTGCCGCCTTGCGCCGGGTGGCCGCCAGTGCCGCCTCGTTGACGAGATTCGCTAGGTCAGCCCCGGAAAAACCCGTCGTCAACGCGGCCACCTGTTCCAAATCCAGACCAGGGGCCAGTGTGATCTTCCTGGCGTGAACCTTGAGAATCTCCAGCCGTCCCTTCTTGTCGGGACGGTCCACAAGCACCTGCCGGTCAAACCGGCCGGCGCGTAGCAGCGCCGGATCAAGAATCTCCGGCCGGTTCGTCGCGGCCAGAATGATCAAGCCGACTGATGTATCAAAGCCGTCCATTTCGGTCAGCAACTGATTGAGCGTCTGCTCGCGTTCGTCGTGTCCGACCAGCGGGCCGCCCGCGCCACGCGCGCGTCCCAGAGCATCCAGTTCGTCAATGAAAATGATCGCCGGTGCGTGCGTGCGCGCCTGCTCAAACAGATCACGTACCCGGGCAGCGCCCACTCCGACAAACATTTCAATGAACTCCGAACCCGAAATCGAGAAAAACGGCACGCCAGCTTCACCGGCAACGGCCTTGGCCAGCAGGGTTTTGCCGGTGCCCGGCGGGCCGACCAGGAGCACCCCCTTGGGAATCCGCGCTCCCAGACGACCATATTCCTGCGGCGCTTTCAGAAAGTTGACGACTTCCTCCAGTTCGGCTTTGGCTTCATCTACCCCCGCCACGTCACCAAACGTCACGCCGGTTTTTTTCTCGACATAGACCTTGGCGCGGCTCTTGCCGACGCTCATAAAGCCGCCCACACCCTGCTTTTCCGCAAACCGCCGGAACAGGAAAAACCACACCCCAAAAAAGACCAAAGCTGGCAGCACCCACGAGAGCACGTCCCGCAACCAGGTGTTTTCCACAACGCGGCTGTACCTGACACCATACCCGGACAACCGATCGGCCAGTTCTGGCTCCACGCGCGTTGCCACAATCGAGGTCTTGCCGCGCTGGTCTGGCGCTTTCAACCGCCCGGTTATCGTCCTGTCCGTGACGATGACCTCCTCCACGCGCCCTTCCGCCAGCGCCTTCTCAAACTCACTGTAGGGAACCGGCTCAACGGTACTCATCCGCTGCCAGTACTCCTGAAATACCAGCAGCGCCAGAATGGCCACCATCCAGTATCCGAAATTCCAGCGACTTTCCTGCTTCATCCCTGATTCGTCCTTGACAACGCGGGGCGTGGTGGCTGGTGCAGACGCACCCTGCCACAGCTATGCCTCGTCTCCCAAAGGTAACAAAAAACGCCGCCCCTGGAGCGGTGTTTCGGGCGGCGTGCTGAACTTCGGCGACCCCGCAACCGCCTAACTCTCAATGGGAATGGGACGCCCCCGCTGCGGCCGGCTCGGCGTCCGCTTGCCAATCGTCAACGTCAGGACACCGTTCCTGAAACTGGCCTTGATATTGTCAGCATCCGCATCGTCAGGCAGATTGAGCATCCGCTGAAAAGCGCCATACGTACGCTCGATCCGATGCTGCTGCCCGTCTTTGTACTCCTGCTCGTGGCGCTTTTCGCCCTGAATGTACAGCACGTCTTCGTCCAGCGTGATGTTGACATCCTTCGGCTCTACACCGGGTAGCTCCAGTGCAATGTGGTAGTGCGTCTCTGTTTCGTGAATGTCGAGCGCCGGGCGGAGCAGCCCCTGCCAGTCAGGCGTCGGCAGGCTTGGCAGCGTCAAGGACGGCCACGCCAGGCCAAAGTTGCGAAATGCTTCATTGAACAGCCGGTCAATCTCGCGTTGCAGTTGGAACACCGGCAAAAAAGGCGCAGGCAGGGCCGGCTCGATGGTTTCGCGCGCTGTCCCCGCAGACTCCGCTTTGCGGACCGGGAGTGCTGTTGGTTGCGTTTCCTGTTCTTTTCTGAACCAGTTCCAGGGGGCCAGTTTTTTCAAGTCCATAGCAGTTCTCCTCGATATGAAAGTCCTGTCTATAAACATACACCCGGTGAATAGCGAATAGCGAATAGCAAGGCGGGTTGGCCCCTTCGCTGAAGCTCGTCATCAAAGCTCGTCGTCGTTCCCCCAGCCTGAATTTTGGCGGTCAACGGTGAAGCGGTTCGGGCAACCGGAGTGGATGGACGCGCCGGGCTGCTTTACGGCGGAGTCGGCCTTCTGTTGGCTCCAATCTGGCAGCTACGGTTGGAGCCAGCTTCCGAGCAGCGTGACGAGACCCAGCAGGGCAAAGACAGCGGCGGCCACGGCGTGAACCAGCTTCATCGGGATTTTGGACGCCAGCCTGTCCCCGACAAAGATGGCGGGCACGTCGGCGATGAGCATCCCCAACGTGGTGCCAAGGATGACCATCCAGGGCGCGGCATAGTGGGCGGCAAGAGCCACGGTGGCGATTTGGGTTTTGTCACCCATTTCCACCAGGAAAAACGTCAGCAGCGTTGCGCCGAAGACACCAAAGCGCCGGGCAACCTGGGTTTCTTCCTCTTCGATGCGGTCAGGGATAAGCGTCCAGATAGCCATGCCGATAAAGGACAGACCAAGCACCCAGCGCAGCACGTCGGGACTGACAACGCTGGTGAGCCAGGCCCCCAGTGCACCGGCCAGTCCGTGGTTGAGCAGGGTGGCCACCAGGATGCCCAGAATGATGGGCAGTGGCTTTTTGAACCGCGCCGCAAGGATGAAGGCGAGAAGTTGGGTTTTGTCGCCGATCTCCGCCAGCGCGACAACGGCCGTTGAAATGAGAAGAGATTCCATAAAAAGCCTAGAGGCTGACACGTGTTTGCCGGGATGCCTGGCGTCTGCCTGAGAGGTGGCGCCGGGAGTGGGCACAGAACAACCAACAAAGCCCCCTCGCTATCACAACTATCAGAATGCACTCAAGAAGCAGTGGAGCCGAAGGCTTGGTAGTTGCCCGACAACACTGGGAGGCAGCTCAAGCCTCTCACCCGAGGACTACGAACGTTTTGAGCGGTGGCTGAAGCGAGCATCGTCCTCAAAGCCTTGGAAGAACAGGCCCGCTAAGTTGTTCACTCCAAAGTCAGGATTGCGAGGGGAAGCACTCTACTGCCGGCTGCAAAATCTGGGAGCGCAGGCTTCCAGCCCGCCTGCGGGCAGGACGCTCTCGCTCCCCAAACTCCTCGTCTTCACTGAGCACCGCGGCCTGCTGAACTACCTGGCCGCCAGGATTCGCAGGCTGCTCAGCGGCGAAGAAGCCAGGGCAATGTCCACGTGTGGTGTCAAGCGTGCAGAGCGCCGCAAGGCACGGGAACTGTTCCGCAACAATCCAGCAGTGGGTTTGCTTGTTGCCATCGGCGCCGCCAGCGAAGGCGTACACCTGCAGAACGCCAACCTGATGGTCAACTAAGACTTGCCCGCTACGTGCGGCAGCTTTTTACCAGCGAGCCGGACTGGGCCGTGACAGCTCAACCTCGACATAAAAGCCCTGCTTGCGCGTACTACACTGCCCACGTAAGGTAAGGCGCTCCTTACAGCCTTACCTCAATCCCTGGAGTGCTCCCGATGATTGCCATCGCTAAAATCACTGCCAAAGGCCAGACTACAATTCCGGCCGCGATCCGGGCGCACTTACACGTCGGACCTGGCGATCTGCCAGCCTGGGAGATCGTTGCCGACGGCGAAGTACGGGTGCGTCGGGTTTGCCCCCTCGGTCTGGAATACCTCAAGGCCGTCGAGGGCACGCTCTCGGAATGGTCGGGCGAGACAGACAAGGAGAACTACCGTGAACTATGAGCCGGGGCAGGTGGTTCGCGTGCCATTTCCGTTCACCAACCGCGAAGCCACAAAAATCGCCCGGTGCTGGTCATGTCGGCAACCGCTTTCAACCGTGCAAGCGGCTGCCTTGTACTTGCGATGATTACCTCGGCTCAGAATCCCCCGTGGCCGTTTGACTGCCCCATCAGCGACCTCACTAGCGCGGGTTTACCCACGCCTTCGTCGGTGGTATGCGCCAAACTGTTCACGCTCGATGTTCGCTTGGTGCGCGGCGTGCTCGGCTATCTGGCAGAGGCTGATTGCAGCCAGCTTGGGCAGTTCTTATATCCCGAGTGCTGGACCTTACCCCATGACATCCATCAAAACCCGGAAAAAACTCATCGAAGTCGCGCTACCACTGGATAAAATCAACGAAGCTGCCGCGCGCGAAAAGTCCATCCGTCACGGACACCCCAGCACCCTGCACCTGTGGTGGGCGCGCCGTCCGCTGGCGGCGGCCCGGGCCGTCATCTTCGCCCAGATGGTGGATGATCCCGCCAGTGTGCCGGAGGAGTTTCCCACGCCGGAAGCGCAGGAGAGGGAACGCCAGCGCCTCTTTCGCCTGCTTGAGCAGCTTGTGCAGTGGGAAAACACCACGAACGAGGAGGTGCTCGAAAGCGCCCGGCGCGAAATCCGCCGGAGTTGGGCGCGGCACTGCCTTGGCGCAGCGGCCGCACGCCTCTCCGACGACGAAATTGTGGCTGCGATCAACGCGGGCAGGATGCCTGCGCTCCCAGGTTTTCACGATCCCTTCGCCGGCGGGGGCGCACTGCCTCTGGAAGCGCAGCGGCTGGGGCTGGAAACCTACGCCAGCGATCTCAACCCCGTGGCTGTCACCATCAACAAGGCCATGATTGAAATCCCGCCGCGCTTTGCCGGATACGAACCTGTCGGGCCGTTGCCGCCGGGGGAAAGGCAAGCCACGCTGCACGCGGACTGGTCGGGGGCAAAGGGACTGGCCGAAGACGTACGGCGGTACGGGGCGTGGATGCGCGCCGAGGCTGAAAAGCGCATCGGGCATCTTTACCCAAGGGTCAAGGTGACGTCAGAGATGGCCGCTGACCGCCCTGACCTCAAACCGCTCGTTGGCCAAAAGCTCACCGTGATTGCCTGGTTGTGGGCGCGGACGGTCAAAAGCCCCAATCCGGCTTTTGCGGATGTGGATGTGCCGCTGGTTTCCACCTTCATCCTCTCCAGCAAGGCGGGCAAGGAAGCGTACGTCGAGCCAATTATCCTGGGAGGGCGGGCGTCTCGCCCGCCACAAGTCGCGGGCGAGACGCCCGCCCTCCCAGGGACGCCCGCGCTCCCAGGGTATTACTTTACTGTCAAAGTGGGTAAGCCGCCGGAAAGCGCGAAGAACGGCACGAAGCTTGCGCGCGGGGCGAATTTTCGGTGTCTGGTGTCTGGTGCGCCAATCGGCGACGCCTACATCAAAGCCGAGAGTCTGGCAGGTAGAATGGGAGAACGGCTGATGGCCATCGTCGCCGAAGGGCCACGTGGGCGCGTCTATCTGCCTCCTACCGAAGAACACGAGAGGATTGCCCGTTCAGCGCAACCGCTGTGGAAGCCCGATCAGCCGATGAACCGCGATACGCGCGATCTGGTCAGTGGCCGTGGCTATGGCTTTTTCACGTGGGCCGACCTCTTCACCCCCCGCCAGCTCGTGGCGCTGACGACGTTTTCCGATCTGGTGGCCGAGGCCATCGAGAAATGCCGCCGGGATGCTATAGCGGCTGGGTTGCCTGACGACGGTGTGGGATTGGATGCCAGTGGGACCGGTGCCCTCGCCTACGCGCAGGCAGTGGGAGTGTACTTGGCATTTGCCGTGGATAAAGGTGCAAACTACTGGTCGTCTCTTTGTTCCTGGCACTCAGGCCGTGACACAGTGACAAGTACCTTTGGTCGTCAAGCTTTACCAATGGTTTGGGACTTTGCCGAGGCGAATCCTTTCAGCAATTCCTCTGGGAACCTTCTCAGCGGCTGTGAGCAGGCAGCAAAACTTCTCACCAACCTCAAGAGCCCTTCCAATGGCTTGGCCCTCCAATCGGAAGCTCAATCTCAAACCGTCTCGCACAACAAGATTATTTCCACTGACCCGCCGTACTACGACAACATTGCCTACGCCGACCTCTCGGACTTCTTCTACGTCTGGCTGCGGCGGATGCTCAAGCCCATCTTTCCTGGTCTCTACGCGACACTGGCCACACCCAAGACTGAGGAACTGGTCGCTACACCGTGCCGCCACGGCAGTCGGGAAAAGGCCGAAACCTTCTTTCTGGAAGGGATGACGCAGGCGCTGGAAAACCTCGCACGGCAGGCGCACCCGGCTTTTCCGATAACCATCTACTACGCCTTCAAGCAGAGCGAAACCGAAAGCGACGGCACGACGAGTCCCGGCTGGGAGACTTTTCTGGAAGCTGTCCTCCGCGCCGGCCTGGCCATCACGGGGACATGGCCGATGCGCACCGAATACACGGGCAATCTCAAGAAAGCTACCAATGCCCTTGCCTCCAGCATTGTGCTCGTTTGCCGCAAGCGCGCAGCCGACGCACCGGTGATCACCCGCCGCGAGTTTCTACGCGAACTCAATGCGACGCTGCCCGAAGCCATGGAGGAGATGATCAACCCTGGGGGCGCGGGCGTCTCGCCCGCATCAGGAAACAGCCAGGATGGCCGCGCTCTTCGGCATTCACCTGTGACACCGGTGGATTTGTCGCAGGCGATCATCGGCTCCGGCATGGCGATCTTCTCGCGGTATGCGCAGGTGCTGGAGGCCGACGGCACGCCCATGACGGTGCGCACCGCGCTGCAACTCATCAACCGCTTTCTCACCGAGGACGACTTCGACTATGACACGCAATTTTGCCTGCACTGGTTCGAGCAGCACGGCTGGGCTACGGGCAAATTTGGCGAGGCGGACGTACTTGCCCGCGCCAAGGCGACGAGTGTAGATGGACTACGAGAGGCTGGGCTGGTGGCGGCGGGCAAAGGCGAAGTACGCCTGCTCAGGTGGCCGGAGTTACCTGCCAAGTGGTCGCCCAAAACTGACTCGTGCGCCTCGGTCTGGGAGGCGCTGCATCAACTGATCCGCGCCCTCAATCAGGGTGGGGAATCGGCTGCTGGGGCCCTGCTGGCGCGTATGCCGTCCCGTGCTGAACCCATCCGTGCCTTGGCCTACCGGCTCTACACCCTGTGCGAGCGCCGGGGTTGGGCCGACGACGCGCGTCCCTACAACGAGTTGGTGGCAGCGTGGAGCGGCATCGAGCAGGTGGCTGGAGCGGCCAGGGTGGCGTATTCGCAGATGAAGCTGGATGTTTGACCAGACAGGACGAGCTTGCACGCGCGAACAGACACATTGGCGGCTCTCAGCGCACGCTCGTGGAAGTTCGACTTCAACCCCCACGCGCGCTTTAACTGATACGTACCGGGCGAACAATGGAAAAGTGAAACGCTTTTGGGCCGGTGTCTGGAGTACTGACGGAAGGACGACTTGCGGCGTGCCGTGAAGGAGCACTGCTGGGTGCTGGGGTGCGAGAATGCCGAGTTTGAAGCGTAAACAAGGGGGCTGGGGCCGTCAGGGACGGGAGTGTTCACAAGCTGCACCCCACGGATGCCCCTCAGACAGAAGCGAAAAAACCCGCAAGACGCGGAGTCTGGAACGGTTCGCCGGCAGGATGCGTCGGAACGTAGCGCGAGTGTCTTTTCAAATCAGATTCTCATGATGGAGATGGAGGGAGTCGAACCCTCGTCCGCGAACCTTCGGTGCCGGAGACTACGTGCGTAGTCGCTTCCGTCGTTTCTCGTACCCCGGCTGCCGGAACAGCGACCTGAAGCCGCCGGGATACCAGCCCAGTGCTATCTCGCGGCGACGCCCCAGGCGTAACGTCGCCGCCAGCTCGTGAAGGTCACGCCCGCTTCATTCGGCACGAGCCACCAAATGAGCAGACGGCTCAGCAGTGATTAGGCTGCGAGAGCGAGTTCCTGCGTTTCGGCAGGTAATTGTTTCCACGCTTTTTGACGAGCGGCATGGACGCCCGGCACGCCTCACGTGCACCTCATAATGTCCACGTCGAAACCGTGTCATCCCCATATTCTCAAAGAGCCATGTGCTGCCCGGCAGCACGGCCAACAGCAACTATACCACAGAATCTCGCCAACACCACACCGAACATGAAGTCCCCCCCGACAACAAGCGTTTAGCGGTCAGCAGTTGGCGACTGGCGGCTAACCGCCAATTGCTAACAGGCAGAGGCTTCCGCGCCACGTTTTTCTGTGAAAAGCCGGCTGTCCGGCACGCCAGAGCCGGCCAAACTTTCGCCACCCGCGGCTTTCCACGACTGGCGGCGATTCGTGAAACGCAGGGCCGGTGCGTGCTATCGTTGCCCCAACTCCCGATCCTGTGTCAGGTCTGTACGCTTCATGGATATTCAGCACATTCGCAATTTCTCCATTATCGCCCACATTGATCATGGCAAATCCACGCTGGCCGACCGCCTGCTTGAACGCACCGGTGCCCTGACCCAGCGTGAGATGGCCGAACAGGTTCTCGACGCCATGGACCTCGAACGGGAGCGCGGCATCACCATCAAAGCCCACGCCGTACGCCTCAACTACCGCGCGCGCAATGGTGAAGACTACGTCCTGAACCTCATTGACACGCCCGGCCACGTGGACTTCAGCTACGAAGTCTCGCGCTCGCTGGCCGCATGCGAAGGCGCGCTCGTTGTTGTGGACGCCACCCAGGGCGTCGAAGCCCAGACGCTCGCCAACGCCTACCTGGCGCTCGAAAACAATCTCGAAATGTTCCCGGTTATCAACAAGATTGACCTGCCATCGGCCGAACCGGAGCGCGTGCTGTCCCAGATTGAGCAGGTCATTGGGCTTGACCCCAAATATGCTGTTCTTGCCAGTGCCAAGACCGGCGTGGGGACGGATGAGCTTCTTGAACGCATTGTGGAAAGAATCCCACCTCCGCAAGGTGACCGGGATGCCCCGCTCAAGGCACTCATTTTTGATTCCTGGTTTGACAGTTACAAAGGCGTCATCGTACTTGTCCGCGTCGTGGACGGCGTGCTGCGCCCAGGGATGAAAATCCGCTTCATGGCCACCGGCCGCGACTACGAAGTGGAGGGCGTCGGCGTCATGACGCCCAAAATGCGCGAAATCAGCGAACTGGGCGCCGGAGAAGTCGGCTTTTTCTTCTCCAACATCAAAACCGTCGCCGACGTGCGCATCGGTGACACAGTGACCGAAGCGGCACGCCCGGCCGCCGAGCCGTTGCCTGGCTTCCAGGAAGTCAAGCCCATGGTCTTTGCCGGGCTGTACCCGGTTGAAAGCGATCAGTACGAAGACCTGCGCGACGCGCTCGACAAGCTGCGCCTCAATGATTCTTCGTTCCTCTACGAGCCGGAACATTCCGCCGCCCTTGGTTTTGGTTTCCGCTGTGGCTTTCTTGGACTGCTCCACATGGAAATCGTCCAGGAACGGCTTGAACGGGAGTTCGGCCTTGACCTCATCACCACTGCGCCCAGCGTCCGTTTCGATGTCTATCTGACCAACGGCGAGAAAATCACCATTGACAGCCCTTCCAAACTGCCCGACCCGTCCAAGATCGAACGCATCGAGGAACCCATCATCCGCGCCACCATCATGACGCAGGATGACTACCTGGGGCCAATCCTGGCACTCCTTGATGAAAAGCGCGGTGTTCAGCGTGGCTTTGACTACATTGGTGAAAAGCGCGTCATGCTGACCTACGACCTTCCCCTGCTGGAAGTCGTCCTTGACTTCTTCGACCGGCTGAAGTCCGTTTCACGTGGCTACGCTTCGCTCGACTATCATTTGAAAGGTTACGAGCCGGCCGATTTGGTCAAACTCGATGTGCTTGTTTCCGGTGAGCAGGTGGATGCGCTGTCGCTCATTATTCACCGCGATAACGCCTATGCCCGCGGACGCGCTCTTGTCGAGAAGATGAAGGAACTCATCCCGCGGCAACTTTTCGAGGTTCCCATTCAGGCGGCCATTGGAAACCGGGTCATTGCCCGTGAAACCGTCAAGGCTATGGGCAAGAATGTACTTGCCAAGTGCTACGGCGGCGACATTACGCGCAAAAAGAAACTGCTCGAAAAGCAGAAGGAAGGGAAAAAGCGGATGAAAAAAGTCGGGCGTGTGGATATTCCACAGGAAGCCTTCCTGGCTGTGTTGCGTGTCGGTGACAACAAGTAAAAGCGCGTCAATTCTTATAACGCACCTCATGACGCGATTTTGCAGCTCACACAAGGCCGTCCACGCAGGGTTGCCTTTTCAGCGCGCATAAACCCGGTAGTCCATCTCCGGGAAAATCGTGTCACGTTTTTCCACTTCGGCCAGCCAGTCTTCATCCACCGCGCCGCTGGTGAGCATTTCATACAGGCGGGTGAAGCGGTGGATGTGGTCACGAAAGCGCTTCTCGGCATACTGGACCATGGTTTTGTTGGTGATGATAAAGGCCCAGTCGCTTGACTGTGCCAGCAACAGCTCCCGTGCCGCCTGATTGAGCGCCCGGTACACAAGCAGGCTGGGCGGTGTGGGAAACCGCTGGGCCAGCTCTTCCATGCGTCGCTCGGCCTGGTGTTGGTGGCGATACATCCACTGCGTATCCCGGTTGAGCCAAACCCGGTTGTAACCCTCTGCGCCCCACGACGAAGCCGATGGCACCTGGGGCTGGTTGTGGGGAAACATCTGCAGGTAGTCGCTCGGCGTCGCCAGAACGACCTCATCCTGGTCAAAGTGGATTTTGCGAATGAGAAAGTCCAGAAACTGCGGTCCCTCGTACCACCAGTGACCGTACAGCTCAGCGTCGTAGGGCGAGACCACCAACGGAGCACGCCCGATGACCGTCCGCAGGTGGCGCATCTGGGCCTGCCGGGAAGCGAGAAAGTGTCCGGCGTGCTCGGCCGCGGTTTCGGTGGCCC
The DNA here is from genome assembly GCF_000226295.1 of Chloracidobacterium thermophilum B. Classification (GTDB taxonomy): domain Bacteria; phylum Acidobacteriota; class Blastocatellia; order Chloracidobacteriales; family Chloracidobacteriaceae; genus Chloracidobacterium; species Chloracidobacterium thermophilum. The sequence continues at coordinate 2,638,795 of NC_016024.1, forward strand.
AGGCCGGTATGTAGGGCTGCTTGTGGTGCAGGTCCACCTTGCCCGTGACGCGAAAGTATTTGATGCCGATGTTGCGCCGCACCCCATCCGCGTGCAGGTAGGGCTTGATGTAGTCGTAGTCGGCCTCATAGCCCAGGTCTTTGTAAAACTCGCGGTAGTTGGGATGGCCCGGGTAGCCGACCAGTGAACTCCAGACCTGCTCACTGGTTTCCACATCACGGGCAAAGGCCGCGACGCCCGAAGGGGTGATGGTTGGGGCAAAAATACCCCGCGCCGGCCGCGGCGAACCGAACATGATGCTGTGTGAGTCCACAATGAAGTAGCGCAAACCGACTTCGGCCAGCAGCGCATCAATGCCCGGTTCGTAAGCGCATTCGGCCAGCCAGATGCCGGAGGGCGACCGACCGAAGTGCTTTTCGTAGTTACGCACGGCAACCCGAATCTGCGCCCGCCGCGCCGATTCATAACGCATCAGCGGCAGAAATCCGTGCGTTGCGCAGCAGGTGATGATCTCCAGTACGCCTTCATCCTGCAATCGCCGGAAAGCGCCAATCAGATCACGGCGATAGACGTTTTCATACAGGTTTTGGACGGCCCGGAAGTGTTCGTGGTGCGCCTGTGCCGCCGGTGCGAAGGGTGTGCCCTGGGTGCGAACGATTTCCTTTTCGGTCAGCTCAACGAGTTTGCCCAAGTGCCGGACGTACCGCTCGCGCAAAAGATCATCCACGAGCATTTCGCACAGCGGCGGCGTCAAGCTCATGGTCAGTCGGACGCGCACCCCAGCCCGGTGCAGGTTCTCGAAAACGAACAGCAGCGGGACGTAGGTTTCACTGATAGCTTCGTAGAGCCAGTCTTCCTCCAGAAATTCCGGGTACTCTGGATGCCGCACAAACGGCAGGTGGGCATGCAGAATGAGTGACAGAAATCCAGTGGTCATGCGTAGGGGGCCTGGAACGGCCTTACCGTTGTCTCCCAAATGGCTTGCCGTGGCGGCATGGCGTCTTCAATGAACCTGCACTGGCCAGGTGGTTGTCTGAGGGTTAGGCATCAGATGTGAATGGGGCCGCCCAAAACTCCATGTGCCGCCTCCATAACCGACTCTGACAAGGTTGGATGGGCGTGAATGGTGCGCATCAGTTCTTCGGTTGTCAGTTCACCACGGAGCGCGACACAGGCTTCGGCAATGAGTTCTGTGGCGCGGGGGCCGATGATGTGGACACCCAGGATTTCGTCATACTTCGCGTCACTGACAATTTTCACCATACCTTCCGTCTGTCCCAGGATCCGTGCCTTGCCGCTGGCGGCAAAGGGGAAGGAGCCGACCTTGACCTCGTAGCCTCGTTCGCGGGCCTTGGCTTCGGTCAGGCCGACGCTGGCGACTTCTGGTTCGCAGTACGTACAGCTTGGCACCCGGTCATAGTTGATGGGTTCGGTGGTGTGTCCGGCCATGTGCTCGACGGCCACAATGCCCTCTGCCGAGGCCACGTGGGCCAGCCACGGGGTGTTGATGACATCGCCGATAGCATACACACTTGGCTCTGCCGTCTGGAGAAAACTGTTGACCACAATGTAACCGCCCTTGTCGACGACCGCCCTGGTGTTTTCAAGGCCAATTCCATCGCTGATGGGGCGGCGTCCGACGGCCACCAGCAGTTTTTCGGTTTGCAACGTGGTGCGTTCACCCTGTCCATCCACGAGCGTCACCGCTACGCCTTGTTCATTGACCACAGCGGCTTCGCACCTGGTGTTGGTTTTGACCGTGACTTTCTGCGCCCGCAGCGCCCGTTCCAGTTCAGCGCTGATAGCGGCGTCTTCAATGGGTAAAACGCGCGGCAGCATTTCGACGAGTGTCGTTTCAACGCCAAAGCGCGTCATGACGGAGGCAAACTCCACGCCCACAGCACCAGCTCCAAGAATGACGATGGAAGCCGGCAGCTCCGTCATCTCCAGGGCGTGGTCGCTGTTGATGATACGCACACCATCGGTCGGAAAGAGTGGAATGTCACGGGGTACGGAACCTGTTGCCACCAGAATGAACCGCGCCTTCAGGTATTCCTTTGTGTCACCGTTGGTTACGCTGACGGTGTGGGGGTCTTCAATGAAGCCAAAACCTTTGAAGACCTTGACCTTGTTTTTGTTCATCAGGTACTCGACGCCCTTGGCCGACTTGAGCACGACTTTGTGCTTGTATTTCCGTACGCCTTCGTAATCGAGTTTGACATCCGACACAATCACGCCATAGTCAGCCGCGTGTTTGGACTGCTCATAGATGGTTGCACTCTCAAGCAGGGCCTTGGTGGGAATGCAGCCACGCAGCAGGCACGTCCCGCCCAGATACTTGTCTTTTTCGACAAGAGCCACGCTCAGCCCAAGCTGTGCGGCCCGAATGGCCGCCACATAACCACCCGGCCCGGCGCCGATAATCACCACATCAAAGGAATTGTTGGAAGAATTCACGGTTATGCCTCATATCACGGGAGGGCGGGCAGGCGAGGGGAACGCTACACAGCCCTTTCCCAGAGGTGGGGATTTCCAGAGTTGGAGGGGCGCTCAGCACTGAAAGCCCAGCATCGGGAGCGCCGGCAGCCTGACGGCCACCCTTTGACATTATCAGGCACCATCAGAACAGCAAAAACGGATGCCGGTTGGCATCCGTTTTGCATAAGGAAGATTGGCTGGGAGACAGGGATTCGAACCCCGATACTCTGGTCCAGAGCCAGATGTCCTACCATTGAACGATCTCCCAACAAGGACTGACCGCAGCCAGCACGTGCCATGCTGGCCGAAAACACCCCGGAAAGTCAACCCAAAACATCATCCAAAGCTGGCTATCCGCTTGACAAAACACCCCTGCGCAGCCATATCCGGTCTGATGTGGTACGGATGAAGGGCCCACACAAGTTTCCCACGGGAATTTCACTGATGAATAAAGTCGCACTGATTACAGGCATCACCGGACAGGACGGCTCCTACCTGACCGAGTTGCTGATCGCCAAGGGTTACAACGTCCACGGCATCGTTCGGCGCAGCAGTTCGTTTTCTACGGGACGCATTGATCACCTGTACCGTGATCCGCATGACCCACTGCGTCAACTCACTCTCCACTATGGCGATCTGGCTGACAGTACCAGCCTGCGCCGCATCCTTGAGGCCGTCCAGCCGGATGAAATCTACAACCTCGCCGCGCAGTCACACGTCAAGGTATCCTTCGAGCAGGCGGAGTACACTGGTGATGTCGTGGCCACCGGAACGTTGCGGCTGCTGGAATCCGTACGCGATGTCGTAGCCCGTACCGGCAAGCCGATCCGCTACTACCAGGCCGGTTCATCGGAAATGTTTGGCGCGGCCCCGCCACCGCAGAGTGAAACCACACCGTTTTACCCCCGCAGTCCCTATGCCGTGGCTAAGGTGGCTGCCTACTGGTACACCGTCAACTACCGCGAAGCCTATGGTCTCTTTGCCTGTAACGGCATCCTCTTCAATCACGAAAGTGAACGGCGGGGCGAGACTTTTGTGACGCGCAAGATTACGCGCGCCGTCGGGCGCATCAAATACGGGCTTCAGAAAAAACTCTACCTGGGCAACCTCGACGCCAAGCGGGACTGGGGTTTTGCCGGTGACTATGTCGAAGCCATGTGGCGGATGCTCCAGCAGGCAACTCCAGATGACTACGTCATCGCCACAGGCGAGGCCCACTCGGTGCGGGAGTTCCTTGAGGCGGCATTTGCCCGGGTGGAACTCGACTGGCGGGATTACGTCGAGATTGACCCACGGTATTTTCGTCCGACGGAAGTCGATCACCTGCTTGGCGATGCCAGCAAGGCGCGGCAACATTTGGGCTGGCAACCACAGGTTTCCTTCCCGGCGCTTGTTGCCCGGATGGTTGACCACGATTTGGAATTGGCACGCCGCGAAGCCCTTGTGCGCGCTTCCACCTGAACAAAGGGACTTGCTTATGGAGAAAGATGCCAAAATCTATGTCGCCGGCCACCGGGGACTGGTCGGTTCAGCCATCGTGCGCAAACTCCGCGCAGAGGGTTATACGAACCTGCTTCTGCGGACGCGGGCAGAACTTGATCTGACACGGCAGATGGAAGTTGAAGCCTTTTTTGCCGCTGAACGTCCGGCGTATGTCTTTCTGGCGGCAGCCAAGGTCGGCGGCATCCTGGCGAATGACACCTACGGTGGAGATTTCATCCGGGACAATCTTCTCATCCAGACGCACATCATTGAGGCAGCTCGCCGGACGAATGTCCAGAAGCTGTTGTTTCTTGGCTCTTCGTGCATTTACCCCAAGTTTGCACCCCAGCCGATGCCGGAAGACTGCCTTCTGACGGGTATTCTGGAGCCGACCAACGAGCCTTATGCTGTGGCCAAGATTGCCGGACTGACCATGGTCAAAGCTTACCGGAAACAGTATGGTTTCAATGGTATCTCATTGATGCCAACTAACTTGTATGGTCCGGGCGACAACTTTGACCTGACTTCGTCGCATGTTCTGGCGGCGCTGCTGCGGAAGTTTCACGAAGCCAAGCTGACCAATGCGCCGACCGTTACCGTATGGGGCACCGGGAAACCACGCCGGGAGTTTCTCCACGTGGATGACCTGGCGGATGCAGCCTTGTTTCTCATGCAACACTACGAAGACGACAAACCAATTAATGTCGGCGTCGGCGAAGACATCTCCATTGGCGAACTGGCGATGTTGATTCGTGACATTGTAGGCTACGCGGGCGACATTGTTTACGACACGGCAAAACCTGACGGCACACCGCGCAAACTGCTCGATGTTTCCCGGCTGCATGCCCTGGGCTGGCGGGCGCAGATTCATCTGCGCGAGGGAATTGCGGCGACCTACACCTGGTACTGCGCTCACCATGGCCGATGAAACCCACACCCTACTGGAAGACGTCTCACCAACAGGTCCACAACGCCTGCCCTTCGTTGCAGATCGGGATGTGCCATTGTTTCAGTCACGGCTGACTGCGGCACTGGCAGACCACGGGATAGCCATGGATGCCACACAGGTGGCGGCACTCGTCACCCATTACCGTCTGCTTGGTGAGGCTAACAATCAGTTCAATCTGACCCGGTTGATAGCTCCGGTCGAGGCTGTTCGCTGGCATTACCTCGATGTTCTGGCGGTGCTGCCGTGTTTGACGGCTCCTGATTTACCGGACCGGTGGATGGACATTGGCTCCGGCGGTGGTTTTCCGGGACTTGTTCTGGCCATTGCACGCCCGGACTGGCAGTTCGTTCTCACCGAACGGCGTCCCAAAAAAGTGGCGTTTCTCCGTCATTGTGTGGCTGAACTTGATCTTGGCAGGCGGGTTCAGGTGTTTGCCGGTGACATCGAACCGGGCACCGCTGTACGGGCGCTGCTTTCCTGCGGAGTTGATGTTTCACGTGAAACGTGCGGTATCCTGGCGCGGGCCGTCGAGGATGGCCCGCGCCGTCTGCCACGGCTTTTGCGCGTGCCTCCTTTTGCGAGCGCTGCCTTCTGGTTCGGACAGGAAGACGCCTGGGCATTAACCAGCCGTTTGCCTCCGGCCTGGGAACTGCGCCAACACCATCTGCTCCCGACGGGAGACCGGCGCGTGGTTGTCCTGCTCGTCCGCCGCATCAACTAATCCTTTTACGGTCTTTCTGCGTCTGCGCTACAATGCCGCTCCAAGCAACCAATGCAGGTAGCTGACAGGAGCAGCCAAACGGTTACAGCGAAAACCGGCGGAAGCCAGAAGTCGCTGCCAGGTGTTTCACGTTTCACATTTTCAGCACGAACAAGGGGGACGGCATGGGGAAAATCATCGCCGTTGCCAACCAGAAAGGCGGCGTTGGCAAGACAACGACAGCCATCAATCTGGCGGCAAGCCTGGCTGTCAACGACCAGCGGACGCTCCTCGTGGACGCCGATCCGCAGGCCAATGCCAGCAGTGGTGTCGGTATCCGGCGTGGTACGCTGCGGCGCACGCTCTACCATGCCCTCATTCTGGATGAGCCGCTGCACAACATCATTCAACCCACAGAACTGCCAGCACTCCAGGTTGCGCCAGCCGACCGCAACCTAGCCGGAGCGGAAGTTGAACTCGTCAACCTCGAAGAACGTGAATTCGTCCTGCGCCGGGTGCTTGAAAACCATCGGCAGCAGTACGACTACATCATCATTGACTGCCCGCCCAGCCTGGGATTGTTGACCATCAATGCCCTCAGTGCCGCCGACTCCGTCCTGGTGCCGATCCAGTGCGAATACTTTGCCTTGGAGGGTGTATCGGAGTTGCTCGATACCTTGGCGCGCATCCGGCGCAGCTTCAACCCAACTCTGGCTATCGAGGGGTTTCTGCTTACGATGTTCGATGAGCGGACGAATCTTTCCAACCAGGTTATGGCCGATTTACGGGATTTTTACGGCAAACAGGTCTTCGAGACGGTCATCACCCGCAACATCCGACTGGCCGAAGCGCCAAGCCACGGGAAGCCCATCATTCTCTACGACATCAAGTCGCGGGGGGCAAATGCCTACCTACAACTCGCCAAGGAGGTCATCTCGCATGACAACCAGAAGGGCGCTTGGACGCGGACTGAGCGCGCTGCTTCCTGAACGTACGCCACCCGCCAGTGAAACCCTGCTCGAACTCGACATCGAGCGCATTCTACCCAACCTGGAGCAACCGCGCGTCACGTTTCACGAAGGAAAACTTGAGGAGTTGGCACAGTCCATCCGGGAACATGGACTTCTCCAGCCCATTGTTGTACGACCACAGGGCGAAAACTTCCAGATTATTGCCGGCGAACGTCGGTGGCGGGCCGCCCAACGGGCAGGATTGCACCGTATTCCGGCCGTGGTGCGGGAAGTCCCTGATGGACAACTGCTCGAACTGGCGCTGATTGAAAACATCCAACGCGAAGACCTGACGCCTATCGAGGAGGCTCAAGCCTACCGCCGCCTGATGGACGAACTGGGGCTGACCCAAGAACAGGTCGCCACCCGGCTGGGTAAAGACCGGGCCACTATTGCCAATGCCATCCGGCTGCTCCGGCTTCCGCCTGACATTCAAAAACTGGTTGAAGACCGCCTGCTCAGTCCCGGTCATGCTCGTGCCTTGCTCGCTCTGGAAAATGAGGCGCTCCAACGACGTGTTGCAGAAGGTGTCATTGAGCGGGGTCTATCTGTCCGTGAAACCGAGCGTTTTGTCAAACGTGTCCTGCGTGGCGAGCCAGTTCTTGTGGGATCCCCTCATCCGACCGATCCCAATGTCAAGTTTGCTGAGTCCAAGCTCTCCAAACTGCTTGGCACGAAAGTTCGTATTCTTGGGCGTGGACGCGGCGGCTGCATCGAAATCGAATACTACAGCGCAGAAGACCTTGACCGGCTCTACAACCGGCTACTACGGCTGACTGACAGCCAGTGAACCGGCCGTCAGCGAGCAGCAGGCTGTTTCACGTGAAACATTGGCTACAATGCATCGCCCACTTCACCACGGCATTCCACTGTGGCTACAATCCGCGGCTTTGACGTGACCCGACATCTGGACGCAGGTCCTCTATTGTCCTCCGGGAGGCTTCCGGCCCATGGCCTCTGCACCTGAAGCAACGGCGACGCTGGTCGTCACCCCTGAACTTCTTGCTGTTCACCGTTTGACATCCGAGGAGTATGCCCGGCTGTGCCAACTTTTGGGACGTACACCAACCCTGGTTGAACTGGGCATCTTCTCAGTCATGTGGTCTGAACACTGTTCGTACAAGTCTTCACGGACGTACCTGAAGACGCTCCCAACGACAGGGCCACGGGTGGTACAGGGGCCCGGTGAGAATGCCGGCATTCTTGATATTGGCGAAGGCTGGTGTATTGCCTTCAAGATTGAGTCACACAACCACCCTTCGTTCATCGAGCCTTTTCAGGGAGCTGCTACAGGAGTTGGTGGCATTTTGCGAGATGTGTTCACCATGGGAGCGCGTCCGGTTGCCCTGCTCAACTCCCTGCGCTTCGGTCCACTTGATGCCCCCCACCACGGCCCTCGCAACCGGGCGCTTCTGGATGGTGTCGTACGTGGGATTGCCCACTACGGCAATGCCTTTGGCTGCCCAACCATCGGCGGCGAGGTCTATTTCGAGGATTGTTACAGCCTGAACCCGCTCGTCAATGCCTTTGCCTTGGGGCTTGTCCGTCGTGATCAGATTTTTTTGGGAAAGGCGGCCGGCATTGGCAACCCTGTCATGTATGTCGGCGCGAAGACCGGACGCGATGGCATCCACGGTGCCACCATGGCCTCGGCTGAGTTTGACGACAACGCCCTTGCCAAACGCCCGACTGTCCAGGTTGGCGACCCGTTCTGCGAAAAACTGTTGCTCGAAGCCTGCCTTGAAGCCATGCGCGCCGGTTGCATTGTCGGCATTCAGGATATGGGCGCCGCCGGGCTGACCTCTTCGAGTTGCGAAATGGGCGCCCGTGCCGGAACCGGCATTGACCTTGAGTTGTCCCATGTCCCGCAGCGCGAAACCGGCATGACACCTTATGAAATCATGCTCTCGGAGTCGCAGGAACGCATGCTGCTGGTGGCCGACAGCGGACGGGAACGGGAAGTACAGGAGATATTTACCAAGTGGGGGCTTTCAGCCGTCGTCATCGGGCGCGTCACCGACACCCAACGGCTGCGGGTCTATCACCACGGCCAAATCGTCGCTGACATTCCGAACCGCTTTCTCACTGATGACGCACCACGCTATGAGCGACCGGCTGCCCCCCCGGCCGGATGGGTTGCAGATGCGGCTGACCGCCGGGCCAGGCAGGAGAAAGAACTGGCCCAGGTATTTCCCACTACAGAACGGCATCTCTCTGCCGCACAAATCCAGGCTGACCTGAGACAGTTGCTCAGCTCGCCCAACATCGCTTCACGACAGTGGATTTACCGGCAGTACGATCACATGGTGCGCACAAACACCATCGTTCTGCCCGGAGCCGATGCCGCGGTTATCCGCATCAAGGAAACCCGCAAGGCTGTAGCTATGACGCTCGACGGCAACGGACGCTACGTAGCTATTGAACCCCGCCAGGGAGCAGCCCTGGCGGTCGCTGAAGCGTGCCGCAACCTCGTTGCCGTTGGTGCTGAACCCATCGGATTGACCAACTGCCTCAATTTTGCCTCTCCAGAACGACCGGAAGTGATGTGGCAACTTCGGGAGGCCATTGCTGGTATGGGAGAGGCGGCAGAGTTCTTCGCCACTCCCATCGTCAGCGGCAACGTCAGCCTCTACAACGAAACAGAAGGGCGCGGCGTCTTCCCGACCCCGGTCATTGGTGCAGTTGGTCTCATCGAGGATGTGCGGCTGGTCATCACCCCCCGCACGCTGGACGAAGGAGCCGCCGTGTACGTGTTGGGCGCAACCGGCGAAGACTTGGGCGGCACAGAATACCTCCGCCGACGCTTCGGTGTGATAACCGGTCCATTGCCAGTGCTGAATCTGGATGCGGAACGCCGACTTCAGCACTGCGTTCTGGAAGGCGTGCAGCAACGCCTGTGGGCAGCCGCGCACGACTGTTCAGACGGCGGGCTGCTGGTGGCGCTTGCTGAACTGTGTTTTTCTACCCACGGTAAAGCCCTGTCTGGTATGGATTTATGTCTTTCAGCCGAAGCTCCTGGCCTTTCCCGGGCCGGACTTCTGTTCGGCGAAACACCCGGACGGATGCTGATCGTGGTTGCACCATCCCGCTGCGCGGAAGCGGAAGCGCTCTGTCAGAAGCATCAGGTTCCGTGCCATTCGCTGGGCATTGTTCGCGGCAACCGGTTTACGGTTACGCTGGATGGTGAACTGGCGCTCGATGAACCCGTCGCAGAACTGGAGCACCTCTGGCGGACGGCACTGTGCCTGTAGCGCCTGCCTTGTGCCAACAGGCAGTGATTGCAGGCAGCTTTCAGAACGTCAGCCGGTGCTCTTGAGACCGCTTGAAATGGCGTTGATGGTCAACAGCAGATCCACCAGCAGGCTTTCGCTTTGTGTGTCATCCGATGCCGCGCGGGCCGCGCGCCAGGCCTTGAGGAGTTCAATCTGCCGCTGGTGCAGTGCTGCCAGCCCGGCCCGCCGGAGCTGCATCGTAAGCGCCGTTCGCTGGCGACGTTCCGTAAGCGGTACGCCAAAAACCTGCTCGACGCCACGGCGCGTCCGCTCAAACTCAGCCAGAATGGTCGAAAGCACAGTCGTTCGGGCGATGGTATCAGGCACCAACTCGGCGTAGGCTTGCATCCAGGCCGCGTCAGCCAAAAGAAGCTGACTGCCGGCATTCATCAGAAGCAGCCGGGTTGGATACCACCGCAGGGCCTCCTGGCGCAGTTGCATCAGCCACTTCGGATGGTGTGTGGCCAGCATGTCCAGCGCCGTGCCAAGTCCGTACCAGCCGGAGAGAAAAAACCGTGCCTGGCTCCAACTGAAAACCCAGGGAATGGCGCGCAGGTCAGCCAGGGTACGCTTTCCGGTACGGCGTGACGGGCGCGATCCGATTCGGCTGGCCTCAATGGCGTCTATCGGCGTGGCGTGGGCAAAAAATTCCAGAAAGCCGGGTAGTTCCAGCAACGCCCGGTAGGCGCGGTGACTCTCGTCGGCGAGGAAGTCAAGCACCGGTTCAAGGGGGTGGGGTGTTTTCGTAGTGGATTGCGCCAACAGGTAGGTTTCAAGCATCCCGGCTGTGAGCAGTTCGAGTTCGTAGGTGGCCGTGATGAGGTTGGCGTATTTTTGTGAAATTGTTTCGCCCTGTTCCGTCAGCCGCAGGCGTCCTGACACTGACTCCGGCGGCAGAGCGTTGAGAAAGCGATGGGTGGGGCCGGCGCCACGGCTCGGCGTGCCACCACGACCGTGAAAGAAGCGCAGCAGTACCCCACGCGCCTGGGCCACAGCCGACAAGGCCTGCTGGGCCCGGTAAAGTCCCCACAGACTGGCGACAGCGCCGGCGTCCTTGTTGCTGTCGCTGTAACCAATCATGACCTGCTGCACAGGCGGCTGTCCGGGGCGCTGCATCCAGGCCAGACTGCGGCGCGTCATCGGATGGTCCAGAAAAGCTGACAGAATGTCCGGGCTGTGCCGCAAATCGTCGAGGGTTTCAAAAAGCGGAACAACCGGCAGCGGGCATACCAGTCCGTCGGACGTGGAGATGGTGAGCCCGGCTTCACGTGCCAGCCCGTACACAGCCAGGAGATCGGAAGTCGCGCGGGTCATGCTCACAATCAGCGCGCCCAGCCCTGACCAACCGTATTGCTGGCCGTACTCAGCCGCCACCTGCAGGGCGCCAACCACACGCCCAGCGGCATCACCAGGCGGTGCGCCAAGTACGGCCAACGGTCGCGTCTGGGCCAGTTCCGTTTCCCAAAACGCGCAGCGGCGGGCTTCATCCCACTGGTCATATTCGGCTTCTACGCCAGCGGCCCGGAGCCATTCGACAACCGCCTGTTCATGCACGGCGCTGTTTTGCCGGATGTCAAGTACCGCCAAGTGAAATCCAAACGTTTCCACCAGACGGAGCAGCGGCCAGACTTCTGATTCACACAACCGTTTTGCGCCAACCGCAAGCAACGTCTCGCCCAGCAGGCGCAGATCGGCAGCCAGCTCCGATGCCGCAGTGTAGGGCTGGCGCGCTGTCGGCCAGCCCAGTTCTGCGCCTGGCAGGCGGGCCAGCATGACGTTGACCGCCTGCCGCCACGACTCGTAAGGGTTTCGCTCCAGCGCCGACTGGAGAACCGGGTCGTGCGCTTCCCGCGCCGTGGACAGGTACGCCATCAGCGCCGCCGGCGGCGACTGGCGGCGATCCGAAAGGCTCATCCGCGCCGCCAGTTCTGTCAGCCGGGAACGGAACAACCGCAGTGCAGCCTGGCGGAGCGTGTGCAGAGACTCACGGGTCGTTTCCGGGGTGACGAGCGGGTGGCCATCACGATCCCCTCCAACCCATGTGCCAAACGTGATACGCGGCAGGTGTGCCGGGTCTGTCGGGCGCATCGCGGCCTCCATCCCCAGTTCATCCCAGGCATCGAGCAAGTGCCGGTCCATCCAGCCAACGGCTTCCGGCAGGGTGGTTGTCAGGTAATGGAGAACGTTGCGGAGTTCGTCGGCGACCGTCGGTTTTTCGAGATAAATTTCACCGGTCCGCCACAGACGCTCCAGTTCGCGTTTGATCTCGTCCCGGATGGCGCGGCGTTCATTGGGCGTCCACACCGAGTTTTCGAGCTTGACCAGAAGCAGGTAAAGCCGCCGGTGGTGCTCCAGCACGGTCGCCCGCTTGGCCTCAGTGGGATGGGCGGTCAAAACCGGTTCGACATGAAGCTGCGCGAGCGCCGTCAGGATGTCTGCCGCAGACCGTCCCTGGCGGCGTAGCTTGTGCAGCACTGCGCCCCACAGCCCCGGCTCGGCAGCACAGCCGGCGCTGGACTCAAGCGCCCGCCGGTTTTGCGCAGCGGCATTTTCTTCGGCCATGTTGAGCAGTTGGAAAACCACCGAGCAGGCCTGAACAAAACGCTCATGAGAGGTTTCTGGCAGAGGTGCCGTTCCCTCTATCGGGAGGGCCCGCGCCAGCTCTGGAGCGCCTGTCTCCGACAAAACCTCCTGAAAACACGCCACGAGAAACCGATAGTCGCGCTCGGCACGGGCCAGGTCAGCCAGCGCCGATGAAGCCGTAGGCACAGTCATGCTCTTTCCTGCCTCCCTTTCTCTTGAAAGGGCTTTGGTCGCCGCCCACGTCTGCGTGGGCTGCCGAAAACAGACACCCCGCGAGGCACCTAAGACTTGGAAGTTACAGCGACTGCGCCACTTCGGGGATAACCGTTTTCAACACATCCGCCAGTTCGTCTATTTGTGCGGTTGAAATCGCCAGTGGCGGCATCAGAACGACGACATTGCCGAGTGGACGGAGAATGACTCCGTAATCACGGCAGCGGTTTGTCACGCGATAGCCCATGAGCTGGTCAGGCGGAAAGGGTGTTCGGGCTGCGCGGTCGGCCACAAGTTCAATGCCCACCATCAGGCCCCGCTGCCGGATGTCCCCCACGAGCGGCAGCGTCCGTAGTTCCTCCAATCGCAAGGCCAGGTGATTGGCAACTGTCCGCACGTGGTCAAGCGTCCGGTTTTGCTCAAACAGGTCGAGATTCGCCAGCGCCACGGCACAGGCGAGCGGGTTGCCCGTGTAGGTATGCCCGTGAAAGAACGTCTTGAACTCCCCAGCCTCACCCAGAAAAGCGGCGTAGATAGCTTCTGTAGTCAGCGTTGCGGCAAGCGGTAAGTAACCGCCTGTCAGCCCTTTGGCGACGCACAACAGGTCAGGCGCAACGCCCTCGGCTTCACAGGCAAACATCCAGCCGGTGCGACCAAAGCCGGTGGCCACCTCATCACATATCAGCAGCACGTCATAGGCCGTACACAGCTCGCGCACCCGCCGGACGTAGCCATCAGGTTGGGCCAGCATGCCAGCCGCGCCCATCATGACCGGCTCAATAATGACTGCGGCAATTTCATCGGCGTGCTCAGACAGGATGCGTCCCAGTTCCTCCGCACAGGCCATCCCACAGCCTGGACGTTCAAGCTTCAGCGGGCAGCGATAGCAGTGCGGCTCCGGCACTGTCAGCGTCTCAAACAGCAGCGGACGGTACAGGTCATGGAAGAGCGCAATCCCGCCGACGGAGACCGCTCCCACCGTATCACCGTGATAAGACTCGCGCAGGTGAATGAACTTCGTCTTCCGTGGGCGTGGGTCTGAGCGCTGCCGCCAGTATTGAAAAGCCATTTTGATGGCGACCTCGACAGCCGTCGAACCGGAGTCCGAGTAAAACACTCTGGTAAGACCAGACGGTGCAAGCTGCACCAGTCTGGCGGCCAGTTCGATGGCCGGTGGATGCGTCAGGCCCAGAAGCGTCGTGTGTGCCACCTTGTCAAGCTGGTGGCGGATGGCGGCATCGAGTTCAGGAGTGCGGTGTCCATGAGTGGTCACCCACAGACTGGATACCCCATCCAGGTAACGCCGGCCTTCAAGATCGTAGAGGTAGCAGCCCTCGGCACGTTCAATGATGAGCGGGCGTGTCGCCTGCCATCCCTGCATCTGTGTGAAGGGATGCCAGAGATGGGCTTTGTCGAGGGCTTCCAACCGCAAGTGGGACGACAGACTATCAGGACGGGCAGCAGACATAGGCGCTTGTGACCTCACGCCGGCCTGTTTAGCGAAAACGCTGGCAAAAATGAAGGCCGTTACCTGTGTTCAGGCAACGGCCGTTGAAATCAAGTGCAGGTGGGTTCACTCAGCGCCGTCGTTGCCAATGGCTTCCACCGGGCAGGCATCCATGGCTTCCATGCACTGCTCCATTTCCTCATCGTTTTCAGGCTGTTTGTAAACGTAGGAATAGCCACCATCGTCGTTGCGCGTGAAGTTGTTGGGTGCCGTATCGCGGCACACGTCGCAGTCAATGCACTGGGTGTCCACGTAGAACATCCCAGGTACGTTGTCTGGATACTTGTCTTCAACCGATGCCATTGCTTGGTACCTCATTCAGGGAAGTTGAGTCGTCAGAAGTGGCAGAACCCCGGCACGCTAGTTCTTCCGGCGTTCGTCACTCCGACTGCCGGATACTGCCGATGGCGTGAAGCTAGTGCAAGACGGGAAGTTTTTTCAATACTTTCATTGAAAAAACTTCCGGCTGTTGTCCTGTAGGGTGGGGAACCGCCAACGGGGAACAACACGGTATGGACATCGTCGCCAAGGATGTGTTTGGTAGCAGACAATTGAATGAGACTTGGAGCCAAATCGGCCAGGTTTCCGCAGGGTCATTTGACGCCGGGCAGCTACATGGGTAGCGTGCAACGACACACCGAGTTTGTACCCAGACCGTTCCGTTCGACCAAGTATGTCTTTCGAGACCATCATGCGTGGCGTGCTCGACCGGATTGAGGGAGCACGTGGGTGGGCCTTCCTCGCCGATGACGGGGAAATTGTCTTTCGTCAGACTGTCGGCGACTTTGAAACGCTGCCCTTGTTGGCAGCCTACCACGGCATTACCGTGGGCAACTACCGCCGGTTTGGACTGCGAAGCCTGCTGGAAAACATCCGTACTATTGTCTGCACGTACGACGAGGCCGTTTGTATCCTGAAACTGTTTCCAGAGAACTACTTTCTGGTGCTCGTTCTGGCGCGTGAGTCCAATGTCGGCTATGCCCTGTGGCTGCTGGAGCAGGCGATGCCGGCCCTGCTCGAAGAAATCGGATGACCAAGCTGGCCGGTGGCCACTTTCCGTGGCTCAGGTCCTGTAAGCCCAGGTCGGCAGGTCACAACGGCTCAGGCTGATTTGATGAGACGGGCAAAGGCGCGCAGTCCGTTGACGATGTCCTGCTGGTCAAAGGTACGGGTCAGAGTCCGCTCGATTTCATCGCTCATCTGGCCAATCCGACTTTTGAAGGACTGCTCAGCCCGCTCAATGGTGTGCTGAAGGGCGAGAATATCCTGGTGCGTTTTGGCGCTGCTGGTGGCCAGAGTCGCCAACTCGTCGGCAATCTGTTTGACCTGGCTGCGGAGTTCCCCCAACTCAGCCTTGACCTCCGCGAGGTCATGTTTGAGCTTCATGGTGTCGTCGCGTGGAAACCGGGCTTCTTCGCCGATGTCCGTCAGCTTGCGGTGCAGGTAGTCATACGCCGCGCCAAACGGACGAAAGACCATCGTGACCAGGTAGAACCCGGCAAACCAGTATCCCACGCTGCCACGGGTGAAATAGGCAAGTCCGCCAATGACGAGGGCTGAAAGCACGTGCAGCCCAAGGGCCACCCAGAGCGTCGTACGTTGCGTCCGTTTGACGTAAGCCAACCGCTCGTCACTGACGGTCAGCCCGGCCTCACGCGAGCGCTCCAGCTCGAACTGGACGGATTTGGCCTGGAAGTGGATGTCCCATGGAACGGTCAGAATGAGCAACAGCCATATCAGGCAAACGACACCCATGCCGATGTCGAGTGCCAGCCCCGGAGTGAGTGCCGGCATCTGCCAGCCGCTCATCCAGGCCGTGACGGCAAACACGATGAGCAGCCCAATGCCGATAAAGGCCGTGGTGAAAAGCGCTCTCAAAAATCGCTCGAACACGACTTCCCCCTTTTCACCGCCGGGTCAGTTCCTGCCTGCGCAGCCGGAGAGGTCCGCGCTCATAAGGCTTGCCCCGTCCGGTGTTATGGTTCCGTCCGTGTCAGGAGTCGGCGCCTGCTGCAGCAACCTGTTCGGCAGAGGCTGTCGCACTCCCTTCCGGGCGGTAGAAGAGAATGCGTCCGCAACTGTCACAGGTGTGGATACCAATTCCCTGCCGCACCAGACTATAGACCTGTGGACGCAGCCGCATCCGGCAGGCCGAACAAGTGCCATTGATGACCTGCGCCAAGGCGTGTCCGCCCCGGAGTTTGGCCACGCGGGTGTAGTTGGTGAGCCACGTTTTTGAAATCTTGGCCTCCATTTCGCGCCGTCGAGCACGGATCTGTTCGACTTCCGCCAGATAGGTAGCCTCAGCCCGGGCATTTTCGGCCAAGGCGGCATCGGTTTCAGCCCGGCGCTTTTCAATTTCGGGAGCATGTAGAGCGACTTCGGCTTCGAGTTTGGCCGCTTCGGCGCGGGCTTCAGCAATTCTGGACTCGCACTGCGCCACAGATTTTTTGGCCATATCTATTTCCCGGATGGCCGTTTCGTATTCGCGTTGATTGCGGACGCGCTGAAGGTCCGCCGTATATTTGGCAAACAGGGACTGGAAATGCGCAAGATCGCTTTCGAGGTCACGGAGGCGACGACGGACAGCATCAAGATTGGTCTGGGCGGCTGTAAAGGCAGCTATCTGTTGCTGAAACTCGGATTCAATCCTTTGACGTTCGGCAGCGAACTGACGGGTTTTGGTCTGACACTCAGCCAGTTGACGGTCTGTTTCCTGTAGAGCGATGAGCAGTTCCAAGTCCTGACTCACGGATACCTCCTATCGGGATGGGACAGGAATGCGGGATTGGAGACTACTACCTTGTTCCAAGCGAAGCAAGGAACCGCAACCCAGTGGAGGTTTCCTTGCATTCCGGGTGAGAGTGCTCTCAGGAGAGGCGGTCGAGGCTCACCGCCACAACCAACTCATTCGATTTCGTCGGGCAGCAGGCAGAGACCCTCCGACGTGACCGGCGTCCCGGTACGCGACCAAAACTCGAAGGTCAGCGTTCGCCGGCCGGCTTCGGTAGCATATTCCAGGTGCAGCATGTCGCGTGGGTGTTCGCCTGTGTTGCGGTAGAACCGCAGATTGCGCGCGGCTACGAGCTGGTAATCCCGCTGGCGCCAGGTGAGTTGCTCCGGCGGTGATTCCGGGTCCAGTTCCAACGCTTCGACCTCGCCATACTCGGTCGGATCAAGGGGAAAGGAAACCACGGCGCGGCCGGTCGTGTCTTGAGGGTTGGGCTGATGAACCTCGATGAAATGACGCCGTTCGCCATCCGTGACTTCAAACTGCCAGAACACCAGAGTTTGTTGCCCGATGTCCACAAAGCGATGGGCTTTGTCAATGACCCACCGGCCCGGAAGCGGACTCGTCGGGGAAAGAACGATTGTGTCTCCGGCGCTCAAATCGGCCAGGGCGCGGGTCTTACGTTTGGGTGTGGGGTCTTTTTTTCCAAAGAAAGAAAGCCAGCCCATGAAAGTCACCTCCGAGTTGCCCAACCCTGTTGCCTTGGCTAGGCGCGTCCCGTCCGGTCTGCCACCCGGCGCAACAGATCGGCTATCTCGAAAGGTTTACGCACGCAGTCTTCAGGGGCAAGGTTGAATTCCGACGAAGCCAGAACCTCATCAATCTTCTCGGACGCCGAGCAAATCAGAATCGGCACCTGCCATAGTTCCGGGTTGTCGGCAGCGCGAATGACCTCGATCAGGTGTGTTCCATCAATCACCGGCATCATGATGTCGAGGATGATCAGGTCCGGGACACGCTTTTTGAGCAGCATCATCGCGCCGATGCCATCCTCCACGGCGGTCACTTCATAGCCATCGTGGGTCAGCAGTTCAGTCAGCAGTTCACGGACATCGGCATCATCATCCACAACAAGAACGTGTTTTTTGGTGTCGGTCATGGGTGTGCTGTGCAGAGGCTAACCAAGGTGTCTTACGTTCCTGGAGGGAACGTCAAAAAAAGATGCCTTCGCGCTCTTCAAGACCGCGATCAATGAGGCGACGAATTTCGCGTTTGACCCGGTCCACCTTACGTTGAATGACCTCGTCGCGGTCATCCGGGTCGCCGCGAAAGATGAGCGGTTCGCCGAAGTAGATGCGATATTTGGTCGGAAAAGGAATCATCCCCAACACACCCAGCCAGGGGAAGGTCGGCGTAATGGGGAAATACGGCATGCCGAGCAGCCTGGCGAGCGGTTTGCAGTCCACAAAACTGGGGGCCTGTTCTTCGCCGCCAATTACGCCAAAGGGAACAATGGGCGTGTTGGTAGCCAGCGCCAGCCGCATAAAACCCAGCCCAAACCGGACGAGTTTGTAGCGGTCTTTCCAGACCTTGCCGGAGCCGCGCGCACCTTCCGGGAAAACCAGAATGGCCTCGCCTTTCTGAAGCAGGCGCTCACAGTTGAGTGGGTCGCCAACAATAGCACCACTGCGCTGAAGCAAGGTGCCCAGCAAAGGCATTGTGGTGAACCACCGCTCCACCATAGCACGGCACAGCCGGGGGGGATTGGCTTCAAGCAGCATGGCGACCGCCACCATGGCCCCATCAATGGGCAGTTGCCCGCTATGGTTGCCAATCAGCAACACACGTCCCGGAGGGACATGCTCGATGCCGTAGGTTTGTACCCGCCAGTAATGCCGGTAGAGCCGTGCAAACAGGGAATATCCGTAGCGTGCTGTTCCGGGGTGCAGTCCCCAGGAGTCATAGCCATACTCGTTGACCGCCGTTGGAATCTGGCGCATCCTGGCATCCACCTCAGCGTCCACCAAGCGGTCAGCCAAGGCGGCCATCCAGCCACTTGAGGTGACGGTAGGCAGGAGGTTGCGTGGCTTGGACCGACGGCGTAACCGGGCCGCAGCAGGTGTTGCCGTTGGTGGAGGCGACTCCGGTGTGGGCAATAACCGGAGCGTGGGTTCATTGTCCAGACGTTGAATAGTAAGGACTTTTTTCCGGGGTGCCGGCTTGGGCTTTTCCGGTGCCGTGTCTGCCGGGGAAATAACGGTGAGGGGCGGCAGCGTCGAACGTTTACGGGCCATGACGTTTCTCCTGGGGGCGCACCGCCCGCGCACAGAACTGGCAAGGCTTTGAAAGATGCCACGCAGTCAAGAACGACACGAGCATAAGTCGTGAGCTTGGCTGTGGGCAACGGATTTTCACGGCGATGAAAAACCAGGGAAAGGTTATTCCCGGCCGGGGCTTCCGTCAGGTCTGGCGGCAGCTTCTGCCGAGGGAACGAACTCCAGTCCGTACTGTGCGCCTTCTTCGGCAATCCACTGCTGTTGATGCTGCTCGTAGATGGCAAGACGCTCCCGCATCTGCTCAACGGCCTGGGGTGAGATCGGCTCGGTCAGCATCCGCGCCTGCTCTTCCAGCAGGTCATGCAGTTCATCGGCGAGTCGCGTTGCGCCGGCATTGAAGGGGCGCAGTTGCTTGAGCCGTTGACGGGCCGCCGCACTGGCTGCCAGCGTCTCTGGCGGGACGGGCTGCCCGGTTTCAAGGTGCTGTACAATGCGGCGGTACACCCGCTCCCCTTCGTTGCAGGCCTCGGCAAAACGGCTGATCGTTTTGTTTTCCGGGAATACGTTGGCCCCAGCCAGAAAGCGCGCCAGCGATGGCGGGTCGCCCCGGTAATTCCAAAACATCAGCCCAAAGCAGAGGGCGACAACGGCCATGAGCACGATTTGCCACACGCGCCAGACGGTCGGCGTTTTTCGTTCGTTCGGCGGTGAGTATGGGATAAACAGTGCCAGTCCAATGCCAGTCAGCAGTCCACCCACGTGACCCGACCGGCTGATGAAAGGAATGGAAAAGGTGATGACGAGATTGATGATCAGAGTAAGCCAGACGCCGCGTTGCATCGTGGCCCGGACCATCGGCGGGATTTCGGCGCGGTACTTGTAAACAAACACGAGCAACGCACCAAACATGCCAAAGAGCGCCCCGGAAGCACCGGCCCCAATGCTTTCGGGATGGGCGAAAAAATAGCTCGCCACGAACCCTCCAATCCCGGAAAGCAGATACAGGATGGTGAAACGCGCCGACCCGTAAAGCGATTCCAACTGCGGACCGAGCACCCAGAGGGCGTACATATTGGCCAGCAGGTGAATCATCCCGATGTGCAGAAACATGGGAACGACCAGGCGCCACACTTCCCCCTGATCAATGAGCTTCCGGTTGCAGGCGCCAAAGGCCGTCAGTACGTCCGGGTCGGTCGAGCCGCCGGCAAAGGCCGTCAGCAGAAACATCGCCACGTTGATGCCGATGAGTACGTAGCTGAGTGGAGCGCGCCGGAAAAACACCGCTTCGACAAACCTGGCAGCCCGCTGGCGTTCCCGCTGCTCCTGTTCCACTTCAGGCGGCAGCGCGCCACATTCCAGGCAACGCAACACGCTGCCGGGGGTAAGCAGTCCGCATTGGTGGCAGACGCGCAAAGGGCGCTCGGTCACAGGTTCCATCACTAATCCACGAGGTACTTCGCCCGTGCGCGGTACTGCCGGTCCACGGCTTCCAGGAACGGCTCCGGGGCCAGTGGCGGCGGGACGCCCAGCCGCCGACTGATCGGAGCGGCAATCCGGGCCGCCATCCACGGCCGGGCTTGTTCAGGCAGGGTTGAACGGCGCAGCAGAAAGCGCTCCACCGCCGCGATGTCATCGGCTGTCAGGGCCTGGATATTGCCGATGTCATCCATCACTTCCTGCGGCTGGCGCTGAACATCGGCAGCATGCGTAGCCAGTACCTGATCGAGCGCCGGGGTTGTGCCCAGGCGTTCTTTGACAACGATCGTGCCAGCGACGAGATCGCCCAACCGCCGGGCTTCCCGGTGCAGCATAATGCTCATCACTCCCAAAGCATAACCGCTCGGCAGAAAATCCACGGTGCGCAGAACGTTGCGCACCAGCGCCTCAAAAAAACCGATCGGACGGCCGTCAATCCGAATCACCCGCAACCGCAGCCACCGCTTGCCTGGGGTTTGGCCGTTCCACACCGTTTCAAAGATGGCAAAGTAGCCAAAATAAATCAGAAAGGACACGAGGACCAGAAGTGCCAGCAGCCACAACTCAACGGAGCGGCTCAACTGGAGGTCACGGAAAACGTCATTGATCTGGGCGACAAAAAGGCCAAGAACAAACAGGGTCAGAAGCTGAATACCGTGATCGATGAGGGCCGCCAGAAAGCGGCTGCCGACGTTGGCGAGCGCAAACCGCAGCTCGACGCGCTCCGGGGTTTCGATGATGAGTTGGTTGTCGAGCCGCATGGCATAAGTGATACTGCCGTCCAGGACCTGCCTTGGCAAGAGCCCCGGACGGCAGTCTGCCGTTCCCATTACTGGAAAAAGCTACAGTTACTGACCATCATCAAAGAAGGTCTTGAGTTTCCGGCTCCGCGACGGATGGCGGAGCTTGCGCAGGGCTTTGGCTTCGATCTGGCGGATACGCTCACGGGTGACAGAAAAGTGCCGCCCGACTTCCTCCAGGGTGCGTTCCTGACCGTCTCCATCCAGCCCGAAACGCATCTTGAGGATTTGTGCCTCGCGTTGGGTGAGCGTGCTGAGCACCTCCAGCGTGGCTTCCCGCAGGCCCTTGCCGACGATCATTTCCGCCGGATTGAGACTGTTGCGGTCTTCGATGAAGCTGCCCAGGTTGGATTCGCCGTCATCGCCGATGGGCGTTTCCAAGCTGATAGGTTCCTGGGCAATCTTGAGTGCCTGCCGAACCTTGACAACCGGCAAATCCGTGCGCTGGGCCAGCTCTTCGTGCGTGGGTTCACGGCCCAGCTCCTGAACCATCAGCCGCGCCGTACGAACAATCTTGTTGATGGTTTCAACCATGTGCACCGGAACACGAATCGTCCGGCCCTGGTCGGCAATGGCGCGGGTCACCGCCTGGCGAATCCACCACGTGGCATAGGTCGAGAACTTGTAACCCCGCCGATAGTCAAACTTCTCCACCGCACGCATCAGCCCAATGTTGCCTTCCTGAATGAGGTCGGAAAACTGCAAGCCCCGCGAGCGGTTGATGTAGTTTTTGGCAATCGAGACGACGAGCCGCAGGTTGGCTTCGATCATCTCGCGCCGGGCTTTTTCGGCTTCCTCAGTCGAAGAGAAAATTTCCCGCAGTGAACCTTTGATGCGGCTGGCTGGTTCGAGGTAGCGCTTCTCGATGTCTGCAATGACCTTTTGCGCCTGCTCAATCTGGGCACGTGTTTCCGCTTCATCAATGCGTGCGCGCCGCTGCTTGTCTTTCAGCGCCGCCTGGGCGTTTTCAATCTTGCGCTCGGCATCCTGAATCTGCCGCACCACAGCCCGGATACGGTCGTTAAACTTCTGCCGTATCTGGTCGGAAAAAAGCACGCTGCGGATGAGCCGCGACAGCTCAACCCGCTTGCGGAGATATTTCCGGTAGCGCTGCTGGGCTTTGCGCGGCGCGCGCTTGCGCTCCTTCTCAATTTTGGCGGCTTCTTCGCGGATGTGCGCCAGCATGCGTGAAATGGTCTGGAACCGCTCGATGGTTTCGATCAGGTAACGTTCTTCATTTTCCAGCGTGATGTCCTCGGCATCCGAGTCCGAGGTGTCAATGACCTGCCGGATGCCGATTTTGCGTTCTTTAAGTTGCTCGGCGATCTCTTCCAACTGCTCGGCAACGATGAGTGACCGCGAGTGAGCCTTGTAGAGCCGCCGGCGGCCGCGCTCGATCCGCTTGGCAATGTTGACTTCGTCCTCGCGGGTCAGCAGGGCAACATTGCTCATCTCGCGCAGGTACAACGTCATCGCATCGAGCGAGCGGTCGCTTTCGGAAGCTGACAGGTCGGGCGGCGGCGTCACGCCGCTTTCAGCATCTTCAATGGCTTCTTCGAGTTCTTCCGTGTCTTCCGCTTCGCTGTCCAGGATGAAGTCGTCCTCTTCGGACGCCGTGGAATCTATCTCGGCCAGAAACTTTTCGAGGTCGAGAGCCGGAAGGGCGCCTTCCGCTGTCGGGTCAGTGTCGCTGTCCATCAGATTTTCTTTGAGGTCGAGTCGCATGGCTGTGTGGGTCTGGAACAGGAAATGCTTGCTCTTGTGGCTGTAGTTGGTAAACTTGGGTCAATCACCGTCAGGATACGTTGCGCCGTCTGTCGCATCAATCGGCTTTTCATCGGGCGCAAGAGTCTCGAACCAGCATACTCATTTCACCCTGTGGACACTGTGTGTTCCATGACGGATGGTACACATCCACTTTCACCACTTGCGCGCGGCCTTCCCACGCATGGGTTCATAGACGCTTGTACCTGTCTCAAAGTTTCCCGTCCGTGCCGCTTTTGCCGGCAACTCTGAAATCCAGCCGGAGCCGTGCCATGTCTCTTTCCGTGCCGCTCATCCTGGCCACCCGGAACGCCGGGAAATTGCACGAGTTTCGCCACCTGCTCGCCGGCGTGACCCGGCAGGTCATCGGCCTTGACGCTTTCCCGTCCCTGCCTCCCGTACCCGAAACCGGCACCACATTCGAGGAAAATGCGCGGCTCAAGGCACGTGCCGTTCAGGCGCAGACCGGCGGCTGGGTCATCGCCGACGACTCCGGGCTATGCGTGGATGCCCTGGGTGGCGCGCCCGGCGTTTTCTCGGCACGTTATGCCGGTGAGCAGGCGTCCGATGCCGACAACGTGGCCAAACTTCTGGCGGCGCTGCGTGACATCCCGGCCGAACGGCGTACGGCCCGGTTTGTCTGTGTCCTGGCGCTGGTCACGGAAACCAAGGAGGCATGCTTTACCGGCATCTGTACCGGTACGCTGACCGAGGCCCCGCGTGGCTCCTGCGGGTTTGGCTATGACCCGCTGTTTATTCCCACTGGCGACACGCGCACCTTTGCCGAGATGACCCCGGCAGAAAAGGCGGTTTACAGCCACCGGGCACGCGCCGCCCAGGCGCTCGTGGACCATCTTCGGGCGGGTTTTGGGAACCGTCTTCCGTAACGGGCAGCGCGGCCGGCGGCAGATCGCCGCGTTCGCACTTCCACCGGCAGGACTTGAGACAACCGGCCGTTCCAGGCATGGTTTTAGGACGAGCGTTCTGCCTTCATACGAGGAGTCTGGCCGATGTCTTCCATCCTGTCTGAAATTTTCGAGGCGGCAAAAACCGTCCGCGCCATTGCCCAAGGCATGGCCGTGACCCTGAGCTACATCCCGAAGCAAAAACTCACCCGCCAGTACCCCGACGTGCCGGTTGAGCTGTATCCACGCTTTCGGGGCGAGCACTATCTGGCGCGGGACGAAAACGGCAAGGAGCGCTGTGTGGCCTGTTTTCTCTGCGCCGCGGCCTGCCCGGCCGATGCCATCTACATCGAAGCGGACGAAGACCTCCGGCCCTACGCGGAGCGTCCGGGCATGGAACCGCGTTACGCCCGTGTCTATAACATTGACTATGGGCGGTGCATTCTGTGCGGCTACTGCGTCGAGGCCTGCCCGAAAGACGCCATCAAGCACGGCCACAACTTTGAAATGGCCGTGACGAACTTTGCCGACTTGGTCAAGGACAAGGAATACCTGTTGTCCAACCTGGAGCGCGAAAAGACGCGAAACCTGACGCTTCGCAGCGACGCCTGACCGCCAACCCCAAAAGTGCAGGCCCCATAAGTGCAGGCTGTTTACGCACCAGTGGCGGCATTTGCCGCGTTTTCCTGGGTCTCTTCTTTTTGTGATTGGTAGTGTGCCAGCAGGGCCCGGCCTTCGCGGCTGCGGGGATCAATGGTACGAATGTGCTTGTTGCCAACCATTTCCCAGATTGCGGTGACAACGCCGTTTTTCTCGACGGCGCTGTAGGTTTTCTGCTCCGGGCTGATTTCGGACTGAGCTGCTTCGGACATAAGGTCAAACGCTATCCAAACCTGATTTCGTTGTGTTTTGGGATGCTCGCACCTTGCCTGGCGCACGTGCGAAAGCGCATATTCCCATGGGCATTGGTGTTCTGTCCAGAATGCCGGACGCCTTTCTCCCGCTGCCACATTGACTCCGGCGGGCAGAAACGGTGTGGTCCACAGATGTTTTTCACACGGCCAAGGAGGTGAGGCTTCATGGTTTTGCGCTGTCCGATTTGCGGGACCGTAACCACGTGGGCTGGAAATCCCACCCGTCCCTTCTGCTCCGAAGCCTGCCAGATGCGGGACTTGGGCAACTGGCTGACCGAACGCTACAGCCTGCCGGTGAGCGAGCCGCCGACACCGGAAACCGAGCCGACACCGGAAACCGAATCGTCCCTTCAGGATGAGTGAAAGGGGAAACTGCCCGGCAACGGAGTGCCTTTGATGAGAAAGCGCTTTTGATGCCAATCACCTTGCGCGGGCGCTCTGAGATGAACCGGCCGACGTTGCGCACCAGCAACCGTCACCGCGCCGGCGGACAGACCTGACCCATGAGGCACTGACCACCATGCTCCGCATTGTTCTCTGGGTGGACACCAAACGCTACGAAGTCGGCTCCCCGTCCTTTTTCCACTGCTTTTTCTCGACCATCGCCTACCGCCTGGAAAACGACGCTTGGGGGAGTGTGTATCCACGCATCATGCTGGACTTTTACAAAGGACGGCTGCGCTACACCGACGCCCCCGAAGCCCTGAGCGAACTCGACGCCATCCAGCTCGGCTTTGAGATGATGCCGCCGGAGGACATCATCTGGGACTACGACGACCTCGACCGGCAGCCCCCATGGGCAGAAGGCGCGCTGGAAAACACCTCCTGCGCCGCCGAGTGCTTCTTTACACCGACCGAGGAGCACCTGTTTGCCGTACTCCGGCAGGCCTTCAATCGCAGCATCGAAGTTCGCCATGACGTACGCATCCGCCGTATGGCATAACCCATCGTTTTACACTTCAACCTGCTGAGGAAACCGACACCTTATGCCTGCATCCCGTGTCACGCCGGGCGACCTGACGCGCCTGAAGGCTGACGGCAAGCGCATCGTCGCCCTGACTGCCTATGACCGCCCGACGGCCATGGTCTGCGAAGCCGCCGGCGTGGATGTCATTCTGGTTGGCGACTCCCTGGGCAACGTCCTGCTCGGCTATGAAACGACCCTTCCCGTGACCATGGACGACATGCTTCACCACGTCAGAGCCGTTGCACGCAGTACGCATCAGGCGCTGGTCGTCGCCGACCTGCCGTTTCTGTCCTATCAGGCCGATCAGGCGGAGGCGCTGCGCAACGCCGGGCGGTTTCTCAAGGAAGGCGGCGCGCAGGCTGTCAAACTTGAAGGCGGCAGCCGCAGCGCCGAAACCATCGAGCGTATGGTCACAGCCGGCATTCCGGTCATGGGGCACCTTGGCTACACCCCACAATCGGCCCACGTCTTCGGAAGGAACGTTGTCCAGGGACGCGATGTGGATGTGGCCACGACGCTCGTCCACGATGCCCTGGTTCTGGAGGAGGCCGGTTGTTTTGCCATCGTTCTGGAATGCGTTCCCCACGAAGTTGCCCGAGCCATATCCGAGCGACTGCGGATTCCCACGATTGGCATCGGCGCTGGCAACGGCTGTGACGGACAGATTCTCGTCTTCCACGACGCCGTTGGCTGGGGGCCGGGCGCGAACCTGAAGTTCGTCAAACGCTATGCCAATGTCGGCGACATCCTGCGCCAGGCCGTCAGCGACTATGCCCGCGAAGTACGCGAAGGCGTCTTTCCGGCGGCGGAACACTCGTTTTCGATGTCCGCCGAAGCCCGCGTGCTGTTTGAGCAGGAACTGGAGGAAATGGACGCCACTTGTGACGAGTAACGTTCACCCGGGAGCGCGGGCATCCTGCCCGCTCCGGGTTTTCTGGAGCACCCTCAATGACCACAATCAAGTTTGGTACGGATGGCTGGCGCGGACGCATTGCCCGTGAGTTTACCTTTGCCAATCTGGACCGTGTGGCCCAGGCCACGGCCGAGCAGTTCCTGGCCGACGCCGACGGAACGGCCCCGCTGGTCTATGTCGGCCACGACCGCCGCTTTCTTGGTGAGGATTTCGCAGCGCGCGTGGCCGAAGTCATGGCTGGCAATGGTTTCCAGGTACGTGTGTACGACCAGTTCGTGCCGACGCCCATGGTGTCCTACGACTGCTATGCCGAACGTGCCCGGGGCGGGATCGTCATCACGGCAAGCCACAATCCGCCACAGTTTTCGGGCTTCAAAATCAAGCTGCCCTTTGGCGGTTCGGCGCCGCCGGAATACACCCTTCAGGTGGAAGCCCGCCTTGACGCCAACCCGCCGCGCACGACAGGGCTGCGCGCGGCGCTGGCCAGCGGACAGGTGCAGTACGTGCCCCCTTCCGCGCGCTACCTGGCACGGATCGGCGAGCTGCTTGACCTCGACCGCCTGCGCGCCTTCGACGGCGAAGTGCTCGTGGACTCGATGTACGGTGCCGGCGGACGCTACATCGAGCAGTTGCTCCAGGGCGGACGGCTGCGCGTCACCACCCTGCGCGCCGAGCGGGACCCCTACTTTGGCGGCATTCACCCGGAGCCGATGATGCCGCAGCTCCAACCCCTGTGTGATGAGGTGGTCCGCCGCCGGGCCTTTCTGGGACTGGCAACGGATGGCGATGCTGACCGTATCGGCGCGGTGGATGACACCGGCGCTTACCTGAACACCCACCGCATGCTGGCCATTCTGGCGCTGTATCTCATCCGCAAGCGTGGACTGACCGGCGGCATTGCCCGGACGGTTTCCCAAAGTGTCGTCGTCAAACGCATTGCCGAGCGCCACGGGCTGCCAACCTATGAAACGCCCGTTGGCTTCAAGCACATTGCCGCCCTGATGCGAACCCACGACATCCTGTGTGGCGGCGAGGAATCCAACGGCCTGGGCTGCAAACTGCACATCCCGGAGCGGGACGGCATCTTCAGCGGGCTGCTCTTTCTGGAAGCCATTCTGGCCTTTGGCAGGAAGCCGTCCGAGCTGGTGGCTGACATTTCGGAGGAGTTTGGATTTTTTGCCTACGACCGGCGCGACCTGGCGCTTGACCACATCGAGCAGGGATTGGCGTTCATCGAGCGCCTGAAAGCCGACCCGCCAGCGGCTGTCGCCGGTTATCCGGTGCGCGAGGTGGGACTGCTCGACGGCGTAAAACTCCACTTCGAGGACGAAAGCTGGCTGCTGTTCCGGGCTTCGGGCACTGAGCCGTTGGTGCGCGTCTATAGCGAGGCCACGACCGTCGAAAAGATGTCGGCGCTGCTGGCTTTCGGCGAACAGTTGGTGCACGAGTCACTTTGACGATGTGGACAGGCAGGTGGCGACAGCCGCCCTTCCACGAAAGAAGCCGGGCGAATGGACGCCGTTTGGTTTGAATGGACAGCGTTTATCCTCTTCGGTGTCGTTGGTCTCATCGTCTCCGGGCACGCGCTGCTCTACAAACGCGAAGCACGCTCGGCCCTGCTGTGGCTGCTCGTCGTCTGGTTTCTGCCGGTTCTGGGCGCGGTACTCTACCTGCTGATCGGCATCAACCGCCTCCAGCGCCGCGCCCAGCGTCTCCGGGACGCCACGGCCCTGCCACCGGCGGCTGAACAGATTGCCGGTGAAGACCAAACCGAAATGCTGGCGGATGATGATTTGGGTGGCCTGGCGCGGCTCGTCCAACAGGTCACGGGCCAACCACTGCTGGCCGGAAATCACATCACGCCCCTGGTCAACGGTGTGCAGGCCTATCCGACCATGCTCGATGCCATCGCCCAGGCCCGGCACAGTATTGCCCTGGCCACCTACATTTTTGACCGCGACGGCATCGGCGACCAGTTTGTACAAGCTCTGCTGGCGGCGCAGCAGCGCGGCGTCAGCATTCGCATTCTCATAGACGATGTGTACGTGCGCCTGGTACGCGGCTCAGCCTTCAGGTTTCTAAAAGCCGCCGGGCTGAATGTGGTCTCTTTCAACCCGCCGGTACTTCCGGCGCGGCTTCACGCCGCCAACCTGCGCAATCACCGCAAGCTGCTCATTGTGGACGGCCAGATTGGCTTTACCGGCGGCATGAATATCCACCGCCCCTACTGGCGGCCGGAAAACCCGGCGACGGCCTTTCGTGACCTGCACTTTCACGTCCGGGGGCCGGTCGTCCGCCACATGGTGGAAACCTTCACCGACGACTGGTACTTCACCACTGGCGAACGCCTGGATACCAGGTTCTGGGGGGAGGAAGGCCCCCAACCGGCCGGGCCGGCACTGGCGCGCGGCATCGAAGCCGGCCCGGATGAAACCCTTGACCGCCTGCGGTGGGTCTTTCTGGGCGCGCTGAATGTGGCGCGGCAGAGCGTCAGAATCTGGACGCCTTATTTCGTCCCCGACCAGTCCCTTCTGGCAGCGTTGAGTGCGGCGGCGCTGCGTGGTGTCGAAGTGGACATCCTGACGCCGGTTGAAAACAACCATCCGCTGGTTCAGTGGGCCGGACGGGCGCATTACTGGCAGGTGCTTGAACACGGAGCGCGCATCTGGGAGCGCCCCGGCCCGTTTGACCACAGCAAGCTCATGGTCGTGGACGGCCACTGGGTGTGCATCGGTTCAGCCAACTGGGATGCCCGCAGCCTGCGGCTCAACTTTGAGTTCAACCTGGAAGTCTATGACACGGCCCTGGCGCAGCATCTGGAGGCGCTGTTCCAGGCGGCCCGCCGGGAAGCCACACTGGTTACGGCGGCCCAGCTCCGGGAGCGTCCGCTGCCGATTCGCCTGCGTGACGGTGTGGCGCGGCTGTTCTCTCCGATGCTGTAGGGCCGCCGGCTCGGTCAGCTTTGCGCCGTCGCAGGGCGGTTGAAGCGCAGCGCCAGCGACACCAGCAGAATCGCCGGAAGACCGAGCAGCGCTGTGCCGACAAAAAACTTTGTGTAGCCAAACGTCGCCACGGCCGATCCCGAAAAACCTGCCGCCCACTTTGGCAACAGCAACATCATCGAGCTAAGCAGGGCATACTGCGTTGCCGAGTAGCCGACGTTCGTCAGCGACGACAGGTAGGCGACAAAGGCCGCCGAAGCCAGCCCCGTGGCGAGATATTCCGCAGAAATGACCACGACCAGCGCCGCCAGGTGTGGACCCGTGAGACTGAGCGCCGCAAAGAGGAGATTCGTGCCGCTGCTCAGCAGGGCCCCCAGCCACAGCGGCCACAAGCTCCCCCGGCGCGATACCAGAACCCCACCCAGGAAGGCACCGGTGAGCGTCATGACGACGCCATAGACGTTGCTTACGGCTGCAATCTGGTCTTTCGTGTAACCCATGTCCACGTAAAACGGGTTGACCATCACGGCCAGAACGGTATCGCTCAGGCGGTAGGTCGTGATGAGCAGCAGCGTCAGCACCGCCTGCCAGCGGTAACGGCGCAGAAAATCGGCAAACGGTTCGAGGAGGGCTTCGCGCAGCCACGCCCAAAGGTTTCCGGCAACAGAGACGCGCCGGGTGTCCGGTTCGCGCGAACACAGGACCGTAAGCACACCAACTGCCATTGAAGCCGCCATGACAAGGTAGGCCGCCTGCCAGCCAAACTGGTCATAGCCGTTACGGCTGCCAAGCCGGGTGGCGATCCAGAGTGTCCCGGCGCTGCTCCACATCATGGCCAGCCGGTAGCCGGTCTGATAGGCCGCAGCCAGAACGCCCTGGCGCGTCACATCGGCAGACTCGATGCGGTAGGCATCGAGGGCAATATCCTGAGTGGCGGAGGCAAAGGCAACAAAAAGCGCAAAGCTGACAGTCCGTCCCAGCGCCTGACGCGGATCGGTCAGCGCCAGCCCCACAAGACCGCCCGCCACGGCAACCTGCGCCAACAGCAGCCAACCCCGCCGCTGGCCGAGCCGTGTCGTCAGTCCGGGAAGCGGCATGCGGTCAACCAGCGGCGACCAACACCACTTGAAACCATAGACCATTCCAACCCAACTGGCGTAACCGATGGCAGCCAGGTCAACTCCGGCCTCGCGCAGCCGAAAGCTCAACGTGCTGAGCGCCAGCAGCAGTGGCAGCCCGGCCGCAAAGCCAAGGAGGAACATCCGTACGGTCAGCCCTTCGAGATAGGGCGCCAGCGCCGCGCGCCAGTTTGAAGGCGGAGAAACAGTCGGAAGGGACAACGGCGTGGGCTGAAGCCGGGAACCAGACCTGCAACGCCGGCCCGGCTCCGGTTGCTGGTTTCACCACTGCTGCGGGCGCAGGTTTTCGTCGAACAACAGCCGATAGCAGCGGTAGTTGGTCATAACCTTGAAAACATAGTCCTTGGTTTCAGCATAGCCGACTTCAGAAGCAAAGCGCGCCTGGTCGTCCGCACCGGCCCGTGCGCACCAGCGCGCCACAGCGGTCTCACCGCCATTGTATGCCGCGACAACGGCCGCCGGATGGTTGGGAAACAAGGTAAACAAATCGGCCACATACTGGGCCGCAAACTGTATGGCAAAGCGTGGTTCGTAGAGGTCAGTCTGGGTCACGTCCGGCAGCCCCAGCTTTTGGGCAACCTGTTCCGCCGTGGCAGCGATGAACTGAAACATGCCGCGTGCGCCGACCGGTGATTTGACGGTGGGATTGAAACGCGATTCCTGCCGGGCAATGGCCAGCAACAGACGCGGGTCCACGCCGCGCCGCTGCGCCTGTTCAACCAGCTCATCGCGGTAGGGCGCCGGGTAGAGCAGTTCGGCCACGAGGCGCGGCATGACTTCCAGCCGGAAGTCTTCCGGCAGCGCGCCAAACATCGGCTCTCCGTAGGCCATAGCTTTCCACGCCTGATTGCCACGTCCGGCATAGACGGCCTGAGCCAGCGCCGGCCCGCTGCCGCCTTCCAGAAAGGGCAGGGCGTCGTCGAAGAGCCGGAGAAACGACAGTTCTTCGGCCAGGTTGCGGCTGGCCGGAGCGTCCTCGGTGCGGAGAATCACCTGCCGGCCCGGTTCAGGTACGCTGACCTGCCAGGCGCGGGCATAGGCTGGAAGCTGGCGATAGACGGTTTCAAGCTGGCCCAGCAGAGCGCGCCGCGTATCCGGGTCGGAGGTCAACCGCAGCGCCTGGTGCAGAGCATCCTTGGTCTGGCTCTGGCGGAAGTAGCTGAGGCGCTGGGCAATCAGGGCTTGTGCTTTACGGTTTTCAGCCAGCGCCAGAAGCCGCGCGGTGGCTTGCTGGCCGTAGTAGCTCGTCCGGGTGTCGGGCAGTGAGAGATAGACTTCGATGGCTTCCGCGAAACGCTCCAGACGTTCCAGACAGAGGGCGCGCAGGAAGGTGACTTCGTTGGCATTGGTCGAACCGGGACCGCGCCGGTGCAGCGGCAGGCGTTGCAGGTCTTCCAGCACACTAAGCGCCGCGCGCCAGTTGCTCTGGGACATGAAAATCTTTGCCCGCTGAAAGCGCGCCGTCACGCCGGCCAGCTCACGCGGGAAGCGTTTTTCCGCGCGGTCGCACCATTCGAGAGCTGCCTTGAAGTCACCGGCCAGGCGCAGGGCATCAATGGCATTCAGATGCGCGCCGCCCAAAAACTCACTGTTGGGATAGGCCGCAATGAAGGCTTCGTACCGCGCAACGGCTTCCTGATAACGTCCGGCATTCTGGAGCGCGTGTCCGACCTGGTAGTAGCCTTTTTCGCCTTCCGGTGACGTGGGATATTCCTCGTGCGCGCGGTCCAGCCAGCGGATGGCTTCATCCCAGTTTTCCTCGATAAAGAAGGCGCGCCCAAGACTCCACAGGGCTTCAGGACGCTCTGGAACGGCCGGGACCTGCTCCACGAGTGCGCGGAAATGGCGTTTTGCGCCTTCGGTGTGGCGATTGGCCAGGTAAAGCCGGGCGCGCGCCAGGCGCTGGGCCGGCGACAAGGTGGGGTCCTCCCGGGCGTCAAGCTGTTCGGCCGCCAGCAGGGCGGCATCATCTTTTCCAGTGGCCAGCAGCCGCCGGAACAGTTCTCGCGCCTCGGCTTCCTGACCCGCCCGACGCAGAAGCACACCCAGCCGGACTTCATATTCACGGCTTTGGGAGGCCAACTGACGATACAGGGCTATCGCGCGATCAAGTTGCCCGGCGGCGGCGTAGCTTTCGGCCAGCCGCAGGCGGGCACCGCGTGCGGCCGGATGGATTCCGAACCGCTGCACAAGCTCGGTCAGCCAGCGTTGTTCATCGCGGCTGGCAGCCCGGTTGCCGGACTGGGCTTCCTGACGCGCCAACTCGGCCAGGTATTTCAGGCAGTACGGTGCGAACATCTGCCCGCCGGAGCGTTGCATGACCTGCTCATACAGGGTTCTGGCGCCTGCCAGATCGCCGGTGCGGTGGAGCAGGCGCGCCCGCAGATAATCGTAGTTGTTGACCGTGTAGAGCTGCGGCGCAGCACTGGCAAACTGGGCGAGATCGCGCAGCGCATCGGCATAACGCCGGTCATCCACGGCCTTCTGGATGCGGAGCGTTGCCGTTCGGGCCTCGAATGGCGCGTGGGAGACGGCTGTTTCAGCCGGGCCGGGCACCGGAAGGTCAGAAGTCGTACCGGGCGGCACGGGCAGCGTCGGAAGGGTTGTCAGCAGGGCGACAAAGACGGTGCTGCGGGCCAGCAGGCGTTGTCTTCCGGGCGTGAGCATGGTGACATCCGTTGAGCACTGTCCCTGAGTGCATCCTGGTTGCAACGACGGACACGGCTGAAGTACCTCGTGTGGCGCGGTCTCCAGGGGACCCGTGTGAGCAAGGCCATGGCGTACGACAACCTGTGCAAGTACCTGGCAGAAACCTATCCGGCGGCTTTCGTCCGCTGGCTCGCCAGGCATTATCCTGAGCTTCCTCACGACATGGAAGCCACTGAAGTCGAGGTTCTCAAAACCGAACTGCCCGTCGAGCCAATTCGCGCCGATTTCGTCACCTTCATCCGGGCCGCTGATGTCCTTCTGCACATCGAGTTTCATCTCGACCCAACTTCCGACCCGCCTCTGGCCTTTCGGATGCTGGAGTACTGGGTGCGTCTTTTCCGCCGCTACCGCACTCCGGCCCGGCAGGTGGTTCTGTTGCTGAAGAGTACACCGGCGGCACGGGAGATGCCCAACATCTTCACAGCCGGTATGACGCACCACAGCTTTCACGTGCTGCGTCTGTGGGAAGTTGAAGCGACTGAACTTCTGTATGACGAAGCTCTGTTGCCGCTGGCTGTTCTTGGAAAGGCGGCTTCCGAGGAAGCGCTTTTGCGGGAAACCGCCGCGCGGGTTGAGCGGATGACAGACGCCAGCCAACGCGCTAACGTGTCAGCCTGTGTGCAGGTGCTGGCCGGATTGCGCTTTGACCGGGCACTGATTCGGGCTTTGTTTCGGGAGGAAGCGATGCGGGAATCGGTCATTTACCAGGAAATCATCGAACGCGGGCTGGCGCAGGGCATTGAACGCGGGCTGGCGCAGGGCATTGAACGTGGGCTGGCACAGGGTGTCGAACGCGGGCTGGCACAGGGCAGTCACCTGGAAGCCATCAGGCTGGCCCGCACCCTGCTCGAACGCCGCTTTGGCCCGCTCCCGGAAAGCGTCGCCGACCAGATTGCCCTGCTGTCACGGGAACAGGCTGAAAGCCTGGCTATCGAGACCCTCACCTTCGACAGCCTTGACGCGGTACGTACCTGGCTGGCTGTCCAACCCACAGCTTCCGAAGCGACAGAAAACCCGTCCGAGCCTTCGTGACAGCCGCGCTTCAGGTCACAACGGCCCGTGCCGCCAAAGCTGCAAACTCGCGCTGGGCCCGGGCCCGGGTCTTCTGCTGCATCTGTACTTGGGCAGCCAGCGTTGTTCATCCGAAGTATCTTGCGAAGTATCTTGGGCAGCGAGTCTCCAAAAACCCGTCTGAGCAAGGGCAATGGCGTACGACAACCTGTGCAAGTACCTGGCAGAAACCTATCCGGCAGCTTTCGTCCGCTGGCTGGCCAGGCATTATCCTGAGCTTCCACACGACATGGAAGCCGCCGAGGTCGAGGTTCTCAAAACCGAACTACCCGTCGAGCCGGTTCGCGCCGACTTTGTTACCTTCATCCGGGCCGCAGGCTTCCTTCTGCACATCGAGTTTCATCTCGATCCGACTTCCGACCCGCCCCTGGCGTTTCGGATGCTGGACTACTGGGTGCGTCTTTTCCGCCGCTACCGTACTCCGGCCCGGCAGGTTGTCCTGCTGCTGAAAAGTACGCCGGCAGCCCAGGAGATGCCCGGCACCTTCACGGCTGGTATGACACACCACAGTTTCCACGTGCTGCGGCTTTGGGAAGTTGACGCCACCGAACTTCTGGATGATGAAGCCCTGCTGCCGCTGGCTGTCCTTGGAAAGGCGGCTTCCGATGAGGCGCTGCTGCGGGAAACTGCTGCGCGGGTTGAACGGATGACAGACGCCAGCCAACGCGCTAACGTGTCAGCCTGTGCG
The DNA here is from genome assembly GCF_000226295.1 of Chloracidobacterium thermophilum B. Lineage (GTDB taxonomy): Bacteria > Acidobacteriota > Blastocatellia > Chloracidobacteriales > Chloracidobacteriaceae > Chloracidobacterium > Chloracidobacterium thermophilum. Next base: position 2,674,284 of record NC_016024.1, read on the forward strand.
CAGGTGTTGGCCGGGTTGCGCTTTGACCGGACATTGATTCGGGCTTTATTTCGGGAGGAAGCGATGCGGGAATCGGTCATTTACCAGGAAATCATCGAACGCGGGCTGGCACAGGGCGTCGAACGCGGGTTGGCACAGGGCAGTCACCTGGAAGCCATCAGGCTGGCCCGCACCCTGCTCGAACGCCGCTTTGGCCCGCTCCCGGAAAGCATCGCTGCCCAGGTTGCCCTGCTGTCACGGGAACAGGCCGAAAACCTGGCTGTTGAAACTCTGAACTTCGACAGCCTCGACGCGGTACGTACCTGGCTGGCCCTCCGGCCTACGACTTCCGAAGTCACCGAAAACCCGGACAAGCCTTCGTAACGACCAGGCTTCAGGCCACACCGGCCCGCACCGCCAAGGCGGCAAACTCACGCCGGGCCTGGGTCCGCACGTCTGCGGCATCGAGTGCCGTCAACGCTCCGTCGCGGACGACGACGCGACCGGCAATGACCACATGCCGTACGTCAGAAGCCATAGCCGCATAAACCAGGGCTGAGAGTGGATCGGGATGCGGCGCGGCATGCAGGGTGTCAAGCGTCACGACGGCTATATCGGCCGCTTTTCCCACGTCAAGACTGCCAATTTCGTTCTCCAGTCCAAGCGCCCGTGCTCCGTGCCAGGTTGCCATCTGAAAGGCGTCCAGCGCGGTGAGTTTTCGCGCGCCACAGCGCATTTTCTGAAGCAGCGCGGCTGTCCGCATTTCCGTGAAGGCATCGAGCCGATTGTTGCACGGTGCGCCGTCGGCGCCCAGGGAAACCGAAATACCGCGCTCCAGCATTTCCACGACTTTGGCGATGCCGGAGCCGAGTTTCAGGTTTGAGGACGGGCAGTGCAGCACGTGGGTCCCGGTCTCGGCCAGAAGCTCCAGTTCGGTCTCATCAAGCCAGATACAGTGCGCGATGCCGACATGGGGGCCGGTCAGGCCCAGCGCGTGCAGGTGCGCCAGGTTTCGCCGTCCGGTCAGACGTTCGACCAGCGCCACCTCATCCCGGTTTTCCGAAGCGTGTGTGTGGATGCGTACGCCCTTTTCACGTGCCAGGGCTGCCACCTCCCGCAACAGCGTTTCGGTGCACGACAAAACGAAGCGGGGCGCAAAAGCCATGTGAATCCGGCCCCCGGCCCGGCCGTGCCAGGCGTCGAGAAGGCGGAGGGATTCGGTACGCGCCTGCGCTGTCGTCTCACGAAGGCCCGGGGGCACTTCATCGCCGGCATCCATCAGGCACTTCCCGACAACCGCACGAAAACCGGTTTCGGCAACGACCTCCAGGGCAGCTTCCGTGTGGTGGACACTCTCCATCGTCATGGCGCAGGTCGTCCCGCCAGACATCATTTCTGCGATGGCGAGTTGTGCCGAAACCCGGAGACTTTCAGGCGTGTGGGCGGCCTCAAACTTCCAGATGCGCGTCTTCAGCCAGTCGAGAAGTTCAAGATCATCGGCTGCGCCCCGGAACAGGGCCTGGCACAGGTGAATGTGCGATTGGACAAAACCCGGTATCACTACGCACCCGGAGGCATCGAGTGTCTCATCGGCCGTTTCAGGAACTTTGCCCAGGTGCGTGATGCGGCCATCCTGCACGTACAGGTTGCCGTTGATGACCTGATGACGCGGACCACTCGTGAGCAGTGTGCCGTTGATAATCCGCAGGGTCGGCATGGTTTTACTCCGTTGTGGGCGAGGCTACAGTCTGGCGCTCGACCTGGGTGTGCGGCAACAACCGCAGCCCATCGGCCAAGAGCACCGGCGCCGACGAAAGCCACAGAACATCTCCCCGCCTGGCCGCGCTGAAAGCTTCATTACCGGCGTGGCGGTCACGCTTGAAGCGCATCAGCAGCGTACAGCGGTCAGGGCCACAGACAAGCCGTTTTTCACGTCCCTTTTCACGCTGGAGGTCGCCAATGACGCGCCACGGCGTCCAGCCCGAACGAGCTTCCGTCGCGTGTTTTCCGTCCTTCCGCAGCACGAAGTAGAAAAACTTCTGGATGCGACTGGATAACCCGGTCATAGCATCGAGTTGGGCGACCAGCGGTGTTGGATGCCAGGTCAGCGCAACATGACACCAGTCCCGTTCCGGTCGCCCGGCCAGCATCCGACAGGGCCCGTTGGCCGTGCAGGGCGCGAAAATTCCACATTCTGAAAGATCTTCGAGGAGCGCGTCACGAAGCTGCATAGCCGCACGCGCACTTGCGTGCAGGGCCGGCTCGATGACACACAAACTGCCATCCGGTGCAAGGTGTTTCCTGACCAGTTCCCGCACCCAGGCAGCCGGCGGGCCGTCCTCCGGGGCACACTCGTTGAGAACGTTGGAAAGCCAGATGAAATCAGCCGCAGCGTGCGGTGGGTACTTGCCCGTACGTTTGGCATCGCCGGTGTGTGGCGTCACGTGCAGCGTCATGGCTTCATGACGCTCGGCATTGATCCAGTCGGCGGCCTGCCGCAGCAGGTCCGTCGCTTTCTGGAGGGCGGCTGGTGACATTTCGACCAGAACGATCCGCACCTGAAACGCCGCCGGCTGCAACGACGCCAGAAATGACAGCGTCGCCAGAGCCGAAGTACCCGGCCCGCAGCCCACATCCAGGACAGTGAACCGGGATTTTGCTGTGAGTTCTTTGACAACATCTGGATGCCCGCCCAGTTCAGCCAGCACCCAGGCGGCTTTGACATAGTTGCGTGGCAGAAAGTGGAACAGATAGGCCAGGCAGCGCGTGTCGTGCCAGTAATCTCCAGGAGCAGCCTCCGCGAGGTTTTGGCGCTCCCGGGTAAAATCATCGGAAAGACGCACCAGGGCACTGGCCGTCGGGCGCAGAAATGCCTTGCCGACCGGCCCACGGTCGTACTGGGCCAGCGCCTCGGGGCCAAGCAGACGCCCTACCAGATAGCGTTCCACGTGCTGCAACAAATCGTTGTTCATCAGAGCGCAGGTCTTCAGGCTTTGCCAGAGCGCAAGCCCATTCCGGGGAAGTGGTTGTTTTGCCCGGCAAGGACGCTTATCGTTGCAAGTTCTGATTTCATCTGCCGGGAGCACAGAAGCACCCTATGATTGAAGCCTACTTCGCGGAAAAGGTTCCCGAAGTCAACCGCTGGCTTGACCAACTCATGCCGCCAGTGACGACCCCGCCGCCGCGCATTCACGAAGCCATGCGGTACAGTCTGATGGCTGGTGGCAAGCGGCTGCGCCCCATACTCGTGCTGGCTGCCGGCGAGGTTTTTGGCGGCGCACCAGAGCGGCTCTATCCAGTGGCCTGTGCCTTCGAGATGGTTCATACCTATTCTCTCATCCACGATGACCTGCCGGCCATGGACAACGACGACCTGCGGCGGGGCATGCCAACCTGCCACAAGCAGTTTGATGAAGCGACCGCCATTCTGGCCGGAGACGGGCTGATGACCCATGCGTTTCGGATTCTGGCTGAAATGGATGCCCCTGCCGAACAAAAAGTGCGCGTCATCCGGGAACTGGCCGTTGGGTCCGGTACGGTTGAAGGCATGATTGCCGGCCAGATTGTTGACCTCGAAGCCGAAGGAAAGCCCATTGATGCCGGGCGGCTGGCATTCATTCACCGGGCCAAAACCGGCGCGCTCATCCGTGGGGCGCTGGTTTGCGGCGGGATTGTCGCCGATGCCGCCGAAAGCGACCTGGCGCTGCTGTCCGCTTACGGCGACCGGGTGGGACTCGCTTTTCAGATTGCTGATGACATTCTTGACGAAACAGCCACGGCTGAACAGTTGGGCAAGACACCTGGCAAGGACGCGGCAGCCGGCAAAGCGACCTATCCGGCACTGTACGGGCTGGAGGCTTCCCGGAAACAGGCCGAGGCGTTGGCCGAGGAGGCCATTGAGGTACTTGCACCGCTCGGCCAACGGGCGCAACTGCTCATCGAAATGGCGCGCTTTGTCGTAAACCGCACTTCATAGCCCGGCCGGTGCGGTATTTCCTTGTCTTTCACTTTCGTCCGTGTGGAGCGTTCTATGCGATACATCACGAGCTGGTTGCTTTTGTTTTTCGTGACGGGGACCCTGGTCGTGGCAGCCCAGTCCGGCATCAGGCAGGGGGATACCCGCCGTGGAAATCCTGCGTCTGAAGTGCTGGCGCCGGACTTCATAGCGCCAAGTCTGACCGATGACACCTCCATCCGCCTTTCTTCCCTGCGCGGCAAGGTGGTGGTCATGAACTTCTGGGCAAGCTGGTGTCCGCCCTGCCGCGCCGAATTTCCGCTTCTGGTCAAGCTTTATGACCGGTACAAAGAACGCGGCGTCGTCCTGTTGTCGCTCAACCTGGCCGAAGAGGCCGAAACAGCGCGCCATTTCATCCAGCAGGCAGCGCCGCCCTTCCCCGTGTATGCCGGTGCTGTCGCCGCCGCCAAGTATGACGCTTCACGGCTGCCGACAACCTACTTCATTGACCGGGCCGGGCGCATCCGGCGGCGGGTTTCCGGGTTTCATCCCAAGCGCACGGAAGTCGAATTCTCCAGCCTCATTGACGAGCTTCTGGCCGAGCCAGCCCCGGCAGCGCAACCATGAAAGCCATGTCCAGACCTGCTGCACCATACCGTTTCCTGACCGCGTGCTTCGTCCTGCTCTTTCTGGCCGGCTTTGGTGGCTCGTTACCGCTTCCGTCCAACCTGGACGCCATCAGTGCCGTTCAGCTCAAACGGCATCTTTCCTTTCTGGCCTCAGCCGAGCTTGGCGGACGCTATACCCTCAGTGCCGGCAATCGCATCGCAGCGCGTTACCTGGCTGCCCAACTCGAAGCCTTCGGCTACCGGGGGGCGGCCACCGATGGCTCATTTTTCCAGAAAATTCCCTTTGTGACGCGAACCGGCGGGCAGGACTCCAGGCTGATGCTGGAGGGTGCCCCAAAACCCTTTGTCCATGGCGAGGACTTCATTCTGCGCGATCCGGCGGCAACCCTGCCCAATCTGTCGCTGGAAGCTGAGATGGTCTTTGTTGGGTACGGGGCATCCCACCCAAAAATGGATGCTTACCAGATGGTCAATGCCGAGGGACGGATTGTTCTCTGCCTGGCAAGCGGCACGCCGGATGTTCTGGCCGGGGAAAGCCTGCCAAACGATTGGCGCGAGAAAGCTGCTCTGGAACATGGCGCACGGGCCATGTTGTTTGTCCCGGACGAAAAGCTGGCCGCGGGTTGGGACCAGGCAGCGGCGTACGCCCGCCGCCGGTCTGTCCCGCGCGTGCGCCCGAAAGCCGCTGCTACAACACCGGGTCAGCCAGCCATTCCAACCTTCCTGCTGAGTCCAGCCGCGGCTGAGTCCTTTCTGGCCCCGTTCAACCTCACCCTCGCACAAGTACACGAGGCAGCCAGAACCGGCGCAGCATTGCCATCCGTTGCTGCCCAGCGCCGCTGTACCATCCGCACGACTGAAAACGAACGGGTCGAATACGGCCAGAATGTCGTCGGTATCCTCGATGGCGCTGATCCCAAGCTCAAACACGAGTACGTCGTTCTCAGTGCCCACTATGACCACCTGCCGGCGCAGGGTGACGTCATCTTTCCCGGAGCCGACGACGACGGCTCCGGCACGGCAGCCGTTCTGGAGTTGGCCCGGGTGTTTGCCGAAGGTGAGCGCCCAAAACGCTCGATCTTCATCCTGTTCAACACCGGCGAGGAAATGGGCCTGCTTGGCTCAGGCTACTTTACTGATCAGGAACCGCTCGTGCCGCTGGAAGCCATTGTGGCGAACTTCAACATAGACATGATCGGCCGCTCCCGCCCGCCCGGTGACGACCGGCGTGAAAATGCCGAACTGACCGACCGCGACAGTGTCTTCCTCATCGGGCCGGACAAACACAGCCGCCAGCTCTTTGAGCTGAGCGAGCAGACCAATGCCGCCACAGTCCAGCTTCGGCTTGACTACACCTACAATGACGAAGCGCATCCGATGCGGCTTTTCTACCGCAGCGACCACTGGAACTTCGCCAAGCGCGGCATCCCGATTGTTTTCTATTTCACCGGCCTGCATGCCGACTACCACCGACCGACCGACACGGTGGACAAGATTGATTTCGAGAAAATGGCCCGCATCACCAAGCTGGTCTATGCAACGGCCTGGCGAACAGCCAACCGTGAGCAGCGCTTTGACCTGGATGTGTGGAAAAGCCGGGAGCGCACGACGCCGAATCGGTAACTCCACCCTGAACCAAGACAGGCTGGCAACTCCCCCAACTGGGGTCGTTACCAGCCTGTCATTGTCGGTTGCCTGTCGGCAGAAAACAGATGTCCGGCTGGATTATTCGATCTGAAGGGCCATTTTGGAGCCTTTCATTTCGATGCGGGCAATTCTGCGGGTGCCGTCCTTGTTTGTGAACACCACCGTGTCGGCCGTTGCCGGCTTCGGCAGCTCGACCAGGGTATAGCTCGTCCGGGCCACCTCCCGGCTGCCATTCCGAATGATCAACTCACCGGGTTGTTCGTCGTCGTACTCAAGCGTGTACGTGCCTGTTTTCACTTCCTGCCCCTGGACAGTGCAATCCCGTGGGATTACCGTCTCCCGCTTCCGTTTGGCCGCCCAAACGGGAAGACTCAGCAACACCAGGGCCAGAGAAACCAACATGACCTGTCGCATGGCTTTCACTCCTTTTGTCAACCGCGCTGCGGTTTTTTGGGCTGTGTTCGATGTGACATGAAGCTGAGCTTTTGTTCATATCACCTGTATAACCAGAATATGAGCTTAGGTTCATATTTTACAAGCCCCTTCTTCCGGCTTCTCACCTGCAGTGCTGAAAACCTGGCCTGAAAAATGTTTTGGAAGCGACACACAACCCTTTGCTAGGATGAAGGGCCAGCCTGACCGGTCTTTCCGATACGAATCATGAGCGCGCCTACGAAATGCTCTCTGACTATTGGCTCAGAGCTTGGAGTTGCACTACCGAAGCAGGAACGCAGCCGTCGCACCCGTGAAAAGCTCATCCTGGCTGCCGCCCAGCTTTTCGAGGAACGAGGCTTCGAGAAAACGACCTCGAATGACATCGCGGCGGCAGCCGGTGTCAGCATTGGGTCGTTTTATGCCTACTTCTCAGACAAGCGGCAGATTCTACTTTTGCTGTTTGAGCAGCTTATTGCCGAACGTCTGGATGCCGTCTTCAGCAATTTCACTGAAGAAGACCTGACTGGCGGCGACCTCCGGGGTTGTATTGAACGCTGTATTCACCGCACCTTTGCCAACAAGGCGGCGACGCCAGGGCTGACCCGTCTCATTTACGACCTGGCTCCCAAGGATGAAGCCGTCGGGGCGCTGTGCCGGCGCCTGATGGAAGAATCCGTAGAAAACCTGGAGAAGTTGCTCCGCAAGGCGATGGCGCTGGGACTGACGGGCCTGACCGATCCGCACACGGCAGCGACAACCATCGTCCACGCCGTCGAGGCGGTTGCCCGCAAATGCGTCTTTGAAGACGAATTGCCAGAGAAAGACTGGCCGCCCTACATCACCTGCCTGACAGACATGACCTATGGATTTGTCTTCGGTGCCAGGTCTCAGCTCCCGGCATAACGGCCGCAGCTTGCCCGCAAGTACTCAGGGAAAGACTGGTTAGACACTTTTTTCCACAGGTTTTCCACAGCTCTGCTTTTCCTCCCCTGGTGAAAAGACTTTGGCTACGTGTCTATAAGTATTGGAAAACAAGCGGCTTATCTTCTCAGATCAACCAGCAGGGAAGGTGGGGAAAGCAAGCCGGGGCTTTTACTTCATGGTTTTCCACAGTTTTTCCACAGGCAGGGGAGTTCATTATCCACAGTTGCCGGCAGTTACCGTGGAGTGGTCAGTCACCCTTGCGCGGGGTATAGCCAGAGCGGGTACGTACCACGAGTTTGCGCTTTCCATCCTCAGCCCGGACGGTGACGCGCCGAAAGCCCCCGCCTTGCAGGCCTTGGCTCGGAACAAACCCGATTGAGTACTGGGTACGCAGGTCGGCATTGATGGTACGCACAATTTCTGGAAGCTCGTCCAGCGTCTTCGGGAAAAAGGCACGGCCGCCAGTTTCCTTGGCAATATCTTGGATGAGCTGGACGGAACGCTTCCGTGTCGAGCGGCCGAACAGACCGCCATCGTCATCTTCATCGGGAAAGCCGACGATATAGACCTGTACCTGATACTCCTGAAGCAGCTTGAGCATCTGCTTGCGGTCGTAGTAGCTGTCCCGCTCATCGCCGTCAGAGAAGACGACAATTGCCTTGCGGCGGTTTTTCCCCTCCTTGTCGGCGTACTCGGCAGAAAGCTGAATGGCATCGAGCAGGGCTGTTCCGCCCCCCCACACGATGTTGTCCACGGCATCCTCGATGTCTGCCGGCCGCGGTGTAAACTCTTCAGCCAGCTCAGCCCTGTTCTTGAAGTCCACCAGGAAGAACTCATCGCCTGGCTTTGCCGCACGTGCGAGAAACTTCACGGCTTCGATCACCTTCGTCCGTCGTGGACGCATGGAACCACTCGTATCCACGACGAATCCCAGGCTCACCGGGGCTTCATCGCGGCTGAAGTACTCGATTTGCTGCTCCACCTGTTCATCATAGACACGGAAGTTTTCCTTGCGCAGATCGCCGACAAAGCGATTGTCCTGGTCGAAAACAGCCACATCGAGAACCACCAGGCTGGTATCTATGGTGAACACCTCGTCCTGTGTTGCTGATGGGTTGGCTTTCGGGGGACGCTTGGGCGTGCGTTCCTGCCCATCCAGGCCGAGTGATGTACCTTGGAGCAGAACAAGAAGGGTGACACCAACCACGAGCCAGAATTTCGTTCCTGTCATTTTGTGCCTACCTCCCGGAATCTTGTCGCCAGTGGGCTGAACTCCCTGGGTTGCCTGTGGATTTTTCTTGTCGCTGTGCTTTCCATGTGCTAGGTTGAACGCCGGACAACGACTTTTCATTATCTCCAAATAACTGCAAAAAAAGACTTTAGGGATTATGCCAAAGATTTCCACAGGCCTGTGGAGCATCTGTGGAAAACCTGTGGAAAACTTCCTTTCTCCCGGTTGAAGACAGCTCGGCATCTGCCGCGCTCAGCGTTGATTGTCAAGGGTTTGGTC